>JAJPIG010000002.1 GCA_021324855.1 Pseudomonadota bacterium | reverse complement strand
TTTATTGGGGTTTTTTGGTTTTTGTTGGGGGCTGTGACCGATGAGAACCGAATGGCATTCAGGAGGTCGGCGGTTCGATCCCGCTCAGCTCCACCAATAAAATCAAGGCGTTTTTGTTTCGCAAGCATGGGCTGATAAAAGGGGTTGTTTGTAAACTGTCCGCTTCTGTCAAGGTTCGATTCTTCAATTATTCAGATGAGCGCCAAGACAAGGTCGAGGAATGGCCGAACTTTAAACGTGATTGCGAAGCATCAGCTCCTTCGGATGCGGTTCGAGATAGACCTGTCCACGCAGATAGGCGATTTCGAACTTTCGCACATAGTGCCGAAACATCGCGATCGGCACGACGAGCGGCACGAGTCCGCGGCGGTAGTCGAGGATCAGCGTGACCAGTTCGCCGCGCGAATCGTCGTCCAGATGGGGTCGCAGATAGCCGAGCATATGCTCGAGCACGTTGGCGTGGCGGGCTCTGGTCGCGAGCGCCTTCATCGCTTCCATGAATGCGCGCTCATAGCGCGCGGCTAATTCTTCGCGCGCGATCCGTTTCGCGCCGGCGACGAATCGGCCCAGTTCGCCATAAGCCTTCGGCGAGTGCGCCATCAGGCAGAGCTTGTGCATGGTGTGGAACCACACCAGCCGGCCGAGCGTCCATCGCGACGAGAAAAACGAGCGCAGGCGCCGGTATGCGAACACCCGCTCGATGAAGTTCTCGCGCAGGTGCGGATCGCACAGCCGCCCTTCTTCCTCGACCGGCAAGCTCGGATACCGCTTCATCAGCGCCGCCGCGAACAGGCCCGCTCCGTCGCGCGCCGGCATCCCGGAAGGCCCGTAAACGCGCACCCGCTCCATCCCGCAGCTCGGCGAGTCTTTTTTAAGGATGTAACCGGAGAGCTCCTCGGCTGCGAGCGCCGCAACCCGCCGCCGCGCGTATGAATTCATCGCCTGAGTGTGATCGACGCCGGATTGGTTCGCCACAATGCGTATCGGATGAGCGACGCTGGCGCGAACCAGGCGCAGAGTCTCTCGCGGCACGCCCAAGCCGATCTCGACCTCCGGACAGACCGGAACAAATTCAACGAATCGGCCGAGCGTATCGACAATAAAATCGCTGCGTCGATGGCCACCATCGAAGCGGACCTCCGCGCCGAGCAGGCACGACGACACCCCGATTCTGATCGGTCCATCGCTCGCGTAGAGCGGCTTATCGTCCGCTACCCGATCCACTTCTCGATATATGCGCGGCTATTGAACTTGCGCGAGGTGCTAGCCAGCGACATGTAGCGAATTTTGCCATAAACCGGCCGCTCGGGCCCCCACGCGCGATCGTGCTTGCCGCCGATCGCCCACGCGATACCGGCGTAGCCGTTCGGATCCCGGCCGTCGAGCTCGTAGCGATCGTTGAGTCGCACGCAGATCTCGTACGCCTGTTCCGCTGCAGGAGTCCACTCGAGAATCTTTTTGGCCCAGTACATTCGCAGGTACCCGTGCATCCATCCGGATGCGACCATTTGCCGCTGTGCGGCATTCCAGAGCGGGTCGTGCGTCTCGGCGTTTGCGAGCTGCCGTTCATTATAGAGATGCGCGCGCTTATCGCCCGCATGCTCCGTGAGCGTGCGCCTCGCCCACGGCTCGATACTCGCGAGGTTTTTGAAGTACGGATTGTAACGCACAAAGTTAACCGCTAGCTCGCGGCGCACAATTAGCTCCTCGAGGAACGCCTCGCGATCGCGAGCGGGCGCTGCCGCGTCCTTGATCGCAATCGCCACCGTGTGCGGCCCGATCTGACCGAAATGTAGATAGGGCGATAGCTGACTGGTCGCGTCGAGCTCCGGATGGTTGCGTGCGCCGGCGTAACCCGGCAAACACTCGCGGATAAACCGGCGCAGCGCCGCCAGCGCCGCCTTCGTTCCGCCATGAAATCGGCCGACGGGCTCGACCGAACGATCGAGATGCAGCCGATCGACAAGTTCGACCGCGACTGGCGACGAGGCGATCGCGCCGTCACCCTTCCACGCCACGCGCACGGCACGATTCCCGACCGGCCTGAGGAACTGTGACAGCCTTGCGCGAATCCGCGGCCGGATCGTGCGCGCCGCGAACTGCTCCTTTTCCAACAATCGCGACGGGACGATTACATCCGCGTCAACACTCCACAGCGCCGCGGGAGGATAAAGTGACGCCTCCCGCATCCATCGCGAAGCGCGACGCGCGGGGTCATCGTCGCAAATCACGAGCGACGGACGAACCTGCGCGCAAAATCGGGCGAACTCCCTGTTCGAGCTCGCGCCCGAGCAGATCCGAAACGCGAAACCGATCTTCCTCTCTCTAAGCTGGAGGGCTGTTTCCGCCAGGCCCTCAAGCATGAACTCGTAGTGGCGCGCATTCGCCACCGGATGGCGCGCAAGCAGTCCAAAAAAGACGACGACGGGCTTCTCGAGCAGATTCGCCGCAGCGATCGCGGTTTCCAGCGCGGGATTGTCGAGCGCGCGTTGCGATCGCCGCATCCGGTAAACGACGCATCTGCCGCGCGGATCGATACCCGCTGGGCTCTGAACGTCGACGCGGGGATGATCTGCGAGCTTGTCCAATGAGGTCATGCTTTCGCTTTCAGCGATCGAGAGAAATTCCGAGGCCAAACAGGCTATCTTACGGTGCCAGCGTCACGACCACAGCCGAGCAGGGCGCGTTCCCAGCCGCCCGATAACTATGGGCTACGCTTGAATCAAAATAGATCGCATCCTCCTTGCGCAGCTTGTGCTCCTCCTCACCGATTCTGAC
>JAJPIG010000037.1 GCA_021324855.1 Pseudomonadota bacterium | reverse complement strand
GTTGACGCCGACTATGACCGCAAGCTCGCGCTGGCGCTGGATTTCTGGGAAAGCGTAGCCGAGAACATGCCGGAGTGGGAGAAAGTCAAGAACGGCGATCTAAAGCCGATGGAGTTTCGTCAGGAATTCATCCATTCGCACGCGGTGGTGTTGTGTGCTCTTGGTTCGATGGGCCAGACGCTGATTTCGACGTACCCGGATGACTGGAAGTCGCGCCTTCGAGGACTGCGCCAGATCGACTGGCGCAGGACAAACAAGGAATGGCAGGGCATCGCGATGTCAGGCCCGGACGTGGTGAATCGGCGCCAGAATCGAATGGATACGGCATCCTTCCTCAAGCTAAAGATGGGCCTGAAACTCACTCCGGCAGAAGAGCGGTCGATAAAAGGGGCGACCGATATATCCTCGATCATGAACGATCTTCGTAAATTCGCTGGCGAAGCCTCAGCCGCGGAAAACTAAGCTCGGGGGCAACTTCGGTGGATGACTCAAGCCAGCTGGTCGCGCAGTTTGAGAAGAACTCCAAGGAAGAAGTCCGAGTCAGCATCGACGACTTCCGCGGGCGGAAGATTATCAACATCCGTGTCTACTACCGCTCCGACAGCGGTCAGTGGCTGCCCGGCAAGCAGGGCCTGGCACTGGCTGTCGATCGTTATCGCGATCTCGCCGATGCTGTTCTGAGGCTGGGAGAGGAGCTACAAGCTCAGGGCTTGCTGGTTTCCAAATGAGCTTCAGTCCGCGATCGTCCAGTTCCGAGGACGCAAACAACGCGAAAGGCAAGGAGGGGTCGGACCATGCCGACCAATTGGAGTCCGAAGTTGATAGCGACAATTAACTTCAAGGGCGGCGTCGGAAAAACAACTGTCACCTGGTGCATGGCTGATACCTTGGCCCTTTTTCCAAATCAGAAAGTGCTAATGTTCGATCTCGATGCGCAAATGTCACTAACGCAAGCAATCGCGCTAAACGAGGACAGTGGCCGCCTGGAAGACCGCTTCGGCAAATGGTACGAGACTTCAGTTCAACGTAAGAAGACGATCTTTGACGCCATCGAAGCGTTCACGCGCCCCAGGGCCAATTTCGATTTCCCGATCGGATTCGACGTAATCTATCAAATTTCAGATCAGCTTCACTTCGTTCCATCAGTTGAAGACCTGTACTGGCTGGAATTAGAGGTGTTCGACCGCGAGTCGATGCGCGATTTCATTCGCAGACTCATCGGAAAAATCACGAACAGCCCGAGAATGCCGAGATATGACTACGTGCTATTCGACTGCCCGCCGTCGTTCACGCTCCTTTCCTACAGCGTTCTGACCTGCGCGGATCTGGTGCTGATCCCGGTGAACCCTGATTTCTTCGCATCCAGGGGTACGAGCTTGATTCTGAATTCGCTGAAGATGCGAATAGAACCGCATCCGCTCCCGAAGATCGGTGTGTTCATGAACAAGACGAAGACATTCGGGCGTGACCAAACCACAGGTCGGTGGCGACCTACAAATGAATCGGCTTTCTACATACGGGAAGTAGGCCGGGTCTGCTCAGAGGCGTCCAAACGCGAGAACATAGAGGCCCGTTTCTTTGATTCGTTCATTCGCGAGCGCGTGGGCATCAAGAGAGCAATCACAGGTGGCGGCGTGCCTGCGGACTTGGTGCCTGACTTCCGCACCTTATGGCAAGAATGCAGGGAGCTCCTTTCACAATGACTGAGCAAAATATATCGCCGAAAGAGGAAGACGTAATCGCCCTTGCGGGCGAGATGCGAGAATTGAAGGAAATCCTGCGCGAGGTTTCGGGCAAGCTCGGTCGCATAGAAAAGCGCCTGCGAGCATTTTTTCCCAGCTCCTTTCCGTCTGCGAAAACTGGGCGCGTGAAGCTTCCCCAGTTGAACGACAGCCCTCCCACAATCACGCCCCAACAGGCGCTCGACCTTTATACCGAACTGATTGACCTCGCTCGCTCTGGGCAAGAGCGGCAGGTTGAAACACGGGTTGCGGAAATGGGGCTTGGGAATCTTGCATTGTTAGTCAAGGAGCTAGGCGCACCGTTAGGCAAGAAGCCGAGCAGGCCTGCTCTCATGAAATCTTTGATGGGACGGTTGAAGGAGAGCATCATGCTTTCCCGACATACGAATCGTCCGGCCACCACGTCCTTCGCAGAAGATTCCGGCCGCGGAAATAACGAAGAGCCCGGCCAGGCGAGCCAAGCGCCTGCAGCCGACGGTGCCGTGTCTGGAAAACAGGGTGAACATGAGACGCGCAAGAACGAGTCCTCGCACAAGGGTTAGGGGCCACGCCTGAGTCGACACGAATGAACTTTTTGGAAGACCATGACCTGCGGCCCCTTGAGATTGGCGATGCGCGCTCCTTCCACCCTGTAGGGCTGGCGCTCGGCAGGGGCGCGCAGCCGGTTGAAGTAGCGGTCATCGAGGTCGGCCATCGGCCCTCGCTTTCCGATCTTCGAACTCTCTGGAAAGCGCGGCTCAAGGGCCGTGCCACGCCGCTCCTTGTCGTCGCGCTGTACGACGGTCGCGCCGCGATCTGCGGCCCGGCGGGTGATCAACCGCCCGCCTACGCGGACCTCGATCCGGACTTGGTCGAGCGAATTTGCCGCGCTGCGTTGGAGGAACCCGACCGTCATGCCGCCTTGCGCCGCCTTCATGCGGCGATTCCCAACGTCCAGACATCGCTGGCGGGACTGCGCAACGAAGGATTGTTCGCCACCCATCAGCTTGAGCACGACGTACGCCGCCGCCCGGACTGGTCGGATGCAAATTCCCGCGCGACGCCTCTACTGAAGGAGCGCGGCGAGGCTTTGCTTCGCGCGCTCGGCTTCAGTGTAGAGCCTTTGACCGCCGGGCCTGGCTCGATTTTGCGTGCGGCTGGCACGCGAACCGCTCTCGCTGTTTTTTTGGATCGCAACGAATCACCGGAAACGCCTAGCCGTCGCTTCTCCGATCATTCACCGATCACCTGGGCGCTCAACGTGGCCGATCAGGAACGGCTTCGCTACGTGATCGTTTGCAACGGAGCGCAGGTCCGCCTCTACCTTACTGAGCTTGGCCGGGGCGTTGGGCAGCGTGCCCGAACTGAAACGTACGTCGAGATCGACCTCGACTTTCTGAAATCGGCAGAGGCCGGTTATCTCTGGTTGCTGTTTTCCGCTTCAGCGCTGGGCGCTGGCGGCTCGGTCGAGGAAATCCTTGAGCAGTCGCACCGCTTCGCCGCCGATCTCGGTGAGCGGCTGCGCGAGCGCGTCTACCAGGACGCGATTCCGCGCCTCGCCAAGGCTTTGCTCGCCGCGCGCGGATTGACGCATCCCAACGCCGAGCAGCTCGCCGAAACCTACCAGATGGCGCTGGTGCTTCTTTTCCGGTTGCTCTTCGTCGCCTACGCCGAAGATCGCGATCTTCTCCCGTACCGCACCAACGGCCTGTACGAGACGCGATCGCTGAAGCATAAGGCGACGGAGCTCGCTGAGCTGGCTCGCAAGACCCCAAACGTCGCCGACATTCAAAGCGGTGACGCTTTCGACCGCGGGAACTCGCTTTGGGAAGAGGTCAATCAGCTCTTCAACGCGATCAATCAGGGCCATACCGAGTGGGGGGTGCCCGCCTACAACGGCGGCTTGTTCCTCAGCGACAAGGAAGTTTCTCCGCTCGGTCATGCGCTGGCGCAAATCAAGCTCAGCAATCGCGACTTCGGGCCGGTCCTTTTCTATCTGCTTGTTGATCAGACACCCGAGGGATGGGGTCCGGTTGATTTTCGCAGCCTGAGCGTCCGCGAGTTCGGCACGATCTACGAAGGGTTGCTCGAAAACGAACTCTCGGTGGCGCCGGCCGACCTGGCGGTTACGTCCAAGGGCGAGTATCGCCTTGCGCGCAGCAAGGATGAAATCACGGTGCGTGCCGGCGAGCTTTATCCGCACACTCCTTCGGGCGCGCGCAAATCGACCGGCTCGTACTTCACCAAGCACTTCGCGGTCGACCATCTGCTTGACCATGCGCTGGAACCCGCCCTCGACGATCACATTAAGCGCCTCAATGCGCTCGATGATCGCGCCGCTGCCGAAGCTTTCTTCGATTTTCGCGTCGCCGATATCGCGATGGGCTCCGGCCATTTCCTGGTTGCGGCGATCGACCGGATCGAACGCAGATTCTCCAACTACCTGACGGCGCGTCCGCTCGTTGACGTGTCGGCTGAACTCATCCGATTGCTCGGTGCGGCCAAAGCGGAACTGGAGAAGGTGGGACTTGCCGATGGCGTCGTGATCGAGGGTACGCAGCTTCTTCGGCGTCAGATCGCCCGGCGATGCATCTATGGGGTCGATCTGAACCGAATGGCGGTAGAGCTGGCGCGGCTCAGCATCTGGATTCACACCTTCGTTCCCGGCCTTCCGCTTTCGTTCCTGGATCACAATCTCATCGAGGGCAACTCCCTGGTTGGCATCGCCACCGTTGCGGAAGCCGAAGCTACCATCAAGGAGATGGCGGGAGACTTGTATGCCCTTTCCACTGAAGAGTTGATCGGGAAGGCGCGCGACTCCCTGACGAAACTGGCGCGGGTTTCCGATGCGAACGCGGCCGAGATCGCAGCCGCCCGCCGCGCCGCTAAAGAAGCCCGCGAGGCTGTCGCTCCGGCCGAAGCGCTCTTCGACATCCTCGCCGCGGCTCGCATCGACGATGAAGTGCGCGGTGTGGTCAACCGTGAAGCGAGTCATTGGAAGAACCGGCTGGACCGGCTGCCCGGATCGACCACGCACAAGAAGGCGCGCGAAGTGCTCGAGGCGATTCCGCCGCTGCATTTTCCAGTCGCCTTCCCGGAGGTCTTTCTGCGCGAGCGCGCCGGCTTTGACGTGATCATCGGCAATCCGCCGTGGGAAGAGGCAACGGTTGAAGAGGATCGCTTCTGGACCCGCTACGATCCAGGGTTTCACTCGCTGCCGCAAGGCCAGCAGGAGTCGACGAAAAAACGGTACCGCCGCGAGCGACCCGATCTGGTCCGCCTGTACGAGGAGGAGCGGGAAAAAGCGGAACTTTTGCGCCACGTGCTTACCAGCGGGCCGTTTCCGGGCATGGGGACCGGCGATCCCGACGTTTACAAGGCGTTTGCCTGGCGATTCTGGAATCTAGTCACGGAGCGCGGCGGAAGGATCGGCGTGGTGCTGCCGCGCTCCGCGTTCGCCGCGCGCGGCAGCGAAAGGCTCCGGCAAGAGCTTTTCGCAAACGGGACGGTCGCCGACCTTACCTTTCTTCTAAATCGCGGGGGATGGGTCTTCGATGACGCCGAGCATCGCTACACGATCGCTCTCGCGGGTTTGCGGAGAGGTTCAAATGGAAAACGCGAGGTCCCACTTCGCGGGCCTTTCGCGGACTACGGCAGATACGCCGACGGGATGAAGCGGGAACCGCTGCGGTTCGCAATGGATGAGGCCCTTTCATGGACCGATACCGCAGCGCTGCCGCTGCTCCCCGATGATGAGTCGGGCGAGATCTTCGCGCAGCTTCGCAAGGCGCCGCGACTCGATTTAGACGATCCGAACCCTTGGCGTGCGCGGCCCTACCGAGAGCTTGACGCTACCAATGACAAGAAGCTGATGAAGCTCGGCGAGAAGCCGCCCGATGGCTTCTGGCCGGTGTTCAAAGGCGAATCGTTCGATATTTGGACTAACGACACCGGTTCGTATTACGGGTGGGCCGATCCGGACAAAGTCATTCCCGTTCTTCAGACAAAGCGCCAGCGCAGCGCTAGACAGGCGCGCTCACCGTTCGCCGGCTTCCCGCTGGCCTGGTTCCGGGAGTCAAAGACGCTGCCGTGTTGGTCGGCGCGGATCGCCTTCCGCGACGTGACCAATCGAACCAACCGGCGCACGGTCATCGCCGCGCTGCTGCCGCCGAAGGTCTTTGTCACGAACAAGGCGCCGTATTTTCTCTGGCCGAGCGGCAACGAGAAGGATCAGGCGTTCTTGCTCGGGGTCCTTTGCTCACTTCCCCTCGACTGGTACGCGCGACGGTTCGTCGAAGTGAGCCTTAACTATCATGTGCTGAATCCGCTCCCGATTCCTCGCCCGAGCCGCGAGAACCCGCTATGGCAACGAGCCGTCGCACTCGCCGGGCGGCTCGCGTGCCCGGACAAACGCTTTCGCAGTTGGGCGGAAGCGGTCGGCGTGGAATGCGGACCGCTCCCCGACGACGAAAAGCAGGACATGATTCACGAGCTCGACGCCGTCGTGGCCCGTCTCTACGGCCTCTCCGAATCGCAACTCGCGCACATGTTCGAAACTTTCCACGAGGGCTGGGACTACGCCGACCGCCTAAAAGCCACGCTTAAGCACTTCCACGCCTGGGAGAAGAAGTCATGAGCCCGGCGGCAGAGGCAAAGCGATGCCGGAATTGAGCCGGTTTTTTGGAATCATTATCCGCATGTTCTACAGCGACCATGAGCCGGCGCATTTCCATGCGATTTACGGTGAGTATGAAGCATTGATCGAAATCGACACTCTGGCCGTGTTCAGAGGAAGCTCACCGCGCCGCGCGCTCGCGCTGGTGTCGAATGGGCAGCGCTGCATCGCGACGAACTGCGCGAAGACTGGGGTCGGGCGCGCGCCGGAGAAACGTTGAATGAGATCGAACCGCTCGAGTGAGGTTAAAGGCCATGGCTCTTCTGAGAACTCGTGAAGCGCAACCGCTGGAAGGTTTCAAGCTGAGGCTCACGCTTACCGATGGCTCGGTCATCGAACGCGATGTGTCGCGCCTGCTTGTGGGGCCGGTGTTGGAAAAAATTCGGAGGGATCCGGCGCTGTTCGCCCAGGTCCGCGTCGAAGGCGGCACAGTGGTATGGCCGAATGGCGCCGATCTTTGCCCCGACGTTCTCATCTGGGGCGGGCCGCCGCCCGAAGAAGGGCGACAGCCGGCTCCTCCTGCGCAGGCGTGAGGCGAGGACGCGATGGCAAAGAGCGAGCACCAGATACCGCTGATCGAGCCGGAGATGCCGCTGTTCGATAGCAAGCGGGGCGATTCGGAAGTGGCCGCGGCGCTAGAGATTCCGGACAAGCCTGAGTTCGTTGATAACCGGGAACTGCGGCTGGTCGATGCGCTCAGGAGCCATCTTGATTGGCTGCGTGAAACCTATGCGAAGCCAGTCGAGCTTTCCGTGGCGACAGGCTATTTCAACCCGCAAGGTTTCGGAATGCTTGCCGATCGACTCCGGAATCTGGAGAGGACCCGCCTGCTGCTCGGTGCCGAACCATTGCCGCCGCCGGCGATTCCGCTGCGCATGCCCGGTGAGCCGCGAGGTGAGAAACTCGAGGCCAAGCTCGTCCGCGAAGAGCTGCGAAAGAATGACGAGGGGCTGGCGCGCGACCGCAACCTGGTTCCGTTTGCCCCGGATGATGATCGCGCGCTTGCAGAGCTGCTTGAGTTCCTGAAGAGCGGCAAGATTGAAGTGCGCCGGTTCGAAAAGGCATTTCTGCATGGAAAGGCCTTCCTCTTCGCAAGCGACGAAGGGGTAATTTCGGGCTCGTCGAATTTCACCGCCGCCGGGTTGACCAGCAATCTGGAATTGAATCTCGGCCGCTACGATCCGACGCCGGTCAGGAAGGTCCGCGATTGGTTCGATCGACTATGGTCGGAGGCCGTTTCGTATGATCTGGCCGCGCTATACGCCGCGCGGTTTGAGGCTTACGACCCATATCTGGTTTTCTTGCGTGTGCTCTGGGAGCGTTACGGCTCCGAACTGGAGGATGAGGCGGCCGACAGCGGCCGGATTCAGCTCACGACCTTCCAAACGGACGGAATCATCCGCGCAAGGCGCATCTGCGATCGCTACAACGGCGTCCTTATCGCCGATGGGGTCGGCCTCGGAAAAACCTTTGTGGCTGGCAAGCTGCTCCAGGACGCCATCGAGGGCCGGCGCCAGCGGGCGCTTCTGATTGCTCCAGCGGCCCTGCGCGACGGAACATGGAAGCGGTTCGCAGACGTGCATTCGCTGTACATGGAGTGCGTGTCCTACGAAGAACTCGCCGATGATATTCAGCTCGGCGGGACCCGAGGTCACCTTAAACAAAAGGCGAACGACTATGCCCTGGTGGTGGTTGACGAGGCTCAAGCCTTCCGCAATCCGCTTACCCGTCGGGCCCAGGCGCTGCGCAAGTTGCTCGAAGGCCATCCATCCAAAACGCTGGTCCTGCTTTCGGCAACGCCGGTCAACAATTCGCTCTGGGATCTTTACTACCTGCTTTCGTACTTTCTGAAGCAGGACGCCGCCCTGTCGGACCTCGGACTGCGCTCGTTGCGAGAAAAGTTTGCTGATGCGGTCAAGCAGGATCCGGACGACTTGTCGCCGGATGCCCT
>JAJPIG010000022.1 GCA_021324855.1 Pseudomonadota bacterium | reverse complement strand
GTAGTTGTAGAGTTTGAGCTCAGGATCGTAGCGATTCATGATCCCCTTGGGCCCGCCCTCAAGATCGATAACCTCGACCGCCTCGGGTGCGTTCGGCTGCCATCCCAACGCCAGTTTGCGGTCAGTAGCCGCGATGAAAACGTTGTCGTAATGAATCAGGATATGGCCTGGGTCGAAGCCGTTCTCGACCGCCAGGCGCCAGTTCGAATCGCCAGTGCGATGGATGCCGCGCACGAAGACGTTGTCATCAAGGATGTAGCCGACCGGATTGGGATCGTAACTCTTCGGCACGCGCATCGGCAGGTCGGCTTCGATCGGCGGCACCGGCTTGTAGTCCTCATCACCGACGAACACCCAGATGATCCCGTTCTTCTCGAAGGTCGGATAGGTCCGCACGCGCACCTTGCCGATCTGCGCATCGTCGGGCGAGGCCAAGATGGTCTTGAGCACGCCATCTTCGAGACCATAGGTGAAGCCATGGTACCAGCAGGTCAGATGCTCGTCAGTCAGGCACATCGACTTCTTGGACATCTTGACGCCGCGATGCGCGCATCGATCAGCGAGCGCATAGACCTTGCCGCCCTTGCCGCGGCGCAGCGCGATCTCATGGCCGGCGATCATCACGCCCTTGACCTGCTTGTCCGGGACCTCGTGACTGAAGGCGGCAATGTACCAATGGTTCTTGAGCCCCCACTTGGCCTCGAGGTAGGGCTCGTACTCCCGATGTGGCGAGACTTTGGCACTGACTTTCCTGGCGGCAACTCCCATTTTCGTGTTTCTCCCGATCGTGCGAACGGCCGGCCCGGCCAGACGCGTTTTCCTGAACCTGAATTACATCACATCTGCAGCGATTTGATAAAGTCGGCGACAAACCGGTCGGGGGCCTCAGGCTGCTCCCATTGCGGCCAATGGCCCGCATTCTTGATCATCGCAACCTGCGAGTTCGGAATCAACGAACGCAGCCGCTCGGCCGCGTCGGTGCCATGCACGGGATTGTGGTCGGTCCACAGGATGAGGGTTTAGGCGAGCGAAACTTGCGTATATCGTCCTCTGCGAACAGGAACTCCTGGTTACGCGGGCAGAACAGCCGGTCGTAATACTCGAGCCGCATCGCGGGTATCCGCCCGCGACCGCGCCAGCGTCAACATCCAGAAGGACCGCGTTCTGAGCGCGGCTCGAACTTCGAGGCCAGCGAGGGGTTTCGCGATGCTCCGCGACGGCGAGCGCGCGGTCCGGCGGATGGCCGATCGCGCCGCCGCCGATCACCCAGCGCGCATCGGTCCGATCGAGCAACCATCCGACCAGCGGCGCGCTCACGCCCAGCGCCAGCGATTCCACCGTGAAGAGCAGCGAGACCTGCTCGCGACCCCATCCGAACTCGTGCACCAGCGGCGTCAGGAAGATTCCGAAGGTGTCGTTCGATCCGACGATAAAGAACAGTGCGGAGAAGAGGCTGGCGATTGGTCAGCCAACCGCGACGTTGAGCCTCGGTCATTCCGCCTCCCCGGCGCTCCGCTCAGATGTTGATTGCGGATGTGGCGTCGGCGCCAAGAGAGGCATGAGATGCGCCGCGAAGTCAAACGCGGGGCGCAGTGCTGACTGAGGCTGATTCCAGGACGCCGGAGGAGGAAGCGGCCGCCGATTCCGGCTCGGTCTGAATCCGGGTGTGATCGCGGACCCATTTTTCGCATTGCTTGAAACCGACGCTGCCCTCGATGCCGCCGAGCAGCGCGGCGATCTCTTGCTCGGCGCGGCGATTGAGCCGCTCGAGTTCGTTGAGCAACAGAATCGAGGCGCGCGGCTCGCTCAAGAGCCGCTCGGGGTCAGCTATCGAGCGCGCGATGACCCGGCTCAGTTCCACCCGATCACGCCATCGCCCGAGTCCGTCCTGCAATTTTTTGAACCATTCAAGCAGCGCACCGGTCTCCTCAGCACCGAGCTCGCGGGCAAGCTCGATCCGGTAGCGCAGCCGCTTGCTGCGGATGCGGAAGGCGTGAATATCCTCGGCATGTTTCGATTTGACCGATCCGGCATATGCTTCGCGCCATCGATCGTAGGCCTGTGCGACCGATGTCCAGAACGACGCGTTTAACGAGCCGGCTTCAGCGCTGCCGGATTCGATCAGACTCTCGGCCGCCTCACGCAGTCCGAAGATGTTCAACTTCATCAGGCGCTTGCGAGCGCGGCGAATCTCTCGCCGCCGCGCTTCCGATGCGGATTTCAGTACGATTTCCCAGGCGCGCCGCCGCTCCTCACTTCGCGCACGGCCCACGCGCCGCTCGATCGCCTCGATGACAACATCGCAATTGCGCCACGCTCCGATCGCGCGGCGTGTGCGGCGCAGCACCCGGCGCATCGCGCGCGCCCGGCGCGGCAGCTCCTCGCCGTACATCGCGACCAGCACCTGCTGCAGACGGCGGCTCCAGACCCGCAGGTCATGAATCGCGCGCTTGTCCTCGCCCGTCAGCACCCGGGCGACATCGTTGACGAACCGTTGCACCTCCTTGCGCAACAGCTTGACTAACCGCGCGTGCCGTTCGGCCGCGGAGGTATCGGGCGTCGATGCTGTCGGGGCCGGGCCGGATTGCGTCGCGCCATTTGCGGCGGCGGGCGTGATTTCAACCGCTCTGTTGGCTGCGCTGTTCCGCACAGTACTTCTAAAGTCCGGCCATCTCAGGCACAATGACGGCGTTGGCCGGACAGAGTATTTGGATTGCTCTCGGGGCTGTCAAGGCAAAGTATAGCGTATATCCGCTTTCGCAGACGTCGACCCGGCCGGATGCCGATCAGCCGCGGTGAGGCGAATTTCGAGCCAAGCGATGAGCCAGCGCGAGCGAGCGTCCGCCAACGGCATCTCCCATCGACGCGTCGTGCTGAACGGCCGCAATGGCCGCGCGCAGCGCGATATCAACGCTCCGAGCCGGCTGGCTGCAATCGACATCGGATCGAATTCGATTCATATGGTCATCGCGCGAATCATGAGCGGCGGCCATTTCGAGATCGTCGATCGCGCCAAGGAGATGGTCGGCCTCGGCCGCGGAACGCTGGTCCATGGTTATCTCTCAGACCAGGTTTTTGAAGCCGGTTTCAAAGCGCTGGCAACCTTCACGCAACTCGCCCGGCGCGAAGGGGCCGAGCCGATACTCGCAGTTGCGACCAGCTCGATTAGGGAGGCATCCAACGGCGGCGATTTCGTACTCCGAGCGTGGGAGGAACTCGGGCTGCGCGTCGATGTCATTACCGGCCTCGAAGAGGCGCGGCTGGTGTTCGAGGGCGCGCGCCATTCGATCGATTTTCGCGGCCAGCGGCCAATCGTCGTCGACGTCGGCGGCGGCAGCGTCGAGATAATCCAGGGCGTCGGCCCGCGGATCGAATGGCAGGAAAGTTTGAAGCTTGGCGTCGCGCGGCTTACTGATAGATTCATCTCATCCGATCCGCCGCGCAAAAACGAAATCGCGAAGCTCAGGGCGCACCTCAAGCGCAAGTTGAAACCCGCGTTCCGCAAGGCGCGCCGCACCGCACCCACCATGATGGTCGGCACGTCGGGGACGCTGCTCAATCTCACCGCGATGACCGCGGCGATGCACGACGGCCGAGTGCCCGAGACGCTGCACAATCATGTGCTGCGCCTCGACGATCTGCGTGAGCTGACCGCGCAAATTCTGGAGCAGAGCGCCGAGGAACGTGCCGACCTGCCGGGGCTCGACCGCCGTCGGGTCGATCTGATCGCGGCCGGCGCGGTGTTGACCGAGGTAGTGTTCGAAGGGTTTGAGATGGAGGAGATGCGGGCCTGCGAATGGGGCCTGCGCGAAGGCGTCATCCTAGATTTTCTCGCCCGGTTTCCGAGCTACGCCGAAACTATCGAACGCCTGCCGGACATCCGGCGGCGCAGCGTGCTCGAGATGGCGCAGCGTTTCGAGGCCAACGGCGAGCATGGACCGCAGGTCGCGCGGCTGGCGCTGCGGCTCTTCGATGCGACGCGATCGGTCCATGGCTACGGTCGCAGCGAGCGCGAGACGCTGGAGTTTGCGGCGCTGCTGCACGACGTCGGGCTGCACGTGAGCCATCGGCGTCATCACTATCATTCGCAATATCTGATCGGTTACAGCGAAATCCTACGCGGCTTCACGCCGGAGGAAATCCAGGAAATCGCGGCCTTGGCGCGATTTCACAAGGGCGCGCTGCCGAAGCTTTCGAGTCCGGAGATGGGCGAGCTGTCAAGTTCGGCGCGTGAGCGTGTGATGGGCCTCGCGGCGATTTTGCGGGTCGCCGATGCGCTCGATCGGAGTCATCATGGGATTGTGCGTTCGATCCGCGTGGGCCGCTCAGGCTCGCGGATCATCGTGGGGTTGGACGCCGCGGGCCGCGATGCCGAGCTTGAACTGTGGGCCGCGGAACGCAAAAGCGATCTGTGGGAGAAGATTTTCAGGATTCCAATGGAATTCCGGCTGACAAAATCCAGCCGCCATCGGCTGCGCCGGCGCGCCGCTTTCAGCCGTTCCGGCTATGCTGCCCATCCCGCATAACTCTTCGTCGCGCGGAGAAAATAGCAAGCTATGAAGCTCTACCTGGTGCGTCACGGGATCGCGGAAGATGGCAACCCCGGTCTCGATGACAAGGATCGCGCGCTGACGGAAGCAGGGCGCGCCAAGATGACCCGGGCGACCCAGGGCCTGCGCAAGCTGAAGGTCCGGCCCGCAGTGATCCTCACAAGTCCGTTCAAGCGCGCTCACGAAACCGCGGAAATTCTCGCCGGTGGTCTCGATGGCGCACGAATCGAAATCCTTTCCGAGCTGGCGCCCGGGGTCGATTCGTCGAAGATCGTCGAGGCGCTGCGGCCGTTCGCACGCCATAAGAGCGTCGCGGTAGTGGGTCATCAGCCTGGGCTCGGCAATCTCGCTTCATTCCTGTTGACCGGGTCGGAAAAGCGATGCCAGCTCGATTTCAAAAAGGGCGGCATTGCCTGCCTCGAAGTGGAATTAGCGGAGAATCAGATGCGCTGCGCGCTCGAATGGTTTACGACCGCGAAGCTGCTGCGCCGCATCTAGGCGGATGGAAGTTGCGCAAAAAGAAACGGGCGGAGGCGCGGCGGCGAAGGTCCATCAGTTTTACGCCGTCGCGTTCGAGCAGAACTTTGTCTTAAGACAGCTCGCGCCCGCTTTCCCCGAGGCCCGGATTACGGCGCACGACCTTTTTTTTCCGGTCGATTCGGGGGCGGTGTACATCTACCCGTTCGGCGCGCTGGTCACGTACGACGTAGCGTCGGAAAAGCGCGATGAAATCCTCGCCCGGCTGCGACGCTTCGGGCCGTCGCAGCTTACGACACAGGTCATCCGCGAGGATTACGCCGTGATCGAAGCGCCCGGGCAGCCGATTGGAATTTCCGACGGCGGCCTGCGCGTCGATCGCCTGACGCCGGCGCGCGCGGGAATCGTCGCCCTGACGGTCGCGCAGAGCGCCGCGATGGAATACTACGAACGGCTGGTCGAGCAACTTTTCGCGCGCACCGGATCGCTGGTCGAGCGTCTCGAAAAGCACGGCAGCGTCTCGTATCTGATTCGTCCGCTCAACCGGTTTATCGGCGAAGCGATCGCGACCCGCAGCGAGGTGCTGCTGGTGCTGCATTTGCTCGACAAGCCGGACGCAGCCTGGGAAGACGCCGCGATGGATCGGATTTACGACGACCTGCGCGCCGAGTTCGACCTGGTTGACCGCTACGCGGCGCTGGAATCGAAGCTGAGGAGCATCCAAGAGGCGCTGCAGCTTTTGCTCGAAGTCGGCCGTGACCGCCGCCTGGTCGGGCTCGAACTCGCGATCGTGGTGCTTATCGTCGCCGAGATCGTCCTTGCGTATCTGAAATTCTGACCTGCTCTCAGTTGCGGTTCACTTCATCGTCCTGGCCCAACCTTCGCTCAGCGGGACCATGAAGAACATCTCGACACGCCGCGACTTGAACAGCCACTTGCCGTCAACCTTCTCGTAGTTGTCGTGCAGCCGGCCGCATCCGATCAGACTCTGATCGCCCTTTTTCAGCCGGTTGTCGAGCCAGCACCAACCGTGCGCATGGTTGGCGTCATCGAACTCGATGTAATGATTTGTGAAAAACGGCTTAACGCGCTGCTCCCAGGTGGTCGGGTAAAATTCTTTTATCGCCTGGCGTCCTTTCTTCACGCCCCAGCCGACGGAGGTGAAATCCATCGAGCCGTCCTCCGTGAAGAGTTTGGAGAGCGCTTCCGAGTCCATCTTTTCGAGGCACTGCCCGTAGGCGTAGGTGAGCGACTTGATCTGCTCGCGATCCCACAGCTCCTGAACTTTCTCTTCGAGGCTTTTTTCCATGGTTCACTCCGGATGGGTTGGTCCGCTTTCAATCGCTGTCGTACGCAGGGCGGGGCAAATAGTCAACCCTTTTGCGCGGGTTCGCGGCCGAAGCGAGGCAGCTTGTCGGCGTCGGTGAGCGAGCCGTAAAGCTCCGGCCGGCGATCTTCGAAGAAGAGCCAGGTCTTGCGCTGGCGGCGCAACAGGTCGAGATCGAGTTCGATCGAAACCAGGTCCTCGTGCGTATCGCTGGCGTGCGCGACTACCTGTCCGGTGGGGTCGACGATCAGGCTCTCGCCGAAGTAATGGACCCCCGGCGCGCCGCCGCGATCCTCGCCGATCCGGCTCGGCGCCGCGACGTACATCACATTTTCGACGGCCCGCGCGCGCAGCAGCAGCTCCCACCACGGCCGAACTAACTTGGTGGTGGTGACGGGCACGAACAGCACATCCGCGCCGTTCATCGCAGCGCATCGCGCCGGCTCCGGGAGATTCCGGTCATAACAGATGATCGCGCCGACCCGCACGCCCCATGGCGTGTCGACCACGGGAAAGCCGAGGTCGCCGGCGCGGAAGTAGTAGCGCTCGCTCGCTCCGGGCAGAAGACGCGAGGCCGGCACGCTGGTCTTGCGATATTTCGCCAGCCGCTCGCCGCGCGGCCCGAAGATCATCAGGCTGTTGTAAAGCCGATCTCCCTCGCGCTCGTAAAAAGGATAGATCATCACCAGTTCGTTCTGTCGCGCGATACTGGCGGCGGCGCTCACCGACGGACCGTCATCCGGCTCGGCCAGTTTGAACAGATCGGGATTTTCGACATACGGCGGATAGATCGTGCTCGCCAGCTCGTGAAAGCCGAGCAGATTTACGCCCGCCTCGGCGGCCGCGGCGGTTAGCCGACTGACCGCTGCGATGTTTTCTTCCCAGTTGATGCTGCCGGTGAATTGGGCGACGCCCAGCTTTGGCATATGTCGAATACTCCTCAGTTTCGTTCGTATTATTCAGGGCGGCCGTTCGAGGCCGTCGGCCAGCCCCGGACATCGTCGTACAGCGAAGGTTGCCTGATGTGCCGCGGGTCAGGCAAACATCCGGGCGCCGCTCAAGCCCGAAAAGATTTCAGGATGGATCGGCCCAGCGCGGCAGCGACGCACCCTCGATTATAGCGCGCGCGATGAGCCGCCCCGCCGTCACGCTGAGCGCGACGCCATGGCCTGCGTACCCGCTGGCGACGAAGATGTTCGACGCGCCCGCCAGCCGGCCGATTTGCGGCGCTTGGCCGTCCGGAATCGCGATCGGCCCGGCCCATCGATGCGTGATCCGTACCGCTGCGAGAGCCGGATTCAGCAGCCGCACCCGCGCTTCAAGCCGGTCGAGCACGGCGCGCGATTCGCCTTCATCGATGTCCACTGCTTCGAGTTCGTCCGCGGTTCCCCAGACCAGGCCGGCGCCCATAATGAGTTGTCGGTCGGCGGTCAGGCGGCCCCACAGGTACGGCAGATCAACCGTATAGAAGGGCAGGCCCGGATTGAGATCGATCGCGGCCAGCGTCGGCTCCTCAAGCGGCGCAGTCGCGATCGCATACGTCAGGGCGGCGCGCGTTGCTCGAATTCCGGGGACCAGCGCCGGCGTCCAGGCATTGGCCGCGATCACGATATAACGCGCCGCAAGCCTGATCCTCCCAACTTCGACAGCCGGAGATTCGCCGGCGATCACTTTGGTTACGCGCGCATCCTCATGCAGGATCGCGCCGGCCGCCGCAGCGCGATTAGCGAGCCCGGCCAGCATCGCGAGCGGATCGACAATTCCGCCCGCAACCGTGCGGACGATTCGGATCGGGAACTCGCCGTCGCGCCACGGCAGGCGTTTGCCGCCGCCGTCCTTGCGATGGTCAATCTCCCAGCATCCGTTGATTTCGAGGCCGCAATCGATCGCTTCGTCGGCGATGAGTTTCTGCAGGTCGGGAACGCATTGGTTCGCGCCCTCGCGCGCACCCCATGCCGTGCCTTCGAGCACCAGCCCGCCGGTCCGTCCACTGGCGGCATCGCCGAAGCGCCCGGCCTCGAGCAGGATCGTGCGCATCCCGGCGCGCGCGATAAAAAGCGCCGCGGATGCGCCGGTCAATCCGCCGCCGACCACGATCGCATCGGCGGATCCGGCACGGAGCGGCTGGACGGCGAAGCGCTGCGGCCGCCACGGCTGCCCGCCCCATCTGCGGATCGAGTCCGACATCGTGTGTCTCGCAGAACTCTCAGCGCTTGCGAACGTCGCGGACGCGGACCGCTTTGCCCTCCGAGCGCGGGATCGCGTCAGGTGGTTTCAAATGAATCTCGCAGGTCACGCCGATCCGCGATTTGATCTCGTGCGCGATCGCCGCCTCGGTATGCGCGTACGACTGCGCCGACGCCTCCGGCGTCGCCTCGACTTCGACAGTGAGAATGTCGAGCGGACCGTCGCGTCCGATGAGGAGCTGGTAATGCGGCGCGAGACCGGCGAAGCCGACCAAAATCTCCTCGATTTGCGAGGGATAGACGTTGACGCCCCGGATGATCATCATGTCGTCGGTGCGACCGGCGAACTTCGCGAGCCTGAGATGGGTCCGGCCGCACTCGCATCGCTCCGGATTTATCCGCGTGATGTCGCGCGTGCGGTAGCGGATGAGCGGGAGCGCTTGGCGCGTCAGCGTCGTGATTACGAGCTCGCCCGGAGCGCCGGGAGGAAGCACCTCGCCGGTCTGCGGATCGACCACCTCGAAAATGAAGTGATCCTCCCATCCGTGCATCCCGCGGCGCGCCTGATGACACTCGATCGCGACGCCGGGACCCATCACCTCCGACAATCCGTAGATATCGACCGCTGTGATCCCGAGCCGAATCTCGAGTTCCATCCGCATCGCCTCGGTCCACGGCTCCGCGCCGAAGACGCCCAACCGCAGCGGCGCGCCGCGCAGATCGACGCCGTCATGCTCGGCGAGCTCCGCGATTCGGAGCGCATACGAGGGCGTCGAACAGATCACATCCGCGCCGAGGTCCCGGAGCATCGTGATTTGCCGCGCGGTGTTGCCGCCGGAAATCGGCACCACCGTGCATCCCAGCCGCTCGGCGCCGTAATGCACGCCGATGCCGCCGGTGAAGAGGCCGTAGCCGTACGCGTTATGAACGATGTCGCCGGGCCGCACGCCGGCGCAGTAGAGCGAGCGCGCCATCAGGGCGGCCCAGGTATCGAGGTCGTCGCGCGTGTAGCCGACGATCGTCGGGCGGCCGGTGGTGGTGCCCGACGACGCGTGGATGCGGACCAGGCGATCGCGCGGCACGGCGAACATCCCGAGCGGATAGTTGTCGTGCAGGTCGTTCTTGGTCGAGAACGGCAGGCGGCGGAGATCGTCGAGCGTGCGGATGTCCTTGGGCGCGATGCCCTCAAGTTCCATCCGATGCCTGAAGACTGCGACGTTGGCGTAGGCGTGCCGGATGGTCTGGCGGAGCCGTTCGAGCTGCAGGCGCGCCAAGTCCGCGCGCGGCATCGTCTCGATTTCGGGCTCCAGCATTTTTCGTTCTCTACGTCCTGGCAGATTTTACGCCGACGATTCGCCTCGACGGTCAAATGTCCGCCGGCGAAGCGCTTGATCCGAATCCTAGCGCGAAAACCGGCCGCAAACCGCATCCTATGCGGCGTCTTTTTTGAAGATGACCGGCGCGGCGCAGCCTAACCTCTTTAAACGAAAGTCGGGCGGAGCGCGGGTTAGGTCGCCTGCGCAGCCATCGGATCGCATGACGTCGCCGCGGACAGGAGGGTACGCCCGGATCGTGCAGTCTTGCGAGCCATGATCAGCCGCGAAAACCACAGCGAGAAACATCGTTGAGTTTTTTCGGCGTCCTTAACTCAACGAGCTGGGCGGCTGGATGAGCTGCACGTTGACGTTGTCCGGATCGATCGCGACCGCCACCCAGAAATCGCCGTGGATGGTTTTTGACACGCCGGGCGGGGCGACGAAAGGCACACCGGCTGCGCTCAGCCTGCGGTACTCGGCCTGAATATCGTCGACCAGAATCGAAAAGCGCCCGAGCCCCGGTTCGTCCAGCGGCTTGCGCGCCGGAGCACGGGCCGGACCGTCGTACCATTGCACTAGGTCGAGCCGGCAGAACTCGGGACCGTCACCGAGCAGCAGATGGTCCAGCGGATGCGTCCGCTGCGGGTGGCAAAGGCCTCCGCCAGACCGGGCGCTTCGATCGGCGTTAGAAGACCGGGATGATGTCGTCGGCGGTGATGTGGCCGACGTCGACGCCTTCGAGGTCGAGCTCGGGAATCGCGGGAAACTTGATCCCCCAATCCTCGACGATTTTACGCACGCGCGCGATCGCAAGCCGCCAGTTCGCCGCCTGCTCGTCGTAGGTCAGCACGCCCAGGCCGGCGTCGCGGGCCGCATCGATAAGCACGCGGTGATTGGGAATGAAATAGTCGGGCAGATCCCAGAACTGCTTCGGCGGCTCCCACAGGATCATCGAGAGAAACACGAAGCCCGCGCGTAGTTGCTTGGTGATCAGATCCTTCTGTTCCTGTACCAGGCCGGGCCAGTCGTTCTCGAGCATCTTGAGGCAGATCGCGAGATGGCGGCTTTCATCCTGCCCGACCTTGGTGAAGACCTCCTTGAAGACCGGGATGGTCGTGCGATGCGACATGCCGTAAAAGAGCGTCGACGCCGCGACCTCGCCGAGCAGGAACGAGGTGAAGAGCACCGACAGCGGATACTTGTCGAGCGATTTCGTGTAGCCGCGCCAGTACCGGCCGCCGTTATGGTAGAGCCATTGGATGTTGTTGAGCGCGGCGCGCTCGAATGCCGTGCGCGCCTCGAAGCGCAGCGGCCCGCCGGGCATCACGCGTTCGATCGCGCGCTGGCAGCACTCCTCGTGATTCACCTCGTCGCGCGCGACGGTGAAGAAGCACTTGCGGATCGGATCCTCGGCCTGAGCTTCGTAGGCGTGGATCATCGCAGCGGCGAATACCGCCGGTCCCGAGCCGTCGAACACGGCGAGCGTCGCGTACCAGTACATGATCCCGAGGCGCTGCTCGGGCGTGAATTGCGCGGGATCGAGCGCGTGCCACGGAAGGTCGGAGGGATTCCAGCTCTGTCGCTTGGCTTTTTCATACAGCGCGGCGAGCGGCTCGGTTACGGTGATCCATTCGAGCGGAAAGATGTTCGGCCGTGGGACAGGCGGGGCGGGTGTGAAGCCGGATGCCGGCACGATCAGCCGCCCTTCGTAGCTGCCGCCATCGTGATGCGCGTTCGCGAGCCTGCCGTTGCCGTTTGCGCGGGCCATCGGAGATCTCCCTAAAACCGACCATTTGGTCGATTAAGTATCGATCCTTTTTCGCTCCGGGTCAACCCGAGACGGTCTTCGTGCCCGGATGGCGGCGAATCTCATCAGCGCGAAAGTTTCAGAACCAGCCGGACCCGTGAATGTGCCGCCACCCAGTCGATGCGTCTCTGGCGAGACCGAAGTGATTATGTGATGTCTAGATACGGTTACGAGACTCGTAGCTCGTTCGAGATTTGTTCCTGACAAAATGTCATTTTTTGGCGTGACCAAAATCCGAAATTGACTCTCAGTCACGCCAGAGTTCGTGAGCGTCCCTAAAATTTACATCAGCTACTAGACTCGCGACACCGGCATGGACAATATCAGTCGGGTTCCGGTTGACGTTTGCCGGTACACGACACCGGAGCGCGGTTCACCAATGGTGAATCATCGGGGAGGGGGACGTGACCGAGGGGAATATAACGCGTCCGGCAGCATCGGACTCGATGATCTCACTTGCATCGACGAAGTCTGCACCGTTAACACATTTTATTCCTCAGCGCCGCGATGCTTTCAGCGTAGCATCGACGGTTATCGACGGCGCCCTGCCGCTATTAACATTCAGTATGCAAGGTCTACTGATGGGCTAAGACTCTCACAGAGTTTGTGCAAGACGAGAGGGGGAATCTCACGTGCACTGGCAAAAAATCCTTGCGCTCATAGCACCACTCACCCTGGTGGCGGTTATATTCTGCGCCAGTCTGGGGACGCAGGTCGCGCCGGCGAACTCGTCGGAAAGCGCCGCGATGCTGAACGGTGTCGGTGGCGGGAAACGATCGCTAGCGACGCGGCAGTTCACGCTCGCTCGCGGCGCGCGCATCGGCAACGCCGGCAGCGCCTGTCCGGCCGGTTATCGCGCGCTCAACATGACCAATCATTGCAGCTACGACGTTTGGTTCGCGGAGGATCCCTCGGCCGCGCCCGGCGGCACTCCCCAATGCCCGGACCCGACGAACTCCAAGAATGACAATTTCGGCTGTCCCGCCGGGACGACCTGCAACAACGCTGGAGTTTGCGTAACGAGTTGCAACGACCCTGGTACGGTGAATGCTCCCGACTGCGGGCCGAATCAGACCTGCGTCGATGGCGGTTTCCAACAGAAAGCTTTGCCATCGGCAACTCCGACCGCGATCTACGAGTGCTTTGCGAATTACTACGAGCCGACTCCAATCAGTACGCCCACGCCCGCTTCAGGATCGGGATGGGACCTCGCCGCCAACGGCGGACAGTCGGTAATCTGCATTCCGGAAGCGGCTCCGACCAGCGGAGCGGCGCCGAATGCGAGCTGCACTCAAAATTCCGATTGCCAGAGCTACGCTTGTATCAGCAAAAACGCGGACCCATCGATTCCGAACCTGTCCGGCAATTTTTGCCTGCCTAATGAAACCGGATGCGTATGCGCGAACACCATCACCTGGAGCGGCAACTTCTGGGGCCGCACGGGATGCACGTTGTCAAATGGTCAATTGAATTGCAGCACCGGCGGTTGCGGCACAGACATCGAATGTACGACCGGTCCGCCCCCGCCCGCGACCTTGACCGAGATGACGTTGCTCGCGCCGAGCGATCCCGACAATCAGGACAGCTACGACGTCAGCATGGTGAGCGGATTTAACGTCGGCTACTCGATGCAGCCGGTGCCTGGCACTTATTCCGGCCAGTGCGGCTATCCGGGTGTAGGATGCTCGTTCGATATCAATGCCAACTGCCCGACTGAGCTGCAGTTCCTGGACAGTAACAATAATGTTGTCGGCTGTTACACCCCCAACAAGGCTTGCTCTCAATCAAGTCCGCCTGCCGCGCTCAACTGCACAGCGGCTGTCCCGTTCCTTTGCAGCTCAGCGGCGGATTGTCCTTACGGGCATCAGAATCCGGCACAGCAGACGATGACCTGCAATCAGGGCCAATGCGTCTGCACGCAAGACACCGACTGCCCTCAAGGCTTTAGTTGCAGCGGCGGCAGTTGCACCCAGACCAGCGGGCCCTCAGCGACATGGAATGACCTTTACGGTTGCCAGAACTTCTACAACCTGTCGCCGTTGAACGCGAACATTTATCCGAGTTGGTTGACGGGCACCGACGAAGAGACCGGCATCACCTGCGGGTGCCCATCCTGGTCATCAGGCTGCCTGGCGCACAACTACAATTGGGAAACCGCGCCGATCAGCGATACCAATTCCCACACTGTCGAGGACTATTACCAGATCTTTCACAACGGATGTCCGACCGCCTACAGTTACGCCTACGATGACGGCGCCGGCATCGCCGGATGTCAGCCAACTGCCGGTGCGACAGTCGGAGTCTCCTACAATATCGATTTCTGCCCCTCGGGTTCCGGGTCGCCGACCGCGACCCCGACGGCATCTCCAACCACATCGGCGACCGCGAGCGCTACGCCGACCGCTACCGCCACTCCTACTTTGACGGCGACCGCAACGCCGACCATCACAGCGACGCCAACCGTGACGGTCACAGCGAGCCCCACCCCGTCGGCTCAACCGACGCTCGAATGGTTGTACACCAATCCTGCGGGAACGGTCGCATTTCCGGCGACGCAGGTCGGCCAAACGAATCAACAGACGCTAAACGTAATTAATCCGAATCAGGTCGGATTCACGTTCGCGACCCAAAAGAAGGGCGGCAACGTGAAGGCCTTTAAGGTGTCGGGCGGAAGTTGCGTAACGTCGGGAGTAGGCGGCAATTCGCAATGTAACTACCTTCTGACCTACGCGCCTTCTCCGAAGCATGCGGGGCAAGGTGAAAACACGACTTTGCTGATCACCGCGAAGCCCGACATCCAGGCTAACCCGCAAACGCTTTCCGTGATCCTCGCGGGTTACGCTGAACCGACGCCGACCGCCGCTCCTACACAAGCGCTGAGCACCACCCCCGAAGGAACACTGGCGTTCGGAGACGTCGTAGTTGGAGAAAAGCTTAAGGAGACGCTTACAGTCACCAACCCCAACCCGACGATTTCGTTCAGGCTGTCGTACGAAAAGATAAACGGCAACAAAAAAGATTTCCTTGTATCCGGCGGCAGTTGCGAGACATCGCGAAAGGTAAAAGGCAATTCGAGCTGCACCTACCTGTTGACCTTCAAACCGTCGAAGAAACACATCTATGAAGGCGAGAGTGTCGCATTCGTGATCACTGCGACTCCGGCGAACGGCAATGCGCAAGTCCTGGTCGTCACGTTGGCGGGTTATGCTTTGCCAGGCTCTGTAAGCATGGACGACGAACGCATCCTTCAAATGCTGGGTAGCGGCGGAATTCGAGAGGCCCGCGATGCCGCGTTTAGGCGGGGCGGCATCGAATCGATGCTGGGTCAGGGAGACGAGCGAGTATTGCGTCGGATGAGTTTGACGACCGGCGCACGTGCTCGCCCTCACGTCATGGGCTAGCGCTATCTCGTCCGACGGCTGCGGAGTTCCGCAGCCGTCGGATTCCATCGGTTTAATTGAGGTTGTAAAACCGGCGCGAGTTGCCGGCCAGGATCCCCTGCTTGTCGGTCTCGGTCAGCTCCGAGGATTCCATCACCTCGTCGATCTCATGCTTGCACAGTTGCGCGTCGACTTCGTGCGGAAAATCCGATGAGAAGATGAACGGCTCGTGGCCGAGCGTCTTGACCGCGTGCGCCAGGTCGGGCTCGTCGCCCTCGACGCCGACGAAGATGCGCCCGTCGCGAATCAGCTTGCGAACATAAGCGCGAAAATCGCCGTTCTTCGGCACATTCACCAAGCGATGCTCGGGATCGAACGGCGTATGCACCTTGAACGAACCCTCGCCGCGCTCGAGCGCAGTAAGGAACCACGCGACGCCCGCTTCGAGATACGCCACCCGGAGCCCCGGAAAGCGATCGAAGATTCCGTTGTAGACCATGCTCACCAGCGCCCGCATCATGCCGAGCGGATGGCCGAGCGCGTGATAGGCGGCGAAGACGTTGAGGTCGTCGATGCCCATCTGATCGTGACATCCGCCATGGAACGCGACGCAGGCGCCAAGCTTGTCCGCCTCGGCATAGAGCGGCCAATAATCCGACGCCCCCGGATGCGTCTTGAGGCCGTTGCTCGGCAGCATCACACCGCACATCCCAAGGTCCTTCACCACGCGCCTAAACTCCTTGACCGCGCCGTCCATGTCGCGGATCGGCAGCAGGCCCATCCCCTTGAGGCGTGAACTCTTGCGAAGATATGCATCGTGCAGCCAGTCGTTGTAGCCGCGCACGGCAGCGTTGGCGAAATAGGCATCGGTGATCTTGCCGCATGCGAGCCCGGCGGTCGGGTAGAGGACGGCGAACTCGATGCCGGTCTCTTCGAGGAAGTTGACCCATTCGGCGGGGCCGACGCGGCGCACCGTCGCGCGCTCCATCATCTCCTCGATGAAGCCGTTATCGATGAACGCGGTGTGGAAATGGTCGAGCGGCGGGAATACTCCCGTCAGCCGCGCGTAGCGATCGTACGGCGCGGGCATGAACCCGGCGATCGCCGCCGCGTCTTCGTAAACGTGGCCGTCTCCGTCTATCACCCTCATCGATGCGCTCATCGTTTTGCTCCCTGCAAGTGGTAGTAACCCGTCAGATAACACAGATCGATTCGATTCGCACGGTCAGCGTTCAGCGATGAAGCGAGGCATGCCGGGTCGATCTTTCACTCCGGAGTCGAGCACCAGTTCGTGCCAGGTCGGCGCGCCCTTGTCGAGCACGATGAAGTATTCGCGCGGGATGAAATCGTAAGTGCGGTCGAGCTTGAAGCCGGCATCTTCCGCTTCGCGGATAATCTCCCACGCCGGCACAAGCTGGTCAGCCGGATGGGGACACCATCCTTTGGCGTGCGCCTCGGGTGGGAAATCGACGATCGCCATGCGGCCGTCGGGTTTCAAATCCGCGTAGACTTTTTTGAAGAAATCGGTGCGATGCGCGATGTGATGCGTCACTTCGCCGAAGAACGCGACGTCGATCGAGTTCGCCGGCAGCATCGGATCGTCAGGCTTGTCGACCACGATTTCAATATTGTTCAGGCCCTCCTTCTGTGCACGCTTTTTCAGGTAGTCGAGGATGTCGGCGCTGATATCGACGGCGTAGACCTTGCCCGTGGGCCCGACTGCTTTCGCGAAGCGCCGCGTGAAGTAGCCGCTGCCCGCGCCGATGTCGGCGACCGTCATCCCCGGCTTCAAGTCGAGCGCCTTCACGATTTGGTCGGGCTTCTGCCACCTGGCGCGTTCGGGCGATTCAAAAATTTCGACGCGCTGGTTCAGCGGACGCTCCCCGGTCGCCATCGGCAAGGATTTCTGCTGGGCCTGTAACGAGCGCGGGACGATCAGCGCAATCGAAACGGCTGCGACCGAAAGGAGCGCCGCCACTGAAGTCGTCGAATGCAAAGCGTGAAATTTCATCGCTGTCCTCCGGTGGAGGTCAATGCCCTGAAAGAGGCTGTTAGACATTGGACGGTTGGAAAAATTTACTGAGAAAATACCATGGCAATCCGAATGCGACCACGCCGAGGCTGACCAATGCTTCCGCAGGCCGGCCGATCAACGTATAGGTCGCGATCCACGCGAGGATCAGCACGTATGCCGCCGGCAGCCACGGATGACCGGGGATGCGGAACGGCCGCGGCATCGCGGGCCGCCGGATCCTGAGCACGATTACCGACGCAACGGCGAGTGCGGAAAAAATCGTGACCGCGAAGCCGGTATAGAGCACGATTTTTTCGAACGCGCCGAAGAACAGCACCAAAGTCGCCGACCAGATGCCCTGCAGGATCATCGCGCGCGCCGGCGTGCCGAAGAACGGATTGACGATTCCCAGCCCCGACGGAAACACGCGGTCGCGCGCCATCGCGTAATAGACCCGCGGCCCCGCGATAACCATCGCGCTTGCCGAATTCAGGATCGCCAGCGCGAGCATCGCGGCGACGAGCGCCGCCGCACCCGGCCCGAAAAGCTTCATCGACGCCTTCTCAGCAATCGCGAGCACACCGCTCATCGCGGAGATCGGCAGTGCGTTGAGATACATCAGGTTCATCCCAACGTAGAGCACGATCACGACGCCGATTCCGAGCAGCAGCGCGCGCGGCAGATTGCGCCCGGGATCACGCACCTCGCCCGCGATGTATGCAGCGGCGTTCCATCCGCTGTAAGCGTAGAGCACGAAGATCAGCGACACCGCGGCATAGCCCTGCGCGGGACCATGCGAAGCGAAGTTGGCGAGATCGCCATGGTGCGAGGTCAGCCCGGCTGCGATCAGCACGAGCATCGCAGCGACCGTCGCGATCGTCAGCGTCCGCTGGATCGCGGAACCGAAGCGCAGACCGGCCACGTGCGCCGCGGTCAGGATTGCAAGCACGGTAATCGCGGCGAGTTTGCCGCCGAGGCTGGACGATTCCGGGACCGGCGCGAGCTGATGCAGATAGCCGATGAAAGCCAGTGCTGCGGCCGCGATCGCGCCGCTGAAGCCGACGAAGAACGAGGTCCATCCGCTCATGTACGCGACCAGCGGACCATAAGCCTCGCGCAGATAGACGTACTCGCCGCCCGCTTCGGGCATCGCGGCGCTCAGCTCGCTGTACGACAACGCGCCGACGAATTCGATCATCCCGCCCGCGATCCAGAGCCCGAGCAGCCATGCAGGTGATCCCACATCGCGCGCGATGAACCCCGAAGTCGTGAAAATTCCGCTGCCGACGGTGTTTGCGATCACCAGCGCGGCGGCGGTCCCCAGTCCGACCGCGCGGCGCAGCCCGATGCTCTTCGCGGGCTCCGGTAGCGGAAGGCCCGGTTCATAAGCGCCGGCCAAGATCGTCACGCTGTGCGGTTAGAAAAAATTCGGCACCAGGAATGAGAAGATGCCGTTGCGGACGCTGTCGGTCGCGAAGATTTCGCCGTTCTTCGGATCGATGGCGATGCCGCTCGGATGGATCAGGTCGGTGCCCGCGCCGCGGATAATCGCTTCCGGCGCAACATCGCCATGGTCGTCGATATTCCACACGCCGACGAAACCGAGCGGTCCGATCCATGGCAGCGGCGGTCCCTTGCAATCCTTCACCGGGGCGTAGCCGCCCGCATCGTACGGCGGCAGATATTTGATGTTCGCGGCGGTCGCGAAGATCTTTCCGTCGTAAACCTGGACGTGCCAAATGCCGACGATGCCGGTGGTCGGACCGGCGATCACCGCCTTGGGCGCGACGTTGCCGTTGTCGGTGCGGCCGAAGATGAACAGCCCACCGTTATGATGCCACGTATTGCGGCCGAGCAGACTGCCGCATACGACCAGGTTGCGGTCCGGATCGACCGCGACGCCGGCGGCGTACCACAGCCCGGTCTTCGACCCCTGGATCACGCGCTTCGGCGGAATGTCGCCGTTGCCGTCAAGCGGGAAAACCAACAACGCATCGGTGCGCGAATCAGCAATCCAGAGCTCGTTGTTTTTGAGATCGACCGCGGGTTCGTACGGACCATGGAGCTGCGTCTTCGGTCCTTGAATAACCCGGATCGGCGCCTGCTCGCCGGTCGAACCGCCGCGGAAAAACGTGATCGAGCTGGCGAGCGGTTCGGTCGAGATGATCACATCGTGCAGCGGATCATACGCGATGCCGTGAGCGACGCGCGTCAGCTTGGTCTTTTGTCCTTCGATTATTCTGCTGGGCTCGCTGTTTCCACTTGCCATCCTGGCAAATGCCGCAATACGCGGGTCGCTTACTCAGTTCGGCACCAGCAGCACGTCGCGCTTGCTGTCGTATGCGATTGCCATCGGATTGCCGAATCCCGCAGCCGGCGTGCCCGGCGGAGCGTTGCGGATAATCCGCTTCGGCGCGGCGTTGCCCGACGCGTTGAGATCGAACACTTCGGCCTCATGGCCGAAGTTCGCGACCCACAGTTCGTTGCGTGCCGGATCGAACGCAACACCCATCGGATGCACGATGTGCGTTAGCGGTCCGGCCAGCGTCCGCATCGGCGCCACGTCGCCATCGTCGGTGCGCTTGAAAATCAGAACCTCGTTGGTCGGCTCCTGCGCGACCGCCATGAGGTTATGGATGTTGTCGACCGCGATGCCGGTCGGCCAATCGAGCTGTGTTTTGTCTCCCTGGATAATGCGCAGCGGCGGCGCATCGTTCTTCGCATCGCCGCTGAACACTTCGACCGACGGTGGGTAATAATGACCGCCGCCGGTGTAATCGGCGTCCCAGTAGCCGCGCGACCAGTTGCCGTAGTTGGTGACGAAAATTTCGTCATCTTTGTCGTCCCAGGCGACGCCGTGCGGATCGGCGAGCTTGGTTTTGAGCCCGCGGATCGATCGGACCGGCAGCTCCGCGCCGTGCGCCTGCAGGCGGTAGAAGATGAGCTGCGCATTATGCTGGATCGCGACCGCCATCTGGTGATGCTTCTGGCTGAGCGCGATTCCATAGGCGCCGTGAGGCACCGCCAGCGCGCGCGACTTGTAGTCGCCGTTGGCCGTGTAAGGGAACGCCGCGACATCGTCACCGATGTCGTTCTCGGTCGTGTAGAGCTCATGACGCACCGGATCGAGCGCGACGCCGGCGGCGAACGACAGATAGGTGGCGGGACCCTTAATCCATCCCTTATACGGCGTGATCGCGTTCGACGAGGCGGGCTCGCCGGCGTTGATATCGTAGACCAACGCGCTCTTCAGGTTCGTGTCGCTCAGCACGGCGATTCCATTCTGGGGATCGACCGCGATGCCGTTGAACTCGGGATAGGGATCCTCGAGCCCCCGGCACGGCGCGACCTCGCCGCCCGGAATCCGGGTCAGCGCGGCCTCAAATTTGTCGGACAACTTGAGATCGTTGACCTCGGGATTTACCGGCGACATCGAAGGACCGGTAACCTCGTCGCCGCTCTTGTCGGCCTTCGAAGCCGCAGTTGCCGCGCCTGGCTGGAAGCGACTGCCGATACCCACCGCGAGCATCGCGATCGCCACGCCGACGATTATGAGGCGGATGATCTTCACTCAGACCTCGATTAGTGAATCATCGTGCGAGTGTCAATGTTGTATCAAAGCGTGCGATGCCTTCAGGGACCGAAAGCCGAAACAGAGTAAACACCAGTCCGGAAACTTCATCCGCCAGAACTTGGATTGCCCGCTCCTGAAGCTTCGGTTATAGGACAGGCTGGTTGCCGCGGAGGTGGCGGATAGGTGATGACTGCGAAGGCGTCTGACCAACCGCGAACGGTTCCTCTCAGCCAATCCAGTCCGGTTCGCTACGCCGATACCGCGGGCCATTCTGTCCTTCGCTCCTATCCCGCTTTCGTTCTGCTGCTTGCCGTTTTGAGCTGCACGCTCAGCGCCGCAGATTTCGATCTTTGGGGACACCTGCGATTCGGGATGGATATTCTGGCGCGGGGTCATCTCTTAAGGCACGACATTTACGCCTATTCGATCGTCGCTCTGCCGTGGATTAGCCACGAATGGCTGTCCGACTTCATTCTGGCATCGATCTATCTTCATTTCGGAGCATTGGGGCTCAAGCTGCTGCTGTTCGGCTGCGCGGCCGTGACCGTGATCGGGATCGCCGCGGCAGTGGCGGAAACCAACGCGTCGATCGCGATTCAATTACCGGTGCTGATCGACGTGATTCTGCTGCTGCGTCCGGCGATCGAGTTCCGGCCGCAACTGTTCACTTTCGCGTTCCTGAGCATCCTGATGTGGTTGTTGGCGCGCGACAACTATGCGCCGTCTCGATTCGACACCCGCTGGCTATGGATGATGGTCCCGGGTTTCGCGCTGTGGGCGAATCTCCATGGCGGATTCATCGCCGGTCTTGGTGTGCTGGGCATCTACTCTGTGGCGACGTGCGTCCGGGATCTTCTCGGCCGCAGGAAGCTCGGCCACGCGTGGATGCTGGGTGCGATCACCATCGTCTCGATCGCCGCAACGCTGGCTACGCCGTATGGCGTCGGAACATGGAGTTCGGTATTCCGCTCGTTATCGCATCCGGCGATGGTCGCGCAGATTACGGAATGGCAGCCGTTACCGGCCGCGATGAAATTCGTCTGGCGTTCGAGCCTTGAAGCGCGCGTGTTCGACATCCTGCTTGTACTGACCGGAGCCTGTTTCGCGATGGCCGTTATTTGGACGCCTCGGGCGAGCGACCTTCCTCTGCTGGCAGTCGCGATCCTCGCGATTGCCGAAGCCATCTCGATGCTGCGGAACCTGCCGATCGCGTTGATCGCATGTGCGGCGCCGTTCGCGAAGCATCTGGCGATCGCGACGGGCGCCGGTCCAACCCGGCGACCGCTGGATCCCGCGTCCGGTCGGGCATCGTGGATGATCACGCAAAGCGCGATTGCGCTGGTGGCGGTCGTTTACGGCGCGACGACCGGAATTTTTTCCGGGCCGATAAAAACCGCGCAGATTGTGCCGAGTGGCGCGGTCGCGTTTATGAAGTCGCATTCCCTGCGTGGAAATGTCCTGTGCAAGTTCACCTGGAACGATTACCTGCTGTTCCACGAATCGCCTGCGGTCCAGGTCTTCATCGACAGCCGCTATGAAATGATTTACCCGGAGCGAATCGCTCTCGAGTTCGAGGATTTCTATCATGACCGGCCTGGCGCAGCGCGCGTACTTGAAGCCTATCCGCATGATTTCGTGCTCTTGGACCGGGAAGCCGCGGCGGTAAAATTGATGGATCGCAGGGCTGATTGGCGGCCCATTTATCGGGACAACGTCGCGGTTCTGTACGCGCGAACCGATTCGGCGGCTGCGCAAACGCCTCCCGAACTTGATGCAGCGTTGCGGCCGCGATCGATCTTTCCCTGATTTCTGCCGTCGTTGCTGATGCCTGTTTGCTCCCGATCGCCGCTTAAACTTGACTTGAAAGAGCGGGCTATGTTACCGCTCCGCTCGTAATTCAGGCCTTTAAGACCGATGCCGCGTGGGAGCGAGTCTTACGCGCAGCGCCGATTTTGGGATAGGGCACATCCGATGCATCACAACCGTTACGATTACACGCCGCCGGCGAAGCGGCCAGTGATCAAATGGCCGAATGGCGCGCGCCTTGCTCTGTGGGTGATTCCGAACATCGAATGGCACGAGTTCGACGGCCCTGGCGTGGGCACCAATCCGCCACCGGGGTTTTTCCCCGATGTGCTGAATTTCGGATGGCGCGATTATGGGCTGCGCACCGGTATCTGGCGCATGATGGATACCCTCGATCACTTCGGCATCCGCGGCACCGTCGCTCTCAATGCTCTGGTATGCGAGAACGTCCCGAACATCATCGAGGAGGGTAAGAAACGCAACTGGGAGTTCATGGGCCACGGTCTCACGAACTCACAGTTGCTCGCCGGACTCAGCTACGAAGATGAGCGCCGCGTCATCAACCAGACCTGCGACATCATCCGGAAGCATGTGGGCGTCGCGCCCAAGGGATGGCTCGGGCCCGGCCTTGCGGAGACCGTCAACACTCCCGATCTCCTGGCCGAGGCCGGGGTCAAATACGTCTGCGATTGGTGCAACGACGATCAGCCGTATCCGTTCAAGGTCAAGACAGGCACGATGATCTCGGTGCCGTACTCGATCGAGATTAACGACATCCCGTTCTTCGTCGGCAAAGGTGCGACCGGCAGGGACTTCGCCGATGCTATCCAGGACCAGTTCGACGTGCTCTACGAGGAGGGCGCGAAGAGCGGCCGCGTGATGGCGATCGCGCTGCATCCGTTCCTCGTCAGCGTGCCGCATCGGCACAAGCATTTCGTGCGCGCCCTGGAGTATATTACCCGCCATCGGGACGTCTGGTTGACGACCGGCGGCGAAATCGCCGATTGGTATTACAAGAACTATCTATAGCCTTTAATGCCGCGGCGGCGGCCAAGGAGAATACGATGAGAGTATGGGATCCCTTCATCACGGATCGCGATCGCAAGATTTTTGACGCTGCGGGGATGGGCCAGAAAGCCGGCTTCGGAACGAACATCGCGCTGATCATCATCGATGTCACCTACGCCTTCACCGGCGAGGGCGACGCGATCGAGGAATCGGTGAAGCAGTATCCGATGAGCTGCGGCAAAGAGGCGTGGGTCGGCGTGAAGCACAATCAGCGGCTGCTGGAGGCCGCGCGCCGCGCGAAGATTCCGGTCTTCTACACGCTCACCGAATATCGCACCGACAAGGCCGACGTCGGCGGATGGGCGGGTAAACAGTCGAAGGCCGACCATCCTTCGATGATCGAAGGTCACAAGGGCGCTCTGATCGTGAAAGAACTGGAACCGGCGCCGGGCGAGATTGTGATCTCGAAGAAAAAGCCGAGCGCGTTTTTTGGCACCCCCACGGTTGCCTACTTGATCGAGAAAAAGATCGACACCGTCATCATCACCGGATGCACGACCAGCGGATGCGTTCGAAGCTCGGTTGTCGACGCCTTTTCGCTCAACTACAAGGTTGTCGTGCCCGAGGAATGCGTCTTCGATCGCGGCCAGGCGTCGCATGCGATCAACCTGTTCGACATGCATCAGAAGTACGCCGACGTAATTCCGACCGACGAGGTCATCGCGCATCTAGAGAAGCTCGCGCCGGCGCGTCAGGCGGCGTCGCAGCGCGCAGCGTGATGAACTGACCAGCCCCGATCTGGCAGCAGCGATTCCCACAGCGGGGTGCGATGCGCCGTGGGACGCATCGCTGGGGAGGCGGAGGATAACAGCGCCGCCGGAGAAATCCGGCGGCGCTGTGTTTTTTTGAATTCGTTCGATTACCAGGGACGGACCGTGCGCACATCGAGCACCGCGACGCCGCCCCTGTCAACTTCAGCGATCGCCTCGCGCAAAGCCGGCGCGAAATCCTTCGCGCTCTCGATCGGCCCTTTCGCCCACGCGCCGAAACCGCGGCTGACGGTCGCGAAATCGACCTCGGGATGGAACATCGCAGTGCCGATCCACGCGTTCTCGAGTGGGCGCTCGCGATGCCGCGCCATTTTGCGCTGATGCTCCTCGTCGTTCATGAACGACCGATTGTTGTCGATAATCGCGAGCATCGGAATGCGGTAGTGGACCGCCGTCCACAGCGCCCCGGCCGCCATCACCATGTCGCCGTCGCCCAGGATGACGACCGGAAACTTGCCCTGCTCGTGCGTCGCGAGCGCCGCGCCGACGGCCGCGCCCGGCCCATAGCCGATTCCGCCGCCGACATTCGCGCCCAAAAACCCGCCGACGCCTTTGAAATCCCACACCCCTTCGGGCCATCCCTTGAGCGACCGTCCGGAGAGCACGCATTCGCGTCCGCGCAGCGCTTCCCACGTCATGTCGACCAAACGCGAGCGCGAGACGCCGCTCTCCTTGGCACGTACCGCGGCTTCCTCGGCCTGGCGCGCGCGGAGCGATCGATGGCGCGCGCTCAACTCCTCGATCCTCGACTTGACCCGCGCGCCGGCTTTGCCGTCCTGCGTGCGCGCCCTTACGGCCTCGACGAGCTGGCTCATTCCGGCAATCGGATCGGCGACCAGCCGGATGTCGGCCGGCGAGAGATCGCCGCCGACGTGCGACCATGAGCGAAACGCGAAATCGTTGAGCGAAAGATCGATCACCGTCACCGCCGGCGCACTCGTCGGGCGGCGGCCCTCCTCGTCGCCGTACATCCCGACCAGGTCAGGCACGTCGAGGACGTCGATTGCCAGCACCACGTCGGCTTCCTTCATCACGCGCGCGTCGCCGTTGAGGTTCTGCGGATGCGAGCTGGGGAAGGAGACGTGATGCATGGTGTCGAGGTACGCGGCGCCGCAGGCCTCGACCAGCGCGACAATCTCGCGCGTTGCCCGCGGATCGTACCCGAGGCTCCCGGCCGTGATGACCGGCAGCTTCGCGTTCAGCAGCGCATCGGCGGCCTTCTCGATAGCCTGCGGGTCGGCGTAGATCGGCGCCGATGCGGCATAGCGCGGCAGCGAAACGTCCGGAATCGCGAGCGGGCCGGTGAGCGCGGTTTCCTGCAGAATCTTGTCGAGTGCGATGTACACCGGCCCGCACGGCGGCGTTATCGCGATCCGATGGCCGCGGGCGATCGAGGCGATTGCGGCGGCAGGCGTGGCCGGCTCGTCCTCCCATTTGACGAACGCGCGCACCAGCTCGCCTTGCGTGTGTGCGGAATGCGTGAAATCGATCCAGCGCCGCCAGTTCGGATCGGCCGGTCCGGCGCCGCCTAAAATCAGCATCGGCGTGCGATCGCACCACGCGTCGTAGATCGCCATCGAGGCGTGCATCAGGCCGACCAGGTTGTGGCAGATCGTGAGCCCCGGCCGCTGCGCCGCCTTCGCATAGCCGTGCGCGAAAGCGACCGCGATCTCCTCGTGCGAGCAGAGCATCACCTTGGGCTTGCGGTTGCGATGGTAATTGACCAGCGAGTCGTGGAGCCCGCGGAAGCTCGAGCCCGGATTGAGCGTGACGTACTCGTAGCCAAGCGCGCCGAGCAGGTCGGCGATGGCATCGGAAACGAATTGCGGCTGCGGGCGCGCGTCGCCAAGCCCGGCCGGCTGTTCAACGTCCATGGTCCTGATGGCTTTGCTATTCACGTTCCACCTGCATCGCGAATTTTGGGAATTTCAGGTCAGGGCCGCTTTTGTTCGGACTACGCGATGGATCGTCAGCTCGCGGTCATGCCGCCGTCGGGCGCGAGGATCGCGCCGGTGAAGTACGACGACTCGTCGCTCGCAAGGAACAGGATCGTGTTTGCCATCTCCTCCGGTTGCCCGAAGCGGCCGAGCGGCGTGCGCGCGAGATTTGCGCTGATGCCGGCCTCGGGGTCTGGCAGCGACTTGAACGCGCCGCGGCTCATCGGGGTATCGATGACGCCCGGGCAGATGCAGTTGACGCGGATTTTTTTGGCCGCGCAGTCGACGGCGAACGCGCGGGTCATCCCGATCACTCCGCCCTTCGCAGCCGCATAAATCGTGTTCAGCGGCACGCCGATCAGGCCGCATCCCGACGAGATGTTCACGATCGCGCCGCCGCCCCGCTTCTCCATCGCGGCGATCGCGAATTTCGAGGTGAAGAACACCGCCTTCAGATCGACGCCCAGCACCCGCTCCCAATCTTCTTCGGTGCAGTCCTCGATCGGCTTGAACAAAAAGACGCCGGCCGCGTTCAGCAGGATGTCGAGGCCGCCGAACTTGCCGACCGCCGCCTCGACTACGCGGCGCGCCTCAGCCACTTTCGTGACATCGGCCTGGATGAAGTGCGCCGCGCCGCCGGCCGAGGCGATCATCCGCTCGGTTTCGCGTCCGCCTTCGGCATTCAGATCGGCGAGCGCGACCGCCGCGCCGTTCTCGGCAAACAACCTGGCGGTCGCACGTCCAATACCCGATGCGGCGCCGGTTACCAGCGCCGTCTTGCCTTTGAGCCTCATGATCGATTCTCCCATCGCCGCGCCGCGTAACTCGCGGTCATCGGCTAGATGCGCGCGAAGCTCTGCGTCTCCTTCGCGAACAGATCCTCGGGCGTGAGCCGCCGCGTCGTGATCGCCTGTTCATACAAATACTGCTGGAACGCCTCGATCGTGACGCGATTCGGCTCGATTCCGTACGGCCAGTACTCATGGCCCTTGAACAGCCGCTGGGTGCGCTCGAATGCGCGCGGCAGCCACGCCATCGGCAGCCATGAGATCGTGAACTGCGAAAAGCGTTCGACCGCGAGTTTCTTGGCGGCATCGAACGCCTTGTAAAGATTCATCGCGACCCACGGGTACTTGCGATAAATCTCGCCGCGAATCGCGATCAGATGCATGATCGGGAAGATGCCGGTTTTAAGGCCGTACTCTTCTTCGATCTTGTCGTAATCGGGCCAGAGCCGAACGATTTCCGGATGGCCCTGGTCGAAGCCGATGGGGGTGCGCGCGGTGATGATCGCGTCGATCTCGCCGTCGATCAGCATGTCATTGAGCGAGCGCTCGCGGCGCGCCGTGACGCGCAGTCCGGGCGGAAAATTGTAGGTAAATTTCTCTTCGCGTCCAGGCTCGTTCACGCCCGACTGAATCCATTCAACATCGGCGAGCTTCAAGCCTTCCTGATGCTGGAGCTGGCCGCGGACGTAAACGCCAGCGGTCTGCGCCCATTCGGGCACGCCGACTTTCTTGCCGGCCAGGTCCTTCGGCTTACTGATGCCGCTCGATTTGCGGACATAAATCGCCGAGTGGCGGAAGACGCGCGACGGAAACACCGGTATCGCGACCATCACGCTGTCGTCGCGCGAACGCTGCGCGCTGTAGTTGGCGAAAGACATCTCCGAGACGTCCCATTCGTGATACTTGCCGAAGCGCCAGAAAATTTCTTCGGTGCCGGTGGCGACGTGAATCAAATCGATGCCCTCGACCTGCACCGAACCGTCGAATAACGGACGCACGTGATAGTAGTCGCCGATCCCGAGGCTTAGCTGGATGTTGCCCATTGGCTCCGTTTCCTCCGATGCCGGTCAGGCCGCCTTCGAGCGATTGGTCTCGAAGCCGCGATGCGATCCGAGCAGCGTCATCGGGCCCTTGAGGCTCTCCTGCCACAGCAGCGAGTCCATCGCGATGTTCAGCGGGCTGTCCTGGATCGTCAGCTCGTAGACCGGCTGATCGTTCGAGGCGTGATTATGGACTGCAAGGCCCGGCGCGGAGAGCATCAGGTCACCCGCCTTCCATCGATAGATCTTGCCCTCGACCGTGCTGCGTCCGCTGCCCGCGAAGTAATAGTTAATGGCGGCGGCTGCGTGGCGATGCGGCCGATCGACGATGTTCGGCGGCCGAATCGTCATCGTCGCGAAGAAGCTGTGCGTAGTGCCGTTAGTGCGGCCTGAGACCGGATTGTAGAGCAGGTAAAGGCGCCGTCCGACGTAGGATGAGCCCAGCGCCGAAAGCTTGTCGAGATGCTCCTTCACCGTCCGCCACGGCCAGTGCAGCGGCCGAGATTCCACCACGTCCGGACTAATCAGCTTCTCGTACGGCATCAGATGAGCGCCGTCAGCGCTGATCGCGAACGTGCCGAACGGGCTGATACGCGACGGATCGTTCTTGTCCTCCGCTTCGATGTGCGCCGTCTCCGTTGGCGGATCCTCCTCGACGTAATGGATGTTCATCTTCTCGAGCAGCGCCGCGTTGCTGTAGGTGAGCCGTACCTGGAGATCGCGCGTGTCATTGAAATGCTGATAGACGGCCATGGAGGGCGTGTTCCAGACGTCATACTGCGAGAAAATGATCTCCTTGCCGGCGATAATCGAGCGGCCCGCGCCCTGAATGCAGAAATTCACCTGCGACGAGTTATGGCGAATCGGGCGGGTTTTCTCACCCGGCTTCAGCACGTCGATAGAAACCTGGATTCCGGGGGCGAGTCCGCGGCCGGTGTCGGCGTTAGGATGAACTACCAGCGCGCGGCGGCGACCATTGATCGGCGGCGGCAGCGCGGCCAGCCGCGCAATCTCGGCATCGATGTCTTCCTTCGGGATTACCACCGACGGCCACAGGTTAAGGCTTGGCGCTGGCTCGCCGGTTACATCCACGAACTTGACCTGCGGATCGCTCATCGTCAGCTCCTTGTGCTCGTTTTGAGCCGTGGTTTGACTTTTTCAGGATGTGGAAATTCGCGGCCGAGGCCGCGCTCGATCGCGCGCCGGTAGATTTCAACTGCCAGCGACAGATCGGAGATGCCCATGCCCATCGCTTTGAACAGCGTGAGGTCGGCGCTCGGGTCGCGTCGTCGATTCTCCCCGACCAGGCGCGATAGCGGCGTCACCGCCGACCATCGAGCACTCGCCGCCGGTCCATAAAACTCGCGGAACTCGGCCGAGAGCTCCTGCACCTGGCTGAGATTGTCGACGGCGACCATCGAACATCGATCGAGCAGCGCCGGCGCGAATTCGATTCGTTCCGGCACGATCGCGCCGACCGCGTTGATATGCGCGCCGCGCGCCACCATCGCGGAATCGAGAAACGGCTCGCGCGCGCGGGTCACGAGCGTGATCAGATCCGCGCCGTCCACGGCCGCAACGACCGAATCCACCGCGGACGCATCGAGCTCCAGCTCGTCGCGCACGCGTCGGGCGAAGTCGTCGCGATGCTTCGCATTCGGACTGAAGACTTTGACGTCCGTCAGGCGGCACACGGCGGCGACCGCGGCAAGCTGCGGCATCGCCTGCTTGCCCGTTCCGATCAGCGCCATCCGTGATGCGTCCGGCTTCGCCAGGTACCGCGTCGCGACACCGCTGATGGCCGCGGTGCGAAGCTGGCCCATCGCAAACGCCTCAATGATCGCCTTGAGCGACCCGTTGTGCGAATCGAGCAGGATAAAAAGCGGAGTCGCGCCGCCCTCCGTATGCGCCCAGGTCTTGGCGCCGACAAAACCATCGCCGGGGAAGACCGCGCCGACCGCATGGAGCGTGTCATGGCCGCCGAAGGTGACGTGCGTCTTGACCATGTTCTGCGCGCGGCCCTGAAATTCGCGCGCGAGGCCGGCGCCGAGCGCATCGATCGCGTCGCCCATGTCGAGCATGGCGACGACGTCAGCTTCGGTGATCCACAATGGCTTCGAGCTCATCGAATGCCTTCAACCCGATCGCGCATGGCGCGGCATCGTCATCCGATTGTTAGCTACCACGTTTGCGCGCTGCGGGTGAAGCCGGACGGTTAAAAGGACAATCTTCGACGGGCGGGCGGCTAGCCCCAGACCTGGCGCGCGGTTTCGACCACGACTTCGAGCTTGCGGCGCTGATCATCCTCGCTGATCAGATTGCCCGCGAACTCGGATGCGAACCCGCATTGCGGGCTCAGCGCGAGTTGTTCGAGTGGGATGTACCTGCTGGCCTCGTCGATCCGCCGCTTGAGCGAATCGACGGTCTCCAGCTCAGGCAACTTCGTGGTCACGAGTCCGAGCACGATGACCTTGCCTTTCGGAACGAAGCGCAGCGGCTCGAACGATCCGGCCCGCGGCGTGTCGTACTCGAGCAGAAAGCGCTGATGGTTCAGTTCGTTGAAAAGCCGCTCCGCGATCGAGTCGTAGGCGCCCTCGCGATGCCACATGCTGCGCTGATTGCCGCGGCATAGATGGAGCCCGAAGGTGATGCCGTCGAAGCCGGCGATTAGCTCGTTGTCGGCGCGGAGCGAGCGCGTGAAATTCTCCGCCGGGTCTTCGCCGCGCCTGCGCATCGCGTCGAGCGACGGACCATCGACATAAGCGGTGTAGCCGGGCGCGTCGATATGCACGTAGCGGCATCCCGCGTCGACCAGGCTCTGCACGATATGTCGCTCGATGCGCACCACGTCGGCAACGAACGCATCGACGGTGGGGTAGATCGCAGTCGAGTTTCGATGATCGAAGCGCTGAGCAATTCGATCCGGGCCGATCAGCGAAACCTTGAGCGGGCGATGCGCGTGGCGTGCGGCGAATCGATACTCTTCGAGCGGCAGGTTGCGCTTGAGGAAGATCCGTTCGATAACGCGCTGGCGCTGCACCACCGGCGTGCCCTTGGCCGGCTCGTGATCGAACGGCAGGTCGTGGCGCGAAAGCGGCTTCCCGCCGGCCGCGCGCGCTTCGTGAAGTTTCAGCGTCGCCGGCGCTGAGTCATAACCGCCGACCGACTCGCCGAAGCTGTCCTGGAAATTCAGGCGACGGAACTCGCCGTCGCTGATGACCTCGAGGCCGATCGCCTCCTGCATCGCGATCGCATCGCGGACCGCCGCATCTTCAATCTTCGCCAGTTCCTCGCGGTTGATGCGTCCTTCGTCGAACTGCGTGCGCGCGGCTTTCAGGGCTTGTGGCCGGAGCAGGCTGCCGACGACGTCGGTACGGATAGAATCCAGGCTGTTCATCGGTTCTGAATCACTTCTGCGGCAGGCCCACCACGAACTCGATTTCGACGCGCGCGCCGGGCAGCGCGAGGCGGCCGATCTGAACGAGCGTGCTTGCCGGCCGCGCTGCACCGAAGTATTCCTGCCGGATCGGATTGATCTTTTCGCGATCGTTCACGTCGGTCAGAAACACCGTCACCTTCAACACGTCGGCGAAGCTTGCTCCGATCGCCTTGAGCACGCGTTCCATGTTCCTGAAGATTTGCCGCGTCTGAGCAGCAGGATCGTCGCCGCCAATCAGCTCGCCATGCTCGCCGCGCGCCACGATGCCAGAAACAAACACCAGGTCGCCGAACTGCACGGCGTGCGTGTAATGGCTGATCGGCTCGCCCAGCTCGGGGATCCTGAATTCCTTGCGCATCGAATTCACCTAAACGCTGAGGCGCGGCTGGCCCCATCGATTCGCGACTTCGGGTCCGCTTTGCCAAACGCCCGCCGGACGCGCCGCATCGACCTGCTCAAGTTCAGCGGAGATTTCGACCCAGTTGCCGTCGGGATCGCGCACCATGATGAACAGGTTCGCGCCTGGTCCGTGGCGGCCGGGACCCCAGGCGATTGGAATGCCGCGGCTCGAAAGCTGATCCGACCAGTCGCGAATTGAACCCCAGTCGATCGATTCGTAACAATGATGATCAAGCTTCTTCTCGGTCGCTGGAAAGATCGCGAGGACATGATGGTCGCCGCGGTCGGCGCGGAAGAAACAGTTCGTCAGCCGGCCGTGCTTGTCGAATACGCGATCGCTTACCGTGAAGCCGAGCGTATGTTCGTAGAAATCGGCGATGCGTTGGACGTCGTCGCTGCCGAACACCAGATGCTGCAGGCGTGCGGGCAGGACTTTCTTCTCTTTCGATCCGTGCTGCCCGGTCGGCACGCCGAGCACGATCCGATGTCCATCGGGATCAACGACCGCGAACGCGTTATCGGCAAACAGCGGTGTCGGCGAGGGTTCGATCGCGGCCCCGCGCCGCGCGGCGAAATCGCGAACCGTCGCAAGCAGCCCGGAATCCTCGACGGCATACGCTCCGAACGCGATGGTCCTGGTCGCGCCTTTCGCAATCAGCAGACGCCGCCGCGGCGCGTGACACAGCCATCGATCGGCGGCGATTTGCTCGATTTCCATATCGAGCGCCCGCTGATAGAACTCGGCCAGAACCGCCGGCTCGGGCGAGTTCAATTCGATATGATCCAGATGTGCGCGCAATCGCGGCGCTTGCTCGGCCATAAGTGCCGCCTCCAATGGATTGATCGGCAGGCTACCACCGTTCGAATCGGCATATCCAGTTGCTTTGGGTATCGAACACGAAAAGCTGTACTATCCAAAAGGGCCGTTGAGAACCACAGTCCGGCCGCAGACGCCGTGGACGCCGCAAGGAGATGTCTATGTCGCTGAACTCAGCCGAATTGGTGTCGTTGTTTCGTCGCGAACTCGAGCTTTGTCAGGTTAAACCAGGGCAGACCGTCGCGGTCCTGTCGGAAGCCGAGCGGCGGACTGAATATGCTAATGCCTTCATGATGGCGGCGCGCGATCTCGATGCGCAGGTGTTCAATCTGTCGCTGCTTCCGGGCAAGGGCGCCGAGGTGCTGGGTTTCAGCGGCGCGGCGGCGCTGGCCGGGAACCGTCCGGCGATCGAGGCGCTCAAGAGCGCCGACCTGGTGATCGACCTGGTGTTCTTGCTGTTCTCGAAGGAGCAGCTCGAAATCCAAAAGGCGGGCGCGCGCATCCTGCTCTGCGTCGAACCACCTGAAGTCCTCGCCCGGCTCTTTCCGACCCCCGACCTGCGCGAGCGCGTCGAAGCGGCAGAGCGGCGTCTCGCCAATGGCCACGAGCTGCGCTTCACGAACCACGCCGGCACTGACGTCACCTACAAGCTCGGCAAGTTCCCCGCGATGTGCGAGTACGGGTACACCGACACGCCCGGACGCTGGGACCATTGGCCGAGCGGGTTCGCCTTCACCGGCGCCGGCGAGACTCAGGTCAACGGCCGCGTGGTCATGGATCGCGGCGATATCATCTACCCCTTCGCAAGCTACGTGCGCGATCCGATCGATTTCACAATCCGCGACGGGCGCATCGTTGACATCAAGGGCGGCCTCGACGCCGAGCTGCTGCGCGATTACATGGCGAGCTATCGCGATCCGCAGGCTTACGGCATCTCGCACATCGGATGGGGCCTCAACGAGCGCGCCAACTGGACCTGTCATGCACAGGGCGTCGGCGGCATCGGGATGGAAGGGCGCGCTTTTTATGGCAATGTGTTGTTCTCGACCGGCCCGAATACCGAGCTTGGCGGCGCCAACAACACCGCGTGTCATCTCGATCTCCCGATGCGCAACTGCACGCTGTATCTCGACGACGAGCTGATCGTGAAGGACGGCGCGATCGTCCCCGAGGATATGCGCGTCCCGGGCCGCTGATCGACGGGTGGATGACGATGCCGCAGGTTGAAGTCGGCGAAGTTGCGCTGAATTTCCACGACGCGGGCAGCGGCCCGGCGATCGTGCTCGTGCACGGCATCGGATGCCGCGGCGATGTCTGGATCAATCAGCTCAATGTCTTCGCCGAGCATCACCGGGTTATCGCGGTGGACCTGCGCGGGTTCGGGCAATCGTCGAAACCGACCGCGCCCGGCTCCTACGCGCTCGATCGCTTTGCCGACGATCTAATCGCGATGGTCGAAAAGCTTGGCATCGCGCCGATTCATTACGTCGGGACATCGCTCGGCGGCTATATCGGCCAGGTCTTCGCGCTTCGCCGCCCCGACCTGCTTCGCAGCCTGGTGCTGTGTCACACTGCGAGCGTCTCGAGCATCCCGGCGCGCGTTCGCGAATCGCGGCTTCGCACGCTCAAGACGAAGTCGATGGTGCAATACGCGCATCTCGTCGCCGGACAGGCGCTCGCGGCGCACGTTCGACCAGCAGTGCATGAATGGTTCTGCGAGATGCTCGCCGCGAACGATCGCGATGCCTACACGCAGGCTTTCAACGAGGGGCTCGGCGCTTTCGACGTTCGGAAGGAGGTCGGCGCGATTCGCGTCCCGACGATGGTGCTCGTCGGCGAGCTCGACCGGGTCATACCGCCGGCCGCCGGCCGCAAGACCGCAAGGCTCATCAAGGGCGCGCGCCTAGTTGAGATTGCCGGCGTCGGGCACGCGAGTTACGTCGAGCAGCCGCAGGAGTTCAATCGCGCCGTGCTCGGCTTCATCGATGAGATCGAAACCGGCGCTCCAGCTAAAACCAAGCGGGTGAGAACCGCCAGAGGAGCCGCGAACAGTGTCCGAATTGCCGCGAGCCGTCGTCCTGCTTAGCGGCGGAATCGATTCGACCACGACGTTCGCGATTGCGCGGCGCGACGGCTTCGAAGCGAGCGCGCTCACCTTCCGTTACGGCCAGCGCCATCAGATCGAGGTCGAGGCGGCCCGCCGCGTTGCCGCACGGCTGGGCGCGGCGCGCCATGTGATTGTCGACATCGATCTGCGGGTGTTCGGCGGTTCGGCGCTTACCGCCGACATTCCGGTGCCCAAGGATCGTCCGCTCGGCGAGATCGCGCATGAGATTCCGATCACTTACGTACCGGCGCGCAACACGATCTTTCTTTCGTTCGGTCTGGCCTACGCCGAAGTGCTTGGCGCGAACGACATCTATATCGGCGTCAACGCGCTTGACTACAGCGGCTATCCGGATTGCCGCCCGGAATACATCGCGGCATACGAGCGGATGGCGAATCTTGCGACCAAGGCCGGCGTCGAAGGTCATCGGCTGACCATTCACACGCCGTTGATCGATCTCACCAAGGCCGGGATCATTCGCACCGGCGCCGCGCTCGGCGTCGATTACTCGCTGACCTCGAGCTGCTATGATCCGTCGCCGGCGGGCGAGGCGTGCGGACGATGCGACTCGTGCCGGCTGCGCCTCAAGGGCTTTGCCGAAGCCGGACTAACCGATCCGATCCGTTATCGCAACGCTTAGGCGGCGAGCGAAATCTTCTGCAGCTCCGGCATCACGCGCGACGCGAACAGATCGAACGACTTGCGCGACTGATCGCCGGTCAAATCGCCCCACGAGAAGACCTGCACCAAATAATTGGTCTTCGTGATCTCGGCCGCACGCGCCAGCTCATCGCGCACCTTCGACGGCGAGCCGACGACGAACGCACCCGCCTCCACGACCTTGTCGTAATCGTTCGGAAAAACCGCGGTGAAGGTGCCGAAATCGTTCCAAAGCTTCTGGATGTTGTGGAAGAAGACCTTAAATGCCGAGCGGCCGATGCGGTCGGCCTCCTTGTCGGTATCGGCGATAAACACATGGCGCTGCACGCCGATCTTGGGCGACTTGACGTGCGGGTTCAGATTCTCCGGGTTGTTCGGCTTCCAGGTCGCGCGATAGGCCGCAACCACCTTCGCCGCCATCTCAGTCGGCCCCAGCGTCACCACGTGCATCCCGCGCTTCGCCGCGTACATCGTGGTCTCTTCGTTGAGCGTGCCATACCAGAAATCGGGATGCGGTTGCTGCAGCGGCCGCAGCTCCATCGGCACGTTTTCATAATGATAGTACTTGCCGCTGAATGAGAGCCGATCGTTGGTCAGCCCACGATGCAGCACTTCGAGCGCTTCGTGGAAAATATTGCGCGCCTCGTAAAACGGGATGCGATGCAGACCGAGCTCGAACGGCGACACGCCGCGTCCGACGCCAACCTCGAGACGTCCGCCGCTCAGGTGGTCGAGCATGCAGATCTCTTCGATCAGCCGCAGCGGCTGGTAAAACGGCAGCAGGTAAACCAGCGGACCGAAATGGAGGCGCTTCGTATGCTCGGCCGCAGCCGAGAGAAAGATGTTCGGCGACGGGGCCATCCCGAGCGGGGTCGCATGATGCTGCGCGACGTGGAAGCAGAAGATCCCGGCACGGTCGTAATCTTCCATCAGCTTCAGCCGTTCCTGGTAGAGCGTCTGCAGGTTCGGAGCACCGCTGGTGCGCTCGATGTGGTCGAAAACTCCAAAGCTGAGCTGTTCCATGCTGTTCACCGTGGTTCGATCCGGATTTTCCGCCTCCGCGGAAACTTGGGCAACATAGTGATTCTACAAAATTCGGTCAATCGCGGTTGCGACTGCGACCGGCAGCGTGGCAGTTTGTAAACGGCCGTTGGCTGAGCGGCGCTTTGGGTTCGTGAATCAATATCTGGTTGGAATCGATTGCGGAGGCACGTTCACCGACCTGATCGCGGTGGAAGCGGGCAGCGGGCGGATTTTCGTCACCAAGGTTCCGTCGACGCCGTCCGATCCGTCGCAGGCGGTCGTCGCCGCGCTCGACGAATTATTCGCCGCCGGCATCGCGCCGGACGACGTGCAACTGGTCGCGCACGGCACCACGGTCGCAACCAACACGATGCTTGAGGGGAAGGGGGTCCGCGCCGGGCTGCTGATTACGCGCGGCTTTCGCGCGATCTACGAGGCGCGCGGCTGGATTCGCCCCGACAGCGTGCGCGCGCTGCTCGATCCGTTTTTTCAGAAGCCTCCGATGCTCGTGCCGCAGCGACTCACCTGCGAGATCAGCGAGCGCGTCGATTCCGAAGGCAAGGTTTTGACGCCGCTCGATGAAGCCGAGGTGCGCGCCGCCGTCCGCAAGCTCCGCGATCGCGGCGTGGTTTCGATGGCAGTCTGCTACCTCTTCAGCTTTCTGAATCCTGATCATGAGGAGCGCACCGCCGCGATCATCGCGGAGGAGGCGCCCGAGATTCGCGTCTCGCTCTCCGCGCGCGTGCTGCCCGCGATCCGTGAATATCCGCGCCTGTCGACCACGGTCGTCGATGCCTACGTCGGTCCGGTGATCGAGCGCTACCTGCTCGAACTCGGCGCGCGGCTTAAACGGCGCGGCGTGACGACGCCGCAGGTCTACCTGATGCAATCCAACGGCGGCCTGATGCGCATGAACATCGGGGCGCGCTATCCGACCCAGACGCTGCTCTCCGGGCCATCGGCCGGCGTCGTCGGCGGGATCGAGATCGCCGGTCAATGCGGAACGTCGCACGCAGTTACCTTCGACATGGGCGGCACAAGCACCGATATCGGCGTGATCGTCGACGGGCGCGCCGAGCAGAGCAGCGAAGGACAGATCGCGGGGCAGGATATCGGCATCCCGATGCTCAAGCTGCGGACGCTCGGCGCGGGCGGCGGCACGATCGCGCGGGTCGGCCCGGACGGACTGCTCAAGGTCGGCCCCGAGAGCGCCGGCGCGATGCCGGGTCCGGCGTGCTACGGGCGCGGAGGAACCGAGCCGACGGTGACCGATGCGAACCTGCTGCTCGGCGCGCTGGGCATCGGGAGCCTGTTGGGCGGGCGCATGACGCTGGATATCGACGCGGCGCGCGAGGCGATGGGACGGCTGGCCGCGAAGTTACGGCTCGATCCGCTCGCGGCGGCCGCCGGTATAATTCGGATCGTGAACAATCAGATGGCAATCGATCTGCGCCTCGCGCTCTACGATCAGGGACAGGATCCGCGGCGCTTTGCGCTGGTCGCGTTCGGCGGCGCGGGGCCGATCCACGCGGCCTACCTCGCTCGCGAGCTGCATATCCCGCGCGTTCTGATTCCGTCGCGGCCCGGACTTCTGAGCGCGGCCGGCCTGCTTGGCGCGAGCGTCCGGCACATCTATCTGCGTTCTGCGGTCGGGATGCTCGACAGTTTTCCGGTCGCGCGGATGATGGAGATCTTCGGCGCGCTCGAAGCCCAGGCGCGAGCCGACGCGCGCGAAGAGGCGATTCCCGAAACCGCGCTCAGCCTTCGCCGCGAGATCGATCTTCGCTACCAGCATCAGGGTTATCAGCTTGCGATTACCTGTCCGAATCGCGCGCTGGTCGATTCGGATCGCGCCGCGATCCGCGCGAACTTCGACGCGATTCATAAGCGCGTCTACGGCCAGTCGGCGCCGCAGGAGCCGGCGGAAATCGTGACGTTTCGGATCGTCAGCGAAGCGCCGCTGCCGCGCTTCGCGCGCACGACGCTGCCTTCGGCCGACGGCGTCGGGACCACGCGCGCGCTGGCCGGTGAGCGCGCGCTTTTCTCGCCCGATGAAGCCCGTTTCCTGAGCGCCCGGGTGTATCAACGGGACAAGCTGTTGCAGGGCGATGAGCTCGTCGGCCCGGCGATTGTCGAGCAGTTCGATTCAACCAGCGTCATCTGGCCGGGCCAGCGCGCGACGGTGGATCGCTCGGGTACATTGGTCGTCGACACCGGAGCATGACGATGAAAATCGATCCGATCAGCGCGGAGGTCATCCTGAGCCGACTCGCCGAAGTCGGCGCCACGATGGAGCACGCGCTGTACCACAGCGGCTACTCTCCGGTATTGCGCGAGTCGCAGGATGGCACGGCGGGGTTGCTCGATGCCGACGGTCGGATCGTGATGATCAGCGGCGGCCTGCAATACCATTCGCTGGTCTACGGCCATGCGGTCGAAAGCGTGATTGAGAGGTTCGGCGCCGATGGGCTACGTCCCGGCGATACGTTCATCGTGAACGACCCCTATCGCGGTGGTAATTCGCACGTGCCGGATGTCGTCGTCGTCACGCCGGTGTTCCATGGTGGAAGACGCATCGCATTTGCCGTGAGCGTCGCACACAAAGCGGATGTGGGCGGAATCGTGCCGGGTTCCTCGGGAGCCGCCGCGCGCGAGATCTTCCATGACGGTCTATTGCTTCCGCCGGTGCGCTACATGACGGCGGCCGGAGTTGACGAAGCGATCGAGGACATTATCCGCAGCAACAGCCGTATCCCGGAGATCGTGATCGGCGATCTGCGCGGACAGGCCGGATGCACCCGGCTCGGCGCGGAGCGGCTTGCGGCGCTCGCGGACGAATACGGCGCCGATCTGATCGCCGCCGCGATGGACGAGCTGCTCCGAACAACGGCATCACGCGCCCGAGCCGCGATCGCGCGATGGGCCGACGGCGAGAGCGCTGCAGAAGGCTTGCTCGATCACGACGGCGCGAATCGCGAACTCCCGGTGCGGATTCATGTACGCGTCATCAAGCGCCGCGATCGGATCACGCTGGATTTTTCTGGTTGCGATCCGCAGACGCTCGGTCCGGTTAATCTCAACTCCGTAACCACGCGCGCGATCTCTCTGGTCGCGTTCGTCGCGGCGGCGGATCCTGAGCTGCCCGTCAACGCGGGGCTGCTCGAGCCGATCGATTTCGTAATTCCGGAGGGCAAGGTCGTGAGCCCACGCCGTCCGGCCACGGTCAACAATTACGTGCCGACCATGCATGTGGTCTACAACTGCCTGATGGCCGCGCTCGGCCATTTCAATCCAGCGCGTGCGGTTGCGCCGTCCGGGCTGGGCGGCGGCGCGATCGCGATCGGCTATCCCGAGGCGCGCGGCGGACATCCGGACGTCCAATACGAGCTGATGAGCACGGGGCTCGGCGCGACGCCCACGCATGACGGCGCTTCGATCATCATGGCCATGAATCACTTTACCCCCAGCACGCCGATCGAGGTGCTGGAGAGCGAATATCCTGTGACGGTCCGGCGCTTCGATGTCCGCCGCGATTCGGCGGGCGCGGGAACGTACCGCGGCGGAATCGGCTTCATCCGCGAATACCAGGTGAAGACCCCTTGCACGCTGACCGTGCGCCACTCGAACCATCGCTTCGGGGTCTCGGGTATCCAACGCGGCACGGGGCCGATGACTTCGCGTGCGTTGCTTGAGGCAGGCCCCGGCGAACCGGAGCAACTCGATATCATGGTGACGCGTTCCCTCAACGCGGGCACGATCTTCCGCCTCGAACAGAGCGGGGGCGCGGGTTACGGCGCGCCACATGAGCGGCCGATCGCAGTGGTGGCGCAGGACGTCGCCGACGGCTACGTCTCGATCGAAAGCGCCGCACGGGACTACGGCGTCATAATAGATCCCGAGACGCTGGAGATTGACGAAGTGGCGACGGCCGCGATGCGCGCGAAGTTATCCGGCTGATCTCGTTCCGATGCAGGTTTGCTTCGGAGGCCTCTTTTAGCTAGGGCCTATTCTAATATTTCCAAAGGTAGACAAGCTTGGTGACCAGAGCGGCAGAATCCAAAGGAATCGACAGCGCGGCAATTCTGGATACCCTGGTGGAGCGCGCTCGCGAGATGGTGGCCGATCTGCTGAAGCGGGCGCCCGGCGCGGAAGAATTACGGCGCATCCCGGACGAGACCATTCGCGATTTCATCGAGGCGGACTTTTTCAAGATTTTCCAGCCCAAACGGTTCGGCGGTTACGAGCTGGACTACGGACCCCCGCAGGTCAGGATCGCCGCCGAGCTCGGCCGCGGATGCGGCTCCAGCGCATGGGTCTTCAGCGTCACCGCCTGTCATAGCTGGATTCTCGGGATGTATCCGCTGCGCGCGCAGGAAGAAGTCTGGGGCGAGAACCGCAACGCGTTGCTCGCGAGCGCGCTGGTTCCCGAGAAAGGGCAACTCGAACCGGTCGATGGCGGGTACAGGATTTCGGGGCGATGGAAGTTTTCGAGCGGTGTCGATGCTGCCGACTGGAATCTGATCGTCGCCCCACTCGACACGGGCGCGGGCGGACGCGACAACCTGCTTTGCCTGGTGCCGAAGCGCGATTACGAAGTGATCGATACCTGGTTCGTCGGCGGCCTGCGCGCAACCGGCAGCAAAGATGTCCAGATCGACGGCGCGTTCGTGCCCGAGCATCGCACGCTGCCGCTGCGGATGCTCAAGGGCGGACCGACGCCGGGCAGCGCGGTGAATCCGAGCCACATCTATCGCCTGCCGGTATACGCCGTGTTTCCATACAACATCTGCGCGCCCGCGATCGGCATCGCGCGCGGGGTGATTGAGCAGTTCACGGCGCGCGCGAGCAGGCAGATATCGTTGACCGGCCAGCGCGCTTCCGAATCGGCCACGCTGCAACTCCGGGTTGCGGAGGGCGCCGTGCTAGTCGATGCCGCGAATGAGTTGATCCTGCGCGACGCCGAGGAGATCAACCGCGTGGCGCGCGCCGGCGAGAGCTTCGATTACGAAAAGCGCACCCGCTATCGTCGCGATCTCGCCTACGCGGCGCTCTCCTCGATGAGAGCCGTCGACGTGGTGCATCAGGCCAGCGGCGCGCACGGTCTGTTCGAAGAATTTCCGATCCAGCGCGCGTTCCGCGACATCCATGCGCTCAACGCGCACGTTGCGCTGCGCTGGGACAGCAATGGCCTGCAGTTCGGACGTATCGCGCTCGGACTGGATTGCAACGATCCGACTTACTGAGGAGGCAAGCGCAAGATGGATATCGTCGGAATCGATGCGCTGCGCTTCGGGGTCACTGACCTCGACGCCGCACGCCGCTTTTTCTCCGATTGGGGACTCAATGAGATCGAGCGCAGCGCAGCCGGCCTCAGGTTCAACACCCTCGACAATGGCGAGATCGAGGTGCGCTTGGAGCGCGATGCGGGGCTCGCGCCGGCGGTCGTGTCGGGCCCGACGATCCGCGAGGTAATCTGGGGCGTTGCATCGAAGGAGAACCTCGATGCGATCGGGGCGGAGCTGGAAAAGGATCGCAAGGTCACGCGAGATCCCGACGGCACGCTGCACTCAACCGACGCGACCGGCTACGCAATCGCCTTTCGTGTGAGCCGCGCCGTCGCGCTGCCGGTCAGCGCGACGCCGGCGGTCAATCTTCCCGGCGAGGTTCATCGGATCGATCGGCGCGCGAATTTCTCGACGCGCGTCACGATTCGTCATCTCGGGCACGTCGTGTTCTTCGCGCCGAATCTGCAGGAAGCCTCCGATTTCTATATGAAGCGCCTCGGATTCCTGCTCTCCGACGCATATGTGAACGTCGGCACCTTCATGCGCGCGCGCAAAGCGCCGCAGCATCACACGCTCTTCCTGCTCAACGGCGCAAAACCGGGAGCCCATCATGTCGCGTTCGAAGTGGGCGATTTTCACGAAGTCATGATGGCCGGGATGGCGATGAACCAGAAGGGCTGGGAGACTGAGTTCGGGCCGGGCCGTCATGTGATTGGATCGAACTACTTCTGGTACTTCAAGACGCCATGCGGCGCCGCGACGGAATACTACGCGGACATGGATTATTTGACCGAAGCCTGGAAACCGCGACAGTGGAAGACCGTGCCGGCCGAAACCATCGCGTGCTGGCTGGCTGCGCCGGAGCCGCGCTGGAAGGCGATCGCAAACGCGAACGACGATTCTTAATATGCCATCAGAGCGCGGCCGCGGGCTGCAGGACCTCTTCGAGCCAGTCGCAAATCGCGTCGACGCCGATGGTCGCGTTGTCGACCTGGCAATGATGATAACCGCCCTCTTCGGCGGTGAAAATCTTCAGGGTTTTTCGCGCTGATCCGACCGCATCGTAAAGCCGCCGCGCCGATTCCAGCGGAATTTGCGCGTCGCGCTCGCCGTGGACCAGCAGAAACGGACAGCGTATTTTCTGCGCGACGCCATCGAGCCGAAACCCTTCGAGCTTCTTCAATGCCTCCGCGGGCGTGCGCGCATCGAGGATCCAGAGCAGATGGTCCGCGGCCACCGACAACGCGACGGCCTGCTGCTGCGCGATGCGTTCCAGACGCTCCTTCCAGATCGCGTGGTAGTCCCACTGCGCGCCCCACGCGACGCAGCATGCGAAGCGCGGCTCCATCGCGGCGGCGCGCGGCGCGTAATAGCCGCCGAGGCTGATGCCCATCACGCCGATTCGCTGCGCATCGAACTCGCTGCGCCCGGCAATAAAATCATACGCCGCGCGCGCGTAGCGTTCGGTCTCATGATGAAGCGGCATCCCGCGGAAACGAATCGCCTCGCCATTGCCGGGACCGTCGACGATCAGGCACGCGATGCCGCGTGCCGCCATCTCCGGCACGCCGTGAAAATATTGAATCTCCTTGGTGACATCGAGACCGTCGAAGAAGACCATTGCGGGCGCGCGCGGCGCGGTCGTTTCCGCATGCACCAGCAGTCCCGGCAGGCTTTTGCCCTCGTAGGGAATTTCGACGGGCTCGATCCGCGTATGGCGAATCAGGCGCGCCGCCTCTTTGAAGCATTCGACGCCGCGGCGGTAATCGGCCAATCCATCTTCGGTCTTCGGCTGCAGGAAGCGCTCGCCAATATGGTAGTAGTGCGCCGCGCGAAGCAGGCATGCGGCGCGCGTGCGATCATGATTCGAAGCGCGTCCGCGATGCTCGACGAGACGCGCCATGCGCGTCCACTCCGCAACCCATGCGCGATCGTCACCGAGCTTGTCCCGCAAGCGCTGCCCGACGCGATTGATCTCGTCAATCTCCGCGCCGCCCCAGGGCGCGGTGCCCAACGCCAGCATGAGTCCCATCGACCACCGGTAATCGCCGGGAAAATAGAGGAATGCGAGTTCCTTCGAGTCGCGCTCACTCATGGAAGCCTCCCGTTGCCGCTTTCATAACACGCGGCCGGCGCGATCAGAAAACGACGCTTTTGCGGCTCGTGATTAGATGTCGAGCGGTATCTGAGAGCGCTCGGGCAGCGTGATGGCGACGAGTCCCGAGAATGCCGCCGCGCAGATCAAGTAGACCGCGGGCGCCATCGCGCTCTGCGTATGCTCGATCAGAAACGTCGCGACGAACGGCGTCGTGCCGCCGAACAGCGTCATCGCGAGGTTGAACCCGACGCCGACTCCCGTGCCGCGCATGCTCGCCGGAAATGCTTCGGCTACCGCGGCCGGCGTCGCGCCCTCGTAGCCTCCGACGATCGCCGCCAGTCCCATCTCGCCGAGCAATGCAGGCGCGAAGCTGCCGTAATGGAGCAATCGAAACAGCGGCCATGCAAACAGGACTCCCAGGACGGCGGCGGTGAGCATCACGGGTTTCCGGCCGAATCGATCAGAAAGCGTTCCGGCAACCAGGATAACGATCAGAACGAAGCCCATGCTGATGGTGTTGATCGCGAACGCGGCATGCGCCGGCATATGTACGACCTCAATCAGGTAGGTCGGCAGATAAATGAAGGTCGTGTAGAAGCCGACCGCTTCGAGAATCTCGAAGCCGACCACGCGCACCACCGCGAACCATTGCGCCATCAGCACGCGCCGAATCGTTACGCCCGAACGGTTTGGCAGAACGGCCGTATGCTGCACCGCGCTCCGCAGCAGCACTCCAACCAGTGCCAGCACGATGCCGAACAAAAACGGCAGCCGCCATCCCCACGCGTTCACCTGCGCGACGGGCATCAGCAGGCCGAGTGCGACGCCGACGCCTGACCCAAGCATCCCGCCCGCGATGCTGCCGAAGAGGCCGACCGATGCCGTTACGCCGCGGTGATGATGGACGGAACGCTCCGCCAAAAAGACGATCGAGGTGGTGTATTCTCCGCCCGCCGAGAGCCCCTGGATCAACCGCAGCATCACCATCATGATCGATGCCGCGACGCCGATGCGCTGATAACCCGGCATCAGCCCGGTGACGAACGTCGGCGCGGCCATCGCAAGAATCGAAAACATCAGGGCGCGCTCGCGCGTGTAGCGATCCGCGATGTAGCCGAAGAAGATCGCGCCGAGCGGCCGGGTGAGAAAGCCTGCGCTGAAGACACCGAACGCCGCAAGCAACGAGGTGGTCGGATTGTGCGACGGAAAAAAGTGTTCGCCGATCGAGGAAGCGAAGTAGCCGTAAATCGAGAAGTCGTACCATTCGAGCACGTTTCCGATCAGGCCGGCGGCGATCAGCTTCTTCTGCGCCGCTCCGGTGATTCTCTGATCGTATGCGGTTGGTTCGCGCGCTGCCGCTTGATCCTGCAAGTTTAACCCGCCTGTCCGGGCAGTATCGCGCCGGGCTTACGTTTTGATGGCTCTTCGCCTAAGACTACTGACCATGTCATAATTTGGCGGTCTTCTCATCCTAATGACGGGTTCTCGCCATGACTCAGGAAACCGAGATTGCGGTCTTCGGCGGCGGATGCTTCTGGTGTACCGAGGCCGTGTTCGAACTGGTGAAAGGTGTCGCCAAGGTCACGCCGGGTTATGCTGGCGGAAGTGTCGCAAACCCGACCTACAGGCAGGTCTGCACGGGAGAGACCGGACATGCCGAGGTGGTTCGCGTCGAATACGATCCGCGCGTGATCAGCTACCGTGATTTGCTGCAGGTATTTTTTGCCACTCACGATCCGACGACATTGAATCGTCAGGGCGCCGATGTCGGTACCGCGTATCGCTCGGTGATCCTGTATACCTCGCAAGCGCAGAAGAAAGAGGCCGAAGCGTTTATCAGTTCATTGAGTGAGGCATTTCCCGGCCGCCCGATTGTAACCGAAGTGATTCCGCTGGAAGCTTTCTACGAAGCGGAAGGGTATCATCGCGAGTACTTCAGAACGAACCCATTCGCGCCGTACTGCCAGGTTGTGATCGATCCGAAGATCGCCAAGTTTCGGCAAAAATTTGTCCCGTTGCTGAAGTAGTTTTTAGTCGGGTCGCCGCGTTCGCCACCTTAGAGATCGATCGTCGCGGCGGTCCATCGAATTATCTCGTCAGCGACGGAATCGGGCGCATCGGCATCAAGTATCAATTGCCCGAGATGCCGGCTGCGCTCGACGATTTTTGTCCCGTACTCGAGACGTGCGCGCTCGAAACGAGTCAGCGAATCATCGAGATGATCGGGATCGGCCGCGAGCGCATCGCCGAGCGCCACCGCATCGCCCGCCGCCTTCGTCACTCCCATCCCGACATGCGGACGTGCGAGAAACGCCGCATCGCCGATCAGCACCACACGGCCAAAGACCAGACGCGGTGATTCAAGTTCGTGAATCGCCTGGATGAACGGATGCGGCGCCGCGCGCACCACTTCGGCGAAGCAGGGCGCAAGGCATCGATCGGCGTCGCGCCGCATCTTTTCCAAGGTCTCTTCGCGCACCGCGCCGGGCGGAAGCGAGGTCGCGTGCTGAACTCCTTCACGATCGATGAGCAGCGCCGAAAGCTTGCGCGAATCCGCCGGGCGATACCAGACGAAGTTGTAGTACCGCTCTCCGGCGCGCAATGAATTGTCGGGTCCGGCGACCGGATAGCCGAGAATCTCCTCGTGGGGCGGCAGGTTAAGCGTGAATCGATCCGCAAGCAGGCGATGAGTGTCGGCCGACAATGCGGATTCCTTCACCAATCCTCGCCACGCGATGTAACCGGCGTAAGCCGGGCTGAGATTCGGCATCAGCAGCGCGCGGACGGTCGAGCCGATGCCGTCGGCGGCGATCAAAAGATCGCCGCTCGCGCTTTCGCCATTCGAAAAACTTGCACTTACACCGAGCGCGGTCTGTTCGAATCCGGTGAGCGAATGGCCGCTGCGGTAGCAGTCGGCTGGCAACGCGGAGCGCAAGATGTCGTACAGGTAGGTCCATGACGTCACGATTTGCCGCAGCCGCATGTGCCGGATCGGCGCGCCCGCGCAATCGATAATCATGCGCTCATCGATTTCCACGCCGACCGACGCGGCCGGCATCGCACCGGAAATCTCGAGCGCGTGTATCAGAGCGGGATGCGTTACGATTCCGGCGCCGCGCGCCGCAAGCTGACCCGTGCTGCGCTCGAAGACCTCAGCCTCCCATCCGCTTCGCCGAAGAATCAGCGCGGCAAACAGGCCGCCGATCGAGCCGCCGACGATCAACGCACGGCCGCAAGCGGAACTACCAGCGTGAGCCATTCTCGACGGCTGCTACCTGCACGCGGGTCGAAATGGGAAGCAACTTTGCAAACCGGTATCAGGCCGATGCGGCGGCGCCGGCGCGCTCGACGCCGGGCGGGAGAAGCTCCTTCTCGCCGAGCACCTCGGACCGATAAAGATCCGTAATCGAAGCCCATCGCAGTTCACAAAGCTGCTGCGCGACTGTCAGCGCGCGGGCCTCGAGCTCCGGGGTATCGATGTACTTCGCACATAGATCGCGCTGACGGCTGCTATGCTCGACGTCTGCGGCATCGTGCTCGGTGAAAAATTCGATTTCCGGCGCAGAGCGCTTTAAACCGTAATGCTTCTCGAAGGCGGGCAGTAGCACCTCGCTAATCAGGCCAGGCATCTGACCCTCCTGCGTGGTCTGCATCGCGAGCACAACGCCGATCGGCTCGGTCACCACCGCGTTATAATGATACAGGGAGCGCGCCCACCAAGCCGGCGGCATTTTCATGTTGCGCACTTCGTCGTCGCTCAGGCCGGCGGCGCGGCAGAAGCGCAGCATCAACTCGTTGTGATCGTGGGGCTCGTGTCCGGGTCGCGGAATGGCCCGTAGTCCTTCCTCTTCCGCCAGGTTCTCCGCCATCATCTTGCGTACATCTTCGAGATGATAGGCTCGAGCATAGAACATGCCGAAACTCGGCAGCGCATACGAGACGAAGTGGTAATGGAGCGCCTGATAACGGCCGAGCGCCCGGAGCGGCAATTTGCCGTCGGCGAATGCCGCGAAAAACGGATGCCGCTTCGTATGCCAGAGATCCCGGACCGCGATGATTTTTTCGGTGATCGGAGCCGTAGCAGAGTTATGATTGCGTGCCATCGAAGCCTCCTGGGCCTTCTCCGAGTCGAATCGTCGATGATTAGCTGGTTTGTAGGCTACTACCGCCGGCCGTCGTTGCAAAACCGACCGATGGCGATTTCGATAAAATCTGCGGTGGCTGCTGATTTCGAAAGCGGTGAAGCACAGCAAACGTGTAAGATAGCGGTCATCAAGGGTGGCGAGAAGGGCATCAGATGCCCATTGCGTCGCTTCCAGCTATTTGGTGGACTGCGGAGTCATGCATAAGCACATAAGCAAGCACCCTGACACGCAGCATCTGCGCGAGGATGTAATCCATTACCGCGAATACAAGATCCTGCTTCAGGCCGACAGATTTACCAGCAAACGCGGATTTTTGGAATTCTGGGAGGATGTCCACAAATCGGTCAAGAAGCTGGACCTCAAGGTCGATGTTGAAAAAACCGCTTTCCATAGCCAGGTCCGCGAAGTGTTGTTTTACGACACGCCGGCATTCGACCTGTATAACAATCACTTCATTCTCCGGAAGCGCACTTTCTACGATGAAGGATGGCCGCGTGCCGATCATGAACTGACGCTCAAGTACCGCAATCCTGACTTGAAGGCCGCGGCCAGGGTCGATGTGCGTCCGCGTCTCGGCGGTCACAGCGAAATTAAATTCAAAGAAGAATTATTGCTGGAACGGGACCGTCTGGGCGGGATGCGTAGTGTCTACTCGCATGGATGTGTGTTGATTTCGCCGAAGATCGAACTCGACCGCGGTATTGAGGATATCGCCGAGGCGTTTCCCGCTCTGAAGAACGTCGACGTTCGTCCCAAGACCAAGATCGAACTGGTTAATAGCGTTGCCGTCGAAGAAGTTCAGAACACCATCGGCTTCATTCATTTCGGTCATCATTACAAGGGCAAGGCAACCATCGCGGTCTGGCGCAATCGCGCGCTCGAAAAATCGCTCTCGGGCGAGTTTGCTTTCCAATGCAAATTCGACCGCCTGGAAGAGGTTAACCAGTCATCGATCGAGCTCTCGGAGGCCTTCTACAAGGAAATCCAACTTGACTGCGCTGACTGGATCAAGCTCGGCACGACCAAGACCGCGATGGTCTATGGATTAGGGAACGTGCCGGTGAAGAATCACGAATAGCCTGCGAAAGCGGGCTTCACCCACGGGGTGTGATTGCATTCCCCCCCGGGAGAGCCCTCTTCAGGAAGACTTCGCGGCGTCCCCGATTCTTCCAGGACATAGGCCGCGTAACGCCGGAGCGCATTTGATCAGTTTCACGCGATGCGTGCCAGTTCTCGCCAAATCATCCGGCGACTATCAGAGGATGTCATAGGAAACTTGTAATTTATTCTCAGGTTCAAACGTTAGTTTTTCGCACATCTAACGCTCTGTCCGGACCTTATTCAAAATATTGCGCGTTGGCGGGTGGTTTTGTCGATGACTTGAGCCACGACCGAACCTTTGCGATGGCACGGCATATGCGACCGCACCGCTCGACTGAGCGTCAACATTCAGTCCCGGAGGCCCTATGCTCACGCCACGTGTGCGACTGCGAATCCTGTTTCTCGCCTTGTCTGTTTTCATCGCTGCCGGTTTCATTGCTACCGCGTCTTCGAGCCTGGCTGAAGACCAGGCCGCGATAACCGCCAGACCGAAGGTCCCTCTTTTTTCCCACGTCGCGATCGTAATGGAAGAGAACCACAGCCTCTACCAGGTGCTCGGCGCGCCCGACGCACCCTATATCAATAGCCTGATCACGAACTTCGGATTGGCGGCTAACTATTACGCCAACGCTCATCCCTCGATCCCGAACTATTTTATGCTCACTACGGGCAAGATGATCACGAAGAGCGACGATTACAACAAGATCGTCAAGCGCAATAACATCGTCCGAATTCTCAAGAAAGAAAACCTGACATGGAAAGCATACATAGAAAGCCTGCCATCCGATCCGACCAGAGATTCGTGGCCGTACTTGCGGCATCATAATCCGTTCTCGTTCTTCTCAGATGTACTCGATGATCCAGCCGAGATGGCGAATATCGTTGACTTTGGTCAGCTCGCAGCCGACATCTCGAGCAATGCGGTACCAGACTACTCATTCATCGTTCCAAATGCGTACCATTCCGGCCACGGCGACGTGGATGACACCGGCGGCCTGTGCGCAAATCCCAATGACGTACTCGCGGAAGCTGATTGCTGGCTTCAAAACGAAATCGATCCGCTGGTGACCTATATGTTGGCCAACAATGGTCTATTGATCATAACCTGGGACGAAGGCAATGGCGCTGACCTGAAGCACGGGGGCGGCCATGTCCCAACCATCGTTATCAGCGGCGCGACCGCTCCCGGATTCAAGTCCAGGAAGTTCTTTCAGCACCAAAGCACGCTGCGCTTGTCGCTGCAGGCACTGGGCGTCAAGAATTATCCGGGCGCGGCTGCCAACGCGGGTCAGATGGGCGCCTTCTTCGTTCCGTGATGATTGGAATATCGGGGCGTTAGCGCTGCGATCGTTCGGCGCCGAGCGCGCATCAACGACCGGGTTTCATTTCTCGCCGCACGCCCAGGTTCTGATCAGATGATGCGCGATCGCGATCGGCGGCGGCACGCGCATCCCATTCACCTGCTTGCCTGCGATCAGTTCGCGAGCCGCTCCGCGCTCGAGCCAACGGACCTCGACGACCTCTTTCGCGTCCGCCTTCACGTCGCGGCTCTCGGCGCGCGCGAAGCATCCGATCATCAGCGATGACGGGAATGGCCAGGGCTGTGTGGCGTAGTAGGTTACGTCGCTAACGCGCACAGAAGCCTCCTCCATCAACTCCCGTTGCACCGCTTCTTCGATGGTTTCTCCCGGCTCAATGAAACCGGCGAGCGCCGAGAACATCTCCGGTGGGAATTGCGCGCCGCGTCCCACCAGACAGGCGTCGCCATGCGTCGCGAGCATGATGACGACGGGATCAACGCGCGGGAAATGTTCGGCGTTGCACTGTCCGCAGAGCCGCCGATAGCCCGCATCGACCATCCTGGTCGGCGCGCCGCAACGCGGACAGAAACCATGCCGCTGATGCCAATCGATCAGCGCCTTCGCTTGCGCGATCATGGCGGCATCGTTGATGGGAACGATTTGCGCCGCGGTGCGGGCGTCAGTGAAATAGCCAAGTCCGGCAAGGGGCTCGCGGTTCTGCGGGTCTTCAGCCGCGGAGATGTCCAGCGCGAATACCGCCCGGTCGCCGTCGAGACCCAGAAAGATACACGCCGCATCGGAGCCCGCGAGCGAATCCGCGATTTCCGGCCGCAACCGGCCCAGCACGGTCGTGGCGTCGGGCCGTTCGGAGCCGAGCAGAAAAGGCTTGAGACGCCAGAGCGGAATTATCAGCGAAGAAGGATCATGGCGTCTGGCCTCGATCCACTCCGAGTCGGTGCGTTTTTCGCTCGCCCGATTAAGCGGATTGCCAGCGAAGGGAATCATTCATTTCATTCCGGTAAAAGCATACATTGACCCGGACCGCGACGATCGCGAACCTTCCTGCTCATCAAGATTTAACTGATCTCAAGGCGTCCCGTAACTCGGAAACCATTCGGGTGGATTTGGACCCCACGGCGACATCGCGCGGAGCGCGGAGCGATCGGTCCGAACAATCTCGCTCTGGGCGTTCAGCAGGTCCGAATCGGTCCAATGCTCATGAATCCGGCCCCACGGATCCTTCCAATAGTCGTACACCTGGCTGCCCGGGCCATGCCTCCCGATGCCCCACACGTGCTCGTATTTCTTTTTCGACTCAAGATGCTGATGACCAAACATCAAGTCGTCCCAGTCTTCGACCTCGAATGAAAAGTGATTAAGTCCCGGACGGTCGGCCTTGGCGATGAACAGCACGTGATGATCGACGTATTCGTCGCCGCGATCGAGCCGACTGAACGCCGCGACCAGGTTCGCAGGATCACCCTCGTAGATGTCGTCCGATGCGAGCAGTCCCAATCGCTCGCGATACCAGCCCACCACGCCGGGTACGTTGGGGCCGACCAGCACGACATGACCGATTCGCTTCACTTGCGACGGCCCGCGCTGCTGACGAAACCGCTCGCCGACGCGCCGCCGCGTCGCGCCATCATTGAGCTCCACGCGCCGCACCGGAAGCGGAGCGGCGCCGGCGATTCCGTGCACGATTTCGACGGTTCGTCCGAGCGGGTCACGAAGTCGAACGCGCTTCCCGCCGCCCGGGCCATCCAGCGGCTCGATGCCTGAGATCGCCTCTTCGAGCCGCGCGGCCTTATGCAAATCCTGCTCGCTGGCAACGGAGAACGCCGCGCCCAGATATCGCGGCTCGGAGCCAAGCTCGGTCACGTGGATGTAAAGCGAAGGTCCGGTGCCGCGCATGTAGAGAGCATTCTTCGTGCGCTCCGCGCGGACCATCCCGAAATCGGACAGGAACTCCTCTTCACGTTCCAGGTCAGGAGCCTGTAGGCGACCGAAAACCAAATCGGTGACTTTGATGGCAGGCATATTCCGTGTCCTCCTTTTGATGGAGTGAATCGATCCGCCGCTTTCGGAGCAATGCTTCGAATCCAGCGCGTTTGTCAACCTTGGCCAGTCCGGATCCAGCAGTGACCAGGATAAAACGCCCGTTGATTTCGCCGATCGACGAAAGTATGTCAGGATCGCAGTTCAACGATTTCGGCGTCAGCACGGTTTGTCCCTGAATTTTCCGACCACCTTATGCAAACCGAGATGAGAGTTTGTTGAGAAAAACATGGCAAACAAGATCGTCACCGAGGAAGTTAGGGCGCAGATCGGAAAACGCTCGGAGCCACGCGTTTACGAAATCGAGCGCGGCGCGATTCGCCGCTTCGCCGAGGCGATCGGCGATCCGAATCCGCTCTTCAACGACGAGCAGGCTGCGCGGGACACGCGCTTCGGCGGGATGATCGCGCCGCCGACCTTCTGCCGTTCCCTGTCCAGCGGCATACCGCAGGTGCAGCTCGACCTGCCCGGCTTCCGCGCGCTCGACGGCGGCTCCGATTGGGAATATCGACATCCGCTCCGGCCCGGCGATCGGATAACGGTGGAGTCGCGCATCGCGGATATCCGCGAGACCGCGGGACGGCTTGGTCCGATGGTCTTCATCGTGGTTGAAACCAGCTACACCAACCAGTTCGGACAACTCTGCGTGACGCAGCGCTCGACTGTCATCCGGTATTAGGAGAACGCGACGATGGCGAAGCAACTCTATTTCGAAGATGTCGAGGCCGGCTACGAAATTCCTGCGCTCGAAAAAAATCCGACCACTCAGCAGCTCGTCAAATACGCCGGCGCATCGGGCGACTTCTACCAGATTCACTACGACAAGGACTTCGCGCTCGCCCATCAGCTTCCGGGGGTCATCCTTCACGGCGCGCTCAAGAACGCCTTTCTCGGCCAGATGATGACCGATTTCGCCGGCGAGGCCGGATGGCTCAAGCGGCTCTCCGTTCAGTATCGCGGGATGGACGTGCCGGGCGTGAAGCTTTTCGCCAGGGGCAGAGTTGTCAAGAAATACGTCGAAGCCGGGGAGCATCTGGTCGATTGCGAAATCTGGATCGAGAACGCAAAGGGCGAGAAGACCACCCCCGGTTCGGCCACCGTCGTCCTGCCATCACGCACCGCTTTCTGAGGTTTCGTCGATGCCCGTACGGCGGCAGCTCGCGCCGGCTTCGATCCAATCCGAAGACATCCGTCTGAAACGGGTTGAGTTTCACTACACCAAAGTGCTGACGCGCCTGATGGCGGCTCATGCACTCGCCGAGAAACTCACGGCGATTGGATACCAGCGGATGCTACGGACGATCGACGATCCAGAGCTGCGTCCCGTCATCGAAAAGAATTTTGCCGAAGAACGCCGCCACGCACGACTGCTTTATGACGCGCTCGCTGAGATCGGACTCAGCGAAGCGCAGGCGGATCGATTGATGGTCACCGTCGTGCGAACACCGTCGTTCGCCGCACCGCGGCGCTTCGCCGAGCAGGCCGAGGGAGAGCTCAACCTCGTGATGGGTAGTCTCAGCCTCGATGTGACCGGGATGCTGATGATCGGCATCAATTACCGCGACTCGAGCTACGCGCCGCATGCGCGCGCCGCCGAAGCGATCCTGGAAGAGGAGGTTGATCACGAAAGCTTTGCGATGAACGCGCTAAGTCGGGTGCTCGATCGTTTCGGAGCGGCCCGCGTGGCAGGAGCGCTGCGTGAATGGCTTCCGTGCGCGGTCAACTTTTTTGGTCCGCCGGGAACCGGTTTCACTTTCGACTGTCTGACCTACGGCCTGAAGGCGCGCGACAACCAGGAGCTTGCGGATCTGTTTCTCGCGTTGCTGGAGCGTCGTCTCGATCAGTTGGGTCTTAAGCTGCCGGTGCTCACGCGCGAATATCCATGCCGCCTGGCCTGAGCCGTGAACCGAGCGCATCGCGTGGTATTTCCGTTTTGTTTCGGCATCTTTAACGCACTTGGCGGCTCGGCTTTGGCGATCTAGACTATCATGCACCCGATTGGTGGCTTCGGAGGCCTGTTTTTCGGGTTGAATTCGGCCCGGCGACATGAATTTTGACGCTCCGGGCTTCGTCACTAGTTGAGCATCGATGGTAGCGCGGGGCGCAGCCCGACCATCGGCTCCGGAGGGTTATCGGGTGAGCAAGCGAACCAGGAACTTCATCGTGGCAGGGGTGGCCGTCGGGCTGCTGCTGCTCGTCGCCGCCGTGGTCATTGGCCGTGTGACGGTCGAAACCGGGATGCCAGCGGTGAGCAAACTGGTGTCCGAGGGCAGGATGCACGGCGCTGTGCATGCGCTCAGGGCTACTTATCAGTTCGATAATCCGCAAGGTCTCGGGGCGTTACATCAGTTTTCTCTGATGGTGCTTCGGCAGGCGCTCAACCAGGACGATCCGTTCGAGCGATGCTACGTGGCGACCGCGCTTGCCGGCTATGACGATTGGAGTGGACGCGCTGCGATCGACAAGGCGCTCAATTCGTCGAACTTCCTGGTGCAGAAGGCCGCAGTTGAAGGACTCGCGGCGGCAGATAGTCCTAGGGCGATAGAGATTTTGGCCCGCTTCTATCATTTCAGCGGGCAGGACGGCCGCCTTATGGCGGTGCAGGGGCTCTCCGAGGTGACTGCGCCCGCAGTGCTGCCGCTGCTGCTCGAAGCGGCAAAGGACAAGGACACAAACCTGACCGTATGGAGCGTGAACGGCCTTGGACATCTCGGCGATCGCAGCGCGCTGCCGTATCTCCACAGCTCGCTCGAGAAGGCGACCGATCCGATGGTCCGCACTGAGACCGCCCACGCGATCATCCTGCTTGGCGATCGATCGCCCGATATGGTCGCGATCATCGAAAAGGGTCTCGACACGAACAACGTGCAGCAGGCAGCCGAAGCGGCGCTCGATCTCGGCGATGCGCAGGATCCGTCCGTCGTGCCCACGCTCAAGCAAACCGCCGCAAGCGAGAAGGTGAATCCGCGCGTCCGGCTGGCCGCTGCGGTCGCGCTAACGCATTACAGCAATACTGACGGGATGCCGCTGCTGAAGACGGCGCTGGTCGATGAGAGCTACGGGCGCTACCTGCCGCCGCTGCTCGACCATCTCGATTTCAAGATCGGCCGGCCGGTGCTGCTGGGCGCGCTCAGGTCGAGCGACCAGGTGACGCGGCTTGCGGCAATCGAGGCGATCGGGCGCGCCGGCGGCGATCCCGAGATTGTGTTGCTCAAGGAGCAAAGCGCGAAGGTTGACGATCCCATCGAGGTCGCTCAAATCGCGTGGTCGCTCGGACACATCGGGCGTCAGAACTGCATCCAGCCGCTGCTCGACATGGTCCAGAATCCATTTCCGCAGGTGCGCGATACGGCGGCCGATTCGCTGGGTCATGTAGCCGACAAACTGACGGGTCACGTGACGAAAACGCAGTAATTATCGCTCAGCGCATCGTCTGGCTAAGTCCGCTGACCGTGCTGTAGTGGTTGATATCGTCGTAGTTCACGCCGTTTAAATTCCGGCAGAGTTCGTTACTCACGATCCCGCGGCGGCTCGAGCCGGCCGTGCTGAAAAACGTCAGATGCTCGCGCTGTAGATTCCACATCGTCTGCACCGAGTTGGCGGTCTCGAACTGGATTCCCTGATTTGGCACCGGCGCCGCGATGTGGTTGACCATGTCGGTCTTCGCGAACTTCATGGCCGGGTCGTAGAGGTCTTTCCAGATAAGGTTGTAGCTTTCCTTGTCGATGTACATGATCTGCTTGCCGTAGCAGTAACCAGACCGCATCGATGGGATTCGCCGCACATCGATCACCTGGACGTCGCGCACTTCCCACTTGCCGACTTCCGGCTTCGGAAACATGATCGAATAGTAATTCGCCGTGTTGCCGTAGATGGCGGGGTCGGCATTGACGAGCGAGAGGATGGATTGATCGCGCAGGTAGTCGGCCTGGAAGCGCGTGATCCCGCCGTTGAAGCCGCCGCGAAAATCATCAAAGACGAAATCAGTGCCCGATGCCGGCGCACAGCGGCTGTTCGATGACTCGCGGATCACACGGCGCATCGAGGGCAGGAACAGAAAATCATCCTCGGGCCGGGTCTGATCGACGTAGTAGAGTGTCAACGTCTGCGTATATTTTTCCTGCTCAGGCTCGATGACCATCCGCCACTGGCTGTAATCGATACCCTGCGCGTGCGGATCATTTATCGGCTGATTCGCGTCGCTGATATGGCTTAAGCGCCGCAGCACCACCGCATTGCGCAACATCGTGATGTTACCCGCGCCGTTCACCAGGTAATCGCAATTGTCATCGCCGCAGAGCAGGTAGGGTTGGTACCGGTACCACATGTCGACGAGGATCTTGTAACCCTTCATCGGATCGGCGGGATCGGGGAACGGGCGGCCGGCGATGTAGCCCTCGATGTAATGACCGCCGTCAGGCAGGTCCTTGATCCTAACCTGGCTGCTGTACTTACGGGTATCGTTCAAGTAAGCGGCAGGAATCGGGTAATGGCTGGTCGGACCGATGACGATTCTCAGGTCGGGCGGCATCTTCCAGTAGTATCGGCCGCTGAACAGTGCCTGCATCCCGTCGGGCATATACTGCTTGTATTGCTGCCAATTCTGCAGCGTGATTACCGTCCCCAGTGGTATCGGATTCTCCGCGGCGTATGCGCTTGTGCCCGCGATCGAAAATGTCAGCATCAGCGCAACGATCAGTCCTGTGCGTCTGTTCCAAGCCCAAGCCATTCGCAGCCCCCTTCCTGAAACGTGTTTACGGGGTTCCGAATTCGCATGGAGCTGACGCGGTGTCAATCCCCCTTTCGCAAATAGCCGTAGATTCGTTTTCCACCACCGCAATGTTTCTCGTAGAATTGCATTTAGCCGGATCGATCTGTCCGTCCCATGAAGTCCAAAATCAATTCGCAGGATTCTGAATCGGGCCGCCGGGCGAAAAGCATCAACACCACGCCGCGGATCGTCTCGTTACTGCCTAGCGCGACCGAAATCGTTTGCGCACTCGGCCTCGAAAACCAGCTCGTCGGGCGCTCGCACGAATGCGACTATCCGCGTTCGGTCGAACGCCTGCCGATACTCACTGCGCCCCGCTTCGAGCCCTCCGGACCGAGCCGCGAGATCGATCGACGGGTGCGCACAATCGTGAGCGAGGCGCTGTCGGTCTATCGGGTCGACGCCGACCGGCTGCGCGAGCTGGCGCCCGATTTCATCGTTACGCAATCGCAATGCGAGGTCTGCGCGGTGAGTGAAAGCGACGTCGAAGGCGCGGTCGCCGACTGGACCGGGAAACATGCGCGCGTGATCTCGCTCAATGCCCGCAATCTCGAAGGCGTCTGGAATGATATCGAGCGCGTAGGCGAGGCGGTGGGTGTGAGAGACCGGGCGCACGAAGTGACTACCGGATTGCGGGAACGCGTTCGCTCAATTAGCCGCCGGGCGGCGCGCGCGGGTTATCGTCCGGGCGTCGCCGCGATCGAATGGATCGATCCGCTGATGATGGCGGGTAACTGGATACCCGAAATGATCGAGATCGCCGGCGGCTGTGATCTGTTCGGCAGACCGGGCGAGCATTCGCCAGCGATCAGCTTCGATGCACTCTGCACGATGAATCCGGAGACGATCGTGGTCGCGCCCTGCGGGTTTTCAATCGAGCGCTCGCTTACTGACCTGCAGGTTCTGGCAAACGACCGGCGTTGGAGAGAACTGGAGGCGGTACAGAGCGGGCGAGTCTTCGTCGCGGACGGCAATCAATACTTCAATCGCCCCGGCCCGCGAATCGCCGAGTCGCTCGAAATTTTCGCTGAGATGCTCCATCCTACGATTTTCCACTTCGGCCACGAGGGACCCGGCTGGCGACGGCTCTGATCGCCGAAACGCTATGAGCTTGCAGCCAGGTACTTCATCCCGGTCCGCGCCGGAGTGAGCGAAATTTTGAACGCGTCGAGCAGCGGACGATTGTCGCAGAGCCGGTCAGCGATCAGAAAATCTGCGGCGTCGCGCGAAAAAAACCGCGCAGGCATAATCTCGGCCACCGCACCAACCGCCTTAAGCATCCCGCTGGGCGCATGCACTATCAGCCGCTGACGCCCGGTAACTTCCATCAGTAACTCGATCAGTTCGTCGAAGGTCATGGTTTCGGGTCCGCCAATTTCGAACACTCCATTGCGGCCATGCCCGTCGAGCGCCATCGTCACGCATTCCGCCAGATCGTCCACCAGCAGCGGCTGGAGCCGCTGGCGTCCATCGCCGGGAACCACGAACAGCGGTGAAAACCGCAGCATCCGCGCGAACATCGCGATGACCCTGTCACCCGGTCCATAGGTCAGCCCGGGACGGAAGACGGTAAACTGAATTCCGGCGTTGCGCACGGCGTTCTCAGCGCGTCCCTTGGCGCGGAATGCCGGATGCCCGGACGACGCGTCCGCGCCCGCGCCGCTGATGTAGACGAAATGCGAGATGGTGCGTTGGTCGGCCATCTCGATCAACGCGCGCGTGCCGGCATAGTCAACACGCTCAAACGTCAGCCCGCGACGAGGGTTCTCGACCGGATAGCCGTCGAACTGGGCTGCGGCCACGATCGCGCCGACGCCCGCCAGCGGCACCCCTAGCGAGCGCGGATCAGTCAGGTCGGCGCGGAAAAAATCGATCTGTGACGAAGCGAAATGCTGCCGCGCCCGTGACGGATCGCGCGTTAGGATGCGCACCCGATACCCTGCCCCGAGCAGCCGCCTAACAATCGCGCTGCCGATAAATCCCGTGCCGCCGGCGACCGCGACTATCATATCGCGCGATGGCATACGATGCGGAGTTTTCCTCCTTTGCTTCTGTCGCGTCTCAGTGCTCTTAGCCCGATCGCCCCCGAGCGGCAACCCGCGGAAATTCAGAGGTGACGCCAGCCTGGATCGAACGGCTCGCGCGGAACGAAACGTCCGCGCCCCGCCTTGGCCCGCGGCTTACGGTCCTCAACAATCACTTCGCCGCGCGAGATCGTCACGCGCGGCCATCCGCGGACCTCGAGACCTTCGAACGGATCATAATCGGAGCCGGAATGCATCTCGGGCTGATGTACGACCACGGTTTGATGCGGATCGAAAATCACGAGATCAGCGTCGGCGCCGCGCGCGATCACACCCTTGCGCGGATAAAGCCCGAAGATTTTTGCCGGATTGGTCGCGACCAGATCGACCATCCGTTCGATCGAAATCCGGCCACTGCGCACGCCTTCCGAGTAAAGCATCGGCACGAGCGTTTCGAGGTTCGCCATCCCGGGGATCAGGCGCGTGAACGTGTCCGCGCCGCGTTTGTCTTTGAGCGTCCAACTGCAATGGTCGGTCGCGACCACGTCGATGGTGCCGTCGGCCAGCCCCTCCCACATCGCATCGCGATCGGCGGCCGAACGAAGCGGCGGATGCCCCACGAAGCGTACTCCATCGGGCTGCCGCAGCAATTCCTCAGTCAGGTAGAGGTAGATCGGCCGGGTTTCGGCGAGCACCGTGAGTCCGGCGTCGCGCGCGCGGCGAATCTCGTCGAGGGGGGCCCTGCTGGAGAGATGGACAAAATAGAGCGGCGCGCCTGTGACCTCGGCCATCTTGAGCGCGCGCGAGACCGCGGCCGCCTCGGAAATCGGCGGTCGGCTGTCGGGGAAATACTGAGCGCCGGTTTTGCCCTCATCTATCAGACGCTGGGTGCAGAAGCCGATGATGTTCTCGTCCTCGGCATGAATCGTCACCAGGCCGCCGCAGCGCGCGGCCATCGCAAAGAGCTTCAGAAAGTCGCGCGCCCGCGCTTCGAAACGGCGCATCATAAAAACTTTGAAGCTGGGACATCCGCGATCAACAACGCCGGCGACTTCTTCCAGAGCCGCGTCCGAAGGATCGAGCACCGCGACGTGAAACCCGTAATCGATGATCGCGCGGTCGCGCGCCTTCTCGCGCCAGTTGCGAATCGCCTCCGTGAGATGGCCGCCGTTGCGCTGAAAGGCGTAGTCGACAATCGTTGTGACGCCGCCCGCGGCCGCCGCCACCGAGCCGCTATAAAAATCGTCGGCGCTGCGCGCGCCGTGCATCTGGGCGTCAAGGTGGGTATGCGGATCAACGGCTCCCGGCAGCACCAGCATCCCGGCCGCATCGATAGTGCGGTTCGAAGGTTCTAACTTGCCGGGCGGAACTACGGCCACGATGCGGCCGCCGCTGACTCCGATATCCGCCGGAGCGATCTTGTCCGGCGTTACAACGTTGCCACCGACGATCGCGAGATCGAGCATCGGAAGCCCTCCGCTGCGGATTTCTAACCGCGTCTGCTCCGAGCGTGATGCAGATGGGTCACGTGCTCGGTCGTCTCGGCCATTGGCGCAAGCTGAAATCGCGAGACCTCGGGATGACAATTGATCCGCACACGCAGCCAATAAGTGCCGAGACCGCGATTCGTGTAGATGTAGAAATCGCCGTAGCGATTCAGCCCGGCATAGAACGTCCGCCCGATTTTCAGAAGCGACTTGATCGGCGAGCCGTAGAGCGGGATGCGTACCACGCCGCCATGCGTATGCCCCGAGAGCATCACGCCGGGCCGCAGATGACGCGCGTAGAGCGCAGTGTCGGGATTGTGCGCCAGCACCAGCGTGCAATCGTCCGGCTTGACGCGGCTGAACGAGCGTTGCGGATCGGCCTGTCGCGCCCACAGATCGTCGATCCCGACGATGGTCAGGCGTGAGCCATTAATCTCGACCGCGCGACTCTCGTTCGAGAGCGTTTCGATGCCCGCGGCGCGCAAGGCTTCATCAATGTAGTCGAACGATGCCCAGTGATCGTGGTTACCCGCGATCGCGTAAACTCCGAGCTTCGGACTGAGTTCGGCGAGCGCCCGTCGGAACGGCGCCAGATAATGTTGACGAGTTTGTGGTGTCGAGAAGTAGTCGCCGGTCAGAAAAACCAGCTCGGGATGCTGCTTGTTAACTGCTTTGACGGCGGCTTCAAGCCGCTCGAGATCTTCGTCGCGATCGACGTGCAGATCGCTTAACTGGCAGGCAACCACGCCCTTGAGGGCAGGCGGCAGCGCACGCACCGGCAGCGTGATGGGCTCAATGTCGATCGCGTCGATCGTATGCCGCCACATCTTATGAATCGGGCGCAGCGGCAGGGGCGGTTTCCGCTTCGCGCGGGTCGGGCGCCTTGCCGGACGGCGACGCGACGGCGCAGCGGTCTTCAAAAGCTCCGGAACACTCATCGAAAATTCAATCCTAGAGTATTTCGAGCGGCCAAAGAAGAGGAAATCGATGCGATCCAGCGGTCCTCCACACCTACAAACTCATATGTATTGTACCAGTTCTTGCGTTCGGCGCGTATCTGAAAGCGGACCCATCTCGTCGCTGCTGGCTACGTCGAGGAGGCCGGCAGTATCGCGATCGCTCCGGTCGCCGGATTCCGGCCGACATAAAGCTCAGTCTCGTAAACGGCGCGCAGGTTCTCAGCAGTCAGCACCTCCTCCGGCTTGCCCGTCGCAACCGTGTGTCCGTCCTTCAACAGAATGACGCGATCCGCCCATTGCGCCGCGACGTTCAAATCGTGCAGCGTCGCCGCCACCGCCATCCGACGTTTCTCGCATAACTCGCGAATACGGTGAAAGATCTCAGCGATGTGCCGGAGGTCGAGGAATGCGGTCGGCTCGTCGAGCAGCGCGATCGCCGCTTCCTGGGCGAGCGCGCGGGCCAGGAAGACCCGTTTGCGCTCGCCGCCCGAGAGCTCCTGGATTCGCCGCTCGGCGAGCCCGAGCAGGCCGAAGCGGTCGAGCGCGTCGCACGCGATCTCAAGGTCGCGCGCGGTCTCGAGATGAAAGGGGCCGAGATGCGGAGCGCGACCCATCAATACGATTTCAAGCACCGTGAAGCCGAAGGCCACGGTGTTCTCCTGCGCGACGGTCGCGATGCGTTTCGCGAGATCACGCCGTTCGTAGCTTGCGAGGTCGCGGCCGCCGAGTTCGACCACGCCGCGCCACGGCTTCATCGTCCGGGCAAGAATCCGTATCAGCGTCGATTTTCCGGCGCCGTTCGGCCCGACGATTGCGAGCAGCTCGCCCGCCCGCAGCTCGATCGAGACGCCGCTTAGCACGGCGAGCGATCCGTAGCCCGCGACCAGGTCGCGCGCGCGCAGCACAAACCCCGTCGAACGCTCGGTCATAGCGGCAACGCTTTTCGCCCCTCGCGTCGAAGCATGTAGATAAAGAACGGACCACCGCAGAGCGCAGTGATTGCGCCGACTGGGATTTCGGCCGGAGCAATCACGGTGCGCGCCGCGAGATCGGAAAGCACCAGGAAAGCCGCTCCGCCTAGCATCGAGGCGGGAATCAGCAATCGATGGTCGGACCCGAGTGCGAGCCGCAGCACGTGGGGCACGATCAGGCCGACGAAGGCGATGATCCCGCTGACCGAGACTGCCGCGCCGACCATCACTGAGGTTGCGACGAAGATGATCCGGCGCACGCGTCCGACCTCGACGCCGAGTTCGGCCGCGGCTTCGTCGCCGAGACTCAGAAGATTCATGTCGCGCGCGGTCGCGATCAGCAAGACCACCCCCGCCATTCCGAGTACGCCGACGATCGCGACCTCGCGCCAGCTCGGCGACTCCAGGCTGCCCATCAGCCAGAAAACAATCGAATGCACATAGTAGAAATTGACCACGCTGTTGATCAGCATGATGGCCGCGCTCCAGAAGGCGTTGAGAATCACACCGACCAATAACAACGTGAACGGTTCGAGTTGTCCATCGAGCTCCGCGAGTCGATAGACGAGAACCGTCGAGCCGAGCGCCGCGATAAACGCGCAGAGCGGGACGAGCTCCGCCGACGCGGCCCATCGCCAGGTCACGATCAGCGACACGATCGCTCCCAAAGCGCCCCCGCCGGAGATCCCGAGGATGCCGCCTTCAGCCAGCGGATTGCGCACCAGCGCCTGCAACGCGGCGCCGACGACGGCGAGCATCGCGCCCACGATCGCGCCCAGCATTACGCGGGGCATCCGCACGACGAACAGGATCGCGTGATCGGGGCTCGACGCATCGGTCACCGCGCGGACGAGATTGATATGGACGCTGCCCGCCGCGCATGCGGCAAACAGGATCACGACGGTGGCGGCAGTGAGAGCTCCAAGCGTCAGCGCCACGCGCTGCCGCGTGAGATGCGCGCGGGCAAGATTTTCCATAAGCGGCGCAGGCACGGTGATTTCGGGCGGCGTGCTGCCGGCGCTCGATCGCGACGTGGCTCTCATCAGGTTGAAGCTATCGCAACTCGGCGGCGCCGGTAAGCGTCGGATGCTCCGGCGCATTGAAACGCCCGGCCCGGCTCGGTTAGTTTCAACTCCACAAAGGAGCGCCTGCCGATCGTGCTTAAAATCGCCGTCTGCATCAAACAGATTCCGCTGGTTGAGGATGCCAACTTCGATCCGGTCACGAAGACCATCAAACGCGATGGGCCCGCGGTCATCAGCTCGTTCGATCTGCGGGCAATCTCGCTCGCCGTCACGCTCAAGGCCAAAGCCGACACCGAGTGCACGGTCGTGACGATGGGGCCGCCGCAGGCCCGCACAGCGATCGAAGAGGCGCTCGCGATGGGGATGGACCGCGGCGTTCATCTCGAGGATCGCGCGTTTGCCGGCGCGGACACCCTCGCGACCGCACGCGCGCTTGCCATGTGGCTCAAGCGCGAGCCGTTCGACCTGGTGTTGATGGGCAAATATACGCTCGATGCGGAAACCGGACAGGTCGGCCCGGAAGTCGCCGAGCTGCTCGGCATCGCGCAGATCACCGGCGCCCGCAAGCTGGAAATCGAGGGCCGCACGCTCAAGGCCGAGCGCGAGAGCGACGAAGGATGGGAAGAGATCGAATGCGCGATGCCGGCGCTGATCACCTGCGCGGAGCGGCTCGCCCAGCCGATCCGGGTGAAGCCGGCGGAACGCGAGGCCGCCAAGAGCCGTCCGATCGTGACGGTGCGAGCGGCCGATCTCGATTCCGATCCGAATAAATTCGGCTTCGCCGGTTCGCCAACTGTGGTCAACGACCTGTTCGTACAGGAGACGCCGAAGACCACCTGCCGGTTCATCGACGCGAGCGATCCGGCGCGCGCATGCCGCGAGCTGATCGATGCGCTCAACGAAGCCGGCGCCCTGAAGCGCGACGCGAAATCCCGTCCTCCGGTCACCGCAGCGGTACGCAAGTCGAGCCCCGGCAGGGACTTGTGGGTCGCGTGCGAGACCAATCTCGAAGGCGAGGTGACGCGCTGCAGCCTCGAGCTGCTGTCGCGCGGCGACAAACTCGCGAACGAACTCGGTGGCGAACTGGTTGCGGTTGGATTCCCGGGCGCGATGGCGCGTCATGCGGCGCTGCTCGCCGGTTACGGGGCAGATCACGTGATCGTAATCGATTCGCCGGAGCTTGCTTCCTATACTCCCGAAGCCGCCGCCGAAGCGTTCGCATCGCTGGTCCGCGAGCGAGAGCCGTGGGGCGTAATCCTGCCGGCGAGCGAGCGCGGCCGTGACTGGGGACCGCGGCTTGCCGCGAGACTGGGTCTCGGCCTTACCGGCGATGCGCTCGGACTCGAGCTCGACAAGGACCGCAGGATGGTCGCGCTTAAACCGGCATTCGGCGGCAATATCATCGCACCGATCCTGTCGCGCACCTATCCGCAGATGGCGACCGTGCGGCCCGGAATGCTCGAGCTCGCGCAACCCTCAAGCGCGCGCACGGCCGCGACCGAGATCGTGCGGCCGAAGCTTTCGGCGCCGCTCAGCCGGCTGATCAAGGAGCATTCGAACCTCGATCCCTCGCTTGCGCCGCTCGAAGGCGCAGAGGTCGTGGTCGGCGTCGGCATCGGCGTCAACACGCCCGAGGGTATCGAGCTGTGCAAGGAGTTCGCGCGCACGATCCGGGCAGGGATGTGCGCGACGCGGCGCGTCACCGACCAGGGGCTGATGCCGCGGCAGTTGCAGGTCGGCCTGACCGGCAAGGCGATCGATGCGCGGCTCTATTTCGCGATCGGCATTCGCGGCCAGCCGAATCATACGGTGGGAATCAAACGCGCGCGGACGATCGTCGCGATCAACAAGGAGCGGGACTCTGCGATCTTCGAGCGCGCGAGCTTCGGCCTGGTTGGAGATTTCAATGTTTTGGTGCCCGCGCTGACCGATGCTTTTCGAATCCATCTAGGCGTCTAAATATTCGCATTCGGCCTTTCGCGAATTTCGTCGGATGCGAACGGCAGGACTTTCTGCCGCTCGCATCGATCCTGCCCGATGCAGCGAATCAACGGCCCGAGCCGGTGAACGTGATGGTCTGCGGACCGTTGCTCGCGTCGTCGTTCAACGTCAATCCGCCGGGGTCGGCTCCGGTGACGCTCGGCGTGAATTTCACCTTAAGGTCGCAACTGGCGAGCGGGGCGATCAGCGGACTGCATCCGTTCTTGATTAGCGTGTAGTCGGAGTTGGTTGGAGTGATGCTCGCGACCGCGATCGGATACGGGCTCTGGTTCACGATCGCAAATGTTTTCGCCGGACTCGGCGAACCCTTGGCCCGCGTGCCGAAACCTATCGGCTTGGAAGGCACCTTGAGATTGGCGACCGGCGCCTGACAGGGATTGCTGCCGAGTGCCTTCTGGAAATTGTTGTACTGGACGTACGAACCCGATGCATCGGCATAGGTGAGTGGGTAGATGCTGCCGAACGCGGCATTCGAGTCACTGCCGAAAGGCAAGCCGGCACCGGAAAGCATCGAGCCGCCCAACGCCCACTCGCATATGTTGGCCACTGTCATGGTCGAGAAAAAGGGATAGAAGGTCGCATTCGGCGGCGGATTGATGCATCCCGAGCCGCTGGAAGTATCACAGGAGAATCCGGCATTATATTCAATTATTGGTAGGTCGGCTTCCGACGCCGTCGACGAGTAGTTCTGGAACGGCCCGCCTACGGACGGCGCCAGCAGCGGGCTCGAAAACAGGATCGCCTTTGGATGTAGTTTCTTGTCGACCGCAACCGGATTACTGCCCGGCCAGTTGTTTTGATAGCAGGCGCCGTCGAAATCGAACTCAGTCCCGATGCATCCGCCGACCTTTATCCGGGTCGAATCCAAGCCATTGAAACAGACTTGATCATCGTTGTCCGAGTCGCCGCCACTCAGGCAGAGGCCGGTAGTCGGGTCGGCCGAGGCGCAATACTCCCAGTGCCCAATTTCATCGGCAAACGCGATGTTGTACGAATGTGCCGCCCACGGAACCCGCGTGTGCGGACTCGCCGTCGAGTACATCGGATGAAACGCATAGCTCTGGCTGTGACAGGTTCCCGAGCTGGGCTCGAACATCACCTGCTTGAAGCCGTTGGCGATGCTCGCGGTCATCGAGCCGGTCTTGTGCGAAGTGAGATCATAGATGACGACCTGGAAGCCGTCTGTACTGTCGTGCAGGTCGACGATCAACTTGTCGCCGGGGTTCATCAGCAGGTCGGTCTTGAGATTGGGTGTGAAGTGGCCGTTATTGAGGGGATCGCCCGGGCTGTCGGCGATGCCGCTCTTAGTGATAAACGCGAAGTTGACGGGTTCGTAACCGACTCTGTTATAGCAATCGGTGTTGTTGTAGGCGCCGGTAAGCGGATCCTCGTTCAGACTGTCGATATTCAGTGCCGCGCACCAATGCTTGCCGTCGCATGAATTCCCACCTTTCGCCCAACTTACCCATCCCGGTGGATAGAACTGCATCTCCATGAATGCGGTGCCGGGATGATGACCAATATAGGATGCCGAGGCTGAGTTCCCGTCGTCGAAGATGTTGGTGTCGCTGTCAGCTTGGCAGGTGCTGTTGTTATACTCAGGAAACGATTGCGTATCGCACATCGCCATACCGAACCAGAACGCCGGATGAAGCTGGAAGTTGAACGTCCCGCCCTTGCCGTTTTGCTTCGGCAGCGTCGGCGGATCCTTCGGCAGCGTCACCATGTAGATGGAATTGTTCCCCGCACCGGGCGTGCTTGAGTAGAAGATCAGCGACGGCTCGTCGTGGCCGACGTATTTACCGTCCCACGTGGGAGGAACGGCGTCGGCGCAGAATCCGGGATGAGAGATGCAGAATGGTGGCTCGCCTGGATAGTAGGAGGACGGCTGGCCTTCGGCCTCAGCCGGCGCGATGGAAAGCGCGAGCGCGATGACTATCGAGAACGCAACCGCGCCATAATTTCTGAGGCAGGCTGGATTGGCCACAATTTCCCCCGGAGATGGTAAGTTTTGGTTTCGGAACCAGCTTGAATTTATATCAATTGACCCTGATATACTATCGACTCGTTCAAAGATGGGAAACCGGGCGGCTATTTGTCAGCGCGTTCCTTGCGGGCACGCCGCCTGCCATGGCGCTTCAGACAGGCGAGGCGTTGATCGACCAGTTCCGATGATTACCGCCGGCAACCATCAGGCGCGCGTGAACACTATTTGCGGTCGGCGGGAACGAAAATGACACGGCGTGCCCGCCCTCGCCGTGCGTTGCGCAGGCGATCAGACTAGCATTTCGTGCCGTCGCACACGTTGTTTCCGAGGCTGACACCGTTGCGGACCGCGCCGCTCGAGTCGCTGTTGAAAACGTTCTCGGTGAATCCCGTACCAACGCTGCTGGTATTGAGTCCATAACCGCCGTTGCCGTTGGTCTCGTTACCCTGGACCAGCGCCGTGCCCGTCCTGATGCCGTCGCTGCTGTTGTCGTTCAGCACGTTGGCCCCGATGCGGACGTTATCACCGGTACTTATTCCGGAACCATGATTGAGCGACGCGATATTGCCATCGATTGTCGACCCGGTACCGCAGTTGATGCCGTCACCGCCGTTCGCATCGGTCGTGTTGCCGTTGACGATGGCGTTGTAACCGCACTGGATGCCGGCGTTGCTGGCATTCCCATTGGCGGTATTCCCGGTGATGATATTGGACTGGCCCGAAGAGCCCGAGCCGGCGAGGATCCCGCTGTTAGTGTTGCCATTGGCCGTGTTGCCCGAGATCCGGGCGTAGTTGCCGGTCACCTCGATCCCGTTATTTTGATTCCCGTCAGCCGAGTTGTCCGAAATCACACATCCGTCACCCTCGCATAAGATGCCGTCACCGGCGTTGAGGTTCGAATGCACTCCCTGGACCGTGCTGTAGCCGCCTACAACTATGCCCGGCCCGGTCATTCCGGTGACCATGCCGTTACGAATCGAAATGTAAGTCTTGTTGGCAGCATTGATTCCCACGAGTCCCGAGAGAATGGCGAATCCGTTCAGGTCGATGGTGACGTTGGACGCAAGAACGTCAATGCAGTCCTTCCCGCTCTTCGAGGCGACATTGTGCTTCAGGACATAGCTGCCGGAACTCTTTATTGAGATGGGTTTTTTCGTGCAATCGCCCAATCCGACCTGCGCAAAGCCCGAAACCGAGGCCGCCAGCAGCAGCGCGACAATCAAGCTTCCGGTCCACAATTTTCTTTGTATGCCTGCCATATTATCCCACCCTTTTTCAGATATCCCTGTAAAAAATTACAGTCATCTTTTTACTATTTTATATCACTTTTACACAGTATGTCCATTTTTATAGCATGAATTGATGCTACGTCACCAGCTTTTATCCGAAATTTACGTTTTTTGGATTTTCCCGGTCGAGAAAATCCCGGTAAGGAATTGCGCACTAGGTCGATTCTAGGCAATTTCGATCAAAGACAACGCCTTGGAGGCCATCGAGCCTATTTCTGGCCGTCAAAAATTCCGGGCTGCGCCGGTTCTTCGCCACGCTCGAGAGCATCGGCGGGGAACAGACCCGGCCGGTCGGCAAACGGCCGGAACTTTTCGTAGAGATCCGCGAGCTTGGCCTGATAATACTCAACGTTCTCGTCGGGATTGGCGGGGTCGTACTCGGATGCCATTTTCGCGGCTACATTGACCTTGACGCGCGCGCCCCGGCCGGTGACGTAGTACGAGATCTGATCGCCGCTCTGAAACGGCCGCTGGGACTTGAGCGCGAGTTCGTATGCGGCGGCGGGATTGCGGCGCTTCGCCGCGATTTTCTGACGGTAGACCTCGAGCGAATCCTGGATGGTCTCGGTCTTCATCAAGTCAGTGATACTGAATTCGTGACTTTCGATCCGACGGCGATAATCGTCGTAGAGAGCCGGAATTTCGTCGCGCCGATCGGATAGCAAGCGATGGAAAAAATCCTCCATGAAACGGCGCTGGAAGCGTTCGAGCCCGCGCGAGCGCAGGCCCGAACCGCGAATCGTGGTCGTGCCGTCTTCATCGAGCAGGACGTAATTCTTCATCTTGTATGAGAACATCGCCGGATAACGCCCGTCGATTTCGAGCCGGATTCCCTCAGGCATCGCCGCAGCGACTTTTTCCAACAGCGCCTCGGCCGCGCCCGCATCTTCGAATGCAAAAGGCGCAACGAAATAGATCCCGTCGGTATCACATTCGATCACTTGCGCGCCGGCGCCTTCGAGGACGCCGATCGCCTTCTGGATCAAATCGCGGCCCTGACGCGTGACGTTATTGGCTGCAATGAAATCGTTGAAGTGGCCGAGCGCGAAACCGAGATACCCATAAAACGAGTTAATCAGGATTTTGAAGGTCTGCTGCATCGCGTCCAAATTGTGGCGCTCGGCGCCGCTGGTTTCGGCAGCGGCCGCCTTCGCCTCGATTCGAAAGCGGCGCAAATCAGCGAGCATCTTGAGGAAAACGCCGAGCCGATCGTTCTGCGGCGCATACCCGTACTGGAGCATCAGCGAGGGATAAAGCGACGTTACATCGCAATGCAGTACGCCGCGCGCTACGCCGCAGCGGCGCATCTCGGTGTATCCGCCGGCGACCTCGGAGGGCTCGGCGGGTGCGGGAATCGAATGGCGCGCGGCAAGGTAGTTCCGTATCAGCAGGGCATCGATGCGCGTCGCATTGCCGCGCAGCACTACATTCTGGAACGAGTATGGGAAAATCTGTGCCTGAATGAAGTAACTGGGCGCGAGCAGCGCAGCGAGCGCGCCCGCTTCGCGCGCGTCTTCGAGCGCCGACCGCATCAGCAGCTCAGGCTCGCGATCGAAGTAATGACTCATGCGGGCGGGATCGAGATAGACGCGATCGGGGCCCGCGATCCGGAAATGTTCGGCCAGCTCGCGTAAGCCGAAACCTTCGAGCTCGCGGCTCGCGATGTCATAGAACTGCGCAAGGATCCAAGTGTCGATTACCGAGCGGCCATAGATCTCGTAACGCCGGTAGGCGATCGTGCGCTCGGCGATCTGGAGCCGCGAAGCCCGCGCGCGCATCACGCTGCCGTCGCGGCCCAGCGCCAGCTTGAGTTTGTGCCGCCGCGCGCGCTGTTCCAGATATTCGAGGTCCGAGCGGAAGAGATTGTGACCTTCGATCACGTCGGGGTCCTGCTCATTGACAATTTGCACCAGCTCTTCCAGCATCGTCCGCTCGTCCGTCTTATGGCCGTCGAGCACGCGCTCGTAACCGGTTGAGTCGGTGATCGCGATGGCCGTGATGCGGTCGCCTTCGCGTCCGGCGGAGGCGAACTCGAAACCGCTGCTGGTGTAGGTCTCGATATCGAGTTGCATCCGGCGCAGGTCTTGGAAACTGAGCCCGATGAAGAAAGTTGAACCGGTGAGCATCAGGTGCTGTTCGATCGGGTCGCTCAGTACGAAATATGGCGCATCGGCGGCGCTGGCAGCCTTCCCCGAAACGTTCCGGAGGTGGCGCTTGGCGCTCTCCAGCCCGGCGGTGGAACCGAAACTCACGAGGTAGCGGAAGCGGAAATCGCCCGCCATCTCGACGGTCTCGTGGGGGATGCGTGTTCCTTTCATCAGCTCGCGATCGGCGAGCAGCAGAAACAATCTCAATGGCCGGCGTTCGCGGCTTAACTCGCCATGGCGGCGGCGGAAGATTTCAACCTCGGTCGGCGACGCGATTTCGAGCGCGACTATCGAATCCTCACTCGGGTCGCCGAAGAGGAGCCGATTGCCATAAAACTGGCTCGATATATGCTGATATCGATCCATCGCCGACGCTATCGACCGTCATCGGAAAAGGCCATTTAACGCGAGCAGCGCGATGAACAGCGCATAGGCCGCCCCGCCCATCATCAGGTTCGCGAACCTCAGGATACCATCGTGGAGATTCAGAAAGAGGATCATCGCTGAGACCAGCGCCACCGCGCTGCCGATCAACTCAGCGGGCGCAAGATGCCAGGGTGTGAAGATAAGGCCCAGCGCCACCGGAATGCAGGACTGAAAAGCCATAGCGCCGGTGATGTTCGCGAGCGCGAGATGGTCCTTGCGCTGGCGTATCCAGATGACCGAGTTGTATTTCTCGGGCAGTTCCGTCGCGAGCGGACTCAGGATCAGCGAAAGAACGCCGGGACTCATGCCGGCATGCCCCGAAAACAGGATGATCTGATCGACGAAGATCCGCGCGCCGAACAGGATTGCGAGTACACCGGTGCTCACTTGGATGGCCGTGATCGCATTGCGCGGATTGAGCGGGTCGCCGCGCGCGAGCCGCTCGAGATGAAGTCCCTGCTCCACGATGGAGTCGGTGCTGCGGGCCATTCGGAGCATCGTAATGCTGTAAGCAACGTAGGCCAGGAGCACGATTCCGGCTGCGACGTAGCGCAAAACGGGGCTTGGGTGGTCGACGCCCAGCAGGACCAATGCCAGCAGGATGGGCATAAAGAAAGCCAGGTCACGTCGGGCGTCTTCCCTCGATACTCTGAGGGCCGCGTGGCCGCGCCGACCCCGGAAGGCAAAGCCAGCGACACCCATCACGAACAGGGCGACCGTCGAGAGCATCAGCGGCGCCCCAATAATCGCGCCGACGCCGACCGCGCTATGCGCATCGGTGCCGGTCCGGCCCATAATCAACGCGACCAGCGGGATAAATGTTTCGGGAAGGGCGGTGCCGACGGCGGCCAGCAGGCTCCCTACAGCAGCTTCGGCGATATTAAGCCGCTGGCCGGCCCATTCTACGCCGTTGGTAAAAAGCTCCGAACCAGCGAGGATAAGCGCGAAGCTAAGGACCAGGAAAATCGAATGTTCGAGCAAAAGAGCCTCCCGCCTCCGTCCTGCACAACGTGCATCAGGATGGTTAACTTAATCTTAGTTGTGAGAACCAGGGAGCGGGCCCCGAATCGGTCGTTCCAGCCATTAGAAAACGGACGGCAATTTAGGCTATACTAGAACGTTGACCTGTGGGTCCGGATGAGGGGACGCCGACGGACTCATCGTGAGGTACCTGGAACAGACGAAGAAATTGACTTCTGTACGAGGCGCCTCTAACGTGAGCAGCTTCGGAAGCATTGTAGCCTTTGACGTCCAAATTCGTCTCTATTGTAGTGGAATGGAGCTCGCCCCGAAACCAGCGCGGGGCAATCTCGCCCCCGCCGCCTGATGCGGCCGGGACGCACCGTGTAAGGGCATGAAGCAGAAGTACGAAGGTAAGGATTTACAGGGCTTGGTCGACCTGGGCCGGGAGCAGGGTTACCTGACGTTCGAGCAGGTCAACGATTTTCTCCCGCAGGATGTCGCCTCGCCGACCGATTTGCGGGCCGCACTCGACAGCTTCGAAGACATGGACATCAAGGTCCTCGAAGAGGTCCCGACGGACGGCGCTGACAGCGATCTCGAGACCGAAACGAAGGAAGAAGTCGAGGAAACGCCCGAGGGTGCGCCGGAAGTCGTCGGCGAATCATCCGATCCCGTTCGGCTCTACCTTAAAGAGATGGGCAATTTCCAACTGCTCTCACGCGAGCAGGAGGTGGAGATTGCCAAGCGGATCGAAGCCGGCGAGATGGAAGTTGAGGAGGAAGTTCTGAGCTCCCCGGTCACGCTCGAATTCGTCATCGGCTTGGGTGATCGCGTCGAAAGCGGAGAGGCCGACCTGCGCGAGGTTTTCGAGGACAACGAAGAGGCCGGCAGCAGCGATTCCTCCGATGAGGAGCGAGGTCCCGAGCCCAACGAGAAGCAACTCAAGAAGTTTCTTACTGCTACCAAAAAGCTCAAGTCGATGCACGCGAGCCTCGAGGCTATTGAAGAGGAGCTGCACGGCAAGGTCGGACCTCGCCGGCGGCCCAAGCTCGAAAAGAACTACGCGCGGCTCAAGGAGCGCATCAAGAATGAGCTGCGTTCGCTGCAGCTTTCGCGCCGCGTTCAGGATGCAATCATCGGCGAGATGCGCCGGCTGCTCAATGAATATCGCAACGCCGCCGTTACGATCGATCGCTATCAGGAGGCGACCGGACGCTCGAAGAATCAGCTCCTGCGCGAAGCGAGCGAGGCCGAAGATCGCCGACATGTGCTGCGAGTTAACGGTGGACGCGAAAACCTGCTCGACATCGCGCAAAAGATCAAGGATGCGCAGAAGACGATGCGCGCTATCGAACGGCGTGTGAAAGCCGACGGCGAACGCTTTGCGCGTTCCCTCGAGATCATCGCCGCCGGGCAGGACAAGAGCCGTCGCGCCAAGAAGGAGTTGACCGAAGCCAATCTTCGCCTGGTCGTGAGCCTTGCCAAGCGCTACACCAATCGGGGCCTCGGGTTTCTCGATCTCATCCAGGAAGGCAACATCGGCCTGATGCGCGCAGTCGACAAGTTCGAGTATCAGCGCGGCTATAAGTTCTCGACCTACGCGACTTGGTGGATCCGGCAATCGATGTCGCGCGCGATCGCTGACCAGGGCCGCACCATCCGCATCCCGGTCCATATGGTCGAGACCATCAACAAGCTGCTGCGTGTCACGCGCCTGCTGGTGCAGCGCCTCGGCCGCGAACCGACGCCTGAAGAGATCGCGGAGCAGATGGAGATGCCGCTCGACAAGGTCCAGCGCGTGCTCAAGATCGTTAAGGAGCCGATTTCGCTGGAAACCCCGATCGGCGACGAGGAGGAAAGTTCGCTGGGCGATTTCGTCGAGGACGAGCTCGCGCCCTCGCCAGTCGAAGCCGCGATTCAGGGGAATCTTGGCGAGCAGACCCGCAAGGTGCTCGCGACGCTCACCCCGCGCGAGGAGCAGATTCTCAGGATGCGCTTCGGGATCGGTCAGAAGACCGATTACACCCTCGAAGAGGTCGGCAAGCAGTTCGCCGTCACTCGCGAGCGTATCCGGCAGATCGAGGCCAAGGCGCTGCGCAAGCTGCGCCAGACCGGTCGCTCGCGCAATCTCGAGGGGTTCATGGAGCAGGATTAGCCGGGAACGGTGCGATCCTCGGATCGCGACGATCCAGTTCGGTAGCGACGGCCGCCCCGGTCCCCCCCGATGGGACCGAGCGTGGCCGTTCGTGTTTTCCGAAGGTGTTTTCTGAAATTTTTTTCGATGTCGTCAAACATCGTGGGTGAAACATTTCCGGCGTGCCATCGTCCGTAGCTTTGAGCTAGGCTAATCGAGCGATGCCCAGGGCATCGTTTTTGCCATTTGTTTCGATTCATATGCACCTCTGGATGACATCCCGGCGCGCCCTGATTGCGCTGGTCGTGGCCGCGATTGCCGCGGCCTGCCTGTTCTACTTCCGCAGCGGCGCGCCCACTCCTCGCTATGTGACGGCCCTCGTCACCCGCGGTCCGATCGTGCGCTCGGTGGTCGCGACCGGCACCGTCAATCCCGTCACGACGGTGCAGGTCGGCAGCTACGTCTCGGGTCCGATCCAGGCGATCTACGCCGATTTCAATTCCACGGTGAAAGCCGGCCAGTTGATTGCGAAGATCGATCCGCGTCCGTTCGCCGTCAAAGTGGCCCAATCGTCGGCGGCGCTTGCCAATGCCCGCGCTCAGTTGGCCAAGGATAAAGCCGACATGGACTACAAGAAGATCACCGCTGAGCGCGACCGCAAGCTCCGCGCCGAAAAAGTCGTCTCGCAGGATACCGTCGATAGCGCGCAGAGCGCCTATCTCCAGGCCCGGGCGCAGGTCGAACTCGATCGCGCGAACATACAGCAGCAGCAGGCGATGCTCCACGAAGCGCAGGTCAACCTCGGCTACACCGATATCGTCTCGCCGGTCGACGGCACGGTGGTGTCGCGCAATGTCGATGTCGGCCAGACCGTCGCCGCGAGTTTCCAAACGCCGACGCTGTTCCTGATTGCGCGCGATCTCACTCGGATGCAGGTCGACACCAACGTCAGCGAGTCCGATATCGGCAACGTGCGCAGCGGCGAGCGCGCGGAGTTCCACGTCGACGCGTTTCCCGACCGTCCGTTCAGCGGCACCGTCGGCCAGGTGCGCCAGGCGCCGATCACCGTTCAGAACGTGGTGACTTACGACGTGGTGATCGATGTTGCCAATCCCGAGCTGCTGCTGAAGCCCGGGATGACCGCCGATGTCACGATCATCACCGCGCAACGCGATAACGTGCTGCGCGTGCCGATTGAAGCCCTGCGCTTCTCGCCGAAAATCGACGGCAGCGCCGAAAACCACGCTGTGGTAACCGGTCCGAGCGGCGCGCCGCTCACCGCAGATTCGAGCCATGCGCGGGTCTACGTTCTCCGCAACGGGACGCTCGAACCCGTGCCGCTCAAAATCGGCCTCAGCGACGGCACTTGGGTGCAGGTGCTGGAAGGCAATCTCGCGCCCGGCCAGAAGGTCGTGACCGACGAGATCCGCGAGGATGCCGCCCAGCTCACACCGCCCCGGTTCCCGCGTTAGCACACGCCGATGACGACGGTAATCGAAACCGTCGAGCTGTCGAAGGTCTACCGGGCCGGCGACGTCGAGGTGGAGGCGCTAAGCGGCGTCAACCTGCGCATTGGGTCGGGCGAGTTCGTCGCCGTCATGGGCGCGTCGGGTTCGGGAAAATCGACGCTGATGAATCTGCTCGGATGCCTCGATCGGCCGACCGGCGGGCGCTACGTGCTCGACGGAGTCGAGGTCGCGACACTCGGCGAGCCGGCGCTAGCTGAGATTCGCAGCTCGCGGATCGGTTTCGTCTTCCAGAGTTTCAACCTGCTCGCCCGCACCAGCGCGCGCGAGAACGTCGAGATGCCGCTGTTCTACGCGCATGCCGCGAATGACGGCGTTCATCGCGCCGCCGATCTGCTCCGAATGGTCGGGCTCGCCGGCCGCGAGGCGAGTTTGCCGAACCAACTCTCGGGCGGTCAGCAGCAGCGCGTCGCGATCGCGCGGGCGCTGGTCAATGAACCGAAAATTTTGCTCGCCGACGAGCCGACCGGCAATCTCGATTCGCGCAACTCGGCCGAAATAATGGAGCTGATCCGCCGGCTCAATCGCGAGCGCGGCCTGACTGTGATCGTCGTCACGCACGATTCCGAGGTCGCGGCCTGGGCCGATCGCGTTGTGACCTTTCGCGACGGGCGGATTATCAGCGACGAGCGCCGCCCATCCGCAACCCCGCAAACCAGTCCCGCGGCGGCCATTTTGCCCCCGATAGCGCCGGCGACGACTGCAATCAGCACTGGCGAGCGCCGCGGCTTGGGCGTGATGGCTCTGATCGCTGCGGCCCGGGCGCTTCGACGCAACAAGCTCCGCGCCGCGCTGACCACGCTCGGCATCTTCATAGGCGTTGCCGCGGTGATCGCGATGATCGCGGTGGGTGACGGCGCCCGCGTCGCCGTGCAGCAGCAGATGGCGAGTCTCGGCACCAACCTGCTGGTCGTGCTGCCGGGCGGCACCACGTCCGGCGGCGTTCACGCCGGTTTTGGCAGCACCTCTACGCTCACGGTCGCCGACGCGGACGCAATCCTAAAGGAGGATCGGGCGGTCACCACGACCTCCTACTTTGATCGCCAGGTCGCGCAGGTCGTGAACGGTGATCGCAACTGGAGCACCAGCGTCAACGGCACTACGGCGAGCTATTTTGTCGTCCGCGATTGGCCGGTGGTGGCCGGCCGCGCCTTCACCCTGGCTGAGGAGCGGAGCGCCGCCGACGTCTGCCTGCTCGGCCAGACGGTGGTACGCAATCTCTTCGGCGAGGATCAGAATCCGATCGGCGCCGTCATCCGCGTTAAGGGCGCGCCGATTCGTGTGATCGGCGTGCTAGCGCCCAAGGGGCAATCAACCTGGGGCACCGACCAGGATGACGTGATCGTGATGCCGTTCATGACGGCGGAGCGCAAGGTGCTCGGCACCGCGCAGGTCACCCAGGCGCTTCCCGGCGCGTCGCCGGCGCCCACGCCCGGTCCCGGCTACAATCCAGTGCTGCGTCCCTACGCGAACGTGCCGACCACCAATTCGCTCTACACCAACACCAGTTCGATCGTGAGTCCGTTCGGGAATCCGCTCAAGATTTCGGGCATCGTGAACATGATTTATGCGAAGGCGAAGAACGCCGCGATGGTCGACGCGGCGCAGGACCAGATCCAGCGCACGCTCCACCGCCGCCATCATATGCGTCCCGGCGAGGAGGACGACTTTACGGTGCGGAGCCTGAACGAAATCGCGCAGGCGTCGGAGAGCGCGAGCCGCGTGATGACGCTGCTGCTGGCGGCGGTCGCGTCGATTTCGCTGCTGGTCGGCGGCATCGGGATCATGAACATCATGCTGGTTTCGGTGACCGAGCGGACGCGCGAGATCGGGATTCGGATGGCGATCGGCGCGCGCAGATTCCACATCATGATGCAGTTCCTCGTCGAGGCGTTGCTGCTGAGCGTCGCTGGCGGCATCGCGGGCATCGTGCTCGGCGTCGCGGCATCGAAAACGATTTCGGCGCTGGCGCAGTGGCCGACGTTGATTTCGCCGCTCTCGATTATCGGCGGATTTCTGTTCGCGGTCGCGGTGGGGGTGTTCTTCGGCTACTACCCGGCGCGCAAAGCCTCGCTACTCGACCCGATCGAGGCGCTCCGGTACGAGTAGCACGGGGGTCCTTCTGGCGAGGACGTGACAGGCTATTCGCTCGGGTGATAAAAGAATCCCGTGGCGATGGACGGGACTTCAACCAAGAGATTGGGCCTCTTCACGGCCGAATCGGAGGAAGTCAGGCCAAATCGAGTTTGAGTATGTGCAAGCCCAGAGACGGAACGACCAGCGTCTGTTCGTAGCGATCTATACCGATCATTTTTCCGTCTATTACTGATTGGTACCCGCAGTGAGTCCGAGGAGGCTGGCTCTATCTCGACCCCTCTCCGGCTCGGCATAGCCACGATATATGCCTGTTCCCTGCGTGGGTGAATTTTCCGCGCTCCGACTCACGCACCAGTCCTTTCGATGCGCGGGAAGAGCGCGACGGGCGGCTTCACGCGATGGCCCGGCTTGAGGCCCTCGCCGAACGGCCTTCGGAGTAGCTCATCATCGACGTTTAACATCTCCGCGATTCGCCGCGCCGTCACCGGCATGAACGGTTCGAGCACGTCGGCGACGACGCGCAATGACTCGAGCAGATTGGCGAGAATCTCGGCGACACGATTTTTTTGCGCCGGATCCTTCGCCAGCGTGAACGGCGAAGTCTCGACGATGTATTTGTTCGCGACATCGAGGCGCATCCACAGCCGTTCGAGCGCGCGATTGAACTGAAGTTCTTCCGTCAGGTCGCGCACCTCGCGCGCCATCTCAGTGAAGCCTGTGTGAAGCGGTTCTTCCGCCGCGCCGCGGATCGTCATCGGCTCCGCCGTCACCTCGCCGCCGAAGTACCGCTGCGCCATCGAGAGCACCCGGCTCACGAGATTCCCGAGATCGTTGGCGAGGTCAGCGTTGTAGCGTTGGATCAGCCGCTCCTCGGAGAAATCGCCGTCGAGACCGTAGACCGTCTCGCGCATCACGAAGTAGCGCAGGACGTCGGGCCCGAAGGCGCGCTCGTACGACACCGGATCGCGGACGTTGCCCGAGCTTTTCGACATCCGCGCGCCGCCGAAATTCAGCCATCCGTGGACATTGAGATGCTTGAATAGCTGATCCGCGCCGAAGCCCGCCGCCAGCAGCATCGCCGGCCAATAAACAACGTGGGTCTTGAGGATGTCCTTGCCGATGAAGTGATGGGTGTGCGGCCAGATGTCGCGCTTGAAGCGATCGAAGCCGAGCCGGCGCGCCGGCTCGCTGACGTAAGCCCAGAACGCATCGTACCAGACATAGGTCACGTAGCGATCGTCGAACGGGAGTTCGATCCCCCATTCGAGCCGCGACTTGGGGCGCGAGATGCAGAGATCCGAAATTGGCTCGGCGAGCATGTTGAGCGCCTCGTTGCGGTAGCGCTCGGGCCGAATGAAATCGGGATGGTCGAGAATATGCCTGCGGACCTGCTCGCGGTACTGATCGATCTTGAGGAAATAATTGCTTTCGCTGATCAACTCGACCTGCGTGTTATGGGTCGGGCAGCGCTGGCCGTCGATCAGTTCCTTTTCGGTGTAAAAGCGTTCGCAGCCGACGCAGTAGAGGCCCTCGTAATCGCGCAAGTCGATATTGCCGCGCCGTTTGCTCTCGAGCAGCATCTGCTGCACGAACTGCTCGTGCTCGGGATCGGTGGTGCGGACGAAGTAATCGACGCTGACGTTGAGCCCCTGCCAGGCCTCGCGGAACAGCGCGCTCATCTTGTCGGTGTAAGCCTTGGGCGCCAGACCCTCGGCGGCCGCGGCGCGACGAATCTTGTCGCCATGCTCGTCGGTGCCGCTCAGGAAGCTCACGCGATCGGCGCCGAGCTTGCGCCGCTGGTGACGCGCGAAGACGTCCGCCGCGAGCGCCTCGTAAGCGCTGCCGACGTGCGGGGTGCCGTTGCAATAGAAGATCGCGGTGGTGATGTGAATCGGGTCAGCCATCGATGGACGCTGTCATCTGAACGGATCGAGTTCCCGTGGGGCGCTCACTCGGCGCGTTTGGCGACCAGGTCTTCGAGGGTTGCCTCGACCATCCCACCCTCACCTTCGAGCTGGAGCGTGACGCTTTGCTTCAGGACGTTTTGGCGGAGCACCTTGCCGTCGCCCTTGACCGACTCGACGCGCTTGCCGATTCCGGGCAGATTGCGCTTGAGCTCCAGGTAAGTGCCGTACTCGTAGCGCAGGCAGCACTTGAGCCGCCCGCACATCCCGGCCAGCCGCGAAGGGTTAAGCGCGAGGCCCTGTTCGCGCGCCATCTTGACCGTGACCGCTTCGAAATCGCGCAGCCATGACGAGCAGCAGAGTTCGCGTCCGCAGGGTCCGACCGCGCCGATGACCTTGGTTTCATCGCGCGCGCGGATCTGTTTCATCTCGATTCGCACGTTCAGCACGTTGGCAAGATCGCGCACGAGATTGCGAAAATCGACCCGGTCCTCGGCCGTGAAATAGAAGGTCGCCTTGCGGCCATCGAAGGAATAATCGACGTTGACCAATTTCATCGCCAAGCCGCGCTCGCGAATCTTCTCGACGCCGAGCCGGCGCGCGAAGTCCTCGCGAGTCAGGTTGTCGGATTCGGTGCGAAAGTCGTCATCGGTCGCCGGTCTTATCACACGGCGCATCGCGGCGAGATCGAGCGTGCGAGCCGGCTCATGCGGTTCGATCTCGACCGTGCCGAGGCGCATCCCGGCGTCGCTCTCGACCAGCACGCGATCGCCGCGCCTGAGCGCGAGACCGCCGGCGAGATAATTCTCGATCCGCCCGACGGGCCGCAGGCTGACGCCGACGATTTTCGGCAACTCCGCGCCGCCGCTCTCGAAAGGATCGCGGTCCTGGTTCACGTCTTTCCCCGCACCGCCCGCGCGACTTCCATCCACCAGCTCTCGGCCTGAAGCCGCGGGTTCGCCATCGCTTCGACGGCGGTCGCGGCTCGCACCGCACCTTCCATCGCGGACAGGAGCGCCGGGAGTTCGAGGCGGTCCGAAATTTGTTTCATCAGGCGCATGCTTTCGGCGGCGCCGGAATCGTCTTCATCGCGCGCGCCGAGCAGCTTGGAGCATAGCATTTCCTCGAACAGCCGGGCGATCAGCTCGAAATTTTCGAGCGCGTCGTTGCGATTCGCAAAAAACTCCTGCGCCAGCGCCTGCGCGGCCGCGAAATCGATCGTCGCCGCGCGATCGAGCGCGCCGAGCAGCGCGGCCGTCGGCGGCGCGCTTCCCTCGACCAGCGCGAAGCCATGAGCGGCGCTGCCGCGCGCGAGACGCGCGATACTTTGCGCGCGCTCCGCTTCGAGGTTCAGCCGTCCGATCAGGATCGCCGCGATGTCGCCTGGCGACAGTGCAGCGAAGCGCACGAGGCGCAGCCGCGACCGTACCGTGTCGAGTAGGGGGCGTTCGCTGCGCGCGATGAGAAAGATAATCGTGAAGCCGGGCGGCTCTTCGAGCGTCTTCAGCAGCGCATTCTGGGCGGCGAGGTTAAGCGTCTCGCCGTCCTCGATAATCGCGACGCGCATCGGCGCGCGCGCCGGCCGAATTCCGAGCCGCGCGATCAGGCCGCGCACCTGCTCGATCGAGACTTCGGTGCGTTTCGCGGCGCGTTCGATACGAATGAAATCCGGATGCACTCCCGCGGCGACCTGCACGCATCCCGCGCAGCATTCGCATCGCGTCGGACGCTCATCAGCCGCGGCGCCTGCCGCCTCGCGCGCCGGGCATCGATCGGGACGGCAGCAAAAACCGGCGCCGCGCGTCCGCTCGCAGAGCAGGCTGTGCGCCAGCGCCTCCGCGATCAACGCCTTGCCGATACCGTCCGGGCCGGCGAAGAGATAGGCATGCGCCGGACGGCTGTGCAGCTCCGCCAGCAAACGGTCGTAGAGCGCGCGATGGCCGCGGAGACCTTCTAGGGGCATCGGCGCTCCAGTAATTCATCGACAAGCCGGCGAATCTCCGCGCTCACGCGCTCCAGCGATTGTTCGGAATCGACTACCCGCACGCGTCCGGGTTCATCGCGCGCGATTTCGAGAAAGCCCTGGCGGACGCGCGCATGGAAATCCGCGTCCTCGCCTTCGAAGCGATCGGGCCGGCGGGGCGACGACGCGCCGCTCATCCGCTGGCTGATCCGCGCGAGGCCGGTCGGCACTCTGCAATCGAGCACGATCGTCAGATCGGGCATGATGCCGTCGGTTGCGAGCCGGTTCAGCTCGCGCAGGAAGTCAAGATCGAAGCCGCGGGCGTAGCCCTGGTAGGCAACGGTCGAGTCCGCGTAGCGATCGGAGATCACGATCGTTCCGGCGGCGAGCGCAGGCTTGAGTTTCTCGCGCACATGCTGCGCGCGATCGGCGAGCACCAGCAGAAGCTCGGCGGCGAGATCGAGCGACACGGCAGGATCGAGAAAAATCGCGCGGATCGCCTGGCCGGCGCGCGTGCCGCCCGGCTCGTGCGTGATGATCACGTCGCGGCCGGCGGCGCGGAGCGCGTCGGCGAGGATCTTCGCATGCGTGGTCTTGCCCGATCCCTCGACGCCTTCAAGCGTAATGAAGACTCCCGCACCCATCAGCGGGAAAGATACCAATGCACGAGCGCGGGCTGAAAGAGCGCATAAAATCCGGCGGCGAGCGAGAGAAACGGACCGAACGGAACTTCGGTGCGCAGGATCGATGCGTCCTGCTCGGCCGCCGGTTCGGTGGCGGGATCGGCAATCGGCGGGGGCGGCGCTCCGCCGGCGAGCGCGACTGCGAGCCCGCCGATCGTGCCGAGAATCGAGCCGAAGAAAAGCGTGAACAGGACGCCGATCCAGCCGAGGAACGCCCCCGTCATGCCGAGCAGAAACACGTCACCCATTCCGACGCCTTCGCGTCCGCGCAACAGGCGATAGGCCTCGCCGGTCACGAACAGCGCGCCGCCGCCCAGCGCGATTCCGAGCAGCGAGCGCTTCCATCCGATCTCGGGCATCGCGAGCGCGGCGAAGGCGAAGCCGATTGGCATGCCGGGGAACGTGATGAGATTCGGGATCAGACGCCAGTCGTAGTCGATAATGGCGATGATAAACAGCGCCGAGCAGAAGACGAAGCGCGCGATCGCGTCGGGCAGCGTGAAATGGAGATAGAGGTAGGCGGCGGCGCTGGCCAGCGCGAGCTCAGAGAGAAAATAGCGGAACGGAATCGTCCCGCCGCACATCAGGCATCGCCCGCGCAGAAAGATGTAGGCGAGGATCGGAACGTTGGCCCACCATGGGATCGGGCGCTCGCAGCGCGGGCAGAACGAGCCCGGCCGCACGATCGAGATGTCGCGCGGCAGCCGATACGCGACGACATTGACGAAGCTTCCGACCGAGGCGCCGAAGATAAACGCGAGCAGCGCCATCAATCCGCGCGGTATGTCGACCATCGACCCCTCACCTCCGCCGTGGCGACGAGCTTAACGAGCCGGCGCGCGCCGTGCCATTGCCCATCAGGCGAGGCGCTTGAGGCGCGCCTGGCGGATCTTTTCGGCAATCGCATGCGGATCGTGAACGCCGGTGAGCCGAATCGAAAACTCCGCGCTGGCGGCCGAGGCGACGATTACATCGCCCAGTCCGAGAAGCTTCTGCCCTGCGCGCTGGTCGATTTCGACCGAGCGGATATCGGCCAGCTCCATATGCCGTTCGCGGCTCGCAAGGAGCCCGGTCCGTTCAATCAGGCGCTCCGAGGTAAGGCTCCAGCTTATCCTGCGGCGCGAGACGGCGGTCCCGACGAGCAGGAGAAATCCGGCGATCCACAGGATCGGAACCAGTGGCCAATCGGGCTGACGAAAGAACAGCACGTAGATACCGCCGATAATTACGGCGACGCCGAGGATGATCGGGCGGGCGAATTCCCACCACGACGGCCATACGCGCAGCAGTGCGAACTCGCGCACGGCAGCCGGCCGCGCCGCGATCAGGCGCGCGCCGCATCGCGAACAGAACGCCGCGCCTTGCGCCGCCTCGGCGCCGCATTGCGGGCATCTCATCGCGGGATTCCTGATCGCGAAAATTCGAGCGAGATCATTTCTGACACGCGGGACAGAAGAAACTCGAGCGCTGGCCGACGATGACTTGGCGCAGCGTCACGCCGCATCGCGGACACGGCTCGCCGGCACGATCGTAGACCTGCGGCCGGAACGCGCCTTCGCGTCCGCGCCCATCCATATAGTCGTTGAAGGTGGTGCCGCCGACGCCAATCGCTTCGCGCAGGACCTCAGGCGTAAAGCGCACGATGCGCTCGATTTCGGCGCGCGCGAGCCGGCCGGCGCGGCGCGTCGGCCGCACCCCGGCGCGGAACAGGATCTCGGAGGCGTAAATATTGCCGATGCCCGCGACGATCCGCTGGTCCATCAGCAGGTTCTTGATCGCGACGCGCCGGCCGCGCGCTTTAGCGCGCAGGTAGTCGGTGTTGAACCCGGAGCCCATCGGTTCCGGGCCGAGTCCCTTGAGCTCCGCAACCGTCTCAAGCTTTGCTTGAGGCACGATTTTCATCAGGCCGAAGCGGCGCGGATCGTTGAACACCACGCGGCTTCCATCGTCGAGCTCGAAGACGACGTGATCGTGCGCGGGGTCGCGATCGATTGCGCCGCTGTGGGAATTCCGATCGCGATAAGTCAGGCTGCCGCTCATGCCGAGATGGATCATCAGGATATCGCCGCCGGCGAGCGCGATCAGCAGGTACTTGGCGCGCCGTTCGATCCGTTCGATGCGCCGGCCCGCGACGCGCGCGGCGAAATCGCGCGCCATCCGGCGCCGCAGTCGGGGCTCGACGACGACGACGCGGACAATCGTCCGCCCGACGAGGATGGGGGCGAGCGAGTTTTTGAGCGATTCGACCTCGGGCAGTTCAGGCATCGCGAGCTAAAGCAGCCTAAGGCTTGACGCCGCACGCGACAAGAGCGCGCGTGATCGCAACAAATTGCTCGACCTCAAATTCGGCGGCGCGTGCCGCAGGATTGAGCCCGATCGATTCAAGCGCCGCGGCGACGGCGGCAGGAGGCAGGCCAAATCGGCGCGCGAGCGGATTGCGAATTGATTTCCGCGGTGCGGAGAAGGCGGCGCGGACGATTTCGAGCACCGCGCGTTCTTCGGATCGCTCGAGCAGCATCGCGGCTCGCGGGCGAAAGATGATCACCTCACTGTCGATTTTGGGCCGCGGATGAAAGCTGCCGGCGAGCACTCGAAAATGGTCCTCGATTTCCCAGTAGAGCGCGGTGAACACACTCAGCGCCGAGCGTTCGGATGTGCCGCGGAGCGCGCGGATGCGCTCGCCCACCTCGCGCTGGAACATCAAAACCATCCGCGCAACGAGCGGACGAAAATCGCAGAGGCGGCGCAGGATCGCGGCCGCCGCGTTGAACGGAAGATTGCCGATGATCTTAACCGGCGGGCGCTCGACGATCACGGCCAGATCGAGGGTGAGAAAATCGGCGCAAAGAACGCGGATGCGCGGGTCGGCTTCGAAACGCGAGGCCAGCGCAGCAGCGAGATTCCGATCCAGCTCGACCATCGTGAAGCGCCGCATCGCGGCGCGCGAGATACGCTCGCTCAAAATTCCGAGACCGGGACCGATTTCGATTACTTCGTCGGAGGGCGCAATTCCGGCGGCAGCGACGATCCGATCCGCGATCCGCGGCTGAACCAGGAAGTTCTGCCCGCGAGATTTCGCCGGGTGCACACCCGCCGCGGCCAACGCTGCCGCCGGACGGGCGGCCGAACGGTCCACCACGGCGTGCCGACGCCTGCTCAAAGCGCGAGATTTGCCTCGGCGTCGAGGTCGAGGGCGTCGCGTTCGCCGCGCAGCAGACGATAGCTGCCGGCGAGCGCGATCATCGCGGCGTTGTCGGTGCAGAACTTGAACGCCGGCGCCAGCACGCGCAGCCCTTCGTTCGCGGCGGCCTCGGTGAGCTTCACGCGCAGTCGCGAGTTTGCGGCGACGCCGCCCGTAATGACGATCGTCTCGGTCGCGAGATTGCGCGCCGCGGCGAGCGTCGGCCGGATCAGCATGTCGACCACCGCTTCCTGGAAGCTCGCGGCCAAATCCTCCGACGCGACGCCGCCGGAATCGGGGCTCGCAAGAAACGTCGCGATCGCCGTCTTGATGCCGCTGAAGCTGAAGTCGAGCGGTGCGCCGCGAAGCCGCGCCCGCGGCAGACGAATGCGCCGCGCATCGCCGCGCCTCGAAAGCTCGTCGATTACGCGCCCGCCCGGATAGCCAAGGCCCATCAGCTTCGCGACCTTGTCGAATGCCTCGCCGGCCGCGTCATCGCGCGTGCGTCCCAGCTCGCGGTACTTGCCGAAGTCTTCAACGACGAAAAGCGCGGTATGGCCGCCCGAGACCACCAGCGCCAGGTAGGGCATCGTGATTCGATGCTCGAGCAGCGGCGCGAGCAGATGGCCCTCGAGATGATTCACGCCGACCATTGGGAGATTCAGCGCCTGCGCGAGTCCCTTCGCGCACATCAGACCGACCAGCAGCGAGCCGACCAGTCCCGGCCCACGCGTCACCGCGATTCCGTGGATGTCGCCCAGACCGCATCCCGCGGCCCCGAGCGCATCCTCGATGACCGGCAGAATCGTTATCAGATGATTGCGCGAGGCGAGCTCCGGAACCACGCCGCCGTAGCGTCGATGAATTTCATCCTGGTTGGCGACCACGCTGGCGCGCACGCTCACGTTGCCGGGTTCGGCGGTTTCGATTACCGCGCACGCGGCGTCATCGCATGAGGATTCGATTCCGAGGATAAGCATGTGTGTTCGATTGCGCTGACGAGTTATTCTTTTTGTTCGCGAGCAATAATTCCGTTTTGCACGCGAATCTGTATCATGGGCGCGTAACACTTCACGCCGCCGTTGGGCGCACCGGTGGTGGCGAGCAATGGCACAGGCGCATGCAGCTTATTCCGCAGCATAAAAGCGGGGAGATCAAGATGAGGCTGGAGCGATTCTGGAGGTGGCGGAGTGATGCTGACGCTGCTGTCCGGGCGATACTGTTGTTCGGGCTGATGGCGGGAATCGCCGCGTGCGGCGGCGGTTCGTCTGGTTCCACCGGAACGAACTATCCGGCGCCGTTCGCGAAGGGCGAAGGAAAACTGATCAGCGATCAAACGGTGATGACCTATTCGACAAGCACCGTCGACGCGGTTGGCACTGCATCGGCGCCGGGGCTCGATAGCTTCTACAGCCAGCTGATTTGCAACGGGCTCAATCAACAGGATTGCGCCACCAACGTTGCCGACCTCAATACGCCGGAATTCGGCAATTTTAACCTATCCAACGATCCAATCGGCAACAATCCGTTGGGCATCCGGACCGTTGATGCCGTCAAGATCGATTACAACGCGATCAACGTCGATAGCAAAACCGTGCAGGTTTCCGGCGGTATAGATGTGCCCGAGGTTGCAGCCGGCTCGCTCAAGGGAATCATTCTCTATTTTCATGGCACCACGGTGCAGCGCAGCAATGTGCCGTCGAACTTCACCCCGACCAGCAACATCTCAAGCTACACCGACGGCATCCTGATGGCTGCGATATGGGCCTCGCAGGGATATATCGTCGTGATGCCTGACTACATTGGCCTCGGCGACGATACTACGCACGTTCATCCGTACGTTGCGTACCCGCGCGTAAACGCGCAGAGCGGACTTGCGATGCTCAAGGCGGCGCTTTCCTACTTAAAGAGCGCCGATCACATAAGACGCAAATTCCGTTTGTTCATAACCGGCTATTCTGAAGGCGGTGCATACGCGCTCGAAGCGGCGCACCTGATGCAGAAGAATCCGCGCTATGCTTCGGTTTTGGACGTCAAGTTCGGAGCGGTCGCGCCGATGTCCGGATTCTTCGACCTCTCGAGCACCGGCCTCCCATACCTCTTCTACAACATCTCATCGACTGACAACCCGTGGTATTCGCTCGATCCAACGGTCTCGGCGCTCAGCAAGCCCTATCTCAGCGCTTACCTGGCGCTGAGCTTCGCGAACTATTCCGGTATCGCCCCAACCGACATCCTGGCGAGCGATTTCTATAACTGTCCGCCGAACACGACTCAATGCGGCACAAGCGGCAATCTCGATGGGCTCTACTTCACCGCTCCGCAGACCCCGCAATACGACCCAGTCGTCCTCACGCTGACTTACGCACTCGCGACATTGACCGGCTGGAGCACCGACAATAACGCGATTACTCCGCTGCTCACGGCGACATACGCCGCAGCATTGATGCAACATGACATGAGCAACCCGCTCTATCGGCAGATCGTCAGAGCCGATACGTATTTGTTCGTCCCGAGATTTCCCGTAATCCTGGTCTCGTTGATGCAGGACTCAGTCGTGACGCGTGTAAACTCTGATATCGCCTACAAGTACTTCACCGACCATCGGCCAAACGGTCCTTACAAGGAAGACCTGGTTGATAATAACGATTTCCTCGCGCAGGGCATTGCCAGCGTGGGACCGATCGACCATACCAGCGAGTTGCCCTTTCTGACCGTGTTGGTTTTGAACGAATTCAACCTGGCGAGCTGAGTTGCCCTGATGCTGACCGCGATTTTCATCAGTAGTGAGGGGGTGGCGGCGGCTCCTCCGGAGGCGCGGTTTCCAGCGGCTCACCGGACGGCACGGTGCGGATTTCGTCCTCTTCCTCAGGCGGAGGCTGATCGACGTCGGCCGCGCTGGGCTGCTCCTCCGGCGGAATGGGAGGAGGTGGCAGCGCCGAGGCAAGGCGCCCATAACCCGCGCGCGCCATCAGGTTCCCCGGCGAAAGCTGCAACGCGCGTTGGTACGCAAGCGCGGCATCCTGATCGCGTCCCATCTCTTCGTAGCATGCGCCCTCGAAACCGACGGTCTCGCCGAGCCAGGGCGGATTCGAGCTGAGTCCCAGTTCGGCCCGCGAGAAAAAGGTCAGCGCCTGCTTGTAATCCTTTTTTATCAGGTAGGCGCGTCCGAGGTAGAAGTACGAATAAGGATTGCCGGCATCGATTGAGAGCGCCCGGCCGAGGGATCTGACGGCTTGGTCGGGATGGTTCTCGCTGAGCTCCTCGCGCGCCTGCTCGGTTACCCGGAGCGATGCGGAGAGCGAAGGGTCGGTGGTCTGCCGGATTAGCGGATCGAGCGACGATGAACTTACCGGTGCGGAGATCGGTACGCTCGCGAAATCGGCCGGCGGCGGAACTTCGGTCGCTGCTGCGGCGGGCTGCGGCGCGCCGGGCGTCGCGGCCGCTTCAGGTGCGGTAGATGAGGCGGACGGGGTCGCGCTTGATGAGGCGCCGGGGCTCGATGAGACCGTCGCGGTCGGGCTCGCCGCCGCGGCGGGCAAACTCTCCTCGCTGAGTGCAACGACCATCGCGCGCGATATTGACCCGGCTCGCACCGGCGCAGCCCCGCAGGCAGCTACAAGCGCGAGCGCGACCGCGCTCAGGGTTGGGACGCTCCTCAATCGCTCGGCTCTTGAGAAGCGTCGGGCTCTTCTCTCGCGTGATCGGAAGCGGTCTTCGTGGTTGCGGTATGGAACGGACATTCTTGAGTCGGCGCGAGCGCTATCGGGAAAGCGCCCTCAGCTACCACAGGACAGTATGGACCCGCCTTGTAGCCGGTCAACGGGTCGACCGCTTCGGTTACGATTCCGGGCGGCACCGCAAAATCGAGCGCTGGCAGCCACGCAGTAGCCGCCTTCATGAACGTGGTCCATGCGGGCAACGACGCCTCCGCGCCAGTGAGATTCAGCACTTCCTTCTGGTCGAAGCCGGTCCAGACGACGGCGAGCAGATTCGGCGTGAACCCGGCAAACCACGCATCCTTGGCGTCGTTGGTCGTTCCCGTCTTGCCGGCGGCCGGACGTTTGAAGCCGAGCCGCCGCGCGCCGATTCCGGTGCCGTGATTGATGACATTCTCCAGCATGAAATCGAGCATGAAAGCGAGTTGCGGACTCAGGACCTGCGCCGCCTTCAGCTCATGCCCTTGGATTACGTGGCCGTTTTGATCGACCACGGCGGTGACCGCGTACGGCTGGACCTCAAGGCCCTCGTTGGCGAAGATCGCGTAGGCATTTGCAATTTGCATCGGCGTCACTTCGATGCCGCCCAGAACGATCGATGGATAAGGGGGCAGATCGCCGAAGCCGAGTTTCGCGGCCATCGCGCGGATGCGATCGAGACCGACGGCATTGGCGAGGCGTGAGGTCGCCGAGTTGAGCGATTCCTGGAGGGCGAATTCGAGCGTCACGCGGCCGAAATAGCGATCCTTGTAGTTCCTCGGCGTCCAACTCATGTCGCCGTAGGTCCAGGTGAACGGTTCATCCTCGATGTAGGTGGTCGGCAGAAAACGATCCGGACCGCCTTCGAGCGTTTCATCGAGCGCAGCGAGGTAGGTGACCGGCTTGAAGACCGAGCCGGGTTGGCGATGCGATTGCGTTACGCGGTTGAACTGGCTCTGGCGATAATTGCGCCCACCGACCATCGCGCGGATCTTCCCGGTCGGTGGCTCCAAAGCGACCAGCGCCGACTCCAGCCGATCCTGCTCTTCCTTGCGCCTGAGCCGCGGATACTTGGCCTCGAGTTCATCGAGGTTTTCATCGACGGCTTTCTCGGCGAGCTTCTGCATATGCACGTCGAGAGTGGTGAAGATTCGGAGGCCTTCGCCGGTCAGCACGTTGGCCGGATAACGCTCGGCGAGTTCGTGCTTCACGTAATCGACGAAATAGGGCGCGTCGTTGGTTTCCACGAAGGTCTCGCGCGGCCTGAGCGGCTCCATTACTGCGTTGTCGTAGGCCGCCTTGCTGATGTACCCGTCCTGGAGCATCAAGCCGAGCACTTCGTTGCGGCGGATACGTGCGAGATCGGGATGGCGCAGCGGGTTGAGGCGATTCGGCGAGCTGATCATCCCGGCGATCGTCGCCATCTCGCCGATCGTCAAGTCGGCCGGGGTCTTCGAGAAATAGTACTCCGAAGCTTCCCAGACGCCGTAGATGCCCTCCTGGCCGCGCTGCCCGAGATAAATGTCATTGATGTAGTTTTCGAGAATCTCGTCCTTGCTGTAGAGGCGCTCGGCGATGTACGCCATGATCACCTCTTTGATTTTGCGCTTGTAGGTCCGCTGGCTGTTGAGGAAGAAGTTCTTCATCAACTGCTGGGTGAGCGTTGAGCCGCCCTGACGGACATGGCCGGACGTGAAATCGACGTACGCCGCCTTGATGATGCGGACGATGTCGATGCCGTGGTGCTCGTAAAAGCGATGGTCTTCGGCGGCGAGAATCGCGTCGATCATCGCAGGCGGAATCATCGACAGCCGCACCAGCCGCCGCTGCTCCCAGCTTCCCTGGAAAATCCCGCTCAGCAACTCGGGCTCGAGCTGCATCGAGTAGATCGGCTTGCCGCTGCCGACGTCGCGCATCGCGACGACCGTATTGCCCTTGAGCCCAAGCTCGACCATCTCGCCCGGGAATTCTTCATACGGATAAGAAAAGCGATGCAAAAAGATGACAAGGCGGCCGCGCCGCCGGTCATAGACATACTCGCCGCGTCCGGGCAGCCCGGCAGAAATAATGCGATGATAATTGAGGCGCGCGAGACGCTGAAAAAATCCGATCGAGTCGAGATCGATGCCGGGGTAGACCAGCGTCGAATCCGAATAGATGCGCGACGGAATGCTCCAATGGCGGCCGGCGAAGCGCTGGATGACTTCGTTCTGAAGCGCGTAGTAGTAGGAGAAGAAGAAGTAGAGGAGCGGCGGAATCGCAAACAGAATCACTCCGCACACGCCGAACAGCGCGAATTTCAGCAGTCGTTTCACGATTTCAGAAGATTGGGGCTCTCGCTATGCGAGTGCGCTTGCGCAGATGCGCCGGTTGTGCCGGTTCATTCGCCGGGCACCACCGGAACGAAGACCGCTGTCTTGCCGCGCTTGACCAGCAACAAGATCGCCCGCCCTTTGCCACCCTCCTTTAGCGCTCGCGAATAGGTATCGACATCGCGGACCGACCGGCGGTTCACCTCGACGATTATATCGCGCGGCTGCAGGCCGGCCTGCGCCGCGGCGCTGCCGGGCGTCACCGAATCGACCACGACGCCGGACTTGCCGAGTCCCATCTCCTGCGCGATGCGCGCATTGAGGTTCCCGACCTTGAGTCCGAGCGGCGGCTCGGCTTCGGTTTCGAAGCCGCTGCCGGCTTCGGCAAGTTCGGTCTCGCGCGAAGCGGCGATCGTCACCGCGAGCTTGCGCCGCTGACTGCCACGGACGACGTCCAGCGTGACGCGTTCGCCAAGCGGCGTTGCACCGACCCTCAGCGGCAGCTCCTGCGAATCGCCGATCGGCTGTCCGTCGAAGCCGACGATGATGTCTCCCTTCTTGAGTCCGGCCGTTTCGGCGGGACTCTGGGCCACCACTTCATCGATCATCGCGCCGTGCGGCGTCTTCAGTCCGTGCGCGGCCGCGACTTCAGGGGTTACCTGCTCGATGTAAACGCCGAGCCATCCGCGAACGACCTTGTGATTGGCCGCGAGCTCCGGCAACTCGCGTTTCACCAGGTCGATCGGGATCGCGAAGCTGATGCCGGTGTTGGAGCCGGTGCGGGTGTAGATGGCCGAGTTGACGGCGATCACTTCACCGCGCGTATCGATCAGCGGACCGCCGGAATTGCCGGGATTGATCGACGCGTCGGTCTGTATGAATTCATCGTAGTTACCCGGGATGAACCGCCCCTTCGCGCTTACGATCCCGACCGTCACCGTGTGGTCGAAGCCGAACGGGTTGCCGATCGCCATGACCCACTCCCCGACCCTCACCGAGCGCGAATCGCCGAGCGGTGCGACCGGCAGCATCCGGCCGGGCTCGATCTTGATGAGCGCAACGTCGGTCTTGGGATCACGGCCGACGAGAGTGGCCACAAAGCGCTGTCCGTCGCTGGTGGTAACGCTGATCTTTCGCGCCTTGGCGACCACATGATCATTGGTCAGGATGTAGCCGGTCTTATTGATCACAAATCCGGAGCCGACGCCTTTCGGATGCGTTTCCTCGGGCGGTGCTAGCTGATTGAAAGGCTCGGCCTCGGAGCTCGGTTCGGTAGCGGATGACGCCTTCTGCTCGACCGAGATGTTGACCACCGCGGGGCTCAGCCGCGCCGCGAGATCCGCAAAATCGGGGAGTTCGACGCGCGCTGCCGACGCATTTGGCCCGAGCTCGCTCCAAAGACGATCTTTGGCTTTTGCGGGTTCAGCGCCCGCTGCGATTAGAAAAAAGGCGACGAGGCCCGACGCCAGGAAAAAGACGCTTGAACGGCGGGAAACCATGGAAATTCCGGCCGCGCCCGGTTACGCGGAGCGCCGGCCGGCAAGTTCAACGTATTTCATCCGCAGGTCGAAGAGAATGGCTTCGAGCATCGACGCTTCGCTCGTATCGAGATTGCCGCGGGTCTTTTCCTGTAGGATTCCGATCAAATCGATAAGCTGCTGCGCGCTCGGAAGATCGCGATGGACTTCGCCACTCGCCGGATCGGGCGCTTCGCCCAGATGCACCAGCGCCTGCGCCGAGAGCCCCACGAGGAAACTCGCAAAGGTCACCTCGGGCGCGCCCTGCGGCGAAGCAGTCTTGTGACCGGCCGCTTCGGGAGCAGACCGCGGCCCCGATGCGGCGGCCTCGGATCGGGGCTCCGCGGCCGGCGTTTCAGACTCCTGCCGGAACTCCGGTTTCAGCTCGCCTTCGGCCGAGAAGCGGCGCCGATCCTGGATCTTGAAACCCTTTGATTCCTCTTTTTCCTCTTTCTCGCTCATGATGATGCCGCTCAGGACGCAGCCTGTCCCGCCATCCGCTCCAGTCGCCGGATGCGTTCCTCGATCGGCGGGTGAGTCGAGAACAGGCGCGTCAGTCCCTCCGCGCTCAGTGGGTTCACGATGAACAGGTGCGCGGTCGCAGGCCCCGCATCCATCGGGATCCGCTCGTTGGCGGCCTCGAGTTTGCGCAGCGCGCTGGCGAGAGAAAGCGGATGATGCGTCAGCGCGGCGCCGCTCGCGTCGGCCTGATATTCGCGGGTGCGCGAGATTGCGAGCTGGATTAGCGAGGCCGCGATCGGCGCGAGAATCGCCATCACGATCAGCTCGAGAAAGCCGCCGCGGTCATCGTCACGGCCGCCGAGTCCGAAAATCGCGCCCCAGCGCAGGAAGCTCGCAATCATCATGATCGCGCCGGCGAGCGTGGCCGCGATCGAGCTGGTCAGGATGTCGCGATTGATCACGTGCGAAAGCTCATGGCCGAGCACGCCCTTCAGTTCATCGCGATTGCAGATCCGCATGATTCCGCGCGTGACAGCGACTGCCGCATGGCGCGGATTGCGTCCGGTCGCGAAAGCGTTGGGGGTGTCGGTATCGATCAGATAGAGACGTGGCGTCGGGATTTTCGCCGACTGCGCGAGCTCGGTGACGATTCCGTAGATTTCGGGCGCCGACGACGGGTCGAGCGGTTGCGCGTTGTACGCCCGAAGCACGATCTTGTCGGAAAACCAGTAGCTCACGAAGTTCATAACAGCCGCGAAGACGAAGGCCATCACGACGCCGTTATGGCCGCCGAGAACGCCGCCAATCAGCATCAGAAGGCCGGTCAGCGCGCCGAGCAGAATTGTCGTTTTGAGGAAGCTTCTCATTTTTCGATTTGCGTGGCTCGTGTAGTTCAGTCTATAGGCTCGCCGCCGCTGCTACGCCAGCGATACCAGCGGCTACGGCAAAGCTACGCCGGGCCATTTTGGCAGTCAATGTAACCATTATTCGGCGCATCGCTCGTCGGCGCACACTTATTAATCTGACGCACTGCTGCAGCGCTCAATTCATCCGGCTACTCCGAATTTTTGCATTCACGGCAGCGGCGACTTCCGCGACATCCAGCGCCGCGAGCGGCGTCCGCGCGATCACTTCGACATCGCCGAGCGGACGAAAGCGCGCGGGATCGCTCGGACCGAAGATCGCGATGCCCGGCGCGCCGGTGGCGGCAGCCAGATGCGAAACGCCGGAGTCGTTGCCCACAAAGAGTCGCGCCTGCGACGAAATCGCTGCGACGACGGGCAATTCGAGCTTGGAAAACAGCGGAAATCCCGCCATCCGGATGCGATCCTCGAAGCCTGCTTCGGCCGGTCCGGTCACAAAGACGATGCGCGTTTTTTGAGCAAGCCGGCCTGCGAGCGCGACGAAATTGTTGAGCGGCCAGTTCTTGGCCGGGCTGCCGCTGCCCGGAAAGAGCACGATGAATTCATGCGGATGCGCGCCGACGCTCGCGAGATGCGCGGCGGCCGTATCGCGGTCTTCTGCGAGGACGCGGATTCGATAATCGAGGGGCGCGTCAGGGATCGCTATCGACTTGAGCGACGCGATCGCGACGTGCTCAGGGCCCGGCGGCCGGAACGGATGGAACGTAACTTCCGCATCGCGCGCCGCAGCTATCAGATTTGCGCGAAAGACCGAATCGTCTGTGGCAAAGAATGAGTAGATTCGGCCGTATCCGGCAAAAAGCTGATTCGCGCCCGTCGCTCGTTCGAGAAATAACGCGCTCACTTCGCGACGATCGATCGAGATACCGGCATCGATTCCGAGCCGACCGATCGCGAGGCGGCCCAGCTCCTCGCGCGCCATCAACTCGAGCGACGCCGCGGGATAGCGGCGGCGGATTGCCCACAAGACCGGCGCGAGGCAGATCAGATCGCCGAGCGCGCCCGGGAAAATTACCAGCACCCGGCTCATCGGCGAAAATTGCGGCGCGAGCGGCGTTTTCGCTGTCGCCAAAGCCGCGCGATTACGGCTAAAATCGTCGCCATGCCCGCTTCAGTCGCACGCTCGCCACTCGAACTTATCGGCCATACGCCCGTAGTACGCCTTAACCGGATGCCTGGGCGCAACGACGCCGAAGTCTGGGCGAAGCTGGAAAACTACAATCCCGGCGGCAGCGTCAAGGACCGGATTTGCCTTGCTATGATCGAAGCCGCCGAGAAAGCCGGAAGAATCAAGCCGGGCGATACGATCGTCGAGCCGACCTCGGGCAACACTGGAATCGGGCTGGCGCTGGTCGCCGCGGTTAAGGGCTACAACCTCATCCTGACGATGCCGGACACGATGAGCGAGGAACGGCGCTCGCTGCTGGTCGCGTACGGTGCAAAGCTGGTGCTCACGCCTGATACGCGCGGGATGCATGGCGCGATCGCGAAGGCCGAGGAGCTGGTGCGCGACCATCCGGACTACTACATGCCGCAACAGTTCAATAATCCGGCCAATCCGGAATTCCACTATCGAACCACCGGCCCGGAGCTGGTCGAACAGTTGAAACACATCGATGCGTTTGTTACCGGCGTCGGGACGGGCGGGACGATCAGCGGCGTTGGACATTACCTGCGGGAGCATCTGAAGAACCGCGTGCAGATCGTCGCAGTCGAGCCGCAGGCCTCGCCGGTATTGTCGGGGGGCGAGCCGGGCTTTCACAAGATTCAAGGTATCGGCGCGGGGTTCGTGCCGCATACGCTAGACACGAAAATCTACGATGAAATCATTCAAGTGAGCGACGAGGATGCGACCCAGTTCGCACGCCGCCTCGCCCGCGAGGAAGGGCTGCTGGTCGGCATCTCGTCGGGCGCGTCATGCTGTGCGGCGCTGCAGATCGCGCGGCGGCTGGGCGCGGGCAAGCTCGTCGCAACCGTCTTCTGCGATACCGGCGAACGCTACCTCACGACCGATCTCTTCCAGGCAGAGGGCATCTAGGTTCATGCGGGGGCAATGGCTTCGCTCGACGAGAAATTCGAACGCCTGAAGTCGATTCTCCGACCGATGCCATCGGCGATGGTCGCGTTCTCGGGTGGGGTCGATTCGACTTTTCTGCTCAAGGCGGCGCACGACGTGCTCGGCGAGCGGGTGACCGCGCTGACCACAACCTCGCCAACGATGCCGCAGGACGACCGCGAGAACGCGCTCAAGATGGCCCGTCGGATCGGTGTCGGACATCACCTGGTGATCGAATCGAACGAGCTGGAAGTACCCGGTTATGCCGCGAACCCGCTCAATCGATGCTACCTGTGCAAACACAATCTCTTCACAGTTTGCGGAACGAAGGCGGCGGAACTCGGAATCGAGCAGATTCTCGACGGCCTCAATCTCGACGATCTTCGCGACTACCGGCCCGGGATCAAAGCTGCTGGCGAGCTCCGTGTACGGCATCCGCTGGTCGAAGCCGAATTGACCAAGGACGAGATTCGCGAGTTATCGCGGCGGCTCGATCTCCCCACGTGGGATCGGCCGGCATCGCCATGCCTTTCATCACGGTTCCCGTACGGGACGCGAATTACGTTGGATGGACTGCAGAAGGTTGAGGCGGGCGAGAAGCTGCTCCATGAGATGGGCTTTCGCGTCGCGCGCGTGCGCTACCATGGCGAGATTGCGCGGCTCGAAGTCGAGCAGACCGAGCTCGCGCGCCTGCTCGACCCGCCGGTGCGCGAGCGGGTCGAGAGCGAGCTGCGCCGGATCGGGTTTCGCTTCGTGACCGTCGATCAACGCGGTTTCCGCTCGGGCTCGCTGAACGAAGGCATCGCACCGTCGCACGGCTAGGCATCAGGGATTTGCGGGTTTCGGGGCGAGTGCTTCCGCGATCGCCAGGTCGGCGGGAGTCGTGATCTTCAGATTCAGCGGCGAGCCCTCCACGATGCGGATTCGTCCGCCGATCTGTTCGACCAACTCCGCGTCGTCGGTGGCGGAGATTCGACTTTCAACCGCTCTTCGATGCGCCTGCTTAAGCAGATCGCGTTGAAAGGCCTGCGGAGTCTGCGCCTGGTAAAGCCCGAGGCGGGGAATTGTCCGGGTAATCGCACCTGACTCGACCCGTTTGAGGGTGTCGGCGAGCGGAATCGCCGCAATCGCAGCGCCTTGCTCGACCGCCGCGCGGAGGCATCGGTCGAACATCGTGGAGGAGGCGAAGGGCCTGGCGGCATCGTGGATGACAACGTATTCGCTCTCGGCGCTCGTGAGCGCAAGCGCGATCCTGACGGAATCCTGCCGCTCGATGCCGCCAGGAGTGATTTTGAGTGGAATCTCGAGGCCGGCCAGACGTGCCTCGTTGCGCGCCACGGATTCCATTCCGGCCGGCACGGTCACCACCGCCTCGATGATCGCGGGTACCATCTTGATGGCATCGAAGGAGTAGTGCAGCAGTGTTCGCGCGCCGATGCGGATGAACGCCTTCGGCGTGGACGCCCCCAAGCGAGAACCGCTCCCGGCTGCGACGATTATCGCCGATGCCCTCATAGCTTCATCAAAACAAAAAAGGGACCAGAGCGTCATCTGGTCCCTTGGAGAAAATCGTCAGTGTGCCGCCGTCAGTTGGCGAAGATGGTCTTGAGTTCTTCCATGATCTTCTCTTCAGAGTGCGCCTTGGCAATCGAAAGCTCCTTAACCAGCAAGCTACGTGCCGTATCGAGCATCTTGCGCTCTCCGAAAGAAAGTTCCTTGTCACCCTTAAGCACCAGCAGGTCGCGCAGCACCTTTGCGATCTCGAGTGGGGAGCCGGTTTTGATTTTCTCGGTGTACTCGCGGTAGCGCCTATTCCAAGTCTGGGTGTCAGCTTCGACCTTGCGTTGCCGCAGGATCCGGTAGATTTTGTCGACCATGTCCTTGCCGATAACGCGGCGCAGTCCGACGGCATCGACGTTCTCGGTGGGAATCATAATGGTCGTTTTTTCCGCGCCGAGAATTTTCAGCATATAAAAGCGGCGCTCGGTGCCGGAAATTACGCGGACCTGAATATCGTCGATTACTGCGACGCCGTGAGCAGGATAGACAACTTTCTCACCTTTTTTGAACGACGAGTTGCCTTCGGTCTTGGGACGGGGAGGAATGGGCGCAGATTTTAGATTCGGAGGCGGCTGGATCGTTGATTTCGTGTTTGACGACACTCGGTGCATCATTGCGGTTCTTCGAGCCTGAGGCATGCAAACATTATGGCATATTTGGTGGCGGTTTGTAAGCCTCTATGATTGGAAACGAGTCGTTGGTGTTCGGATTTTATAACATAGTTCATTTTCGACCAAGTTGGGAGGATTTCAACTCCAGTTCCATCACGATGGCATCCTCGCCGAGGCCGTAATAGTTCCTTCTCAAACGACGTTCCTCGAAATTCAGTTTGCGATAAAGCGTCCTTGCAGCGAGATTCGAGCGTCTTACCTCCAAGGTAATCAAGTGGATGTTCTTCGCTTTTGATTCGGCTATCGCTTCGGCCATCAGGTCTGCGCCGATCCCCAGCCGGCGCATCGAGGGATGAACTGCGACGTTCAGGATGTGGCATTCTTCCGCAACCAGCCATCGGCATAGGAATCCGGCGAGCGGTCTCCCTTCAGATTCATCGGCATCGGCCACCAGAATTCTTGAGAACGGTAGCGCCAGTTCCCGACGAAACGAATCCAAACTCCAAGGATGTGGAAAGGCGAGCCGCTCGATCTCAAAAATCCGCGGCAGGTCGCGGCTGGCAGCGTCCCTTATGTTGATCTTAACCTGCGCCAAGCCATCAGCCCTTGCGGGGCGTTGAGATGTTCAACCAGCGATGCGCGCAATATATCATGAGCGATGCGTCCGGAGATCAATGGGAGTTCCGTGCGAGCTCGGTTCGTCGCATCCAATGGAAATCAGCTTGCCTCGCATATGGTGATTTGTCAGTATGGTCGCGGTTTATGGCCTGACGGTATTCTGAAGGCCATCTCACTAACGACGCAAATCAAATTTCTGTTTTCAGTGGGAGGAACGCTGGGATGAAGAAGCTGCTGACTCTCTGTGGAGTTCTCGCCGCGGCGACCGTGATGAGCGCTTGCGGGCCGGATATGAACGCGATCAATCAATCGACGCAATCGGCGCAAGCATCAGCGACGCGGGCTCAGGCGGCCGCCCAAAACGCGGAGAACGCGGCCAACCAGGCTGAAACGGCAGCTAAGCAGGCTGACGACGGCGCGAACGCGGCGCAGGCTGCTGTGGCCCGGGCTAACGACGCGGTTGCGCGACTCGAAGCTGAGTTCTCCAGCTCGGTAACGAAGTAATCGTCCGCGAGATTGGTAATCGCGGGATGAGCAGCGACCCTCTGCTTGTCCCGCGTTTTCAAGTCGGGATTTCGAAGGCCTCCGCCCTGCACGCCTACGGAGCAGTACGTGACGGGTTCGGTGGAGAGTTTTTCCGCTGCAATTCGTCGCGCACCCGGTTCCTGAGCTGATCGTTCCGCTCAATTTTACGTTCGATGCCCCGGAAAACGGGGACAGTCAGGCCTTGCTGGGCGCATGCCTGCTCAACGGTGAGGCTGTGGTTCCGCTGCATTGCCCGGTACACCGCGACATATTTCTCGACCTGCTGGGGCGGAACGGTATCGTTATCGCTGACGCTTTCATCGGAGTCCTGCGTGAAGGCACTCGAAGGGCCGAACGCACCCGAGCGGAACGCGACCGCGGCGAACAGGATCAGAACCGAGACCAGGATCGTTCCGGCCATTATCAAATCGCGAATTCGGGCCGACTTGGATGGTTCCATGCTTCAGCGGGCCTCTCTCCTCACCCAATTTCATCCTTGCACGCCGACGCTGAATCGAAAAGTGCGTTGCTCTTGCAAACTGCTGCAGGCTGCTTAATTTTGAAACCGGTCGCGCGGCGCATCGGATATCGCTCTGCCGCGGGCCTGCAATAGATTCATACAGTTTACACAGACGAGGAAGATCGATGCCCGCCAAACAGGTTGAACTTCATGAGCACGCCCGCACCGGTATCGTTGCCGGTGCCACGCTGGTAGCCGAAGCCGCCCGGGTCACCCTGGGCCCCAAAGGACGCAACGTTTTAATTCAGCGCAGCTTCGGCGCTCCGCTCGTCACCAAGGACGGAGTGAGCGTGGTCAAGGAGATCGAGCTCGAGGATCGCTTTCAGAATCTCGGAGCCAAGCTGATTCGCGAGGTTGCTCAAAAAACGTCCGACGTCGCCGGCGATGGCACGACGACCGCGACTGTTCTCGCCCGCGCGCTCGTGCGCGAAGGGATACGCCTGGTCGCAGCCGGACTTCCGCCAATCGATCTTCGGCGCGGAATAGAGGCGGCGGTCACGGCTGCCGTCGCCGCCCTCAAGGAGCAGGCGCGGCCGGTGCGCGATCATGAGCGGATGGTTCAGGTGGCGACGATCGCCGCCAACGGCGAGGCTGAGATTGGCAAAATCGTCGCCGACGCGATGGACAAGGTCGGCAAAGAAGGCGTGATCACGGTCGAAGAGGCGCGCGGGATGGAGACCGTGCTGGATCTCACTGAAGGGATGCGCTTCGATCGCGGTTACCTCTCGCCTTATTTCGTTACCAACCCCGAGCGGATGACGGTCGAGCTCGATGAGCCGCTTATCCTGTTCCACGAGAAGAAGATCTCCAATCTGCGCGAGCTGGTTCCGCTGCTCGAACGCGTGCTGCAGAGCAGCCGTTCGCTGTTGATCGTTGCCGAGGATGTCGAGGGCGAGGCGCTCGCCACCCTGGTGATCAACAAGCTCCGCGGCACCATCAAAGTCGCTGCAGTCAAGGCGCCGGGCTTCGGCGATCGGCGCAAGGAGATGCTCACTGACATGGCGATTCTCACCGGCGGCAGCGTGGTCGCCGAAGAGCTCGGGTTGAAGCTCGAGAACGTCAAGCTCGAGGATCTCGGCCGATGCCGTCGCGTGATCATCGACAAGGACAACACCACGCTGGTCGATGGCGCCGGCAAAAGGTCCGATATCAAGGCACGCGTCGAACAGATCCGTGCGCAGATCAAGGAAACCACTTCGGATTACGATCGCGAGAAGCTCGAAGAGCGGCTGGCGAAGCTCGCAGGCGGCGTTGCGGTTATCAAAGTCGGCGCCGCGACCGAGGTCGAACTCAAAGAGAAAAAGGCGCGGGTCGATGACGCCGTCCATGCGCTGCGCGCCGCCGTTGAAGAAGGTACTGTCGCCGGCGGCGGAGTCGCGCTGTTGCGAGCATCGCGGGCAGTAGAGAATCTCAAGGTCGCATCCGAGTGGAAGGCAGGAGCCGACGCCGTCCGTCGCGCGATGAGTGAGCCGTTGCGCCAAATTGCTGCGAATGCCGGCTTCGAGCCGTCGATCGTTTTCAATCGCGTTGCGGAAGGCAAGGGTGATTTCGGTTTCAATGCCCGCACTGACGAATACGAAGACCTGGTCAAGGCGGGTGTGATCGATCCCGTGAAGGTCGTGCGCTCCGCCCTGGAAAACGCGGCGAGCGCAGCCGCCCTTCTTATCACCACCGAAGCGGCCATCGTCGAGAAGCCGAAACCCAAGGCACCCGCGGCGATGCCGCACGGCCATGGCCATGATCACGGCATGGGAGGTATGGGAGGTATGGGCGATATGGGCGGCATGGGAGGTATGGGCGGTATGGGGGACGACGACTTCTAGCGGTTACCGCGGAACGTCACCATACCGGACAGCGTCGAATGTCGTAAAGTCAAACTCTGGTGACAAGCGCGCGTTGCGAGCTTTGCCGAGATTCTGTAGGCTTGCAACGGTATTTTTTTGCGGGCAAACTCAGATTGAAAAGTTTTTCCGTAGTTTCGAACCTGGCTGAGCGTAGCAAGGAGGAAAAGGATGGAAGGGTTCATGGGTAGAACTTCGAAGCTGGTCGGGATGGCCGGGCTTGCTCTTGGCCTGACTATGCTGGCGGGCTGTTCGCAATCGCCCGATCCGGCACAGCAGGCAATGAATGCGGCCAACCAGGCCCAGCAGTCAGCCCAAGCGGCTGAAGCTTCGGCGGAGAAGGCCCAGGCGGCGGCCCAGCAGGCCCAGGCGGCTGCGACCCGCGTCGAGCAGGCCTCGGCCGATGCGAAGGCAGCGGCTGATCGAGCCGAAGCAATTGCTGCAAAGACGTCGATGGGCGGACATCACGTGCATCATGTAGTGCACCATCGTCACCGTCGCCATGCGGCAAAGGCTTCCGCCCCGGCTGAGACCGGCGCTGCAGCGCCTGCGCCTGCTCCAGCGGCCCCTGCTCCGGCCACGCCGTAAAGCCGGGGTTTAGAAGTTCAGTACAGGGTTTGAGGTATGGGGGGCGACTGGGTTAACCCGGTCGCCCTCGCTTCTTTTGTTCCACCGCGAGTCTGGTCTCGAAAGCGGTTTTGCGCTCATCTCGTATCGGACGCGGCCGATCGCGGCGCCGGTCGACGATACAAAAGAATCCGAACGGCGTGCGTCGGTCGGCGCGCAATTGATGAGGCTGATGGGGCGCGATGTAAATCGCATCGAAGGGTGCTATCCGATGCTCATCTCCGCCGATGCGCACCCGGCCGCGCCCGCGCATCCCGATCACGACATGGCAATGCCGATGGCGCTCGAGGCTCGTGAAGCCGCCGGGCGCGAGTTCGAAATAACGCAACTCGAAGGCGATCGGCTCGCCGTGCTTCCCGGCGATCACCTGCCGCGAAGCGCCGGCGAACTCACCGCCGCGATGAACACGTAATTTATACGGTTCGAGCGCGACGCTGTTCCATCGGAAGTTGCGCCGAAAGCGTCTGATTGCGGGAGGCCCAGCGGCATCCGCAGCGGACTTCGGCGATTGGCGTGCATCCTTCGACGCCATCGCTCTTCACAATCCGAATGTTACGACGACTTTTAGCGCCTCCGGTTTTTGTGCGGTGGCGAAGGCCTCGTGGATGCGCTCGAGCGGAAAGCGGTGCGTGACCAAGTCGGCGGCGCGCAGCACCCCGCGCTCGACCATCGCGAGCGCCTGGCGCGTATCGTCGGGCCCGCATGAGTAGCTCGGCACCAGGTTGATTTCGCGGAAATAGAGATCGTATGGGCGGAGCGTGAGTTCCGCTTCCGGAGCGGTCGAGGTGAATTCGACCACCGTGCCGCCCGAGGCCGCTGCGGCAATACCGGTTGCGATAGCCGCAGGCGTACCCGGACCGACGATCACTACATCGGCCATCGCGCCTCGGGTCGCTTCGCGAACCTGCTCGGCAAGATTGTCGCCGCTGACGACCAGGCCGACATCGGCGCCGAGTTCGATCGCGCGCCTGGTTCGCTGCTCGACGAGGTCCGCGCCGATGATCGTTCCAGCGCCCATCGCACGCGCGATCCGCACGTGCAGCATCCCCATGATGCCGAGCCCGATGATCAGGATCGAGTCGTCGGGTCGAAGCCCCGAGCGTCGAAGCGATTTCACTACGCATGCCGCGGGCTCGACCAGCACTCCGTCCGCATCGCTGACCGAGGGCGGCAGCCGCAAGGTATCGCGGAGATTTGCGACGCCGGCCGTGAAATATTCGGCCATCCCGCCCGGCGTGATCCTGGTCGCCCGCCAGGTCTCGCAATGGACGTAATTTCTTCGACGGCAGGCATGACAACTGAAACACGGCGCGTGATGATGCACAAAGACGCGATCGCCGGGCTGGAAATTAACGATCGCGCTGCCCACTTCCTCGACTGTACCGACCGGCTCGTGACCCAGCACGATTGGCGCTTTGCGCTTGAGATACCACGGCATGATGTCGCCCGAGCAGATCCCGCAGGCGCGGGTGCGCACCAGGATTTCGTGGGGGCCGGGGCGCGGACGCTCAGACCGCTCGAGGCGAATGTCGTGAAAATCGTAGAGGCGAGCGAGCTGCATGATCTTCAAAGAAAACTTTGTGGCGCACGAGCTGCCTTGTCAATCGTGCGGCCATGCGAGGCGACTTGCGTCATGGTACGATTTCTCGATGCCCGCGCCGAAATGCCCGCCGTTGGCCGCCGATGTGATTGCCGAAATCGACGATCGGATCGTCTTAATCGAACGCAGGAATTTTCCGCCCGGATGGGCGATACCCGGTGGCTTTGTCGATCCCGGAGAGAGTGTCGAGCGCGCTGCGATACGCGAGCTGCGAGAAGAGACCGGCCTTGAAGTCGAGCTGCGCGCTCTGCTCGGAGTTTACTCGCGGCCGGGACGCGATCCGCGCGGTCCGACAGTGAGCGTGGTCTACGTGGGACGCGCACGCGGCACGCCGCGCGCCGACGACGACGCGAAGGGAATCGGACTGTTCGCCCCCGATTCTCCGCCTGCCCCGCTGGCCTTCGATCACGCTGAAATCCTTGCGGACTATGTCCGCTTCATCCGGACGGGCAAGGTTCCTGGCCCGCGCCCGTGAGCTATTCAAGTTTCGCGAGCGCCGCGCCGATCCGATCGAAGGCGTTGACGAGATTCTGGCGCGAAGTCGCGTACGAGAGCCGCACGTAATTGGGCGCGCCGAAATCGTTGCCACCCACCACGGAGACTCGCGCTTCCTCGAGGATAAACTCGGACAACCGGTTGCCGTCGCCGATAGGCTGGCCTTTCCATTTGCGTCCGAGGAGCGCCGAGACGTTCGGGAAGGCATAGAACGCGCCGCGCGGAACATTTGGCAGGCTGAAGCCCGGAAGCTTGCGCACCCGCTCGACGACCAGGTCGCGTCGCGCATGAAACTCCGCGACCATCTCGGCGACCTCATCCTGCGGGCCGGCGTACGCTTCGGTCGCCGCGGCCTGCGCGATCGAATTGGCGTTGCCGCTGTTCTGTCCCTGCAGGCGCACCACCGCCGCGATCGCCTCGCGCGGGCCGGCTGCGAACCCCACGCGCCATCCGGTCATCGCATAGGTTTTCGACACGGAGTTGAAGATGATCCCATGAGTCTTCAGCGACGGATCGATTTTGAACAAATGCGGCGCGAGGCCGTCATAGACAATGTGCTCGTAAACGTCGTCGACCATCACCCAGATTTCCGTTTCGCGCAAAACCTGCGCGAGCGCCTTCAGTTCTTCGGCGCCGTACACCGCGCCGGTTGGGTTCGATGGCGAGTTCAGAATGATCCCGCGGGTGCGCGGAGTAATCGCCTTGCGCAGGTCCGAGGGTGTCAGCAGAAAATTATGCTCTTCGGCGCATGGAACGAGCACCGGCGTCGCGCCAGCCAACTGGACCATCGCGACGAAGCTGACCCACGCGGGCGTCGGGATGATCACTTCGTCGCCCTCGTCGAACAGGCATGCGATCAGATTGGCGGAGGCCTGTTTGCCGCCCGCCGATACGACGATCTCGGCCGGCTCATAGTCGAGCCCGTTGTCGCGTTTGAGCTTGGCGGCGATCGCCTGGCGGAGCTTCATCAACCCGCCGACTGGGGTGTACTTAGTGAGCCCCTCAGCCATCGCGGTGCGCGCGGCCTGTTTGATGCGCTCGGGGGTGTCGAAGTCGGGTTCACCGGCGGCGAGCGAGATGACATCGACCCCGGCGGCCTTGAGTTCGGTGGCGCGCGCCTCCGCGGCCATCGTGGCGGAAGGTTTGAGAGCAGCGATTCGGCGATTTAGTTTGATCATCTGATTCCGGTTCGGCCGCTGAATTCTCCGCCCCTCAATCCGCCATCCATCCGATCGACGGGCGAGCGCCGCGCGGCCCATACAGCGCGTCAGGTCGATTTCAATAACTTCTCGCGCAGGCGTGCGTGCACCGATTCCGGGACCAGCTCGGGCAGCGACTTGCCGTACGCGGCGACTTCCTTGATCAGATGCGAAGCCGAGAAGAAGAGCTTGGGGTTGGCGAACAGGAAGATGGTTTCGACCTCCGGGCCGATCTGCTTGTTCATGTGCGCCATCTGGAGCTCGTAATCGAAGTCGGTTACCGCGCGCAGGCTGCGGACGATGATCCGCGCGCCGATGCGCATTGCGTAATCGACCGAGAGTCCGCTGAACTTGTCGACGGTCAGGTTCGGGCCGAGCCCGACGGTCGCCTCCCGGATCATCGCGACCCGTTCGTCCGGCGTGAACAGCGCCGCATCCTTGTGCGGATTGTAGGCGACCGCGATCACCACCTGGTCGAAAATCGCGGCGCATCGCCGGACGATGTCGATATGGCCGTTGTGGATCGGATCGAAGGTCCCGGGATAGACCGCGATCGCGGAGTGTGGTGTTTTGTTGCGCGCCGTCGCCATCGTCAAGCCGTTTCCGAGCCGTGCTCAGCGGCGCTCCCGCGCCGATAAAGCGTAATTCGATGGTCGCCCATCAGCGAACCCGCGCTCCGCTCGAGGCCGGCGCTATGCGGCTCGGCGGCGCGTCCCGCCTGCCGGACGACGCTCCATCCGCCGGGGGCGAGCAGATTGAGAGCATCGATTCGCGCAAGTATCTCGGCGCTCCGATCGTCAGCATAGGGCGCATCGATGAAGACGAGGTCGAACTGCGCGCCGCGTGTGGCGAGCGTATCCAGGGCGTAGCGCACATCGGCGATTATCACCTCGCTGTGCTTGAGCAGCTTAAGCGTTTCGAGATTGCGCCTGATGCTCGACGCGGCCGCGCGGGACGAATCGACGAATACCGCCGAGGCCGCGCCCCGCGAGAGCGCCTCGATTCCCAGCGAGCCCGAACCGGCATAGAGATCGAGCACCCGCGCGCCTTCGAGCGCCATGCGGACCTGCAGGCGCGAGAAGATCGATTGGCGCACGCGCGCCGTAGCGGGCCGCGTCGCAAGTCCGCGCGGTGCGGCCATCCTTCTTCCGCGTGCTTGTCCTGCTATCACTCGCATCGTCAAAATTTTCCGTTCGTCCGGACTGATCGAATCCCAACGTTAAGCGTACAGTTTATGATTCCCTGGCTCAGCCGGGAACAGGGCCCGGCGATCGCGACCGGCGACCATAACCCACTTGACAATGGGCCGCAAGTTTTGTTGCTGCGGCGGAGCCGGACTCTGGCGCGCGCGCCGGTTTTAGGTTACGAGTCATTAGCTCCGAGAACGTGCCAAGCCTTGGTGATGAAGAACCTGTTATGAGCGCACCCCGACCTGCGCCCTCTGGGTCTTTGGGCAACGTCTGACGTGGCCGTCGATCTGGTGATTGCCGCGATCCGGGCGGTTGTGATGCTGCTGCTGGTGCTGAACCTGTCGGCGATTCTGCTGTGGTTCGAGCGCAAGGGCAGCGCGCTCATCCAGGACCGGATCGGAGCGAATCGCGCCGCGATACTCGGCGTTGGCGCGCGTCTCGGCCTGCCCAATCTGGGCATCGTGAACACGCTGCTCGCCGATCCGATCAAGATGTTCACCAAGGAGGATTTCGTCCCGGCGGGGGCGGATCATTTCCTGCACGGTCTGGCGCCGTTCCTGGCTCTGTTTCCGGTCCTGGTGACGTTTGCGGTGATTCCGATCGGCGACACAGTTACGATCGGAGCCCATACGTTCGACCTGGTGGCGGCCGATTTCAATGACGCGGCGCTCTACGTGTTGGCGTCGATCGGTATCGGCGTCTACGGCATCGCGCTCGGCGGCTGGGCCTCGAACAATCGGTGGGCGCTGCTGGGCGGCATCCGCGCGAGCGCGCAGATGATCTCGTACGAAATCGCGATGGGTCTCGCGATCGTCGCGGTGGTCGCGACTTACGGCACGCTCAGCCTGCAGGCCATCGTGCGCGAGCAGGGCGGCGTATGGTTCGGATGGCTGCCGCGATGGGGCATCATCCTCCAGCCGATCGCGTTCCTGTTGCTCTTCACGGCCGGGATGGCCGAGTCCAAGCGCGTGCCGTTCGATTTGCCGGAAAGCGAATCCGAACTGGTCGCCGGATATTTCACCGAATATTCCGGCGGCAAGCAGGCGGTCTTCATGCTCACCGATTTCGCCGAGGTGGCGCTGGTTGCGATGCTGGTGACAACGTTTTTCTTCGGCGGATGGCAGGTGCCGTGGCTCTATCGCGACGGGTTTCATCTGCCGGGCGGCGCTTTGGTATCGATTCCATATTGGGCGGTGGTTGTGCTCGGTGTGGTGGCGTTCTGGATTAAGACGATTTTTTTCTGCTGGCTTCAGATCCTGATCCGATGGACACTGCCGCGCTTTCGTTATGACCAGTTGATGCGCTTCGGATGGAAGCTGCTGGTGCCAATCGGGCTTTTGAACCTGATCGTCACGGCGGTCGTGGTGGTGATGGCGGGGAGTTGAGATGCCGCTCTGGCTTTTCGTTTTCCTGGCTGCGCTCGCGGTGCTGGCGGCGCTCGGGGTCGTCCTGCAGCGCAACCCGGTGCATTGCCTGATGGCGCTGGTGGTCGTGCTGCTCGACCTCGCTGTCATGTTCATCGGGCTGGGTGCGGTGACGGTCGGGTTTCTGCAGGCGATCGTTTACGTCGGCGCAATCATGGTCCTGTTCCTGTTCGTCATCTGGCTGCTGAATCTGCAAACCGAAGAGCGACGTGTCGCCGGGAGCATCGGCCTGAGATTCTTCGGTGCAGTCGGAGCCGCGGCGCTGGTCGCGGAGTTGTGCGTTTTCGTGGTCAAGGCGCCATCGACGGCCGGGTTGAGTCATGTGCCGCCGACCTTCGGTTCGATCGGAGCGATTGCTGAAGCGCTCTTCACCGATTATCTGATCGCCTTCGAAGCGACCTCGCTGCTGTTGCTGGTGGCGGTGATCGGGGCAGTGGCGCTCGCTCGCCGCGCAACCGCGTCGCGGACGCGAAGTCCAGTTCCGGTTTCGCCCGCCGTGCACGAACAGATTGGAGCGCGCCAATGATGAGCGTACCGCCATCGTGGTTCATGGCGCTGGGCGCGCTGCTGTTCGCAATCGGAGCGGCGGGCGTGCTCATCCGGCGCAATGTGATCGTGATGCTGATGGCGATCGAGCTGATGCTGAACGCGGTCAACCTGACGTTCATCGCGTTGAGCCGCTCGCTCGGCTCGATCGATGGGCAGGTGATCGTGCTGTTCGTTATCACCGTGGCGGCGGCCGAAGCGGCGACCGGCCTCGCGATTATCATCGCGGCGTTCCGCAATCGCGAAACCGTCAATGCCGATGAACTGAACCTGATGCGCTGGTGATGATGACCGCACCGTTTCCAGCTCTCGGCCTTATCCTGCTGCTTCCCGCACTGGGGGTCGCCTTCAATATCTTCCTCGGACCGCGGCTCGGCCGGCGCGCGGTGAATTTCGCCGGTCCCGCCGCGATTTTCATCGCATTCGGCGTCGGATGTTGGGCTTTCGCGACGCTGCTCGCGATGCCCCCGGGCTCGGCGCTCACGGTTACGCTTTGGCCGTGGATCGAGGCCGGCAGCTTTCATGTCGATTTCGCGCTCCGGATGGATGCGCTGTCGGCCGTGATGACGCTCGTGGTCAGCGGCGTCGGCGCGCTGATCCATGTCTATTCCGCCGGCTATATGGCGCACGACGAGGATTACGCGCGCTACTTCGCGTACATGAACCTGTTCACGCTCTCGATGCTGATCCTGGTGCTGGCCGACAACCTGCTGCTGATGTTCGTCGGATGGGAAGGCGTCGGGCTCTGCTCGTACCTGCTGATCGCATTCTGGTACACGAATCCCGAGTTCGCCTACAACGGCCGCAAGGCCTTCGTGGTTAATCGAATCGGCGATGCCGGTTTCATTCTCGGCATCCTGACGCTGGTCTACGTGCTGGGCGCGCACGGCGCCTGGACGCTTGCCTTCACCGATATGCGAGCCCATCGCGACATCCTCGCCGAAGTGTGGGCTCCGTTCGGCGTGCCGGTTGCGACCGTCGCCGGATTGCTCCTGTTCCTTGGCGCGACCGGCAAGTCGGCCCAGATTCCACTCTACGTTTGGTTGCCTGATGCGATGGTTGGTCCGACTCCGGTCAGCGCGTTGATTCACGCTGCCACGATGGTCACGGCGGGCGTCTACATGGTCGTGCGGCTGAACTTTCTCTTCATCCTGTCGCCGACCGCGATGGAACTCATCGCGACCGTCGCCGGCGTGACGTCGTTTTTCGCCGCGACCATCGCGATCGTCCAACCCGACATCAAGCGCGTGCTTGCCTACTCGACTATCAGTCAGATCGGTTACATGTTCCTCGGCGCCGGCGTCGGCGCGTTCGCCTCAGGCATCTTCCACGTAATGACGCACGCATTCTTCAAGGCGCTGCTCTTCCTCTGCGCGGGTTCGGTCATACACGCGCTCGATGGCGAGCAGGATATGAACCGGATGGGCGGATTGTGGCGCAAGCTGCCGATCACGTACGCCACGATGCTCATCGCGACGCTGGCGATCAGCGCAATTCCGGGCTTCTCGGGCTACTTCTCGAAAGATTTGATCCTCGAATCGGCGTTCAATTCTGGGCATTTCAAGCTCTGGCTGCTGGGCGTGATCACCGCCGATCTCACCAGCTTCTATATGTTCCGGCTGATCTTTATGACCTTCCACGGCTCGTCGCGGGTCGATCCGCATCGCGCCGAGCATCTGCACGAATCGCCGCCCGTGATGACGATCCCGCTGTTCATCCTCGCGGTGCTTTCGATTGTCGGCGGATGGGTCAACTTGCCGAAGGGACTGCTCTGGGGCGATGCGTTCGTGCGTTTCCTCGCGCCGGTGACCGGGACTTACCATCCCATGATTGAGGTGAGTGGCGCGGCGATTTCGCTGATCGCGCTCGCCTCCACACTGCTGGGGATACTGTTTGCCTGGCTTTTGTACATCCGCCAGCCCGAGCTTCCGGGACGGATCTCCGACGCGTTGGCTGCGCTTTATCGCACGCTGCTGCACAAGTACTACATTGACGAGCTTTACAACCTGGTCGTTTCGCGGCCGCTCTTCTGGATCGCGGGGCCGGTACTTGCCCGGCGCGTCGACAAGGGCGGCATTGACGGTGTGGTCGACGGTTCGGCGCTAACGGTCGAGAACAGCGGCGAGGCGGTGCGGCGCGTCGAGACCGGCAACGTGCAACATTACGTGCTGGTCTATCTCTTCGGCGTGATCGCGATCGCTGCCTACTATGTCTACCTGGTGATCCGCTGATGGAAACCTACTGGCTCACCGGACTTACCTTCCTCCCGCTGCTGGGCGCGCTGCTCGTGCTGACCCAGAGCGATGAAAGCTCGACCTGGCGTGCGGCGGCGGCCTTCTCGCTGATTCCGCTAGCAATCAGTATCTATCTGCTGATTCGCTTCGATCCGCACGAGCCCGGCTATCAATTCGTTGAGCAGTACGCATGGATTCCGCAATTCGGAATCTCGTACCACCTCGGCCTCGACGGCATCAGCCTCTTTCTCGTGGTCCTGACGACGCTGCTGATGTCGCTCTCGATCATCTACTCCGGCGGCGGCGATATCGGCTATCGGCCGCGTGAGTTCTGCTTTTTCATGTTGGTGCTCGAGACCGGGCTCCTGGGCGCGCTGCTCGCGGTCGATCTTTTTATGTTCTACGTGTTCTGGGAAGTGATGCTGATTCCGATGTACTTCCTGATCGGCATCTGGGGCCACGGCAACAAAATCTACGCCGCGTTCAAGTTCATCTTGTTCACGATGCTCGGCTCGATCCTGATGCTGGTCGCGATCCTGTATCTGGTCCATCTGGCGCATTTGCAAAGCGGCGCGATCAGCTTCGATTTGCCGAACCTCTACTCGGTCCGTCTCACGCCGGGCGAAGCTGAATGGCTGTTCGCCGGCTTCGCGATCGCGTTTGCGGTCAAGGTGCCGATGTGGCCGATCCACACCTGGCTGCCCGACGCGCACACCGAGGCCCCGACTGCGGGCTCGGTGATCCTCGCAGGCGTTATGCTGAAGATGGGTACCTACGGCTTCGTGCGCTTCGCGATTCCGCTGTTCCCGGAAATCGCGATGCAGGCGACACCGCTGTTCATGGCGCTGGCAGTGATCGGAATCATCTACGGCGCGCTGGTCGCGATGGTGCAGCCGGACTTGAAGCGGCTGGTTGCCTATTCATCGGTGAGTCATCTGGGGTTCGTAATGCTCGGGATTTTCGCGCTCAATCCGCAGGGCGTCGAAGGCGCGATTTACCAGATGCTGAACCACGGGCTCTCCACCGGCGCGCTGTTCCTGCTGGTCGGGATGATCTACCTGCGGCGGCACACGCGCGAGATTTCCGAGTTCGGCGGCCTTTGGCATCGGATTCCGATCTTCGCCGCGATCTTCATGTTCGTGATGCTCTCTTCGATCGGATTGCCGGGACTCAACGGGTTCATCGGCGAGTTTTTGATCATGCTTGGCGCGTACCTGAAGATTCCTCTGGCCGTTGTGTTCGCCGTGCTCGGTATCATTCTAGGAGCGCTCTATATGCTCTACGCCTACGAGCGCGTGATGTTCGGTCCGATCACGAAAGCGGTGAACGAAACGCTCGCAGACCTCACCTGGCGTGAGATCGGCGTAATGGTCCCGCTCATCGCGCTGATGCTTTTCATGGGCTTTTATCCGCGACCGCTGCTTGCCCGGATGGAGCCGTCGGTCGCCGCGATGCTCGACCGGGTGCAGACTGCGCAGGTGCGGCTCGAAAAGCCGCGGCCGGCGGCCGTCGCCGCACTCGACCCTGCGCGCAGGACGGCTGAGCGATGACGGCCTTCAACCTTGCCGCGATCGATATCGCGTGGCTGCCGATCTGCCCGCTGATCATCGTCGGTGTCTCTGCGATGGCCGTGCTGCTTGCGGGGGTGCGCGTCCGCGACGACGAGAGCCAGGGGCTCGGTGTGCTCACGCTGGCGCTTATTGCGCTCGCCTTCGTGTTTGCTCTCGGACTGCTGGGCCAGAGCGGAATCGCTTTTGCCGGCGCGATCGCGGCTGACAATTTCGCGGTGTTCTTCGAGCTCGTGATCCTGATAAGCGCGGCGCTCGTGGTCCTGATGTCGATTGATTACCTGCCCGCGTTCGGCCTCTCGGCGGCTGAATATTACGCTCTGCTGCTGTTTTCGACCTTCGGCATGATGCTGATGGCGACGGGCGGGGATCTGATCGTGATCTTCATCGGCTTCGAAGTGATGTCGATTAGCGTTTACGTGCTGGCCGGTTTTCTGCGGCGCAGTCTCAAATCCAACGAGGCCGCTCTCAAGTACTTCGTGATGGGAGCGTTCTCTACAGCGTTCCTGCTGTATGGGATCGCGCTGGTCTACGGCGCGACGGGGACGATCAAGCTCGGACCGATCCGCGCCGCGCTGTCGAACCCGATGGCCGGCAATCCGTTGCTGCTGAGCGGAATCGGCCTGATGCTGGTCGGGTTCGGCTTTAAGGTCGCCGCGGTTCCTTTCCATATGTGGACGCCCGACGCGTACGAGGGCGCGCCGACACCGGTCACCGCGTTCATGGCGGTGGGCGTAAAGCTTGGCGCATTCGCCGGCTTCATCCGCATCTTCATGGTTCATCTCGGGCCGGTAAGTCCCGACTGGAGCATCGTGCTGTGGGTGATCGCCGCTTTCACGATGACGGTCGGAAACCTGGTCGCTTTGGTGCAGGTCAACATCAAGCGGATGCTTGCGTACTCGGCGATCGCGCACGCGGGCTACATCCTGGTCGGGATGACTGCCGCGGGCTCGCAGGCAGGCGGCGCGATTCTCTACTACCTGCTGGGCTACGCGTTCACCAATCTTGGCGCATTCGCTGCGGTAATTGCGCTCGAGCGGCGCGGCGTCGAAAGCGATCTGATCACCAACTATCGCGGATTGGCGGTGCGCCACCCGGGACTCGCCGCGGCGATGGCGCTCTTCCTGCTTTCGCTAACCGGCGTGCCGCCGCTCGCAGGGTTCCTGGGTAAGTTCTACATCTTTTCGGCGGCGCTCAATGCGGGATTGGTATGGCTGGTGGTCATCGCGGTAATCAACAGCGTGATCTCGGCCTACTACTACATCGCGGTGATCGTCGCGATGTACATGCGCGAGGGCGAGGCAGTTGTCGGCGCGCTCGGACGGCGGCCCGCGGTGATTACGGCGCTCGCGGTGGCCGCGATCGGAACCGTGCTGATCGGAATTTATCCCGAGCCGTACATCACGGGCGCGCTACACGCCTTCAATTCGGCGTTTGGCGCCGCGCTTCCCAGGACCGCGTCGATTCTGCCCTGATCGTCAGCTTTGAAAACGAAAGGCCTCAGCGGCCGCGCTTGGGCCGACTGGTCCGAGCCGGCGCTTTGGCGCGGGCGGCGCGAGTGCGCGCCGGTGCTTTCGACGGCGCACGGGATGGCGTCGCCGAGCGCGTGTGGTCGCCCGATTGCGGCTCGACCGCAGCGCGCGGCGCTTCCGGAACGAACGCATCGGCGTCGATTTCTATCAGCGCCTCGGGGCGCGCGAGTCTTCCGATCTGCAGCAGCGTCGAGGCTGGAGGGTTTGCGCCGAAGGCCTCACGATGCGCGCGCGCGATCGACGGCAGGTCCGACAAATCGGTGACATAAACGCGGGTGCGCACCACGTCACTCATCGAGCCACCCATTTGGCCGAGCGCCCGAGCGATGTTGTCGAGCGCAGCGCGCGCCTGCGTGTACATCTGATTGATTCCGACAATCGTTCCGCTTTCGTCGGTCCCGGTACATCCCGCGATCAAAATCCAGTCGCCGGCGCGGACCGCGCGCGAAAAACCGAACGAGCTCTCGGAGGCAAGCCCGCTGTTGTAGCGGATCACACGGTTGGTGCGCGTTTCGTCTGCCATCGGTATTTCAGCGGTCGTTCGAGATTTCCCACAATTCGCGATCGATAGAGCGCATCGGCAATTCAGTTGATGCGACCGCTCCCGGCACCATCCAGCGCACTAGGGCGCTGATCCGGTCAAAGATGGCGCTGGGCCTGCTTAGTGCCGGGCGATGCATATCGAGTTCGGGTTCCACCACACGGGCCGCGTGAGCGGCGTCGCTTGCGCCGGTCCGCGGTAAGAACGGACGTCCCATCACCACCACCTCTTCCTATCCCAAGCGTACAGATCAGCGGATTCTAACGGAATCGCCATATTTATCAACATTGTTGGGAGATCTTGAGTTATGACGTTGATGCTTGAACGATGGGCGCATTGTAACTAGTTTTAAGTGAACGCCTTTTCTTTGCGAGCGCCGGAACAAGGAGGAGTCCATGCGCAAATTCCTGATCCTTGGTCTTTTGTCGTTCGTGTTCGCGTTTGCCGCTTGTCAGGGTGGCGGTGGAGGTGGGGAGGCTCCCTCGCCGGCTGCAGAGGCAAGTCCGGCTGCGGGCGGTGAGGCCAGTGAGGCAGCGTCGCCGGCGGCGAGCCCGGCGGCCGAGGCAAGCCCAGCGGCCGCGGCAAGCCCGGCTGCGAGTCCGGGAACGCCGTAGCAGTTTTATCGCTGCGAACTAGCTCATCTGTAACGAGAGGGGCGATGGGCGCGGGCCGCGCGCCTATCGCCTCCCTATTTGCTTCCGAAAGCAGGTAAGCACAAGCGCCGTACGTGAGGGACGGCCAGTTACGTCGCTCGCGTGCGGCGCTTGCGATCGATCGAACGAAGCTGCGAGAGTGCCGCGTCTAGGCCGTGCCGCCACCTCCCGATGATGGATCCCAGCCTGAGGTTTCTGAAGGGAATAATTGATTTTGCCGCGTTGGTTCCTCGGCTGCAGGGCCAGCGGAAGCGACCGGAGCCGCTGCTTCCGTCGCTGTCGATGCTTTTTTTGCCAACTCACCCGAGAGTCGCTCGATCTCCGCATTCTTGCGCGCGAGCTCCTGCTCCTTGCGCTTCAGCTCCGCGCTGAGCGACCGCACCTGCGATTGGGCGCCGCGCCACGCCCCCTCGTGCTGCTTGGCTTTCGCCAATGCGGCTTTAAGTTCGCCAGCGAGTCTTCTGCCCTCGGCGTTGAGCTTCACGACCTGCTGATTGATCGCCTGGCGCGCCTTTTTGGCTGCGGCCGTCAGCTTCGCCGCAATCTGGCGACGCTTCGCCTCCCGCATGAGCTGGGTCTTCAGGCTTTTAACGCTGGCCCGAAGCTGCTTCAACTCTTTCGCCGCTTTCGCCATCCCGCTACTCGTCCGGCTCGACCGTTTTGCCCGCAGACTCTTTTTCCTGGTTGCCATGGCTGCTCCTGCCTGCACCGATACCCTTACGATGAGCTAAACTCCTTCGCCGTGAATAAATCAACTATGGGAGGGAGCGCTCCCGATCCAGTTTCTACGCTGGTTGTCGATGAACCGGCGGGTCTGCGCGCCGGTCTCTCACTGTATGATGCCGCCGCAATCGTCGCCGGCGACATGATCGGATCAGGGATCTTTATCGTCTCGGCCGACATCGTCCGTCACGTCGGTTCGCCGGCTGCCTTACTCAGCGTCTGGATCGTGAGCGGCCTGATGACGGTCGCGGGCGCGCTCGCGTATGGCGAGTTGGCAGCGATGATGCCGCAGGCGGGCGGCCAGTATGTCTACCTGCGCGAAGCATACGGCGGCCTGTGGGCGTTTCTCTACGGATGGACCCTGCTGCTGGTCATCCAGACCGGTACCATCGCGGCGGTCGCAGTCGCCTTCGCGCGCTTCGGCGGAGTCATCTGGCCGGCGCTCGGAGCGAAGCTCTGGTTCGGGATCGGCAGTGTGGGACTCTCGGGTGAGCGGCTGGGCGCCATCGCGGTGATTGCTCTCCTGACCGCCGCCAACTTGCGCGGACTCAACCTGGGCCGAATCGTGCAAAATTCCTTTACCGCAGCGAAGCTTCTCTCTCTGCTCTTGATAATTATTGTTGGCTGTCTGATCGCCCCCAATGTTGTCGCCCGAGTTGCCAATTTTGGATCGGCGGCCGCGTTTTTCGGTACTCAGGGGTGGTCGCTCGGGATGGCCGCAGCATTCGGCGCTGCGATGGTCGGCGGGCTGTTCTCCGCTGATGCGTGGGCGACCGTGACCTTCACCGCCTCGGAGGTGCGCGATCCGCGGCGCGACGTGCCGCTCTCGCTCGCGATCGGCACGGGCGCCGTAATCCTGCTCTATTGCCTTACGAACGTCGCCTACCTCTTCCAGTTGCCAGCCCCGGCTATCGCGCATGCAAGCGATGACCGGGTGGCCGCGGCGGCGATGCAGGTGGTGTGGGGACATCCGGGAGCGATGCTGACCGCGGTGCTCGTGATGATCTCAACCTTCGGTTGCGCCAACGGCCTGATCCTGACGGGTGCGCGCGTGATCTATGCGATGGCGCTCGATGGCGTATTGTTCAAGGCGGCCGGTCGGCTCAACCGGTCGAGCGTGCCGAGCGTCGCGCTGGTGATTCAGGGACTGTGGGCCGCGATCCTGACGCTCTCAGGCACCTACTCGGAACTTCTCGATTATGTGATTTTCGCGCAACTCGGATTTTACGTGCTGACGGTTGGTGCGGTCTTTATGCTCCGAGTCGCGTGGCCGGCCGTCTCTCGTCCGTACCACGCCTGGGGATATCCCTGGGTCCCCGCCACCTACATCGTGGCAGCGCTCGCCCTTATGATCGATTTGCTCATCTTCAAGCCGGGTTACACGTGGCCAGGGCTTCTGATTGCGCTCTCCGGTATGCCGGTTTATGGCTACTACATGAAGCATCAAAAATTAAATTGAAAGTTGTCAACAGGGCATTTTCTTTTGATGGTTTCTATTCGTATTTCCAGCCGGAATATCTCGGCGCGAATTCGCTAAAAAATCGAGTGGCAAGTTTTGAAAAATTATGCCAAAGCAACCAAAGAATTCGTTCTCATCATTGGCAATTATAATCTGATATTACTTAACGCTTTATAAACAACGTTAATCCACTGAACTTATCGCAGATTTTGGATGTGATACAAAACTCTTCAATAATCACCATTTAAATTGGAGAAAAAATCGCTTGTGGAGATGCTGTGGATAATTTTTGAAATGATCAAGGTTCGATCACGACCAGAGTTCCGACCGGCAGCAGCGCTTCGAGCTCATCGATCGCGCCGTTGTCAACGGAGATGCACCCCGTCGTCCAATTGACGTTCCCCTCATTGAGAACCGGAACATCGGTACCGTGAATCCCGATCGCGCCGCCGGCGTCCGCATGGCGCCCACCGACGGTCGGGATCTCATGTGCGGCACGCAATTCCTCGAAACGTGACAGATCAATCATGTTGGGATAATTCAGTTTGAGGAAGTATCGCCATCGGCGGCTCGGATACTTGCTGATGATAAAATACGCGCCTTCGGGCGTGCGGCGATCACCTGCGAAAACTTTGGCGCTGGTATCGAGATTTCGGCCGAACACTGCGCGATATGAACGGTACAATCGACCTTTGTAGAAGACGACCAGCTGATGGTGCGACTTGTAGACTCTCACTACCCAGTTATCGGGATTGCGCTCGGAACCGTCCGTGGTCTGCAGCAACGCGATCACGCCGGGTGTTTCTTTCGGGTTGATTGCGGATACAATCGAGTTGACGCTGTGATTCGAGGCTGCGCTCGGCGTTGCCGAGGCCGTGGCGCTGGAAGTCGGCGCTGGAGCCCCAATCGGCGTTGCAGCGATGGTTGGAGCGGCCGTGGCAGTGACGCTTGGGGCCGCAGTCGATGCAGCGAAGGCATGCACCGCTCCCGCCAACGCCATGAGGATACCGAGCGCAAGCGCCGCCCAAACCATCAGCTTCCTATTCCGCCGCCAGCCCATCGCCCGGTCAATCATGATGCGCACCAATTCTTCAATTGCCGAAAGTCAACGTCAATCTGGTGTGCAAAAATTTGAAGAGCGAGGCAAAGACGGGCCCAAATTGACCATTAATCGAAGCGGCTGATACTATCCGTTTTGGAAATCGAATTATGCCAATAGACAAGAACGAACTGCGCCGGGTGATGGGTCACTTCGCAACCGGCGTCTCGATCATCACCACCGTCTCCAAGGACGGCCAGCTCTTCGGTCTCACTGCGAACGCGCTGACCTCGGTCTCGCTTGTTCCGCCGCTGCTTCTGATATGTGTCGATAAGAGCGCCGAGTGCTATCCGCACTTCGAGGAAACCAAGCTATTCACAGTCAACGTGCTTTCCGCCGATCAGGAGGATTTGTCGCGCCGCTTCGCCACCAAGGGCGAGAACAAGTTCCACGGCGTTTCCTACCGCATCGGGGCTAACGGCGCGCCGATCCTGAACAATGTCCTCGCGTATATGGAGTGCCGGATCGTCGCGACGTACGAGGGCGGGGACCACACCATTTATCTGGGCGAAGTCGAGGAAGCATCGTCCCTCGAAGGTCAGCCGCTGTTGTTCTATCGCGGCGGTTATCGCTCGATCGCACCCTGAACCGGGTGCTAATCAGCCCCCGTCAAGCATCCGCAACGAGGTTGGGTCCGGTGGATGAATCATCGCCGCCGGAGGGGTCGGCTGCGCCGGCTCCGCCGCTTGAAGGCTTAAGCGTCTTCCTGCCCTCGCACAACGAGGAGGGTAACGTCGAGCGGGTGATCGCGGGGTTCACTGCGGTCCTGCCGCGCGTGGCGCGCGACTATGAGATCATCGTGGTTGACGACGGCAGCCGTGACCGTACCGGCGAAATCGCCGACCGGCTGGCCCAGGCCGATTCTCACGTGCGCGTGGTGCATCATGAGCGCAATCGTGGATACGGAGGCGCGGTGATCTCCGGAATCGCAGCAGCCACCAAGCCATGGCTGATGCTCTGCGATGGCGACGGGCAGTTCGACGCAGCTGACGTCGTCACGATGGCGGCGTACGCTGGGCGCTTCGACGCGATCATCGGGCATCGCGTACATCGCGCCGATCCGCTGACGCGCCGGCTTAACGGCCGCGCGTGGACCATTCTGATGCGGCTGTTGTTCGGCATTCGATCGCGCGATGTCGATTGCGGCTTCAAACTCTTCAAGCGCGATTTGATCGACCCCGGCAAGCTGCGTGCAAGCGGCGCGATGATTTCGGCGGAATTGCTTGCGCGGATGGCAGGACGCGGCGCACGGTTCCGGGAAGTCGATGTGCGTCATTTGCCGCGTCGAGTCGGCGAGCAGTCGGGCGCGAATCTGCGCGTCGTGATGCGCGCGTTCCGCGAACTTTTCGCTCTGTATAGTGAGCTGCGATTGGAGGCGCGGCGCAGTCGCCGCGCTGGTTAGGCCATCGGATCCAAAAAATTGATCCGCAAGCTATTGCGAATCTTAGCCCATCATGCGATTAGAAATTCTACTTAAAGCGGATGCATGCTTCTACGTATTGCGATAGAGTGGAGGCGGAACCGGTGGAAAGGTCCAATAATCTGGACTGTTTTCCCATGGCACAAAGTTCGCTTGATTGAAGCTTGGAAAAGCGCGGTTCGCTTATGGGCCGCCCAAACCACAAGGAGATTCCTCAGATGAAACGGGTCCTTTCAGTGATGACAGCGGCGGTATTCGCCGGCGCGATGGCAGTGCCGGTGTTTGCGCAAGATACGGGGGCCGCGGGCGGCGCCCCTGCAGCGCCCGCAGCGTCGTCCTCCGAGGCTGCGCCGTCCGGTGGCGGCAAAATGGCGCCGGAGACCAAGACCACGACGAAGCATCATCACCATCACTGGCGCAAGCATCATCACAAGGCCAAGGAGAAAGCCGCAACTGGCACTGAGGGCGCGGGCGCTCCGGCGGCGCCTGCGACTGGTGGAACGAGCGGCGGAACCAATCCGTAACTAGTCTGCAAAACCATGAGGCCGGCCGGCCACGCGAACGTCGATGGCGGCCGGCCTCGCATTATGTTTCAGTAATTTTTTTCGTCTGGCGACAGTTTTCATGTCTCGCCCGCTTTTTTGCGTTCTGAAATCCAGCTAAATTCTGTTGCGAGCGCCGCCACGCGTCCTCAGCGCCGTGCGTTCGTAAAGTTTTGGCGACCCGCCGTTGGCTCGTCATAGTGCTTCTTTTGTCGTCGTTGATGTTTCAACGGCCCTTCGAAGCTCGCCCAGCTCCGGCTGCCGTCTCCGAGCCACAGGTTTGCGATCCGCTCGCGGACTACTACCTCGGGATGGAGAATTATCCGGAAGCGATCCGGCGGCATCGGGAAGTGATCAAAGAGCATCCAGACAACGCGCTTGCGCATTATCATCTCGGTTTCGCGGAGGGCCTGATCGGAGAGCATCGGCAGGAACTGAGCGAATACCAGGCTGCCGTGCGCCTGGGCCTTAGCGATTGGGATCTGTTCCTGAACCTTGGGCTGCTCTATCTCGAAATCAACCAGCCCGACACAGCGATCGACGTACTTCAGCTCGCGACTTTGCTCGCGCCTGAGCACCCGGAGACCCATTACAATCTCGGAATCGCCTATGAGCGGCGCGGCAAGCTCAAGCAGGCCGAGCAGGAAATCCTGCTTTCGCTCCGTCTCGATCCATTGCAGGTCGATGCCCGTAATCAGCTCGGCGTAATTTACGCCGAGGAGGGAAACTACTCGCGCGCGCGCGCTGAATGGCAGGAGTTGGCCGATTCGGCGCCTGACTATTCCCCAGCGCGCGAGAATCTGGCACTTTTGCGTCAGGCTGAACAGGGACGCGCCTTCTCGGCGAGGGAGAATTCCGAGAGTTTGACTCGGACGCCGTAAGGCCGGGCCGAGGGGATTCCAGATAAGGCAGGTGGCGGATTTGGATGGGCGGCTGATTTTCTATCGTGGTATCGCGGCGGCCCTGATGGTCGCGCTCGCGCCGTTCATGGCGCGGCCGGTATTCGCATCGCGCTCAACCCACACGCATCATCACCATCGTTCGCATCACAGAGCGGCCGCGAGCAACGCGCCGCTCTATCATGCGGTGCTGGTTGAGGATGCTGATTCGGGACGGATTCTGTATCAGGAAAACGCGGACCTCGTATGGCCGCCGGCCTCGATGGCCAAAATGATGCTGCTGCTGGTCGCTGAAGATCAGATCAAGGCCGGACGCGTCCGGCTGAGCCAGCCGGTGGTGATTTCGGCGCGCGCTGCGTTCACCGGAGGATCGCGCCTCGGGCTGCGCGAAGGTCAGGTCTATCCCCTCGGCGAGTTGATGAAAGCCGCGCTGATTCGATCGGCAAATGACGCCGCGGTCGCGGTGGCCGAGGCTGTCGGCGGTTCGGTTGAAAACACGGTCCGTCTGATGAACCTTCGTGCGCGAGCGCTCGGGATGACCGCGACTGAATATCAGACGGTCGACGGCCTACCTCCCACTCCCGCTCACGACGTTGACTTCACGAGCGCCCGCGATCTCGCAACGCTTGCCCGTGAGCTCATCTATCATACCGACCTGCTCGGCTGGTCGGGGCTGGAGAGAACATCGTTCGATGGCGGCGTGGCGATGCTCCATAATACCAACCATCTGATTGGTCATTTCGAGGGCTGCGATGGCCTCAAGACCGGCTTCACGTTCCGCGCCGGCTTCAACCTGACCGCGACCGCCCGGCGCGGCGACATGCGGTTGATCGCGGTCGTGCTCGGCGCTCCATCGAACGCCCAGCGCTTTGCGCAGGCCGCACGTTTCCTCGAATGGGGCTTCGACAACTTCACTCGCGTGCCTGTGCTGAAGGGCGGGCAGCCGCTGCCGGTCGACGTGCGGACCGATTCAGGGGCGCTGATCTATCCAGTCGTTGCGCATCCCGTGAGCGTGGTGGTGCGCAAGGATAGCGTTCACGATATACATCTTCAGTATGAAATTCCCGCGGTTATAGCCGGTCACGTCGAAGCCGGGATGCCGCTCGGCCAGGTGGTGGTGATGGCGGGGGAGGACGTGCTCGATGACGTCCCGGCGATCTGCCCGCTCAGCACCATCGGTCGCGATCCCGCTGCCAACGGGGCGACCGTCAACGAGGCCGCGGGAAACAATCCAAAGCCGCCGCTTTATCGGCAGCAGCCAGGTGGTTAGATGAAAGCAGCTTCACGACAGCGCAATCGGCGCAACCGCCGTCTCGCCAAGAAACGCCGCACCAGCCCGACCCAGGTCCGCGCGCGCAAGCGCCGGATGCGCCGCACGCGCCAGCGGGGTTAGCGATAAGATTTTTGCGTTGACTCAATTCAAAATTCGGCGCCGAAGCTGTTGATTAAAGCACGCGGCTAAAATTGACACCCTCGAAACGGTGAAGGTACCAATGGCCGAGCGTGCGCTAAAAGTGCCTTGCTTCGGAGTGACGTTATCGCCTCCTCATCGGTAATCGCGGTTATTCCGGCACGGCTCGCCTCGACACGTCTGCCCGAAAAGGCGCTGGCTGACATCGGCGGCGTCCCGATGGTCGTGCGAGTGTGGCGTCAGGCCGCCAAGGCTTCGATTCCGAACCGCGTCATCGTCGCCACCGACCATGACCGAATTTTTGCAGCAGTGAAGCAGGCCGGCGGCGACGCGATGATGACCTCGACTGCGCATCAGAGCGGCACCGATCGAATCGCTGAGGTAGCGCACGCCGTCGAGGCGGAGATCTATCTGAATGTGCAGGGCGACCTGCCGTTTATCGCGCCCGCTGACCTCGACGCGCTTGCGCGCCCGATGCTCGATGATCGCTCGATCGCGATGGCAACGCTGGCGACGCCGATTATCGACCACGCCGAATTCCGCAATCCCAACGTGGTCAAGGTGGTACAGGGAGCGTCGGGCAATGCGCTTTACTTCTCGCGCGCACCAATCCCTTTTCCGCGCGACGATGCCGAAAGCGTGCCCTCCGCCGCGTTGCGTCATATCGGGGTTTACGCCTACCGGCGCAACTTCCTGCTCGAATTCGCAGAGCTTCCGCAGGGAGTCCTGGAGCGAATCGAAAAGCTCGAACAACTGCGCGCGCTCGAAAATGGCTATACAATCAGGGTCGTACCTTCCGTAGCGCCCTCGCTTGAGATAGATACTGCCGAAGAGCTCACTCGGGCTCGCGAGCTGGTTGGCCGGGGTTAGGCGGAGGGGAGGGTCAGCAGTGGAGCGCAAGACGAAATTCATATTCGTTACCGGCGGCGTGGTCTCCTCGCTCGGCAAGGGACTCGCGGCGGCGTCGCTCGGCGCGCTGCTCCAGGCTCGCGGGCTCAACGTCACGCTGCTCAAGATGGACCCGTACATAAACGTGGACCCCGGCACGATGAGCCCGCTGCAACATGGAGAGGTCTTCGTTACTGACGACGGGGCCGAGACCGATCTTGATCTCGGCCACTACGAGCGCTTCGTCCAGACCACGATGAGCCGGCGCAACAACTGCACGACCGGCCAGATCTACGACACCGTCATCCAGAAGGAACGCCGCGGCGATTATCTCGGCGCGACCGTGCAGGTGATTCCGCATATCACCGACGAGATCAAGCGTCGCATCCTTGAAGCCTCCGAGGGTGCCGATCTGATCATCGTCGAGGTCGGCGGCACGGTCGGCGACATCGAGAGCCTGCCGTTTTTGGAAGCGATCCGGGAGTTTCGATGGGACTGCGGGCGCGAGAACGTGCTCTATCTGCATCTGACGCTGGTGCCGTTCATTCCGACCGCCGGCGAGCTCAAGACCAAGCCCACTCAGCACAGCGTCAAGGAGCTGACCGGCCTTGGGATTCAGCCTGACATCCTGCTGTGCCGATGCGACCGGCCGCTCGAGAAGAAGGCGCGCGCGAAGATCGCGCATTTCTGTAACGTCGAAGAGAATTGCGTGATCGCCGCGCCCGACGTCGAGACGATTTACGAGGTCCCGCTGCGCTTCTCGGATGAAGAGCTCGATCAGCGCGTGTGCGAGAAGCTCAACATCTGGACCGGCGCGCCGAACCTCTCGAAATGGCGGCGGATCGCGCGGATCGCACAGAACCCCAAGGTCACCGTCAACATCGCGGTGGTCGGCAAGTACGTCAACGTGGTCGATTCCTACAAGAGCCTGCACGAAGCGATCGCGCACGGCGCAATCGCCAACGAAGCCAAGGTCAAGATCGACTATGTCGATTCCGAAACGCTCGAGAAAGGCGGCGTCGAGGAGAAGCTCGGCCAAGCCCATGCGATCATCATCCCGGGCGGCTTCGGCGACCGCGGAATCGAGGGCAAGATCCGTGCGATCCGCTATGCGCGCGAGAATCGCGTGCCGATTCTCGGTATCTGCCTCGGCCTGCAACTGATGGTCGTCGAATGCGCGCGCTCGCTACTGGGGTTGCGTAATGCCAATTCGCGCGAATTTTCGCGCGACACGCCCGACGCCGTGATCGACATCATGGAGAATCAGAAGGCCGTGCAGCGCAAAGGCGGCACGATGCGGCTGGGCTCCTATCCCTGCGTCATCAAGACCGGCTCACTCGCCCACGATCTCTATCGCCGCACGCGAATCCAGGAGCGGCATCGGCATCGCTACGAGGTCAACAACGCTTATCGCGCAGCGCTCGAAAAGGCGGGCCTCCGCGCCACCGGCACCTCGCCCGACGATCGCCTGGTCGAGATGATGGAGCTCGCGGGGCATCCGTGGTTCCTGGGCTGCCAGTTCCATCCCGAGCTCAAGTCGCGCCCGCTCGATCCGCATCCGCTGTTCCGCGGACTGGTGCGCGCGGCCGTCGAGCGGCGCGCGGGCGAGAAGCCTGCGCGGCTTAAGGTGCGAGCCCTGAGGCCGCTCGCGTGAAGGTCAACCAGGTCCGCGCCGGCGATGCGGTTTTCGGCGGTCCGCGCCTGGTGCTGATCGCAGGGCCGTGCGTCATCGAGAGCGAACAATCGTGCCTGCGCCATGCCGAGCGTCTGGCGTCGATCGCGCGGGCCGCAGGGCTGCCGCTGGTTTTTAAATGCTCGTTCGACAAGGCGAACCGCACCAGCCATGCCTCGTTCCGCGGCCCGGGCCTCGACCAGGGGCTCAGGATTCTCGCGCGCGTCAAACGCGAGACCGGAGTAGCAGTGCTGACCGATGTTCACGAACCGCATCAGGCGGCAGCCGCGGCCGAAGTGGTCGACGTTATCCAGGTGCCCGCGCTTCTGTCGCGGCAGACGGATCTCGTTATCGCAGCGGCGGCCAGCGGATGCGCGGTCAATCTGAAGAAGGGGCAATTCCTCGCGCCATGGGATATGCGCGCGGTGATCGCGAAGGCGGAGAGCGCCGGTAATCGACGTATCATCGTGACGGAGCGCGGCTTCTCCTTCGGCTACAACAATCTGGTGACGGACTTTCGCTCGCTCGTCATCATGCGTGGCTTCGGCTATCCGGTGGTCTTCGATGCGACGCATTCGGTCCAATTGCCGGGCGCCGGCGGCGACCGATCGGAGGGGCAGCGCGAGTTCGTCGCTCCGCTGGCGCGGGCGGCGGTCGCGGTTGGCGTCGACGGCGTGTTCATGGAAGTGCACGAAGATCCGGCGCGCGCGCTCAGCGACGGTCCCAATTCATACGCGCTGGAAGAATTGCCGGCGCTGCTTTCCGATCTGGTGCGAATTGACGCAATCGCGCGTCAACGCGGCGCATAGGTTCCTGCCACAAGATGACCGGATCGCGCGGCGTTTCGTCCGGCTCGGTTTACATAAAAAAATCCGCCTGATACGCTTTTGTCAGCTCGGAATGCCAGACAATGAGTCCCAAACGTATAGCCAGAGTTTTGGCCGGGTTTGGGATTCTCGCACTCGGCGCGATTCTGGTGGTGACCATAGGAGTGGTTCACAGGCGCTCACCCGAGCATCGCGCGACCCTGCCGACCGGAATGGTTCCGGGAGCGCTGCTGCATGCGCGCAACTTTCATTGGACCCAAATGAAGGCCGGACAGAAAGAATGGGTGCTGACCGCGCGTGACGCCAGCTACGCGAAGGACAAGACCTCGGTGCTGCTTAAGGATGCCAAAGTCGAGATGATCGCATCCGACGGCAAGTCAGTCATGCTCAATGCGCCGGCCGTAACGCTAAAAATGAACGGCAACCATGTACAGCAGGCCGACATGAGCGGCGGTATTACTGTCCATTACGGGGAGTTCATACTCACCACCGAGCGCGCGACCTTCATCCCCGATGCCGATGCGCTCAACGCGCCCGGCGGCGTGATCGTAACCGGCCAGGGCATCAGGGTGACCGGCACCGGTCTGAACGGCCATCCGCACCAGCAGCAATTCGTGCTCGGTGGCCAGGTCAATACCGAGATTATTCAGGATTCGAGCAGTGCCAAATCCAAACAAAAATCATGACCAGCGGGCGGGGCGGCTCCTTCGCCTCACGCTCAGCGCGGTACTGCCGTCTCTGGCGCTGCTCCTGGTATCGATCCCGGCAGGCGCGCAGGAATCGACCATCTCGTCGGCGCCGAGCATCGCCAAGCCGGCGCATCATGCGAAAACCAGAACCGCGATGAGCGAGAAGCCGGCGAAGGAGGCAAGCGCCGGATCCTCCGATGACGCCAACTCGCCGTTCGCGCTGACCGCGAGCAAGGGTCCGATCAACATCCAGTCCGATCAGCTTGCGCTAGATTACAAGGGAAAAGCGGTACTGTTCAGCGGTCATGTGCATGCGATCCAATCCGGCAGCGAGATGACCTGCGACACGCTGCACGTCAATTACGAGCAGAATTTCAAGGACGTCAAGGACATGACGGCCGATGGCAACGTGCGGATCTCGCAAGGCGGCCGCTATTCGACCAGCGATCACGCGGTGATGAACGAGAAGGTCAACACCGTGGTGTTGACCGGGAATCCGGTCGTGCACGACGGCCCGGATCAAATTACCGGCGATCGTATCACGGTCTATCTCAAGACCGGCAAGAGTATCGTCGAACACGCCCACGCGCTGATCTATCGTGATAAGACGCAAACTGCGGATAATGGGTCGTCCGATACATCGACGGCGGATGACCAGCCGACAGCAGTGGATCCGGCGGCATCCGCGCCCGCGGCGGGCAATGCTTCCGCGCCGCCGGCGGACGGACACTGAGCGAAACATGGCGTTCGAAGTAAAACTGGGTCAGGACTTGCGGCTGCGCCAGCAGCTCGTGATGACCCCGCAGCTTCAGCAGGCGATCAAGATCCTGCAACTTTCCCTGCCCGAGCTTGAAACGGTTATCCAGACCGAGCTCGAGCGCAACCCCATGCTCGAGCCGCTCGATTCGAGCCCGAGCGAAATCACTGCCACCGCGATGAGCGATACCGAGACTTACGCGGATAGCGAGCCTGCGGCGCCCGCCAATGGCGAGCTCGTTGCTGAGGAAGCGCCAGTCACGGAGGCCGTCGCGCCGGTCGATCCGTGGGAGCCGCCCGGCGAGATTCCCACGACGCCGGTCGCCAGCGAGCCGCACGATGCGGCGGTTGAAATCAAGGAACAGAACGGACTCGACAAGATCGACTGGCGCGAATACGTCGAGAACTACTCCAACAATTGGCAGGAAGGCTCGTTCGGCGGCCAGGGCGAAGAAGATCGTCCCACGCTGGAGAGCACGCTGACCCGCAGGAATTCGCTCGAAGACCATCTGATTTGGCAGCTTCGGATGTCGAGCCTGAGCAACCGCGAGCAGAAAATCGGCGCCGCGCTCATCTACAACCTGAACGACGACGGTTATCTTGAAACACCGATCGAGGATCTGGCGGCGCAGCTCGAGATCGATCCCGCGGAAATTGCGCACATTCTCCAGCACGTCCAGCGTTTCGATCCACCCGGCGTAGGCGCGCGCGATCTCCGCGAATGCCTTGCGATTCAGCTCCGCAACCTCGGGATGGAAGAGTCGCTCGCGGCGCGGATCGTCGCGAACCACATGGATCTGCTCGAGAAGCATCGTTATGCCGAGATCGCGAAGGCGCTCGGTGTATCGCTCGAGATGGCGGGCCAGGCGATCAAAGTCATCTCGCTGCTCGAGCCGAAGCCCGGACGCGATTACAGCGGTCAGGAACCGATCTACGTCGTGCCCGATGTTTTCATCCAAAAGGTCGGCGACAATTTCCTGGTGACGCTTAACGAGGAAGCGGTTCCGCGACTGCGCCTGGCGAGCTACTACCAGCGCGTCCTTAACGACAGCGCCGTCAACAATGAGACCCGCGATTATCTGCAGGAACGGCTGCGGTCGGCGCGATGGCTGGTGAAATCGATCTATCAGCGCCAGCAGACCATCTTCAAAGTCGCCAACTCGATCGTCAAGTTCCAGCGCGAATTTTTCGAGCACGGCGTAAGCCGCCTGAAGCCGCTGGTTCTGAAGGACGTCGCCGACGACATCGGGATGCACGAGTCGACCATCAGCCGCGCGACCGCCAACAAGTATGCGCACACTCCGCAGGGAATTTTCGAGCTTAAATTCTTCTTTACTTCGGGTGTAAGGGCCAACGATGGCGGCGGCGAAGTGAGCGCCGAGACTGTGAAGGAGAAGATCCGTTCAATGGTCGCGGGTGAGCGCCGCGAAGGCCCGCTTTCAGACCAGGCGATTGCGGAAATCCTGCGGGCGCAAAACATCAACATCGCGCGGCGGACGGTCGCCAAATATCGCGAGGCGCTCGGCATTCTGCCTTCGGCGCGCCGCAAGCAGATCGCGATCAACGCCAAGCTCAAGCAGAACGGTTCGCACTGAAACGGTTGGAATGAGATGAAGATTGGCAAAGATATGAAACGGGGCAAGCGGACGCGGGAGGCGGCGCGCCAGCAGCGCCGCGTGAGGCGCATCGCAACGCCCGATGCGGCGGTGACGGTGACCTTCCGCCATGTCGAGCCGACCGATGCCATCCGTCAGTACGCCGAGCGCAAGTTTTCCAATCTATCCAAATTTTTGAAGCGCTCGTGCGAGGTCCATCTGATTCTGTCGGTGGACAAATATCGGCAAAGCGGCGAAGTGACCTTCAAATCCGGCGATTTCGTCGTGGCCGCGCAAGAAGAGACCAAAGACCTCTACTCGGTCATCGATCTGCTTGCCGACAAGGTGGGACGCCAACTCAAGAAACATCAGGAAAAGACCGCCACCAAGCGGATGCGCGCGCCGTCCGCGGGCGAGCTTCTGAGCGCAGAAGAAGCCCAGCTCGGTGCGGGCCCGGAGCGTTCCTGAGGGGGAAGTTCAGGGCTTGCTATCGGCGCCGCCGCCATCGCAACTTTAGGCGACTGCTGATAGCGTAGACACCATAAGCCGGTCCATGAAGATTACCGATATCCTGAATCCTGAAAGCGTCCTGCCCGACCTGCAGGGGTCCAACAAGGCAGCGATTCTGCGCGAGTTGGCAAATTGCCAGGCTGCAACGCATCGCGAGATCCGCGCCGAAGAACTCGCGGCGGTGCTGATGGAACGCGAGCGGCTGGGCTCGACGGCGATCGGCGATGGCATCGCGATTCCCCACGGCAAGCTCAAGGGTGTCAGCAAAATTCTTGGCGTCTTCGGGCGGCATCTGAAGGGCGTTGATTTCGAGTCGCTCGACGGCAACCCGACTCATCTTTTCTTCATGCTGGTTGCTCCCGAAGATTCGACCAGCCTCCATCTGAAGGCGCTAGCCCGCGTCTCACGGCTGCTCAAGGACGCGGCCTTCCGCGATCGTTTGCTCAAGGCTCCGGACGCGGCCGATATCTATCGCCTGATCAAGGAAGAAGACGGACGTTACTGACATGACGCCTGCGCACGCGCGCCGGCTCACGTCTCATGGCATCGCCCCGGTCAGCCCGGATCCTTCGGATGGGTCGGTGCCCCCGGCAATCAAATGGCGTCACGCGCTCCAAAGCGGACGTTGAATACGCGCCTGATCGTAGTCACCGGCGTCTCGGGTTCGGGGCGCGCCTCCGTGCTGCGCGTACTCGAGGACCTTGGCCTCTATTGCGTGGATAATTTGCCTGTCGCGCTCGCACCCGAGGTCGTCAGGCTCGCCGTTCAGCATGATCCGAACCTCAAAGGAATCGCCTTTGGCATTGACCCGCGCGAGCGGATGTTCTTTCCGCAATGGCCGAGCATTCTGGCCGATCTGGAGCGCATGGGATTGCGCGCAGAAATCCTCTTCACCGATGCTTCAGATGAGGTCCTGGCGCGGCGCTATTCCGAGAGCCGCCGGCCGCATCCGATGGCCGGGGGCGGGTTGAGCGTTGCGGACAGCATCAGGCGCGAGCGCCTGGCGCTCGCCGAAATGCGCGATCGGGCGAGCCGGGTAATCGATACCACGACACTCACAGTCCATGAGCTCCGCGAGGTGGTGACCGCATATGTGATGGGTGCGCAGGGGCGGCGCGAGATGTCAGTCGCGCTGGTGTCGTTCGGCTACAAATACGGCATCCCGCTCGGGCTCGATCTGATGCTCGACGCGCGGTTCATACCGAATCCGTTTTTCATTCCCGAGCTGCGCGAGCGCGACGGACTGGATCCGGCGGTGCGCGATTACGTGCTCGGCGCGGCTGAGGCCCGGCGCTTTATCGATGAAATCGTCCGGCTGCTGGAGTTCCTGCTCCCGCTCTATCAGCGCGAGGGCAAAAGTTACCTGACGATTGGGATAGGATGCACGGGCGGGAGGCATCGTTCCCCCGCGCTCGTCAACGCGCTTCAGGAGCGGCTCGCAGCCGCAGGCATCGAGGTTCAGGCGAGCCATCACGATCTCGCCCGCAACACCTGAACCTCAGCTCATCGCGATACCCGCATCGACGTTGATGGTCTGACCGGTCACGGCCGCCGAATCGGCGCTGACCAGGAACAGCGCAACGCGCGCGCATTCCTCTTCCGTGACCATCCGTTGGAGTGCGCTACGCCCGACAATCGAGCGCCGAACCTGTTCTTCCTCAAGGCCCATGGCGCGGGCTCGCGCCTTGATCACCTCCTCGATGCGCGCGCCGGCGACCGGTCCGGGCGAGATCGCGTTTACGCGCACGCCACTGCGGCCCCATTCGGCGGCCAGCGTCTGCGTAAGCCCGATCATCGCCCATTTCGAAGCCGCATACGGCGAGCGCATCGGGTAGGCCTCGCGTCCGGCGAGCGAGGAAACATTGACGATATGACCGCCACCGCCGCGTGCGATCACCGGCAACGCGGCGCGCGACGCCAGCCAGCAACCGGTCAGGTTGATGTCGATCACTTCCTGCCATTGCGCGAACGAGATCTCGGTCAGCTTCGCGGTTGGGCCTGCTACGCCCGCATTGTTCACGAGGATGTCAACGCGGCCGAACTCCTCGACCGTACGCTCGACCATCCGGGCGCAATCGGACTCATTCGCTACGTTGGTTTGAACGTGGATCGCGCGCGCGCCGCGTCGCTTGAGTTCGGCGCAGGCTTCTTCCATCGCCGGGACGTTCCGCGCCGCGATGACGATGGCCGCGCCCTCTCCGGCATACGCATGCGCTATCGCCTTGCCGATCCCGTGGCCACCGCCCGTGATAATCGCGACCTTGTCCCGCAGCTCGTTCATCGCTCATCGACCTCCCTCTGGTTGCGGCCCGAACATGCACCGGATGCGCGCAACTCTAATGCACAATCAAGCCGTGGGAAAATGACCTGCCGCAATTCCTTGTCTGTCTCTATCTTGCCAAATATCATTGATTTTCCGATGGCTGCCGCCCCGCCCCTTCACAATCCTCCGGAGCAAAACGGTCAGAATTTTACGGCCAGCGGGATGCTTCGTGTCACGCTGCTGCTCGCGCTGGTCGGAGCTACCGCCTACCTGATGCTCACGCATAGGGAATGGTTTGAAGATCCCAAGCTGGTGAAGGCTGAAGTTCTGGCGTGGGGAATCTGGGGTCCAATCGTCTTCATGATGCTCTACGCGGTCGGGCCGTCGCTCCTGGTTCCGGGCGCAATGATGACGGTCGCGGGCGGCCTGGCATTCGGCATCTGGTGGGGTTCGATCTATTCACTGATCGGCGCTGACCTGGGCGCGCTGATCGCGTTCGGCGCCGGGCGCTTCATGGGCCGCAGTTTCGTCGAGCGGACGGTGGGCCACCGTTTCAGTCACGTGATGCAGGGGATAGCGCGCCACGGCTTTCAGATCATCTTCTATTTGCGCTTGGTGCCGATCATTCCCTACAACGCGCTCAACCTGCTCGCCGGCGCTTCACCGATCGCGTTTCGCGACTATTTCTGGGCCAGCATGATCGGCATGGTTCCCGGGACGATCGTATGGGCGTTTCTAGGCGACGCCTTGTGGCATCCGGCGTCGCTGCGGTTTGTGCTCGCGGTCGCATCGATTCTGCTCTGCGCTGCGGGCGGCGAGGTCTACCGGCGCTGGCGATCGATTAAGGTTTAGATCGAAAGCGTCCCCTGACACTCCCGCATCATCGGGCCGGCGCGTGATATGAGCGATGCGCCGGCGCCGGGCCTGCCGGAAAACGATTCGCAAGCCAGATGATCAGCGCAAAAATTCCAACCAGCGACACGAAAAATGCCGCCGTCCATAACGCCATCCTGATCCGTTGTCCGGTCAGGCTCGCGGGGCGCAGACGATGCGCACGGCCGGTCAGGCGAACGCGCGCCGGGTTGTGCAGGTCGGCCAGCATCTCACCTGCGTTCGCGTAGCGGTCACGCGGGTTGCGCTCGATCGCGTGCAGTATGATCTCCTCCAGATGCGGGTCAAGGTCGGGCCGGAAGCGCGTCGGCGGCTGCGGATCGAGCCTGGTTTTCGCGCGCATCAGCGCGTACACGGTATCCGCCGAATACGGCAGATTCGCCGTCAGCATCTCGTAGAGCATCGTGCCGAGCGCGTAGATGTCCGTGCGGGCATCACCGCGTTTGCCGCCGACCTGTTCGGGCGCCATGTAGTCGGGCGTGCCGACCGTCGATGACAGCCCCGACCACGTCAGGCGGCGCGCGGACTCATCGAGCGCGATGCCGAAGTCCATGATTTTTATCTGTCCGTTTGGGGTGACCAGGATGTTCTCGGGTTTGAGGTCGCGATGCACCACGCCCTGCGAATGCATATAGACCAGCGCCGCTGCCAGTTGGCGCCCGATGTCGAGCGCCTGCTCGGTCGGGAGCGGCCGCTTGTCGCGCATGATTGCGCGCAGCGAAGGGCCGTCGACAAATTCCATCGCGATGTACATCCGGCTTTTGCGCTGTGGCGTCAGCACTTTGATGATGTTCGGGTGGTCAAGACGCCGACCGACCTCTTCCTCGCGCTGGAAACGGCTGAAGAAAACGATGTCGCTTTCGAACTGCAAGTAGGGAATTTTGATGGCGACGGTTTGACCGCTCACCGTGTCCGTGGCCTTGAAGATCGAGGCCATTCCACTGCGCGCGACGAGCTCCGTGAGCTCGTACTGATCGAGCCTGTCACCGGCGTTGAGCTCGCGCATCGCGACTAAAAGCCAGCGCCGGACGGGCGCTGTCAGCGCTCGGCGCCGGAGTTCTCCTGGTGCATCTGTTCGAGATGTTTGGAGACCCGGTTGATCTCATCGCTCGCGTCACGCGCCGCCTTGGCCGCGCGATCGGCGGCTTGCGCGGCTGCCTGGGCAGCGAGCATCGCCTTGTTTGCCGCCGCCTCGGCGCGCGCCGCCGATTCCTGGGCGCGCTCCGCGGACTGCTGCGCCATCGCGGCCTGCTGCTCCTGCGATGGTCCGCATCCGGCGATGGCTGCCGCCAGCACCGTCGCGGCGCAGGCGGCGAAGACAGCTTTGCCCGGCGTGTCGATGGCGCTACTTAGCGGGGCGCGAGCGCCTCGACCGCCTTGAGATCGGGCAGCGGCTGATTGTCAGCGCGCACCGGCAGGATGCATACGTGGTTTGCGCCGGCTTTGAGGTGCGCGTCAATGCGCTCGCGAATCCTGTCGGCGGAGCCCCATGCGACGATCGCATCGACCAGCCGATCGCTGCCGTTCTCTGCGACATCGGCATCGGTGAAGCCGACGTTCTTGACGCTGCGGATGTAATTCGGCGCGCGCAGGTAAATCTGCATGTAATTGCGCGCGGCGGCGCGGGCGCGCGCAGCGTCGGTCTCGAGAATCACGGCTTGCGCCGCGCAGATCCACGGCTTCGCGCCGATCGCGGCGCGGAACTTCGCGGTATGCTCGGGCGTCGTGAAGTAAGTGTGCGTGCCGTTGGCCTCGCTGGCCGCGAGCGCGAGCATCTTCGGATGCAGCGCGGCGAGCAGGATCGGTGGCTCTTCCTTCGGCGGCGTCGCCTTGTAAATCGAGGTCTTCATTTTACCCAGGTACTCGGCCATGTAGCTGTATGGCTTGCTGTAATCATGGCCGCGCAGACCGGCGACGAGATGCTTGTGGCTTACGCCGATGCCGAGGATGAAACGACCGTCGGATTGCTCGGCGAGCGAACGTGCCCCGGCCGCCATCGTGATCGGATCGCGCGCATAGATGTTCGCGATGCCGGTCGCGAGGATCAGCCGCTCGGTTTGTGCGAGCAGATAACCGGCGTGCGCGAACGGATGCCGTCCGACCGCTTCCGGAATCCAGAGCGCGGAATAGCCGAGCTTCTCGCCCATCCGGGCGAACTTGAGCGTCTCTTCCGCGGGCATTGCGTCGAGGAAAAACCATAATCCAAGCTTCCCGAGTTCCATGGCTTCCTAATTAATCCACCTGATGCAGTGGCACAAGGCGACCACTGCCTGACCGTCGCCGCAAGCTCCCCTTTTACATCGCGCGCGATTAGACGCTACATTGCGAAACGCAAGCCCAATCCATCCAGGAGCCTCAAATGAAATTCGGATTGATGTTCATCAACTCGGGACCGTTCAGCCAGCCCGAGCTGTTCGCCAATATGGCGCGCACCGCCGACGAGTGCGGCTTCGAATCGATTTGGACCGTGGAGCACGTGGTCATCCCGAAGGACTACAAGTCGCCCTATCCGTATTCGCCGAGCGGCAAGATTCCCGGACCCGACGAGGTGCCGATCAATGATCCGCTGCTGCCGCTCGCCTACGCCGCCGCGATCACGAAAAAAATCCGGCTGGCGACCGGAATCGTGATCCTGCCGCAGCATCACCCGCTTTACATCGCCAAGCAGGCGGCCACGATCGACGTGCTGTCGAACGGCCGCATGATGCTGGGCGTCGGCAGCGGCTGGCTCAAGGAGGAGTTCGACGCGCTGGGGATTGATTTCGCGACGCGCGGCCGGCGCACCGATGAAGCGATCCAGGCGATGCGCGTGCTGTGGCGCGAGCATCCATCGAACTTTCACGGCAGGATTTTCAACTTTGGACCGGTCGCATCGTTTCCGAAGCCGGTGCAGAAGGGCGGCGTGCCGATTCATATCGGCGGTCATTCGGCGCCGGCGGTGCGCCGGGCGGCCGCCAGCGGTGACGGTTTCTTCCCGGCGATCGGGGATGCGGCGAAGCTGCGCGAGTTGATGGGAATGCTCAAGGTCGAGTGCGAAAAACGCGGGCGGAAGATCGATGAGATCGAACGGTCATGCCTCGGCCGCGCCAAACCCGAATCGATCCGCCTATGCGAGGAACTCGGCATCGCGCGCCTGATCGTGACGCCGCCGGGGCTCGACGCGGAGTCGTTCAGGCGCGGATGCGAGCAGATCGCGAATGACTACATCGTCAAACAGTAAGCGCCGCGGGCGATCAGGCCTGCTGCCACGGCAGGTCCATCGCCTCGCCGCCGCCGTGTCGCACTTGCACGGGCGCCATCCCGAGTGCCGCGATGATCACCAGGTTGGTGTCGCCGCTGTTGATGATCTGATGGACCGCATCGGACGGAATCACCAGCGTCGAGTTCGGCCCGAAGCGCATCTCCTCGCCTTCAATGATGCAGGTGCCCGATCCCTCAAGCACCACGATCGCCTCTTCGCACTTGTGCCGGTGGACCGGCGTCGCGCTGCCGGGCGTGATGGTCTGGCCCCAGACCTCGAGGGTCTTCATCCCATGCTGGGGGCCGGCGAAGGTCTGATGCTTGAGGCCGGGGAGGTCGTACATCGGCTGTGCGCTGTTGTTCACGATCGGCATCGCGATGGCTCCTTTGCGCTTGCGCGAAGAATCTGCTGTGCACGTTAGTACCGCCATGCGCGCCGGGCAAGTTGCGCCGGGCCCTCGCACTTTGCATTCGTACGGGCGTTGGTGCGAGCATGCGGCGAGAAGGAGCGCATCATCATGTTCAAAAATATGGTGAATCCGGAGCGGCTGACGGCGATCTTCCGCAGGCAGTATGAACTCTGCGCGGTGAAGCCCGGCGAGACGATCGCTTTCCTTACCGATCAGAACTCCGATCGCGGGATCGTTGCAGCCGGAATCGCGGCCGCCGCCGAGATCGGAAATCCCGCCTTCGAAATCCGCGTCGGCGAAGGTCCCAATGAAGAGTACATGGGCTCCAATCCGCTCAACGCGCGCGCCCTGATCGAAGCATTCAAGCACGTCGATCTCGTGATCACCTTTTTCGCCGGCTTCTTCTCCGGATGGGAGGAATCGGTGCGGGAGGCGGGCGGACGGATTCTCAACCTGCTCGACACCGCCGACATGCTCGCGCGCCTGCAGAGCACTCCCGAACTGAAGCGAGCGGTACTCGCCGCGCGCGATCGCCTCGCGCGCACGCAAAGAGTCCGCGTGACCAGCGAGGCCGGCACTGATTTCTCCTGGACGCGCGACGTCGATGCGGGCATCGTCGTGCACTACGGCGCCGTCGATGAACCGCGTCAAATGGATCAATGGGGACAGGGGATGGTCGCAATGTTTCCGGTCGATGGCTCTGCCAACGGCCGCGTCGTCGTAAAGCCCGGCGATGCGTGGATTCTGCCCTACGCGCGGATGGTCCAGAGCACGATCGATCTCGAGGTGAGCGAGGGTTACGTCCGCCGCATCTCGGGCGGCGCCGACGCCAAAATCTTCCAGTACTGGCTCGAGAGTTGCCGCAAGTCGGAAGAGGACCTCGACCCTTACGCCATCTCACACCTCGGGTGGGGCCTCAATCCGAAGGCGCGCTGGGATGACATCGTGCGCTACGAAAACAGCATGGAGAACCTCCAGGCCTCGATGCGCAGCTTCCCCGGCAGCTTCCTCTTCTCGACCGGGCCGAGTCCGAAGCGCAAGACGCGCGGCCATATCGATATGCCGATGTGCGATTGCACCATCGAGCTCGATGGCGAAGTCGTCGTCGATCGCGGGCGTCTCGTTGATCCCGCGATGATTGTCGATCCGCAGCGCACCTATCATTGAGCCGCGCGATTCTCCGCAACCCGGATCATCGCGCTGTCGATGCTGGCTATTACGCTGGGTCGGCAAATATGCTGGATACTCCCAGAAGGTTTCCATGGTGCTTATGCGTGGCGAAAAAAAAGCGAAAGGTTAACCCGTGAGCGATCAGGCAGCGAATTTACCACTCCTTGTTGAGGCCGAGCCTCCTCTCGGATGGCTGACCTTCAACCGACCTCAGGTCCGCAATGCTCTCAATCTCGACACCTGGCGTAGGATCGGCGCCGGAATCGCCGAGCTCGATGCCGACGATCGCGTGCGCGTCGTCATCCTGCGCGGTTCGACGCCCAAGGCCTTTATCTCCGGCGCGGACATCTCGGAGTTCCCGAGCCAGCGCGCCGATGCGAAGCAGGCCGGGGCCTATCGCGCGCAGGTTGATCATTCGCTCGCGACGCTCACGAATTGCCGCAAGCCCGTGCTCGCGATGATCTCCGGGCTCTGCATCGGCGGCGGCGTCCAGGTGGCTCTCGCCTGCGACATCCGCTTTGCCGCCAGGGGGACGCGCTTCGGCGTGCCAGCGGGACGCCTTGGGCTCGCCTATCCGATCGACGGCGTGATGGCGCTCAGCCAGGTGGTCGGTCCTGCCAACACGCGCGACATCCTGTTTTCCGCGCGGCTCTTCGATGCCGAAGAGGCTCTGCACATGGGACTCATCAACAAGCTGCTGGAGCCCGAGGAGCTCGAAAAATTCGTCCGCGACTATGCGCTCAAGATGGCCGATAACGCGCCGCTCACGCTGGCCGCGGCCAAGGTTACGCTCCGCGAGGCATTGCGCGATCCCGCCGAACGCGATCTTCAGACGGTTCTCGACATGATCACGCGCTGCTACGAAAGCGAGGATTACCAGGAAGGCGTGCGCGCCTTTCTCGAACGCCGGCCGCCCAGGTTCGCCGGCCGCTGAAGCGCGGCAAGGCGCGGAGTTCCCCGATGGGCGAGGGGACGAATGAAGTCTACTTCAACCCCTGGGACGAATCGTTCCGCGCCAACCCCTATCCGCACTATCGCGCGCTGCTCACCGGACCGCCGCGCATGATCGACGGCCTGATGCCTATGGTGCTGGTCGCGCGTTATGCCGACGTGACCGCCGTCCTTCGCGACCATCAACAGTTCTCCAGTGTTCAGCCGCGCACGCCGCTTTTCCAGCGACGCCGCGACGTATTCGGCGATACTCCGACCGTGTTGTTCTCCGATCCGCCCGTGCATTCGCGGCTGCGCCGCCTGGTGGCGCCTGCGTTCACCGCCCGACGAATCCGCGATCTCGAGCCGCGCATCCGCGCGATCGCCGGCCGCCTGCTCGATGACGCCGGGCGGCGCGGTCGCTTCGAGGTGATGGCCGATCTCGCCAATCCGCTGCCCGTGATGGTGATCGCCGAGATGCTCGGCGTGCCGCCCCAAGATTATGAGAAGTTCAAGACCTGGTCCGATATCGTGATTGACGGCGACAATACGCTGCCGCCCGAGCCGTTTCCGGCCGCGGTGCGCGACGCGCTCGGCGCGATCGTCGAGTACTTTCAGGCCGAAGTCGAACGTCGCCGTAAACATCCCGGCGACGACCTGGTGAGCATCCTGATCGCGGCCCGCGATGCGGGCGACAAGCTGAGCGAGGCCGAGCTGATGGCGTTCATCGTGGTGCTGTTGCTCGCGGGCAACGAGACCACCACCAATCTGATCGGCAACGGGATGCGCGCGCTCGCGGAGCATCCGGAGCAACTTGCGCGGCTGCGGGCGCGGCCCGAGTTGATGGGATCGGCGATTGAGGAGATGCTGCGTTACGATGCGCCCGCGCAATGCGCCGTGCGCTTTACCAACGCGCCCGCCGAGGTTGCGGGCGTTGCGGTGCCGGCGGGCAGCATGGCATTCGTCGTGCTGGCCGCAGCGAATCGCGATCCGGCGCAATTCCCCGAGCCCGATCGCTTCGATATCAGCCGCTCGCCAAACGAGCATCTGGCCTTCGGCGCGGGGATCCATTTCTGTATCGGTGCATCGCTCGCGCGCCTTGAGGGCTCGATCGCGATCGGCGCCGCGCTCGAGCGTTTTCCGCGTCTCAGGCTCGCCGCGCCCGGCGCGCCGCTCGCATACAAAGGCTCTTACTTCCTGCGCGGCCTCGCCGAACTTCCGATGGACATCGGCTGACCCTCATCGTGCGCCGTGAAAACCGAACCTGAAAGCGCGGCCGAAGGCGCTTTGCACGATAGGCCCGCCCCGGTGGTGCGCGGATCGTTCCTTGGACTTTTCCCGCCGCTCACGCGGCGCGAATGGCGCGTCTTCGGGATCGCGGCGACGGCCGGATTTTTCGACAATTACGACGTCGCGCTGCTGAGCCTTGCGCTCCGGCAGATTCAGCGCGGGCTGGAAATCGCCGATGCCAATCTCGGCGCGATACTCTCGGTCGTGCGCCTGGGCCATCTGCTGTCGCTCGCGATCGCGCCGATGGCTGACGCGGTCGGACGTCGCCGCCTGCTGCTCTACACGATTTTCGGCTACACGCTCTTTACCGGCCTGAGCGCGGTCGCGCCGGGTCCCAAAAGCTTCGTCGCCGCGCAGTTCATGGCGCGCGCGTTCACCGGCGCGGAAGGTGTGGTCGCTCTGGTGATTCTCGCCGAAGAGGTGCGGGCCGGCGTCCGTGGTTGGATGATCGGCCTGCTCGGCGCGCTGGTCGCGTCAGGCTACGGCCTGGCCGCGATCGCCTTCGCGTTTATCCATTCGATTCCTTACGGGTGGCGTGGACTCTACACACTTTCGCTGCTGCCGCTTCTATTGATCGCGCCGCTGCGCCGCTTGCTGCCCGAAAGTCGACGCTTCGAGCGTGACCATCTGAAGGAAGTCCGCCGCATCCGTCTAATCGAACCGGTGGCCGACCTGTTCCGGTACTCGCGGCGGCGCCTTGCGATGCTGGTCGGGACCGGGTTTCTCTATTCGGTGAGCAACAATCCGGGCAGCTACCTGTTCGCGAAATACCTGCAGGAGGCGCATCGGTGGACTCCAGGGCAGGTCTCATCGATGGTCTTCTTCGGCGGGGCAGTCGGAATCATCGGCAATATCTTCGCCGGACGCCTGAGCGATCGCTTTGGGCGCCGTACGATGGGAGCACTGTTTACGCTCCTGGGCCCGCTGTTCACGATCTGGATGTACGCGACGGGCACGAATTCCGTTATCCCGGCCTGGGTGTTGCGGCTGTTCTTCGACAGCGCCGCGGTGACGATCATCAACGCTTACGCGACCGAACTTTTTCCGACTTCGTATCGCGCGTCGGCCGGCAGTGCCTTGACCGTGGCCAGCACGCTCGGCGGCGCGAGCGGCCTGATGCTGGAGGCGATCCTGTACGGCATACTTGCTTCGCATTGGAGTTCGATCTGTTGGCTGACAGCTTTCGGCATGATGGCGCCGATCATCATCTACGGCTTTTTTCCGGAGACGGCTGGACGTGAACTGGAAGCGACTTCGCAAAGCATCCCCACAACCTGATCGATCACCGTATCGCGCGGTGATCGTTACCGTCGCGATGCTGTTCGCAATCCTATTGACGGGCGGCGCACGAGCCGCTTCGGATGCGTCGCCACACGTCGCGATTTTCGGGACCGATGGCGTCAAGCGCGCGAGCGTGCGCGTCGAGATCGCTGATAACGAAGCGAGCCGCGAGCGCGGCCTGATGTTCCGCGCGCATCTGGACGAGGATGCCGGGATGATCTTCGTGTTCCGCGCGCCGAGCGTGGTCTACTTCTGGATGAAGAATACGGAGATTCCGCTCGACATGATTTTCGCCGACCAAAACGGCCGTATCGTCGGGATCGTTGCGCAGGCGAAGCCGTACTCGGAAAAGACCGTCGGGCCGGGCAAGCCCGCGCAATACGTGCTGGAGGTGAACGGCGGCTTCTGCAGGCGCCACGGCATCGCAACCGGCGACTGGATGCGCTTTGCGGGTTTCACGCCGGAGGCGAAGGATTAGCCGGCTGTTCGTCGATTCGATTTCCCGTCGCGATCGTCGCCGTTTCGCATCGATGCTGCGATCATGCATCGTCCGTATCAGCAAAACCCGTCGCAGCCGACGCTGTCAGTAGGGCTTGCTACCGCTCATCTACGACCTTCCTGAATTTGCTTGGGTCTTGATTGATTACGGTCGATATTATCTATAATAAGCCAAGCTCTCCAGGTTTTGGTCCTAGCATCGAATTTGCACTGAAGATCCGGACAAAATCGAGACCCAAAAAGGCGGTGTATTCAATGAGGTTAAATTTAGGACGAGGCCTTTTTCAGAGCGCGCTCGTCGGAGGCGCGCTGGTTTGCGCTCAGGTCGCTGCGGGCACGGCGTTCGCCGCATCTGGCAAGGTCGCAGTCCATCTCAGTAATCGCAGCGCCCACGGCCCGGCGTGCAAGGCCAGCAACGTCGATCATGTTTATGTGACGATTTCCGACGTGAGGGCGCATCGCAACGGCAATGGCGGCGGCTTCCAGTCGCTGATCGGCACCCCGACGCCGGCCCAATTCGATCTGATGTTCGCCAGCGACGAGTCGACCGAGCCCATCGGTAGCGCTGACTGCCCGATCGTCGGTCTCGGCGGTACCGGCTTGCTGCCCGGCAAGTATGAGCAGCTCCGATTAATCACGGTCGATAACGGCACACCCGGGCCGGTGATTCCGGCGAATGAGAACGCGTGCGCGTCCCTCGGCGACACGGTCTACAACTGCGTCGATGCTGGCGGGCAGCTTGCGCCGTTGACCATCCCGAGCGGCAGCAAAACCGGACTCAAGATTCCGCCCGGCCAGGTTGGCCACGGTGGACTAAAGATCGCCGACGGTCAGAGCGTCGATCTCGATATCGACATCGATGCGTGCCGCGAGCTCGTGGTCCACGGCGGGAATGGCAACGGCAAAGGAAAGAAGAAAGGGGGCGGTGGCAACACCAGCTACTCGCTGAAACCGACGCTGCATAGCGGCGAAATCGCGCTGAACCCGGTCATCTCTGGACAGGTCGTCGTCGGCACAGATACCGGTGCCAGGACGACGGTCACCCCCGGCCAAGTGGCAGTTCCGAATGCCAATGTCTGGCTTGAGACCGAAGCGAGCCAGAACGTGACGGATGGCACGCCCACGCCCAGCACCGAACAAGTCCCAACCAATACACTCGTGGCTGAGGCTACCACCGATAGCAGCGGCAATTTTGTCTTTTGTCCGGTGCCGGTCGGTAACTATGACATCGTGGTTGATGCGGAGAGTTTGCCTAACGCCGCAAATCCGGCCGATGCGACGATTACAACCGGAGTGACGGTCGCCGCGAACAACGGCGTCGGCGGGATCACGATTCCGGTGATTGAAGGCAGCGGGGCGTCTCCGAACGTTAGCCCGCAGGTGACGACTCAAAATACAGCCGCCTCCGGGGATGACATTGATTTCTTCGGTACCCAAGGCTTCGAGGCCAATAATCGGCTGAATCAGGCGGAGATTCCGCCGTACAGCGGGACTGCTGCGGAGCCGGTGACCACTTCCAGCAGCGGATGTCCTTCAACCTGCCCGGTCGGCACGAATTGCGTCTGTTTCGACCTTTTCATGCCGCCCGACAATCCTGTGACCGGCGCTGTCGGCGGGTCCTACACGTCAGGTTCCGGGACAGCCAATTATTCGCTGCTCAGCAATGCCAATAAGATAGGCACGAGCACGCCTGAGTGCAGCCCAGCGCAGTTAATCTCGCTGCCGGGCGCGTCGCCGCTGGCGCTACCGACGCTCAGCTTCACGAATTGCGACTGAGCTGATCGATTTCGCGAATAAGGCCCGGCAACTTCCGGTTGCCGGGCCTTTTCTATCCCGGCGCATAGCTTTCACCCTCCGATGACATACGATATTTCTGTTGGCCGACGAGGCGCCCGCCTTAGATGCGGGCGCATGATGAATGGCACTCAAGGAAAATCTCGACCGAATTAACGAACTCTCACGCCAGGCCGAACTTGGCGGCGGCGAGGAACGGCAACGGAAGCATCGCGAGTCCGGACGGATGACGGCGCGCGAACGGATCGATTTCATCCTCGATCCCGGCTCGTTCGTCGAACTCGACAAGTTCAAAACCCATCGCGCGACGGACTTTGGGATGGCCGAGCGGCGGATTCCCGGCGACGGCGTGGTCACCGGCTACGGCACTATCGACGGCCGCCAGGTCTGCGTCTTCTCGCAGGATTTTACGGTCTTCGGCGGCAGCCTCTCGGGCGCATTCGCGGAGAAGGTCTGCAAGGTGATGGACCTCGCGATGCGCGTCGGATGCCCGATGATCGGGCTGAACGACTCGGGCGGCGCGCGGATTCAGGAAGGCGTGGTATCGCTCGCCGGCTACGCCGACATTTTTTTGCGCAACACGCTCGCCTCGGGGGTGATTCCGCAGATCTCCGCGATCATGGGACCGTGCGCGGGCGGCGCAGTCTACTCGCCGGCGATTACGGATTTCATCGTGATGGTCCGCGATACGTCGTACATGTTCATTACCGGCCCCGACGTAATCAAAGCGACCACGCACGAGGACGTCACGATGAACGAGCTGGGCGGCGCGGACACGCATGCGACCAAGTCCGGCGTCTGCCATCTGGAGGCGCCCGACGATCGCGGCGCGCTGGTGACGATTCGCGAGCTGCTGTCGTACATCCCGCAGAACAATCTTGAGGATCCGCCGTTTCGCGCGAGCCGCGACGATCCCGCCCGTCGCGACGAAATCCTCGATTCGATTGTGCCCGAGAATCCCAACAAGCCGTACGATATCGGCGAGATCATTCGCCACGTTGTCGATGACGGCGTGTTCTTCGAGATCCAGAAGGACTGGGCGCAGAACATTTTGATCGGATTCGCGCGGCTGGGCGGCTACGCGGTGGGGGTGGTAGCGAATCAGCCGGCCTATCTCGCCGGATGTCTCGATATCGAGGCGTCCACCAAGGCAGCCCGCTTCGTGCGCTTCTGCGACTGCTTCAACATTCCGCTGGTCACGTTCGTCGATGTTCCCGGCTTTTTGCCGGGCACGGCGCAGGAGTTCGGCGGGATCATCCGGCACGGCGCGAAACTGCTCTACGCCTATTGCGAAGCGACTGTGCCGAAGATCACCGTGATCACGCGCAAGGCATACGGCGGCGCATACGACGTGATGTCATCGAAGCACATCCGCGGCGACTTCAATTTCGCGTATCCGACCGCGGAGATCGCCGTCATGGGACCCGAGGGCGCGGTCAGCATCATTTTTCGCAATCAACTCGAGCAGGCCGCCGATCCGGTCGCCGAGAAGGCGCGGCTGGTCGAGGAGTATCGGCGCACGTTCGCGAATCCGTTCAAGGCCGCCGAGCTCGGCTATATCGATGAAGTGCTGATGCCGCGCGATACGCGGCCGCGCCTGATTACCGCGCTCAGGGCGCTCGAGAACAAGCGCGACAAGAATCCGCCGCGCAAGCACGGTAATATTCCCCTGTAAGGCTGCCGCAAAGCTCGATGTTCAAACGTATCCTGGTTGCCAATCGCGGTGAAATCGCGGTGCGCGTGATTCGCGCATGCCGCGATCTCGGAATCGAAACCACGGCGGTTTTTTCCGATGCCGATCGCACGGCATTGCACGTGCGCGAGGCGGATCATGCGGTGGCGGTCGGGCCGCCGCCCGCCGCCGAGAGCTATCTGCAGATTGAAAAGATTATCGCCGCGGCGCGCGCCACAGGCGCCGAGGCGATCCATCCCGGTTACGGCTTTTTCTCTGAGAACGCCGGATTCGCGCGCGCGGTCGCTGCCGCCGGCCTGGTGTTCATCGGACCGCCGCCGGAAGCGATCGAGGCGATGGGCGACAAGGTGGCGTCGCGGCAGTTGATGGCCTCGGCGGGGGTGCCGGTCGTGCCGGGCTCGCCCGACGTGCTGACGGACGAAGCCGCGGTCCGCGCGATCGCGCGTGAAATCGGTTTTCCGATCATGCTCAAGGCGTCGGCCGGCGGCGGCGGCAAGGGCATGCGCGAAATCCATCGCGAGGACGAGATCGCATCCGCGCTGCGCGCGGTGGTCGGCGAAGCGAAATCGTCGTTCGGCGACAGCCGTTTCTATGTCGAGAAATTTCTGCGGCAGCCGCATCATGTCGAGGTCCAAATCATCGCGGATACGCGCGGCCATACGGTCCATCTGTTCGAGCGCGAATGCTCGATTCAGCGGCGGCATCAGAAGGTCGTCGAGGAATCGCCCTCGCCGTTCATCACGCCCATGCTGCGCAAAGCGATGGGCGAGGTCGCGGTACGGGCGGCGAAGGCGGTCGGCTACGTGAACGCCGGCACGATCGAGTTTCTGGTCGACGCGGACCGAAATTTCTACTTCCTCGAGATGAACACGCGCATCCAGGTCGAGCATCCGATCACCGAGTTGGTGACGGGCGTCGATCTCGTGAAGGAGCAGATTCGCATCGCGGCAGGCGAGCCGCTGAGCTTTACGCAGCGCGATTTGAGCCAGCGTGGCGCGGCGATCGAATGCCGCATCTATGCCGAGGATCCCGTCAACGGTTTCGCGCCCGCGCCCGGACGCATCGACTCGATGCGTATCCCGACCGGCCCGGGAGTGCGCGTCGATACCGGCGTCCAGAGCGGCGCGGAGGTGCCGATCTACTACGATCCGATGATCGCGAAGCTCGCGATCTGGGGGCGCGATCGCGCCGAGGCGATCGCGCGGACCCGCCGCGCGCTCGACGAGTTCGCGATCGTCGGCGAGCTGCGCACGAATATCGAGCTCCATCGATGGCTGATGAACCATCCGCGCTTCATCGCCGGCGACTACGATAATCAGTTCCTCGAAAACGAGTATCATCCGGCGGCGCGGACCGATGCCGATCCGATGCGTCTCGCGGCGACGCTGATGGCCGCGGTCGCGGCGCATCGTAATCACGCCGACACTGCGCGGGACGGCGATCGCCCGCCGGCGCGCGCGTCGGCCTGGAAGACCGCGGCGCGGCTCGAGCTGATGCGGCGTTAGGCGATGCGCTACGTCGCAATTCTCGACGGCGTCGAGCACGAGTTCGACGTCGAGCAACTTAACGACGGCAACGGCTGGCGGCTGCGCGTCGGCGACCATCATTTCGACATCGATGTGCGCCGGGTGGGCGGTGCGTCGTTTTCGATGTTGATCGGAACGCGCTCGTTCGATTTCGAGGTGCAACGCATTGGCGACGAGATCGTAATCGCATCGCGCACCGGCATCGCACGGGTCGCGCTTATCGATCCGCGGCGCGCGGCGGCTGGAGCATCGATACATGCCGGTCAGCGCGGACGCGCCGAGATGCGCGCCATGATGCCCGGACGGGTTGTTAACGTCATGGTCAAGGCGGGGGACGCGGTCGAGGCCGGCGCGGGTGTGCTGGTCGTCGAGGCGATGAAGATGGAGAACGAGCTCAAGGCGCCCAAGGCGGGCACCGTCATCGAGGTCAAGGTCGCGGCCGGGCAGACGGTGGAAAAAAACGACCTGCTTGTCATAATCGAGTAGCGGCCACGGGGCGTTTATCGATGTCCGACGACGGCGATCGCAAACTCACCGAGGCGCGCGAACGATGGCGCGCCGAGCGCCTCGCGCCCGCGATCAAGCGTAATCCCGAGCGTCGGCCTCGATTCACGACCACGTCGGGAATCGAAATCGCGCCGGAGTACGACCCGACCGATCGCCACGGGTCAGATTATCTCGCCGAACTCGGCTTTCCCGGCGAGTTTCCGTTCACGCGCGGCGTCCAGCCGACGATGTATCGCGGGCGGCTCTGGACGATGCGCCAGTACGCGGGCTTCGGTGACGCGGAGGAATCGAACCGCCGCTATCGTTACCTCTTCGCGCAGGGACAGACCGGGCTTTCGGTCGCCTTCGATTTGCCGACGCAGATGGGTCGCGACGCGGACCATCCGCTGGCGCGCGGCGAGGTCGGACGGGTCGGCGTCTCAATCGGATCGATCGACGATATGGAGACGCTGCTCGCGGAGCTGCCGCTGGAGCGCATCTCCACCTCGATGACCATCAACGCGACCGCATCGATCCTGCTTGCGCTCTATCTGGTGGTGGCCGAGCGGCGCGGCGTGGCGTGGAAGCAGCTCAACGGCACGATCCAGAACGACATCCTGAAGGAGTACGTTGCGCGCGGCACCTACATTTATCCGCCGCGCGGCTCGATGCGCCTCATCACGGACATCTTCAGTTTCGCCTCGCGCGAGGTGCCGAACTGGAACACGATTTCGATCTCCGGCTATCACATTCGCGAGGCCGGCTCGACGGCGGCGCAGGAACTCGCCTTCACGATCGCGGACGGAATTGCCTACGTCGACGCCGCGCTCAAGGCCGGCCTCGAGATCGATCGCTTTGCGAGCCGGCTCTCGTTCTTCTTCAACGTGCACAACAATTTCTTCGAGGAGATCGCAAAATTCCGCGCCGCGCGGCGCATCTGGGCGCGCTTGATGAAAGATCGCTTCGGCGCAAAGGACGAACGTTCGATGATGCTGCGGTTTCATGCGCAGACCGCGGGCTCGTCGCTCACCGCGCAACAGATCGACAACAATGTCGTGCGGGTCGCGTTGCAGGGCTTGGCCGCGGTGCTGGGCGGCGCGCAATCGCTGCACACCAACAGCCGCGATGAAGCGCTCGCGCTGCCGACCGAGCAATCGGCGCTGCTCGCGCTCCGCACGCAGCAGGTGATCGCCTACGAGTCCGATGTCGCCGACACCGTCGATCCGTTGGGCGGCTCCTACTATCTCGAAACTCTGACCGACGAGCTGGAACGGCGCGCGCTCGAGTACCTGGCGCGTATCGACGACCTCGGCGGCGCGGTCGCCGCGATCGAGCAGGGCTACATGCAGCGCGAAATCCAGAACGCCGCCTATGCCTACCAGCGCGCGATCGAAAGCGGCGAGCGAATTATCGTCGGCGTGAATCGATTCACCAGCTCGGCCGAGCCGATGCCGGAAATCCTGCGCGTCAATCCGGCGATCGAGGAGCGGCAGCGGGCGAAGCTGGCGCAGGTCCGCGCGAATCGCGATGCGGCTGCGGCCGCCTCTGCGCTCCGGCAGGTCGAGGCCGCGGCGCACGATGGATCGAACCTGATGCCGCCGATCATCGAAGCGGTCCGCGCGCGCGCCACGCTGGGCGAGATCGCGGACGCGATGCGCCGCGTATTCGGCGAATATCAGCCGCCAAACGCGCTATGAGTAGCGCACGCCATGTCGCTCCGGTATGAATTGATCGATAAAGAATGCGGGAGCCGGTCAGTGGGGAGCCGCCCGCATGCGCCAGACTCAATTTTCAACGAGGAGAAAATCCGGGGATGGGCCCGCTTCCGAAGGGTGTCTTTCTGACCAAGGGCGTCGGGAAGCATCGCGAAAAACTTACATCGTTCGAGATGTCCCTGCGCTCGGCCGGTATCGCCGAATACAACCTGGTACGCGTTAAATCGATATTTCCCCCAAACTGCAAACTGATCAGCCCGCAGGAAGGGTTGCGCTATCTTACGCCGGGACAGATCGTCTTCACCGTCATGAGCGACAATGCGACCAACGAGCCGCATCGGCTGATCGCGGCCTCGGTCGGCGTCGCCATCCCGGCCAACCCCGCGCATTACGGCTACCTCTCCGAGCATCACAGCTATGGCGAGACCGAGCAGAAGGCGGGCGACTATGCCGAAGACCTGGCGGCCACGATGCTCGCGACGATCCTCGGCGTCGACTTCGATCCCAACGCGAGTTACGACGAGCGCAAGGATATCTGGCGAGTGTCGGACAAGATCGTCTCGACCCGCAACGTTACTCAGTCGGCTATCGGCGATCGCGACGGCCTGTGGTCATCGGTGGTCGCCGCCGCGGTGTTCGTCGATCTGCCTAACGGAAGGTGAGCGACGGAATCCTTATGAAGATCGAGATCTTCTACTGCGAAGCCTGAAAATACCGGCCCCGGGCGGTCAGTCTGGCCGCCTCGCTTAAGGAACGATTTGGGGAGACCGCGACGCTGATCAAAGGCAGCAGCGGCCAGTTTGACGTCCTGTGTGACGGGCGGACGCTGTTCTCGAAGCGCGAGACCGGACGCTTTCCAATCGAGGGCGAGGTCGAGGATCAGGTCGCAGCGCTCCGCGAGGGCCGCGCACCGTCGCATCCGCAGGAGACCGGCTCCAAGGGGATACTGCAGCGGCTCGCTGACAAGTTCCGCAACTAATCCAATTCAGCCGCAGTCCGCGATAGTCTTCGCAAGTTCATCGGGGGCGAGCCGAATTCCGACGTAAAACGGCCCGAACTCGGCATAGAGCGCGCTCGACTCATCGAAGCGCATCTCGTAAATCAGCTTCTTGAAGACCAGCGGATCATCGGCGAACAGATCGACGCCCCATTCCCAATCGTCGAAGCCGACCGATCCCGAGATGATCTGCGTCACCTGGCCAGCGTAACGCCGCCCGATCATCCCGTGGTCATGCATCAGGCGCTGGCGCTCCTCGATCGGGAGCTGGTACCAGTTGCGATGTTCGCCGCGCCGCTTGTTCATCGGATAGAAACAGACGTAACGGCGCTCCGGGATTCGCGGCCACAGACGCGCCGCCAGCTTCTCGCGATTTTCCTTCAGGGCCGCGTCGACCGCATCGCGCCATTGCGGCGTGCCCGCTTCGATTCCATCGGTCGCAAGCCGCTCGTAAAGCCGCACGCTCGCCTCATAGAGTCCGATTTCCACCATCGAGAGGTAGGAGGTCGTCGGTTCCAGGTAGTTGTCGATTGTCAGAGCGGCGATTTCCGCCTGAGCGCGCGCCAGATGCTCAAAGCCGGCGCGAAAATGAACCAGCATCAAATCGGCCTTGTGGCCGAGGATCGAAAAAGCGGCGCTCTCGCCGTCCTCGCGGCGTTGCATCCCGGCGAGCGCGTCACCGATTTCCCGCGCTATCTCAGTTCGACGCCCGGAATTAAGTTCGCGCAATCCGGCGCGTCGGATGCGGAACATCTGATGGAGGACGCTGGTACCCTCGAGCGTGAGCGGCGCGGCGGCCGGGCCCGAGGCCGCTGGTGATCGTTCGGCTTTCATCGGCCTCATTCTACCTCACTCGAGCGATTTCGCTGATAGCGACGCGTCGCCGGTTCCGGCTTGATATGGCCCCTTTGCGGGCCAACTGTTAGGCTTTTCGGATTAACTTGGAATGCGCGGCGGGGCGAATTATCCGCCGGTGAAATCATATCGATGAAAATTCGAGCAGCAATCGTAGGCGCTACCGGAATTGCCGGTCAGCAGGTGCTGGCCGCTCTGGACAACCATCCTGATTTCGAAATCGCCGCGCTGGCGGCCTCTGAGCGCTCCGCAGGCAAGAGCTTCGCGTCGGCGATAACTGACGAGCAGAGCGGCATCCGGCGATGGTACGTGGCGGGAACGGAGCCTCCCGCTGCCGCAATGCAATTGATGGTTCAGGAGGCGAAATCAATCCGCCTCGATGGCATCGGCGTGGTCTTCGCCGCCGTCGAATCCGACGCGGCCCGCGAGCTCGAGCCGATCTACGCGGCGCAGGCGCCGACCATCAGCACCGCCCGGCCCCATCGGATGGAGCCCGACATCCCGCTGCTGATTCCCGGCGTAAACCTGGACCATATCGCGCTGGTTAAGGAGCAGCGCCGCCGTCGCGGATGGAAGGGCTATATCGCGACGCTGCCGAACTGCACCGCGACCGGGCTCGCAATCACGCTCAAGGCGCTCGATGAGAAGTTCGGCGTCGATTCGGCGCTGGTTACCACCATGCAGGGGATTTCGGGTGCGGGGCGCGACCTCGCCGCGCTCGATGTCGTCGAGAACATCATCCCGTACATACCGCGCGAGGAGGAGCGCGTCACGATCGAGACCCGCAAGATTCTCGGCCGGCTCGGCGAGGGTGGAATCGCGGAGCTACCGCTTAAAGTCAGCGCGACCTGCACGCGCGCCAGTGTGCTGAACGGCCATACCGAAGCCGCGACCGTCGGATTAAAGCGTCCTGCGTCCATTGAAGAAGTGATCGCGGCATTCGAGAACTTCGGCCGCGATTTCAGCGCGATGGGCCTGCCGAATGCGCCGCGCCGCATGATCACGGTCCATCGCGATCCGATGCGTCCGCAGCCGCGGCTCGATCGGGATGCCGAGAACGGGATGACCACCTCGGTCGGCCGTATCCGGGCTGACGAAGTGATCCCAAACGGCATCAAGTACCTGTTGGTGACGCACAACGCCGCGATGGGCGCCGGGCGCGGCGCCGTGCTGCTGGCGGAGTACCTGAAACGGGCTGGTTATCTCGCCTGAGCGCCATCGCTTTGCATAACCCGTCGAAGAACTCTCTTCTCTCTCTCTCTCGTGTTGGAGCCAAAGACGCAAGCGCGGGGCCGGTCCTGCGCGGGTGCGCAAGCCCGGACCCCATCTTGTATCCACAGCCCTTGGGCTGGGATAATCTCCGCAGGGTGTAGGGTGGAGATGGGCGGAGCGAGCCATCCGCCGCAGTATGAATCGATGTAGTTGCGCGCTGGTCGTGGTCGGCAACGAAATCCTGTCGGGCAAAATCCCGGACAGCAATGCCTATTTCGCCGCGCGCGAACTCCGTAGCGCCGGTGTCGCCTTGGAACGCATCGCCGTTATACCCGACGACCTCGACGTGATCGCGGCCGAGGTCCGGGAATGTGCGGCGCGCTTCGATTTCGTCGTGACTTCCGGCGGTGTCGGACCGACGCACGACGACCTCACGATGGAGGGCGTGGCTCGCGCTTTCGGCCGCAAGGTCATTGTTAGCGATGAGCTCGCGGCGCTGATCAACGAGCATTCGTCGGGCAAACCGAATCCCGCGCGGCTCAAGATGGCCGAGATTCCCGAGGGCGCGGTGCTCAACCAATCCGAGGAGATTTGGTTTCCGACGATCCAGGTGGAGAACGTCTACGTCCTGCCGGGTGTGCCGCAGCTCTTCGAAACCAAGCTCAGGATGATCGCGCGCCGCTACCGGACCGATCCCTACTTCATCCGCACGATTTACACGACGGCAAGCGAATCCGCGATCGCGGCGTATCTCAACGATTGCCTCGCGCAGTACCCGGAGCTGATGCTCGGTTCGTATCCAAAATTTGACGACGCCGAGTATCGGGTTAAACTTACGCTGGAATCCAAGGACCGTGGCTATCTCGATCGCGCGTTCGATCATCTAATCGGGCTCTTGCCGCGCGAGGCGGTCCTCAGGACGGAATAGGTGGTGTTCATTCAGTGGTGGAGGGGGCAGGGAGGATGAGGTCATGAAACGCAACTCAGGAACGATCGCGATTCTGATCGCGGCGGCGATGATGATCCCGGCGGGCGCCATCGCACAGACCGCGCCGGGCGGCGTCCAGCCGCAAAGCCAGGTGCAGGTGCCGCAGCCCGAGCAGGGCGGCGTCGATTGGAAGGGCGCCGGCTACGGAGCCGCCGCGCTGTTCGGAAATCTGCTCTACATCCCGGCGAAGATCGTGTATGCGGCTGGCGGTGGATTGGTCGGGGGCGGGAGCTATCTGGTGACCGGCGGCAACAAACAGGTCGCGGATACGATCTGGCGGAGTTCGTTGGGCGGCGACTACGTGCTTACGCCTGAGATGATTCAAGGCAAAGCGCCGGTGTACTTCAGCGGCCCGAATACCACCTCGCCGCAGCCGCCGAATGCGCCTCCGGGGTACGCGGGGAGCATCGCGCCGTCATCGTCGACCAGCGGCAGCCCGACCGTCGCGAACAGTGGGATGACCTCGACGGGCATCAGCAGCAGTTCGATGGGCGCGAGCGGTTCGGGGTCGTCGAGCAGCGGTTCATCGAGCGGCCGAATGGATCCCGGGTCCGGGCCGGTGCGTCACGGCGGCATTTCGGCGGCGCCGCTGCCGAGCACGTCGATCCAGTAGACAACCGTCGTCCACATAGACAAGCATCGACGAAGCGGGACATCGAGATGAAGCGCGCGCGCTTTTTCTGGAAATCAACCTGAACCACCTGCCGCGACGCAAGAAGTTTCTTGCGCAACGAGCTGGATGTCGATCTTGAGGAGCGTGATTTCGCCCGCGACCCGCTCTCGATCGACGAGCTCAGGCAGCTTTTCGCGGGACGGGATCCGCGCGATTTCCTGAATCCGAGAAGTCCCGCCTTCAAGGCACGCGGACTGGCAGGCAAGACGCTGAGCGCTGATCAGGCGCTCAGCCTGATGGCCGAGGAGCCGAACCTCATCAAGCGTCCGCTAACCGTGGCGGGCCGCGAAATCATCGCGGGGTTCGATCGCTCACGGATGAAGGAATTGTTCAAGCGCTAGGCTTTTCGGCTTTCTCGTGACGACTGTTGCGGCCGGAATCGGCGGCTTCGTGGCGTTCCGGGCCATCGCGCGAGGTCGTGAGCACCTCGATGAACTTCCGGACCGCGGGCGAAAGCTCGCGCCCGCGCTTGTAGATGATTGCCAGCGGGCGGGCGAACGTGCCCTCAATGAACTCAACGATCCGGAGCGTGCCGCGTTCCGCTTCGAGCTCGACCGCCATCCGTGGGACGATTGCTAGACCCTGTCCGATCTCGACCGCGCGTTTGATGGTCTCGATGTTGTCGAATTCCATCACGTACAGCGGCTTGACCCCATGATCGCGCAGGATGCGATCGCAGGCTTTGCGTGTGGGAACATCACGTTCGTAGCCGACCAGGTTCTGACCCGCGAGCTCGGCCACGCTGATGCGGCCATTGCGCGCCAGCGCGCTGTCTGCCGGGACGACGAGGACAAGCTCATCCTCGCGAAAAGGCACCGTGACGATCTGTCCGCGTTTCGCCGGGTAAGCGACCACGCCTAGATCGATCTTGCCTTCAAGCAGATCCTCGTAAATGCGGTTCGAACGGAGATACTCGAGATGCAGGTTGACCGCAGGATACGAGCGCAGGAACTCGCTCAGGAAAGGCGGTAATTCGTGCAGCCCGACGCTGTAGACCGTCCCCACCCGGATTGAGCCGGCGACGACCGATCCGATCTCGCGCAGCCGGTTCTCCAGATCGAGGTAGCGTTGCACGATTTCCTTGCTCGCATGATACAGCATCTGACCGGCCGGCGTTGGTTTGACACCTGCGCGGCCCCGTTCTATCAATCGGCAGTCATACTTTTCTTCAAGGCTGCGGACCTGTTGACTTACTGCCGACTGGGTGACGAAGTTTTGCGAAGCGGCGTAGGAAAAGCTGCCGCTTTCGACGATGTCACAGAAGACCTTGAGCGTTTCGATATGCATACCGCGCTTAGCTGGTTATAAAATTATCTGATGCGCGGCATTCGCGCAAATAGTAGTATGGTTAATTCGGCATTACCTGAAATGTAAGCGGACGGTACGCATCAAAATAAGATTAACTTTTTCGATGGTTCAGAATTTCTTAGTTTCAGGAGTCTAACGTGGCGGATTTGCTCAAGGATCTCGACTTCTTCAACCTCGATGAGCTGCTTAGCCAGGAAGAACGGATGGCGCGCGATACGGTCAAGCAGTTCGTCGAACGCGAGGTGATTCCCGACATCGAGCGCCATTTCGCGAACGAAACTTTTCCATCCGCGCTTATCCCCCGAATGGCCGAGCTCGGAATCTTTGGCGCCAATCTTCACGGCTATGGATGTGCCGGGATGAACAATGTTGCTTACGGCCTCATCATGCAGGAGCTCGAGGCCGCTGACTCCGGTCTCCGCTCGTTCGCGTCGGTACAAAGTGCGCTCGCGATGTACGCAATCTACGCCTGGGGTTCCGAGGCGCAGAAGAATCGCTACCTCCCCGAGATGGCGAAGGGACGCATCTTGGGATGCTTCGGATTAACCGAGCCTGACCATGGCTCAGACCCCGGCGGGATGGAGACGCGGGCGCGCCGCGATGGCAAAGGATGGATCATCAACGGCACGAAGCGATGGATCACTAATGGCACGATCGCCGACATCGCGGTCGTCTGGGCGCGTGTCGATGAAGGTATCACCGGGTTCATTGTCGAGAAGGGCACGTCCGGTTTCAGCACGCATGACATCCACGGGAAATTCTCGATGCGCGCATCGGTAACCTCGGAATTGATCCTCGAAGATGTCCGTGTTGGTCCGGAGGCGCATCTGCCCGAAGCGCGCGGACTAAAAGCGCCGCTCTCATGCCTGACGCAGGCGCGCTATGGGATCGCATGGGGCGCGCTCGGCGCAGCGCGCACCTGCTACAACTGCGCGCTTGATTACGTGAAATCACGGAAGCAGTTCTCGCGCCCGCTCGCCGGATATCAACTCGTTCAAAGCAAACTGGTGCGGATGCTGACCGAGATCACTAAGGGCCAGCTCGTCTGTCTTCAGCTCGGCCGGCTCAAGGACGCCAACCGGATGCGCCCGGAGCACGTCTCGTTCGCCAAGCGCAACAATGTTAACGAGGCGCTGGGGATCGCGCGAATGGCGCGCGATATGCTCGGCGCCAACGGCATCGTCAACGAATACCCGGTCATCCGGCATATGCTGAACCTCGAGACCGTGAACACCTATGAGGGCACCTACGACGTGCAGACGTTAATCCTGGGACGCGATATAACCGGCGAGAACGCCTTCGACTGAGAGGCTCAACATACTCAACACAAGGGAGGAAGCACGATGGTCAAGGTGAAAGCGCTGAACCATGTCGGGATTCGGGTAAGCGACGCGAATCGCACCAAGGAGTTCTATGCGCGGGTGCTGGGCCTTCCGATGATGGAGCGGCCGAACTTCCCCTTCGGCGGCGCATGGTACGGAATCGGCCACAACATGATTCATGTCATCGAAAGCCGCGACACGGGCCGCAAGATCGACCCCACCAGCCCGCATATCGCGCTCGATGTCGACGATTTGGACGAGGCCAAGGCCGAGCTCGAACGGCTCGGGATCGAATATCTCGACGGCAGTGCGGCCAGCGCGGTGATCGGCAACGCAGAGCGGCGTCTCACCGGCCGCCAGCTCTGGTTCCTCGATCCTGACGGCAACACGATCGAGCTGCGGAGTGAATGATTCCCGCACCGGTCGTGGCGAAGCTGCGTCAGCACATGGCTAACGCGCGTACTGATTGCGCCCAAACCGCGAGAATTGAAACCGTCGCATGTTCACCCTGATTACCGGTCAAGCCATTAGCGCCTCGGGGGGTAGCTCACTTTTTACCGCAAAAAAAGCGGCTCTCTTTTACACCGTTCGCAAACTGTCGGCCGGTATTCGCTTGGCGCGCAGGAACTGTACTCCCACCACTCAGCTCTTTCTGCCTGCTATTTGAGCGACATGAACTAGTAAACGGGGACGTCGCGATCGAGACCCATCAGTGCACGGCCATGGTCCTGATGTGAGTACGGAAATGTCCGTAGCCGCAATTGACTTTTTCCAGCCTCGGCCATAAGCCTAGAGAGTTAAAAAATCGTGTCCGGGGATGCATCCCCAGCCGAAAATCTATCCGGAGGTAACGATCATGCGAAACGCGCCGCTTAGGGCGCTGAGTGCCTTAATGGGGGCGGTGTTCCTCGCACTCGCTTTGGCCGCAAACGTCCGTGCCGCGGGTGAGGAGAGCGGCGTGCCACCGCCGGGCACGGTCATAACGATGCAGAACTGGCAGCAGTACAAGGGTGCGATGCAGGACGGCCTGCAGGTGCTCTTCCAAGGCGACAATTTCTGGAAATTCCCGGCCGATTTCAGGATGGAAATCGGGCCGACCCACGACTATCCGCTGCCCAAACGGTTCCAGGAATACACCGAGAAATACAGCAAGAACGTTCAGATCGTGACGCTGCCCAACGGCGGCCACAGCATCACGGGCTACGTCGGCGGACTTGTTTTCCCCAACCCTTCGGGACCGCTCAAAGGGTGGGAGATTTTGGTTAACACTTGGTACGAGTACGTCCCGCATATCACCTGTGCGCCCAACAACCACGTCTTCCTACTCGATCGCTACGGTAATCGGACTACCGAGGTAACCTCCACCGTTTATCGTCAATTCAACTTCAACACGGACCCCGGTGTGCCCAACTCCGATCCGAGCGGACCCGGAATTTACTACACGGAATATACCCGGGTGCTGCAGCCTGAGCAGTCGCGCTATACGACTCAGCTTACGATCTATTACACTGACCCGACCCGCAATGAAGACCTGTTCCTGTTCATCCCGGCGCTGCGGCGCACGCTGCGTCTGTCGTCGGCCTCGCGATGCTCGCCGTTCGTGGGCACGGACTGGATCCAGGACGACGTGAAGCAGCTCTTCAACGGCGGCATCGTCAAGTTCGATGCGAACTACCTCGGCGATCGCAAGATCCTGGCGATCACGGTGGCGGACGAGGCAGCCTCGAGCAACATGGACAACTACTACCCGATGTTGTTCCCGGGCCCCAAGGTCGGGAAATGGGAAGTGCGCGACACTTATTTGCTTGACGTGCGGCGTATTCCGGCGTTGCGCAGCGGCTATTGCATCGGCAAGCGCATGCTCTACGTCGACAAGCAGCAATGGACGCAGTCGTGGGCCGATCTTTATGACGAGAATCTGAAGTACTGGAAATCGACCTCGTTTCAGCAGATCGCGCATGACGTGCCGGAAGTTGGTCCAGTCATGTATACGGGCGACTATCTGGTGGGGCTGTGGGATCAGCAAAACAGCCACGCCAGCGCCTGGATCGCGAATCCGCCGTTCGGCACCAACCAGGGATGCGCCAACCTAGGCGGTGTTAATTACACCGACGTGAAGCTCTACTCGACTGTGTCGGGTCTGAGTTCGATCATGCAGTAGGCGCTCCGGCGCATAGTGAATCACGCAGGGCTCGGCCGCGCAGATTGCGCCGCCGAGCCTTGCACTTTTGAACCGCCGCGGGCTCGCTGGCCCGTCATCCGGGATTGCCAAGCTCGCCGCGTCGCCATTATCCTGCCGCATCACCCCCGGGCGACCGATGGCGACTTCATCGATTATTTTCGACGCGCCGCAGACCGCGCGATGGCCGCGACGCTACACCGTCATTCTGCTATTCGCCCTCGGCACCGCGCTTTGCTACATCGACCGCGTCAATATCTCGATCGCGATCATCCCGCTCGCCCGCGACAAGGGCTACGACGACGCCGCGCGCGGCCTCATCCTCTCGGCATTTTTCTGGGGCTATATCTGGCTGCAGATGCTAGGCGGATGGCTCGCCGATCGCTTCGGCGGCAAGCGCGTCCTGATGGCGGGTGTGGCGATTTGGTCGCTGGCGACCGCGCTCACGCCGCCGGCGGCGTCGATTTCATTCGGCGTTTTGCTCGCGACACGCGCGATGCTCGGCGTCGGCGAGGCCCTCAACTTTCCGGCCGTGCATAGCGTCGCCGCGCGCTGGACGCTGGTCACGGAGCGGGCGCGTGCGATCTCATTTCATTTCAGCGGCGTGACCCTCGGTACGATGGTCGCGCTGCTGGTAAGCCCAGCAATCGTGCTCGCCTTCGGATGGCCCGCCGTGTTCTACATATCCGGTGCGCTTGGCCTGCTCTGGCTCGTCGCATGGCAGTTGAAGGCCGCCGATTCACCCGAGGAATGCCCGGGGATGACCACGGGCGAGATGGCGACGATCGCGGCGGGACGGCCCGAGATCTCACTCGCTCCATCGATTCCGTGGGTCGCAATCCTGAGCGAGCCCGCAGTCTGGGCGATCGTCATCGCGCATCTTTGCAACAATTTCGGCTTCTACATCCTGCTGCTCTGGCTGCCTAGCTATCTCTCCCATAACTTTCACGTTCCGATGACGCGGCTCGGCGAGCTTTCGGTAATTCCTTACGCGGTCGCATTTTCGATGCAGAACGTTGCCGGATGGCTTGCCGATACGCTTCAGAAGCGCGGGATGAGTCTAACCGCCGTGCGGAAGGTTTTGCAGGGCAGCGCGTTTTTCCTGGGCGCGCTTCCGCTGCTCGCACTGCCGATGGCGACGTCGGCGGGGGTCGCGGTCCTGCTTGTGACGCTTTCGATTGGAGGCTCGGCGCTGGGCTCGGGCGCCTTCGCCGTGAATCATCTCGATGTCGCACCGCGCTATGCCGGGATCCTGATGGGCCTTTCGAACACGTTTGCGACCATTCCGGGAATCATCGGCGTAGCCGCGACCGGCTTTATCCTGCAGCGGACCGGCTCATTTTCCGCGATCTTTTATTTGACCGCGATGGTCTATACAGCCGGTCTGGTCTGCTACGTCGCAATGGCCAGCGGCGAACAGCGAATCTGACGGCGTTTTTCCCGGTTGACGACCATCGCGGTATTGGCGACAACTATCACCAGCCAACAGTCGCCATCTTCCGGCGACGAATTACGATGAGGGCGGCCGACGGCCGTTAACCCGCTATGCCAATCGATATGCACGCTCATTGGATTCCCAAGGCGCTCGCCGATGTCCTGCGCAAGCGGACCGCACCGCCACGCATCGGACTGACCAACGACGGCCAGGAGTTCATCGATTGCGAGCTGCCGTCGCTGCGTGTGCCGAAAGGCTTCGACGATTTGGCGACACGGCTCGACAGTATGGAGCGCAACGGAATCACCCACGGCGTGCTGTCGCTCTCGACCGTGTATGGCGTTGAAACCCTGCCGCTCGCCGACTCGATCGAGCTTTGCCGCCTCTACAACGACGCGATCTCCGAAGTATGCGCGGCTCATCCGGAGCGCTTCTCCGGGCTCGCCGCGCTTCCGGGCGCCGACCTGGAAGCGATGCTCTCCGAGTTCGAACGCGCCAGCGACTTGCCGGGAATGGTCGGGGCGCTGCTGCCTGGCGACGGCTTCCTTACGCTGAGGCGCGCCGAGCGTTTTCGCCCGATTTTCAGCGCGGCTAACCGCCGCAACTCGATCCTGCTGATTCACTACGGAAAGCTTGTCGACGATCCCGACGCGCCGCATGCGGACATCACCGACAATGCCCATGCCCGGATCGGCACGCTCGATATGCAGGCCCGTCTCTCTTCGAACATGATCACCTTCTGTATGAGCGATTTTCTCGAGGAGTATCCGAACGTCACCGTGCTCAGCCACAACCTCGGCGGCAATCTGCCGTTCGAGGTCGAGCGCCTGGACCATCGGATACTCGTCGATCGTCCGGGCGACGAGCTGCCGTCGCGCCGGATTCGCGCGGCGCGCGTGATGGTCGATTGCAACTCGTTCGGCGCGCGATCGATCGAGCGTGCGGTGGAAGTCTATGGCGCGGATCGGATCGTGCTCGGCTCCGACGGCACCGATTTCGGGATGAAATGGTCGCGCGACGCGATCGCCGAGGCGCGCATCAGCGAGGCCGACAAGCACGCGATTCTCGACAGCAACGCCGCGGCCGCGCTCGCTCGCGTGAAGCGCGCGCCCGCGAGCGCAGCCGCATAACGCCTAATGCGCCGCCCGCGACCGTAGGAGGCATCAGGGTGATACAGACTATTCGCACGATGTGTCCGATGAATTGCCTGCCGACCGTGTGCGGGATGCTGGTCGACGTGGAAGACGGACGCGTCACGCGCATCCGCGGCAATCCGGACAATCCCGAGAGCCGGGGCTTTCTCTGTATGCGGGGCCATGCGGCGGCCGAGATCATCGACAATCCGCGCCGCCTGCTCCAGCCGCGGATTCGCGAGCAGAGAAATTCAGATGATTGGCGCGATGTGAGCTGGGACGCCGCGCTGGATCGAATCGCGGAAGCGATTCGTTCCGCGCCGCCCTATCGCACTGCGATCTGGGCCGGGCACGGAGCGATCGTCAACGTGATCAACATGCTGCTCGCGTGGCGGTTCGCCAATTTGCTCGGAGCGCAGTGGTGGATTCCGTCAATCGTGTGCTGGGGGCTCGGCGGCTTCGGCGTCTGGCTGACAGGACTGCCATCGGTCAATTCCGCCGACGATCTCGCGGAGAGCGCCGAACTGATCGTTCTTTGGGGCGCGAACCTCACCAGCCAGCCGACCACTGCGTCACGACTCACGGCGGCGCGCCGGCGCGGCGCGCGCGTGATCGCGATCGAGGTGCGCCGCAGCGAAGCCTGCGATCACGCCGATCAATTTTTCATCGTGCGGCCGGGCACCGATGCAGCGCTCGCGATGGCGATGATGCACGTCATCATCGGCGAGGGACTTCACGATCGCGAGTTCGTCGCGCGTTATACGGTCGGGTTCGATGAACTAGCGAAGCAGGTCGCTGCATGTACGCCCGAGTGGGCCGCAGCGGAGACCGGCGTTCCCGCCGATTCGATCGTCGCGTTCGCCCGCGAGTACGCGGCCTCGCGCCGCGCGACGCTCCTTCTGGGCGGCAGCTCGATGAATAAAACCGCCAATCAATGGTACGCGGCGCGCGCGATCTCGTGCCTGCCCGCTCTGACCGGAAATCTCGGACGGCCGGGCGCCGGGATGGGGCCGCGGCACGGCGCGGGCGTTTGGTACACGTCATTTGGCGGAATTATTCCGCCGGATCGCAAGGCGCCGGGAACCGCCGTGCCGGGCGAGATGGATACGATCCTGGCGCGGATGGAGGCCGGTGACATCGACGTGCTGATCCTGCCCGGCACGAACATGCTCTCCTCATTCGCCGACACCGCGCGGCTCGAACGCGCGCTGACCCGGGTCAAGCTCATCGTCTGCGCCGATCTTTTCATGAGCGACACGGCCCGGATGTGCGCCGACATCGTGCTGCCCGGCACCGCCTGGCTCGAAGAGAACGGACTCAAGTTCGGCCCTACGCATGTTCATCTGATCGATCGAGCGCTCGATGCGCCCGGCGCGGCCCGCCCGATCGGCGGCATCTTCATCGGGCTTGCGAAGCGCCTCGGCCTCGACGATTTCTTCCCCTGGGGATCGATCGAGGGCCTGGTCGAGACTATGCTCGATAACGATCAGATCGGCCATCTGAAGATTGGCGATCTGCGCGCCGCAGGCGGAAGCCGGCGCGCCGTCAATTCGAGCCATGCCTATGCATCGCTCGAATTTCCGACCCCATCGGGGAAGGTCGAGTTCTACTCGGAACGGGCGCGCGCGATGGGCCTGCCGCCGTTGCCGATCTACGAACCGCCGCAAAGCGACTCGACGTATCCGCTCGCATTCGTCCAGGGCCGCACCCTTACGCACTTCCACGCCTTTTACGATCATGGCCGGGCGCTGCCGTCGCTGGCGAAGGCCGACCCCGAGCCGATTCTGTGGATCAATCCCGACGATGCAAACCATCGCGGGATTACCGACGGGGACACGGCGCGACTTTTCAACCGTGGGGGCGAAATGACGGCGCGCGCGAAACTGAGCGATCGGATTCCGGCGGGTGTGGTGTGGATGCGCGACGGATGGCTCGGGATCAATCGGCTGACCAGCTCGGCGCGCGCAGTTCCCGATGCTGCTGTCGCGGCATTCCCGCAAAGCGGCGCGGCGCGCTACGATGCATTCGTCGAAGTTGCGCGCGCCTAATTAATCCGTCGCTTTGTCGCCGGCGGCGATGCTCGGCGGCAGCCCGGCCGGCGTCGCGCTGTAAAGATTCGGCAGTTTTTCGCGGAGATTCGTGAGCTTCGGTAGATCGTTGTGCACGATGTACGGATAGTCAGGATGCCGCTCAAGGAAGTTCTGGTGATACGCTTCGGCGGGATAGAAGGCTTTGAGCGGCACGACCTGGGTGACGATCGGATCGGGAAACGCCTTGCTGCGATCGAGCTGCGAGATGTAACTCTCGGCGGCCTTCTTCTGCTGCGGGTCTGAATAGAAAACGACTGAACGATACTGCGTGCCCTCGTCGGGCCCCTGGCGATCCAGTTCGGTAGGATCATGGGCGACCGTGAAAAAAACCTTCAGCAGGTCGCGATACGTAACCTTCGACGGATCATAGGTAACCTCGACCGACTCGGCGTGCCCGGTCGTGCCGGTGCTGACCTGCTCGTAGCTGGGATTCGCAACTTCTCCGCCGGCATATCCCGAGACGACCCCGGTCACGCCCTTGACGTGCTTGAAAATCCCGTCGACGCCCCAGAAACATCCACCTGCAAACACCGCGGTCGCCGGAGCCGTGGCCTTCCTCGGCGCATCACTCGCTACGGCTAACGACCCCGCGCCGACAATTGCAGAGAGTACAAAGACAAGCAGCCGATTGGCTCGATAACTCATACATCGCAAACCGCCGACCAGTGCAGTTACTGCCTTGATCCTAAGCCAGCACGACACCGATGAACAGATGGACGATCAGCGCTAGCATCGTGAGCGCGCCAACGGTGAAGAAAATCGTACGCCACGGCTGAATCGAATTCAGGTAACAAATCGTATGGCCGATGCGGCAAACCATGAAAATGATGCAATAGACGATGAACGCGGTCAGTGACAGTCCGGCCGCGACGTAGATCCACGCGAGAATCAGGAAAATCGGGATGTTCTCAAGATCGTTGCGCCATGCACGCGCGGCGCGCTGCACCTCCGGCGCCTCTTCTGGTGCTTCCCGGCCGCCAAAGGTAACCGCGTCCTCGGGGTTAACGAAGATGCCGGTTGAGACGCGGCTACGCCCTTGCACGATGGCAAGCGACGCCATCTTAAGCGCCAGCACGATTGTCGTAATGGTGTACATCTTGAGCAGAGTCACCGCGCACCTTCCCCGAGGACAGCGTTAGCTCCGATAACCCGTTAATCGTTTCAGATACAAGCACAAAACTGATTGATATGCATTAGGCTGAGTGATTCCTTTATCGACAGTAACTTATCGAACGCACCTCCCGATACTCGCCGACCACGATGTGTTGCCACCGTTCGGCGAATGCATCTCGATTCGGTAGCTCCCGCCGGGCCACGGATCGAGGGCCACGCTCGGAACCGTGAAGCCCTGGGGACCGAACCAGCCTTGAAGCGCTTTTTTGTGCGTGAAGGCCTCGAAGACCCGTTCACGCGGCGCGGAGAATTTGCGTGCGATTTTCATGGTGTGCTCGCCTATCGCTTTCTCCTCTTGTCTTTGTCGACCTTGGGAACGGTTTTTTCGAGATATCGAGCTAGACTTTCCATCCGCTCGTCTCAGAACTTGCGGTACATCTCAAGCTAGTCGGCGGCTTCGCCCAGCGGCGCCTGCCTTGACGAATGCAGCCTTCGTGCCGCTATAACGAAAGCGGCAGGTAGACTGACAGGCGGATAAAGAGCAAATGAGCGAACATGTGGGCGCGAAGCTGGAGTTCGGCGCGAAGCTGGAATTTGGATTGTTCAGCCATATCGAGAAATCGAGCGGCAGCCCCGCGCTCGACGTGCTCTACAACGAGCATATAGCGTTTATCAAGGAGGCCGAGCGCGCCGGCTTCTGGGGCTACCATCTCGCGGAGCATCACGCGACGCCGCTTTCGATGACGCCGTCGCCCGGGCTGTTTCTTGCCGCGCTGGCGAGGGAAACCTCGCGCATCCGGCTCGGCCCGATGGTCTACCTGCTGCCGTTCTACAATCCGCTGCGGCTGATTTACGAAATCTGCATGCTCGACAATCTTTCGGGCGGGCGCCTCGAGATCGGTGTCGGCCGCGGCATCAACGTATACGAGCATCAGTTCTACCGCATCAATACGCTCGAGGCGCGCGAGATTTTCGAGGAATCGCTCGAAGTGATTTTGAAGGGCCTCACGCACGAGCGATTGAAGCATCATGGCGCCCATTTCCGATTCGACGATGTCCCGGTGATGGACCTGCGGCCGATGCAACGCCCGTATCCGGGGCTGTGGTACGGCGCGCTCAACGACAATTCGATCGCGTTCGCGGCGCGCCGCGGGATGAACGTCGGGAGCGGCGGACCGACGCCCGCGCTCAAGCGCTGGATCGAGCTGTATCGGCGGACGCGCGCCGAGTATGCGAACTCGCCGGAGAACCTGCAGCCGCATATTGCGGAGCCGAAGATCGGCCCGCTGCGCTTTGTGTATCTCGATCAGAACGAGCGCCGCGCGGAGAGCACGGCGCGGGCCGCGTATGAAACTTACGAGCGCAACATCAATAAGCTGGTCAACGATTACGGGCTGAGCGATCTGCGCGTGACGATCCCGTACGACGTGATGCGCGAGGCGGGCGCGATGATCGTGGGATCGGCGGAGCGCGTGCTCGACGAAATTGCGCATCAGCACGCCGAGGCCGGCTTCAATTACATCCTGATGAACATGAAATTCGGCAGTCTCACAGCGGCGGAGTCGATGGGCTCGCTGGAGCTGTTCGTGAGCAAGGTGATGCCGGCGCTGGCCGCGCGCCGTTGAAGGGGGAGCTATGGAATTCGCACTGGTCTACCCGCCGTTTCCCGAGGCTTGGAAAGACCTTGTGATCGCCGAGGATTGCGGCTTCACGAGCGCGTGGTTCTTCGATTCGCAACTGCTCTACAGCGACGTTTACGTCTGCATGGCGCTGGCGGCGGAGCATACGAAAAAAATGAAGCTCGGCACCGCGGTCGCGATCCCGTCGAGCCGCATCGCGCCGGTGACCGCGCATTCGATCGCGACCATCAATCAGATAGCGCCGGGCCGGGTGATCCTCGGCATCGGCAGCGGCTTCACCGGACGCAACACTATGGGACTGCCGCCGCTGCCGGTCGCGACGCTCAGGAGCTACGTCGAGACGACGCGGCGTTTGCTGGCGCGCGAGGAAGTGCCGTTTCGGGAAGGCGAGCATCGCGGGTGGATGCGCTTCGTCCATCCCGACCACGGCTATATCAATCTCAAGGATCCGATCCCGATCTACATGGCGGCTTCGGGGCCGAAGGTGACAGAGCTGGTCGGCGAAATCGCCGACGGCTGGATCACGCCGACGATCGATCCCGGACAATTGAAAGCGGGGCGCGAGGCGCTGGAAAAGGGCGCGAAGAAGGCCGGGCGCAATGCCGCGGAAATTCCGACGGTTTCGATGATCACGGCATGCGTGTTGCGCCCGGGCGAGTCGCCGGTTTCACCGCGCGTGCTCGAGCGCGTCGGTCCTTCGGTCGTGCTGCTGTTCCATGCGCTATGGGAGCGCAATCTCGGGCTGGTCGGCGCGCTCGAAGCGCCGCTCGGCGAGCGGCTCACACGTTATCGCGAGGAGTACGTCGAAAAGATGAAGACCCCGGCCGACCGGCGCTACCTGGAGGTCCATGAAGGCCATCTGATCTATTTGAAGCCCGGCGAAGAGCGCTTCGTAGATGAGGAGCTGGTGAGGAATTTCTCATGCACCGGGAGCGCGGACGAGGTGATCGCGCGGATTCGCGCGGCGGAGGCGCTGGGCGTGAAGCAGGTCGGGTTCCAGGTTGCGGGCAACTCGCGCGAGATGATCGAGGAGCTGAGCCGCGAGGTGATCGCGAAGTACTGAGCCATCCGGGGAAATTTCATCTTGTGAAGCGGGCGGGTTGTTACTAATAAAAGGGCAGAATCGCCGGGGGTCGAATCATGAGCGTCGACGTCTACAAGCGCTGGGCGCAACGGTATCCCAACATGAGCACCGCGCCGGTGCCGGCCGATTCATGCATCTTACCAGAGTACTTCGCGCTCGAACGGGAACGAATCTTCCGGCGTTCGTGGCTCTGTGTCGGCAACGTCTGCGAGATCCCGGAGCGCGGCGACTATATCGTGCGCGAAGTCGCGATCTGCGACGCGAACATCCTGATCATCCGCGGCAATGACGGCGTGGTGCGCGGGTTCCATAACGTCTGCTCGCATCGTGGGAACACGCTGGCGTGGGATGCGAAGGGCAAATGCCGCGGCTACCTGACCTGCAATTTTCATAGCTGGGGCTACGACTCGGCCGGCCAGCTCAAATGGATTCCGGACGAGGCGAATTTCTTCGATCTCGACAAGCGCCAGCTCGGCCTGACACCGGTTGCGACCGACGTTTTCCGCGGGTTCATCTTTATCAATTTCGCTCCGGAGCAGACGCTCACCGAATATCTGGAAGGCGTGACTGAGCGGATGAAGCCCGAAGGCTTCGATCAGCTCCGGCTGCAGCGGATGTATCGCTTCGAGGAGCGGTCCAATTGGAAAGTCTCGATGGACGCGCAGAACGAGGGCTACCACGTCGTCTCACAGCATCGATACCTGATGCCGAAGCTGTTCGTCACCACTGGGGAAGGATGCTTCCGTTCGGCGGAGATGACCTTCTTCGGACGGCATAGCGTCTCTGGCAGCAGCATCAGCCCGGACTACAAGCCGTTCCCGGTGGAAGGCTTGATGTTCCAGATCGATAACGGACCGTCGCGATGCCGTCTGCCGATGCAACACAGCTTCGAATTCCACCTGATCTTTCCAAACTTCGCGATGCTCTTTTTCCGCTACCCAACCAACGACTTTTGCATCACGCACAATTTCTGGCCGATCGCCGTCGACCGCACGATGTGGGAGATCAGGTTTTATGCGCCCGATCCGCTCAACGCCGCCGAACTGCTGAGCCAGGACTTCATGCAGGTCTTCAATCGCGTGGTGTTCGACGAGGACGCGTCCGCGCACGAGACGGTGCAGGCGGGGCTTGAATCGCGCGCGAAGAAATTCCTCCTGCTGCAGGACGAGGAGATCGCAATCCGGCACTTTCACGATGTACTGGATGCGGAGATGGCGACCCATAACGGCCGCTGAGAGACGATGGCGGGCGAAAACAGTATCGCGAAGGCGAGCGGCGCGCTGCCCGAACCGTTCAAAGACCTCGAGCCGTTCCTCCATTGGGCGCTTCCGAGCGAGCCGGAGCGGATGGCGGCGCGCGAGACCAGCACGATTGAAGAGCTGCAGGTTTTTTACGACGCGATGCTGCGCCGGATGCCGGCGATCGTCGAGTACCTGAATCGGTTCCCGCTCGATCGGATGCCGGTGGAGGCGCAGCGGCTGCTCAACATGGCGCTTGCGCTGAACGAGGTGAGCATCGCGGTCGAACGCTATCGGCAGCCGCGGGTGATCAACGGCCGCGAACGCGAACGATTTTTTCCGGGTCGCTAATGTCAGGCGCCGTCGCCGAGCGGCTGGGGAGGTGAGACGTGGCCGCGCACATCCTTGGAAAATTGCACTACGAGCAGCACGGGAAGCATGGCCCCGTGATGCTTTTCATCCACGGCAACCCGTACGACCATCGCTTGTGGCTGTACCAGACGGCGCACTTCTCGACCTGGTTCCGGACCATCGCGGTCGATGTGCCGCCGTACGGACGGAGTCCCTCACCAACACCCGGATTGACCCTGACCGACATTGCAGAGGCGTGTTGGGAAGTCGTCGATGAAGTCACGCGTGAACCGGTGATCCTGGTTGGCAACTCGGTCGGTGCGACCACGGTCATCTATATGATTGGGCTTCGGCCGCAGCAGGTACGGGCCCTGATTGTCACCGGATGCGCTTACTGGCCGAATCGCGATTTTGCGCGCCAGGGCGGCGCGCAGTGGGACGAGCTCGGAATCGATGCGCGCCGCGAGACCTTCGAGTTCTTCACGAGTTCAGCACTTCGCGATCAGCCGCTAACGCACTATCTCCATCAGATGTTCCTCGAGACCAACGAGCGGATGGACGTGCGCGGCATCCGGCAAATTTTCCATGCGCTCGAAGAGCCCGAGCCGGAAGCGGTGTACGATCGGATCGATAAGCCGTGCCTGATCATCACGGGCACCGAAGATCCGGCGCATCCAGGCGCGCTCGACATGCAGCGGCGAATCCGCGATGCCGAACTCGCGATCATTAATGGCGCGGGGCACGTTCCGAATCTCGACAACCCCGTTGAGTGGGACCGGCACGTGCTGAGCTTTCTGCAGCGTCATCGCTTGTTCGACCCGCCGGCCTGAGTCGTCGCGCCGCGAACCTTCTGTATTCGATAGCGTACTGTAGCCTGATCGGTGCGCGCGTCACCGATCGACGTCGTACTGTCCCGCCGATTAATACGTCTGTCAAAATCAACTTCTTTTTATCGGTAATATTCCTTGCAGGGCGGAGCTTCTGCGGGCGCGTGCTGGGCGTAATAAAAAAGCGCACAATAGACGATGAAAAATGTTCGCAGCTAATTTCTGTTCTCTAGACTTGCATTTTTTTAAATTTTGCATGATATTGGACATTATTAGTTAACAGACAGCCTGGCTGTTTCTAACGTCGCGGGGGGATATATGGGCGACCTCAAGAAATGGATCGGCGGAGCAGCGATAATGCTAGCCCTGCCTGTTGGCGCGGCAATCGCGCCGGTCTCTCAGGCGCGCGCGAACAGTGCAAGTATCGGCGGCCTGACCAACGAAACTCAATTCCGCGTCCAGCATCAGCAGGAATTCATCCGGGCACATTCCGATGCCTCCGGCAAATTCCGGCCGGATCTGATTAAAGCGGCCGCGGAGCGCACCAAGCGGATGCAGATCGCGCCGTCGATCGGTTCACATCCGCCGCCGCTGCCACCCGTTACCAAAGCCGCACCGCATAGCTAATCGGCCTGCGCGTAGGGCGAATCATTTTCGACGCTACGGGCGGGGCGGCCAGGCGCCGTCCCGTGGAACGGGGGGACTATCAAATGTATCGATTCCAAAAGTTTGCGATCGGAACTATAGCGTGCGCCGTCGTTGCAACGGCAATCTTCGCCACGACCACCCGGATCTCAAGAGCCGGCGGACTTACGGGCGTGCAGTGGAACCAGGTCGGACCAGCCCCGCTCACTATCGATGCCAACTATAATTACCAGGGCGCCGGACCGGACTCGGGCGAGGTGACCGAAATCGCGATCGATCCGCGCGGCAGCACCGATCAGGTGATGTACATCTCGACCAACAACGGCGGCATCTGGAAAACCACCGATGGCGGCAACACCTGGTTTCCGATGACCGATTCGCTGGCGTCGCTGTCAGGCGGCGCGGTGGCGCTCGATTTCGGTAATCCGTCGATCGTCTATTTTGGAACCGGCAACAACTTCAGCAACGGATTCGACAACCCGATCGGCATTTACAAGTCGACCGACCAGGGTGGCTCCTGGACGCTGGTGCCGGGTTCGCAGACGTTGGCCGGCCATGACATCATCCGGATGGTCTCGCCGGCGGCGAACGTGCTGGTGGTGGCGACCACCGCGGGACTATTTCGTTCGGCAGACGGCGGCAATTCTTTCACCAACATCATTCCACCCGGAGCCACCGCGACCAGCTATATCACGGACCTCAAGCTCGATACGACGGCGCCCAACACGGTCATCGCGGCCGTGTACGGACTTGGGATTTTCATTTCCAACGACGGCGGCCAGACCTTCGGCGCGAACCTGTGGACCACAAGCAACAATTCTCCACTGGAGTCGCCGAACGATCCGACCAAGATTGGCTATATCGCGTTCGGGCAGTCGACGGCGCCGAACGATCACGTGATCTATACCACGGTGCAGAACACCAAACCTTCGCCGTCGCGCTTCCTCGGGATGTGGCGTTCAACTGACTACGGCGCGACCTGGCAGAACATTCCGGCGGCCGGCGGTGCGGAATCGAATCCGCCCACCAGCGGTCCTGGCGATCAGGATGGCAATGCCGGCAGTGGCTGCCAATGCGGCTACGATCAGACGGTCGGCGTGGATCCCTTGAACGCCGATCGCGTTTACATTGGATTCCAGGAACTGTGGCTTTCGACCAACGGCACTACCACGAACACTTCAGTCACCTTCAGTTCGCCTGCCATTACCTTGAACCAGGTCCATTGGGACCATCATGCGCTGGTCTTCAGTCCGGCTACTCACGTTTCCGGCCCGCCGACACCGCTTTACGTCGGTCAGGATGGCGGCATCGCAACCTCGAGTAATGGAGGCTCGACCTGGAAAAACATCAACGGTCCGACGAATACCGGCGGCGTGGGAGCGATCGCGACCAATCTGTTCCGCGGTATCGACATCGGCCGCAACAGCGTGTCGAACAATGCTTATACATACGGCGGGACACAGGACACCGGTACGGTCGAGATGCAGCCGTCGTTTTCGGCTGCGAACTGGCATCTCGGCATCGACGGTGACGGCGGTCCGGTGGCGGTTGACCCGGGCAATCCGAATATCGCGATCGGGAACGACGACGGAACCTCGATTCTGACCACAAACGGCGGCGTGGGATGGACCTTTGGCATCCCGAGCTTGCCAGGAAGCATCGGTGCAGTGGCGTTCGATCCGATCGCAAGTGACAAGATTGCCTACGCCTCAAGCTTCAGCAGTCCGGATACCACGCTGTACCAGAGCACCGATGAAGGCGCTACCTGGACCGCGATGCATCTCGTCCCGAACGACGTGGGCATTAACGCGATCGCGGGCACGCCGGCCGATGGCAATACGGTGTGGCTCGGCCTGAACGACGGCACCCTGACGTTCACGACCAACGCGTTGCTGGGCGCGTCGGCAACCTGGAACAACGTCACGATACCGGGCGCGCCTTCCGGAGTGGGCGTATCGGCGGTCGCAATCGATCCGACCACGCCGAACACCATAGTTGTCACCTATCCGGGCTTTACCGGCATCAATCCGGATCTGCTGCCGACCAAGCATGTATTCCGGAGCACTGACAGCGGCGCCACATGGACCGATATCAGCGGCACGGCGGGCGGCGGCATCCAGAACCTGCCGGATATTCCGGTCAATTCGGTAACGATCGATCCGAACACCAACCCGCATACGATTATCATCGGAACCGATGCCGGCGTTTTCCAGACCGCCGACAACGGCAATAGCTGGCAAGTGCTGGGCCTTGGACTGCCGACGGTCCAGGTCACTTCCGTCCAGCTCGATCCGAACGCATCGCCCGAGCTGCTGCGCGTTGGTACCTATGGCCGCAGTGTCTTCGAGCTGGATCCGCCGACTGTGCCCCTGATCCAGGTAAACTCGAATTTCAGTTTCGGGACGGTTTGCGGCAACGGCCCGTTTACATCGAAACTGCAGATCTTCAATGTAGGCGCAGGCGACCTAAGCATCTCGAGCATCGCGCGGATTTCGGGGAGCAACAATTTTGCGCTAAGCCCGCCATCAGCGCCGGTGACGGTGGCCGCGGGCAGCGAGGTCGACTACAACATCGTCTACACGCCATCGCAGCCCAATGTGACTGAAACGGCCACTTTCCAGATCAACAGCAATGATCCGTTCCAGCCGGCGCTGCAGGTCACCTACACGGCGACTTCAGGCGCACCGGTGGTGGGAACCGTGATTGCGCAGAGCGGCAATTACGGCAACGTCTGTCTCAATTCGTTCAAGGACCTGGCGCTGACGGTTACCAACAGCGGGACCTGCGATCTGCAGATTACCAATGTCGCGTCCAGCAATCCGCTGTTTGCGCCGCCCACGGTCCTTTCGTTCCCGATTGTGGTGCACGCAGGGACTTCGATTGAACTGCCGATCCGGTACACGCCGACCGCGGTAACCAGTGTTCCCGATACGGCCAACATCACGATCACTACCAACGATCCGGTCAATCCGATCTCGCTGGTCGCTGTGAGTGGGACTTCGACGTCGGGCAAGATCGCGGCTTCGATCGCTCCCAATGGCGACTTCGGCAATGTGTGCCGCGGCTCGTTCAGTGACCTTAACCTGACGATCACCAACAACGGAGCCTGCCCGCTGAACACGACGGGCATCAGTTCGACCAACCCGCTGTTCACGGTGGCTTCCGTGATCACCTATCCGCTGGTGTTGAGTCCCGGGACCTCGGTCGCGGTGCCGATCCGGTACACGCCAACGGCGATCACCTCGTCGCCTGACACCGGGAATATCGACATCATGTCGAGCGACGTGAGCGATCCGACGCTGGCCGTGGCCGTCCAGGGCAGCTCCGCGCCGGGCAAGATCGCGGTTACCGGTACCGCGAACTTCGGCAACGTCTGCGCCGAGAACACGGAACAGCAGACGTTCGAGGTGAACAACGTAGGCAAGTGCGACTTGAACGTCACCAGCGCGACGGTCAACTGCTCCGATTTCACGATTACGAGCGATCCGTTCCCGAACCCGGTTTCACCGGACTCGAACCTCGACCTGATCGTGAAGTTCACGCCTACGTCGGTCGGCGCGAAGAACTGCACGCTGACCATCAACAGCGACGACCCGGTGACGCCGGTTTTCCAGGAGTCGCTGACGGGCGACACGCCGAGCCCCGGTATCTCGCTGGTGACCAATGGGCTGACGTTCCCGCCCACCGTGATCAAGAACCGCGGTGTATGCCACTCGTCGCTCGGACTGCCGATCGCGAATGCCAGCAACGCTTGCGGAGTGACGATCACCAACCTCGGCATCAGCGGCACGAACGCCAACGAGTACTCGCTGGCGGGGCAGCCGACGCTGCCGATCACGCTTGGTCCGGGCCAACAGCTCGGAGCGGGAGACCTCGACGCGGTGTTCTCGCCGAATTCGCCGATCGCGCGGACCAACACCGCTCAGGTCAACGTGACCTACCAGACCGATCCGATTCTGCATACGACGGCCACGACCCCGGTGCCGATGTGCGGTGAGAGCACCGGCCGCGGCGTCCGCGCGCTGATCCTCGTCAACGGAACGCCCGCTGCACACGTGGACAGGATCGCGCTGCTGCGGGTTAACGCGCCGAGCGAGGACATCTCACCGCTTACCTTGATCGACCGCAGGGTCAACGCGCCGCTGACTGTCGTCACCGGCACGCCGCCCTGTCCGTCGTTCGAGTATCAGTATGAGTATGGAACGGTCACGACGCACAAATCGTTGCGGACCGGAATCTATGTTCTGACCGTGACGACCCACGTCGGAAATAAGATGAAGAGCAGGAACGCGCAGTTCAGCATCGGGACCTGCGACTTCGATCAGAATCTCGTCCTGAGCCTGCCATAAGCAGACGCGGGAGTAACAGAACGGAGCCCGGCCGGCCATACAGGCTGGCCGGGCTCCGTTATTTGCGGGTTCCTCGGTGCTACCTTACCGACCGATAATCACAGTAGTGTGCTGGATTCAGCCGTAGCGGTTTGATTACATCTGTGCCCGGCTAATATGGCGCACGACGTTTTCATCTCGTATTCCTCGCAAGATAAGCCGGCGGCGGATGCGGTCTGCGCCAAGCTCGAATCGCGCGGCATCCGATGCTGGATCGCCCCGCGCGACATCCTGCCCGGTATGGATTGGGGCGGCGCGATTATCGATGCGATCGAAGGTTCGCAGGTAATGGCGCTGGTCTTCTCGCGCAACGCCGACGCCTCCCCACAAATCAAACGCGAAGTCGAACGCGCCGTTAACAAAGAAGTGCTGATCGTCCCGATCCGGATCGAGGACGCCAAGCCCGGCCGCAATCTGGAATATTTCCTCAGCACACCGCACTGGCTGGATGCCATCACGCCGCCGTTCGCGCAGCATCTCGATTACATCGCGGACACCGTCCACGCGATCCTCGAGGCGCGCCGCACCGGAAGAGCGATCGAACCGCCGCCACGCGCAGTCACCCGACCGGTCACGCGCGGTCTCGATCGACGCACGCTGGTTCGCGCCGGTATCGGGACTGCCGTTCTAATCGCAGTGCTGGCGCTCATTTGGTGGCTGATGTATGGCGGTCCAGTCGACCATCGACTGGTTGGCAAGTGGACAGCCTCCCAGGTAATGGGCCCGGACAACATCGCTTTCTCGCTCTTCGTCGATCATCGCGGCAACTACCGGCTTGATATCGATTACACGGAGACCGGCAGGGTAGTGGTAAAGGACACGCTGGTCTATTTCGTCACTGCCGATGGCGCGTCGCGGCTGGTGGGCGGGGTCGCCCCTGGATCGTATCCGCCGATGGTTGCGAATCCGACCACTGGTGTTCCCAACGGTGTCTGGACGGTGATGATCGGTTTCTCCAGCACGACGACGACATTTCCCCCCGAAATTCTGACCGGCAAAGCCTTCAAGCTGGTCTCCGCCGCGGCTTCGGGAACCGGAGCCGCCGACCGTCCCGCGCTCTTCACATTCAATCCGACCCTGGGCAGGATTCCGTGGCGAATGCAGTTCAAGTTTTATCCCGGTGGGACTTACGAGTTTTCGGCCAGCGCCGAAGACGTTGGCACGATCACGACCGCACATGGCGGCCGATGGACCTCGAACTCGGAGAGCAAGGGGATGCTCTTCGACGGGACCTATCGTTTCATCAATGCGAACACCGTTGAAATTGCCGGCACCACGAGCACCACGCTGACCGGACCGGCGATGCCCGCGATGGAATGGAAGCGCGTAAGCTGAGCCAGGTGTGAAGCGTCATGATCGACGCGCATGCGGCCCTGCGTTCTTCGCGGCGCGATTTGTTGCTGCCGCTGATGGTCGGCGCAACCGGTCATCGCGACCTCGATCCTGATGCAGTCCCTGACCTGACCGCCAAGGTTCACGAGATTTTTCTTGAATTGCGGCGTAACTCGCCGTACACGCCGATCGTCGTGATGTCCGGACTGGCGGAAGGCGCTGACCGGCTGATCGCCCGTGCGGCGCTCGCTGCCGGGATCGATGCGGAACTGATCGCGGTCCTGCCGATGGATCGCGAAACTTACATCCATGACTTCGAGACGCCGGAATCAATCGCCGAGTTTGATACGCTCATCGGCCGGGCGCGCGAAATCATCACACTCGACCGCAGTCTCCATGGCGGTTCGACCAATTCAGACCCCGGCAACGACGCGCGCATGCTCGCATATCAGCGACTAGGGCGGTTTCTCGCGTCACGCTGTCACGTGATGGTCGCCCTGTGGGACGGCGAGCGAGGTCAGCCCGGCGGCACCGCCGAAGTGGTCGATCGGATGCTGACACGGGGGTCCGCGAGCGACAGCGGAGACGGGGCGGCGAAAACCTTCAACGTCGCCGGCCCGGTCTTTCAAATCGTAACGCCGCGTCTGCGTCATGCCATGCGCCGGCCCGTCGAGCGCTGTGATCTCCTTCCGCAGAATGACGAGTTTGAAGCCGAGTCGCCGGCTGACTCATGCAGGCGCCATATCTTCGCGCCGCTCGAACGCTTCAATCGTGAGGTTTGCGCGCTGGAGGCCGCGGAGTTCGCCGAGATCGAAGCGAGCGAACGTGACCTTGTCCCCGACGCCGTCCTGATGGATCCGGAACTCGCGCCGCTGCGCGACGGTCTCATGCTGATTCGCCGCCGCTTCGGAATCGCCAACGCGATCGCGCAGCAAAATCGCGATCGCACGCGACGGACGCTCTGGGAGCTTATGGCGCTGGTATTCCTCGCCGCACTTCTAGTTGACCTCTCGATGCACGTGTTCAACGTGATCGCGTGGCCGCGCGCCGAGGCGCTCACTATGATCGGTTATCCGACGTTGATGATGGCAGCATTCCTGCTCTGGTGGCGCGTCAAACGCGACCAGTTGCAGGATCGCTACCAGGATTTCCGCGCGCTCGCTGAGGGCCTGCGGGTTCAATTCTTTTGGCGGCTTGCGGGGGTGGATGACACCGTGTCCGACCACTACGTCGGGCGTCATCGATGGGAACTCGACTGGATTCGCGACCTATGCCGAGATGCTTTGGTTGCCGCGGGTTGGCCGCTTGGGAAGCTCACCGCCGGCACGGCTGAAATCGTGCGCCGCTACTGGGTACAGGCGCAGTGCGATTATTTCACCAATGCAATCCGCCGGCAGCATCGCGTGCTGCGGCGCTGGGAACTGGCGAACTGGCTCTTGCTCGCCGCCGGCCTTTCGCTGGCGGCCGCGGTCGGCGCGGGTGCGCTGCTCGCGCTGCATTACAACGATCTCAGATGGGAGCGGTACTTGATCGGCGAACATCGCGCCCACGGCATCGTGCTGGTCGCTATCACAATGACCGCGGTGGCCGCCGCGCTCAGCCATTTCCGCCTCGACAAGCTCGCGCTCCATTCTCACGTGCGGATGTATCAGCGGATGAAGCTGCTTTATGCAGCCGCGCGCGAACACATGACCGACGTCGCCCATCCCCGCTTCGGCCCGACGCTCCAGTGGCTCGGTGCGCAGGCCCTGCTTGAAAACGGCGAGTGGGTCGTCACGCATCGCGACCGCCCGCTGGAAGTCCCGCATCACTAATCCCGCAATCGACGGAGAGGCAATTCATGAGCCGCGTGCCGGAAATCAAAACCGAAAAACTGACCTCGGTCCAAAAATCGATTTACGATCAGATCGCGCAGGCTCGCGGCGGCATGGTCGCCGGTCCGTTCGCGATTTGGCTGCACGCCCCGCGACTCGCAGAGGGCGCGAATCAACTGGGCAACGCGATTCGGCTCGAAGGCAAGCTCGAGAAGCGTTTGTTCGAGATGATCGTACTGATCACCGCCCGCCACTGGTCGGCCCAATACGCATGGTTTGCGCACGAGCAGGCTGCGCTCGCGGCGGGACTCGCGCCCGAGCTCGTGGAGGCGCTGCGCAATCGCCGCGTCCCGAACTTCACTCGCGACGATGAACGGGTGATCTATGAAATCGTGACAGAGCTCTATGAATCCCGGCGGCTGTCCGACAGCAGCTTCGAACGCGCCCGACTCCACTTCGATCTTGAGGTCCTGATCGAAGCAATCACCGCCGCTGGCTTCTACACGATGGCTGCGATGGTCATCAACGCGTTCGATGCGCCGGTGCCCGGCGGCCGACAACCGCTGCCGTGAACGATGGGGCGAAATCGCGCTTCAGTCTCCCACGGAGCGGGCAACGATGCCTGCCCGGTGGTACGCGGCGACGTAATCGATTTTGAATGTGCCGGCGAAGTTCCGGATCAGGAGCGGATGAACCTGCCATCGCCAGAGCGCCGCGACATCCCGATTCCTGAGCGCCGCTACCTCTTCGTCGGTCATTGAAAACGGCCGCATCGCGGTCTCCGGATCGGTCTCGAACCGTTGTTGAAGGTCCCGATCCTTGTCGATTCGGAAAAGAAATCTTTCGAGCGCGCGCCGTCTCATACACACGCCATCCGCACCAGCGCGATGCCGGTCTTCCAGGCGCCCACCGGCTCGTAGGCCAGACGATGCGCGCGCGCGCCGTCGAGCGCGGCTGCGACGATCAGCCAGTTGCGCACCTCGGCTGCTCCGTTTCCTGCTTCCGTGACGATGCGGTCCGCATCCCATCGCGCAAGCGTGTCGATCTCGCCGCTTTCGAACAGTTCCAGAAAGCGGCGATCGAATCGCTGATTGATAAGCCCGGTCTCGGGCATCCCCACCCAATGACTCAGGCCGCCGGTTCCGAGGATCGCAACCCGCGGCGCGATCGCCTGCGCGCGCAGCACCTGGCCGAGACGGCGGCCGAAAGCGCATGAACGCGCGAGCGTCGGCAGCGGCGGCACATTGCAGTTCACGAAGACGGGCAAGATCGGAATCGCGGCATCCTTGAGAATGAAACCCAGCGGACAGGAAAAGGAATGATCGAGGCGCATCTCGGCCACTGAGACAACGTCGAAGCCGGCTTCGATCATCGTGCTCAGCACGGCCTCGCATAACTCCTCGATTCCAGCGTAAGAGGCGTGCGGCGAACCAAACTCGCCCCACGTCTCGAAGCGCGCGCCATGACCGATGGCGAAGATCGGGACGGCGTCGTAGGAGAAACTCTGGAAGTGATCGGTGGCGATCACCACGAGCACGTCAGGGCGCGCTTCGAGGAGCGAGCGATTGAGGCTCGCGAATCCATCGAAGACGCGCTGCGCCCGAACGGCGTCGTCGCCGGTCGGAGGCACGCGGAGCATCGCGGCGGTATGCGCGGTACATGCACCCCATATGATCGCGCTCATCGCTCAGCTCTCCGTCACGAGTCAATTTCGATATCGAACAGCGGCTGGTCGGTGCGCATCCTGATCTCGACGTCCAGCAGGCGCGCGCAGGCGGGGCAGGCGTAGCGCGTCGCGATCAGGTCGCTGTGCAACGCGACGCGCGGTCCGAGTTCTTCGGCTTTTGCCTCGGATTCACAGGCATAAAGCTTCCAGTTTTCGGAGGCGGGCGCGATAACGAAGCCGCATCCGCAGCGCAGATAGGCGACGCCATCGATCCTCACGAAGGTCCCCACATCGCCGAATGTGCCGATCGCCTCAGCATTTTCCGGTGCGTGAATTTCACGCGCCAGGCGTTGTTTTCGGGGCCAGCGCAGCCGTTCGGCACGAATCCTGCGCCGCAGGGCGTCAGTCGCCCGCAGGTCGGCGGAGCCATCGGCGCGAAGCTCGACGCCGTGAATCGAGCGCGCAGTCGCAAGACTGTGAGCGCCGGAGCGCACGTCTTCGGCCACGCGTTCCGGTTCACGCTCCAACGGGTCGCCCCATCCGCCGCCCGCTTGCGGTCCCCATTCGTAAACGTCGTCGGGCTCGATCTCGAGCATTGGCGGTTTCGCCGTCAGCGGCGCCTCGCGTCCGCGCAACTGATCGAGACTGTGCGGCATCACGCCCCGTTCAAGCAACGCGCGGACGTTGGTCTCCTTGAGGAATCGCCGCCGGTTGCATCCGCTCGGGTATCCGCCGAACAGGCCGCGCGCGTTCGGCGATTCGTAGCCATGGCAAGCAACGAGCGCGCGCAAATGATCGGTGCAATGCGCGACGTACGCGGCGCCGGCGCTCAGGCCGCCGCGATTGCGACCCGGGCCGGCGGAATCCGTAATATACTTCTTGTAGAGATAAAGCACCGGCATGATCAGTTCCATCGACTCCACGTTTGGCATCCGACCCGCCGTGATGTGCCGATGGCCCTGGCCGGAAATGCCGTCGCGATGCTGATAGGCGCCGCCGCCCGCGATGGTCTGATCAAGCAGCGTGCCGCCGAAATGCTCGCCGTACTGATTGCGCCCCGAAACGTTGAACAGATCGCAGCCGCCCTTGGGTGAAGCCTGGCTCTCGCGCATGAACTCGCCGCTCGCCGCCATCAGCTTGGAGAGCGCTTCCGTCGCGACCACTTCGACCAGCCACATCGTCCCGAGCGGTCCCTGGCTGACCGGCGCGGGAAACTGCGCCTGAACGATCGATGCCGGCTTTGCGATGACCTCGACCGGCCGAAAAACCCCCTCGTTCCACGGAATGTCGTACGCGAGAATCGGCAGCAGGCCGGCGTAGGTGCCGGCGAGCAGGCCGGTGCGCGTCGTGTTGACGAAACCCGACACCTGCGGCGAAGATTCGGAGTAGTCGAAGCTCAATCGCTCGCCGCGCTTGGTAAGCGTGACATGCACGCGATAGAGGCGGTTCTGCTTCCCGTCATGATCGAGGAAGCTCTGCGCGCGATAGCGTCCGTCGCGAAGTTGCCGCAGCCGCGCGCGCACGCGCGCCTCCGACAGTTCGATCATCTCGTCCATCACGGTCAGTACGGTGTCGAGCCCGTACTGCTTGATTGTCTCGCCGAGCCGGCGGACGCCGACGTGATTCGCGGCCAGCATCCCCTTGAAGTCGAGGCTCATATTGGTCGGCAGCCGCGACATTCCGACGATCATCGACCACACGTCGGTGCGGAGTTTTCCGCTCTCAACGATTTTCACCGGCGGCACCAGGATGCCCTCCTGGTAGACATCTTCGGCGTGCGAGGCGAAGCCCCCGTGCACCATTCCGCCAACGTCAAGCTGATGCGCGCAGACGCCGGTCCATCCGATGCGCATTCCGTCGAAGAAGATCGGCGCGAGCAGGCCGAAGTCGGGCGCGTGCAGGGCGCCCTTGTACGGATGATTCACGATGAACACATCGCCGGGATTGATGCCGGGGTCTTCAGCGCAATCCTGGATGACGTACTTGACCATCTCGGCTGCTGACGCGGCGTGAAAGATCACCGTGCGGCCCATTGTCACGACCTCGCCATACGAACGATAGAGCCCGGTATTGAAATCGGTCGCCTCGTTCACCAGCGGAGAGCCGGAGGTCGCGGCGAGCGCGGCGGCCTGTTCGTCGGTGATCGCGAGCAGGCGGTGCCGGATCACCTCGAAGGTGACCGGATCGACCTCGCGCCGCCGGTACTCGGAAGTTTCGCGCGCCGCGCCGGTCGCGCTCACGGATTCAGTTGCCGCGCTGCTCATCGTGGCCGCTCCTCAGATCGATGATCACGTTGCCGTACGCTTCCATCTCCGCGCGCTGCCCCGGTCCGATTACTATCGTCGTGTCGGGACGCTCGATAATCGCGGGACCCTCGAAGCTATGGTCCGGCGCAATCGCGTCCCATCGGTAGACCGGCGTGGGATGAAATCCGAGCCCGTAGAAATAGACGCGTCGCGTCGCGACCGGGCGGCATGCGCCGGTCGCCCTTGCAAGCCGCATCGGCTGGGGCTTGTGCACCGGGCTGATACCCCCGACCCTGACGATCGTGAACTCGACGCCCGAGATGCGCAGCGCGGTGTTGGCGCCGAAAATCTGTTCGTACTGCTGTTCGAAGCGATCGACGAGCTCGTCGATGTCTGCTGCGGTGAGTGTCTTGAGCGGCACCTCGACGCCGATTTCGTGAACCTGCTGACGGAAGCGCATGTCGATAAAGCGCCGCAACTCTGCGCCATCGCCGAGCGCCGCGCGGCATTGCGATTCAATCAGGGCGAACGCATCGTTCAGCACTTTCGCATCGACGTGATCCGAAGCGCGCTTGAAGCGCGCGGGCGCATGCAACCCAACCGAGAACGAATACGAGCGATGACGATCGGCGGTGACCGCGCCGTATGCCGAATGTCCTGAGGCTGTGCTCGGAGCGACCACCCGCGAGATGCCCGCGATCGAGGCGTACTGATAAGCGTGAGTCGGCCCCGCGCCGCCGTATGCGAACAACACGAACTGCCGCGGATCGTAACCGGCCCGCAGCGTGACGCGGCGCAACAGATCGGCCATCTGATTGTTGGCGATCTCGCGGATGCCGGCCGCGGCCTCGTGGAGATCCATCCCCAGCGGCTCGGCGACATTGACGCGCACGGCTTGCGCCGCCAGCGCCGGGTCGAGCTTCATCCGTCCGCCGAGAAAATAATCCGGATCGATGATGCCCAGGACGACATCGGCATCCGTGATGGTCGCGTCCGTTCCGCCGCGCCCGTAGCAGGCCGGACCGGGCGCCGAGCCGGCGCTCTCCGGACCGACGGTAAGGTGTGCGTTGCTGACGCGCGCAATCGAACCGCCACCGGAACCGATCGCCGTCACTTTGATCGACGGCAGCGCAACGTGGAACCGTCCCTCCTCGCGCACCGTCTCAAGCAGCGGCTGCCCATTCACGATCAAGCCGACATCGAAGCTCGTCCCGCCCATATCCGTGGTCAGGATGTTCTTCATGCCAAGCAGCTCGCCGAGCTTTTGCGACGCCAGAACCCCGCCCGCAGGTCCCGAGGTCAGAAGATTCGCCGCCTGGAAAGCGGCTTCGGAAGCGGGCAGGACGCCGCCGCCCGATTCCATGATGGAGATCGGCCCGCGGTATCCGAGGCCGCGAATCGAGCTCTCAAGCCCGTTTATGTACCGGTTGATGACCGGACCGAGATAAGCGTTGATCGCCGTGGTCGAAGTGCGTTCATACTCGCCGAGAATCGGCACCAGCGCAGAAGAGACCGTAACGAAAACGCGCGGCGCCATCTCGCGCACGATCTCAGCGAGCCGCCGTTCATGAGCCGGATTGCGAAACGACCAGAGCAGGCAAATGGCGATCGCCTCGACGCCTTTCGCCAGCAGACGTTCGATGCCGGAGCGCGCCGCCTGCTCGTCGAGCGGCGCGATCACCGCGCCGCGAAAATCGATGCGTTCGGGAATCTCTTCAATAAGATCGCGCGGCACGATCGGGATCGGCGTCGAGCGCGCCGAGAAATGCGACAGCTCGTGAACTGCCATTCCCGCCCAGCTCGACATCGAACGCTGGATGCGCAGGATATCGCCGAAGCCCTGGGTGGTGAGCAGTCCCGTGCGCGCGCCCTTGCGTTCGATGAACGCGTTGGTCGCTGCAGTCGTGCCGTGGGCGAAGTAGGCGAGCTCGGCGACCAACTTGGCGCTTGGTACGCCGAGCGCCGCGGCGGCGAGGTCCAGCGCGTCGAGCACGCCGCGCGTACGATCTTCGGGAGTGGTTGGCGCCTTGACAATCATCACGTCGCCGGCGTCCGACAACATCGTCAGGTCGGTGAAGGTGCCGCCGATATCAGTGCCGATGAAGTAGGCCATCTCGGGAAGTTCCGCCGCTAGGACGTCTCTATTGAATGCCCGAGTTGTTCGCGAAGGTAGCGATAGGTTCGCGACCACATCAGGCGCGTCGCCTCGGGCTGGTAATTGGGATGGCTCGAATCGGAAAAAACGTGATTCGCTCCCGGATAACTGTAAAACTCAAACTGCTTGTCGTGCTCGGCGAGGACGCGCCACAGTTCCGCGACATGGGCGGGAGGGATCTCAGAGTCCTTCGCGCCATAATGCCCCTGCATCGGGCAGCTTAACGAAGGCGCGAGCGGGATGCGCGACTTGGGCTGGCGATCCTCGGTGAATTCACCGCGCAGGATAATGTTGCCATAGATCGATACCAGGCAGCGGAACACGCCCGGCCGCGTGCATGCGGTATAGAACGCAAGCGAGCCGCCCGAGCAGAAGCCGAGCAACGCCACGGCGCTGGAATCGACGTAGTTTTGAGCGCGCAGCCATCCGGCGCTGGCGAGAAAATCTTCCGCGCTGCGCTCATCGGGCATCGAGAGGAACGCGGCGCGGCGGCGATCATCGGGGGTGACGAACGGACCGGCCGGCGCTTTGCCGCCGATTCTCGAATAAAGGTTCGTGACCAGCACAACAATTCCATGCGCGGCCATCTGCGCGGTCTCGTTCTGGCGATACTCGGTCAGGCCGAGATTTTCGTGACCGACTACTAGGCCGGGCCACCGGCCTTTCGATCGCGGACGCGCGACGAAACCGCCGATCTCCTCGTTGCCGCTGCGAAACGTTATCCAGCTTGTTTCGACGTCCATGATTCAGCCCGCGCGCATGAATTCGATCACCAGGCGGTTTACCACCTCCGGATTGTCGGTCTGCGCTTGATGGCCGGCGTCGATGAATTCGAATTGTATGTTCGGCAGCAGCTCAGCCAGCTTGTGACCCATCGAGACCGGCGCGAACTTGTCCTGCTTGCCCCAGATGAACTTGGTCGGGATCGCGAGCTTCGGCAGCGAATCCTGCAGGCTGTAACGCGCCCACAGCTTGGGCTCGCGGCGCATCCGCGCCACGTACGAATCGAACGCCTCGCGCGCCTCGCGCATTCCCGGGCGTCTACTGAGCTCGGTGCGGTAACGCACGAGTTCGTCCGTCACGGTCGAGGGGTCGTTGACGATCGCGAGCAAAAACTTGCGCATCCCTTCTTCGGTGTAGTCATAGTTGCGGATCGCCAGCAGCCCCGGGTTGGTTTCCATCCCCGGCCATTCGACCTTCATCGCGCCGGCGATCGTGCCGCTGCCGATCAGAAAGAGCCGCCGTACACGCTCCGGATGATCGAGCGCATACTTGGCGGCGACGTATGCGCCCTGCGAGTTGCCGACTACGCAGACTTCATCGAGGCACAGCGCATCGATGAAGTCGGCGACGTGATCGACGAGGCTCTGATGACCGAGGACCGGCCAGGCGTGGGGACGTCCGTCGGTCATCCCGAACGAGATTTGATCCGGAGCGATCGCGCGGAAGCCCGCCTGCGCCAGCGCCGGCATCATGAAGCGCCAGCCGGCCTCGCCGGACGATCCAGGTCCGCCGCCGTGCAGCAGGATGATCGCCGGACCTTCGGTACCGGCCCACGAGTAATGAGTACGAACGCCGTTGGCCAGAACCCAGTTGTCGTAGTAGCCCGTCTTCTTCATCGCCATTGTGATCTCCGTTCGGGAAGCTCTGCAGAACTCATTTCGTCATTCAGAGTTTGTGAACATAGTTTGTGAATTTTTCGTGGACGGCGGTCGATTTCCTCTGAAGCTGGCCGCGCTTTTTCGGCCGTCATCCCGAGCGCAGCGAGTCCCCTTAGGACGGCGTCCGCAGGACTTCCTTGCGCATTCAAACCTCGCGTCTCGCTGTTTTTTGACAGCGATCGAGTCTGAACGCAAACGTGGCGCGGCCTGGGTTACAACCTAATTGGAAACGACTGCTCCGCTTTTACCGTGTGACCAGCCGAACGACATGAATGCCTGAAAGTCACCCGTTTCAAGGGGAGCCTGGAACTGCGCCGACGGGAACCGTGACCGGCACCTGCATCCGCCGGCCGTTGCGCGAGATGCTCAGATAGACCAACTCACCGGGACGCGCAAAACGCATCCGATCCGAGAATTGGAGGAAATTTGTCACTCGCTCGCTGTCGACGCCGATGATCATGTCGTAGGACTCGCCGATCCGCGAGCCGCTTACGGCCGCCGCTGCCAGCGATGCGGGCGGGAAGAAGAGCGACGCGGCGAATGCAATTCCCGTCAATGCGTTCGCGATCCCCGCATGCAGGCCGCGCAGCCCAGCCATCGCCGCCGCCGTCCCCGGCATTACCTCGACGATAAGCAGGCCCGCCACTTCGCCATTGCCGTCGATCGCGCGATGGTCCTCGTGCAAAACCATCCCGAGCGATGATGTCCCGTCGCTGTCCTCCATGAAGTCGTGCAGGTCCTGCATTTCCTGGCGTAACTCCGCGGGCGGCGTCGGCTCCTGCGGAGCAGGTGTGCCGATTCCAGAATTGTAGAGGTCGGGGGCTCCGGCGCTCTGTGACGGCATCACCGCCGAAGGAATTTCAGTTGTGCTGGGCGGGGGCAGAGCGTCGGATGGCGGTACATCCTGCGCGCTCGCGAACGGGAGCTGAAGCGCGAGACAAACCAGTCCGAATGCGAACGCCGCTGCCTGCCGGTGTCCCGCTGCGCGCATGGCCCAATAAATGTGGCATAAAGCGTACCGCGAGGCATCAGGTTGATAATCGGGTTTTCAGGCCGGCCAACAGGCCGCGGAGGGGCCGAGATGCCCCGATCGGAGCCAATGAATCGGTGGTCTGTGTCCTCTCGATGCGGCCCCGAGTGAGGCCTTAACGCGGCCTGACCGTGATGACGGGGCAGGACGAATACCGGATGACCTGCTCAGCGACGCTTCCCAACCGAGCATGGTCAGCGCCGGTCCGCCCATGAGTCGCCATAACGATAAGGTCGGCATTCAGGGTCTGTTGGGCATTAACAATGCCGGCGGCGGCTTTGCCGGAACTCACGACGATCTCGTGGGGAATCCTGTCAGCCAGCCATTTTTGCGCGATGCCGCGCAGATTGTCACGGGCAACTTTCTCCAGGTCCATCGGCAGCGACTGACCGGGAACCACGTAAAGCAAGTAGACCGTCGCTTCGTTTTGAAGCGCGAGCTGATGGACCAGCTCGAGCGCGGGAATCGAGACCCGGTCAAAATCCACGGGACAGAGGATCTTCTTGAACAGCGCCGTCATCTGATTTTTTGCCCTTGGCCAATAGCAGATTAGCCTGAGTAGGCGCCATCTCAAATAGATCCGCTAATTAGTTGAGTTGCGCTTTTGACCAAGAGCTTCAAATTGACACTTGAAACGAATCAGGGCGCAACGCGCTTCGTCCGCGCACCGCCGACGGGCACTGGTGAGGTTCCCGCGCGCATCATCGAGGCAATCAGATTCGCAACTCCCGGATCGATTACGCCGCTTATCGCAGGAGCATGCGGCACCATGCTCGTATCCATCACCGACAGCAGCGCCGGCCTTATCCCCGGCGGAGTCGCGAACGGACGGGGATCACCGTAGAAGTTTTGCGATGAGAGCAACGGCGCCGGCGATTGATCGCCGTTGGAAAACATCACTTTGCACGGCGCGCCCACCTGCTGGCTGATGAGATTGCCGACGATCTGAAGCCCCAAGCTGGCGTTATCGACGATGTAGTATCCGTCCGAGGCCATCGCTCTCCCGCCGGTGACCAATCGCGAGCTCGCGATCACGAAGTGGATTCCGTGTGGATGGGAAAAAGAAACGAACAGATGATGCGCCGCCAACTCGCTGTCCGATCCGATCTCGACTACGTGCGACGAGACGAAATCGTTGACGTACCAGTCGATTAAATTATGGGACAGGTTGAACACATAGCTGTCGACGGAACCCACACGGTTTAGATAAACCCCGACGTCGCGCATCGCGACGGTCCCGCCGTCAATCCGCTCGTCGTAGCTCTCGCCCCCGCCCGCGATGTAATAGCCGTACCACCCACCCTCGCCATTGGGGCCCGGGCCGATGACCACGTCGCGGAATTCCATCAATTCACCGTTCTCGTTGCTGCGATTCCCCAGCCGGATGGCGACCCCGGCCCGCTCAAGGCTGAGGTTGCGTAACGTGTCGTGGCTCGCAGGCGATTTGATGCCCTGCCCCTGATCGTATCGATCGATGTCGATGAAGACGCCGGGCGTGGAACCATAGAAAGATGTGAGGGTAAAGTTCTCGAGAATGCAGTCGCGCGCCTGGTTCAGGCTCATCATTATGCCGCCGGCGCCCCCATGCCATACGAGCTGGGTTGAAGAGGCTGAGCCAAGTCCCGCAAGCCGCACGCCGGAGGCCAGGTAGAAATCGAGCGTCTCTCCGATCGGGTACTCTCCGGGCGGAATCAGGATTAAGCCCCCGGCTGCGAGCACGCCCCCGGCCAACCGAAGGCGATCGATCGCAGCCTGAAAAGCCGGCGCGTCATCGTGAATCATCCTCGTATTTACCGTCACTGCAGGCGGAGCCGAGAGAGAGATATTCCGGCCACTTATCGAGCGGATTCGCGCGTGGAAACTTTGATTGCGTGGCCCGGGCGGCATCGACTTGCCACTGAGTTCGTCGGTCCCAAAGTCGTGCCCCATATAGTCGTAGATCATGAACTCCGGCCGCGTGCATCCACCGCATTCGAGCCCCGCCTTGGAGGTGTACCAGTTGTTGGGCAGAACCGCGCGGAGCGTCGGCGTACACCCGTCGCCTTGACATCCGTAAACGAGGTAACTGACGGCTGAGGCATCGGAGTTCCAGATGAGATGGATGCGGTTTGCAGGGTTAGGAGTAGCTGGTGCGCGATCCATGGAAAGCGGCGCACTCGGGGCGCTGGAGCCGTGTTGCGAGTCGACCGCGATGATTCGCCAGGTCCAGCGCGCATCGCATCGCGCGTTTCCAGAATCGACCCGGCACGGCTGTCCCATCCGCCCGCTCTTATCGTAGCTAATCGCGCTCCCGGTTAAGCCGGTTGGTGCGGTGACCGCCGGTGGACGGCCAGCCTGAAGAATCGTGACGGTTTGGCCGACAATGAAATCGGCTACATCGCCTCGGACAATCGCGATCGTGCTGCCAGCCGTGACCGTCACATCCACCGTCCGCAGACTGCCGCTCGCGCCGAAGGTCCTGACGTTGAAAACGCGTCCTGACCGTTGGTTGGCGAGCGCGGTGAGAACGTCGGATTGAGTGAAGGCCGAGCCGGGACCAGCCACGATGACGGCCATTGCGGCCGCAGCGACTGCGAACGGAACCCATCGTTCCGATACTCGGCTGCGCACTGTCAGCATTGTTAACCTCGCAAGTTGATAGAAAGCCGCAGCCGCGACGATGCTAAGCGGCGCTGATCCAACGCCGCGATTCCGACCATAGGTCCGTCAAATCGACGACCAGCGCCACAGGGAAGACTGCGATCATCGCCAGGATGAGTCCGCCGATTGCGAGCGATATGCCTGATTCGATCGCCAGAAGGTTGGTCAACGCCACCGCCCCAATCGCAACCGCTCCGATACCGCTGTTCGGATGAAAAAACATCAACTCGATGAACCGATACAGAAAGCCGAACAGAAGGGAGCCGATCAGCACACCAATCGTGCCGAAGTTCGCGTACAGCTCGACGGTCTGAGGCAGATTGTATGAGGTTTCGTAGTTGCTTCGGTCCAGGTAACCATAACGATGGCCGAAGTCCTGCCCGGAGATATCGAGCGGTTTGTCGGGCCATAGCAGCCGGGGGATGGGCTTTAACAGAATCGGGTAGTACGTAGCCCCGTTCCAGTAAGGAACGATTCTTGGGGTCTGCCGAACCACGTCCGCGAAGGTGCAGATTACACAGAGCCGTCTGGCGGCGAATTGCTCCAGATGATCGAAGTCGCCGTAGCGCCCCTCCGTCGCACCGCGCGCGATTCTTCCGAACACTATCAGCCGCTCGGCAGCACCAGCATCGGACTCGACACCGGACCCCCTGGTTAATGTGCGGAACGGCGTCATCAGAGGGCGCAGCACAATGACTGAAAACGCTCCGATGATCATCGCAGACCACCACATCCTGCCCCGCAGTTCGCAATACAACAGCAACAGAGTCAAACCAACGCTCAGAACGGCGGCGGTCTCACCCGCGGCCAGCCCGAGCGCCATACGCGCCGGGATGAAAATTCCCCAGAGCGCGATCAGGTAGAGCGGATTCAGGCGATGCATCAATTGCAGGGTGAAGAGCAGAGCCACCCCGTACATCAGCAGTTCAGCCGGTACCGCGACAAACTGACTCGGCCCTGAAGCGCCCCTAAGGAGCAGGAGTGCATAGCTTGCGGCCATTCCCGTCCCGCACATCGCAACCGCTGCCATCCGAATTATCCCCGGATTCGACCAGGCACATTTTATTCTTGGGATCAGCGTTGAACTTTTTGGAATCAGGTAATAACCGAGGCAGGTGAGAATGAAGCTCGCGAGCGAAAGTTCGAGCGCCTTGAAGACCGTTTGCGGCGGAAGATCACGAGCGGGAAAATCGCCGATCTGCACTCGATGCAGCATCAGCACCGGCGCGGCGTAATAGCCGGCGAACTCCAGCGAGAAGATCGCGAGCATCGCCCCGGTACCCCGCATCGAAAAATAGAGCACCGGCACGGCGCAGGCGCCCAGCAGCAGTACTGCCAGAAAAGTCATCGCAAATATCTTAGCGTTCCCACGGCCTCCATGGCGAACCGGTGATCGATGCTCCTCTTCAGTCTTGTGAAGACCAGAAAAAGCTGGGTCCGCCTCCTGATGTGGAGATGTCAGGGGACGACGGACGATTCGCGAGCGTCTGCGAGGCCATATCGTAATCGGTGATGGAGGTATCGGTCGGTTTAGCCGGGTCTGGTTATCGATTGAATTCTTCCGACACGATCTATGTTACGGTTCGCACCGTCTCTGCTCGGATGGAGGTGGCCCAGATGAGACCGAACCGGGCTGGTTCAATTCTCCGGATCGTGCTGCTTGCAGCCGCTGTGCTTGGCGCCGGTACCGTGTCACTCGCCGCGGATCGATCTCTCGCCGAAGCCTACCAAATCATTGCCTCGAAGCAGTTCATCGATCTCACCCACTCGTTCAGCCCGACGACCCCAGTATGGAAGGGGTTCGGTTCGGCAACCTTTTCGCGCGCTGCCGATCCGGAAACCGGCGAGCCTTACACGATCGAGAAGGACCATTTCCGAAGCTTTTTCTATTCGTTGGTCGGGCAGTACGGCACGCACATCGACCCGCCGGCGCATTTCGATCCCAAAGGGATCACGATGGACCAGATTCCGCTCAAACAGATGATTCTGCCGCTGGTGGTGTTCGATATTACGCCGCTCCTCGCGCGCGATCCGAACCATGCGCTGACGGTCGAGGACATCAGGAACTGGGAGCATCAGCATGGCCGCGTCCCGGCCGGCTCGTTCGCCGCGCTCCGCACCGACATGTACAAGGACTGGGATACGAATCCGGAACGCTTCAAACGCTCACCGTTCCCGGCCTGGTCGCTCGATGCGATCAAGTTCCTTTACGAACAGCGCGGGATCGTAGCCAACGGCCACGAATCGATGGACACCGACACGACTGACGACATGAAGTCCGAGACCTGGATTCTCACGCACGGCCATTGGCAAATCGAGGTGATGGCGAATCTCGATCGCGTGCCCGCAACCGGTGCGTTGATCGTCGTGACCTGGCCGAAGCCGCGTCATGGCCTCGGCTTCCCCGCCCGCGCCTTCGCAATCCTGCCGTAAATCGCTATTTGCTCGAATCAAGCTCCGGGTAATGCCGGAAGATGCCTTGCTGGTTGAACGGGATGCGCCGCTCAGAGGCCAGGTACGATGCGATGCGGGGCCGTTCGGCGACGCGGTCGTGCAGCGCAATCACGCGCGGGTAGCGCCGCGCGATACGCGCCATCGCGCGCGGAAACGCGAAGTTGAGCCCGGCCACCGTCTGAAACAACGAGAGATCGGCATAGGTCAGACGCGCGCCGACCAAGTAGACGTCGCTCCGCGGATTCGCATCCATCACCCGTTGGAAGTAGCCGAGATATTTCGGCAACCGATTCTTGATGAAGTCCGCGGCGCGGCGGCGCGACTCACTCTTCTGATCTTCATAGTAGAGCCCGCTGGCGATCGGATGATGCGTGTCGTGAATCTCGACCAGCCAGTCGGCGATCGTCAGTTGCAATTGATGCGTCCAGAGGCGGCCCGCATCGTCGGCCGGCGCCAGGCGATGGCGCGCGCCCAGGAACAGCAGAATGTTCGCGGTCTGCGCGATCAGAAGCCGTCCCGATTTCAGGAACGGCGGCGCGAACGGCGGATGGACCTCCTGGCGCGACTCCATCATGCGCGTCATCGCGGCCATCCCGTTCTTCGTCCGCGCGACATCGACGTACTCGGCGGCAGCCTCTTCAAGGGCGAGGCGCACGAACTCGCCGCGTCCCTGGATGGTCGGCCAGTAGTAGAGTTCATAGGGCATCGGATGTGACCTCCGGGTAATGCGTCAAAATTATTGATGTAAGATAGGCCGATTTGCGGGGAAAGTGCGAATCCAAACACCATTGTACTCCGGCCGCACGGCCGGCTGCCGCCGTTCAAGCGGGTCACCCGTATGGGGGATTGTCCAATGGGGCTGGCACAGCTACCGGTAACAAGAAGGTAGACGACCGGAGCGGTGAGAAATCATGCTTGATGTAAACAAGGAACTCCGTGGGTTGGTATCTGAAGACGGGGCCGTGCAGGATCGGCGGATATACTGGGACCAGGAAATTTTCGAACTCGAATTGGAACGAATTTTCGCGCGTTCATGGCTTTTCCTGACGCACGAGTCCCAGATTCCCAATCCCGGAGATTTTTTTACCACCTACATGGGCCAGGATCGCGTAATCGTCGCACGGGCCGCTGACGGGACCGTAAAAGCGTTCGTGAACTCCTGTGCCCATCGCGGCAACCAGGTTTGTTACGCCGACTCCGGTAACGTGAGAAGCTTCGTCTGCAATTATCACGGATGGGCATATGGGTTGGACGGCAGTCTGGCCGGCGTGCCGCTCGAAAAAGAGGCCTACTACGGCGAGATCAATAAAAGCGAGCTCGGCCTGATTCCCGCGCGAGTTGAAAGCTATCGTGGGTTTTTATTCGGCACCTTTGATCCCCAGGCGCCCTCGTTGCCGGAGTACTTGGCCGAGATGGCGTGGTATCTTGACAGCTTTATGGCGGTACCGGGTGGCGCCGAGCTGCTGGGCCCGCCAATCAAGGTGCGGATCAAGGCCAACTGGAAGTTCTTCGCCGAGAATTTCATCGGTGATTGGTACCACGTTGGCTGGACCCACGCTGCCGGATGCACCGTGATTGGCGGCGTCACCGCAGCCGTCAAGGGTAACGTCAGGCCAGCTCCCGGGTACCAGATTTCAACCAACTTCGGTCACGGCTTCAATGCTGCGTTTCTGCCCGATGGTTCGGTTCCCTCGCTTCACCAGGGTGAGATCGAGCGACGTTACGCGGAGTGGGTGAAGTCGCGTGAAAAAGTGATTGCCCAGGAGCTCGGGGAATGGCGGAGCAAGCTCTACAATGCGGTATGGGACGCCACGATCTTTCCCAACTGCTCTTTCCTGCGGGGCATCGATACCTGGAAGGTCTGGCAGGTGCGCGGTCCTAGGGAGTTGGAGGTCTGGACTTGGACGCTCGTCGAGAAGGAGATGCCCGACGATCTCAAGGAAATGATTCGTCATACCAATGAAAAGACCTTCGGCGCAGCCGGCCTGCTTGAAGGCGACGACGGCGAGAATATGGAAGGAAACACTTGGACCGCCGAGGGTTATATCACCCGCAAACGTCCTCTTTACGCGGGTATGGGCCGCGGTCACGAACGGTCGCATCCTGCACTGCCGGGGTTGTTGAACACGGACCAGGCGACCAGCGAACTGGCGCATAGGCGCTTCCTGAAGTTCTGGTCACAAATGATTTGTGCGGAGAGCTGGGACGAGATAATCGAGGCGCAGCACCGACTTGCCGCCACCGCACCCTCGCCCCGGAGCGATGAGGATCGCGCTGCCGCTATGGGGAAGTGAGTATGGACGCGCAAGACGGTCTGAAGCTTGAGTGCAGTTGGAGCGCGCTGACCGGGCGCAAGGTCTCGCGTGAGCTTTACCATGAGCTCATGCTGCTGCTGTACGAAGAGGCGCGGCTGCTCGATGAGGAGCGGTTTCACGAATGGCTGGCGCTGTTGTCGAAAGATATCCACTATTGGCTGCCGGTTCGCGAAAATCGGTTTCGCAAGGATCGACGGGAACCGCCAACGCCTGACAAATGGGCGTCAGTCTATAACGACCGCTATGAGGATCTCGTTGATAGAGTGGGGCGTTTTGATACGGGTTTGGCGTGGAACGAGGATCCGCCCAATCGAATCCGGCGCTTCGTTACGAACATTGAGGTGGAGCACACCGATAACCCGGCAGAACTGGCGGTTCACTCGAAAGTTATCGTTTATCGGAGTCGACGCCAGGCGGAAGAAGTATGGTTCGCCGGGTCGCGGCGCGACATCGTTCGTCGGGAGAATTCCGCGTGGAAGATCGCGCGCAGGCTCATCATTTTGGACCATCATGTCTTTCTTGACGAAAACGTCTCGATTTTCTTCTGACTTTATTTACCTGCTTCTTTATTTGGCGGATTATTTGGAGGATGGAAGGGCGGAACTTCAACATTGCTGCCCGACACGGCTTACTCGATCCGGGCTACATCTCGAAGCTCCCTTTTTTCATCTGTCCGGCCACTGACGCGGCTGGAGCGGCTCGTGGATAACTATTACAACGATATGCCGTCCAGTTTGGCGCGTCGCGGCCTTTAACTTAAAAGCGACCCTTAAAAGAGCGTGGGTATCGCAGATCGGAGGCACCGAAGTCATGGTGGGTTTTATCGGTTTTAGCAAGAGGGTTACAACATTTATGCTTGCGGGGATGCTGTGCGTGATGGCGCTTGGTGGGGGCGCGATTGCGGCCGAAGGAGAGATCGCGCCCGGCACAGTGATCACGATGCAGAATTGGCAAAAATACCAGCAATTCATGCCCGAAGGGATGAAAGCGATGTGGGCCGGGACGGTGTTCTGGAAGTTCCCACCGGATATGCAGATGACGGTGACGGCCACCCGTCATTATCAAATGCCATCGGTCTACATTGAGAATACCGAGAAGTACTCAAAGCAGGTTCAGATCGTTAACTTGCCGAACGGCGGCCATTCGATCCGTGGTTACATCGCCGGGTTGCCCTTCCCCAATCCTAACGAGCCGCTGCGCGGCTGGAAGCTACTGGTCGATAACTGGTACACGTACGTGCCCTACAACATGTGCAGCAGCGGATGGTACTTCGCGTTCATCGACCGCCTGCACAACTTTTCGCATGACGAAGGCATTATCGTTTATCGGCGGCTAAGTTTCATTAGCGACGTTGGCCAACCGCTCACCGACCCCGACGCGCAGGGAATCGATTATGCCGAGTTCCTTCAACTTCTCTCGCCGGAGCAGGCCCGTTATACCACCGAGTTGACGCTTTACTATGCGGACCCGGCCAGACCCGAAGACCAATTCCTGTTCGTGCCCGCGCTGCGCAGGACGCTCCGCGTTTCGTCGCAAGCGCGCTGCTCGCCTCTTTTCGGCAGCGATTACACTTACGATGACACTCGAATCGGCGACTTCAACGGCGGCATCGCAAAGTTCGACGCCAAGTTTCTTGGGGACAAGACCATACTGGCGCTGATTCCCGAGGAGAGCGACGAGGCCGTTTCGAACCTCAACAACTATTATCAACCCCTTTTCTTTCCAAAGCCGGCTATCGGAGCGTGGCAACTGCGGGATAGTTGGCAGATCGACGTTCATCGGATACCGGCGCTGGCTTCGGGTTATTGTTACAGCCGCCGCGTCAATTACATGGATAAAGAGCTTTACGTCGGCACCTGGGGCGATCTTTACGACAGTAAGGGCCAGCTATGGAAGTCGACTTATACTCCGATCTGGAATGCGAAGTTGCCCGATGGCGGGGGCAGGCACGTGGTATTCGGTGGGGTCAGCTCGATCTACGATCAACAGATGGGACACTTGAGCATAACTATCTTCGGCAATCCTCACAATCCGGTACGCTACAACAGTGATTGCAGCAATTATGACGGAGCTGGAACTAACTTCAATAACGTGAATCGCTATTCGAGCGTCACCGGCCTGAGCGAAATTTTGCGGTAATGGCTTGAGCGCCGTGTCGCCGAGGCAGAGGTAAACGATGGGCGAAATAATTGGCGGTTTGCCTGCGATTCGCTTTCCGCCGCGCCTGCGCGTACCCGGGAGAAATCCAATCGTGATCTGAGGGAGGGTGTTTATGGACTGCTTGCGGTACTACATCGTGCCCCTGACCACGTCAGTTGGGGTGCTGGGCTTTTTACTTGGCGGGGATCGCGTATGGCTTGGCGCTGCAACCTTCCCGGTGCTGATGGCGCTGGATGTGCTTTTGCCCGCTGACACCTCCTTGCGCCGCGTAAGCAATAAATTGTCGGCCGACGTACCGCTTTATTCGCAGGCTGTATTGATGGTGGCGCTTTACGCTGCCTTCATTTATTCGGTAAGCGTCGGCAGCAACCCCTTGACTGGTCCTGGCGCCTGGGCGCGAATCACCGGCTCCATCATTTCACTGACGTGGCTGGGCGCGGTTCCCACGCTTCCTGTTGCTCATGAATTGATGCACCGCCGGCATTGGTTTCCCCGCCGTATCGCGCAGATTCTCAACACTTTCTACGGGGATCCGAACCGCGACATCGGCCATGTCATGACCCATCACCTGCATCTGGATACGCAGCGTGACTCGGACACGCCTTTGCGCGGAGAGTCCATGTATCATTTCGTGTTCCGGGCAACCTGGGGAGCGTACAAGGACGCGTTTGCGAGCGAGGCGGCGCGTCTGGGTAAAATGAGCCATTCAGCCTGGCACTGGAGCAATCGTAACTATCAGGCGTTGCTTCTTTTGCTCAGCATCCCGCTGGCCTGCGGCATCTTTGCCGGTTTAAGCGCCGCCTTTGTCGCGGCCTTCGCCCTGCTTCTGGCGAAAATTTTAGTCGAGGGTTTCAACTACTTTCAACATTACGGCCTGATCCGCGTCGAGGGCGCGCCGGTTCAGAAACACCATGCCTGGAACCACCTTGGCGCGATCGCACGTTCGCTGGGCGTCGAGATTACCAACCACATCAATCATCATCTAGATGGGTATACCCGCTTCCACGATCTCCGGCCGGAGCCGGATGCGCCGCAAATGCCCTCGCTGTTTCTGTGTTTTTTAGCGGGTCTCGTGCCGCCGGTCTGGTTCCGATTCATCGCCAAGCCGCTTCTGAAGGATTGGGATCGACGTTTCGCGTCGGCAAACGAGCGCAAGCTCGCCATGGAGGCCAATACAAAGGCTGGGTGGCCGCTATGGCTCAACGAAGGCGAATCGCAGCCGCGACATCGAACCTCGGCGGCGTAGTCTCTGCTTGCAGGCAAAGTTAGGAGGTAAGCTCCGATCGCATGTCGTTTCCTTTTGGAAGGGTTTTGACTTCTTTAGTTGCGGTCAGCGTGGAGAGCCGCTTTCGGAAGCATGATGTGAGTCTAAATCAGGCTAAGAACCTAAAGTGTTGAGTTTTCTTTTCGGTGGAAGAAAGGCGGTTCCACGGCGCAATACGGTATTCATCGAGTCGCACGCGCTCTCTTTTTCTGTGTCGCGCGCTCGAACGGTGCTGGAGGCGGCTCTGGAAGCCGGGATCGCCTTTCCACACGACTGTAAAGTGGGCACCTGCGGAACCTGCCGATTCCAGTTGAAGTCGGGCGATATTCGAGAATTGAATTCTTCCGCGGTCGCATTAAGCGCCGATGAAATCGCAAATGGCTGGCGCCTTGGCTGCCAGAGCATCCCGCACGGAGACCTTACGATTACACTTCCTGGCCTGATCAGCGAAGTCGGGCCGCCACCGACTTTGTTCGAAGCGGCCATTGCGTCTGTAGTGCCGATGACTCACGACATCGTGGAATTGAGATTGAGGCTCAACCGACCGGTCACGTTCGTGGCGGGGCAGTTCGCGGAATTGGAGTGTGACGCAGTGCAAGGTGCGCGAAGCTATTCCTTTGCCGGTTGGCCGGAGGAAGGCTCGACGCTCGAGCCTATCTTTTACGTACGCAAGGTCCCCGGCGGCGCATTCACCGGCTGGCTGTTCAGCCAAGATCGGGTGGGCGCGCCCCTGACGATGCGCGCCCCTTTTGGAACCTTCAGGTTGCGCAAGGGGCAGGGGCGCATCGTTATGGTTGGTGGCGGAAGTGGTCTGGCGCCGCTCAAGTGCATGCTGGAGCGCTGGGTGTCGGAGGAGACACGACCGGTGACGCTGCTCTACGGCGCTCGGACCCTCAAGGATCTGTTTTGCGTCGAGGAGATCGCGGCCATCGGCCGCAATTGGCAGGCAGAGTTTAAGCTCTTGCCGGTTCTATCAATGGAGGATCCTGGCTCACCGTGGACGGGCGCCAGGGGAATGGTGACGGAGTATCTCGATCAGGTGCCGGACGTAAAAAGCGCGCAAGCTTACCTTTGCGGTCCGCCTCCGATGGTCGATGCCGCCGAGGCCGCGCTGATTAAGCGGGGGATGGCGCGCGACACCATTTTTGCGGATCGTTTCTTCGACCGCAGCCACTTGGCTGAAGAAGCGGGAACCGGCGGGTAATAACAGGAGACCACGGCATGAACGACGTCGTTGACTTCGAAACGGAGCGTTTCATCGCTTTTGGTTCCGGGGGTACCCGAGCCTTGGACCGGCGACCGTTCGCGGATCCGGCGTTATTCGAGGCAGAGTTTCCACAGATCTGGGAGAAAACCTGGGTTTACCTTGCGCATGAGAGCCAGATTCCAAAACCCTACGACTACATTACGACCTGGATTGGTCGCACGCCCGTCATCGTCAATCGCAACGGAGAAGGCAGGATCGGTGGCTTGGTCAACATCTGCACTCATCGTGGATCGAGGCTCTGCCGCCGGATCCGGGGCTCGGCAATGGATTACTCCTGCGGATTCCACGGGTGGACTTTCGATCTCGAGGGCAACCTCCGTTCCGCGGTATCGGAAGCACGAGCAGGATTTCCCGACGGGTTCGACAAGTCAGCGCTCGGCCTGCGCAAGGTCAATGTGGAGAGCTATCGGGGATTTATCTTCGGCACCCTCAATCCGAATGCCGAGCCGCTGGTCGATCATCTGGCCGAGAGCAAGGTTTTCATCGATCTGATCGTTGATCAGTCGCCACATGGCGTTGAGGTATTAAAAGGGAGTTCCACTTACACCTACGACGGCAACTGGAAGTGCTCCACGGAAAACGGGCTCGACGGTCTCCACGTCCGCTCCGTCCACGCTAACTACGTGGCGACCGTCAATCATCGAAAGGAGCGCGAAACCGCTGCCAATATGGTGGAAACGCGCAACGCTGGCGCCATCTTTAGATCCGCGGGCGGCTTCTATGACCTCGGACGGGGCCACACGGTTCTCTGGAGCGAATGGACCAATCCCGAAGCGAGCCCGCTCTGGGCGCATCGAGAGATACTTGAGCAGCGCATGGGTAAGACGCGCGCAGCCTGGGCGACAGGCTACCTTCGCAACCTGCTGATCTACCCAAATCTGTTCCTGATGGACCAGATGAGCACCCAGATCCGGGTCATTCGTCCACTGACGGTCGACAAGACCGAGGTGACAATCTACTGTTTCGCGCCGGTCGGCGAGGGGCGGGCGGAGCGCTCGAAACGGTTGCGCCAGTACGAGGATTTTTTCAACGCCAGCGGCATGGCGACACCCGACGATCTGTCTGAATTCAACGCTTCGCAGATCGGCTACCGGAACTACCGTATTCTGCGCTGGAGCGACTTCAGCCGAGGCTCAGCTCACGAGATAGACGGTGCAGATGAACGAGCAACGGCGCTCGGGCTCAAGCCGCTCCGCAGCGGGGCAAAGGTCGAGGATGAAGGAGTCCTGCTACCCCAACACAGACGCTGGTTAGAGTTGATGGCGCCTGTTCTGCCGGAGCTGGCGTGATGGAAATCCGTGGGACTGTTGGCAGCGTGGACGTGCGCGCCATAGAAGAGTTTCTTTACCGCGAATCGCTTTACCTGGATACCCAGCAATGGGATGCCTGGTTGGCCCTGTACGAGGAAAGCGCTGAGTATTGGATTCCCAGTTGGGATTCAGAGCACGAGTACTCCACCGATCCTCACGGAGAAGTTTCGTTGATGTACTATCCGGACCGGACCGGTCTCGAGGATCGGGTGTTCCGGATTCGCACCGAACGTTCGCCGGCATCCACGCCCCTGCCCCGCACCTGTCATCTTGTCAGCAACGTTCTGGTCAGACAGATCGATGACACGCTGGTTGAAGTGACTGCGAATTGGGTAACTCACCTTTTCCGCTTCGGGGTGATGAGCCATTTTTTCGGCCGTTACGAATACGTACTGGCCGCCCACGGCGCCTCGTGGCGGATCCGGCGCAAAAAAACCTTGGTATACAACGACACAATTCCGACGGTGCTCGATATTTACAGTGTATAGACGAATTCAGAGAGCGTCAGAGTTTATTCTGTGCCAGCGGGACGACGGAGAAAAAACGTATGAAGGCATCAGCGAAGCCTATCAGAGCCAGGGCGGCGGTAGTTCGCGAACTGGGCAAGCCGTTTCGGCTCGAGGACATCGAGGTCGCTCCGCCGCGAGATGACGAAGTTCGTGTGCGCATTGTCGCGGCTGGTATCTGTCACACTGACCTCGTGGTGCGGGACGGTTTCAACGTGCCGGTGCCGGTCGTGCTTGGTCACGAAGGCGCCGGGATCGTCGAATCGGTCGGCAGCAGGGTCAAGAACGCAAAGGTCGGCGATCACGTTGTCCTGAGCTATAACTCCTGCGGCATCTGCACGGCCTGCCGGCTGGGGTTGCCGTCAGCCTGTGAACAGCTCATTCCCAACAACTTTAGCGGCGTGCGGCCGCTGGACGGATCATCACCTTTATCCTGCAACGGCTCGATGCTGTACGGCAACTTTTTCGGCCAGTCATCGTTCGCAACTTACGCCGTCGCACACGAACGCAACACGGTGGTGGTGGACAAGAACCTGCCGCTCGAGCTGCTGGGACCGCTTGGATGCGGCATCCAGACTGGCGCGGGCACCGTCGTCAACGCACTCCGTTTCCGCAAGGGGCAGTCGATCGCCATTTTCGGCGCCGGCGCTGTCGGTCTTGCCGGACTGTTGGCCGCGGTGGCGATCGGCGCCTCCAAGGCGTTCGTCATCGAAATCAATCCCGAGCGTGCCAAGCTCGCTCTGTCTCTTGGCGCTACGCAGGTGATCAATCCCAGGGAAACCCCGGACCTGCTCGTCGCGCTCCGCGAGGCGAGCGATGGCGGTGTCAATCACGCTTTGGATTCCACAGGCAGGCCGCAACTGATGGACACCGCGATTCAGGCGCTTCGGCCGGGAGGCCTGTTGGGGATCATCGGCGTTCCGCCTCCGGATGGCGTTTTAAGCCTCAAGCTGATGGACCTCCTGATGCGGGGCGTCGGCGTAAAGAGCGTATTGGAAGGCGATTCCGATCCGCAGATTTTCATTCCGCAAATGTTGCGATGGTATCAGGAGGGTCGTTTCCCGTTTGACAAGCTGATCGGCAAATTTCCCTTCGAGCAGATTAACGAAGCCTGCCGAGCATCGGAGGTCGGCAAGGTCATCAAGCCGCTTCTTATTATGCCGGAAGCCTGATGAATGATCTCAATAAAGAAGGCTTAACGCAGGTGTTTAACCGAGGCTGTGCAGTAAATGAGATTTTCCAACCCATCGGCCAATTCGGTGCTGAATTGATTGACATGAGGAGAACTGAGAATGGCCGGTAGTTTTGTCGAGAAGCGTATCCCTTCAGGCAAGCTGACGAGCAACGCTTTGGTCGCAGGCGATCCCAAGTCACCCGCGTTGATTTTGCTTCATGGCGCCGGCCCGGGGGCAAGCGCCGCTTCGAATTGGCAGAACTGCATTCCTGATCTGAGCGGCAAGTTCTATGTAGTTGCGCCGGACATGGTGGGTTTTGGCCAATCTGACTATCCCAATCCACTGCCAACCCACGCGCTGACCTGGATGGGGTTACGGGTTGAACAGATACTGGGCATGATGGATCATCTGGAGATCGAGTCCGCCCATATAGTGGGAAATTCGATGGGCGGAGCGCTGACGCTCCATCTGTTGCTGGAGGCGCCACAGCGCTTCAAGCGCGTGATGCTGATGGGTGCGGTGGGCGCGCCCATGTCGCGCACGCCGGAACTGGTGCGCCTGCTATCTTTTTATCACGATCCGCGCTTGGGCCGTTATCGCGAGCTGATCCACAGCTTCGTCCATGATCCGTCCCAATTTCCCGGGCTGGAAGATATTGTGCAGGCCCGTTTCAAGACTGCGACCGATCCAAAAGTGCGCGCGATCCAGGAGAATGCCTTTGAATCGATGCGCAACGGCATGGACTCCCTGATCGTACCGCCCTCGTTTTTGGCCCGTATGCCGCACCGAGTGGCGCTGATTCATGGCCGTCAGGACCGCGTGGTGCCGCTGGAGACCAGTTTGTATTTCCTGCAGCATTTGAAAAACGCTGAGTTACACGTGCTCGACCGCTGTGGTCATTGGGCCCAGTTGCAGCGTTGGGATGCGATGCTCCCGATCATTATGAGTCACTTCGTCGAGGAATGAGCGGTCTGGCCGGAAAGCCGGCAGCGCGCCATGAGCTTCGGCAGGCTCCCTTTCCGGCCCCGACCGGATTGGGCCAAACATGCTCGATAATGATACGGTAAACCGGCTGGCGGCGGAATTGAACTCCGCTCAGAAACAGCGCAAGCAGATCAGCCAGTTTTCAAAACGTTTTCCGGAAATGACGGTCGCCGACGGCTATCGAATCAGCCGGGCCTGGGCCGCAATCAAGCATCAGGAGAACCGTTTCACGCGCGGACACAAAATCGGGTTGACTTCGCGCGCGATGCAACAGATGGCGCAGCTTACGGAACCGGATTACGGAACACTTTTTGACGACATGTTTTTCGCGGAAGGCGGCGATGTACCGTTCGACCGGTTCATCACGCCGATGGTCGAAGTTGAACTTGCATTTGTTCTCGGCAAACCCCTGCGGGGACCTCAGGTCACTATCTTCGAGGTCCTTGCAGCCACCGATTTTGTAGTGCCAGCGATGGAAATTATTGATACCCGGATCCAACGCATCGATCCGGAAACGAAAACGATGCGCAAAGTGCAGGACACCATCGCGGACAATGCCGCCGGCGCGGGCGTCGTGCTCGGATCAAGCCCGATCCGCCCCGCAGAGGTGGATCTGCGATGGGTCTGCGCGCTGCTTTCCAAAAATAGCGTGATCGAGGAGACCGGCGTCGCAGCCGGCGTGCTTAATCATCCGGCGAACGGCGTGGTCTGGCTGACGCATAAACTCAGCCAGTGGGACGAATATCTGGCGGCAGGCGAAATCGTGCTGGGCGGTTCTTTTACGCGCCCGGTCAGCGCCGCACCGGGGGATACTTTTCACGCCGACTATGGAACTCTGGGTTCGATCAGCTTCAGGTTCGTCTGATCCCGCCAAGCGCTATCAGCCTGCGCAAACTGCGATGGAAACGGAGAGCCCGCTTGGCATGGCCGTGAGGGTTTGTGAAAACACCTGTAAATCGTTTCAAATTGGTGCTCAAAGAAGGTCGGGTTCGGATCGGCTTTTGGCTGGCGCTGACTGATTCCTACAGCGCCGAGATTTGTGCGGGCGCCGGTTTCGATTGGCTGCTGATCGATGGCGAGCACTCGCCCCATACGCTGGTCACGATCGTCGGGCAATTGCAGGCGATCTCCGGCTATCCGGAATGCGATGCGGTTGTGCGGGTGCCGTGGGCGGATCAGGTTACCATCAAACAATATCTCGACCTGGGAGTGCAGACGGTGCTGGTGCCCATGGTGGAGAACGCCGAACAGGCGGCCGAAGTGGTGCGGGCCTGCTATTACCCGCCCGCCGGCATCCGCGGAGTCGGGGGTGCGCGGGCGGCGCGCTGGGGACGCTATCGGAATTATGTGACCGAGAGCAACGAACAGATGTGCGTGCTGGTGCAGGTCGAAAGCAAGCGCGGACTCGACAACCTTGAACAAATCGCGGCGGTTGAAGGAGTCAATGGAGTGTTTATCGGCACCGCCGATCTCGCTGCCTCTCTCGGCTATCCGGGCGATGCCGCCAACGCCGTGGTGCAGGATGCGACCCTCGATGCTTTCCGGAAAGTCCTGAGCATCGGAAAGGCGCCGGGCGCCATGGCTCGCGACGAAGCCTTGATCCGCCGCTATTTGGATAATGGAGCGCTATTCGTGGCGGTGGGATTGGATGCGCACTTGCTGGCCGCACAAACCACCGCTTTGGCTGCCCGCTTCCGCGGAGCTCGTTAACAGGCTCGTGCGAAGGGCGTGCTACGAATCGGTCAATTGGGGTTCGATTCGCGATTGGGCAGACCAGCTATCCAACCGCAAAATTCCGATTTCATGGGACCTGGCCGCCACCGTCCGGGTGCGGGTGCCCGCGTGGAGATAGAGTCTGTGGTCGGCTTGCCGCCCTGATGGACGGCGTGCACGCAGTTGCTTCTGAAGCGAATTCCCCAGTAAGTGGCGCGGCGGAAACAGCGGCGGTTTTTGGGTTGAGGGGCGACGTTTCAGGTCCGCCCGCCGGAATCGAAAAAGCTTTTCCGCCCTCAAACGCAAACGTCTGATAGCTGGTTCACCGTATTCGAAAGCTTTGAGGTAGACCAAGCCTCATCGGTCAAGCGGTCTTTGACGGTCTAAAAGGTCGTCTGGCGCGAGTGGGCCAAGCTGTGAATGCTAGATTATCCGTTGCCGAAGGGCGATGGCCACCGCTTCGGTGCGATCGGACGCTCCGAGTTTCTGGTAAAGCCGCTTTAGATGAGTTTTCACCGTCTCCTCGGAAATCGCGAGACGCTCGGCGATCTCGCGGTTGGTGAGACCATCCGCAACCAGGTTCAAAACCTCCTCTTCACGAACGCTCATGTTCCGGTAGATTGAGGTTTCCTGGAGCAACTCTTGCTTTACGAAACAGGGGGCAAGCTGCGGCTGGATAAAAGCCCGGCCTTCGCTCACGGCGCGTAGAGCGGCGAACAACTCTTCCTTATCGATGCTTTTCAAAATATAGGCCCTGGCTCCGGCAGCAATCGCAGCGCGCACGTAGGCCGGGTTGTCATACATCGAAAAAACCACGGTGGCCGTCTTACCGTGGCTTAGATCGCCAATGCGGGGAATTACGTCGAGCCCGTCCAGCCCCGGCATCTTTAGGTCCACGATCGCAAGGTCAGGTTTCAGGCGTCTAACTTCAATCAGGGCGCTCTTGCCATCACCCGCTTCTCCAACCACTTTGAAAGCCGGGTCGGATTCGATCATCAGGCGCAGCGCCTCGCGCAGGACTACATGATCGTCAACCAGAAGAACCCTGACTGGTCCGGGGTGGGAATCGCGAGCCATCGTGCTTCACGAAATCGGGAGTCTGACCTCGAGAAAACTCCCATGGCTTGGATTGCTGCGAAGCGTCAGCACGCCGCCGCAGGCCTTTACGCGCTCGTGCATGTAGAAAATGCCGAAATGGCCGCGTTCGCAAACGCGCGGGTCGAAACCGCGGCCGTCATCGCGAATGGTCAGCACGGCCTCGCCGCGATCGAGTTGAAACGAAATGTCGACCTGGCTCGCCGCAGCATGCGTCCGGATGTTGGCCGTGGCCTCCTCCAGAACGCGAAGGAGGGTCATGTTGATCTCGCGAGAAAGCTGCCCGCAATCGTCTTCCGGGGCGGTCAGCTTGATTGCAAAATAGCCACGCTGCCGCAGCGCCGCGACATGCTCCTTGAGGACCGTAACGAAGCCGAAATCGTCGATAACGGTAGGATGGAGGCGGTTCATGAAGTGTCTCATGTCATCCGCGCATTGCCGGGCCGCTTTGGTAAGCTCGAGCAGCCTTTGGGCGGGAATCGTGCCACCCTGCGTATACAGTTCCTGCAGATGGCGCAGTCCGTAATAGAAGTCCATGAACTGCGAACTCATCCAGTCGTGGATTTCACCCGCCACTCGGCGGCGCTCGTTTTCTTCAAGATCGACTAGGCGCCAAAGCAATTCGCGCATCCGTTGTTCATTATCCAGGGTGGCTCGCACTAGATGGGAGTTGTCGGCCGATACAGCGATCGCGCGCCCCAGGGTAAGAATCAGTTCCAAATCGTCTTCAGTAAATCGCGCGCTGCCGGGTGGCCGCGCAGCCAGCACGAAGCCCGACAGTCTGCTGGCGCGGGCGGCCGCCGCGACTACATCGCCGAGCTGCCGGTGAAAAGCTTCGTCGGAACTTAGGAATCTTTCCGCGTGTTGCGCATAGCCGCGGTTTGCGGTCTCGGCCAGACGGCCGTTACGAAATGCGCTTTCGATCGCGTTTTCGGAGAGGGAAGCCAGAGTACCTGTCAACTTCAAAAGTTTTATCTCCCTGGCGTCCGGCGACAAGATAATAATCCCGCCTCCGCAACAGTCGACGAAATGAGGCATCCCACGCAGGGCTTCGATGGCAATTTCATTGAGATCGCCTCTTGACACCACATTGCTGCAAGTCGTTAGCAATATGCGAACCCGATCGCGCTCCATCAGCGCGCGCCGATACTCGGAATTGGCGTCCGGCATTGACAAGGAACACCCGCTGCGGGAATCGGCCTGCGTGCCCAAGTCCATCAGACTGTCGCAAGGCCGCTCAGTTTAGTTAATCCCCCAATCCGAGCGGCTACCAGAGACCGTCGAGACATGTCAATAGCGCCCGCATCGGACGTGACCTCCCGCGTGATGCATCAGGATTGATGTAAGATAGGCCGACCTGCGTGGGAAATGCGAATTTGAACACCATTCAACGGGAGGAACCATCATGGCCAGGCAAGTGCGCCGCATCGTTACCGGTCATAATTCACAGGGCCGCTCAATCATCGTTTCCGATCAATTGATGCCGGCCAATCCCGCGCCCGACGCGCCGATGCGCGCCGGACTCTGGATCACCGATCGCGCGCCCGCGTCGAATCGCGGCAATGAAGATCCTGTCCCCGACGGCGTGATTGAAAAAACTCCACCACAGCATCGCGGCGGCAGCGTTTTTCGGATCGTCGAATTTCCTCCGGACAAGTCGCGCCAGCCGGCGACTCCCGAGGAGATGAAGAAGCGGGACATGGAGGTCACGCCGGAGCGTACCGCCATCCATCCCGGTTTCCATCGGACCAACACCGTCGACTACGCGATCTGCCTGGAAGGCGAAATCTGGGCGATGCTCGACGAGGCCGAGACCCTGATGCGCGCGGGCGACGTGATGATCCAGCGCGGCACCTATCATGCCTGGTCGAATCGCTCCGACAGGCCCGCCGTGATGGCGTTCGTCCTGATCGACGCCGAACCAATCTGATTTGCATCGTTTATCAAAGGTCTGCATTTGCGCGCTGATCGCCGCGCTTGCGGCGATCGGCGCGCGCGCAATCGCCGCCGTTGTCACGGGCTGCGGCCCGTTCGGAAGCCCGCCGGCGCACCTGTTCTTCTCGGTCAAGCCGGATTGCGGCGCGGGCCGGATGCTCGGGCCGTGGCGCGACAACGACGGCACAGATCGCTACGCGTGTGTCTATCGGCCGCGGTCGGAGCGCCCGGAGACGAAGCTGCCGCTCGTGGTCTTTCTTCATCCGTCGCTCTTCAAGGCGAACCTCGTCGCGCGCACCGGCCTGCTCGATCTCCAGAACAGCTATGCATTGAGCGGCGATCCTGCGCGCCCCGGCTTCATCGTGCTCGCGCCGCAGGGACGCGCGACCGCACACGCCTATCCAGCCGCGGATCGGAACGGCACGGGATGGGACAACTGGTACCGTTTTCTGATCGTTCACGCCCCGGCGGAGAACGCCGATGCGGCCGCGATCGATCATTTCATTGCAGAGGAGATCGCGGCTGGCGAGGTCGACACAGATCGCATCTATATGACGGGATGGTCCAACGGCGCGGCGATGGCGATCCTCTACGCGCTCAATCGGCCTGCGATTGCCGCCGCCGCCGTCTACTCAGCGCCCGATCCGTTCGGCGCGTTCACCGACCCCTGTCCGCAGACGCCGGTCGCGTCGACGCCGTCAAGCAACGCGCAGATTCAAATCCGCAATCCACGCGTGCCGATCCTTCACCTCCACAACGACTGCGATGTCGAAGGCCTTTGTCCGAACGGCGAGAAGATGGCCGCGGAGCTGCGCGCGGCGGGCGTGAAAGTTCGCGACGTAATTATCGATTCATCAGGCCGGCGCGTCCGTCTCTGCGACGTTTCATGCGGATCGAATTCGAACGCCGGCCTGAGCCTGCTCCATCATCCCTTGAGCTACTGGCTCGGCCTGATGCATCATGGACGATGGCCGGTCGGATGGAACCGCTACCTGCTCGATTTCATGCGGCGCAATCCGCTCGCGCGCCGCGGCGCTCCGCCTACGGCTTCACTCCGGTGACGATACTCCAGTAGCCGAATGACGGAATCACCTCGATACTGCGGAAGCCGGCGCTTTCGAGAATTTCCCGGATCTGCCGCCCGCTCAGTTGTTCCGCGCCGCGCGGCGCCGCCATCAGCATCGTGATATTTAGCGCGGCGGCGGCGAACGGACCCGTCAGATCGTCGTTCAGCAGCACTTCGTGAACGATTATCCGACCGCCCGGCGGCAGGCTCTCGAAGCTTCGGCGCGCCAGCAGGCGGCATTTGTCCGTCGGCCAATCGTGGAAAATCTGCGAATAGAAGTGCACGTCGGCGGATGGAAACGGATCTTCGAAGAAATCGCCCTCATGAGTTGTAATCCGATCCGAAACGCGGTTTCGCTCGGTGAACTGGCGGGCAACCCCGCACACCGCAGGCTTGTCGAAAATCGTCGCCTTGAGATTCGGCCAGACGCTGACCGCGCCGATCGAATGGACTGCCGAGCCGCCGCCCACATCGAGCAGCATCCGGCTTTTCGAGAGATCGACGCGGCGCGGCCATTCGAGCGACGGGCCGACGCTCACGCTGTGCATCGCGCGGATGAAATTTGCCGCCTGCTCGGCGTACCATTCGCCGAACGCGCCCGCCGGATCGGCGAACGGTCCTTGTGGCGAATCGGTCTTTACAGCCCTAATCAGCGTCTCGGGCGTGAAAACGCCCACCAGCGGCGTCCAGACATCGTAGAGCCATCCGAAATAGGTCGGGCTCGACGGCAGCAAGTAATCCTCGGCGAGCGCGGTGAGCGAATAACGTCCATCGCGCAGCGCGACAAGCCGCAGCGACGCGCAGAGCGTCAGTACCGCGAGGGCGCCGCGGCGCGGCAGATGCTTCGCATTGCAGACTTCGTCAAGCGTCATCGGCTTCTCCGCCAACAGCTCGAACAATTTCATCTGCCGAGCCGCCAGCACCATCGGATAGCCAGCGACCGACATCACCACATCCCACAGCGGGCGATCGTCCTCGCGCGGTTTGAAATTCGTCAACGACTGGGTCATAACCAAATCCCCGTCTGAATTTTTCACCTGATTATTTCGCCACGATGCGCGTGCGCAGCGAGCCGACCGCGGGCGAGCGGACCTCCACGTTATCGCCCGGCTTCAAAAACAGCTCGGGCGGGAAGGTTCGATCGGGCAGCGGCTTACTCGAATCGGCCGCGGTCCCAGCCGCAGTGCCGCCGCTGATGATGTCGCCGGCGTGCAGCGTGAAGTCCCGCGACAGATATTCCATCAACTCGCCGAACGGAAAGATCATCGCGCGCGTGTTGTAGCTCTGACGCCGATCGCCGTTCACGAAGGTTTCGATGTCCACATTGCCGGGGTCGATTCCTTCGCCCGCCGCGATGCAGGGGCCGAGCGAATGCGAGGTGTCAAAGTTTTTGGCCATCGCGAACTTGTACGGCCCGTCCGCTTCGCGTAAATCACGTATGCTCCAGTCGCAGAAAAGCGTGACGCCCCAGACATAGTCGCGCGCGTTTGCCGCCTTGATGTCCTTGCCGTCCTTGCCGATCACGATCGCGACCTCGCCTTCGTAATCGAGCCGCTTCGTAATCGCGGGATAGACCACCTCGCCGTCGGGGCCGACTGCGTCGCGTCCGACCTTCCAGAATCCCCAGATGCCGTTGCGGCGGATGTTCGCGGCGATCTCACTCTCCGCGCCTGCGATCTTCGGCTGGAGTCCGAGATTCGCAGCCATCCGGGCGGCATGATCAGCGAAGTTGCTGCCTGCGCAAGCGATTTTCGCACCCGAGGGTTTGGGTGCGTGAAGTTGTACCTCGCCTGCGGCATGGACCAGCTTCTCGCCACGCGGCCCAAGTTGATCGGTTTGCGGCAGATAATCCAACGCTTGTTGTGCGTACTCGAGCACTCGCGGACCGCCTTCGATAAAGCGCGCGAGGTCGGGCGGGACGAGCGCGGCTGCCGTTGTGATCGCGTGGCGCTCGCCGCGATCGCGAAGATAGCGGGCGTAGGCGTAGGAGAGATCGACGATGGACCCGTCGCGTATCGCGCCGGTCCTTCGTTCCGGGCCAAAGACGACTATCTTCATGATGCACCTCGCGGCTGAAAGCAGTGTTGAGCGATCTAATCGCACAGTCAGTCACAAACCGCAATTTCGCGACTCGATGCGCAAGCCTTTACCGCTGCGAGCCGCAATCGTGGCATATTGAGCGGCGCTGCTGACGGCGGCAAGCCTCGAACGAGGAGACCCATCATGGACAAATCGGATCGCGTGTTGGCGCGCGTCTCACGGAGCGAGATGGAGCGACGCTGGAAGCTCGTGCGCGATCGGATGCGCGAGCGCAGCATCGAGGCGCTGATCTTCCAGGCGAACGGCGACTCGATCCTCGGCGGTCCGGTGCGTTGGATCACCGGGTTCCCGGTCGGCGCTTACATGCAGGTGGTTTTGTTTCCGGCTGACGACCTGATGACGATTATCCAGCATGGCGGAATCGGCGAGCGGCGGCGCTTGTGCGGCGACGAACCCGATCACCCGGGCGTCGGCGAAGTGATCAATACGGCGGCCTTCTACTCGGCGCAGTTCACGCACGATTACGAGGCGCGCATCGTGCTCGATGAAGTGCGTCGCAGAGGATGGCGCAGGATTGGCCTGGTGCGCGCGGGTCAATGGCCGCATGGCTTCGCGAGCGGCCTTATCGAAGGACTCGCCGGACGCGCCGAGCTGGTCGACGAGGGCGAATTCATCGAGCGATGCAAAGCCATCAAGAGTCCCGAGGAGCGGGAGATCCTGAGACAGACCTGCGCGATGCAGGACGAGGTCTTCGCGCGCGTGATTCGGCAGATCCACCCTGGCATGCGTGACGTCGAGGTGTCATCGCTCGCGCGGCATGAGGGGAATCGTATCGGCAGCGACGGCGAGGGTGTGTTGCTGGTCGCGTCGGCGCGTTTCGGTGAGCCTGCGATGCATGGGCCGCATCACTTTCAAGGCCGGACCATCCAGCCTGGCGACACGCTGAATATCCTGATCGAGAACAATTCAGGTCAGGGCTACTATGCGGAAATCTCGCGCAACGTGGTATTCGGCAAGGCACCGAGCGAGCTCGTCGACGGGCTCGAACTTGCGAAGGCGGCGCAGGAAAACACGCTGCGGCGTCTCAAACCGGGCGCATCGTGCGCGGAAATCTATGCGGCACATCGCGAGTTCCTGCAATCGAAACATCAGCCGCCCGAGCTCAGGCTGTATTGTCACGGCCAGGGCTACGATCTAGTCGAACGTCCGTTGATCCGCGACGACGAGACGATGACGCTCGAGCGCGACATGTTCGTCGCCTGCCATCCGCCCTACATTTCGTCGAACGTGGTCGCCGTGCTCTGCGACAACTACTTCGTCGAGGCTGACGGGCCGAGCGAATGCGTTCATAAGACGCCGAAGAAAATTTTCGAGCTCTAACCGGATAAACAGGATTGAGGGCAGTCACCTAGACGGAAGGGACGGACTGCGTCATGCGAATCAAATTAGTTTGGTTTGACAAAAAATTAAGTCGCTGTTATGCAGCGAACTGCGTCAGGTAAGGGCTTTCGGAACGGAGGGCAGCAGCAGTGAATTAAAAGGGGCCTGTGCGTTGGTTTGGGGGATCGAACCGACGTATCGGCCGAGAGGACGGGTAAAATGTCAACGGGACAGAAAGTTGGACGGGTGCTCGCAGCGATTGCAGCCTTGGTTCTTGGGGTCGCGATGCTTTCGTCGATCGCGGCGGCTGCGGAGAACGAGGCGACCCTCCCGGTCGGCACGATCATTACCGAAAAGAACTGGGAGCAGTACAAGGCGTTCATGAACCCCGGCCTGCAGGCGTTATGGGCCGGCACCTATGAGTGGAAGTTCGGACCAGAATTTTCGATGGAGATCGGTCCGACGCATCATTATGAATGGCCACCGACCTACAAGAAGCTGACCGAAGAGTATTCGGGCAAGGTCGGAATCCAGACGTTGCCCGACGGCCGGCATATCCTGACCAACTATGTCGCCGGGATGCCATTCCCGAATCCGCAGGAGCCGATGAAGGGATGGAAGATTTTGGCGGACGACTGGTTCGCCTACGTTCCATACTTGATCTGCAATGATTCGGTCGGCCAGGTGTTCCGCGATCGAATGGGCAACGTGAGCCAGAACGAGAGCATCGTGGTGCTGCGCATCTACGACCACATCGCGGATCCCAACCGGCCGGTCACCGATCCCAACGCCGCCGGCATCTATTACACGGAATACTTTGAGCTGACCAAGCCGGAGCAGGCACGCTACACGGCGATCCTAACGGTCTTCTATCAGGATCAGACCAAAAATGAAGATACGTTTCTGTTCGTGCCCGCCCTGCGGCGGACGCTGCGCCTCTCGGCGGCGGCGCGATGCAGTCCGGTGTTCGGTTCGGATGCAACCAACGACGATACGCGGCATGGCGCCTTCAACGGCAACATCACGAAGTTCGATGCGACGTTTCTCGGCGATGCGCGCATAATCGAACAGACCAATGCGGATGTCATCAAGTCAGGATTCCTTGACAACTTCATACCACCGCTCTATTTCCCCAAGCCCGATGTCGGTAAGTGGGAACTGCGCGATGTCTACGTCATCGATGCGCGGCACATTCCAGCGCTGCGCGCCGGTTACTGCTACGGCAAGCGCGTGCTGTACTGCGACAAGGAGACCGGCAACGCGAAGTGGGCCGAGCTTTACGACGAGAACCTGAAACTGTGGAAGATCTTCTATGACCCCCAGGGGATGGTTAAGGTGCCTGGCGAAGGCGAGTTCTGGACCAACGCCGCATGGGGCACAATCATCGACGTGCAGAACATACACGAGACATGGGTCCATCTGTCCGGACCGACCGGTCCTTTCCGGGCGAATTCGGATTGCAAGAATGTGAACGGGATGAATTTGACGGATGCCGGCCGCTACGGCAGCGTCCGCGGTCTTTCGGAAATCATGCGTTGATGCCTTACGACGACGGCGCGCCGAGGTTGGGGGAAATCGGCGCGCCGTTCCGTCGCGCGCACCTCAATGCATCGCCAGTGCCCCCTGCGGCGGCTTCTTGACCAGGAACAGCAACAGCGGCAGCACAGCCGACAGCAGCGCCAGCAGATAGAAGACGTCGATGAACGCAAGGGTCATCGCCTGCCCCTGGATGCTCGCATAGATTTGCGCACGGGCATGCGCCGTCGCGTCGGCGCTGCTGATGCCGGCGTGTGTGAGCTGATGCGCGAGGTTGCGGATCGCCGCACGCATCGCGGGATCGTAGTTTGTAACATGTGATACCAGGCGCTCCTGATGGAGTTGGGCGCGTTCGTTGACTAGCGCCGCTGCGATCGAGATGCCGACGCTCCCGCCCACGTTGCGCATCAGATTGACCAGCCCCGAAATCTGGTTGTTGTCCTCCTGTTTCGCGCCCGCGAAAGCGAGCGTGTTGAGCGGGATGAACAGAAACGCCATCCCGATGCACTGGTAAACCCGCAGCATCACGGCGTGCCAGAAATCGATTTGCATATCGACACCGGTGAGGATGTACAGCGATACTGCCATTGCCGCGAAGCCGAACGCCACCAGCCAACGCGCGTCGACGTGCGCCGACAACACGCCGACCAGCGGCATCAGCAGTAGCACGACGATGCCGCCCGGCGAGATCATCAGGCCGGCAAGCTCGGCTGTATAGCCCATCAGCACCTGGACGAACACCGGCAACATGAAGGTGGTGCCGTAGATCATAATCCCCAGGCCGAACATCAGCAGCGCGGCCACGGCGAAGCTGCGATTCTTGAATAGTCGCAGGTCGACGATCGGATGCTCGTGATGCCATTCCCAGACGATGCACATGATCAGCGCAACCAGACTGATCGTCCCGAAAAACACGATGAAGTGCGATTGAAACCAGCCTGCCTCCTCGCCCTTATCGAGCATCACCTGCAGCGGCCCGAAGGTGAGCGCGAGCAGCGCGAGACCGATGTAATCGACGCGAAAGCCGCGCGCGAAGGCGGCGCGCCGCTCGCTTGCAAGATAAGGCGGGTCCTCTACGACTTCGTAGCTCAGGAACAGCGAGAGGATTCCGACCGGCACGTTGATGAAGAAGATCCAGCGCCAATCGTAGTTGTCGGTTATCCAGCCGCCGAGCGTCGGCCCGATAATCGGCGCGAGCACGATCGCCATCCCGTAGACTGCGAAGCCCATCCCGCGATCCGAACCCTGAAAAGTGTCGGCGAGAATTCCCTGCTCTGATGGCGCCAGTCCGCCGCCGCCGGCGCCCTGAAGGCATCGGAAGACAATCAGCATCCCAAGCGATGGCGCAAGGCCGCACAGCAGCGAACTCAACGTGAACATAGCAACGCAGCTCATGTAAAAGCGCTTGCGTCCCAGCAACGTCGAGGCCCACGCGCTCGCTGGCAGCACGATTGCGTTGGCGACGAGATATGAAGTCAGGACCCACGTGCTTTCATCGACGGTCGCGGACAGGCCGCCTGCGATGTGCGGCAGAGCGACGTTCGCGATGCTCGTATCGAGGATTTCCATGAACGTCGCGAGCGTCACCGTCAACGCGACCACCCAGCGGTTGTGCCGGGTCTGCCACGCCCGCGGGATGGGGCTGGGAGCGGAATCCGATCGCGATTGCGGCGCGGCGCTCACGGTCGATCAGCGAAGCCAAACGGTCGGCTCGACCGACATTCCGGGCCGCAACAGCTCAATCCCGGGCTGGCCATCATCGAAACGGATCCGGACCGGCAGCCGCTGCACGATTTTCACATAGTTGCCGGTCGCGTTCTCCGGCGGCAGCAGACTGTACATCGCGCCCGATGCGCCCGGCATGCTCTCGACGTGTCCTTTGAAGCGGCGGTTGTAGGCATCGACATAGATCGTGACCGGCTGTCCGGCGCGCATCCGCGCGAGCTGCGTCTCCTTGAAATTCGCAATCACCCAGAAGCGATCGATCTGCGTCAGCGCCATCAATTGCTCGCCCGGCTCGACCCGCTGGCCGAGCTGCACCGTGCGCTTGCCGACGATGCCCCGTGCGGGCGCCCTGATTTGGGTGTAGCCGAGATTGAGCAGCGCCTGGTCGAGGACGGCGCGCGCCGCAAGCACGTCTGCCTCGCGTGACTCGATCGTGCGCTCTGCGGCGCCAATCGCAGCGCGCTCTGCGGCAACGGTCGCCGCGCTGACTCGGGCCGCCGAGACATACTGATCATATTGCGCCTGCGAGGCGACATGCTCGTCGATTAGCGCCCGATAACGCTGCTCATCGTGCTGCGCACGCACATCCGATGCCTCGGCCTCGCGGAGTTGCGCCTGCGCGGCGACATAATTCTGCCGCGCGACGTTCACCTGCGCTTCGGCTTGCGCGAGATTCGCGCGCGCCTGCTCGACGGCGACCTGATAGTCGCGCGGATCGAGCAGCACGAGCAGCTCGCCGGCCTTGACGCGCTGGTTGTCATCGACCGCGACGCGAATCACGGTGCCGTTGATCCGCGCGCTGACCGGGTCGATGTAACCCTGGATCTGCGCGTCGTCGGTGGATTCGTAGGATGCGAGATAATTCCAGAGCCTGGTGCCGGCAACGTATGCGGCCACCGCGATGACCGTCATCAAGATCGCGATGATCGGCCGGCGCGATCTCTCGCGTGGCCCGTCGATGCCTACCTGTTCAGTCATGGGCGCTGGGCGGTCGTGACTGGCGCCCGTCCTGTCAGTGGCGCCCGAGGTGGCGCCGTTTTCCGGGCGATCGTACATCGCTAGTTCCCTTATAGTTCGATGCCTAACTTTTTTTGACTTACTTCGCCGCGCGCTCAAGATCCGACGGTTCGATGAGAGCCGGAATGCCATGCGCGACTTTCTGCAGTAACCGGATCAGGGTCTTGCGCTCACCCTCGCCGAGCGCGGCCATCAGCTTCGCCACGCGTCGAAAATGGTCCGGCAGGATGCGTTCGAGATAGCGCTGACCGGAAAGCGTCAGTTTGATCGTGGTCTTGCGCCGGTCCGCCTGTTCGTCGAGGCGGGCGATGAGACCGTCGCGCTCCAATCCGTCAAGCAAGCCGGTCATAGTGGCGCGGCTGACGCCAATTTTCTCGGCGAGACCTGCGGCGTGAAGCTGATGGCCGGGTGAAATCTTGAGGATGGCCAGAACGCCGAAGCGGCCCTGTGACAAATGATGCTGCGCGAAGTGCATCTCGAACGCGTTCAGCACGTCGCCCGCGACGCGAAGCAGCGTGAGATGGGTCTCGACCGCACTTGGTTCGAGCTCGCGGTATTCCTTCGCCAGCGCGCGAAGACAATCATCTTTCGGGATTTCTCGCAGCAACAACGCCATGTGGTTAGGCTCCTGATTGTCAGGAAGCTATCAAATAACCGAGCCAAAATGCCAGCGCGCCAATCATCACCATCGATCGCCGCCGACTCTTTTTTTCGAACGGCGAAGCGTGCTACTGATGCTTTGTTTGTCCGCCAGCTCCCGGCCGGTCATGACGGCCGGTAAATCGAAACAGGGGATCGACTAATGATCAGCAAGCAGGCGCTTACGCTCGATGATGCGAAGAAAATCGCCGCCGCGGCGGCGGTCGAAGCGCGCAAGAACGAATGGAACGTAACCATCGCCGTGGTCGACGACGGCGGTCATCTGATTTATCTCGAGCGGATGGACGGCGCGCCCAAGCCGACCGCGACGGTTGCGATCGAAAAGGCCCGCACTGCCGCGCTCTTCAAGCGTCCGACGCTCAATTTCGAAGAGATGCTGAAGGGCGGGCGCTACGGCGTGCTGTCGCTTCCCGGCGTCACGCCGGTCGAGGGCGGCATCCCGCTGCTCCTGCAGAACGAGTGCCTCGGCGCGGTCGGAGTCTCGGGTGTTCAATCGCCGCAGGATGCTCAAATCGCGCGGGCAGGAGCGGCCGCGATCGGCGCATAATCGCCGCTAGCGCCAGAGCTGCCTGGTCGCGAGGCGCGCGCCCTCCGCCATCGCCTCGAACTTCGCCCAGACCACCGTGGGATGCACTTCTGGATGATACGTGGCTTGCGAAGAGAAGCCGCAGTCGGCGCCCGCGATCACGTTCTCGCGCCCGACGATTTTTGCGTAGCGGACGAGCCGCTCCGCGATCAGCTCCGGATGCTCGACGATATTGCTCGCGTGCGTGATCACGCCCGGAATCAGGATCTTGCCGGCCGGCAACTTCACTGATTCCCAGACGTGATATTCGTGCTCGTGGCGCGAATTGGCGGCCTCGAAAGAGTAAGCGTCGGCATTGATCTTGAGCATCGCCGGCACGATGTCCTTGAGCTGCGCATCGTGGACGCGGGGCCCTTCGTTGATTCCGTAGCAGGTGTGAAAGCGCACCTTCTCCGGCGGGATACCGCGCAGGCCGCGATTGATCGCTGCGACATACATCTCCGCCCGCTCATCACGCTGGACAGCGTTCAACCGCGAGTCGCCGTAGATGTCTGATAGAAACGGATCGTCAATCTGGATCAGAAACCCGGCATCGACGATCGCGCGATACTCGACATTGAGCGCGTCGGCGACCGCGTTCAGATACGCTTCGTCGCTCGGATAGTATTCGTTCATTCCGACGCCGCTCGGGGCGACTGCGGGAACAAACGCTTCGATGACATTGGCCCCCTTGAGCGCGGCTTTCAGGTTGTCGAGATCCCGATTGAGCGCGTCCTGGCCGCGATAACTGACCGGTCCCGTGCAGGCCATCGCGACGATCGGCGCGACCGCGCCGCCGAGCATCGCCTGCCCGAAGTACTCTGCATAATATTCCGGAAACGCCGCACGCTCATCAGCGAACATCGCAAGGCCCCCGCCGGGCCGCGGCTCGAAGCCGCTCAGCCGCTCGTTCACATAGGTGAAAAACCCCGGCTTGCTCTGCTCGCCATCGGCAACCACATCGATGCCCTTGTCGACCTGCATCCTGATGTTGTCGGCGACCGCGCTGCGTACCCGGCGCGCATACGCGTCGGCGTCGAACGGCTGCCCGCTGAGCTTCGCCTTCATCATGTCGAGCAGGTCTTTAGGGCGCGCGAGACTACCGCAATGCGTGGTGAGAATCCGATCCGTGCTGCGCTTCATCGATGAACTCCGTTACATGCCATAGGTCAACCCCATACCTCACCGGCGATCTCGACCACCATCCGCAACTTTGCCCACTGCTCATCTTCCGTGAGCAAATTGCCTTCCTCGGTCGAAGCGAAGCCGCATTGCGGGCTGAGGCAGAGCTGTTCGATCGCAACGTACTTTGCCGCCTCGTCGATGCGCCGTTTGATCAGATCGCGCGGCTCGAGTTCGCCGCTCTTCGATGTCACCAGCCCAAGCACCACGAGCTTCCTGCCGCGCGGCAGGAAGCGGAGCGGTTCGAAACCACCCGCGCGCTCCGAATCGTATTCCAGAAAATAGCCGTCGTAATTGACGCCGCCGAGCAGACGCTCGGCGACCGGCTCGTAACCGCCCTGCGAAATCCACGACGACCGAAAATTGCCGCGGCATACGTGCCCTGTGATCACCATGTCGGCCGGCTTTTCTCCGACCGCGTAGTTGACGACGCGCGCGTAGCTCGCAGCGAGATCGTCGGGACGGTCGCCGCGCTCGAGCGCCTTGGCGCGCTGCTCCTGAGAACAGAGAAACGCCCACGCGGTGTCGTCGAATTGTAGATAGCGGCATCCGGCCTCATAAAAGGCGCGTACCGCCTTGCGATACGCCTTCGCGAGGTCGTCGAAGAAACCTTCAAGGTCGGAATAGACGCCACGATCGATCAGATTGCGCCCGGTCCGCACGTAGAGCATCGCGGGCGACGGAATCGTCATCTTCGGCGTGCGCCGCGTATGCTCACGAAGAAACTTGAAATGCGCGAGCATCGGATGATTGTCCGGAAAATCTATTTTGCCGGTAACGCGGATCCCGTCGGCGGTCGTCGTCGCGCCGCGGAAGCTGATACCTGACGCATCGGCGAACCGTTCGCATCCATCGAGCGCCCACAGAAAATCGAAGTGCCACCAGCCACGGCGATACTCGCCATCGGTCACGGCCTCCAATCCAATCGCTTCCTGGCGCCGGATAAGCGCCTCGATTTCGGTGTCTTCGATTGCGCGGAGTTGGTCGCGGCTGATGCTGCCTGCCTGAAGACTCGCGCGCGCCCGCTTGAGCCGCTCCGAGCGCAGCAGGCTGCCGACCTGATCGGCGCGAAATGGCGGAATCGTGCGACGCATCGTACGGGTGCTCACCCGAAATGCATAAGATCATCGAACTGCTAAACGCAATCGAAATGCCTCACGAGCAACGGTTCGGCGAGCTTGACAGCAGGTCGGATCGGGACGAGATATGACGCAAAACCGGCGTCGACTCGCAGCGATGCCGTCCACTTCAGGAGTGAGACGTGCCGATAGGTCCTCTGATGAGATATCCGTCGCTGGGTCATTCGCTGATGTCGTTCGAGACGCTGCCGTCGGGAACGAACTCCGAAATCGTGCCGCTGCGCGCCGAAGACGGCGGCGAGTCGAAAGGCGTCCTCTACACCCGCGGCGGCGAGAAGAGCGTCGTCTGCGCGATGCATCCGCGGGCCGACATGAGCCGGCATTATGCAATTCCCTTTCTGCTCGAGGCGGGGTACGCGGCCTTCGGACAGGAGGGGCGATGGCCAGGCAACGACATCGCGTGCATCCACGAGATGCTGCTGGCCGACATTGCGGCGGCGCTTAAATTTCTCCGGCAGCGCGGCTTTCAGAACGTCATCCTGCTCGGCAATAGCGGCGGCGGATCGCTTTACACTTTTTATCAGGCGCAGGCAGTGACCGCGCCGCCCAATCGTCTGCGCGATACTCCGGCCGGTGACCCATACGACCTCAACCGCTTCGAGATGCCGCCCGCGGATGCGATGGTAATAATCGCGGCCCATCTCGGCGAAGGCAAAGTCCTTCAGGATGCGATCGATCCGTCGGTGACCGACGAGGCCGATCCGCTCTCATGCGATCCCGCGCTCGACATGTACAATCCGGCGAACGGTTTCCGCGAGCCGCCGGAGCCCAGCAAGTACAGCCTGGAATTTTTGCAGCGTTATCGTGCGGCGCAAGCGGCGCGCGTTGCCCGAATTGATGCGATCGCGCGGCGTTACATTGAGGAGCAACGGTACTTCGCCGAGCTTACTCGCGATTCGGCGTTCGATCGGATGCCGCCGGAGCGCCGCACATTCATCGCACGGCGCGCGGTGAGCGGGCGCTATTTGCTGATCAATCGGACCGAGGCGAACCCGGCGTTTGCTGATCTTTCGATCGATCCCTCCCAGCGCACCTACGGATCGCTTTTTTCGCCGCGTCCCGATCTGCTCAATTACACCGAGGCGGGATTTGGCCGGTATCAAACGCCGCGGGCGTGGCTCAGCACGTGGTCCGGACTTTCGTCGCGTGCCGCGGTTCTCGACAACATCGCGTTGATCAAGGCGCCGACACTGGTGATCAACTTCACCGGCGATCACAACATTTATCCATCGAACTCGGAGTCGATCTATCGACGCTCTGCCGCGTCGGACAAGCAACTCGAGCAGGTCGATGCCGACCATTTCGGGAACCCGCTTCCCTCCAAACCCAACCGCGGCGGGAGGCCGGAAGCCGGACGTGTCATCGTGCGATGGCTGCGAGATCGATTTCCGGCCCGATAAACGCTTGGAAAGCCACGAAAGGATCGGCCATGCCCTCTGCGAAACAGTCCTCAAGGATCAACATCCGCAGCGGTGCGGAGTACCTCGCCTCGCTCAATGACGGGCGGCGCGTAGTGGTGAACGGCGAGCTGATCGACGACGTCGCGACGCATCCCCTGACCCGCGATTACGCGCGTGCTCAGGATGCCAAGACTACCTGAAGGGATCGTGTCTCAAACCGGCGCGCGTCTGCCGAGGATAGCCGCCGCCTTCTCGCTCGAGCCCTCGAGCCCGGCGTTCATCGCCTCGCTGCCCGGGATGCGCATCGAGAAGATGCTCTCGATGGACGTGTAGTCGTAGTAGCCGAGGCGCGCGATCGGCCGCAGCTTCAGCACGTCGATGCACCCGTCGGATCGGAAGGCGTCGTCGGCGATGTGGATCGCGATGACCTGGCCGAACACGACGTTCGCCGGACCCATCACACCGTTGCCGGGCAATCGCACCGTCTGCAGATAGCGGCATTCGAAATGGATCGGCGATTCGGCGACGCGTGCCGGCCGCACGATGCGCGATGGCGCTTTGGTCAGCCCCGCGATTTCAAATTCATCGACGTCCGGCGGCACTTCCTGTGCCGTCAGGTTGACGGCTTCGCGCAGCGCATAGGTCGCCATGTTCCAGACGAACTCGCCCGTCGCCTCGGCGTTCGTGACGCTGTCCTTGCGCTTGCCGGTCGTCCTCTGATTCGCGCAGAAGAGCACAATTGGCGGGTCGAAGGTGACGTTCTGAAACTGGCTGAACGGCGCGAGATTGTGCCGGCCCGCCTCATCGATGGTTGAGATCCAGCCGATCGGCCGCGGTATCACGCAGGATTTGAAAGGATCGTGCGGCAGGTTGTGGGGCGTGCGTCCCGGTTCGTAATACATGGCTGTCCTCCGGCGCGAAACTTACGCCACCCCGCTAACTGCCACAAATTTCCCGCAATTGATATCCTCGGCGCGCGAACCGGATCGATTAGGGGGTTGGCTATGAAATCGCTAGCGTCCGTCGCGCCGCTGATACTCGCATCGGCAATCGTCGCCACGTCGGCATCGTCGCAGCGATCGTCGGACAGCATGGCAGGCATGAACATGGGCGGCGCATCGATAATGCCGGCCGACAGCAGCAACATCAAAGCGGGGGAGATGGAAGCGATGTCAATGGACACCGAGCACGACATGGACCATGACCCGCACATGGCGCACATGTCCAACATGGCGCTGCACATGGCGTTCACCGATCCACGTCCAGTGACGCCCGCCGACCGGGCGCGCGCCGACAAGATCGTCGCCGAGTTGCGGCGCGTGCTCGCCAAATATCAGGATTATAAAGTCGCGGAGACCGACGGCTATAAGCCGTTTCATCCGGAAATCAAACAGATGAAGGTTGTGCACTTCACGAAAAATTGGTACGGGCTGAAGGCCGCGTTCATCTTCAATCCCGCCGAGCCGACGTCATTACTGTACGAGCGCACTTTTGGCGGCGGGTACAAATTGATCGGCGCGATGTACACTGATCGGCGCAACGCGACCCAGGATCAACTCAACGAACGCGTGCCGCTCTCGATTGCGCGCTGGCATCGACATATCAACTTCTGCTTCCCGCCCAAGGGGACTGATCCGCGAACCGTCGACCGGACGAAATTCGGCTTCAACGGATCGATCGCGACCAAAGCCGCGTGCGATTCAGCGGGCGGGCGATTCTATCCCCAGATTTTCGGCTGGATGGTCCACGTCTATCCGTGGGAATCCAACCCTGAGCTGGTATGGGCGCACTAGTTCATCGGCGGATCGGGAACTCGCGGACTTCGAGCACCTGGTAACGAATCGTCCCGTAAAAATTCGGAAACTTCAGACGATCCTGCGCGGCCTCGATGCGTTCCGGCGAGGCCATCGCTGCTTCGAGCGCCTTGAAATCGTCGAAATACATCTCGGCGACCTGGTAGATGCCCTCGTTCAGTTGGCGCGCCTTGTTGATCGTCATGCTGCGCAGCCCCGGCCATCGCGCGACGATCGGCAGATGCTTTTCCCAGTAGTAGCGATCGAACTTCTCCGGGTCTTCCGGCCGTCCCTCATAGATGACGCAGAATTTGACCATGATACTTCTCCGCCGCGGACTTCTCCGCGGGTTTAACCGTCGCCGATCAGGACGGTTTGGCGTCGAGAAAGTAGCGCGTCTCAAACATCAGGACTCCGGTGTCGGATCGATACGGCCCGTGCTTCATCCCGGGCGGCCGGCAGGCGTAACTGCCGGCGGTGAAGGTTTTGCCGAGCGTCAGGTCGGTCAGCGTGCCTTCGATGATCCAGACCTCTTCCCAGAACTCGTGCGTGAGAACGCCGGCGAAGCTGAAATCCGCTCCCTTTTCGAATTTCATCAGGCGGGTGTAGTTGCCGGTCACGTCATCCTTGCTGAGAATCTTCTGAAAGATTCCCGGACGCTTCTCGCTGAGCTGCTCCCATCCGCTATCCTGCGGAATATGAAATTCCATTTCCGGCTTTGGCATGGTGATCCTCTCCTGAAGCCTATATAGCGCACTCGGCCTTCCGGGAAGAAGTTGGCTGGAGCAAAGGATCGACGCAGCGATGAAGATCAAATTTCATATTGGCTAGGGGTTCTCAGGGGCCATGATCCGCAGCAATACCTCGATCATCTCGAGCAGTTTCGCGCGGTGCGATCGAGGGTGCGTGATCGAAAATTTGAGCGAACCTGCCCCGCATCAAGAGAACGCCGCACAAAAATCGTTCTACGGTTCAATCAGCCTCGGAGACCGGGCGCAACGTCGAAGCGAATTCGGCAGGCCGCCCGCTGACCTCCGCGCCTGCGTGACGATCGAGCGGCACGAAGCAGATGCCCGCCAGGAAAGAAAGTATACCGGTGATGAGGAAGGCCGGCACAAAATCGCGCGATGCCAGCGCCGTCGTATGATGCATCCGCAGGCTCATATGCAGCACCAGTGCGGAAATCCCGACGCCGAGGCTCAGGAACAATTGCTGCGCCATGCTCGCCAGCGTGTTCGCGCCGCTCATCGCGGCGAGCGACACGTCGGCATACGCCAGCGTGTTGAGGCTCGTGAACTGGAGCGAGCGAAAGAATCCACCGATCAACAGCGCCGCGATGATCAACGCGTACGGCGTCGACGGTCGAAACCAGGCATAGCTCGTCATGATCACCGCATTGAGGAAGCCATTGTAGACGAGCAGGTTTCGGAACCCGAAGCGGCGAATGATTGGGCCGACGGTCATCTTGATAATCAGCGCGCCGACCGCGCTTGAAAAGGTGAAGAGCCCCGAAACGAACGGACTAAGTCCGAAGACGAGTTGCAGCAACATCGCGAGCAGAAACGGCAGCGCGCCCATCCCCATCCGGAACATCCCGCCGCCGAGCACGGAAGCGGCGAAGGTCGGGATACGCACCAGCGCAAGGTCGATGATGGGGTAATCGATTCGGCGCGCATGGAGCACATAGAGGCCGAGGCAGAGGCAGCCGGCCGCCATCACGCTCATCACGATGCTAACCGGCAGTACATTGCGGCCGAGCGCCTCGAAGCTGAACAGCAGCCCCGCCAATCCGAATCCGGTCAGCAGGAAGCCGCGCAGATCGAGCGGGGACGAGGTCGCCTCGCGCGTGTTCTCGATGAAGATCGTCACCAGGGTCATCCCGATGACACCGATCGGCACATTGATCAGGAAGATCCAGCGCCACGAGCCGTACGTGACGATGAAGCCGCCAAGCGGCGGTCCGACCACGGGACCGAGCACGGCCGGAATCGTGAGCAGCGACATTGCCTGTACGAGATCGGCTTTCGCGACCGTCTTGAGGACGACAAGGCGGCCGACCGGAACCATCATCGCGCCCCCGAAACCTTGCAGGATGCGCGACGCGACCAGCATCGGCAGCGAACTTGAGATCCCGCAGCAGATCGATCCGAGCGTGAAGACGAAAATGGCGGCGCGGAACACGGTGCGCGCGCCGTAGCGATCCGCGGCCCATCCGCTGATCGGGATAAAAACCGCGAGGCTCAACAGGTAGGAGGTGATCGCAAGATTGAGCCGGATCGGATCCTCATGCATCGATTGCGCGATCGCCGGCAGCGCCGTCGCGATAACCGTGGTGTCGAGCGTCTGCATGAAGAGCGCACACCCGACGATCAGCGGCACCACTACATTTGCGATCAGCTCTGCGCGCGCCGCCGCGGCCGCATCCTGCGCCGGAGAGGTACCGTTCAATTCGAGGGCCGGCTTTGCAGCGCTCATCGGGCGAGGATCCAGCCGCCGCTCATGAGCATTCTAGCGGCCGGGCTCAGCACGGCGGTATACCTCTTCGACCGGCGGCTTGGAGCGGAAGAAGATCCAGAAGAGGGCGGTGTTCAGGATCTGAAAGAAGGCCGAAAGCTCGATCGGGATGGTCAGCGCGAGCCGCATCAGGTAACCCGTCACCACTGAGCTAATCGACAAGCCTCCCTGGATCGGGAGGTTCGCGATGCCTGCGGCGCTGGCGCGCTCCGACGGCCGGATCACGCCGAGAATATAGGATTGGCGCACCGGGACGGAAATTGCATTGGCAAGCTGACGCGCGAGGAATGCTCCGCCCGAGAGCCAGAAGCTCGGCATGAACGGCATGATCACCAGGAACAATGACGACAGACCGCGCGATCCGACGACCGTGCCGACCGCGGTGAAACGGCGGGCGAGTGGACCGGCCGCGAACAACGGCACCACCACGGATAGATTGATGATGAAGAACAGTGTGCCCAGTTGATTGGCCGTAGCGCCCCATCGCCGCAAAAACCAGTAAGTAAGGAACGGACCGAGCGCACCCACCGCGAGGCCGTTGGTAAAGTTCACCAGCATGAAGCGCCATACCAACGCCCACGTGCTTGACGACAAACCGAAAATTCGCGGCTCATCCGACGAAGCCTCGGGCGGAGGAACCGCGCGTCCGGGGGGTGCGATCGAGCGCGGCAAAGCCCGGCGCGTTTCACTGATCGGATAGACCAGTACGGCGCTCAACATATTGATGATCGCAGTCAGAATGAAAATGAAATAGTAGCCGTGCAGGACGCTGATGCCGGCCTTGCGATGCATAAGATCGGGCAGCGCGGCGAGCGGCGCGCCGACGGCGGTCGCGATACCGCTGACCAGGGCCATCCACGACAACGCCGAGGTGCGATCGCGATCCTCGCAATGGGCTGCGGTCAGCGCTTGCACCGCCGGATACGACGGGCCGATTCCGACCCCGCTGCCGGCGCCTCCGGGCGGGACGATCTGCGAGATGCCGGCGAGAAGCATCATCAGGTAAAGATTCCGCGTCGTGCCGAAAAGCAGAGTGCCCAGGGCGACGACGAATGACGAACCGACAATGACCCTCTTGTAGCCGAAGCGATCAGAGACCACGCCGGTGGCGACTGCGAACAGCGCGCCGAGGATCGATACGGCCGTCATCAAAAAGCCCAGCTCGACCGCGCCGAAACCGATCGAGACAAGATAGAGCGGCAGAACAATCGGCAGGTAACCGACGGTGAGGCCGTAAAGCGCCTGCAGCGCGATTAAGAGCGTGATATCGCGATTGAGCCATCGCGGCATCCACCCCGACTTGTGGGTCGGTTGCCTGCCCGTCGCCGCGAAGCCCGATCGATAATCTCTGGCCATCTACATGCCCGACAAAAGAGACTTCAGATAATGGCGAGGTCTGCGCCGCGGAACAAGCTCAGTATGCGCAAGTCGCTGACGGTCGGACGCGAATCTGATTGTCCGCGGTGTCGCGGTCAAGATCCGGAAGATCGCCTGCTAGCGGGCAAATCTCGGGCGCGCAAGGCGATTTCGTCCTCTATGTGATCCGCGAAAAAAATAGCGGTGCAGCAGATAGACATCGCACAACGCTACCAAGCCCTAGACCATATAGCCGCGCGCTCGGCATTGATCGGTCGGCGAAAACCGGCCGCCTGCGTGAGGATGAGGGGAAGCAACACTACGTAGGTCGAGAACTTTAGCACGTCCGGATTGACGCAGTTCAGCAGACAACTGCCAATCACGATTCCGGAGATCAAGCCGACGAGGATTGGGATAGCGCGCCGCCTCGCTGCCGCCAGACTGCCGCGGCTCAGCACCACCATCCAGAAGTTGATCGCCAACTCCACAATCACGAGCGCCGGACTAAGGATTTTGTTCGAGAAGCAGATGAGCGCGAGCGGCACCGTCAGCGACGAAAAACCATAACCCAGCGCCCCGTTCACAATCGCCGCGAACAGTGCGATCATGAAGAGTGCTGCAACATCGTGTCCCATCAACATCCACCTCAGTAGGCGAACTCCAGGTTGAGGAAGATCGCGTGTGTGTCGCGCGGCACGATATTTGGGATGAAGGTGCCGAGCGAACCCGATCTCTTTGAATTTCCCGGCAGGAGCTGTCCGTTGAATTTGCCGCCCGGTACATAATTGAACGGCGTCAAGGAACTGACCGGCAGTCCGAAATTGCTGTGATAGAAGAGCAGGTTTTGACTGTCGATCGCGATTCGCACGTAAGGATTCGGCTGGTAGCTGATGCCGGCAACGAAACGCCGAAAATCGAGCGGATCCTCGGGCACGTTGTCATTCGGCATAAACCATTGGAACATCCCAAACAGCGTGAGCTTTGTTGCTGGGATGTGGTAGCGCCCGAGGAAATCAAATCCGATCTGACGCGTGCGCCCGTTGTTAAGGAACGCCTGGTACGCAGCGACCTGCGGGCCATACGTGCCGACCAAGTTGTAGCAGGGCGTGCTTTTTGTACAGGTGTTTCCGAAATGAGTCCCGCTGTCGAACGGAGTGCCGGTCGGGATGCCAAACGCGTCATCGGGACCGCTGCCACGATAAAGGCTGGCAAGCGAGAAGGCGTTATCGCCGTAATCGAACTCGCCGAGCACGTTCCATTGCTCGGCGGCATAATGAACCAGGGCCGCAATACGATCGAAATGCGCGTTGTTGCCCTTGAGCGGGACCGGCAGGCTGTTGCTGTCCGGCGCGACGTTGCCGTAACCGTAATCGTAAAATCCAGTGAAGCCTAGCCCGTCGTATCGCCAGTGCGCGCCGAATGGGTAGAGCGACACGCGGCACATCGCCTGCTTGGTATTGGCCTGCTCGCCGTTGTTGAAGTTGCCGTTATCGAAGACGCCGACACTATACTCAGCATAGGTCGCCTCGCCCGCCTGCCCTTTGATCGGGCCCGAAAGCTGAAGCCCGATCTGGCCCGATGAGAGCCCGAGGTAGTTCCACGGCGAGAGGTAGACGTACCGGAACTCCGTGAAGTCTTCCTCCCATGTGACGAACGGATTCGGTTGCGCGCCGAACGTAAGCGCTCCGCCTTTCAGTTGCGGACTGTCCGCGAATCTACCCGCCCACTGCAGGAACGCGTATTTGACGCGCACGTTGAGCTGACCGTCGAAATTGCTGGCCGCGGCGGTTTTCGTCCCGAGTTTGTCGGGACCGGCTGTCCCGACCGCGCGGTACAGCTCGGGCGTCAACCGGAAGATGATGTCATCGGTCGGCGTGAAATAGGCGTTGAGATAGACGCGATTCACGTCGAAGGAGTTGTACCCATTGTTGCCGACGCCTGGGATGTTCAGGTTTTCGAGAAAATAGGGTCCGTATCCGGTATGCGGGTAATAGGCGTAATCGAGATAGGCGAGGGCGCCGAGACGAAACTCGTGCTGAAAGTTGTTGATGTAGCCGTGCCACGCGGGCTCCATGGCTGACACCTTCTGATTCAGCACCTGGTAGTTGGCCCGCTGCTGCATCTGTGATTGCGCGACCGCGGCGCGCACTTTTTCGTCGGTCGTCTGCTCGACGCGCTTTTCGACCTGCCGGCCGATCGCTTCGGTGTCGACCTCGCCGATGATCCTGAACGGCGTGCGATTCGGACCCGGCCGCATGAAGACCTGGCCGGTTGTCTTATCGATGTAGAAAGTCACGCGATGCGCAGTCGGCGTCAGTTCCTGTGAGCGCGCCGCTTGAGTGCTCGCGATTGTCAACAGGATCGGCATCGCGATCGAAATGAAACTGATCCACTGTCTTTTCATTGGCCACTCTCATGTCAGGGACGATGTGCTCGATGTGATGGACCTGAGTCGCGCACGGCGCGCGACCGGATCGCACTCAATCGACGGGCGCGGGGGTCAGAGCCCTGTGCCGCTGCTGAAGTTGGTCAGTTGAACCGACGTGTAGGTCTTGCCGTTGCAGACATACCTGGTCGGTGTGGCTTTGCTGATCTCCGCGCATTCTTCAACGCGCGGTTTCGGGCCTGAACTCAGAAAGATCTTTTCAGCAGTAGCGCATCCTGAAAGCACAAGAGTACTCGAAACGAACACCGCCGCCGCGGAAAGCTTCATCACAATTCTCCGGAAGCATCCGGAACCGTCCGGTCATCCGGTGAGTTCCGTATGGTTGATTCGATGCCGCCGGTTGTCCGGTAGGCTTCCACGCCGCTGCGACGCCCATCTCAGTCGAAGCGGAATTTCTCCCTTCGCTCGATCTGAACTACGCGGGAATTGCGGATCACAATCTCGACGGAGCCGTAGCCGACGGATTTGATCGCGCGCACGATCTCACGCGTCACGCGCGCCAGGTCGTCGCCGGCGCAGTCCGCCGACGTCGATGCGATTGGCTCGCTGTCCTTAGTTTGAATCATGGGAACCATTCCCTCGGATCGCGGCCGCGAGTTTCTCCCAGAATCCAACGCCGCATACGATGCCGAACACGGCCATGTAGACGCTGAACGCCATCCAATCCATCGCGATGCCTCCCCGAACAGATTTCCCCGGGTTTAGTTTGTCTTGGCCATCTTGCGTTGCTGACGGTTCCCGTTGAGGTCGATTTTTTATTCAATTAAAATGATTAAGTCAAGTGATTTACTAGACTATTTGAAACAACCCATCATCCCGATGATCCTCGATGCCCGGCCGCTTCATTGGCATACTAGCCCCGGCATCGACGCGGAGGATCGACCGGCCCGATGATCTCGCAAAAATCCAAATACGCGCTGAAGGCCCTAGCCGTGCTCGCGCGCGAATACGGCAAGGGACCGATGCTGATTTCCGAAATCGCCAACCAGGAAAAAATCCCGCGCACCTTCCTCGAACTCATCCTGCTCGAGCTCAAAAACCAGGGCCTGCTGCACAGCCGCAAGGGACGCGGCGGCGGCTACTTTCTCGCCAAGCCCCCCCAATCGATCTCCGTCGGCCAGATACTGCGGATGACCGGCGGACCGCTCGCTCTGCTGCCGTGCGTCAGCAAGACCGCGTATCGTCGATGCGAGGAATGTCATGACGAGCGCACCTGCGGCATCCGGCTCGTGATGAAAGAGGTGCGCGACGCGACCGCTAAAATTCTCGACGCCACCACGCTCGCCGATCTCGTCAAGCGCGGACAGCTCGCCGCGCTCGGCCGCGACGCGCTCGAATTTTCGATCTGAAATTCCCCGGCCTGCCGAGTCTCACACGCACCGCATATCTCACCGCGGAGCGCCGCGCGCTTCCGGCAGATGTCTTCGACGCCCGGCGATGTCGAGGGTCTTACAGTCTTCTCAAGGTCAAGATAACGGTAAAGTCAGCGCATCATAGACCGTGATTCGCGGGCCGTACGCCGCCTGAAAGACGCCAATTCCGTTGGCGGGCCGAATGAGATTGGTGCGATCGAAGATGTTGAGAAGGATAATCCGGTTCGTGACCTTGCCGTATCCGGGAATTGCGAGGTCTCTGGCTGCGCTCAGGTTGAACTGCCATACCTTCGGAAGTTGCGACTCGTTTGCAAAACCGCCGCGCAGTCCGCTGCTGAACAAGCCGTCGAAAGTGAACTGGTAATCATTCCAACGATAGGCGACGCCGCCCGAACCGCCGACCAGCGGCGTATGGTCGAGGACGAAGTAGTGGCGATCGATGTAAGAGAGCTCGCGGGGCGGGAAATTGTATTGGCCGGACGCGACGCCGATATCCTCCTCCCTTGCGATGAACACGTTCCCGCGAACCGCGAGATTTTCAAGATTGTAGCTTAGTGAATTCTCCATCCCGCCGCCGTATCCCCGAACATAGTTGAAAGGTACGTCGATCGGCACGAATCCGAACTGCCCTTCGTCCAGGTAATGACGGTCGATTCGAAAATAGTTGTCCTGCGTGAACACCAGCCGGGGCGTGAATTGATGGCTGAAGCCGGCGTCCCAGATGTAATCGGTTTCCGCGAACGGAGAAGTGTTGCCGTTGGGGGTCCCCACGGCTCCGGTCGTTGCGCGGAACAGTTTGAAGATTCCCGGGGAGACATTCTGAAAATTGGGCACTTGAAAGTTTCGGGCGAAGCCTGCATGGGCGGTGGTATCAGTCCGTGGTCTGTAAACGAAGTTGATTGTGGGGCTGAATTGACTGTCATTCGTGAAGCCTGTAACCCGGTCCCAGCGCGAGCCGAAGTTTACGCTCAGCCGGTCGCTGATCCGCCATGTGTCTTCGAAATAAACCCCGTAGACGAAGTTGATCCTGTTCAGGTTCGCCGCCACGGTGACTGGCGTGATGGCCGGCTTGCCGCCAACGATCGGAAATACCTGTGAACTCTGGTCGGACTCCACTCCGTATTCGCCGAGGTAAAATCCTCCCCGCAGCGAGTGCCGGCCAAGGCGGTACGTAAGATCGCCTTCGAGAGTGTTCGAAAGATCGCTGGTGAAAACCTTCGAGGAGACGCCCTGATAGATCAGATCGCCAATCGGATCTGGATAGAAGTTCTGCGTGTTGTAATGCGCCGAATAGGCGAGCTGATAGTTCCAGTCCGATCCGAGCGCGCCGTTGAGCGCCAACACGCTGTAGTAGTCCTGCTGGTTTAGTCCCGAGTTAATCCCGCTCGACGGATATGACGCTGGGTTGAGATGGTCGAGCTGATATTGCGGAAGCAAATTCGGCTGGTTCGGAAACTGATTGAAAGCGAGCGTCATTCCCGAAATGAGGCTCAGCTTCATGGTCGGGCCCGGCGCATAGGTTAGGTAGGCGAATCCCTGTCCCTGGGTGACCGCGTCATGAATCGGGTCGGGCGCGGGAACGGCGGAGCTGAAACCGAGATTCGACTGGATGAAAGTGCCGGTCGCGTAATAGCCAAGCTTCCCGCTGCATCCGCCGATCTGAAAGTTTCCCTGCGCCGTGTCGCGCTGCCCGCCCATTATTGTCGCGCTATTCTTCCCGCCGTCACATCCGTCCTTGGTGCGGATGTCGATCACGCCCGAAGTGCGGTAGCCATACCGCGCCGGCAGGACTCCATCCATCAGGCTCACATCCTGGACGAAGTAGGAGTTCAGCAGTTGGGTGAAGGTCGGATCGGTGTTCATGTCCAGCGGTAGCAGGATGCCGTTCATTTGATACTGAATTCCCATGTGTTCGCCGCGGATATGGATCTCCTGGTTCTGATCGAGCGCCACGCCGGGCATCTGCAGCATCACCTGGTTGAGGCTGGTCGCTTCACCTTCAGGCAGATTCGTTATGTCTTCGGCGGTGAGCGTGTACTTGTTTGCGCCCGACGGAGAGAGGCCGTTCTGTGCGAGGATTCGCTTCGCCGTAACCGGCAAAACCAGCGCCGGAATTGATTCCAGCGTGATCTTGATGGGCGTTGCTTCGCGCTGCGGAAGGATCACCGTCGTGCTGGCGGGGACGAAGGCCGCGCGCCGAACGGTTATCACGTAGGCGCCGGGGTTGGCTTCATCCAAGTGAAACAGCCCTCGATGATCGGTTCGGGTTTTCAAAAGGCTTTTGCCGCTGGAAGAATTCAGGGTGACCGCCGCACCTGCGATTGGGTGACCGAGGGTGTCCTCAACGATGCCCGACACGCTCTGCGTCAGGCTCGCAGTTTGAGCCCGGCACGTTACCGAACAGAAAAGAATGCCTGCCAGCGAGGCCGTGAGAATCCGCGAAGCAGTGAAAGCCATTTGCGTCTCCTACCAACGCGGACGATGAATCCGGGAAGGTCCGCGCCTGGCGCCCTACGGCCGGCTCTACGCCTGCCGCCATCGGTTACGCGGGTGGCTTTCGAGGCGGAGAAATACCTGCTGCGGCCTGGCAGATCAAGGAGACCGACTGAATGCGCGCGCACCGATTGGTCCGGAATGGTATTCGGCGAAAAAGTTCCTCGTCGAGAAGATACAAGACCAGATGCTGATGCTGGACCCTGGCCCGCGTGAACGCCCGGGATAACAGCCCGGAAGTTTGCCACTTGCGCCTGATCGTCGTTATAAGGGACGAAAACTCGCTCGATGCTTCGCAAAGGAGAAGACCATGAAAACCGAAACCATCGAATACAAGGACGGCGCGACCACCCTGCGTGGGTTTCTCGCCTACGATGAAAAAGCGAGCGGCAAGCGCCCCGGCATCATCGTGATGCCCGAGGTGTACGGCCTCAACGACCATGCCCGCGATCGCGCGCAGCGGCTCGCCCAGCTTGGTTACGTCGCCCTCGCCGGCGATCCGCATGGCGGCGGCGCGGTGCACGCCAATCTCCAGGATGCGATGAAGGCGGCGGGCCCGCTGATGTCCGATCCGTCCGTCGCGCGCAACCGCATGAAAGCGACTTTCGAGAAGCTCACCTCGCTGCCGCAGGTCGATTCTTCGCGCACTGCGTCAATCGGTTTCTGCATGGGCGGGACTCTGTCGCTCGAACTGGCCCGCGCTGGCGCGCCCCTCAAGGGCGTGGTCTCGTTCCACGGCGGCCTGCAGACCCAGCGTCCTGCGGAGCCGGGCGCGATGAAGGCCAAGCTGCTGGTCTGCACCGGCGCCGACGATCCGTTCGTTCCGATCGCCCAGGTCAACGCGTTCATTGAGGAAGTGAACAAGGCCAAGGCCGACTGGCAGGTGATCATTTACAGCGGCACCGGTCACAGCTTCACGAATCCCGATGCGAGCAAGGCGGGAGTGCCGGGCGTCGCCTACAACAGGTCGGCTGACGAACGCTCGTGGACCGCGATGGCCTCGTTCTTCAAGGAGATCTTCGCGTAGCAGCATGTCGCCGGCTTCCTTCCTCAGTCATCTGCCCCGCTTCGTTGCTGGGGAGATAAGAGAGGGGAGCAGAGGACTGTAATTTATTAACAACCTGCCGGGCGATTAATGGCGCTAGGGACGCGACCTTCCATGATTGAAGGATTCGATCGCCGGCGGATCGAGACCGACGGCGTCGCGATCAACCTCGTCGTCGGGGGTTCGGGACCGCCCGTGCTGATGCTGCACGGGTTCCCGCAGAACCTCGCGATGTGGGCGCGCGTCGCGCCGCTCGTCGCGCAAAAATTCACCGTCGTATGCGCGGATCTGCGGGGCTACGGCGATTCGTCGAAGCCCCGCTGCGCCGCCGACTGCGCCAACTATGCGTTCCGCGCGATGGCGGCAGACCAGGTCGCCGCGATGAAGCGGCTCGGCTTCGCCCGCTTCCACGTGATCGGCCACGATCGCGGCGCGCGCACCGCCCATCGGATGGCGCTCGATTCGCCTGACGCGGTCGCATCGCTCACCGTGCTCGATATCGTTCCGACCTACACCGTCTTCAACGAAACCGACCGGCGGCTCGCGAGCGCCTACTGGCACTGGTTCTTCCTGTCGCAGCCGGAGCCGTTTCCCGAGCGGCTGATCGGCGCCGACCCGGATTTCTTCTACGAGACCTGCATCGCGGGATGGGGCGCGACGCGGATCGGCGACTTCGACCAGGAGATGCTCGCCGAATATCGCCGATGCTGGCGCGATCCGGCGATGATCCACGGCTCATGCTCGGATTATCGCGCCGCGGCGACTATCGATCTGGAGCACGACGCCGCCGATCTCGGTCGCAAGGTGCAATGCCCGACGCTCGTGGTGTGGGGCGCGCAGGGCGTGATGGGCCGCCTCTTCGACGTGGCCGCGAAATGGCGCGAGCGCTGCGCCGACGTGCATCCCCGATCGATCGCGGGCGGTCATTTCTTTATCGATCAGTTTCCGGATGAGACCGCGCGGACTCTAATCGAGTTCCTGGCCGGCTGATTCTCAGCGGCGCGTCTTTTCGACGAAATCCAGGATCACCCGGTCGTGCTCCTCCGGATGCTCCCATTGCGGCCAATGCGCCGCATCGTTCATGCAATAGAATTGCGCTCCAGGAATGAGATTCGCGATCCGCTGTCCGACATCGGGTCCGGTGCCAGGGTTCTTGTCGGTCCAGAAGACCAGCGCCGGCGTCCGAATTTCCGCGAGCCGCTCCTCGGGAATCGCAAAGCGATCGAACAGGCCGCCCTTGCTGAAGGCGTCGTTGAAAACCGCTTTCAGAGCGGTCTGGGTCTCCGGATCGTAGTAGAAGCGCTGCCGCAGCTCGACCAGCTCGTCGGTCACCCGATCCGGCGACGCCATCAACCATTCGAGCCGCTTGCGGATCGTCTCCGCGGTTGGATTTTCGATCGCAGCGATCGAACGCTGACGCAGCAGCTCGCGGCCCTCATCGGGACGTTCCGCGACTGTTCCGGGACGGAAGCGCACGCCTGCGGTCGTGTTGAGAACGACCCCGGCCAGCCGATCCGCGTGATGCAGCGCCATCCAGAGAGTGACCCATCCGCCGAGCGACTCGCCTTCGATGAAGACCCGCTCGAGCCTCATCGCGTCGATCAGATCGATCACCTGGGCGGCATATGACGGAATCGCGTCGGCGAACGGCGGCTTGGAGGAGCATCCGTGCCAGATGAGATCGATCGCAATCGCGTGCGTGCGCGCTCCAAGACGCATCACGTTGCGGCTGTAGGCCTCCGCATGGCCGCCGATGCCGTGAATCAGGATCAACGGCGTGCCCGCGCCGGTCTGGATGGTGCGTGTGCGAAACCTGCGTCCCTCAAAGCGGACTTCGCTGCCGACCAGATCGTTCCAGATGGTGCCCATGTTGCTCTCCTCGTGATGCGACCATAGTATTTCGGGAGCCGTCGGCCAAACGGTCTTTCCCCGCCGCCATCTCGGCGAAAATGGCGTCCAACCAGGGATGAGCGCAATCAACCCGAATGTTCAGACCGCTACGCGGCACGGCGCATATTCGATCGAGCATGCGCCGGATGCCACCTTGGTGGTCCATCTAAGCGGCGAGTGGCATCTGCGCCGCGACCTGCCGTCGGCGGATGAGGTCGCGCGGGAGCTGGCGAGCCGGCCCGCGCCGCGGCGGGTGACCTTCGATGCGACCGCACTCGGGCGCTGGGACAGCGGCCTGGTCGCCTTTCTCACGCAGATTCATGAACTCTGCCATAGGCGCGGAATTTCCGAGGATCGGAGCGGTCTGCCGGCCGGCGTGCGCCGCCTGCTCGATCTGGCTGAAGCGGTGCCGGAAAAACAGGGCGCGCGCGGGAGCGTCAGGCGGCCCGGATTGTTCACCCGCGTCGGCGAGGCGGTGATCCGTCACGGCGAGAATGCCGCCGACGGACTCGCGTTCGTCGGCGATCTCACGCTCGCGATCGGGCGGCTAATCGGCCGCGCCGCGCGCTTTCGCTACGTCGATCTCGCGCAGAACATCCAGGATTGCGGGCCGAGCGCGGTCGGGATCGTCACGCTCATCTCGTTCCTGGTCGGCGTCATTTTGGCCTTCATGGGCGCGGTGCAGTTACAGCAGTTCGGCGCATCGATCTACGTCGCGGACCTGGTAGCGATCGGGATGCTGCGCGAGATGGGCGCGATGATGACGGCGATCATCATGTCGGGGCGGACGGGAGCCGCCTTCGCCGCGCAGATCGGCACGATGAAGGTGACGCAGGAGATCGACGCGCTCACGACCATGGGCATCTCGCCGTTCCAGTTCCTGGTGTTGCCGCGGCTGATCGCGCTGGTCCTGATGATGCCGCTGTTGTGCCTCTACTCCGACCTGATGGGCATCATGGGCGGGGCGTTCGTCGGCGTCACGATGCTGAATCTTTCGCTCCCGAACTATCTCAGGGAGACCATCGCGGCGGTGACGCTCACCTACCTGGCGATCGGCGTGGTCAAGGCGACCGTCTACGGAGCGCTGATCGCGATCGCGGGATGTATGGAGGGCTTCCGATGCGGCAGCAGTTCGTCGGCGGTCGGCGATGCGGCGACGCGGGCGGTGGTGCGTTCCATCGTGATGGTGGTGGTGGCGTGCGGGATTTTCGCGTTCATCACCAATATACTGAATATCTGAAGTGGCGCTCGCACCATGACTGACGGATATACGAACGGTCAACCGCCCGCCGAAGGCGAGCCGCACATCGTGGTGCGCAATCTTACGATGGCTTATGGCAGCTTCGTCCTGATGCGCGATCTCAACTTCACCGTCCGGCGCGGCGACATCTTCATCATCATGGGCGGCAGCGGATGCGGCAAGAGCACGCTGCTGCGGCATCTGATTGGGTTGAAGGAGCCGGCGACCGGCGAGATTTTTTACGGGAATTTCAATTTCACGCGCGCCAGTTTGGCGGAGCGCGAGCGCCTGCTGCGCCGTTTCGGCGTGCTCTATCAGGGCGGCGCGCTGTGGAGCTCGATGACGCTGGCGGAGAACATCGGGCTGCCGCTCAGCCAGTTTACCGACCTGACCCCGGCGCAGATCCGCGAAATCGCATCGCTCAAGCTGGCCTTTGTGGGCCTCAAGGGCTTCGAGGATTACTACCCGAGCCAGATCAGCGGCGGGATGCAGAAGCGGGCGGGACTTGCGCGCGCGATCGCGCTTGATCCCGAAGTATTGTTTTTCGATGAGCCGTCGGCCGGCCTCGATCCGGTGAGCTCGCGACTGCTCGACGATCTGATCCTCGAGCTCCGCGCGAGCCTCGGCGCGACCATCGTAGTGGTGACTCACGAGCTGGCAAGCATCTTCACGATCGGCAATAACAGCGTCTTTCTGGATGCCGAGACGCGCACGATGGCCGCCGCCGGCGATCCGAAGGAGCTGCGCGAAAAATCGACCAACCCCCACGTGCATCAGTTTTTGACCCGCGGCGAACCGATCATGGAGTCGAGCGGTAATGCCTAAACGAGTTAACGCGACGGCGATAGGAATTTTCGTGATCGGCAGCCTGGTGCTGGCGATCATAGCGCTGGTGGTGCTCGGGTCAGGGCGTCTTTTCCGGCGTCAGCACAAGTTCATCGCCTTCTTCAGCGGCGATCTGAACGGGCTCAGGGTCGGCGCGGCGGTGAAGGTGCGCGGCGTGCAGATCGGATCGGTCACGCAGATCCTGCTGCGTCTGCCGCCGTCCGACGGGACCTACCGGGTTCAGCAGAGTTTGGTCGAACTTCCGGTGATCTTCGAAATCGATGAGGCGCAGCTCAAGAGCCGGGGCGGCACGGGCGAGGCGCTCAGACCGGAGGAGCTAGACAACCTGATTAAGCGGGGTTTGCGCGCGCAGCTTGGCACCGAGAGTTTCCTGACCGGCCTGCTCTATATCGATCTCGACCTCCGTCCGAATACTCCGATTAATCTGATGCTGGTGCCGGGCAGCGGCCCCTACCGCGAGATTCCGACCATCCCGACCGACCTCGAGCAGGTCCAGGAGAGCGCGATGCGGGCGCTGGCCAAGCTCGACAAGATGGACGTGGTCGCGCTGGTGGATTCGATCACCGGCGCAGCCTCATCCATTCACGAACTCGCCGCATCGCCGGACCTCAAGGCCACGCTGGTTTCGATGCGTCAGGCGAGCGGGAACCTGAACACCAGCCTCGTCGCCTTACGGCAGGACGTGAATCGACTTAACCACAATGTCGATCCGGTGCTGGCGAGCGTCAAACAGACCAGCGATCGCGCCAACCTGGCGCTGCAGCAGATGGCAAGGGCGATATCGCAATTGCAGATGACGTTTGCGCCGGATGCACCCATCGTTTATCGGCTGAACGTCGCGCTCGACAATGTCTCGCAGGCGTCCGACGCGCTGCGCGAACTGGCCGACTATCTCCAGCGCAATCCGAGCGCGCTGGTGCGCGGCAAGTACGTGTCAGAGTCGAAATGATGAAGACCCTGCGCCGGATGGCCTTGTGTCGGCTCGGGATCGCATTGATCGTATGTGCAGGCGGATGCAGCGTGCTTGCGCCGCAGAAGGATGAATCGAAATTTTTCCTGCTGAGTCCGGTCGGCGAGAGCGGCAATGGTGTGCCCGCCAGCCAGGGACGGTCGCTTTCGATCGGAATCGGGCCCGTCAGCTTTCCTCAGTATCTGAAGCGCCCGGAAATCGTGACCCGCGTCGGACCCGATCAACTCAAGCTCTCGGAGAATCGACGCTGGGCCGAGCCGCTGGCTGAAAACTTCCAAAACGTGCTCGCGCAGGATCTTTCGCAAACGCTCGCAACGCAGCAGATCGAAATTTTTCCGTGGTTCGGCACTGTGCATATCGACTACCAGGTCGTAATCCAGGTAGACGAATTCGATGTCGCCGCGGACGGACAATCGCGCCTCAAGGCACGCTGGAGCATCAAGGACGCCAGCGGCAACCTGCTGTTCGCCACGCAGACCATCTCCAGCTCGCCGGTTTCCGCTGATGAGCCGGCGGGGACGGCCGCGCTCAGCCGCGACGTTGGCGATCTCAGCCGTCAGATCGCGGATCGGATCCGCTGGCTGAATGCCGGCGGCGCGGTGACCTCGAAAAGCTGAGGTTCAGTCCCTTACCGTTCGAAAATTTCCGCGAAGAAGTCGCGCATCGCCTGCCATGAGCGATGGTCTGCCTCGCGATTGTAGGCGAGCGCGGGCGAATGCCATTGGTCGGCGGCCGGGTTCGTGAAACTGTGCTTCGCGCCGCTGTAGATGTTGATCTCGAAGTCCGCTCCGGCATTCCGCATTTCCTGTTCGAACGCCTGCACTTTCGCCGGCGGCACGTACGGGTCGTCGGCTCCGGTGCAGACCAGGATCTGCGCTTTCACCTGACCGCGCCTCGCCGGCGTCGACGCGTCAAGCGGACCGTGGAAGCTGACGACGCCCTTGAGATCAGCGCCGCTGCGGGCGAGTTCGAGCACGCTCAGGCCGCCGAAGCAGTAGCCGATCGCCGCGACGCGATCGGGATCGACGCGCGGGTTATGCCTGAGCTCGGCGAGCGCCGCCGCGAGGCGCGCGCGCAGCTCACCGCGATCGCCCTGCTCGAGCGCGCGGGACAAGGCGGCCGCCTGATCGGACGTCGCGGCGGTCTTTCCATCACCATAGACATCGACCGCGAGCGTGACATAGCCGAGTCGCGCCAACATCCTGGCGCGCATCTTCGGGTAATCGACCAGGCCCCACCATTCGGGAACCACGAGGATGCCGGGGCGCCTGCCGCCACGCGCATCGTCGTAGGCAAGATAGCTGTGCGCCTCGACGTGGCCCGACTTGTAGGCAACGGTCCCGGTCCTGATTTCGGCGCGCGCCGACGCCGCGATCAGCAGGATTGCAAAACCCGCCGCGACGACAACACTGAGTGCTCGCTTGTGCATGTGAATGTGGCTCTCCGGGGTTTCCCCGAATGATGGGATTAGCCGAGATTATGCGCGGACGGCAAACCGTAATTTGCCCATCGCGGCGCTGATGCTGGCCCGGTGGCGAAGGGCAGGGCGGTCCTGGATTCCAAATCGGACGCGAACGTGATCAGGTGCGGGGGACCTGAGTCGGCGGCTGCGCCGCCATCACGCGCTGCAGAACTGCGGCCAGAGTGTCCAATCTCACCGGCTTGCTGATGTAATCATCCATTCCGCTCTGGAGGCACTTCTCGCGATCGCCAGCCAGGGCATGCGCGGTCATCGCGACAATTTTTGTCCGACGGTTCGGACCCTCGCGTCGCCGGATTTCGCGGGTAGCTTCATATCCATCCAGTTCCGGCATCTGACAGTCCATCAGCACCACGTCGTAATGATTGCGCGCGAGCGCTTCGAGGGCCTCGAACCCGCTGCTGATCGCATCGGCGGCACAGCCGAGCTTTTCGAGTTGTCGCAGAGCCACGTCGCGGTTTTCGGCATTGTCATCGGCGACCAGAACATGGACGCCGCGGGTGACAGGCTGGATCCGCGATCGCGCATTGAAAGCTTCGCTTGACCCAGGCGGGCCGGCTTTCAATCTCGTCGGCCGCCTCGCCAACCTGACCGTAAACCAGAAAGTTGAGCCGACGCCAACCTCGCTGTCGAGTCCGATCTCGCCTCCCATCAGGGCCACCAGTTCGGAGGCGATCGCGAGACCCAGACCGGCGCCGCCGAACCGGCGTGTGATCGAGCCGTCGACCTGCGAAAAGGGTTTGAACAGACGCCGCCGATCCCCGGGGGCAATCCCGATGCCGGTGTCGCTCACCTCGCAGCGCAGGATGACAAAGGAATCGGTGGCATCGTGCTGCGTGACTTTAACGGTGACCGAGCCGCGCTCGGTAAATTTAATCGCGTTGCCGACCAGGTTGGTGACCACCTGCTGAATCCGAAACGGATCGCCATACAGGCTTTTCGAGATTCGTCCGTCGATTTCGAGCGACAGCGCGAGGCCTTTCTCACGGGCCTGGACCGACACCATTTCGACCGCCCCCTGGAACACCGCGGCGGGTTCGATCGCGATCGTCTCCAGCGCCAACTGGCGCGCGGAAGCGCGGGTGAAATCCAGGATATTGTTGATCAGTCCGACCAGAGCAGTAGCCGCGGCCTCGATACGGTTAAGGTCCTTGCGCTGCTCGTCGGTAAGATCGCTGTCGAGCACGATTTCAGTCAGCCCGATGATCGAGTTGAGCGGCGTGCGGATTTCATGGCTGGTGTTGGCGAGGAATTCCGACCTGAGCTTCGCCAGTTCCAGCGCCGCATCGCGTGCGGCATTGCTTTCGATGATTCGGCTTTGCAGCTCGGAGTTAAGCCGGCGAACCTCTTCCTCGGCCTGCCTGATGGTGCTGACGTCGGTGACGGCGATACACAGACCCTTGAGCTTCCCGATATCGTTTGGACTGAAGGTCAGATGCGCGGCAAGTTTTACGCCGTCCGCGGCGATTAAATCGAATTCGCCCTCGACCGGCCGGATCCGGGCCTGCTCAAGCAGCAACTCGAGGCGCTCCCGATCTGAGCGGTGTATAAAGCGTCGAAAATCGGCCGCGCCCGGATCCATGTAATCGACAAGGGGCCACTTTTCGAGCCGCATCATCCGGATAAAGGTCGGATTGGCTTCGAGCACAAAACCGTCCAGCGTGGCGATCAGGACGCCGACGGGAACCTGATTGAACAGATTTCGATAGCGGGATTCCGCGTCCGCACGCGCCCGTCGAATTTCAGCTTCGCGCAACTCCCGCTTCACCGCGGGAACAAGCCGCGCAAGGTTGTGCTTCAAAACGTAGTCATTCGCGCCGGCCCTCATCGCCTCGACCGCGAGGTCTTCACCGATGCTGGCTGAGACCAGGACGAATGGAAGATCGATTCCCATCGAGCGCAGCAGCCGCAGCGCATCGAGACCGCTGAATTGAGGCAGCGAGTAATCAGCGATAATCAGATCCCATTCCGACTTGGTCAGCGCAGCCTCCATCTCGTCTGCGGTCTCCACCCGGTGATAGACCAGCTCGCACCCGGCCCGTCGTAGAGTCCGGGCCACCAGTTCGGCATCGTCCGCGGAATCTTCGACCAACAGAATGCGCAGCGTTTGCATCAGCGGCTCGCCAGGTGCGGAGGACGTTCGTTCAAAACCAGCCAGTAGAGGCCCAGGTTCCGAACGGCTTCGACAAAATTCTCGAACTCGACCGGCTTGCGGACATAACTGTTGGCGCCCAGACCGTACCCGTCGATCAGGTCCTGCTGTTCCTTTGAGGAGGTCAGGATCACGACCGGGAGCAGCTTCGTGCGCTGATCCTGGCGCAATTTCTCAAGGACCTTGAACCCGTCCAGCTTGGGAAGTTTCAAATCCAGCAGAACCAGTTCAGGCTGAATGCTCAGATCCCGGCCGGCGTACTTTCCGGCGCCGAACACGAAATCGAGCGCTTCGACGCCGTCGTTCGCCACCACAATCTCATTGCCGAGATTGTTTTTCTTGAGCGCCCGCAGAGTGAGCGCGACATCATCGGGGTTGTCTTCCACCAGCAGGATCATTTTTTGGTCCATTAGAGACTCCTCGAGGTTTGCGATTCCTGAACCTGTCCAAATCCTTCGTGCAGCGTGAAAGAGAAAGTCGCTCCCTCGTCCGGCGCGCCTACCGCAGTGACCCGGCCGCCATGGCGCAGGATGACGCGTTGAACGATCGCGAGCCCGACGCCGGTGCCGGGAAATTCGGTTGCCGAATGAAGCCGCTGAAAGGCGCCGAACAGCTTGTCGGCGTAACGCATATCGAATCCGGCGCCATTGTCGCGGACAAAGTAGACGGGCGTTCCGTTCTGATTCGAAATTCCGAGCTCGATGCGGGCGTGGTCCTGCTTGCTGGTAAACTTCCACGAGTTGCTGAGCAGGTTTTCAAGGGCGGTTTGCAAAAGCCGGGAATCGCCCCGGACGGCGATGCCATCGGGAATCACCCACTCGACCTGGCGCGTTCCGTCGCTTTGTTGCAGGTCGGCGATAATACGCCGGGCCATCGCGCTCAAATCGACGGTTTCATCGCGCATCTCGGTGCGCGCGATGCGCGCGAGCTTCAGCATATCGTCAATCAGCGCAGCCATTCGCTGGGTGGCAGCCCGGATGCGCAGCAGATGGTCTTTTTCGGCCGGCGTGAGCTTCTCGGCGCAGTCCTCCATCAGCGCCAGTCCGAAACCATCGATACTGCGCAGCGGCGCGCGTAAATCGTGTGAAACCGAATAGGAGAAAGCTTCCAGCTCCTTGTTGATCGCTTCGACTTGCGCCGCATGGCGCCGCGCAGCCTCGCTCACCGCCACGATTTCGGCTTGCGCCCGCTTGCGTTCGGTCGCATCGCGGATGGCCGCCGAGACCAACAGCTCACCTCCGCTTTCGAGCGGGCTCAGGCTGATTTCGATAGGAAATTCGGCGTCGTCCTTGCGGAGTCCGTACAACTCGAGTCCCGCGCCCATCGCACGCACCTTGGGACTCGTGTGATAGGCGGCACGATGGCGCAGATGCCGGCCGCGAAAGCGCTCCGGCATGAGCATCTCAACGCTATTGCCGAGCAGCTCATCGCGTGAATAGCCGAACATTTTTTCGGTTTGGGCATTGATCAGCACGATTCGCCCTTCGCGATTAACAATCACCATCGCGTCGGGCGCCGATTCGAGCAGAGCACGAAAGGTCTCGTCCGCTTTTCTTCTTTCCGCAGCCCTTGCCAGTTCCTCCCGGCTGGTAATCAGCGCTCCCGAAGCCTGATACAGCTTGTCCAAGGTGATGCTGGCGTAACCGGCAAGCAGCAGCAGCCATACGAGGATGATTCCGCCGCCAACCCCCATCACCGTGAGGCTCCGATGCGAAGTAATCCGGGCTTTTGTTGCGCGCTCGACCAGCAGCAGGCTTTCGGCGTGCAGCATCTCCGCAAAATCGTCGAGCAACTCGGAATAGGCAGCGACGAGTTCGTCATGAACGGCGCGAGGATTTTCGCTGCTCCCGCTAATGTTGGCCGCTTTGGCGAGGGTCGCGCTCAGGTTTGTAATCCGATGCAGAGGCTTGGCGGCTCCATCCAAACGAACCTGCTCGGCGGGATTGTCACGAGTAAGAGCGCGCAGATTCTGCACCTGCCCGTTCAATCTCGCAGCCAGACCAGGCAACTCGCTGAGGGCGTTCGAATTCTCGTGGTTAAAGAGAATTGCCAGCCCTTCGAAAACATTGGATCGCGCAACGATGAGATTTTGAAGAACATTCTGGGTGTGAATGATCCAGTCGCACCATTCGTCCGAATCCTGCGCCTCGCGCGCCGCATTCCACCCGACTCCGATCGCAGCGATGATTGCGACCGCAAATCCAAGCCAAACGAAACGTTTCCTCAAGCGCGCAGCGCGGATCAAATCCGTTTCCGCTGAGAGCTGAGGGCCGCTATCGCGGCGCTGTGTCGCGGCGTGCCTCGACTCGGAGAGTCGGCCGTCGCCGTTGTCGTCCGAAGCCAAGTTTCCCTCGTCAATCTAACGGTTGGGCCCTGTCCGGCTTTGTGCACAAATAAACATAGAAAAGAGAAATATAAACTGTCAATGATAATTTCTGAAGATAAATGAATATCACTGCATTATTTTAGTACTGCCCGCTCCGTGTGTCGTTGACTCCCGACGAAATCGAGAGACTAGTAAGTCAGCATGGCGATTAGGCTGATTGGCAAAGTTCATATAGGAGAATCGAAGTGACGAAGAAGCGAATTGATGTCGCGGGTGCCCTGATACCAATAATTGGCGTGGCGGGACTTGTCATATTGACGTTGACCTCTGGTTGCGCGACCACGGTCGAAAGCAAGCCGGCGGCGGCTGAAGCGATCGAGCAAGGCCAGCCTCTGCCCCCGGCGGTCACCGGATTCTTCGGCGCCGATGCATCGAAGCTCGCGCCCGGTCCGGAGGGCGGCGCGGCGCTGGTCTATTTCGACAAGACTGCGCCCTGGAGCCAGTACACGAAGATTCAGCTAATGCCGGTCGAGTTCTGGGCGGGACAGGATTCGAAGGTTTCTACCGCCGATCAGCAGATGCTGGCCGCGTACTTCTACAATTCACTCAAAACCGAGCTGAGTAAGAATTTCACGCTGGTCGACCAGCCCGGACCGGGCGTGCTGACCCTGCGCGTCGCCCTGATGGACGCCACGACGGCCACTCCCGGTCTGCGCAGTATCTCCGTGGTCGTGCCGCAGGCGCGGCTCCTCAACGGCGTGCAATCGCTCGCGACTGGCAGCTACGCGTTCGTCGGATCGGCCGAGGCCGAGATGAAGGCGACCGATTCCGTTAGCGGCGCGGTGCTCGCCGAAGCGGTCGATCAACGCTCCGGCGGGATGGGCATCAAAGGGGCGGCATCGTTCAAATGGGGCGATGCGGAAAATGCGATGGACTACTGGTCGAAGAGGATCTCGGACCGCCTGCTGCAGGCGCAGGGCAGAATGCCAGCGCAGAGCTGAAATTTCGCTCGCGGCGTCGCTCAGAAAGTGTAGGACGTTGCACTAGAAGCGTCGATATCGCATCGCCGTGACGACACGTTCGCGCGCCAACTCGAAGGCGGCCGCGCGCGGCAGGATTTTTCGCCGCCGCATGGTCTCGAGCACCGCGCGAGTGTTGTCACGGATTTTCTCTTCGATGGTTTGAAAGGCGCTGGTCTGGGTTCCACCGTGATATTCAACCGCGGCGCAGATGACGCCTCCGGCATTCGCGATAAAATCCGGGATCGACAGAATCCCGCGCGCGGCGAGGAGCGCGTCGGCATCTGTGGCGATCGGAATGTTCGCGCCCTCAACGATTAATCTGGCGCGAATCGAGTTTACGTTGCCGCGATTAATCACGTCGGGCCGGGCGGCAGGGATCAGGATGTCGCAATCGACGCCGAAAATCGCATCGCGCTCGATTCGCTTGCCGCCGGAGAACTCCGCCACCGTCGCGCCCCCCAGCTTGAACTTCGTCAGCGCCGCAACATCAAGTCCATCGCTATTCATCACGGCTCCGGCGGAATCGGAAGCGGCGACCAGTATTGCTCCCCGTTCGGCGAGGCATCGCGCCGCGTGGCGGCCGACCGCGCCGTAGCCCTGGATAGCAACCCGCGCTCCCTTGATGCGGACCGCGCAAAAATCCTGCGCGACCTCGGCTGCGATTGCGATGCCGAAGCCGGTCGCCCCGATCTCATCCAATGGGATTCCGCCAAGTTCGCGCGGCAGGCCGACCGCACGGCCGGTTTCATCGTAGATCCATCCCATCGCGCTCTCGCTGAGCCCCATGTCGGGTCCGGGAATGTAGTCGCGAACGTCGCGGATCGCCTGCGCGAACGCCCTGACCAAAGTTTGCTTTGCATCGGCCGCCATTTTGGGATCGGCAATGATCACCGACTTGGCGCCGCCATGCGGCAACCCCGCGGCGGCGTTCTTGAAAGTCATCGTGCGCGCGAGCCGAAAGCATTCCTCGAGCGTCGCGTCCGCCGCCATCCGGCATCCGCCGACTGCCGGTCCGGTCGCGATGTTGTCGACGACCAGGAAAGCGCGCAGGTTTAGCCGCGGTTGATAGATCGTGATGATCTGCCGCGGGCCGAGATCGTCGGCGAATTGGAACAGGTCGTTCATACGGCCTCCCGATTGAATTGATCCCAATCTGCTAGCGCAGCTTGAAACTGCAATCCAGCGATGAGACGCTTATCGAAATCCGATGGCATCCGCCTTCAGCAAGATTCTTTGTCCGGTCGATCTCAATGACGCGTCGTCGGAGGCGCTCGAACTCGCGCTGATGCTCGCGCGGCAGCATCATGGCTCCGTCCGTCTGCTTTACGTCTCCGCGCTGCCGATGCCGGATTTGTCGCAATCGGCCGGCCAGCCCGCGTCCGAAGTCGCCGCACGACTCGAACAACTCGGGCGCGATTGGTTTGGCGGCAAGGTCCCATTCGAGGTGGACCTATGGACCGGTGATACCGTGACCGCGATTCTCAAGGCGATCGGCGAATCCGAGATCGATCTGGTGGTGATGGCGACGCACGGCCGAGAAGGAATGGATCGCCTCGTGCTCGGAAGCGTCACCGAGCAAGTGGTGCGCGGCTCGCCCAAACCCGTGCTGACGGTGAAGCCGACCCGGTCATCGGGACCTCGAGCATAGCAATTGCCGGAACGATGGCTGGACAAGGCTGGGCGAGCGCCGCTAGCCTCGAAACGTCAGCCGGCCTTTTCTGCGCAGTGGCTCAGCGAATCGCCGGCGAACTTGAAGAGGAGGTAAGCGATGCTGAAGGTAGGCGATCAGGCGCCGGACTTCACCGTGATGGCTCACGATGGAAAGCCGGTCACGCTTTCGGCCCTTCGCGGCCATAAAGTTTTGCTCTGGTTTTATCCCAAGGCCGACACGCCGGGCTGAACGACCGAAGGCCGCGGGTTCCGCGACCAATATGGCGATTTCGAAAAACACAACATTGTGATTTTGGGTGTTAGTTTCGACGACGTGGCGGCGAATGCTGCGTTTGCGAAAAAATTCGATTTTCCTTTCAAATTGCTGTGCGACGTCGATCGCAAAATCGGGATGGCTTACGGCGCCTGCGCAGATCAAAAGGCCGGCTACGCGAGCCGCATCAGCTATCTGATCGACGAGCAGGGTAAGATCGCTGCCGCCTATCCGAAGGTAAGCCCGGCGGAGCATCCGAAGCAGGTGCTCGCCGACGCGACTGCCTCCTGAGCTTGCTTCGGCTCACGGCGAGATCCCACGAGGGATCTCGACCGTGAACCGGGGAATGGTCCCCTTCAGGGCGAACCGGCATTCCCCGCACGTTCCGTACGATTCGGGATCCTGATCGTGCACGATTCCGCAATGCATGCTTGCGTTCTGCGCTAGCGTTCTTTCATTGCGTCTCGCGTCGTAAGCAATCGACGCAAATCAATTTCGGATGATGGCGGTATGGCAATTGCTCTACAGTGCCGGACGCCGGACAGCCGTTGGGCTGGTAATTTCGACACGGTCGGACGGACAGGTGAAAAATTTCAAAGGCGGAGAGCATCGAAAATCTCGTGAGAGCGGAAGAAAAGAGACGGTATGAACCGCAATTCACGCAGTCATCGATTACCGGAGCGTTTCCGATGATGCCTCGATCGCAGGCATCTGCTCAAAAAATGCTCGACAAACGAAATCTGATGACGCCGGAGTGACCGAGCTTCCGTCAGGCCGAAACCGAATCACAAGAACGTGCTGAAGAAGGAGAGGGAAAAGAGGATGGAACGAGTGACCCGGTTGCTCGTGGCTGCGTTTCTGCTGCCGCTGTTTTTCGGATTCGCAATAGTTGATGAGGGAATCGTATCGGCTGATCAATCCGCCGCCGGCGCGCCGAGTCCGGCCGCAGCATCGAGCCCGGCTGCCGCCGCAAGTCCGGCCGCTGCCGCCGCGGCGCCGACTCCGGTGCCGCCGCTCTCCTCGCCCACGATGGTGGGGCCGTTGCAGATGGCTTCGCCACACGAGATCAATCTGCCGAAGCTGGCGCCCGGATTCTCCGAACTGCCGCCGATGATCGCGAATATTTTTGATTTCGACGTCAATGCGGTCGTGAGCGGATTCGCGATGGGCCAGAACCATCCCGTTCCCGGCGATTTCGACGCGCAGGTCGATGCGAGTAACGCGGAGTTGATCGTCCAGAAGGCCGATGGCCCGATTCAGTACTACCTGCAGGTCGGCGGCTACAGCATTCCTGCCCTCGGCGCGCCGTACGTCAACCTCGGCCACGCGGTGAATGCGTTGTACGGACCGCTTCCCGTGGCCTATATCAAACTTCAGCCGACCGACAGCTTCTCGATCATGGCGGGTAATCTACCGACGCTGTTCGGCGCCGAGTACACCTTCACCTTCGAGAACATGAACATCGAACGCGGGCTCCTGTGGAACCAGGAGAACGCAATCACGCGTGGCGTGCAGCTCAACTACACGCACGGGGCGCTCAGTGGATCGCTGACCTGGAACAACGGCTTCTACTCGCACAGCTACACCTGGGTGGACGGCTCGCTCGCCTACGCCTTCAATTCCGCCAATACCTTGAGCTTCGTGGGCGGTGGCCAGGTCGGATTCGCAAAGTCCAACAACTTTGCGACCCCGCTCTATCTCAACAACAGCCAGATTTACAACGTCATTTATGAGTACAACGCCGCTCCGTGGATCATCGAGCCGTATTTCCAGTTGACGCTGGTGCCGCACAACCCCGATATCGGCGTATTCAAGACCACTTCAACGACCGGCGGCGCGATCTTCGTCAGCTACGCGATTACCGAGCGGCTGTTTATGGCGGCGCGCGGCGAATTCATCGGGCAAAACGGCAACAGCACCGACGGCGCGGCGAATCTGATGTATGGTCCCGGCAGCCAGGCGTGGTCGTTCACGGTGACTCCGACCTACCAGTACAACCAGTTCTTCGTGCGGCCGGAGTTCTCATACGTGCAGGCCATCAACTATGCGTCTGGTTTCGTGTTCGGCTCGCAGGGAACCCATCCGACGCAGCTGCGAGGGCTGATCGAATTCGGGGTCATCTGGTAGGCGCTTCGCTTCCCGCGCGCCGAGTTATGCCGCGGCGCGCGGATGCGCAATAATCGCCGGATGGAATTCGATGGACAGACGGCGATTGTTACCGGCGGCGGGCGCGGAATCGGCAAGGCGATCGCGCTGCAGCTCGCCGAGCAGGGCGCGAACGTTGCGGTGCTCGAGATCGATCGGGATTCAGCGTCGGCGACCGCTGCGGAAGTCGAAAAACGCGGGCGCCGCTCATTCGCGGCATCGGTCGATGTCTCCGATCAGGTCCAGGTCGACCGCGCGATCGGCGCAGTCGCGGAGCGCTTCGGGCGCATCGATGTGCTCGTCAACAACGCCGGCATCGGCAACACGGCCCCGTTTCTCGAACTGACCGCCGACAACTGGAATCGCGTCGTTGCGATCCATCTCTCCGGCGCATTCTTCTGTTCGCAGGCGGCGGCGCGCGAGATGGCCAGGCGCGGCTACGGGCGAATCGTCTCGATGGCCTCGATCGCGGGCCTGATGGCTCCGCCGGAAGCCGCCCATTACGCGGCGGCCAAGGCCGGCATCATCGGACTGACACGCGCGATGGCGATGGACCTTGCCTCGTCGGGAATCACCGCTAACGCGATCGCGCCGGGACCGGTGCTGACCGAGATGCTGCGCGAAATCTGGGACGAAGAGGGCCTCAAGGAGCGCGGTGAGCACGTGCCGGTGCGCCGGCTTGCGACGGTCGATGAAATCGCGCGCGCGGTGCTGTTCCTCGCCGCGCCGCAATCGGCGTACATCACGGGCGTCGTGATTCCGGTCGACGGCGGATCGGTGGCCGCCGGCAGCTACATGGTCGAGAAGTACCGCCGTCTGCGCAGTTGATCAGAGTGCGGCGAGCGCTTCGGCGCGCGCGACGCTCTGCCATTTGCCAGTCCCAGCCAACGGACGGCTTCCCGGCGCGCGATCGAACGGGCTCGGCAATTCCATTTTCTCGCCGATCTCCTTCAGCGCCGGAAGCAACTCGCGCCCGATCAGATCGATGGTGCGCATCCGGGTTGCATGATCGACCGGACCGTCGTTGTGCCGGATGATGAACACGCCCGGCCGCAGCACGTCGAGAAGCTTGCGAATCTTCGGAATCACGCTCGCCGGCGTGCCGACGATGATTCGATAACTGTCCTCCAGAATCTTGAGTTGCTCGGGGTGGTTGATGATTGCCTTGGCCTCGCGCACGTCGAACTTGCCGCGCGGGACGTAAAGCTCGGGTCCGCCCTTCGGATTCCGGAACTGGCGGCCCATCCGTCGCGATGCATCGCGTGAGTTGTAGCCCGACGGGAACATGAACTCAGGCCGGATCGCCCCGAATGCCGCCGCGCGTCCGCCCTGCAACTCCAGCATCGCGAGCTCGCGCGCCTCGGTTTCGGTCTCGCCGACGATCACCTTTTGCAGGTAGCCGAAATTCTCGGGCCCGGCCTGGTAACCCGCCTTCGCGGCGGTCTCGCAATAGAGGTTCCATAGATCGATCGTCGGTTCCAGGTAAGTCGACAGTGCAACATATGGATAACGCCGCTCGGCGCAGAAATTCACCGTCTCCGGACTGACGAGACCCGGCACCCAGATGGGAGGATGCGGCTTCTGGAGCGGCAGCGCCCACGGATTGACGAACCGATAGTGCAGGTGCTTGCCCTCGTAGCGGAACGGCCCGGGCGTCGTCCACGCCTTGATGATGAAATCGTGCGCTTCGAGAAAGTACTCGCGATTGTAGGCCGGGTTGAAGCCATTCGAGAGCTGCTCGGTGCCGCCGCCGCGCACGATTCCGCTGACCAGCCGGCCGCCGGAAATCAGATCGATCTCGGCCAGCTCCTCAGCCAATCGCAGGGGATTGCCCACGATGGTCGGGAGGTTGCCCAACAGAATGATTTTGCATCGCCGCGTGATGCGCGCGAGGATCGCGGCTTCGATATTCGCGACCGCGCCCATGCAGGTGACGAGCCCGTGATGTTCGTTCAGTACGATGCCGTCGTAGCCCGCCTCTTCAGCGCGCACCGCCTGGTCGAGATATTCGTTGTAGAGGCGCGCGCCGTTGGCCGGATCGAAATGGCGGTTCGAAATACCCCAGATGCCCTCAGCGATCGTCAGCTCTTCGTCGAGCGGATGGTAAGGACGTTCACTGAAGTAGGCGATATGCATATCAACGATCCGTGGTCAGGAATTTTCGCGCCAGCGCGACAAACTTTTCGGGCGTTTCGACTTCCGGATGATGCCCGCAGTCGGCGATGGTCGCAACTTCGACCTGCGGCCCGATTTCGCGATACTGCTGCGCCGTCCCCGGCGGGATGATCGCGTCGTCCTCGCCCCACAGCACCATCATTCGCGTTCCCAGTCCCTTCAAGAGATGCGGCAGACTCGGATTGTGCATGTAGGGCGACCAGGCCAGCCGCCCGGCCTCGACGCGCGCCTCTTCGATCTGTTCCGGCGCTCGCGAGTCTGCAAGCTCAGCCGCGCTCGCCTCGTATTTCACGCTGGCCCGCATGTATTCGGGCGTCGACATCAGAAAGAGGTCGCAGATTTCGCCCGCGCGGGGCCTGATTCCGAATGGCGCGACCAGCATGATGCGCCCGAAGCTCGCCGGCGAGTTTGCCGCCATCTCGGCCGCGAGCCATCCGCCAAACGAGAAACCTATTAAGTCGAGGCGATCGAGCTTCATCTCGCGCAGCATCCGCGCCACCAGGCAGGCTAGATCGCGTACCGATGAAATCCATTCGATCTGCGGCGACACGCCGAAGCCGGGCAGCAGCGGCATAATGATGCGCCGGTCGCGCGCTAGCTCCGCATGCCATGAGCGCCATCGCGCGTCGCCCAGTTCGTCGTGCAGCACGAGCAACGGCGGACCGGCGCCGTCCTCGATGACGCTGATCCCGCTGCGATCGATCTCAATCCGCCTCTGCATGCGGTTATCATAATAGCGGCGAAGTAACTCGCCTACCTCCGCAAAAACCGCGATAACTTGCGCTTGGTCGGAATGGCAGGCGGGTATATAAGTCGGAGTTGCGCGTCGGCGCGCGCCCATCAAGGAGATTTCCCGCATGAAGGTTGGCACCGCGATCATATTCCAGAACCCGCTCAACGAGCGCCCCGATTTCGAGGTCTATCGCCGCGAGCTCAAGCTGGGCGACCTGGTCGAGCCGCTGGGGTTCGATTCGATCTGGAGCGTCGAGCATCATTTCGACGACTACACGATGTGCCCCGACGTGATGCAGTTCCTTTCGTACTACGCGGGCCGCACGCAACGGATCCAGCTCGGCTCGATGGTGGTCGTATTGCCGTGGCACGATCCGATCCGCGTCGCCGAGCAGGTCTCGGTGCTCGATCATTATTCCAACGGGCGCGTGATTCTCGGCCTCGGCCGCGGCCTCGCGCGGCTCGAGTTCGAGGGCTTTCGCCTCTCGCTGGACGAGTCACGCGAGCGCTTCATCGAATATGCGACCATGGTTCTCGAAGGCCTCGAGCAGGGCTTCATCGAGTTCGACGGCCGCCATATCCAGCAACCCCGCCGCGACATCCGGCCGAAGCCGCTCAAGTCGTTCAAGGGCCGCACCTACGCCGCGGCGGTTTCGCCCGAATCCTCGCGCATCATGGCGAAGCTCGGCATCGGGATTCTGATCATCCCGCAGAAGCCGTGGGAGGCGGTCGCGAAGGAGCTCGGCGAATATCGCGCGATCTATCGGGATGCGAACGCAGCCGAGCCGCCGCCGACGATCGCTTCGGGATGGGTCTTCTGCGACGAGAACGCGGACCGCGCGCACGAGATGGCGATGCGCTACATCGGCGGGTATTGGCATACGGCGCTGCGTCATTACGAGATGACGGCGGAGCATTTCGGGAAAGCGAAGGGCTACGAATTCTACCGCGAGATCTCGAAGCATCTGGCGAAGTCGGGTGGCGATGCCGCCGCGGAGTATTTCGTCGGCCTGCAGGTCTGGGGCACGCCCGCGCAGTGCATCGAGAAGATCGACGACATCCGCCGGCGCGTGCACGCCGATCACTTCAACGCGGTGTTCAGCTACGCCGGGATGCCATACGATGATGCCGAACGCAGCATGCGGTTGTTCGCCGCCGAGGTGATGCCCGAGGTGAAGCGGCTGCCACCGCTGCCGAGCGCCGACTCCGCCGACGCGGCGGCGTTTGGCGCGTCAGCGGGATGAGAATTAAGACGCGCGGCCATCCGGAGATGGAAAGCTCCCGGCTGAAGGAACTGGTGGTCGAAGACACGCGGAGTTGCACCTTCCGCGTACATCGCGACGCTTATGTATCGCGCGAAATTTTCGATCTCGAACGGGAGCGAATTTTCAATCATTCATGGCTCTACGTCGGCCACGAGTCAGAGGTTTCACAGCCGGGCGATTTCCGCACTCGCGACGTCGCCGGGCGACCGCTGCTTCTCTGTCGCGATACCGCGGGCACGGTTCGCGTTCTAATCAATAGCTGCACCCATCGCGGAGCCCAGGTGTGCCGCGAGGCGTCGGGAAACGCGCGCAGCTTCCAATGCTTCTATCACGCGTGGACCTATAACAACGCCGGCGATCTGATCGGCGTCCCGGACGCGGCCGGTTATGCACCCGGCTTTCGCAAAGAGGACTTTGCGCTCCGGCCACCGCCGCGAACCGTCAACTACCGGGGGCTGATATTCGCGAGCTTCGACCCGGCGATCGAAGACTTCGCTGATTACCTGGCCGGCGCGCGCGAATATCTCGATCTCATCCTCGACCTTTCGGAGACGGGCATCGAGGTGGTGGGCGGCGAGCATCAGTACTCGGTTCGCGCGAACTGGAAGATGCAGGTCGAAAACACCATCGACGACTACCATGTCGCGCCGCTGCACAGCACTTATCTAAAGTACCTGGAGCAGGTAAATGGCATCGCCGGCCCGGGCCTGATCGGGCGCGCCTATGATCTTGGCAACGGCCATTCAGTGATGGAGCGGCCGCTGCCGGGGAGCCGGCCGATCGCGCGATGGGAACCGCGGCTGGGCGAAGCGGTCAAGCGCGAGCTGGACGCGTTGTACGGTCGCCTGGTCGAACGCTTCGGCGTCGAACGCGCGAGCCGAATGGCGCGGCTCGACCGCAACCTGGTCATCTATCCGAACCTGATGATCCTCGACATCTGGGGAACGGCGTTGCGGATTTGCTGGCCGACGGCTCCCGATCAGATGGACGTTACGGTCTGGACCTTCGGGCCGCGCGGTGAGGCGGCTGGCTGGCGCCGGTACCGCCATGACAACCTCGTCAGCTTTCTCGGTCCGGGCGGTCTCGGAACAGTCGACGACGTCGAGGCGATGGAATCGTGTCAGCGCGGGTTTCGCGCCACTAAGGAAGTGTCCTGGTGTCAGTTCTCACGCGGGATGGGCCGTCCCGCCCTGGTGACCGATGAGGAAACGATGCGCGCGTTCTGGCGCCGATGGCATCGCCAGATTACCAACGGCGATCGACGCCGGACCCGCCGATCCTCGAGCGCCGCACGCATGCCGTCGCGCAGCCGGCGCGCCGGCCATTCCATCGTCAGCGGTTGAGGTGCGGCAGCACCTCGTCCGCCATCAACTTCATCGAGGCGGAGACCTGCTCGTGATCGAGCCCGCCGATGTTCATCCAGGCGAGCACTTCATCGAGTTTGAGTTCATCGCGGAGATATAACAACCGGTCGCGCACCGCAGCCGGCTCGCCGAGGACCGCAAATTCACGGAGCACTTTCTCGTAGGTAAGGTCCTTCATGACGCCGCCCACCTGGTCGTAGGCCTTGAACTGTTCCGGCAGCCCCTTGCGTTGAAAGAGCTGCGCCATGAGCCGGCCGGTGACTTCGTAATACGACATGATGCTGTCGCGTGGGATGCCTTCGGCCTGTTCACGGGTTTTCGCGACGAACACGGGCAGGAGCAGTGACGTGCGTGGACGCGATGGAAGCTTGCGCGCGCGCTCGCGGAAGCTCGTGAGCATCTCTTTCAGCACCGGGATCGGCGTGACCTGCGCGGGACACATGATGTTGAACCCGTTCTCGCCGGCGCTCAGGAACGAGGGCGGGCTGACCGCGCCGACATAAATCGGAGGATGCGGCTGCTGGACGGGCTTGGGCAGCACCTCGATATCGTCGAATGAAAAGAATTTGCCTTTGAACGTGATGCTGGGCTCGGTCCAGGCGCGGCGCACGATCGTGAGGCATTCGTCGAAGCGTTCGCGGCTCTCGTTGTCGGCGACACCGAAGCCTTCGTAAACGCGCGTAAAAGGATGGCCGCGGCCGGCGCCGAAGTCGAATCGTCCGCCGCTCAGAATATCGAGTGCGGCGCACTCCTCCGCGAGACGCAGCGGATGGTGAACCGGCAGGATGTAGACGCCGATCCCGAGGCGCAGTCGGCGGGTGCGGGCCGCGATCGCCGCGGCGATCAGTTGCGGCGCCGGCATCACTGAGAAGTCGCGCGTGAAATGGAGCTCCGCGAGCCATAGCGACCGGAAGCCAAGCCGATCGGCCAGTTCGCCCTCCGCGACGATCTCGCGATAGGCCTCAGCGACCGGCTTTTCGCGCGGACATTGGAGTTCAGAAAAAAGCCCTACGTCCATCGGCGCATCCTTGCGGCAGCCGCGCATCCAGTCAAGGGTCGGAGCCGCCGCCCGACGGAGTGAGACTGACTTCGACGCGATCGCCATCGCGAACGCCGAGCGCTGCGCGCAGATTTACTGGAGCCATTATTTCCAGGATATTGCGCGGGTACTCCCGGATTTCCGGGATCACGAGCGCGCCCTCGATCGAACCGATGCGCGCGCGGAAACATTTGGCGGCGCAGAACTCGGGATTCGGCGGCTCGATCGCGATGCCGCGATGTTGTTTCAAGGCAGCGAGCGATGCTTCGCTTTCCGCACCGATCTTGATGTTGAACGTGCCGGCGATTGGCTCAAATCCGAACTTCGCAACGAACTGCTTGCGCACCCAATCCAAAGTCGTGAACAAACGGCCCTCGCCGCGGCCGGAAACCACGAAGCCGGTGCAGATCAATTCTGAGCCTTCGGAGGCCATGGCTTGCGCGACGATCATTCATTTTCCTGCGACGCCTTTCCAGTGAAACCCGAAGGCATTCTGGTTTGACTTTCGCCGGGAGCGGCGCAAAATAGCGCTACCTTCAGCTCGCGTCGAATGTTGACGTTGGATCGGGATCACAAGTCGCGAGGCGAAAATCACCAAGCATCGGACGCTAAAGGACCTGAGTGCGTGAAAGAGCGATCATGCAATACGTAATCGGCGTTGACATCGGCGGTACCTGCACTGACTGCGTGGTGATGGATAAGCAGGGCCGGATCACGGTGGCCAAGGCGTTCTCGACACCCGGCGATTTCTCCGGCGGCATTCTGAACGCGCTCGAATTCGCCGCGCAGAAACTCGGCATCGATCGCGGCGAGCTGCTCAAACAGACCCGGTTATTTTTGCACGGTACGACGATGGCCGAGAATGCGATCGTCGACGACAAGATGGTGAAGGCGGGCGTGCTCGTCACGCGCGGGTTCGAGGATACGCTGTTCCTCATGCGGGGCGGGTACGCCGAATGGTCGGGGCGCACCGAAGACGAGATGAAGGACATTGTCAACGTCGCGCGGCCGCCGATGCTGACGCCGCGCGAGATGATCGTCGGCATCCGCGAACGCGTCGACGCCAACGGTGAGACGCTCGCGGCTCCCGACCCGCGCGAAATCGAGCGCGCCGTGCAGCATCTTGCCGAGAACGGCGCCGAAGCGATCGGCGTATCGTTTCTCTGGTCGTTCGTGAAGCCCGACAACGAACTCGCCGCGCAGCGCGTCATCCGAGAGCTGTATCCCGAGATGTTCTGCACGGTTTCGTCCGAGATCGCGCCGATTATGGGCGAGTTCGAGCGGACGCAGACCGTCGTGCTGAACGCGCGGCTCGGTCCTGCGATCTCGAATTACCTGAACCGCCTGCAGCAGAAGCTCAGCGATCAGCGCTTCGATGGCTCGTTGCTGGTGATGCAGGCCTACGGCGGATTGCTCGGCGCGCGCGAGGCGGCGAGCCGGCCGGTGGGGCTGATCGAATCCGGACCCGTAAGCGGACTGGTCGGCAGCAAGGCGCTCGGCGAGATCATCGGCTTTCGTAACATCGTCGGCGTCGACATGGGCGGCACGACCTTCAAGGCCGGCGTGGTCAGCGACGGCATGATCGATTACGAGCGCGAGCCGATGATCCTGCATTATCACTACGCGCTGCCGAAGATGAACGTCGCGAGCATCGGCGTCGCTGGCGGCAGCGAAATCTCGCTCGATCCGTACACTCATACGCCGCGGATCGGCCCGCGGAGCGCCGGCGCCTATCCCGGTCCGATTTGCTACGATTTCGGCGGCGTCGAGCCGACCGTCACCGACGTCGATCTGATCCTCGGTTATCTCGATGATCGCTTCTTCCTCGACGGCCGCGCGAAGCTGAATCGCGCCAAGGCGCTCGAGGTGTTCCGCGCGAAGATCGCCGAGCCGCTCGGGATGGACGTAATGCAGGCGGCGGGCGAGGTCTATCGCCTCACCAACAGCATCATCTACGATCTCCTGCACAAGCTTACGATCGAGCGCGGCCTCGATCCGCGATCTTACGTGATGTTCTCGTACGGCGGCACCGCCGGGATGCACGTGATGGCATTCGCGCGCCAGCTCGGGGTGAGCCGCGTTATCGTGCCGCACTCGGCGTCGGTCCACGGCGCGTTCGGCCTGATGATGTCGGATGTCACTCACGAGGAGCAGCTTACGCGTCCCTTGCGCGTGCCGGCCGATCCTGCGCAGGTCAACGCGATTTTCGATCAGCTTGCCGAACGCGTGCTCGGCAAGCTCACCGCGGAGGGCTTCGCCGCCGGCGATATCGTGATCAGCCGCGCAATCGATCTTCGTTTTCGGCGCCAGGTGCACGTCGTGACCGCTCCGGTCGCGAGCGCGGGTAAACTCGGCGAGCGTGAACTGGCCGACGTAATCGCGGCGTTTGAGAAGCTCTACGAGGAACGTTTCGGGGCCGGCTCCGGTTACAAGGAGGCCGGCATCGAGATGGTCAACTTCCGGCTGCGCGGGGTTGGATTGCTGCGCAAGCCCGAGCTTAAGCCCGAAGCCGAGCGCGGTTCCGATCCGGCCGCGGCGATGGTCGAGACGCGCGAGGTCTACTTCGGCGAGCTGCGCGGACTCACGCGCGCCAATTGCTACGACTTCGAGAAGCTCGCGCCCGGCAATGAAGTGCACGGCCCGGCGGTCATCTGGACGCCGATCACGACGGTGGTGGTGAATCCGGGCCAGCGCGCCTGGTGCGATCCTTACAAGAACCTTCACCTGTTCGTCTGAAAGGAGCGGATCGATGAACACGACGGTCGATCCTTTTACGTTCGAGATCATCCGGCACAAGCTGTTCCGCGTGATCGACGAGGCGGTCATCACGCTGGGCAAGGTCTCCGGCACGGCGGTGACGGCAGAGGGCCATGATCTGCTGGTCGCGCTCTATCGCGCGGACGGGACCGTGTTGCTGTGCGGCCTCGGCTTCCTGCATCACATTATTCCGGCCACCCAGGCGGTGAAGCATATCCTTGCGAGCTTCTCGGAGGATCCGGGAATCTTCGAAGACGATGTCTTCATGGTGAACGACGCCTACACCGTCGCAATGCACACGCCAGACATCTTCATGATTTCTCCGATTTTCTTTCGCGGCAAACTCGTGAGCTGGGTCGTCAATTACGTCCACGTGACCGACATCGGCGGGATCGATTTCGGCGGTTTCTGTCCGAACGCCAAGGAATGCTTCCAGGAGGGTTTCAGCACCAAGGGTCTCAAGCTGATCGAGCGCGGCAAGATCCGCAAGGACGTGCTCGAGACTTTTCTGAACATGGTGCGCGACCCCGGGATGACGGGGCTCGACCTGCGATCGCAGATCGCCGCCGACAACGTTGCCAAGCAGCGTCTGCAGAAGCTCTACGAGGATTATGGCGTCGAGACCGTCGACGCGGTCGGCGAGACACTGATCGAACAATCGGAAAAGCGGCTGCGCGAACGGCTCTCCGAGCTCCCCGACGGCACCTGGCGCGCGCGCCAGTACCTCGATCTTCCGGACCGCAACTACAAAATCGAGATGGCCGCGATCAAGCGCGGCGATTCGCTCACGTACGATTTCACCGGCAGCGATCCACAGGCGCCCTATCCGATCAATTGCTGCTATTGGGCGACGAAGGGCGCGAGCGTAGCGCCGCTCTTCCCGATCCTCGCGTGGGACCTGACCTGGAATGAAGGCATCGTGCGGTGCCTTGATGTAATCGCGGAGCCCGGCAGCCTCTTGAATTGCCAGCGTCCCGCGCCGGTCTGTATCGCAACCATCGGATGCGTGCACAGCGTCAACAACATGTCCGCGCACGTGCTCTCGAAGATCACCGGCGCGTCCGAAAAGTACAAAGGCCGCTCGGTCGGATGCTGGGTCGGATCGCTTGTGGTGCACACCACCTACGGCGTCGATCGTTTCGGCGAGCATGTCGGCCTGCTGGGCGGCGATTGTTTCGGGATGGGCGAGGGCGCACGCGCGTTCCGGGACGGCGCGGCATCGGGCGGTCACATCGTCAACGCGGCGCAGAAGCTGCCAAATGTCGAATTCGAGGAGCAGGCCTTTCCGAAGATGTTCCTTTACCGGCGGATCGTGCCCGATTCGGGCGGACCAGGTAAGTTCCGCGGCGGTCCGACTCACGAACTGGCGCTGGTTCCGCGCACCGGACAGAAGAACAGCTTTCAGGCCGCGCTTACGCCGGGCAAGGGCAGGCATTATCTCGCGGGGCAGGGAATCTTCGGCGGCTACCCGAGTTGCTCCGCCGACAGCGTGGTGTTCAGACACGCGAATATCGATGAGCTGCCTCCAAGTCTTGAGGCAACGCGCGGCGACACGGAAAACGCGCTCGCGAGATCGATCGATGTCAACGCTTGCGATGTCTTGTACATCCGGCAAGACGGCGGCGGCGGTTATGGTGATCCGCTCGAGCGCGATCCGAAACTGGTGTTCGAGGATCTGCGTCTGGGGCTGATTTCGGCGGGGCCCGCGCGCGACATCTATGGCGTCGTGCTTGCGCGCGATGGGCACGGTGTCGATGTCGAAGCGACGCGTCAGCACCGCCTCGCAATTCGCGAGGCGCGCATCGGACACAAGCTCGCGCCGAGCGTGACCGAGCGTGGCGCGATCGCACGCACGCCGTATCGAATCGCCGAATATCTGCAGGCCACGGCCGAGAACGGCCATAGTGTCGTGCAGTGCACCTGGTGCGGCCATCGGCTCGCGCGAACCGACGAGGACTGGAAGAACAAGGCCGTGCAGCGCGTCATGCCGCTCTCGGCAGCCGGTCCGCTACGCTTCGATAACGCGAGCTTCCATCTCCGCGAGTACTTCTGTCCCGGATGCGCGACCGCGCTCGATGTCGAAGTCGCGGCATCGGACGCGCCCCCGCTCCACGATCGAATCGAGCGCTGGAACGTGCAGTAGCGGGTAATCAGTTAATCGTTCGGACGCGTGATCGCGGTGTAGAGCTGCGGGCGCCACTCTTTGAAGAAACCCCACGTCGCGCGCTGCTTGCGCATCAGGTCGAGATCGAGGTCGGCCCAGACCAGTTCTTCCGAGTCGGCGCTGGCGTGGCGATGATCTCGCCGGCCGGATCGACAATCAGGCTCTCCGATATAGACCGCCCCGGGCGCGGCGCCCGCGCGTACTTTCAGTATCGATCCTCCAACGTCACATCAGGCTTTGCCGCTCAGACTCTGAGCATCGACTCGAACCCCTTCCAGAACGAATGCATCAGCGCCCTGGTCTCCGCCAGGAACTCTTCCTCGCGTCCAGTTCCGCTAACCAGCCGATCGATGAGCCAATGGCCGGTTTCGCTGTGATCCTTGTCGGCTTCGTAATGGACGCTCAGAAAACGCAGGTCCTCCGCTTTCATCCCGTAATGCTCTTCCAGCGCGACCTCCATCTGATGATACGCATAGACTTCCATCCCCTCGCACATTCCGAATGCGCCCAGGAACTCCGGCTTAACCCTGGCGATCCGATGGAACAATGCATTCGCGGCGAGCGACTCCTCGGAGCCAATTGAATTAAGCAGCTCTTCGCGTGGCAGGCCCAGCCCGCGCTCCCACATCTCGCATAAGAGCTCGGCATGGCTTGCGCTATGGCTGTACGCTCCGAGCGCCTCTTCCGCGAAACTCTTCGCCATCTGCTGCGCAGCCTCAGCATCGATGGGCTGCAGGTTCAGGTAAGCAAGCGCCGAGAGCGTTCCCGAGTCCTTTACGGTCATGGCGTAGTGCTCGATCGGATAGCGCTTGATCTGTTCGCGCGACGCCTTGCCGCGGCTCACGAGTTCAAAGTAGGGATGCTTGGTCAGCGAATACTCGGCCGACAGCTTGTCGAGTTCCGCGTGAAACTTCGTCTGGTCCATGCCCGCGCCTCCTTTTGTGGTCTTCGGATCTATCCGCGACGCAATAAAGTCAGAATGCAGACTGGATAATGAGACCGACCCGGCGGCGCTGTCAATCGAGCCGGCCGCGTCGGCCGCGGCTGCATCGCTCCAGCTTATCGCTGCGATGAGTCGCCATGGTTGCTCGATCCGGCGTCAGGACCTGTGATGACTACACCATAACGAGGCGTGTGAAGCTCTGATGGCCACTCTGGATCTATTTGGGCCACGAGAGCCAATTGCCCAAGGCCGGCGACTTTATTGCCGCGACCGTCGGCCGGCAGCCCGTCATCGCCGTACGGCATGCCGCCGGCTCCGAAGAGCCAGCGGTTCCGGCCAGCGCGAAAACCGTCGCGAACGCAGCAATCCGCATCTTCATTGTCCGACCCTCTAAGATTTCCATTCTTAGACGCAGCCGAACGCGATGGTGTTGACATCGGACCCGGGCAATCGCGAAGCAAAAACGTTCTGCGGTGGCTTAGGTCAACCGAAACGGCGCCAGCTGCGTCTTATAAATACGAAACATGCCCGCGCGCCTGAAATCCGTTCCGGGTACGCCCAACAATTGGGAGCAGGTTTACCGCGAGCATCACCCGCGGGTAAGCCGCCTGTGCCACATGATGCTTTCCGATGCGCACGAGGCTGAAGAGACCGCGCAGGAAGTTTTCGTCAAGGCGCTTGAGCATTACCGCGGCGATGGCGCACCCGATAACTGGGCGGCATGGCTGACGCGTGTCGCCGCGAACGCTTGTCACGATCGGCGGCGTTCGGGTTGGTGGCGATGGTGGTTTCGGCGGGTCGACGAGTTTCGCGAGACCGAACACTCAGGCATCGGAACTGACGCCGAACGCCAGACACAGCGACGCGAGCAGAGCCGCATCATTTGGAGCGAATTTCGCCGGCTGCCTGAGCGCCAACGTCAGGCTTTCCTTCTCCGTTATGTCGAGGGATACACGACTTCCCAGGTTGCGGAGATGCTGGAAATCGATTCCGGCACCGTCAAGCGCCATCTGTTTCGGGCTGTCCAGCGCCTGCGCATCGCGCTGAAGGAAAGCGCGTGAACGGCGTCCGGTGTCAACCTTTGTGACGCTGCACTCGTCTTTCACAGTGAGGGGGATGAACCGACGGCATGATGAACCGATGTCTCAGCGAAAGAGCTCTGTTGATGCTGCATGAGGGCGAAGGGCGCGATGACCATCGCCGGCATCTCGAAACCTGCGCGGATTGTGACGCACGGTACCGGAGATTGGTCGACGATCTGCACGGCATTGTCGCGATCCTGAATGAACCCGCGCCTCGCATCGCGATCTCTCGCACTGCTCCGATCAAGCTGAAATGGGCATTCGCGGCCGCAGCTCTCCTTCTGGCGTTCTTCTGTGGACGGTTAACCAGCGGAATGATCGCTTCTTCCGGTAGTCAACGAGGGCCAATTCTTACGGTCGACAGCGATTCCGTTGCACTGCCGGACCTTTCACCGAAGGGCGCATTAGCCCCGGTTTCATACGGGCTTTACGTGGACAATCTGATCTCGTCGGATGCCACTGAAGGAAGCCTTGGTAGTGCCGCCGATTTCGATGCATCAGATGCGGACGATTTTTGATTGGTTCTTAGCGAAGAAAAAAGGAGGAAACATGAAAAGGATTCTCGGCTTGGTCGCATTTAGCTGGATGGCTCTCTTGGTTACGGCCGGTACAGGACTTGCGGAAGGTCATCACGGCCACGGCGGTCTGATGCCGCCGATCGTGTGGAAAATGATGTCGCCGGACCAGATCAAGTCGGCGATTTCGGCTGACAAAACGAACCTTAAAAATCTGCATATGGCGGTCTGGAATGCGCGAAATCAACTGACGCTGGATCTCGTGTCGGGCAAAGACAGCAGCGTTATAACCGCTGATCAGACCGCGCTCGAGACCGCACAAAATAATCTGTTGGCTGAGAAGGTAAAGCTCGCGCAGACAATTCTCGCGAATCTCTCGTCGTTCCAGCGAAGCCAGGTCACGCAGTTCGTCGCCAAGTGGCAGGCGATGCAGCAACAGCAGAGGCAGCAGCGCGAGGCGTTGTTCCAGCAATTCAACGGCAATACGGCCGGCGCGAGCGATCAATAGCAGTGTCGCATCGGAATCGAGCGGCGGGGTCTGACAAAAAGGACCTCGCCGCAAAATAGTCTCGCTTTTTTAGCGAACGATTGATCCTCGATCGACCGAAATGAACTCACGCGCGGATGTCATCTCAATTCGATCGCGGTCTTTGTCGCGGAAGCCCGCGCGCAGGAGGGCCGAATTTGCAATCTATCTATTCGCGAGTGTTGTGCTTTCGGCTGCTACTGTCGCTAATTCGCAGGAGCTACACCCAAAATTCCGAGACTTTCGATCGCCCGACGGGACCCTGGTCGCTCGCGTGGTTGCGGCCGAAAAAACCTTGTCCGTGCCTGACGTCGAAAGCATCATCGAGATCCGCGATCGGAACGGCAAACTGATTTTTTCAAAAGACTATTCATCAGAAGACGGATTGCACGGCCTCGGGGTGGTACAGTGTCAGTGGACCCCGGATTCGCAATTCTTTGTCTACAGCCTCACGTCATCGGGCGCCGACCGTCCGTGGTATTCGCCGATCGACATTTACAGCCGCAGCCACAACGCCGTCGAACGCATGGATGATATGATCGGCAATCGGCCCACGCTGTCCGCAGGGTTCGATATCTTTCCGCCTCACTGGATCGAGGACGTAACCTGGAAGGATGCCTCTCACGCCGAGGATTACGTTACGGTTAAAGTCGATCTCGCCGCGGCATTCTCGCATCCGGGTAATGGAACGTCCACCAACGGGCGCTGAAGGATTCAGTCGTCCGGTCTGCCACAGCGTTCGACCATCTGCGCAATCGCCCTGATCGTTTCGAAATGTTCCGGGACGATCTCTTCGTCCGGGATCATGATCGAAAAGCGCTCTTCACAGAAGGCCACGATGCGAGCGACCGAAATCGAATCGAGCGCGCCAGCACGAAATAGCGACTCGTCGATGCCAACCGGTCCCAGGTTGCGCGCCGCCAGCACCTGATCGGTTATGAATTCCTCGACCAGAGATTCGATCGATCCAGATTTCATTCGGCGCTCCGATCTTTTCCGTGGGCGGATGCCGCGCGTCGCCGATCGAGCTTGCCGGTGCTCGTCAGCGGCAGACATTTTAGGAACTCGATTCTTTCGGGAACCATGTGCGGCGGTAGCGATGCGGCGCAATGGCGGCGGAGTTCACGCTCCTCGATGGACATTGATTCCCGAGGCACGACGACCGCTGCCAAACGTGGCTCGCCGCCAACCGTATTTACAAATGCCGCGGCCTGTTCAACTGCCGGATGCCGATTGAGGACGGCTTCGACCTCGCCGAGCTCGATGCGAAAGCCGCGCAACTTAACCTGATCGTCGACGCGTCCGATGAATTCGAGGTGGCCGTCGGTGCGTTGCCTGACGAGGTCTCCGGTGCGGCACGCGACGACCATTTTGCCCGGCGCAGCTTCGATCTTCGCGAGCACCTCGGACGTGGCCTCCGGCGACCCCCAGTATCCGCTCATCACATTGGGGCCGCTGATCCAGAGTTCGCCTACCGAGCCTTCGGGAACCGGACGCGCCATGTCGTCGAGCACGAAAACCTTGCAATCGGGGGACGGTTTTCCCATCGTCAGGCGAAGGTCATCGTCGGCGGCTGCTTCGGTAATCTCATGCCAGGTGAAGATTTTCGCTTCAGTACGGCCATAGACGTTGACCAGTCGCGTTTGTGGCATCACCCGGTGGAGTTCGCGCAGATATTTCACTTGCGGCGCCTCACCGGACAGGATGATCACCCTTAAGGCCGACAAGTCGTAACCTGAAAGATTTCCGTGAAGCACGAGTTGCATCAGCAGCGTCGGCACTGTCAGGCACGCAGTGATACGCCGTTCGGACAGAAACCGGCTCAAAAGCGATGGAAACGCAAAGAGCGGTTGATTCGAAAGATGCAGCGCCGCGCCTGTTTGCGTCGTGCTGCAGAGATCGAAAGTCGACATGCTCGAATGCAGAGGCGTGAGACCGGCGACCCGGTCATCCGACGTGAGCTTTGCATTCTGCGCGAGGAAACGACTCTGCCATACGATCGCGCGATGGGGCGCCATCACGCCTTTGGGTGTGCCGGTGCTACCGGAAGTGTAGACCACGCTCGCAAGGTCATCGGCACGGATGTCGATGGTTGAGGCAAGAGGCTCCTCGTCCATCGCCTCGCTCCATGAGAAAGCGGGTCGCCCCCAGAGCGATGGACCTTCGTCGACATACCAGATTGCGGCGATCGACAAGTCGCTGCTGAAACGGGGGGCGATTTCGGCAGCGCGGGAACCAGTTGTCACCAATCCTTTGATCCGGCAGTCGCGCGCGATCGATAGCAAGCGGAGCGCCGGTGCGCTCGCGTCGACGGGCACGTATGCCGCCCCCGACTTCATCACGCCCCAAATCGTGATGACCGCCTCGATGGATTTCGGCGTCCACAGCGCAACCAGATCGCCCGGTCCAATGCCAAGCCGGCCAAGCGAGCGCGCCATCCGGCTGGCAGCAGCATCCAACTCGGCATAGGTCACGATCCGATCATCGCTCACCAGTGCGGGGCGTTCGCCGTCGCGGCGTGCGGCTTCGCTCAGCAGATCAGACACCGACAAGGGCATCGCTCTACGGTAATTCAGAACAGACGTTCGGCCAGGGCCGCTTCGAAACGTCCGCATCCGGCAGTTGTGCTTCGCCGGCCGGGTGCAGGGCCGCGATCCAGTCCGCAGCGCGCAGATACAGCGCCTGTTCGAGTTGAACGTCGCCTGCGACGTGCGCTCTTCCCGGCCATACTTCCACTTCGATCAGACGCCGTGACCGGGGGCTGAGCGGGGCTATTAGTTCGCGTTCAACCTTTTGAAACTCCCAATAGTAGAGATCTTCGCGGCCGAAGATAAAAAGGGCGCGCGCTCCCGAGCGCACCAGCGCCTCGAACTCAAAGCCCGCGGCAAATCGAAAACGATTACAATCTGTCGGTCGCAACGCTGAGCGAGCAAGCGCGCGGCCCGCGCTCGCGAGCTTGCGCGTCCATCCGCGCGGAAACTTCAGATAACGACGGAGCTTGCGCCCATCAAGCATCGCATCGAGCACATATTTGCGGTCCCATTCATTCTCCGGATTGCGCAGGACCGGAACGGCGAGCGCAACGATCGCGGCGATCGCGTTTCCCTCGGTCGGAAAAGCCGCAAGTCCCGAAAGCGCATCGCTGCAATAGCCGGCGATCACAAACCGCTGGAAACCGAGCCGCTTGCGAAGATGACGGATGGCCGCGACGACGTCTTCTCCGCTGACGAAGTCGCGCCCGCTGATTACTGCCTCGCCTTCGCTTTGACCATGGCCATGGCAATCGAGCCGCACCGTTGTGAAGCCGCGCGCCGCAAGCGATCGCGCGACCTTAACCGGCATTCGCCCGGGCCGCCATCGCGTACGCGTCGGCATCAGCACGCACAGATCAGCGGGAACTACATGCGGAGCAGCGGGCGTCAGAATCGCGAACAGCGCGCCATGCGGCCCCGAAATCCAGAGCGCCTGTTCAGACCGTGCGCGCTCCAATTCCGCCGCGGTTTCACGCCATTCCATGGAACCACTCAACGGTTTTTTCGATGAGCTGCGGTGACGTCCACCATGGCTCAGATGGGTTCTCCCATGACGGCTGGTCGACGATAGTGACGGCAGCAACGAGCGCGCCGGCATTGCGCAGCGATTCGATCAGCGCCGCATTGTCTGCCGACCAGGTTTTTCGACTCTGGATTTGCGCGAGCATCGTAGGACCGCGCCACTGCTTCAGATTCTCGGCGAGGTCGACGTTCATTGCACTTTGGTAAAGCGGTCGGTGAAGCCATTCGGCGATAAGCGGTATCTCGCCGTCGCGCGCAAGCCGCTCGACCATATTCGCGACAGTCGCGTTCGGACGCCGCTCGTTCGCAACCTCGAGGAACAGGCGACGACGCATCAAGGCACGAAAATAATCGGCGCCGCGGTGAACCGGCTCCCAGAGGGCCAGACCCGCGGTATCCTGCCTCTGACCCATCGCGGCTGCGGCGATCAACCCGCCGAAGCGGGTTCCGATCCAAACGATTCCGGAACCTTCCGCCAGACGACGGGCCTGCTCGGCCGCTGACAGGGCGTCCTCAACCAGGCTATCGAAAGTCACATCAGCGAAGTTGCCTGCCGAATCGCCGTGGCCGCGTGCGTGGTAGGAGAACGACGAAAACCCCCGGGCTGCGAGGGCGCGCGCGGCGAGCACCTCGATCCGCGATGTCACGAGCTGATCAAGACCGATGCTGTGGCAAAAAATCCCTACCAGCTCGCGTCTGACCCTGTCTTTTGCGCGATAGAATACGCCATAGAGTGGCGTTCGAGTCGGTCCCTCGAACCAAAGAGGCTGTTCAAAGCACTTAAAAAAATCTTGCGAGCTATCGGTCGCCATTGCCGATTAAGATTCATCATGATTTCGAACTTTTGCCTGATTGGCAACGTTAGCTCGCATAGGTTCTTTCGAACAAATCGAGACGTTCGCAAAGATGGCCGCGACCAGGTCTTTTCCACTGACGCATTCGGGTCCACTGCTCGCTGCCTCATCTTTGGTTTGTCCACGCCCATGGCGAACGAGGCGCAGAGGAGTGAAGAGCCCACCTTTTTTACCGTTTGGCGCCCGTTCTCGCGGCGACTGACGCCGCCTTCCTCAACTCGTTGGTCTGCCGCTATCCGGGGCGCGAGCTTCACCCGATCTCCGACAAATACGACACTTACAAGCATCCGGTAGTGATGCGATGGCTTGAATCTCATCCGCGCCTTTATTTGCATCTCACCCGGAACCGGGGCCTTGTGGCTCAACGATTTCGCTGGACCAGGTCTGCCGCCGATATCAAACACAGCATCCGTAATGCTGAACTTATTTACGAGACGAGACACTTAGGGGATTTCCCCAACGAGCGATTGGTCCTAGGTAGGCCATCTGAGTCACACATTCGTCTCTACGCTTGTTCCTAAATCCGCTGTTTGCTTGCGAAAATTGCGAGGCGCTAACATTCTCCCAATATTGGCCCGTCTATTTGTTTCCTACTCCTGATCGAGATAGAACCGGTCGCTGTCTTTGTTGTAGCCGAAGAGTTCGGCGAAGCGGCCCCATCCGACGATCCGGTTGAACAGCCGCTCCGGCGGATCGTTCGGCAGCAGCATCGCCAGATGTTCGAGCACGACTTCCTTGGTTAGCGACCGATCCTCCTGCGCTTTCAGGAGCCGCACGAGATAGCTGAACAGCCCGTGATTGCGGAGCTGTTCGCGGATGATCAGCTTGCGGCCGTTGACGTCGCTTTCGAGAAACTTCCGCCCAAGCGGCTCCAGCACCACATCGCCGGCCGGGGTCGAGACCAACCCCAGGATCTCCGCGATCTTCATCACGCGCAGCACGTCGTCGAACTTCATGTGCAGGTCGCGCGCGATCTTGTAGCCGTCCTCGCGGCCGCCCCGGTCCTCCAGCAGCTCCAGCAGGCCGAAGACCCAGTTGAGGTTGCCCTCCGGAATCGGATTGATCCCGCTCGGCGGCATCAGTTGCGCTCCTCGATAAGCGAGAAGACCTTGTCGGTGAACGCGTTGAAGCCCTCGCTGCGGCGATCGCGCGGCCGGGGCAGATCGATGCGCAAATCGGCGAGCACGCGCCCCGGTCCCGATGACAGTACGATGACGCGATCGGCGAGTTCGATTGCTTCCTCGATAATATGCGTGACAATCAGGATCGTATGCACGGGGCTGTCGGGCAGCCGCCAGATATCGAGCAACTCCTCGCGCAAGCTGATGGCCGTGAGAGCATCGAGCGCCGAGAACGGCTCGTCCATCAGCAGCAGCCTGGGCTCGACGGCGAGCGCGCGCGCCAATCCGACCCGCTGCTTCATTCCGCCGGAAAGCTCGCGCGGGTAGGCCTCTTCAAAACCGTCGAGACCGACCTTGTCGATGTACAGGCCGGCGCGCTTGCGCCGCTCGGCGGGTGGGATGCCGAGCGCTTCGAGCGGCATCTCGATATTGCCCTCGACAGTCAGCCACGGCATCAGGGCGAACGACTGGAACACCAGCGCGCATTCGCGATTGATGCCGTCGACCTGGCGGCCCTTGTAGAGCACCTGCCCGGAGGTCAGCGGCACGACGCCGTTGATGATCCGCAGCAGCGTCGATTTGCCGCATCCCGACGGTCCGACGATCGCGACAAACTCACCCTCCTCCACGGTGAAGGAGACATCTTCGATCACGCGGAGATTCCCCTTGGCGTGCGGGTAACTCTTGCTGACGTGGCGGAGTTCCAGCAGCGGCATGGGTCGGGTGGCTCTGGCTCAGACATGGAATAAGTCCCGTGGCCGATAATCAGTAATCGAGCCGATAGCGCTCGGCTGCGACATTGTACAGCCGGCGCCAGACCAGCCGGTTCAACGCTATCACCACCGCGACCATCGAGAGCAGGCTCAGCAGAATCATCGTGCCATTGCCGGTCTCATATGTGGCGACATCGAGGAGCTGGCCCAACCCCATTACCTGGTATGTACGGTTCTGGTAGACGAAGTATTCGGACAGAATCAACGCGTTCCATCCTCCGCCCCAGGCCGTGATGCTACCGGTGATGAGCGACGGAGTCAGCGCCGGCAGCATCAGCCTGCGCCAGGTAGCGACCCGGCTGAGACCGAAGGCGCGCGCCGCCTCCTTCAAGTCTTCTGGCACCTGACTGACCCCGGCCAGCAGATTGAACAGCAGATACCATTGCATCCCGGTGAGGATCAGGAGAATCGACACCAGATTCATCCCGCCGGTGACCTGGATTACGAACGCGACGATCACTGGGAACAGCGCCGTGGCGGGCACCGCGCCGACGATTTCGGCAAACGAGGCGAGGCGCTGACGCAGGCGCGGATTGGTGCTCGCGGCGAGCGTGCATGGGATGATCCATGCCAGCGAAATCGCGTAGGCAACCAGCAGGCGCGCGATCGAGGCGAGAGTTGCGATCGGGATGTCGCGGGCCGCTGGCGGCCATGGCCGCGACAGGGCGCGAATCAGCGCCACGAGTCCGTCGACGATCGCCCATGCGAAGAACACCGCGATCGCGATTACCGCGATCCAACCGGCAATGCGCATACCGCGCTCGAGGGCCGGAAACTTATCCGGGCGAAGCGGCGGGATGCGCTCACGGACCGCGCGCAGGACCATCGCCGGCGGCGCCAGGATGAGCCGGAAGGCGCGCAGAATTGTCGGACCGATCTGATAGAGCGCCCCGACGATTGCAACGGTCTCGCCCGGCGCTTCGAGTTCGGGCGTCGCGGCGGCGAATTCATAGCGGAATTTCTCGGCCCAGGTGGAAAGCGGCTGCCACACTATGAAGTCCATCGCGACGATGATCGCGAGCAGCGTCAGGAGCCCGGCAATAAACTCGCCATGACGGCTTTTCCCGACCGTCTCCATCAGGTAGCTGCCCAGTCCGGGCAAGCGGTAGCGCGCGGGGCCGACCGTGATGATCTCGCAGGCGATCAGGAAGTACCATCCCGCGACCCACGACAGGATCGAGTTATAGACCAGCTTCGGTACGCAGGCCGGCAGCAGGAGCCGCCTGAGCCGGAGCCATCCGCTGGCGCCGAACGCCTCGAACACCTCGAGCGAATCGGCGGGGATGGTGCGGGCCGATTCGAACACGCCGAGCGCCATGTTCCACGCCTGGCTGGTGAAGATCAGAAAGATCGCGGCCATCTCTATCCCGAGGCGGCTGCCGTGGGCGAGCGAGACGAAGAAGTAAACCGCGGCCGGAAAGAAACCGACCACCGGCACCGACTGCGCGATGTCGATCGCGGGGATCATCACGCGCTCCCAGATGCGTCCGCGCGCCGCGCCGAGCCCGTAAACGATGGAGAACACCAGTGCGATCGCATATGCCGCGAGCATCCGATAGAACGAGCAGAATGCATAATAGGGAAGATGCCGTATCGAGACCGACAGACGCGGCGCATGCAGCGCGCCCATCCGTCCGCGATAGGCGAAGAACAGCGCGATGATCGCCGCCAGCATCAGGAACGAAAAAGCGGCGCCGGCAATCCTGCGCGTATTTCCGGCCGAAGCGTTCATCGCGAAAAACCCGATCTACCCATCATAACTGCCGATGCCGGCCGCATAAAGATTACGGCCAGCCGCGTTGACAATGCCGCCCTGCACAAATACCGATTCCGGTAGATGAGCGCGGACCCAAAACCCGAGCGCGACGAATGGCGGCTCGGCGTCGAACCCGGCGAGCGTCACGACGCCGGCGCGATCGTGTCCGTGGCGCCAAAGCCGCGCGCGCCCGCGCACGAGGGGCTGGAACGGCCCGTGATGCTCATCACGGTCGAGCGCCTGTACTGGGCGATCATCGCGATCTACGCGGTGGCCGCGCGCTGTGCGTTTCTCGGCTCGCGGCCGCTCGGACCAATCGAGGCACGCAATGCGCTTGCGGCGTATGACACGATGCGTCTGGGGGCGATGCCGGGAACGCCCGCGGCTTGGATTCAACTTCTGAACGCAGCCGTGCTCGGGGCATTCGGCGCAAGCGATTTCACTGCCCGCCTGCTTTTCGCGATCAGCGGGGTCGCGCTGGTGCTGATCGCGCTGGCATTTCGCCGCTCGATCGGGCGGACCGGCGCGCTCGCGATGGCCACGATGGTCGCATTGTCCCCGAGCATCACCTTCTTCACGCGCTCTGCGACGACACAGGGCCCCGCCCTGCTCATGGCGTTGATCGTGATTGCGGTCTTCCTCGCGATCGGAGGGCACGTCACCACCGGGCGAATTATCGCGCTGGGTTTGGTTATCGGGCTCGCGCTTTCGGCCGACGCGCAAAATCTCGTGGTCGGCGCGATTTTCGCGCTCTGCCTTGCGGTACTCGGAATTGCGCGCTTGACGACGACCGACGCGGTCTGGGTACGAACGCGTATTTGGTGGCAACAGCACACGGAGATGGTGCTGCTTGCAGTGCTCCTCGCGTTGCTCGTGTGGACCGTCACGTTCAGCGGATTTTTCTCGCATCCGTTGTTGCCGGCGCTGCTTCGGACCGCTCGTCTGAACTGGACGGAAGCAGCGGCGCGTGTTTCGGCTCTCCGCCTTTGCCTCGCATCGTTCGCCTTCTATGAGTTCCTGATCGTGATCGCCGCCATTATCGGCGCAATCGCGGTGCTCTCGAATCTCGCCGGCGCGCGCAACCCGATAGGCGCATTCGTCCTCATCTGGACTGCCGCGGCGGCTGCTTTCTTTATGGTCACGCCGGCTTTCGCGCCCGCGTGGATTATCGAAATCCTGGTTCCCGCGGCGGCGCTCGGCGCGATCGGAATCGAAGCGCTGTCGCGTACCCGAAGCTGGAACGTGACCTTCTATGCGCTGGCCGCACTCGCCCTGGCGACCATGTACATCCAGATTGCGACGAATTTCGCGATCGTCGCGCCCGATCCGACCGAAGCACCGTGGGCTCGCCATGCGCTGCTCTTCTGGAGCGAGCCGACGACCGCAGCAGGCGCGCGCGAGGCGATTCAGGATGCAATCGGAGCCGGCGCCGAGCGGGCGCGGAGCGCATGGATCATCGGCAATTCGCCGGTGCTCCGATGGTACCTGCGCGATCTCCGTCCGGCCGATACCGAGGCCGGCGCCGACCTGATCGCGGGTACGTCCGAGGCACCACTGGGATGGCCAATCGGCGCGCGGAGCAACTTCGACCTTGAATCGTGGTGGCAGCCCAGCTTCGGCAAGCTGTCGGCGCGCCGCGTGATCCGCTTTATGCTCATCGGCCGCGCGTGGGAGAAACTCGATTCGCGCGAAGTGACCGTGCTCACTCGTGCATCAACGCATTCGACGCCGACGATTATTTACGCACCCGCGATTCCAGCCCCGTCATCGCCGCCGTCGATTGCGACTGCCGCCTCGCCGCAACCGACCCCGTGATCGTGGGCGGCCTGGAAGGTTCGTCGGCAATTGGCTGCCGGGACGTGGCATAGTATGTCTAGTCGGACCGCGACGGGCCTCCGCGCGTGAGGGGAGGCATGCGATCGGCTGCAGTTCAAGGCTGATCGCGCATAGGGGAAACATCCTCGACAGGAGCGAATTGTAACCGACCATGGATTCGATCATCGCAACCCTTAAAACCTTGCATCTTCATCCGGTGGCGGATCACTTCACAATCGCGCTCCTGATGATCGGCGTGCTGCTGGATCTGGTTGGAAGCCCGCTGGCGCGTTTCCGATGGATTCGCTATGCGGCGCTGACGCTGATGATCCTCGGTGCGTTCAGCGCGGCCGTGTCGTGGGAGAGCGGCGGATGGGAGGCGCACAAGGTCCATAACCTCGTGACCGGCGATGTGAAGGAACTGCTGCACGACCATGCCGAGCTCGGAGACACGCTGGTGTGGGTATTCATCGTCCTCGCGGTCTGGCGAATCGGAGTCGAAACGATCGGATTCCTAGCGATCTGGCGCGGCATCTACCTGATCGCAGCGGTCATCGCCGTGGGTGCGCTCGGCTATCAGGGCTATCTCGGCGGCCAGTTGGTCTACGATCACGGCGTCGGCACCGCGTTGTTGACCCCGACGCCCGAAGCTTCGGTTGGACAGCCGACACCGAGCGCCATCCCGACTGTCTACGTTCCGCCCGCCGGCGCTGCTTCGCCGGCAGCGTCGCCCACTGCTTCGCCTTCGGCCACGCCGACTCCGAGCGCCGCGGCTTCGCCCGCAAAAAGCGCAGAGCCGGGCGCGACGCCGACTGCATCGCACGTGTGATCGGCCGGCGCGCATAACATCGAATCGATCCGATGAGCGAGCGGTACATCGCCACAGTCGAGGCGCTGTTTCGTTATCCGATGCTCGGCGAAATGACGCTCAGTCCGGCCGGATCCGCGTCCGCGTGACGTTCGTCGGATAACATCGCGCCTTCGTTCGCCGCCGAACTGTTGACAGGACGGCGCGGCGGCTCTTGAGATGCCCGGCGGCGCGCCGAAGGATACTCTAAGTCCGTCGGGACGCTCTTCTTCGATGGTGGCCGAAGCTATTCTGAGTCGAACGCGAATCGTGGCCTCACCGCGCGTTCAGGAGCGGATCGCGGCGGCGCGCGCGTGGCTTCAGGCTCTCGCGCCCGGCGCAGAAGCACTGATCGTGAGCCAGGTGCGGGAGGCAGCCGATGATCTGGTCCGGGCACTCGCAGCCGATCGCGGCGCGCTGTTCGGGATCCATCGGATGACCTTCAACCGCCTGATTGGCCTCGTCGCGGCCGACGCGCTCGCCGAACGCCGGCTGGTCCCGGCCGACGGTCTCGCAATCGAGGCCGTCGCCGCGCGCACCATCTATCGGCTCGATCGGGCCGGCGAGCTTTCATACTTCGCACCTGTGGCGACGCGGCCCGGCTTTCCGGGCGCGCTCGCCGCAACGCTCGGCGAGCTGCGTCTCAACGGCATCGGGCCTGCGATGCTTGCCCCGGGCGAGCCGCGCGAAGCGACGCTGGCGCGGCTGTTGACGGCCTATGCCGATGAACTGCAGGCGGGCGGGCTCGCCGATCGCGCGATGCTAATCGAGCTTGCGATCGACGCGACACGTAAATCACCGCTGCCCCGCTTCATCGGGATCCCGATCCTCCTGCTCGATGTCCCAGTGCGTACCAGCGCCGAATGCGATTTGGTCCGCGCGCTCGCGAGGCATGCCCCCACGATGCTCGCCACTGCTGCCGAGGGCGACCATCGGACGCTGGCGCTGCTCGAAGTCGCACTCAACGCGCAGCCGGAGCACGTCGCAACGGAGCGAAGCGGCATCAAATCGCTCGACCGTCTTCAGGATCATCTGTTTGCCGAGACCTCGCCCGCACAGAGAACGCTCGACGAAAGCGTCGTGATGCTCTCGGCCGCCGGCGAGATGCAGGAGTGTGTCGAGATCGCGCGGCTGATCCACGCCGAAGTGCGTCGCGGCCTGCCGCTCGATCGGATCGCGATTCTCCTGCACGCGCCGGGCCGCTATTCGCCCTATCTGCGGGAGGCCCTCGACCGTGCCGGGCTCGCGGCCCATTTCTCGCGTGGTACCGCGCTGCCCGAGCCGGGCGGACGCGCGATGCTCGCGCTGTTGGCGTGCGCTGCCGAGGGTCTCTCGGCGCGCCGCTTCGCAGAGTATTTGTCACTCGCGCAGGTTCCTTCAATCGATCAGCAATCGTCAGCCGATGATGCTGCTCGCGATTTCGTCGCGCCTACAGAACTGGCCGGAAAATCGCTCGCCGCCGACCTTGAGCTCGAACCGGAGCCGCCGGAGGCTGAGCCGATCGAGCGCGACCCGGTCCCGGTGATCGAAGGGTCGCTCGTAGCGCCGTGGCGATGGGAGCGGCTGCTGGTCGATGCCGCCGTGGTGGGCGGACGCGATCGATGGCGCCGGAGGCTAGACGGCCTCGCCGAAGAACTCAAGCTCAGGCGCGGCGAGATCGCCGACGACGATGCGCGTGCCGGGGCGCTCGATCGCCAGCTCCTCGACCTCGCGCATCTCCGCGCGCACGCGCTTCCTATCATCGAACGCCTCGACGCGATTCCGGCGGGTGCGACGTGGTCCGAATGGCTCGCATGGCTGCGCGCCCTCGCCACGACGGCGATCCGCGATCCCGCGCCCGTGCTCACCGCGCTCGCCGAGCTCGAGCCGATGGGCCCGATCGGCCCCGTGAGCCTCGATGAAGTCCGCCTCGTGTTGTCAGAGCGCATTGGCAGGCTTGAGCGGCCCCCGTCGCGCCGCCGCTATGGCGCGGTCTTCGTCGCATCGACCGCCCAGGTGCGCGGCCTCGAATTCGACGTCGTCATTGTGCCCGGACTCACCGAGCGCGTCTTCCCGAAAAAGCTCACCGAGGACCCGATCCTGCCCGATCTCGTGCGCGCGCGATTGGAGAAAGATCGCGCCGGAGGCCATCCGGAGTTCCTAACGAATCAGGCGGAGCGCGCCGCCGAAGAGCGACTCGCGATACGCCTGGCGGTCGGCGCGGCGACTGGGCGCGCGATCTTCACCTTTCCGCGTTTCGATCTGGCGCAGGGGCGTCCGCGCGTGCCCTCGTTCTATGCACTCGAAATCATGCGCGCGGCTGAGGGGAGGCTGCCGGGCTTCGATGAGCTTTCGCGCCGCGCCACGCAGGATCGCAGTCCGCGGCTCGGATGGCCCGCGCCGGCCGATCCCGCCGACGCAATCGACGAGGCCGAATTCGATCTCGCGACGCTCGAGAAGGTGCTCGACTCGGAAGCCGGCAAGGGCGCCGCCCATTATCTGCTCAACGCCAATCAGCATCTCGCGCGTGCGCTCAGGAGCCGCGCCCGCCGATGGCTCCGGCGCTGGACACCCGCCGACGGTCTGGTTGATCCGTCGGAGGGCGCGCGCGCCGCGCTCGCGCGCCATCGGCTGGCCGCGCGCAGTTACTCGCCGACGGCGCTGCAGCATTTCGCCGCCTGCCCGTATCGATTTTTCCTTCAGGCGATCCATCGCCTGCAGCCGCGGGAGGACGCCGACCCGATCGAAGTAATCGATCCGCTGACGCGCGGCGCGCTCTTCCATGAAATCCAGTTCGCGTTTCTAACCACGCTGCGGGAGGCCGGCCTGCTCCCCGTCACCACCGAGAATCATCCCGCCGCGGTCGCGCTGCTCGATGCGACGCTTAAGCGCATCGCCGGGGAACATCGCGATCACCTGGCGCCGGCGATCGAGCGCGTCTGGCAGGACGGCATCGATTCGATCGGCGCCGATCTGCGCGAATGGACGCGGCGGATGGTCGAGAGCCGCGAGGGTTGGACTCCCGAGCGCTTCGAGCTCGCCTTCGGACTCACCGATCGCGAGCAGGCTGACCCGGCGAGCCGCGCGGAGCCCGTCGAGATTATCGGCGGACTCAAGCTGCGCGGCTCAATTGATTTGGTCGAGCGGCACGCAAGCGGCGCGTTGCGAGTCACCGATCATAAGACCGGCCGGGTCCGCGCCGCTCGCGGGGTGGTCGTGGGCGGCGGCAAAATCCTGCAGCCGATTCTCTACGCGCTCGCCGCCGAGCGCCTGCTCGGTTCCGCGGTCGAAGCGGGCCGGCTTTACTACTGCACTGCGGCCGGCAACTACGAGGATCGGGTGGTCGCAATGGACGAACACGCGCGCATCGCGATCGCCGAGGTCGTCGCGGCTGTCGAGCGTGCTCTGGAATCCGGGTTTCTGCCGGCCGCACCCGACAAAGAAGAGTGCCGCTTCTGCGACTATCGGCCGGTCTGCGGACCCTACGAGGAGCAGCGCGCTGCGCGCAAGCCGCCTGCGCGGACCGCCGACCTCAGGAAAATACGCGAGATGCGATGAGCGAGCTGGCCGATCAACGAGTGCGGGATCGAATCCGCAATGACCTGGATACGACGCTGATTGTCGAAGCCGCCGCCGGCACCGGCAAAACCACGGCGCTGGTGAACCGCATCGTCGCCGCGATCGAATCGGGGCGCGCGCCGCTCAATCGGATGGTCGCGGTGACCTTTACCGAAAAAGCAGCGGGCGAACTTAAGTTGCGGCTGCGCTCGGAGATCGAACGGGCGCGCTTCGCCGCCGCGAATGAGCGCGAGCGCGAACTTCTGACCGACGCGCTCAAGCAGCTCGAAGAGGCGCGTATCGGAACGATCCACGCCTTTTGCGCCGAGCTTTTGCGCGAGCGACCGATCGAGGCGCGCGTCGATCCGCGGTTCGAAATGGCGCCCGAGGAGAGCGCCGCCGAATTGCTCGAGGTCGCCTTCGATCGCTGGTTCCAGGCGATGCTCGCCGCGCCGGGCGAAGGCATGCGCCGCCTGCTGCGGCGGCGCGCATCCGACGACGGCGAGGGCCCGCGCGAGGTCGCGCGGCGCGCTGCCGCGGAGCTGCTCCAATGGCGCGACTTCGCGAGCCCGTGGCGTCACGTCGAGTTTGATCGCGAGCGTGAAATCGACCGGCTCATCGAGCAAGCGCGCGCGCTCGGCGCGCTCACAGCGGGTGTCAACCCGGACGATTGGCTCCGCAAATCAATCGACGAAATCTGGCAGACGATCGCCGATGCGCTCCGGCTCGAAGCGGTCGCCGGCCGCGATTACGACGCGCTCGAAGCGGTGCTGACCGCGCTGACCGGCGGACGGCGATGGACGTGGCGTGGCTGGGGCGACCAATTCGGTGCGATTCCGCGCACCGAGGCGATTGCGCGGCGCGACGCGCTCCGCGAGCGGCTGCTCGCATTTCGGAACCAGGCCGGTGCGAGCCTCGCGCCACTGCTGCGCGACGAGCTCTGGCCGGTGATCGGCGATTATGAGACCCTCAAGCGCAACGCCGGCCTGCTCGATTTCCTCGATCTACTGCTGATCACGCGCGACCTCATCCGCGACAACCCTGCGGTCCGCTCCGAATTACAGCGGCGCTTCGATTTTATCTTCGTCGATGAATTCCAGGACACCGATCCGCTGCAGGCCGAGATCCTGATGCTGCTGGCGGCCGACGATCCGGCAGCCACCGATTGGACGCGCGTCCGCCCGGTGCCGGGCAAGCTGTTTATCGTCGGCGATCCGAAACAATCGATCTACCGTTTCCGGCGCGCCGACGTCGCGCTCTACCAGACGATCAAGCGCAACCTGATCGAGCGCGGCGCGGCGCTCGAATACCTGAGCGTGAGCTTCCGCGCGACTCCGGGGCTGCAAGCGATGATCAACGCGGTGTTCGCACCCGAGATGGCGGACGAGACCGACAGCCAGCCCCGCTACGCGCCGCTCGCGCCATTTCGCGCCGAATGCGGGAGCCAGCCGCCGATCGTCGTGCTGCCGGTTCCCGCGCCTTACAACGAACGCGGGATGATCACCAAGCGCGCGATTGACGATTCGCTCCCCGACGCGATCGCCGCCTACGTCAAATGGCTGGTCGACCACAGCGGATGGACCGTGACGACCCGCGACGATCCCGAACGTCGCGAACCGATCAAGCCCGCCCATATCTGCATTTTGTTCCGTCGCTTCACGAGCTACGGACGCGACATCACGCGCGGCTACATGCGCGCGCTCGAGGCGCGGCATATCCAACATGTCGTGGTACGCGGCGCCTCGTTCAACGAGCGCGAAGAAGTCGAGGCGATTCGCAACGCGCTCGGCGCGATCGAACGGCCGGATGACGAGCTGATGGTTTTCGCGACGCTCAGGGGACCGTTTTTCGCGATCGGCGACGACGCGCTGCTCGAGTTTCGCGCGCTGGGGCGCGGCGCGCCGCATCCGTTTCGCAAGCTCCCCGACGACCTGCCGCCGCATCTGAAGGAGATCGCCGACGCGCTCGAAATTCTGCGCGACCTGCATCGCGGACGTAATCGCCGTCCGATCGCCGACACGATTGGACAACTGCTGGCGCGTACGCGCGCGCACGCGGGAATCGCGATCTGGCCGACCGGCGAGCAGGCGCTGGCGAACCTGATGCGCGTGATGGACATGGCGCGGCGCTACGAGGGACGTAGTGGCGCGACCTCGTTTCGCGGCTTCGTGGACCATCTCGAAGCGCGCGCCGAACGCGATGAACCGAGCGAGGTGCCGGTCGTCGAGGAGGGCACCGAGGGCGTGCGCATCATGTCAGTGCATCGCGCGAAAGGACTCGAATTTCCGGTCGTCATTTTGGCCGACCTGACCTGCAACGAAACCGCCGGCGATGCACATCGCTACGTCGATTCGACGCGCAACCTGTGCGCGCTGCGGCTGGCCGGATGCGCGCCGCCCGAGCTGGTCGAGCATGCGGAGGAAGAGCTGCGCCGCGATCAGGAAGAAGCGCTCCGCGTACTCTACGTCGCGGTGACGCGTGCCCGCGATCTGCTCGTCATTCCGGCGGTCGGCGACGAGCCGCAAGACGGATGGCTCGCGCGGCTTGCGCCGGGAATCTATCCCGATCCGGCGAATCGGCGCGCGCCGCTTTCGCCGCATCCAATCGGATGTCCCGCGTTCGGCGACGACAGCGTGGTGGTAAGGCCGCAGACGCCGAAGACGCCGGGGCGTGAAAAATCGGTGGCCCCGGGACTCCATCGCGCCCAGCGCGGCGAGCATCAGGTAGTATGGTGGGATTGTGGGACACTCGTGCTCAATGTTCAGGAGGCGATGGGCCTCAGGCAATCGAAGTTGCTCGAAGCCGACGAGGCCGGAGTAGCGGCGGCCGGCGACGAGCGTTATGAGACCTGGCGCGCGCAGCGGGCGACGATGCTGGAGAGCGCGGCGCGGCCCGCTTACCGCGTCGCGACCGTGACCGAACTCGCGGCCGCTGCGGCGGATGTGCCGCGGGTGGAAATCGAGATCGTCGAGATACCGCGCGCAAACGATCGTCCACGCGGCAAGCGCTTCGGCACGCTGGTCCATGCGGCGATGCTGCGCGTCGATCCCAAGGCGGATCGCAAGTCGATACTCGCAGCCGCCGAGCTGCAGGGCCGGCTTTTGGGCGCGACTCCGGATGAGATCGCGGCGGCGGCCGAGGCCGTGAACAATGCGCTCGCTGCGCCGTTGATGCGCCGGGCGTTCGCCGCCCGTGAGCATCGCCGCGAGTGCGCGATTGTGGGCAAGCTCGCCGACGGCACGCTCGTCGAAGGTGTCGCCGACCTCGCCTTTCTCGACGAAGCCGACCCGCAGTGCTGGACGGTGATCGATTTCAAAACCGATGCGGACCTGCTTGCGCGGCTCGACGAGTATCGAACGCAGCTCGGCCTTTACATTTCAGCGATCAGCGCGAGCACCGGAATCGCGGCGCGCGGCGTGCTTTTACGGGTTTAACAGCGGCGCCAGCCGCAGCTACCATAAAGCATCGATTAGCAGGGGTTGCAGCGGCTTGGCGAAGGCTGAAATTAATCAACAACTGATTGTAATCGGCTACGGCTCGTTGCTCAGCGGCTACGGGCTGCTGGCGGCGCGGCGCGGCGCGCGCGCGGTCAACAGCCGCCTGATTGCGCGGCGGGCATTTCCGGTAGTGCTGGAGAATGCGCGGCGCGGCCTCGCCAAGCCGTCGAGCCATGGCGATTACCTCGCGATGGATCTTGAGCCGATCGATCGCGGGCGGCCGATTCGCGGCTATCTCGGCGTGCAGCACGACCGCATCGTGGGGATCGGCGCACTCGGCCTCGAGTTCGATATCGCGTCGGCTCCGATGATCGCGCGGCGGGAGGAGTACGCGCCGGATCGTTTCGTCGCGCTGATTGGCCGCGCCGAAGCCGCCGGCTTGCCGCTCGGCGAGTATCTCTACGCGATCGCTGAGCGCTCCGGATTCGATCTGCTCGCCTATCGCACCGCGTTGCGTCTCGAGCTCGGCTACACCTCACCCGGATATATTTTTCATCCGCTGCCGTTGGAAGACGGACGGATCGCGATCGTCGCGATCGGTTCCGGTTTCGAGGGCAGCGGCGATCCGACGGTACGGTCGCGGCGCAATGAAACCGGGATGGATCGCCTGCTCACGGTGGGCGAAGCGCTCGCGGTCCAATCGCTCGAAATCGATCGTGAAGGTCAGCTTGGCTACTTCGTCGAATGTGTGCTGGGCGGTTTTCACGGTATTGGAGTCGGCGATCTGCTCGAAATCGCCGCGGGGAATCATGATGCCTCGTGGCGCCATCGGCTCGCCGAGCTGATTCGCGCCGCCGCGCGCGGCGAGCGCAAGCGGTTTTTCGAGGCAACATCGATGGATGAGGACTACTATCGGCGCAATTTCGCGCCGGAGCCTCATCCGAGTCTCGGTGAAATGCTGACCGAAATCGATCTGCGCGGATAACTAAGATGGCCGCGGAATTTTCGATTCACGTCGCGAAGGAGAATCTCAAGTTCTCGGCCGCCCACTTCATCGCCTACCCCGGCTTCCGCGAGCCTCTGCATGGCCACAATTACCAGGTCGGCGTGAGAGTCGAAGGGCGCCTGACGGCGACCGGGTACGTGCTCGACTTCGGGATCGTGAAACAGGCGACGCGCGAGATTGTCGCGCAACTCGATGAACGCACCCTCATTCCCGCCCAAAGCGACTGTCTTACGATCGAGCGGCGCGGCAATTCGATCGCAATCCGGTACGAGGGCGACGAGTTCGTCCTCCCTGCCGCAGACGTCTGCCTTCTGCCGATTGCACATAGCTCGGCGGAAGAGCTTGCACGGTACGTGTGGGGGCAGCTTTACGCTGCGCTCGCTAACCATCAGGCCCTGACCGGCATCATTGCGATGGAAGTATCGGTCGCCGAGGGACCGGGTCAGGCCGCGATTTACCGTCGCGATGTAAGCCAGAATCCATCCTAAACTTCCTGCAATTTTCCAAGTCTAGCAAGCTTTACCCGAATAGGCTTGTTAGGCGCGGTGTTGTCGTGCAAGATAAGGGTTCTGGATACGGGGGACGGCCTGCGATGGCTTTCGAGGCTCGGGTAATCGATCGGTCATACGCCACGGTCCATAGCGCGCTTATCGGCGAGCATCCGACCATCCGTAAGCTGCGCGCTCTAATAGAGCGCGTCGCGCGGCAGGATGTAACGGTGCTGATCACGGGCGAAAGCGGAGTTGGAAAGGAGATCGTCGCCCAGGCTATCCACGACTCATCGCCGCGGCGGGATAATCCGTTCGTGCCGGTAAATTGTGCGGCGCTGCCGCACGATCTGCTGGAGTCCGAGATGTTCGGGCATCAGCGCGGCGCATTCACCGGCGCGGCGACGAATCGGGCGGGCCTGTTCATGAGCGCGGGAGGCGGCACAATTTTCCTCGATGAAATCAGCGAGATGCCGCTGGGTCTGCAGGTCAAGCTGCTGCGGGTGCTCGAGGACGGGATGGTGCGGCCGGTCGGCTCCGATCGCGGGCTACGGGTCGACGTCCGGGTGATAGCGGCGACCAACGCCGACCTGAACGCGATGATCGCGCGCAATGCGTTTCGCGAGGATCTTTTTTACCGGCTCCAGGTGGTGCCGATAGTGATTCCGCCGTTGCGCGAACGTCGCTCCGACATTCCGCTTTTGGTTGACCATTTCCTGGCGCAGGCGCGCGTCCGCCATCCCGGCGCTCGCCCGCTGCGCGTCAGCGACGAAGCGATGGTTCACCTCTGGTCGTACGATTGGCCGGGCAATGTGCGGGAACTCGAGAACCTGGTCGAGCGGATGATAATCCTGTGCGAGAGCGACACCATCGAGGTCTCGCTACTGCCGCCGAATATCGCCAACCAATCGCGGACCGCTGACGAGATACCGGAGAAGCTCGACGAGCGCGGGATCGACCTTAACAAGCTCGTCAAGAGTATCGAGGGCCGGCTTATCAACCAGGCGCTGCGCCAGACTGGCGGTAACAAACAGGCCGCGGCGCGTCTGTTGGGGCTGAAACGTACGACTTTCGCTGCGAAGCTGAGACGCTGCGGCGTGATCTCACCGTCAGATGCCGACTAACGGCACAAATTTCGAGGGAAAAGAACCATGGATGACGCCGAGAGGGTAGCCCAGATCATGGTGATCGATGACGATCCCGATACGGTCAAAATCCTCGCCCACTATTTGCGGCGCGAGGGCTTCAATCCGGTCGAGGCAACCTCCGGCGCGGAGGGCCTCAGATTGCTCGCCGAAACCCGCATCGATTTGATCCTGCTCGACCTGATGATGCCGGATATGGACGGGTTCGCGGTGATGCGCGAGCTCAAGAAAGACCCGATGACCGCCGAGATCCCGGTAATCATGGTCACGGCTCGCGACGACCTGAACGCCCGCTCTGAGGGGATGGGCTTGGGCGTGGCCGATTTTCTCGCGAAGCCGGTGTTCCGAAAGCAGCTCGGTAATCGAATCCGGGCGCAGCTCGAGATGGTTGCGACGGGGCGTGCGACCTCGGCGGCGCTAAGCCGTCTTGAAGCGAGCCAGGCGAAGCGACCGTAATCGTCCCGAAGCAGGAGAGCATCCGGAGCGCATAGCGTCTGAGAGCGGAAAGCCGCCCGTCACTATTCATCGGTTTGGCGCGGGTATGCTAGAAGAGGTCGGCCAAACCAATGAAATTCGGTGTCGGTGTCGATTATTCCCTGAGGGCGCTGATCATGCTCGCCGAGCATTATCCGTCGTCGGCGCCGCTGCGCGTCGAGGAAATCGCCGCGGCGCAGCGCATCCCTGAAAATTATCTTCGTCGGCTGCTTGTGGAATTGAAGCGGGCCGGAATCCTGCTCAGCCAAAAGGGTCCGAGCGGCGGTTACCTGCTCGCCCGATCTCCTGCGCGGATTACCGCTGCGGAAGTCGTCCAGGCAGTCGAGGGTGATTATGCGCCCGTCGATTGCCTGCTCGAAGGCGCCAGCGCGATCTGCCGGCGTGATGAATTCTGCTCGATTCGCGATATGTGGCGGGAAGTGCGTGAAGCAGTGGTAGCAATTCTCTCACGAACCACGCTCCAGATGCTCGCCGAACGGCGCAGGGGCGCGATCAGCTTCCAAATCTAAGCGGCGCGGGGCCGGGCTCAAAATGCGCTGCCTGTTTCTATTGCAAACAACCGCCTGCTGTGCGAGAGAGGGTCGATAAGCGTCGGCATAACGATTCAAGACCGCGGGGGAGGAAAAATCGATGGATCGTGTTCCGGTCGATATCACGCTCATTCTCTTGCGTTGGCTCCACTTTCTGTTCGGCATCACCTGGATCGGACTGCTGTACTACATGAACTTCGTCCAGACCCCCTTCTTCGGAGAAATCGATCCGCCGATACGGGCTATCGGACAGCAGAAGCTGCTGTCGCGGGCAATGTGGTGGTTCCGATGGGGCGCGATGGGTACCGTGATTTTTGGCCTCGCCTATCTGCTCATCAAATGGGCACAGATCGGCTTCGCTCCTTTCCTGCTGACGCCTTACGCAGTCGCGATCCTTACCGGCGGCACGCTCGGCCTTTTCATGTGGGGCAATGTCTGGTTCGTTATCTGGCCCAAACAGAAGATCGTGATTGCCTCGGCGGCCTCTGTCGTGGGCGGCGGGCAGCCGAACCCGGCCGCGGCTCCCTCGGGGCGCCGCGCCGCCATCGCGTCGCGCACCAACGTGATGTTCTCGATTCCGATGCTGTTCTTCATGGGCGCCGCGAGCCATTACAACATGACCACGCAGCCCGCCTGGAGCAACATCATCGCGTGGATCATCGTCAGCCTGATCATCATCATTGTGCTCGAGATCAATGCGTTGGTCGGAACTCAAGGGGCGACCAAGAAGCCGCTCGATACGATTCCCGGGGTCATCATCTCCGGTTTCGTGCTCTGGTTGATCTTCATGATTGAGATCGGCCTGACCTGCGGCTAGCCCGTCGAGCCGTTCAGCGGGGCGCTTCGGAAGGCTGAGCTCAGATGACCGCGCAGCTCCTCCGATGTAAGGCGTGCGGAAACGAGATCGCCCGGAACGCCCTGCTCTGCCCTTATTGCGGGACGAGCCCGATGCTGGATTCGGGCTTCAACATCCTGGGCTGGTCGATGCTCGCGATGGTCGGAGGCTTCTTCGGCCTGATTTTCATCGCAGAACATAAGCGACTGAGCATCGCGATCGGGATCGGGATGGCGCTCTTGTTGGTGCTTGCCCTGATAGGACGGACCATCGAGAAGTGCAAGCAGAGCCGTCTGCCCGAGAGCGGCGCTACCCGATAACTTGCAGCTCCGTGAGTGTCGAAAAGGCGGCTTGTGTCCGCCTTTTCGTTTATCTGTGTGCCGGGATTCCGTGCTCGCGCGCGGCCGCATCGAGAAAGGCGGTGATCTGATCGATATTCGGCGCGAGCCACGGCAGCGGCTGCATTACGTGGCTGGTGCGCTTCGGTTTGTATCCGGGGGGATAGGCGGCATGAAGCACGCGGGCCTCGACCAGCGCGCGCGGCGAGCCTGCGATGGGCGGGCCGAGCGATCCGGGCAGATTGGGATTGGGGTTGTGGCAGACCGCGCAGTTGGTGGCGTAGAGCACGCGCCCGCGCTCGACTGGATCCATCGGCGCAGGCTTCGAGTTATGACATCCGGCGAGTGCCGCTCCGAACGCGATGAAAATCGCCGCCCATCGGTGCGCGATGAGCTTGAACAGTTTTACCCGTGAACAACAGAATCCGACCCGGCCGCTCACCCCGCCTCCTTCGCCCCGCAATGCCCTAAAGCTCGCGTCGTCCGGTCAATGCGCTCTGAAGGGTGGCCGTATCGCTGTATTCGAGATCGCCGCCGGCCGGAAGGCCGCGCGCCAATCGCGTGGTTTTGACGCCGAGCGGCTTCAGCAGGCGTGCAAGATAGAGCGCGGTCGCCTCGCCCTCGACGGTTGCATTGGTCGCGACGATCACCTCGCGCACCGCGCCGGGATCGGAAAGCCGCGCAAGCAGCTCCTTGATCTTGATGTCCTCGGGGCCGACGCCGTCGAGCGGCGCGAGCGCGCCGTGCAACACGTGGTAGATGCCGCTGAAGCCGCGCGCCCGTTCTATCGCCATCAGGTCGGCGGGCCCTTCGACGACACAAATCAGATCATGCTCGCGCGCCGGATCGTCGCAAATAGCGCAACGCGGCGTGTCCGACAGCCCGAAGCATCCGGAGCAGAGACCGACCCGCTCCTTCATTTCGAGCAGCGACTCGGCGAGCGCAATCACTTCATCGCGCGGACGATTGAGCAGATGAAACGCCAGACGGCCCGCGGTCTTCTCGCCCACTCCCGGGAGCCGGGACAACTCCTTCACAAGCCGGGTCATAGCCGGCGGCAGACCGTCACCACGTTTGATCTTGTCGGGCATCGAGAGCGCTAGTCGCCGCCCATCCCGGGAATTTTCAGATTCGCAAACGGGTTGAGCTTGCCAATTTCACTGGTGACGAGTTCCTGGGCGCGCCGCAAGCCGTCATTGATCGCCGCGACAATCAAATCCTGCAGCATGGCTTGATCGTTCGCGGCGATAAGCACGGGATCGATCTCAAGCTTGCGCACCCGCATCAGGCCGTCGACCACCACGCGGACCATCCCGCCGCCCGCGCTCGCTTCAACCGTCTTCTCGCCCGCCTCCTCCTGCATCCGTTTGAAACGGCCTTGCAGCTCCTGCGCTTGCTTGAAGAGACCGGCGAGCCCGCCGATTCCCTTGTCGTCAAATTCATCTGACATCAAAATCACCTTGATTCCGCCGTTATTCCTCGTTCGGATTCTCGCCGCCCTCTTCTGCAGGACTGGCAGGAGTCGGCGGTTCAAGCTCGCGCACCTCGACGAGGCGCGCCTCGAGGGTATCGAAGATTCGCCGCACCAGCGGATCGGAATAGACCTTGCTGTCGCCGTTGCGCGGCGGCGATGCGCCTGCGCTCGGCACACCCGCACCGTTGGGCGCGCCGCCTTCCGCCCCCGGCTCATTGTTCTCCGGCGATGCATTCGGATCGGGAGCACTGACCTCGACCTTAATTCGGCGCCCGTAAAATTCCGAGGCGAGTTCGGCGACGACGTTGCGATTATCGGCCAGGTAGCGAACGTAAATATCGTTGCGCGGCGTGATCGTAAGCACGTCACCTTTGAGGGCGAGGATCGAGCCCTGCTCCATGAAGCCGGCGAGCGCGGCGCGTCGGCTGCGGATGTGGAGACGCAGGTCGGCGAGATTCGTCGCGCTGGTCGCCGATGGCGATGCTGTCGGCGCCGGCGATGCCGCCGGGCTCGCGGACGCGGGCGCGGCGGTCAGCGGCCGGCGGGGCGCTTCGGCCTTGACCTCGCCTTCGACACGCATCCGATGGGCGCCCGGGGCGGGTTCGGGGGGCGCGGCGCTGCGCGCCGCGCCCCCCGAACCCGCCGGACCGCCCTGCGCCGACCCCGATGATCCCGAATCCGCCTGCTGCGCGCCGATCGCGCGCAGCAGATCTTCGGCATCCATCACCGGCGCGATCGTCGCCATCCGCACCGCCGCCATCTCCAAAAGCAGGTCGGCATACGGCGACCGGAGGATCTCCTCCTGCGCATCGGCCATCAGCCTGAACAACCGCATCAGATCGCGCAGGCTCGCCGCCTCAGCCATCCGGCGGAGCTCGGCCGCTTCATGGTCCGGTAGATCGGCAAGCGGACTCTGCGGACCATTCCCGGGCAGCTTCGCGACAACCAGGTAACGAAGCGTCTCCAGCAGGTCGCGGCCACATGCTTCGAGGCTTGCACCGCGCTCGTGCAGTTCGCGGACCTTGCGCAACGCCGCCTCAGGCGTCCGCTTCAGGATCGCGTCGGCAAGCTCCAGCACGGCGCCTCGACTCGCAACGCCGAGCGCCGCGGCCACCTCGCTCTCGGCGACTTTCCCGCCGCTCGCAAGTGCGGATTCGAGCATCCGCTCCGCATCGCGCATGCTGCCGCCGGCCTCGCGCGCGAGCAGCCGTAGCGCGCCCTCTTCCACCTCGATTCCCTCGCGCGTCGCAAGCTCCTTGAGCCGCGCCAGGATGTTCGCGAACGGGATGCGCCGGAAATCGTAGCGTTGCAGCCGCGACAGGATCGTCTCGGGCATCTTCTGCGGCTCGGTCGTCGCGAGGATGAACTTGACGTGCTCGGGCGGCTCCTCGAGCGTCTTTAAGAGCGCATTGAAGGCCTGGTCGGTGAGCTGATGAGCCTCGTCGATGATATAAATCTTGTAGCGATCGCGCGCCGGCCGATACGAGAGATTCTCGATGATCGCACGGGCGTCATCGATCTTGCGATAGGTCGCGCCGTCGATCTCAGAGACGTCGAGCGCACGTCCGGCGCGAATCTCGACACACGCTGGGCATTCGCCGCACGGCGCAGGCGTCGGCCCCCGCTCGCAGTTAAGGCATCGCGAGAGGATGCGCGCGGCGGTCGTCTTGCCGACCCCGCGGATTCCGGTGAAGAGGAACGCATGCGCGATTCGTCCGCTCTCGAGCGCCTTGACCAGCGTGCGCGTGACGTGTTCCTGGCCAACCAGTTCCTCGAACCGTTCAGGACGCCATTTGCGCGCCAGCACCAGATGAGGGGACGGACCTGCAGCCATCGATTACCGTTATGATTGGCGCTGCCCGTCGAATGATAGCCAGGCGCCCCTGCGGCACAGGGTTGCAGCCGGTACCGTTGCTTCCTTCCGGACCTGGCGGGGTTCGCGACCTTCCCTTGCGCAGGACCCAGCTATCAGCGGCGGGCAGCGCTCCTGATTTCAATCGCTCCCAATACGGACATTAGATTATCACATCGCGACGGGTTGCAACCGTCCGCACCGGCCGGAATCGAATAGCGGAATCGCGCGTCATCAACAAATCGCAATGCGTGGTTTGACAAACCGCGCGTGGTACGTGACGATCACCCGCGACCACAGCGGACCAAGCCCTTGCGGCTGAACCCGCGCAAAATCACCCCGGAGGTGAGGATTCAGTGCGACTGGCAACCTTTCGTTTCAAACATCAGGCGCCGCGTCTCGGAGCGCCGGTCGATGGCCAGATGATCGACCTCAATGCCGCGTACTGCGCGATGCTGCGCGAGCGCGGCGACACGCGCGCCGCCGAACTCGCGGCGGCGATCGTGCCCGCCGACATTATCGGTTTCCTCGATGCCGGCGAACGCGCGATCGGCGCGGCCAAGGAAGCGCTCTCATACGTCTCCAAGCTCGGCGCGCGCGCGGCCGAGGAGCAATCGCTTGCCTATCCGGCCGACGCAATCAAGTTGCTCGCGCCGATTCCGAATCCGCGCAAGCTGCTGATGGTCGGGCTCAACTATCGCGACCATGCGAATGAATCCGGCAATCCGATTCCCGAGTACCCGACCTTCTTCATGAAAGGCGCGGTCTGCGTGACCAATCCCGGCGACGGGATCGAATATCCCAAGGTGTCCAAGCAGCTCGATTACGAATCCGAGATGGCGTTCGTGATCGGCAAGCGTGGACGCCACGTGCCGAAGGAAAAGGCGCTCGAGTATGTCGCCGGCTACACTATCGTCAACGACGTGAGCGTGCGCGATTACCAGCGGCGCGGGCAGTGGACGATGGGCAAGAATTTCGAGAACGGCGCGCCGATGGGTCCGTACCTGGTGTTGAAGGACGAGATTCCCGATCCGCACGTGCTCGACATCTCGTGCTACCTGAACGGCGAGCGCGTGCAGCATTCGAACACCAAGCAGTTGATCTTCAACGTCAATTATCTCGTCAACTACATCTCGGAATGCGTCACGATCGAGCCAGGCGACGTGGTCTCGACCGGCACGCCGAGCGGTGTCGGCCTGTTTCGCACTCCGCAGCTCTTTATGAAGCCCGGCGACGTGGTGCGCTGCGAGGTCGAAAAGATCGGCGTGCTCGAGAATCGGATCGTCGGCGAGTAGGCAACGATAACCATCGCGTAAACGGCGCCGGCGGACGATCCCTCGGGGTGTTCCGCCGGCGTTTTCGTCAATGGCATCCTACGGTAACCTCCTTCGCGTCGGTTTGGTCCAGATGCGGTGCACGGCGAACCCCGCCGACAACCTGGAGCGTGCGTGCGCCGCGGTCGACGATGCGGCCGCGCGCGGCGCATCGATCGTGTGCCTGCCCGAGTTGTTTCGCTCGCTCTATTTCTGTCAGGTCGAGGATTCCAGGTGCTTCGACCTCGCCGAGCCGATACCGGGACCGACCTCGGAGCGGCTCGCGGCGCTCGCCGCGAAACATCGCATCGTGATCGTCGGATCGATTTTCGAGCGGCGCGCCGAGGGCGTCTATCACAACACCGCCGTCATCCTCGATGCCGATGGACGGCTCGCCGGCCGTTACCGCAAGATGCATATCCCCGACGACCCGCGCTATTACGAGAAGTTCTATTTCACGCCGGGCGACCTCGATTTTCCGTCGCATCAGACCAGCGCCGGACGCATCGGCGCGCTCGTATGCTGGGATCAATGGTTTCCCGAGGCGGCGCGGCTGGTGGCGCTTGCCGGCGCGCAGATTATTTTCTATCCGACAGCGATCGGATGGGAACTCAACGAAGTCGAGGCCGTGCGGCGGCGGCAATACGATGCATGGCAGACCGTGCAGCGCGGCCACGCGATCGCGAACGGCCTGTTCGTAGCGGCGGTGAACCGGGTCAGCATCGAGGACGGGCTGCAGTTCTGGGGCGGCTCGTTCATCGCGGATCCCTTCGGCGAGGTAATCGCGACGGCGGCGCATGATCGCGAGGAGACAATGGTCGTCGAGTGCGACCTCGCGCGTATCGAGGAGACACGGCGCAACTGGCCGTTCCTGCGCGACCGGCGCATCGACGCCTACCAGGATTTGATCCGCCGTTTCCGGCTCTAGCTTAACGTGCCGATTCCGCCGTCGCACCGCGCGTTGATGGCCAGCTACCGGATGCCGGCCGAATGGGAGCCGCATCTGGCGACTTACCTGGTGTGGCCGCACAATCGCGATACGTGGCCCGGCAAGTTTGAAGCGATTCCGCCAGCCTTCGCGCGGCTCGTGGCGGCGATCGCCCGCTTCGAGCCGGTCCGATTGATCGTGCGCGATGAAACGGCGCAGGAGGAGGCGCGTTCGCTGATCGAAATCGCGCTCGAAGGGACAGAGCGAGCGACGTTGTGCGGCGTGCAATTCGTAACGCTTCCGACGAATGATTCGTGGGTTCGCGATCACGGGCCGATCTTTGTCAATCGCGTTTCCGGAGACGGCCCCGATCAGATCGCGCTCGATTGGCGCTTTAACTCGTGGGGCGAAAAGTACGGGCCGTGGGAACTCGACGACGTTGTGCCGCGCGAGCTCGGCAAGCGCTTCGGCTTCGAGGTGATTGAACCCGGGATCGTGATGGAAGGCGGGTCGATCGACGTCGACGGCGGCGGGATGCTGCTTACGACCGAGCAGTGCCTGCTGAATCCGAATCGGAATCCGAAATTGACGCGCTCGGAAATTGAAGACTACCTGGCGACCTATCTCGGCGTGCGCAAAATACTATGGCTCGGCGAGGGCATCGCCGGCGATGACACCGACGGGCACATCGACGACCTCGCGCGCTTCGTCGGCACTGGCACGGTCGTGACCGTGGTCGAGAACGACCCTGCCGACGACAACCATCGGCCGTTAGTCGACAACCTGCGCCGGCTTGAGGCAATGCGCGATCTGAACGGCCGGCCATTCAGGATCGCGACGCTGCCGATGCCGCCCGCCCTGTACTACGACCGGACTCGCCTGCCGGCATCTTATGCGAATTTTTATATCGCGAACGGCGCGATCGTGATGCCTATCTTCGGCTGCGCATCCGACTCAATCGCGGCCGGAACGCTCAAACAGCTTTTTCCGGAACGCGAAATAGTCGGCATCCCGGCGCTCGATCTGGTGTGGGGTCTCGGAACGATCCACTGCCTCACCCAGCAGCATCCGCGGCCCAGGATTTGAATCAGGCGCGGCCGGGGAGCCATCCCGGGTCACGCCCGGGAACGACCTCAATAGCGGATATGTATGATTTGCTGCTTGGTCCCGCCGTCGAAATCGAAACTGGCTTCATCGAAATGCGGCGCCCGCCACGAGATCGACGCGTCGCGCGAGAATCCGTAGCCTTCCTCCGGCAGGCCGAGAAAATTCTGATTGAACTTGCCGTCGCCGTTCTCATCATGAAACACGACTGCTGCGTATTTTCCGTCCCGGGTGACCTTGAAGTCGCACGTGCCGCTGCGATCGACGATCGGCACCGACATCGTTTGCGCATCGCTGTCGTCGCTGGGAAAGCCCTTCGGCGAATGGAAAAGAGTACAGACCACGCGGCCGGAATCGCTGCGCAGACCGACCACGACGATTCGGATATGGTCCGGAGCCGCCGCTGACACGATCGAATCCCGCGCGGGGATCGCAGTCATCGCGATCGCCGACAGGAACGCCAGCAACGCGCGGCCTCTGCATCGCAAATTCATCTTCTTGATCATTGAACCCACGATCATAAACCTTCGCACCTTTTCTTGATATAAGGATTAGCAGCGGATGCGCCGGGACAACCATCGAGCGCGCCGCGAAGCCGATGAAAAGAAAAGCGGCTGCCAACTACGATGCACTCATAAAACCGGACCGCGTTCATTCGAGCCTTTACACCGATCCCGAAATTTTCGCCGACGAGATCGACCGGCTGTTCCATCATGGATGGGTCTTCGTCGGGCACGCGAGCGAAGTGCCGAAGCCGGGCGACTTCCGACTCAAGCGCATCGGGAAGCAACCCGTAATCATGGTGCGCGACTCTGCGGGCGAACTGCATCTGCTGCTGAATCGATGCCGTCATCGCGGAGCCACCGTATGCCAGGAATCGCGTGGCAATGCGCGGAGCTTCCGTTGCGCGTATCACGGATGGACCTACAAGCTCGACGGCGCGCTCGCCGGCGTGCCCTACCCCGAGGCGTACGATGGGACCGGCTTTCGCCGTGAGAACTTCGGGCTGGTCAAAGTACCGCGCGTCGAAGCCCATCGCGGCTTCATCTTCGCGAGCCTGAGCCCCGCAGGAATCACGCTCGATGAGCATCTCGGGCGCGGACGCAAGATGCTCGATCGATGGATCGATCAGGTCTCCGAGGGCGGCGAGCTCGACGCATCGGTCGGGCTGCATAAGTACGATTACCGCGGCAACTGGAAGCTCCAGCTTGAAAACTCGGTGGACGGATATCATCCGCCGACCGTTCATGCGTCGGTGATGGCGGCGGCGGAGAGAGAACTGGCAGCAGCGGGCTCGAAGCTCGACGATCTCGCGGATGGCACGACCAGCGATCTCGGCGGCGGCCACGTGACCCTGACCCAGGCGGTTCCGGTTTCGCAGGCCGGCAAGGTGATCCTGCTGGTCTTCCCGAATCTCGCACTGGTCGGAATCCAGATGCGCGTGATCGAGCCGGTCGCAGTCGATCGCACCGAGGTCACGATCATTCCGACCATCGTGACAGGCGCATCGGAAGAGGCGACGCGGCGTCGACTGCGCGAGCATGAGGGATTTTTCGGCTCAGCGGGCAACGGCAGTCCCGACGACATCGAGGTCTTCGAGCGTGTGCAGATGGGGTTAACCGCTGACGCGGAGCCATGGATTCTGCTCGCCCGCGGGAAGCATCGCGAGCGCGCGGACCCGGCGATGGGCGCCGTCGGCGGCCTGCGCGATGAAGTCTCGCAACGCGGAATCTGGCGTCAGTGGAAGAAGGCGATGAGCGCCGGCATCGGGATCGCCGACGTGAGGACCGAGTCTGTGGCGCGCGTTGGCACTGGCATTCGATCGCGCTAAGCTTCCGCGTAATCGGGGAAGGAGAGCCACAACAATGGTGAAGCCAGTCGCTGTGAATCATTCCGCATTCAGAATTACCGATCCGGAGAAGACCCGAAAGTTTTATGAGGGCATCCTCGGCTTGAAGGTGATGACCAATCGGCCGAATTTTCCTCAAGGCGGTTACTGGTTCAGCGCCGGCAACACCGCCATCCATGTGATCCAGAGCAAAGAGGGCGAGGTCGTGCCTCCAGGAGAGCCCGATCCAGTCGGCCCCCACATCGCGATTGAGGTCGAGGATTTCGACGAGGCGCTGAAGACCCTCCGCGCCAACGGTATCCACGTCGTGCTGCCCGAGGACGCCGGAATCCGGGTGGTCGCTGGCCGGCAGATGTGGGTGCACGATCCGGACGGCAACACGATCGAGATTCGCACCGAGAAGTAACTCCATTTTGATTCGGCCGGCGCCGGAAGCATCGAACTTCCGGCGTCAGCCTTTCGCGATGCCCCGAAAGACCACACCACCGTTTCGCGCCGACCATGTCGGCAGCCTTCTCCGGCCTCCGGAATTGATCGCGGCGCGTGAGGCGCGCAAGCAGAACCGAATCTCGGCGGCGGAATTGCGCGCTGCTGAGGACCGCGCAATAGGTGATGCGGTCCGCATGCAGGAGGAACTCGGCTTCCAGGCCGTAACCGACGGCGAGTTCCGCCGCACGTGGTGGCATCTCGATTTCCTCGAGCAGTTTCAGAACGCAACCGTCGTCCCGCCAAGCGTCAAGGCGAAGTTCCATCGCGCCGAAGGTGACATCGAGGTGATGCCGCCGGGCATTCGCGTAACCGGCAAGCTGGCGCGGCCTAAACCGATCATGCGCGACGATTTCAATTTTCTGAAATCGGTCGCCAAGGCGATGCCCAAGCTGACGATCCCGTCTCCGAGCACGATGCACTTTCGCGGCGGACGCGGCGCGATCGACGAGCGCGCCTATCCCGATCTGGCCGGCTTTTATGCCGACCTGGGGCGCATCTATGCCGAAGAGATCGCCGACCTCGGCGCCGCAGGATGCACTTATCTCCAGATCGACGAGGTCAATCTCGCCTATCTCTGCGATCCGAAGCTGCGCGACCAGGTGCGCACGATCGGCGAGAATCCGGACACGCTGCCTGCGACCTATGCGCGCCTGATCAATTCGGCCATCGCGGGCCGCCCGTCCGGCATGACGATCTGCATGCATCTCTGCCGCGGCAACTTCCAGAGCGCGTGGGTCGCAGAAGGCGGCTACGAACCGGTCGCCGAAATCCTGTTCAATCAGATCAAGGTCGACGGCTACTTTCTCGAATACGACGACCCGCGCTCGGGCGATTTCTCGCCGTTGCGTTTCGTCCCGCGCGGCAAGACCATTGTGCTTGGCCTCGTCAGCTCGAAGCGGCCGGCGCTCGAGTCGATCGATGAGTTGCGCCGGCGCATCGACGAGGCCGCGCGTTTCGTGCCGCTCGATCAGCTCGCGCTGAGCCCGCAATGCGGCTTTTCGAGCACGGTCGAAGGCAACCTGATCACGCCGCAAGATCAGATCGCAAAGTTGCGGCTGGTGGTCGAGACCGCGCGCCGCGTCTGGAACGACTGATTAGCGGCTTATGCGGCTAGGTGCGGCATCACGTCGCGCGCCAGGATCTCGGCCTGCTCCATCTCGTCGAACACCGGATTCAGCAGCAGATGCTGCGCGCCGGCGCGCACCAACTCGCGGAGCTTGTCGGTGCACTCGGCCTTGCCGCCCCAGATTGAGACCTGCGAGCCCATCTCGGCATTCCGGTACCGCATCTGAAACCATTCGCGGAGCCGCTGCTCGGCGCGGCCGCGATTGTCGTCGATCGCGAGGTAGACGCGCTTGGAGATCGGGAAGTTCGCGGGATCGCGGCGGCTCTCTTCGAGCGCGCTTCGGATAAGGCGCACGTGCTCGACGAAGTCGGCGTTCGAGGTCGATCCCGCGCCCATCCAGCCGTCGCCATGGCGCGCGGCGCGTTTGAGGCCAATCTCAGTGCGCGCCCCGAACCACAGCGGCGGATGCGGCTTCTGGAGCGGCTTCGGCTCCATCGAGACATTTTCGAGCTGCCAGTACTCGCCTTTGAAATTCGCCTTCGGCTGCGTCCACAGCGCCTTCATCACCTCGAGCGCCTCGATGAACCGGCGGGAGCGCTTGCCGCCGGCGACGCCGAAAACTTTTTCCGGCACGTGCGGACCGCCGATCGCGACGCCCGCGATCAACCGGCCGCCGCTCAACTGATCGAGCGTCGCCAGGCTCTTCGCGAGCTGCACCGGATTGCGGATCGGAATCAGCAGCACCGACGATCCGATGCGCACCTTTTTCGTCAGCGCTGCCGTATAGGTCATCAGGGTGACGGGTTCGAGCAGCGGCGATTCGCCGAGGATCTGCTCCTGCACCCAGAGGCTGTCGAAGCCGAGCGCTTCGGCGCGCGCCGCGAAGTCATGAATCAGCTTCAGATCGATTTGCGATTTCGTGAAGCTCTGGGGAATGCCAATGCCGCATGGGATGCTGCCGGTTGCCACGTTCGCTCCTCCCGGGTCGCTGGATTACGCGGACAGGCGATAGTATAGGCTCAGTTTCGCATCCGGAACAGGAGACCACGAAGCATATGAGCGAGGCATCGCGAACCCGCACCGGCGGTCAGATCCTGATCGATCAGCTCATCGTGCACGGCGTCGACACGATCTTCTGCGTGCCGGGCGAGAGCTATCTCGCCGCGCTCGACGCGATGTACGACGCGCGTGATCGCATGCGGCTCATCGTATGCCGCCAGGAGGGCGGTGCGGCCTACATGGCGGAGGCGTACGGCAAGCTCACGGGACGCCCCGGCATCTGCTTCGTCACGCGCGGACCCGGCGCAACCAACGCGAGCAGCGGGCTGCATGCCGCCTACCAGGATTCGACGCCGATGGTGGTGTTCATCGGCCAGGTACCGCGCGCCTTCGCCGAGCGCGAGGCGTTCCAGGAGATAGATTTCCGCCGCATGTACGCACCGCTGACCAAGTGGGTCGCACAGATTGAAGACGCCGCGCGCATCCCGGAGTTCGTCGCGCGCGCCTTCACGCTCGCAGTCTCCGGCCGGCCCGGCCCGGTAGCGCTGGCGCTGCCGGAAGACATGCTTTGTGATCGCATCGCAGTCGCCGATGCCGCGCCGTACCAGGTCGTGCAGGCAAGTCCGAACCCGGATCAGATCGAGCGGATGCGCGCGATGCTTGCGGCGGCGCGCCGGCCAATCATGATCGTCGGCGGATCGACCTGGACTCCTGATGCGGTGCGCGACATTACGGAATTTGCGACGGCCAATCGTTTACCTACGGCAACCTCGCTTCGATGCCAGGATCATTTCGATAATCTCCACCCATGCTACGCCGGCGACCTCGGCATCGCGCCCAATCCGAAGCTCGCCGCGATGGTCGAGAATGCCGATATAGTGCTAGCGGTCGGCCCGCGGCTCGGCGAAGCGACGACCGGCGGATATACACTGTTCGAAGCGCCGCGTCCGCATCAGTCGTTGATTCACGTGCATGCAGGGACCGAAGAGCTGGGCCGCGTCTACCAGGCCGCGCTGCCGATCAACGCCGGGATGCCGCAGTTTGCGGCGGCGGCAAAATCGATGCGACCGGTCGATTCATCGGCGTGGGCGGGCGCGGCCGAAACCGCGCATCGCGATTATCTTGCATGGGGCGAGCCGATTTCGAATCCCGGCGACGTGCAGCTTGCAGAAATCGTCGCCGGGCTCCGCAATCGGATGCCGCCCGGGACGATCGTCACCAACGGCGGCGGAAATTTCACCGGCTGGGTGCATCGCTTCTGGCGCTTTCGTGAGCTCGGCACGCAACTCGCCCCCACCAACGGTTCGATGGGCTATGGGGTGCCGTCGGGAATCACCGCCGCGCTGCTTCATCCTGATCGCCGTGTGCTGTCATTCTCGGGAGACGGCTGTTTCCTGATGAACGGGCAGGAGATCGCGACCGCCAACCAGTACGGTGTCGCCCCAATCTTTTTCGTCATCAACAATCGGATGTACGGCACGATCCGGATGCATCAAGAGCGCGAGTACCCGGGGCGCGTGATTGGCAGCGATCTCGTCAATCCCGATTTCGCCGCGCTCGCGCGCGCCTATGGTCTGCATGGCGAGACGGTGAAGCGCACGGGGGAATTCTCGGATGCCTTCGAGCGCTGCCTGAACGCCGGACGCGCAGCGCTGATCGAAATTCAGCTCGATCCCGAGGCGCTCACCACGCGCAGCACGCTGAGCGGGCTCCGCGAAAGTTCGCTTCGCGCCGGAAGATAGCTCAATCGGGGCTGTGATGGCCCCACGCGCTCCACGACGTCAGATGCTGGGTCTGCCAGTTGTCGTCGACCATCACACCGTCGGTGCCGATCTCGAAATCGATTCCGGACGGCGTCTTGCCATAGAAAGAAAGCACACCGTCGTAATGGCGGCCGAGCGTGTTCGAGATCGGCACGCCCGCGTTGAGCGCCCGATCGTAGGCGCGTCCCACGTCATCGACCGTCGGCACGTGCATCTCGAAGTGCAGGCCAAAGCGCGGCATCGCGCCGCCGATCGAAGCCAGCGCAAGGGAATGATGGCGCGGCGTGCCGAACAGGAACGTCGCGTCCACCTGGACTCCGTGCAGCGGTCCTGAACCGACATCGCTCACCTTGAAGCCGACTACATCGCAGTAGAAACGAGATGCGGCCTCAAGATCGGGCACCAGAAACAGAAGATGGCCGAGGCCAAGCGGCCCGGTGACGAAGCCGGCCGGCTGCAGTTTCGATTCAAAAGGCGTGGCTGCGATTTCCGCGCCATACGTCAGCTCGAGCGGCGCACCCCACGGATCGCGGAAACGGGCAAGCGCCGCGACGTGCCTGGCGCCGGCTTCCGACGAAGACGCCATCTCAACCGCGACGCCCGCCGCCTCGATGCGCCGCAGATGAACGGCGAATTCCTCGGCATTGCGCGTGCCGAGCCCGATCGCACAGACGTCGTCGCGCGGTCCCTCGATCGCGAAGAGGCGTTGCGCATGATCGTCCATCCTAAAGCCCAGCGAGCCATCCGGGTTCTCGCTGCCGGGAATCAGTCCGATCACGTCGATCAGCAACCGACGCCATCCGGCAGGATCGCTGACTTCGAAGCCGAGGTACTCGAGCCACAACGGCATCCGGTTCATTGCTTGCCTCCCTGCCTTTGTTTATCGGCCGTTACCGCGGCATGGTCGGAAAATTCGTCATCCTGATGGGCGGTGAGAAACAAATAGTCGGAGCGGATCGGCGCGAAGACATCGACGTTCAGCACTACGTCATCTCCTTTCGGCCACGCAGTATGCATCGCGCCGGGAGGGATGCGTAGGACGGTGCCCGGTCCCGCCTCGATCTGTTCGCCGTCGACCTCGAAGATCAGCGTGCCCGAGAAGATGAAGCTCAACTGATCGAACGGATGGTTGTGCGGCTCGACGCGTGGCGAACCTGGTCGGAACCAGTTGAGAGTGACGATCGCGCCGTCGCTGCGGACCGCAGTGCGTTCGAGCCGACCGCCCATCACGGTTTCGCGCGGCATCGTGTCGAATCGGTAGAGCTGCGGTTTGCGCCGTGCCATGGCACACTCGTGGATCAGCGCACGCCCTTGTGTCAAGAACAATCTTGAGACAAGCCATGGAGCAGTTCGATGTTCTGGTCGTCGGGGCCGGCAACGCCGGGATGTGCGCAGCACTCGCCGCGCGCGAACGCGGCGTCAGCGTAGCAGTCCTCGAACGCGCGCCGGTTGGGGAGCGTGGCGGCAACTCGGCGTTCACGGCGGGCGCTTTTCGCGTCGTCTACAACGGCCTCGACGATCTGATCGAGCTGATGCCCGATCTGTCGCCGGAAGAAAAGCGCGATAGTGATTTCGGCACGTATACCGAAGAGCAGTTCTTCGACGACATGGCGCGGGTAACGCAATATCGCGCCGATCCGGAGTTGACGGAGATTCTCATACGACAAAGCCGCGCGACGTTGCGATGGATGCGCACCAAAGGCGTGCGATTCGTTCCGATGTACGGGCGGCAAGCGTTCAAGATCGGCGGCAGATTCAAGTTCTGGGGCGGACTGACGGTTGAGGCGTCCGGCGGCGGTCCCGGTCTAATTCAGACCTTGCACGCGACTGCGGAGCGCGAGGGAATTGCGGTCATGTACGAGACGCGCGCGCTTTCTTTGGTGCGCGACGACGACGGCGTTCATGGGATCAACGTGAAGCGGCGCGGCCGCTCGGCGACGATTCGCGCGCGCGCCGTCGTGCTCGCAAGCGGCGGCTTCGAGGCAAATACCGAATGGCGCACGCGCTACCTCGGTTCGAACTGGGATCTCGCGAAGGTGCGCGGCACGCGGTTCAACACCGGCGACGGCATCAGAATGGCTTTGGAAGCAGGCGCGGAGCCATACGGCAATTGGTCCGGATGTCACGCGGTGGCCTGGGATCGCAATGCGCCGCCGGTCGGGGACCTCGCGGTCGGCGACGGCTTTCAGAAGCACAGCTACCCGTTCGGCATCATGCTGAATGCGGCGGGACGGCGTTTTGTCGACGAGGGCGCCGACTTTCGCAATTACACTTACGCAAAGTACGGCCGCGCGATCCTCCAACAGCCCGGACAGTTCGCCTGGCAGATTTTCGATGGCAAGGTCGCACATCTGCTTCGCGACGAATATCGAATCCGGCAAATCACCAAGGTAACCGCCAACACGCTTGAAGAGCTCGTCACGAAGCTCGACGATGTCGACGCGGCCGCCGCACTCGCCGAGATTCGCGCGTTTAATTGCGCCGTCGACACCAAGGCGCCGTTCGATCCGACGATCAAGGATGGGCGCGCGACGCGGGGGCTCGCGATCCCCAAGAGCAACTGGGCGAATCCAATCGACACGCCTCCGTTCGTCGCGTTCGCGGTGACTACGGGAATCACGTTCACCTTCGGCGGGCTCAGGATTTCACACACCGGACAGGTGATCGACACCGAGGGCGAACCGATTCCGGGCCTCTACGCGGCAGGTGAACTGGTCGGCGGATTGTTCTACTTCAACTATCCGGGCGGGACGGGTCTGACCTCGGGCGCAGTGTTCGGCCGAATTGCAGGCATGTCAGCGGGTGAGGCCGCATCGAGACGCTGAGTCGGGCCATCGGCCCGTTTTTCAGTCGCCAGGGCTGGACTCCGTTTATCGATGTCCAGCGCTCATCGATTGCTGTTGTTGCCGCCGTCGGCCATGCCGTTAGCGATACTGTCGCCGACGCCGGTGCCGAGCCAATTATCGATCAACGTACCGACCATTTGGCCCGGTGACTGGCCGTTCTGGAAGGGGCTGCGCCAGCTCTGTTGGCTGAGCTGCTGCGTGCGGAAGTTCGGATCGGTCAGCATCTGGATGACCTGCGGATTGTTATCGAGAAAATTTTTGAGTTCGGGATGTTGTGTAAGATAGTCGGAGTTCTGAAACAGGGAAGGATTGTTCTGGAGATCACCAGCGATTCCCGAGTGCGACAATAAAAAGGAACCAAGCAGATATTCGGCCAATTGCTGGTTGGTTTGGGGCTGATTCGGCTGATTGGCCGCGGGCTCTGGTTGGGCGAAGGCGGGCACAGCGAGCACGCCCAGCACCATTGTCAATATTAAGATTCGCGCTAAAAGCTTCATCGGCTACATCCTCAAAATTTCCCAGCGGCTCATTCAGTAACAATTTGCTTCCAATGCGTCAGCTCCAAATATCAGAAAGCGTGTTGTCGAATTTATATCGAAAGCCCGTCGGACTGGCCTGCACCCCGACTTACCCGCATTCATAGGTGGAGTCGGTTGATGTTTTGCCCCTGGTGGGGCGGTGGAGCAAGGGGACGGCCGCGGAGCCCCAAACTTGGTCAAGCGGACCGTCCCCTTGCTGGTCTGCAAACTGTCTCGGCGTTTGCGCTCCGAGGCTCGAATGCGGGCGGCGCCAGTTATAGTCGCCGACATAGAGCGCTTCGCGACCGCAAAGACCAGTATCGGCATGGTTCGCTCTGGCGTGCTTCGCTACGCCAACGCTCGCCAAGCTCTCCGGGATGCTTCGCCTCGCTCGCGTAGTTCACTGGCTCAGGATGACAAACAGACCGCGGGCCTTAGAGTTCTCGCGGGACGCCACACTAAAGCTCAACCGTGAACGGCGGATTGAGCCCATCGGCATACTTGATGGTTTTCGGCTTGATACGCAGCATCCGGAGCGCCGGATTTTGAAAGAAGGGTTCCTCGAACGGGTTCTTTTTGAGGAAAATCGCTTTGAGCTCGCTCCACTCGGCCGAGTCTTTCTGAACTTCGCGCGCAATGCCGCGTCCCGACAGCCGCACGATCTGAAACTTCGGCACCTCGCCGTAGCGATGCGTCACAAGGAAGGAGACATTCGGACGTTTCGTGACGTTCTTAAAGCGGTCGGTCGTCTCGCCGAGGATGATCACGAAATCGAACTCGGGCATCTCGGCGAACGCCTCCAGAGTGGAGGTCGCCCATTCCTCGCCGATGGTCGTAATCACCGCGACGTGTTCCGCGGCCATCGTGTCAGCGATCTTTTTCCTTTGCTCTTCCGTCATTAATGACGCTCCTTTCGCCTCCGGTTGGTGCTGTTATACGACAAGCTTTTTTAACAACGCGCGCAATCGCGGCGTCCTGCGGAGCGCAGAGCGCAGCGAGGGCACATCGGCTTCGCCGATGATCAGCGGTGAGCGCTGAAAGCGCCCCGCGTGATCGTAATAGCAGAAGCGGATTTGGCGGGTGCCGGCCGCCTCGCCCTCGACAAACTTGAGCAACTGGATAGTCGGCCGATGATACGGGCCCGCGCTCTGCGCCTCCTCTTCGATCACGCCCGAACCCCAATGCAATGAAAAGCTCTTCGCCTTCGTCATCGAAACCTCGATGTTGCCGTCCAGCAGAACCAGCGAAGCGGCGCCGCCGATCAGGCGAGGAAATCACCGACCGCTTTAACGGCGTCCGCCCGCTCGTCAAGCACCAGATGACCTGCGTCGCGGAAGGTCTGCACCTTCGCGCCCGGAATCAGTTTCGCCCAGGTCTGGGCTTGCTGGTAAGGCAAAAGACGGTCCTGCTCGCCCCAGACCAGCAGCGTGGGGACGCTGATCCTATGCAGCCATCGCGGAAGGCGATGACTGAACGGATGCTCCCAGGCGATCCGCGCGATCGTCGTCATCTCGCGGTAGCGCGCAGCGAGAAAATCGGGGTCGGGTTCTTTCGGCAGATGTCGCGCGATCACCTGCATATCGTGAACGAGATAGGACGGCATCTGCTCGGGCGGGATACGGAAGATGTCGGCGCCCGGATGCTCCTTGTCGCGCAGTCCCGCCGGCGCCACCAGCACGAGCTTGTGCAGCCGCCGACGATGTTCCATCGCAAGCTCCGCCGCCATCCATCCGCCCAGCGAAAAGCCGACCAGCCGCACGCCGCGTTCGAGCTTCAACTGATCGAACAATTCGAGATTATGCAGCACGTAATCGTGCATATCGACGATCTCCGGATCGTCGCCCGAGTCGCCGAAGCCGGGATGAAACGGAATATAAACTGTGAAGCGCTCGGTCCAGGGCGCCGCAAAATCGAAGCCGTGAAAAACTCCGCCGCCATGGAAAAAGACCAGCGGGTCGCCCCGACCGCCCGTCAGCACCACGGTCTTGATACCGTTGACCGTTAAGGTCTCCTGCCTGAAGACGCTCTTCGCGTCGGCGTTGTGCGTTCTCTCCGCCATCACTTCGCTCCCGGCTGCAATTCATGTCCGTTGGCGGCTGTCAGGCTCATCGCCGGCCGCTTGCTTCTAAGCCGCGGAATTACCTCTTCGGCAAACAGGGTCAGGTTCTTGACCGTCTTCCACTCGGGCATGTTGCCCATGTGAAGATGACAGATAATCTTCGATGACTGCGCTTCTTCGGCCCATCGGCCGATTTCGTTCGCGACGCGTTCCGGCGTGCCAGCGACGATGCGCATGTGCTTGATCGATTCGTCCCAGTCGAACGCGCCGTGCAGCTTGTCATGGCCGCTTGCGGCGCGCACCTTGAACTGCTCGGTGGAGATGTAGCCTGGAGGCGCGAGGTAACGCGGCGTGGTCCGAATGAGATCGTTGAAGAAGAATGCGAGGTGTTCCTTGTACTCGCGCTCAGCCTGCTGATCGCTTTCTGCGACGTAGGCGAACACGCCGATCGGCGTGTCATCGGACTTCAGATGATGGCCGTGTTTGGCGGCCTTCTCGCGAAACGCGGCGAAAACCTGGAGCTGCGCCTTCACCGGAATGAAAACGATTGAGTAGCCGAAGCCCATCTCGGCCGCCATGTCAATCGTTTCGGGGCTGCCGACGCCTACCATGTAGACCTTCGGATGCGGCTTCTGGAGCGGACGCGGCCACGGATTGAGATAGCGATAGTTGAAGAACTTACCGGTGTACGTGGTTGGGCCGTCGGCGGTCCACGCCTGGATCATGATCTCGAGGGCTTCGCGCATTCGCTCGCGCGCGGTCGCCGGATTGATCGGGTTCGCCCAGTATTCCATGCCGGTCCCGAGCGGAACTGCGACTTCGAGCCGACCGCCCGACATCACGTCGAGGATCGCATACTCCTCGGCGAGCCGGTTCGGAAACTCGAGATTGATCGGCACGCCATACGCGCAAATCTTAACGCGCTCGGTCTGCGGCACGATCGCTGCCGCGATCAACGTGCACGACGCCATCATGCTGTACGGCGTGTTGTGATGCTCGTTGACGACCACGCCGTCGTAGCCGAGCTTGTCCGCCATCACCATCTCGCTGAGATAGCGGCGATAGAGTTGATTGCCCTTGATCGGATCGTAAAAGCGGTTCGAGAAATCGACCCACATCGAAGGGTACTTCTGATGATCTTCGTACGCGGGCGGGAGGTAGACGTAAGGCATGAAGTGGAAGAAGTAGAATTTCAGATCGTCGATCACTGACATGTGCCTTCCTCCCCTGGTGCAACTCGTTGGCTGTCGTTTCCGGCTACCGCTTGTAGAACGGCGGCACGGCGGCATCGACATTCACCCACACCGACTTCGGATAGGTGTACTCGTGCATCGCCTCGAAGCCCATCTCGCGTCCGTAGCCCGAGCCGCGCACGCCGCCGAAAGGCGAGCCCGGATGCGCGCGCTTGTAGCAGTTGATCCAGACCATCCCGCTCGTCATATGCCGTGCAACGGCGTGTGCGCGGCGCAGATCACGCGTCCAGAGCCCGCCACCGAGACCGTAGCTGGTGCCGTTGGCGATTTCGATGACCTCCGCTTCGTCCCGAAAGGTGGTGACCGACACGAACGGACCGAACACCTCTTCCTGGCAGACGCGATCCGCAGGCTTCGCGCGCACGATAGTCGGCATCAGGTAGCATCCTTTGGTCAGCGTCGGATCGTCGGGCGGTTTCCCGCCCATCAGGATCTCACCCCCCTGCTGGCGCGCGACTTCGCAGTAGCCGAGCACGCGATCGCGGTGACCCATCGAGGTCAGCGGACCCATCTCGGTCGCCGGGTCGAGTGGATTACCGACGCGGATCGATTTTGCAAGCGCGATAAAGGCGTCGAGAAATTCATCGGCGATCTTCTCGTGCAGCAGCAGGCGCGAGCCCGCGATACAGGCCTGGCCCTGGTTGTGGAAGATCGCGAAGGCGCTGCCGGCGACCGCCGCCTTGAGATCGGCGTCATCGAAAACGATGTTGGCGCCCTTGCCGCCGAGCTCGAGTTGGACGCGTTTAAGATTGCCCGCCGAGGCCTGCACGATCTTGCGCCCGGTGACCGTCGAGCCGGTGAACGCGATTTTGTGAACTCCGGGATGCTCGGCGAGATACTGGCCGGCGACCGCGCCGTAGCCGGGCAGGATGTTGACGACGCCGCGCGGGAAGCCGACTTCAGCCATCAGCTCAGCGATCTTCAGCGACGACAGCGGCGTCAGCTCCGCCGGTTTCATCACGATAGTATTGCCTGCCGCGAGCGCGGGGCCCATTTTCCAGCTCGTGAACATCAGCGGGAAGTTCCACGGCACGATCTGGCCGACGACGCCCACCGGCTCGCGCGTAACGTAGTTGAGAAACCCGGGATCGACCGGAACGACGAAGCCTTCGTACTTGTCCGCCATCCCGCCGAAGTAACGATAGGTGGCCGCAGTCCGCGCGACGTCGAGCCCGCGAGCGTCGCGAATCGGATGGCCGGTGTCGAGCGCTTCGATCTGCGCCAGTGCGTCGCCATGCGCTTCGATCGCATCGGCAAGCTTCAGCAGCAAACGTCCGCGTTCCGATGGCGCCGTCGAGCTCCAAGCCGGAAATGCGCGTGTTGCCGCCTCGACAGCGCGATCGATATCGGCCGGCTTCGCTTCGGCAACCGCGGCCAGATGAGAATTGTTGTGCGGGTTGAGAACCTCTATCGTCGCGCGGTCGGCCGCATCGACGAAAACACCATCGATAAAGAGCTTCGTCTGAAACTGCATAATGCTGTATCCTCAACAAAAATCGAGCGAAGCACCGGCTTCGCCCGCGATGAACGCTAGAATTCGACTGGATACGGCTTGAGCTTGCCGCTCGCGTAAAGGTCGGGCAGCGACGGGTCGCCGTTCTCCCATACCAGCAGCATCGAACGTTTCGGTGAGATGCCCTGATGCTGAATGTCGGCGGGCATCGCGCAAATGTCGCCGGCTTTCGCCGTCACACGGGCGCGCGGCTTGCCGGTTTGGCCGTCGTAAACCAGCCAATCGATCTGATCGCACAACTGCAGGAACCATTCGACGCGATCGTTACCGTGGATTACCGGTAACTGGTACTCCTCGGTCGTTGCGCAGAGCAGGTTGTTCCTGACCGCAGACACGATCGACGGATTCCACGTCACATCCGAGCGCGTGAGATAGTCGAAAAAGTCGAACGCGTGAACCTCGTCCTCGAAGCCTTTTTCGGGATAGATCTCGAGCTTCTCGGGCTTATAGTCGGCGAACTGACGATTGACCGTATAGCCGTCGGCTTCGCGGCGAAGACCGGTGTCACCCTTTGCGCCGACCATCCGCTTCGCGGTGACGCGCGCGCGTTCGAGAGCAGGGCGATTCGAACCATGCTTGGGTCCGAAGGCGCTTCCGGTCTCCTCGGGCGCGGCAAAGGGATCGAAGCCTTCGTTGGTCCAGTCTTCGAGGATGTTTCTGAAAACCTTCATGATCTCGTTGGAGTCGAAGGTCTGGACGAAGTGCTTGTTGTTTTTCCAGTATGCTTCGTTGCGGAGCCCGATGAACACGTCGACCGTGCCGTAGTGATTGGTGGTGCCGAAGACGCTGTCAAAATTGACTGTGCCGTAGAAAAAGCCCCACGCCACATCGCGCATCAGCGCGCGCAGAAAGAGATCGACTGAGAGCGTATGCGTGCCGCCCGGGTACGAGATGTGCGCGAAATATTCATCGCGGCGGAAGGTGAAATCGCCGAGCTTGAACGATCGGTAACCCTGCTCGTTGACCTGATTTTCGCTCGCCATAATTTGATCCTCGCAGCTTACGAATGGTTCTTATTTAGCGTTGGCAGATCTCGGCCCAGCGCTCGATCGTGAGCGGCCCAAACAGAGTCTGGAGAAGGATCACGCCGGGGTTGTCCGCGTGGAACTGATAGGCAGATCCTTTCGGCAGCAGCGCCATGTGGCCGCGGCGCGCGACGATGCGCCCCATCTTCCTGCCGCGCGGCTGCCCTTCGAGCATGGTGGTCCCTTCCTGGTCGTCCCGCGCTGCCGGCTGATCGAGCTTGACGAGCCGTATCTCGACTGTCCCGTCCATCACGAGCGCCGCCTCATCGTGCGACGCGGTGTACCAAGGCGAGGTGCCCTCAGCGCGAATCGCTTCGAGCACGTTCTTGATGTTTTTGCCGACGCAGACCTTTTCGTACGGCTTCGATTTGCTCGCAACCTCGAAGACGTTGGAGAAGACATAATGCTTCGGATCATCGTCAATTACTTCGACGCCGCCCTTCTCATAATGCGCCAGCGAGCCCAGCTTTGTTTTAACCGCCATCTTGAGCCTGCTCCCGTCGAGCTATTCGTTGCGATGCCCTTCTGATCGATCTTAGTGCCGCCCAATCCCATAGTCACGCGCCGGGACGCCGGCCCGTGAACGCATCGTCAAGCAGCGCGCGGATTCCGTCGCGCGTGATCGGCCGCGGATTGAAGTAAGGATTTTGCACCGCGAGGTCCGCGGCGCGATCGAGGTCGGCGCGCTTCATTCCGATCGCTTCGAGCGTAAGCGGCGTGCCGAGCTTCACCTCGAGATCGTAGAGTCCCGCGGGCGCATCGCTGGCGCCGAGCGCGCGCGCAATCCGGCGCATCGCCTCGGGCGCCGCCATGGCGTTGTATTTCGTCGCATGCGGCAGCACGACGGTGTGCACCTCGGCATGCGGCAAATTAAACGTCCCACCCAGCACGTGGCAGAGCTTATGATGAAGGGCCATGCCGACTGCGCCCAGCACGCATCCGCCGAGCCATGCGCCATAGAGCGCTTCGCTGCGGGCCTCCAGATCGCCCGGCGCCTTCACCACCCTCGGCAGGCTGGCAGCGAGCGCGCGGATTCCTTCCTCGGCCATCAGCGACATAATCGGATTGGCGTTCTCAGCGTAAAGCGCTTCGACGCAATGCGCGATCGCGTTCATGCCGCTGGTTGCGGAGAGCATTGCGGGCATCGTTACGGTCAACGTCGGATCGTAGATCACGGTGCGAGGCAGAATTTTTAGATCGCGGCCGGTGGTTTTCTGGTCGCCGACCGTAAGTCCCCAGATGGGCGTCATCTCGGAGCCGGCATAGGTAGTCGGCACGGCGACGCTCGGTAATCCGGTCGTCAATGCGATCGCCTTCGCGAGCCCGGTGGTCGAGCCGCCTCCGACCGTGACCATCCCGTCGACGCGATGCTCTTTCACATGCGCGCGGGCGCGTTCGGCCAGCTCGATTGGCACGTGCATCGTGGCCTGATCGTAAATCCCGATGGCTCGCGTGCCGAGCAGCGCCGCGATCTTCTCCGCATCGGCCCGTTGATTGGGCGTGCAGAGCACGAGCACGCGCTTCAGTCCGAGGGCATCGACCTCGGCCGGCAGGCGCTCGAGGCTGCCGACGCCGAAAATCACGCGGGCGGGGAGCGCCTGGTAGACGAAACTGATCATCATGTCACCGCCTTTTCGTCGGCGCGCTTCGATCGGCTGTTGAGATCGCGCAATGCGGCGAGTTCGTCGGGCCGCGGCGGCTCCGTCGTCGGCAATCCTTCGATCGCCTTAAGCGGCCATCCGGTGGAATCGCGCACCTGAGCGAACGTAATGCCGGGATGGATGCTGGCCAGCGTCAGCTCGCGCGTTTTCGGATCGGGTTTGAGGATGCCGAGGTCGGTTACGATCGCCGCGGGACCGTTGCCCTGGATCCCGAGCGCACGCCGATCGGTGGTCGCGTCGAGCAGGCCGACTGACGTGATGAAATCGACGCGCTCAACGAATGCGCGCGGAGTCTGCCGAATGATGATCAGTATGTCGCGCGCCGAGGTGGCAATCTCAGGCGCGCCGCCTGCGCCCGGCAAGCGTACCTTCGGTTTGCGGTAGTCGCCGATGACCGTGGTGTTAATATTACCGTACTTGTCGACCTGCGCCGCGCCGAGAAATCCAACGTCAATGCGTCCGCCTTGCAGCCAATAGCGGAACATCTCAGGCACCGAGACGACCGTGTCGGCGCTGTCGGCTAAAATGCCGTCGCCGATCGAGAGCGGCAGTATGTCGGGCCGCGTGCCGATGGTACCGGATTCGTAGATCAGCACGATATTCGGCGCATGGGTCAGGCGCGCCAGGTTGGCCGCCGCGCTCGGCAATCCGATGCCGACGAAGCACACCTGTTCGTCGCGCAACATCCGCGCTGCCGCGATTGTCATCATCTCGTCCGCTGTGTAATCGGTATTTGCCATCTAGGTTATCCGAGCGCGCTACGCTGAAACTCAGCGAAATCCCGCGTTTCCATCACGTGCCGGTTCATCCAATCAAGAAAGCCTTCGCGGGTGCGTGAGATTGCATCCCAGGCCCGGTAGAACGAGTTGTCGCGCGCATAGTAGCCGTGCGCATACGAAGGATGCGCGCCGCGGGGCACCTCGCAGACTGCGCTCACCACCCATCCGGGCAGGATGACTGCGTTGGGCGGCGCATCGAGACGATCGACGATCTCCTCGACGGTTACGATCGAACGGCGCGCGGCAAGCACCGCCTCCTTCTGCACGCCGACGATCCCCCACATCAGGACGTTGCCGCGCCGATCGGCCTTCTGCGCGTGGATCACTGCGACATCGGGCCGAATTGCCGGCACTGCCGCGAGCTTTTCGCCGGTGAAGGGACAATCGATGAACTTGATCGTCGGATAATAGTTCGGCAGATCGGTGCCGCGATAGCCGCGCAGAACCGCGAACGGCAGATTTGATGCGCCCGCGGTGTAGGCGTTAGCCATCCCGGCGTGGCTATGCTCCTCGATTTCGAGCGGCCGCGGCCATCCGTTCTCGATCGCGTCGCGCAGGCGATGGAGTGAGCCAACGCCCGGATTGCCGCCCCATGAGAAAATCAGCTTGCGCGCGCATCCCATCCCGATGAGCTGATCGTAGATCAGGTCGGGAGTCATGCGGATGAGCGTGAGATCGGTCTTGCGCTGGCGCGCGACCTCGTGGCCGGCGGCGGAGGGAATGAGATGGGTGAAGCCCTCCATCGCGACCGTGTCGCCGTCGCGTATCAGTTTGCCGACCGCTTCCCGGAGCGTTAACAGTTCCGCCATCGATTCCTAAGATTCCAATCTTCGAGCGCGTGTAACGATGATAGCGCCGAGGTTAAATGAGTCTCCCGGTTTAGACGCTTGTTCGTATAGCGCACATTCGTGTATGATGTGAACTCGATTATCGTGGATAGCAAGCAGGTGTCAAGCGACAATTCCCAGTCGCTGCTTATCCAATCGCTGGCCCGCGGGCTGGCGGTGATCCGCACCTTCGATCATGACCATCAACGTCTCACGATCAGCGAGGTGGCGCAGCGCGCGCAACTCTCCCGAGCCACCGCGCGCCGCTTCCTTCTCACGCTGACCGATCTGGGGTACGCGAGCTTCGACGGTAAGCTTTTCGCCCTGACTCCGAGGGTGCTCGATCTCGGCTACGCCTATCTCTCATCGACTCCGCTCTGGGAAGTTGCACAGCCGCACATGGAGGCGGTGGTCGCGCAGCTTCACGAATCGTGTTCGCTCTCGGTTCTGCAGGATACGGACATCGTTTATGTGGCGCGCGTGCCGACCAAGCGGATCATGACCGTCACGCTCGGCCTGGGCTCGCGGCTGCCGGCGAGCGCCACCTCGATGGGCCGTGTGCTGCTGGCATATGCCGATGAGGCTGAGCGCGAACGCTATTTCAGCACTGCACGGTTGACCAGATTCACTTCGCGAACCGTTACCGACTTGGCGCGGCTCCGCGAGGTCCTGCACGAGGTCGCGCAGCGCGGCTGGGCGATGGTCGATCAGGAGCTCGAAGAGGGGGTTCGTTCGGTGGCGGTGCCGATTCGCGATGCGGCCGATCGGGTGATCGCCGCGATGAACGCGAGCGGTCACGCCTCGCGCGTCACGATCACGCAGCTCAAGCGCGAGTTCGTGCCGGTGCTGCTCCAGGCTTCGGCGCGAATCACTGCGACCCTCGCATTGCGGGCACCGGGCGCCGGCCGACGATCGAGTCTCGCGCAACTCGAACACCCGCGCCACGAGAACGACCGCAACCTCAGGATCTAAGGACTTGGTCGCCTGCCCCTGCGGCCGCGCAAAGTTCATTCAGCCTTCGAGCCAAATTCCTGTCCATAACCTGTGTGTCTCATGCTGCCTTTGGCTTGACAGATCAGGCTTCGATTTGATGCGCTTGAGTCGTATCTGATGTGCTTTTCCGAATTCCGAATTTTCCGGCAGGGGGATTGCGTAAATCGAACGGGATCTGAACCCGAATGCTGACGGGCGTTCGCGGCTCAATCTGTTAGAGAAAGGATAAGTATGCCGCCCCGCGTTTTTAACGTGCTGTTCGTATGCGCCGGCGAGTGCGCCCGCGGCCTGATCGCGCAGGCGCTTCTGAACCGTCTCGCGCCTGAGAAATTTCGGGCTTGGTGCGCGCCCAACGATTGCGAAATTCATCCTCAGACGATCGACTTTCTGAAAGCCAACCGGCTATGGAACGATGAGCGCTGCATGCGCGCGGAACAGTTCACCGGCGTCGTGGCGCCGGCGATGGACTTCGTAATCAGCGTGGGCGACAAGCTGCCCGAGAGCGTTTGGAACCGGTTCCCGAATCATCTGGTGAAAGCCCAGTGGCGCATCACTGATCCCGCGGGCGTGAAAGGCGATCCCATGCCGCGCAAAGCGGTCTTCCGCCGCTCGCTGGTCGAGCTCGAGAACCGCATCAAGCTCTTCGTGTTGGTTTGGGGCAGTCCGAAATCGCGGACGCTGGCCGCCTGACGCTTCCGGCCTGACGGTCCTCAGAAAATATCACCTTTAATTAAGGCAGTAGAGGAGTAAATTTCAATCGCAGCCGACGCGGAGGAACGGCCATGGCGAATGCGAACGAGATTTGCCGGATGGACGCGGTGACGCTGGCGCAGAAACTGCGCCAGCGCGAGCTTT
>JAJPIG010000009.1 GCA_021324855.1 Pseudomonadota bacterium | reverse complement strand
GCCTTGCCGAGCAACGGCGAGGTCGCGCTGCCGATCGATCGCGGTCCGCTGACCGCCGAAGAGATTCGCACCGAGCGTGTCTATCCGGCCGATGCGAGCCGGCCGCGGTTTTAGCTGAACGAGAACCAGGGGGGCGAGAGGACCTGTAAGTGGCTGTACTTGGAAAGAAAGCCGATCAGCGGCAGCCAGCGCTCAAGGTGCGGCTGGTCGGCGAGAGCGAGGAGCGGCGCAACGAGGCCAAGGCGATTCTGCTCAAGATGGGCGACCCCCCGGTCGAGATCGTTGAAAGTGGCCTCACTCTGCCTGCCTCCGGCGAGACTAACGGCAACGGTCATCTCAATGGCAACGGCAGTGGCGCCGGATCGGTCGATGTGGCGATCGTCACCTTCCACGGTCAGGAAGAAGGCTCGCTGCGTTACATCCAGGCGCTGCACGATAATCCGCCGTGTCCGGTAATCGTTGCGCTGCTGCCGAAGGGATCCCCGGAGCTGATGCGCCGCGCGCTTAAGGCCGGCGCCGACGAGCTCATCTTCTTCCCGGTCGAGCTCGGCGACATGACCCGGGCCCTGGTCAAGATCGAATCGTATCGGCGCAGCGACCATCGACGCCAAGGCGGGGTGGTGGTCTCAGTAACGAGCACGCTCGGCGGCATGGGCGTGACCAGCCTGACGGCCAACCTGGCGCTGGCGCTGCGCTACACTCTCAACAAGCGGGTGGCAGTGATCGATCTTGATCTGCAGTCCGGCGGGCTTTCGGTCTGCCTCAATATCGAGCCCGAGCGCACGATCATGCTGCTGACCGAGCCCGACCGAAAGCTCGATTCGATTCAGCTCGAATCGGCGCTGACCAAACACGAGTCCGGCATCTACCTGCTCGCGGCGCCCAAGCGCATGGAGGACTGCGAACTCGTCCCGGACACGCTGATCGCGCCGGTGCTCGACCTGATGCAGCAGTTGTTCGATTTCGTACTAATCGACTGCGGCTCGTACATCAATGAGGTCGTGGTCGCGGCGTGGGAGAATTCAAACCGGTTGCTCTACCTGCTCGATCAGTCGATCACCGCGGCTCGATGCGCCTGGCGGTTCATCGAACTGTACTCGCGCTTGGGGCTCAAGGAGCTCGATCCGAGCATCGTGCTGAGCCGCCATTCGCCGTCTCATCCGATCACTGAAGAACAGATAACGCATACTTTGGCGCGCCCGATCTTCGCCAAGATCCCGCGCGACGAGAAAACCCTGGAGCGCGTCCAATTACGCGCCCAGGACCTGTGGAAGATCGCACCCAACGCCGCTTTTACTCGCAGCGTCGAGGAGCTCGCCCGGCGCCTCGCCGCGGTGGATTTCGTCGAAGCGCCGGAAGTAGGCGCGGGTCTCTTGTCGCGGCTCTTTTCGGCGATTGCAGCCCGGGCATGAGGGGATAACCGATGAAACTCGTCGAACGCATCTCGTCGCAGGCTTCGCCCAAAGACGCTGCCCAGCAAGCCCCGCAGCGCATCTTTGGAAACAGCAGCCCGGCCCGCAAGCCCAAGGAAAACACGGCCAGTCAGGGCTTCCAGCAGCTCAAGCTCGCCGTACACAACCGGCTTTTCGAATCGCTCGATGTCGCCAAGCTCGAGAGCCTCGATCCGCAGATGGCCTCGAGCAAGGTAACGCAGGCAATCACCGACATCCTGAACGAAGAAGGCCGGCTCATCACTGAGAGCGATCGCCTCAAGCTGGTCGATGAAATCAAGAACGAACTGCTCGGTCTCGGTCCCCTGGAACCGCTGCTCTGGGACGAGGACATCACCGATATCATGGTGAACGGTCCGAACCAGGTCTACGTCGAGCGTTTCGGCAAGCTTTTCCTGACCGACGTCAGCTTCCAGGACGATTCGCACCTGATGCTGATCATTGATCGCATCGTATCGCAGGTCGGCCGGCGCGTTGATGAGGCCTCACCAATGGTCGATGCGCGATTGCCCGACGGCTCGCGTATCAACGCGATTATTCCGCCGCTCGCGCTTGACGGACCCTCACTTTCGATCCGGCGTTTCGGAAAAAAGCGCTACGACATCACCGACCTGGTGGCGAAAAACTCACTCACTCCTGAGATGGTCGAGTTCATGCACGCCATCGTGCGCGCCCGCCTCAATATCCTGGTGGCGGGCGGCACCGGCTCCGGTAAGACCACGATGCTCAATTGTCTGTCGGCATTCGTGCCGGTCGACGAACGCATCGTTACGATCGAGGACTCGGCCGAATTGGTTCTCCAGCAGCCGCATGTCGTACGCCTCGAGACCCGGCCGGCAAACGTCGAGGGCAAAGGCGAGGTGACGCAACGCGATCTGGTACGCAACTGTTTGCGTATGCGGCCCGATCGCATCATCGTCGGCGAGGTCCGCGGCGCTGAAGTTTTCGACATGTTGCAGGCGATGTCGACCGGCCACGACGGCTCGATCGCGACCATCCACGCCAACAATCCGCGTGAGTCAGTGATGCGCCTCGAGATGATGATGCTGCTGGCGGGTGCACAGATTCCGCAGAAGGCCATGCGCCAGCAGATCGCCTCTGCCATCAACATGGTGATTCACGTTTCGCGCCTCTCCGACGGTACGCGCAAGGTGATGAAGATTTCCGAGGTCACCGGCATGGAAGGTGACACCATGATGATGCAGGATCTCTTCGAGTTTCATCGCACCGGTATCGGCCAGGGCGGCAAGGTGATGGGTCAGTTCCGCCACACCGGCATCCGCTCGCATTACACCGAGCGCATCGAGATCACGGGTTACAAGCTGCCAACTCCAAGGCGGGAGGCGATCTGATGGACTTTCTCGTCTCAAGTGCGATCTTCGTGGTAGTGTTCGCGATCGCGATCATCGTCATCACCTCGCGCGAGGGCGATGCGAATGCGAACAAGGTGGCGCGCCGGATGGCGCCGCTCCCGGAGGACAACCCGCAGGACATCGACATCACGCGGCAGGTGCGCAAGCCGGAGCAAGGCCTGCTGACGTTCCTGTACCGCACCAGCCTGCTGCGGAGCCTCGAACAGAGCATCTGGCAGGCGGGGCTCTACATGCGCACCTCTGAGATGATGCTGATCATCGTCTTGACGTTTTTCGCGGGCGCAACGCTTACCAAAATGCTCGTTCCGGATTCGCTGTTCGCACTCGGCGGCGGACTGATGGGGGCGAGCCTGCCTGTCTTCTATCTGCGCTTCCGGCGACGCCGGCGTCTGAAGGCTTTCGGTTTGCAGCTTCCGCACGCGCTTGATCTGCTGCGCTCTTCGCTCGAGGCCGGGCATTCGCTGCTTCGCGGGATGCAGGTTGTGGTGCAGGAGTTCAGCGATCCGCTGGGCGGTGAATTCCGCACCGTACTGGAGCAGACTCGCATCGGGCTGCCATTGCCGCGCGCGCTCAACGAGTTGCTCAAACGGATGCCCGAGGACGACCTGCGGCTGCTGGTTGTGGCGGTCAAGGTTCAGTCCGAGGTCGGCAGCTCTCTGGCGGCGATCATCGGGCGGCTTTCGGAGATCGTCCGCACCCGCCAACGCCTGCGCCTCCAGATAAAAGCGCTCACCGCGCAGTCGCGGATGGGCGGCATGATCGTCGCTTTGTTGCCGGCCATTGTGCTCGGTGCATTCTCGCTTATCCAGCCGGGCTACACGCATGTGCTGTTCAATGATCCGACCGGAATCAAAATTCTGAAGGCCGCAATCGTAATGGACACGATCGCCTTTTTGATCATCAAACGCATGTTGCGGGTGGACTACTAAGATGGCAGCCACATTCTTGGTCAGTGCAATGGTGTTCTGTTTGCTCGGCGTGGCCGCGACGGCGATCTACGTCGCGCTCTATGGTAATCGGCTGATCGAAGAGCGGCTCAACGACCTCGCCCTCAAAATCCGCACGGTCCAAGGCACCGACCTCGACGCCTTGGATGCCGCTGAGAACGAAACTCTGGGTCGTCTGCTCTTCCAATGGGCGGCGCGCAAGTTCCCCGCGCCGAAACCTGATACTCCGGCCGGTGAAAAGCTGTCGCGCCTGCTGGTCCAGGCCGGCTTCAGCCGCAGCATTGACAACCAGATCTTTCAGGTCTCGCGTATTTGCGCGATCGTCGTTGGCGCGATCATCGGAATCGTCTCGGCGTGGCTCACCAGCCACGGGATCCTGGTGTGGGCGATCGCCGGCGCTGTGCTTGGTTATGTCGGGCCGAGCTATTATCTGGCGCGTCGAGCCCGTTCCCGCCAGAACGAAATCGCACGACAGCTCTCGGATGTCCTGGATCTGCTGGTGGTCTGTGTTGAGGCAGGCCTCGGTCTGTTCGAAGCCATCCGGATTGTCGGCAACGAGACCGAGCGTCAGCAACAGGCGATTGGCCGTGAGCTGTCGCTGGTTGCAGGCGAGATCTCGGCCGGCGCATCGCTCGGCCAGGCGCTGCGCGGGCTCGCCGAGCGCACTGCCGTCGAAGACATCAAGCCGCTGGCCGCGACCCTGATTCAAAGCGAGCAATTGGGCGCTCAGATGGCGCCTGCGCTGCGCGCCAGTTCCGATGCGCTCCGGACGCGGCGTCGTTTGCGAGCCGAAGAGGCGGCGCAAAAGACGACCGTCAAAATTCTGTTTCCGTTGGTGCTTTTCGTCCTGCCCGCCATGATTATGGTGATCGTCGGTCCGGCTATCATCCAGATTATCGGCACGCTTACCCGCTAATTCACCCTTCATCTGCGAGCGGCCGCCTCGTCCTGTGGCGCTGCCGCTCGCAGCTTCCCTCCTTCCGTTGCGACTACGGCATCGCTCCGCGACGGATTGCTGCAGGTCGAAAATGCTGCGACGCGCGGAATTCCACAGGTGCAACGCATGCTGGCAACATGATATGAGCAGCAGTGCAGGACGGCGACAAAGTTGTAGGAGCATGGCATTAGTCTGAACGCCCGCAGCCATCTCGCAACGCGCCGTTGCTTATCGATGCGCAGCGATGCACACCTATGATTCACGGCGGCCAGCGAAGTTCGGCATCTCAGACATTTGCGGAGCCTTACGATCGGGTTTGAAACGCTTCGGAGCAGCAGAGATACCGGTCATGGCGGGCGCGCTGCAGCGTCCTTGACGCAGTTGCCGAGGGGCTCCGATAGCGAGGAGCCGGAAACTGGCTTTCCAAGCGCTAAGGGCGGTCCGGACGGTCCGTCGCCTGTCTAAGCCCTTGAAAATGTCGTGGCGAGGCTGGAAAGGGCCTTAGCGACTGGATCAGTGTCGCGAGGCGACCAGGAATTCGGGTCGTCAGCGATTACTGACCCAAGCCAAGCCGCTTCATCAGCCGATAGAGTGTGGTGCGATCAACGCCCAGTTCATGCGCCGCCAACGCACGATTGCCCTTGGCTGATTCCAGGGCAGCCCGGATGCGCACCGCCGCCGCCCGGTCAAGGCAATCCTGCAACGAGCCGTTGGTCGCGTGCGCAGGTCCTGCACCGTTCATGCTCGTCGCTTCGGTTTCGAGCGGCTCTTCGACTCCGCGGTCGAGCGCAAACGCATCAGAGGTGAGCTGCTCCGCACCGCTCATCACCACGGCGCGCTCGATCACGTTCTCGAGCTCGCGTACATTGCCCGGCCAGTTGTAGCTGCACAACGTGCGCTCGGCTTCCGGGGTAAGCGAGATTGGACGGCCGGCCTCGGTGGAATGGAAATCGAGGAAATGGCGCGCAAGCGGCAGAATGTCCTCCGGGCGTTCGCGCAACGGCGGAATGTGAATCGGGATGACATTGAGGCGAAAATAGAGGTCGCCACGGAAGCGATTGTTCGCGACCTCCTTGCGCAGCGTGCGATTGGTCGCCGCTACGATGCGCACGTCGACTTTGCGCGGCTTGGACGCGCCGACGCGCAGGACCTCGCCATCCTCTAGCACGCGCAACAGCTTGGCTTGAAAGTCCGGCCCGGTCTCGGCGATTTCGTCGAGGAACAGCGTGCCCCCGGAAGCCCGCTCAAAGCATCCAGCGCGCGCCGCGATCGCGCCTGTGAAGGAACCCTTTTCATGGCCGAAAAGTTCGCTTTCAACCACGCCCTCGGCGAAGGCCTTGCAGTTGACCGCGACGAAAGGCCCGTCGGCGCGCTGACCCCAGTAATGTATCAGGCGCGCAACCAATTCCTTGCCGGTGCCGCTCTCGCCTTCGATCAAGACCGTCGACCGCGAGGGCGCCACGCGCCGCACGATCGACAGGATGTTCTTGCTGGCGGGACTTTCCGCGACGAAACCAGCCGCCACACTCGCCATGTCGAGTTGCTGGCGAAGCTGGCGGTTCTCGCGTTGCAGCAGACTCATGTCAAGCGCGCGCTTGACGGACGCGTTCAACTCGTCGTCGGTAAAGGGTTTCGCGATGTAGTCGAAAGCGCCGTGACGCATCGCCGCCATCGCAGTGCCCGGATTGGGATCGACGCCGAGCAGGATGAGCGGTACATCGGGTCGGCGCGAGCGGACTTGCTGCAACAGTTCGAGCCCGCCCATCCCGGGGATCTGCAGGCCGATCACGATGACGTCTGCGCCCCGTTGCTTGAGTGCGCTCAACACAGCGTCGCCGCTGTCGCAGATCTCACACTCATAACCGGACTGCGTGAACAGCCGCTCGGCGGTCTGCACCAGCTCCCGATCTTCGTCGGCGATCAGGACGCGGGCCTTGCCGCTGGCTGAGTTAACTTGCGGAATCGGCGGTGAAGGGTAGTTCATGTCTAGTGGCACAGCCGCACGCCCTCAGTGCATCTTTGCCTCATGAGCCCACCCTGTCAATAGACTATAATGGGCCAGGCTATCCTCCATTGAGTAACGCTCGACCGCTCCGCGCTCAGCCGTTTTCAGGGCGTGCAGATGTGAAACGGGCAAAGCTTTCGGCGGCGTAACGAACCTGATGCGTTCCTCAACCCATCGAGCCTACGTGAGTTTTTCGTAGGCTTAATGATGCTAATGAGCAATTTGACCAGAGGCCGCTTAGTCAGGAGCCAGATATATGCCAAGGCTTTTCTCTTCCCCGCCGTCTTCGTCACTGGCTTCAGCCAGGCGCATCGATTGGCTTTGACTGCTATCAAATACGCTCCTGAATCGATTCGGCTTCCAATCACGATTGCATAAGATACAAATTCGGTGCCACTTAGGAACCACGAATAACGCGATTAAGATAACATCACATCACGTTGCAATTCCGAGCATAGCGTTGCCCAGAATCAGCATTTGAGAGGATCACGCCGGGTCTTCTAGATCAGCGCCCGAAGAATGGTTTCGAGTTCCGCGCGCTCCGACGGTTAGAAGACCTGTTCTTTACGCCAAAGATAGAGCGGACGATTTTTGGAATTTGTCCCTTGTCACGAACGCAAGTGCACCGGCTGCGGCTTGATTTCGCCGGCACGGACGATTACCAAGTAAGGATTCGAGTTCCCACAAAAGGTGCTCCCCGGTAGCTCAGTCGGTAGAGCGGACGGCTGTTAACCGTCAAGTCGCTGGTTCGAATCCGGCCCGGGGAGCCATTGCCCTGTCACTGATCACCGACCGTCCCAATACGCCGGACGGTCGCGCGGCCGACTTCGCCGAAAATCGCGCCGTGCGAGGTCGACTGGAGAGCAGCCAGATCCGCTGCGAACTCGACGTCTCCAAGCATGAACCGTAGCGGCCGCTGTCCGGTCGAATAATGGAATGGCTGACCCTGGTAGTAGTTGGTGAGCGCGGCGGCGAGCGCGCGCGCCGATCCCGTAATCGCAACCTGGCTGCCCTGACATTGGAGCCGCGCGATAAGATCGTCCATGTTGCAGTCGGGCAGATTCGCGGGATCCAGCCTGATCGACGTGACCTGCAAATCCCCGCCCTGCGCAGCCATCGCGCCGTTGTAGATGAGTCCCGCGCAGGCGATCTCACCCCGTAGCGTCATCGTGTTGTCGCCGCCCGACGCGATTACGTTGCGCACTGTCATCGGCTGATTCATCCCCTGTAGCTGAAACGGAACCTCGTAGACCGGCGCGTAGAGGCGGAGCATCTGGTTGATGAACTGGTACTGCGCATCGGCCACCAGGTTCGCGCTCGGCGGCGCCGCGGCCTGCTCCGCGGTGAGGATCGGATCGCTCATCATATATGGATCAGGATCCGCAATCGCACCGGCCGGAAAGAGTGCGGCGACGATCGTCGTTCGGGTAAATTTGATCGCGAGGTCGAAGCGGTACCGATCGCCGGGCGGCGGGAGAACCTGCAGCCCCGCGGTCGCTATCGATTTAATCTCGCCAAGTCGCCGAAGCGCTGCTGCAGGGTTGCTCGCGCCCGCTCCGGCCGCATCCAGAACCGCGAGCGTCATCCGCCACGGTCGCCATGTCGCACGCAGCTTGATGATCACTGCCCACGGCGCATGCGCTGCGGAGAGCGGAATACGCCGGGCGATCGAGCTCAGCTCGCGTTCGCAATCTGCTGATGAAAGCAGGTTCGACGAAGGCGCGATCGCCTCCTCGGGATAGGCGACGCCGAGCGCCCGGGCGCCGTCCGCGCCGTCGCCGCCACACCAGGTGAGTCCGACAATCCTGACTCGCGGCGGGGCCAAGTCGGTGTGTCCGGCCGGAAGCTCGATGGTGATCGGCGCAAGTTGAGCAGCCAGCGCCGGAGCCAACGGTGGCAATGCGATGGCGCGCATCAAGGGGGCCGTCTGCGCCCTACCCTGGCTCGTGCTCGGGCCCAAAACAAAGATCGCTGCCGCGATCGCCGCCAGCCGCCGCATCCACCTCATCGCTCGCTTCCCTTCGCCGGCAATGGTCCGGGCGCCGGACCTCTCATGGTGCCAAAGCCGGAACCGATTTGATAATCTCCACCGAATACGAGACCAAAATACGCCGCCATCGAGCGCATGAACATCGCAAAACCGTTTCCGCGCGCCACATACGAATGAGCAGATCTACCCGGGCTTCAAAGCCGGAGCCGACAAGAAGCGAATTACAAACCGCGCCGCCGAGGCGGCCTTGCCGACGACGTGAGGGTAGCGACAATGGAATCGAAAGCACCGCACATTCTGCGCGGCTTTATCGACGAGCTGCGCGCGCTGTTCAAGCAGCCGCTGAGCGACGACGAGCGATGGCGTCGCATCGCCGCGCTGATGCCCGCGCTGATCGAGTCGCCGGAGCTTCGCGCGAGCGCGCGGTCGTGGCCCGAGCACGGCCCGGGCGAGATGCCGCGCAATCTGCTCTTCTACGAGGACCCCGACTATCGCTTCGTCGTGAACGGGCTAATCAAGAAGCCGCACGAGGGCACGCCGGTCCACGATCATGCGCATACCTGGACCGTGTCAGCGCTGATGGAGGGCGAGGAACACGTGACGCTCTATCGCCGGGCCGACGACGGCAGTCGTCCGGATTTCGCGCGTCTCGAGAAGCTCGCCGATCACGAGGTGCGGCCGGGCCACGTCGATCTGATCCCGCCGTACGTGATCCACGAAGAGCGCGCCGGCGACTGTCGGACCATCTCGATGATCGTGCGGAGCGAAAAGACCGGAAGCTTTCCGCAGAACATGTTTCACATGGTCACCGGCAAGGTGACGCAATCCCCCGGCGCCGCCCAGTTTCCGTACGATTTGGATTCCGCGCAGAGCTAGGCTCGTTGTCATTATGAACGACGTCGGTGGAGGGAAGAATCCGAGGATTTCTCGTTGTCGCCCGTGATGACATTCTTTTGGCTCCCGCTGTGCATGCTGATACCCTTGCGTTCGCCGCCAAAGGCGATTGTGATCGCGGCGAGGACCAACGACGAACCCGCGATGATCGCGAGCGCGTTAGCGTAGCCGAGACGCTCGCCCAACAGCGCCTCGACAAACGCGGCGTTGGCGGCGAATAGCACGCCCAGGTGATAGGTCAGGCCGGCGAACAATCCCCGCACCTCGGGCGGCGACAGTTCTGCCAGATGCGCGGGCATCACGCCCCACGCACCCTGCACCATGAATTGCATCACGAAGGCGCCCGCCGCGAGCAGCACCAGCGAGCGCGGATAGAGCCATAGCGGCAGCACAAGAACGCCGAGCAGCGTTGCGATCACGACCGCACGCCGGCGGCCGAGAAAATCCGACCACAGGCCGAAGACCAAGCCGCCGATAATCGCGCCGAGGTTATAGATGATCGCCAAACCGGCGACCATTCCAGGACTCAGGCCGCGCTCATGTTCGAGAAACGTCGGGTAAAGATCCTGCGTGCCGTGCGAGATGAGGCCCATCACGGTCAGCATCACGACCAGGTAGCCGAACAGCCGCAGGTTGTTGCGGATGGCGCGGAAGATGGCGCCGCGCTCGGGCCGGTGATGCTGCCAGGCGCGCGACTCGGGCACCTTCGTGCGGATATAAAGCACCAGCAGCGCGGGCGCGCCGCCGAGAAAAAACATCGGACGCCATCCTAGATGCGGGAAGATAAAGAAATACGCCGCCGCCGCAAAAATGTAACCGAAAGCGTAACCTTCCTGGAGAAAGCCCGAAACGATCCCGCGCCGCTCGACCGGCACCGACTCCATCGCCAGCGCTGCGCCTACGCCCCATTCGCCGCCCATCCCGATCCCATAGAGCGCCCGCAGGACGAGAAAAGTTGTGTAGTTGGGAGCGAGGCCGCTTAAGAACTCGACCACCGAATAAAAAATGATGTCGAGCATCAGCGGCATCCGCCGCCCGTAACGATCGGCGAGCCATCCGAAGAGCAGCGCCCCGACCGGACGCATCGCGAGTGTCGCCGTGATCGTAAATGCGATGTCGGCGACCGAGCGATGGAATTCGCGGGCGACAGCCGGCACCACGAACACCAGGATGAAGAAGTCGAACGCATCGAGCGTCCAGCCAAGGAAGCTTGCGGCCAGGGCATGGAACGCCTCGCCTGGCGGGATAGTGAGCGACGCCGGCGGGAACGAAGCGCCCCGCCCTTCGTTGAATGCAGCCATCGTCAATGTGGTCCCCAATCCGCCCGGGGTGAAGCTCCGTCCGCGGCGTTTTGAACTATTTAGGCGCGGAGGGCTAAGCGCGCAACTTAGCGGCACGATCGAACCGCTTGCTTGACTGTAAATCCGGGCTGTTCTTATAGTTGGTTTTGAAACTCAACTATTGCCCAGCCACGGACGGAAGCACAGGAAAAATCACGAGTTAGCGATAATTTGCCCGCATCGGAGGGGCGTCCGGAGCGATGTAGACCGGGAGCGCGGCGCGATATAATGAGCGAACAATGACTCTGGCCGAGCCGGTCGATTCTCATTGGCGAGGCGTTTGCGGGCGCTGAGCCTTTCAGAGGTGACGACATGACGCAACTTGAATTCGCACGCAAAGGCGAGATTACGCCACAGATTACGGAGGTTGCCGAAGACGAGGGACTTGCACCCGAGGAAGTGCGCGCCCTGGTCGCGAGCGGCGAAGCGGTAATCCCCCACAACCTTCATCATCAATTCCGCGCGATCGGGATCGGGCGGCGGATGCGCACCAAGGTCAACGCCAACCTCGGCGCGTCGAACTTCCATCAGTTGATCGACGAAGAGATCGAGAAGCTCTATACCGCGGTCCGTTATGGCGCAGACTCGGTGATGGACCTCTCGACCGGGACCGATCTCGACAAGATTCGCAGCGAGTTGATCTCGCGATGCCCCGTGATGCTCGGCACAGTGCCGATCTATCAGGTGGCCTCCGAGCGCTCGATCATGGAACTCGACGCCGAATACTTTCTCGAGGTCATCGAGCGGCAGGCGCGCCAGGGCGTTGATTACATGACGCTGCATTGCGGCGTGACCAAAGAGACCGTGCGGCGGCTTCGGGGCCACGGACGCATCGAGGGTATCGTCTCCCGCGGCGGCGCGCTGCTCGCGGCCTGGATCGAGCGGACGGGCAATGAAAATCCGCTGTATGAGCATTTTGACGAGGTCTGCGCGATCCTGCGCGAGCACGACGTGACAATCTCGCTCGGCGATGGACTCCGTCCCGGCGCGACCGGCGATGCGACCGACCGCGGCCAGATCGCGGAACTGCTGGTGCTCGGAGAACTGACCGAGCGCGCGCGTTCGCTCGGCGTCCAGGTAATGATCGAGGGGCCCGGGCACGTGCCGCTCGACCAGATCGCGGCCAACGTGCAGCTCGAGAAGCGGGTCTGCGGCGGCGCGCCGTTCTACGTCCTGGGTCCGCTCACCTGCGATGTCGCGCCGGGCTACGATCACATCACGGGCGCGATCGGCGGCGCGATCGCGTCGGCGGCCGGCACCGATTTTCTCTGTTACGTCACCCCGGCGGAGCATCTGAGACTCCCCGACCTCGACGACGTGCGCGAAGGCGTGATCGCCACGCGCATCGCGGCGCATTCCGGCGATCTCGTGAAGGGCGTGCGTGCGGCGAAGGTGTGGAACGATCAGATGTCGCGTTATCGCAAGGCGCTCGACTGGGAGGGGATGTACGCGATGGCGATGGACCCCGACAAGGCGCGCCGTTACAAGGAAGAAAGCGAAGCGGCAGGCTCGAACGTCTGCAGCATGTGCGGATCGCTCTGCTCGATCAACATCGACAACGCCGCTATCAAATTCAGCAAGCGGCGCGCGCTCGACGAGGCCCAAGCGCATGCCGGCGTCAACTGACGAGCGCCGCCCGCGCGATGAGGCGCCCGGCGACCTCGTGCTGCTGAATCAGCTCGGCGCGCCGGTGACCCTCGCCGACTTTGCCGGGCGGATTGTCGTGCTCTTTTTCTATCCGAAAGACGACACGCCCGGCTGCACGATCGAAGGGCGCGAGTTCCGCGATCTGCACGATGAGTTCCTCGCGCACGATTGCGTAGTGCTCGGCGCGAGCATCGATCCGGTCGAGTCGCATCGCGCGTTCGCTGAGAAGCATGGTTTCCCGTTCCAGCTTCTGGCCGATACTGAAGGCCGGCTGGCGGCATCGTTAGGCGCGCTGCACGACGGGAGGGCGGAGAGATCGACGTTCGTGATCGGCCCGCAGGGTCGGATTCGTCACGCGTTTCGCAACGTGACGCCGCGCGGCCATGCCCAGCAGGTGCTGAATTTCGTCCGCAGTCTGCGGCAATCGCAGGCGATGCTCGGTGGGTAGCGCGCATTAGGACGCCATGATGGTTATATTGTGAAGCCGGCGAGAAAGAATCCAAAGCAACGGTCAAATTATGGCTAAGAGTTCGAAAAATATCCTGGATGAGGCCCGCAGCTCGATTCGTCAGATCGACGTCGAGCAGGCGCGCAAGATGATCGACGACGGCGCGGCCATCATCGATGTGCGCGAGAGCGACGAATGGCGTCAGGGACACATCCCACAGGCCATCTTCATCCCGCGCGGCTTTCTTGAGCTGCGTGTCGAAGAGAAGCTTCCGGATCGCAAGCGTCCGGTGATCGTGCAGTGCGCCTCGGGCACGCGTTCGCTGCTCGCGGCCCGCACGCTCGCCGAAATGGGCTACGAGAATCTGTACAACCTCAGCGGCGGCTTCAATGGATGGAAGGACAAGGGGCTGCCGTGGGTAGCGGAACGCCAGTTCACGCCGGATGAGATCACGCGCTATTCGCGCCACTTCGTGATCCCCGAGGTCGGCGAGAAAGGGCAGGCCAAGCTGCTCGATGCGAAAGTGCTGTTGATCGGGATGGGCGCGCTCGGCTCGCCCACCGCGCTGTATCTTTCCGCGGCCGGTGTCGGCACGATCGGAATCGTCGATTTCGATTCGGTCGATCTCTCGAATCTCCAACGTCAGATCATCCATACGGTCGATCGCGTCGGCATCCTGAAGACCCAGTCGGCCGAGGAATCGATCCACGCGCTGAATCCGGGCGTCAAAGTGAACCGACACGAGGTTAGACTGACGTCGGAGAACGCGATGGAGATCATCAGCGCATACGACGTCGTGGTGAACTGCGGCGACAACTTCCCGACGCGTTATCTGGTCAACGACGCCTGCGTATTCGCGCACAAGCCGCTCGTCGACGGCGCGATCTTCCGCTTCGAAGGCAATGCAACCGTCTTTTCCCCGGACAGGGGCGGGCCGTGTTACCGATGCCTCTATCCGGAGCCGGCACCGCCTGACATGGCGCCGTCGTGCGCCGAGGCAGGCGTGCTCGGCGCGCTGCCGGGGCTGATCGGATCGATCGAGGCGCTCGAAGCAATCAAGCTAATCCTCGGCGCAGGCGAGCCGCTGATCGGCCGGATGGTCTACTTCGACACGCTATCGAAAGACTACGTGCGGGTGCTCAAGGTGCCGCGCGATCCCAAGTGCCCGGTCTGCAGCGAGCACGCCACGCAGAAGGGGCTCATCGATTACGAGGCGTTCTGCGGCCTTGGCGCCGGAGCCACAACCAACGGCGCGGCGCACGCCGCGGCCGGACGGTAACAACGACCGGCGGCATTTGACGGCGATCCAATCGCGGGCGCCATCGGCGCCCGTCGCGATCGAGAGGGACCGCTCATCCATGGCGCTCGGACCGTTCTACGTGGAGCAGAAGATCCGCAGCGCAGCCGCGCACGGTACCGTGATCCTGATGCGTCACGGCGAGACCGAATGGAATCGCGAAGGGCGCGTGATGGGCCGCAACCCGGTGCCGCTCAGCGCCGCGGGACGCGTCCAAGTAGAAGCGGCGGCCGAGTTCGCTCGCGGGCTCAAGCTCAATCTGATCGTAACCAGCCCGCTGGTCCGCGCGCGCGAGTCGGCTGCGATCGTTGCCGAGCGTCTGGGCGGCATCGAGCTAATCGAAGATGAACGTCTCAGCGAAGTCGAGTATGGACGCTGGGAGGGGATGACCTTCAAGGCGCTGCTCGAGGACGAGCATTACCTGCGATACAAGGACCAGCCGGTAACGATGGCGACGCCCGGCGGCGAGACCCTCACGCAGGCGCAGGCGCGCGGGCTCGCGGCGGTGCACGATGCGATGCATGCGAATCATGGGCGGCGCGTACTGTTCGTCTCGCACGGCGATATCATCCGCACGGTCATATGCCATTTCATGCGGCTCGAGCTCGATCATTTCCGCCGGCTGCGCGTGGATAACGCGACCCTCTCGGCACTCGAACTCGCCGACACCTTCACCGAGGTGAAGTTCATCAACTTGATGCCCGATCCGACCCGCGCGTTCGTTCCGCCGTTTCGTTTATAACCGGTTTCCAAGCTTTCCTTTCCGATCCCAATCGCGATTCTCTTCGCTCCTCATTTTTATTAATTTGACTTTTTCTTATCTTAAAACATGAATATTAGTGACGAGAAATTATTTGACAAATATATTGGCTTAATATTACGTCGATTGTCATAACCAGCGCATTTCGCGCGGCCAGGAGGGGCTATGTCAGCCAAGCCTGCACGGATCGTCGCGATCGTGGTCGGGTTTGCGATGCTGCTTACCGAGAGCGCGAGCGCCACCCGCCTCAATCTAGTCTCACCTAACGCTCCATCCCTCAACGCACCGATGGTGCGGCTGCCGGGGCATGTCCTGCCGGCGCTGGCGAAAGCGGAGCGGATCAAATCGGCGCCGGATGCCGGCAATCAGCCGCTCACGCTGACGCTGACTCTCAAACGCGACGATCAGGCCGGTTTCGAGCGCTATCGTAATCAGCTCGACGACCCCCATTCGCCGAACTTCCACCACTATCTGACCCAAGCCCAGATCGCCGCGCGCTTCGGCCCCTCGCAGCGTTCGTATGACAAGGTGATGGCCTACCTGCGAACCAACGGCTTTACGCTGGTTCAAGGCTCTTCGAATCATCTGACGATCACCGTGCGCGGCACGCGCGCGAGGGCGGAGCGCGCCTTCCACGCGCGCATCACCGATTTCCGTCTCGGCAAGAAGACCTTCTATGCCAACCGGGCCGAACCCGCGATGCCCGCCGCGATCGCCGCGTCCGTCCAGGCCGTAACCGGACTCTCCAACTATGCGCATCCCCAGCCGACCCATATCGCGATCTTCTCGACATTCTGCGCGGTAATCGTAGGTTATCTCTCCGCGATGTTCGGTCTCGATCCAAACACCGCGGCGGGCAAGGCTTGCATCCTGAGCGCTCTCGCGTGGTGTATCAATTCGAACTCGACCGCCGCCGGGTACGGCGTACTCATCAATGCGCAACTCTCGTGTCCACCGTTACAGAACCTGTCCACCGGCACGCGCTCAACGATGCGCAACTGATCGAGCAATTGAATTCCGGCGCCCCAGTGAATGCAGCCGTACCGGCGGCAACCTCGCCATGGCCGGGCGCGAACGGCGCCGGCCAGACCGTCGGACTGGTCGAGTTCGACAGTTACAACCCGAGCGATGTCGCCGACTACCTGAATCTAACCGGCGCGCCGGCAAGCGAACTCAACAACCTCAGCAAGGTCGACATCGATGGCGGCACTACGCCGGGCGCAGGCGAAGATGAAGTTTTGCTCGATATCGACACCGTAATGACGATCGCGAAAGGCGCCAAGGTCGTGGTCTACGATGCGCCGTTCAGCGGACCGGGCAACAGTTTTCAGTCGGTATTCAACGCGGCGATCAACGGCGGCGCGACGATCATCAGCAATAGCTGGGCGTACTGCGAGGACCAGACCACGCAGGCCGACGTCGACAGTATCGATACGATCTTCCAGAATGCCGCCGTCTCCGACATCAGCATCTTCAACGGCGCCGGTGACAGCGGCAGCACCTGTCTCGACGGCGCGCCGAACACGATCGCAGTGCCAGCCGACTCGCCTAACGCGACTGCCGTCGGCGGCAGCTCGCTGACGCTTGGCGACGGCGCGACCTACGGATCGGAAACTTGGTGGAATGATTCCGCCACCACGCCACCTGCCGGACAGGGCGGCTTCGGCGTGAGCAAGTTCTTCACGGCGCCGGGCTATCAGAAGCCGTTCGTGGCGATGCGCTCGATACCGGACGTGGTCGCCAACGCTGACCCGTTCCATGGCATCCAGATCTGCCAGGCCGACAACGGCGGATGTCCCAGCGGACTGCAATACGGCGGCACCAGCATGAGCGCGCCTGAATGGGCCGCCTTCACAGCACTGCTCAACCAGGCGCAGGGCCACAATCTCGGCTTCCTGAATCCCCTCATTTATCCGTTCTCGGCCACCAACGCGTTTCATTCAGCCGCCTCGATGGGCTCCGATTTCGCCCATGTCGGGCTGGGTTCGCCGGACCTGCCGGTGCTGAACCAGATGCTCGCAAGCACGTCGACCGGCGCGGTCGATCCGAGCAAGTCGCGCATCGTAATGACTGGGAAGGGCCCGTTCGTGCCGGAGGGCGCGTTATTCCCGGCCGGGCAGCCCGCGGATGGAAGCTCGAAGCTCTTCCTTAGCCCGCACATCTATGACAGCAACGGCAACCCGGTGAGCGGCAAGACCGTGACCGTGACTGCCAATGGCGGGAATCACGCGACCATCACACCCCCAAGCGCGACGACCGGTGCGGACGGCACCGCGCTCTTCACCGTCACCGATTCGACGATCGAGGATTTGACTTTCACCGTAAAAGCCGACGGCATCACGCTGGATCAGGAGCCGAGTGTGCCTTTCGTCGCCCCGCCCGCGGTCGCAGGCGGGATCGTCGCCAGCCTCGGCAATGAGCCCGCGGACGGAGTTACCGCGGATACGATCACCATCACGCTCAAGGATTCGCTGAACCGACCGACGCCCGGCAAGACCGTCATACTGTCCCAAGACGACGCGAACTCCGCAATCACCGCTCCGTCCCCGCCAATCACGGACGGTAATGGACAAATTCAGTTCACGGTCACCGACACTCACACTGAGAACGTCACCTATACCGCGACCGACGTGACCGACGGCAACCTTCCCGTGCCTGGGAATGCCTCAGTAGATTTCACGAACGGTCCAGGCGGATGCCCGCAGACCCAGCCCGGCAACGTGAGAGGAACCGTCGCTCCGGCCAACGGCTTCCTGGCTAGCACGTTTGCCAGCGGCTTCACAGTTTCAAGCGGCAATCAGGGCTTTTTCTACAATTGCTTCGGCGCCTGGGGAATGGCGTGGGACTCGTCGGATAATCTTTACGTGACCGATTGGCCGACCGGAAAAATCTACAAGTTCGGTCCGTCGGGCGGAACAGCCGACGCGAGTCATTTGTTTACGACGGTGAAGGCGCCCGCCAGCGGCGTCGCGATCGATCCCGCAGGTAACATGTTCGCGAGCGAAGCCTCAGTGAGCGGCCCCAATGGCGATATAGTTCCCGTTGATCTGTCCACGGGCGCGGTCGGGACGGCCATCGCGTCGGGGATCGAATGTCTCGGCTCGATGGCGCTAAATCCGACCATTCCGGCCCTGTTCGCGATCGACTTTTGCAACGTCGTTCAGGGTGGCAATGACAACATCTGGCAAGTCACAGGAATCGACGGTTCGAGTCCGAGCACCGCGGTTTATACCCAGGTTCCCCCATCGAACGTGGAGAATTTGCAAGTCACGGTTGCTCCGGACGGTACGCTCTATGATCTGTTCTGCGCAGGCGGAGTTGGATGCGAGATCGCGCGAGTCAGCGCTGGTTCGCCGCCGGTAGTTAGCACGCTGATGACCGCCGGCGGAGCGCCGATCACGCTCTTCGGTTCTTTAGGGATTACTCCGGGCGGGATGCAGCCGAGCGGCGACGCGCAGTTCATCATTTTCCCCCAGCCGGCACAAGACGGGCTTGGCCAAGGTATTCAGACGATTGACCTCACGGGTCCAGTGGCGGCGCCTGCCGTGCAAATCACGACGGACTTTTCCTCGGGGCTGTCCAACTTCGCGATCGGACCGGATGGATGCCTTTACGTTGCGGGAGGTCCGACTGTTTCGAGAGTCACCAAGACCGACGGCACCTGCGGTTTCGGGCCAACCACACAACCTCCTTCGATCAGCCTCACACCCAGCACGGTAGCCCCGAATCCGGTGCAGGGAGCATCGCAGAACTTTACCGCCTCCTTTCATTACGCGAGTGTGCCAGCGGGAACACCCGTTCTCCTTTCTGTGACTGGCGATAACGCGATGGCGAAAATGGCAAGGACCGACGCCAACGGGCAGGCCGCGTTCAGCTATACGGGAAGACTCGCCGGGTCCGACACAGTTGTCGCGAGTGGCGTAGTTAACAACACGTCGCTGGCTTCCAATCCGGTCGAAGTAACCTGGGATCCGGGACAGGACACTGCGTTCCTGACGCTCAATCTGAGCCCGAAGAGCGGCATCCCAGGGAATCCGATCACCTTGGTGGCATCGCTATCCGATGTATCGAAGAATCCACCGGTCCCTGTGGTCAATGAGTCGGTAACGCTCGGCCTCGGCAACGACACCTGCAGCGCGGCAACCGACACGCACGGCAACGCGAGTTGTCAGGTCAGCCCAGAGATTATACCCGGCAATCCGTCGCGCCCGATCACCGCCGATTTTGCCGGCAACAGCAACCTGACTTCGGCCCACGCCTCATCCGGCTTCATGTTCACCGCGCCGCCCGAGGATGCGAAGCTGAGGGTCACTCCCAATGCGCTGCATTTCCCGGCACAGGGTGAGCTCGGCGGCGTCGGCGGCGTCACCAAGCCGCTCATCGTCCATGTCTTCAACCCGAAGAACAAAAAGCAGAAGCTGACCGTCACCTTCCTCGGCGCGGAGAACACCGGCGACTTCACGATCGTGTCGGGACCGCCGACTACCTGCGATGTGTCGCTAGATCCGAAGAAGAGCTGCAAGATCGCGCTTACGTTCTCGCCGACCGGACCGGCAAACGCACCGGCACGCTGATGGTCTACGACAACGCAGAGATCAACAACGCGCAGACGGTAAAGCTCGTCGGCCACGGCAATCAGGGCGCGCTCTCGATCTCGACCGGATCGCTGAGCTTCGGCAAGCAGCCGCTCAACACGCCGAGCAGCGCCAAGTTCGTGAAGGTCGCCAACCGGAATCCGGTCGCGATGTCGTTCTCGGCGGCGACGAGCGGCGACTACCAGGTGACGACGGGCGCCGACGCCTGCCCGGCGAGTTCGCTGCCGCCCAAGACGGCGTGCAAGGTCTGGGTGACCTTTACGCCGACTGCGGCCGGCTCGCGTCCGGGCGAGTTGATCTTCACCGACGATGCGTTCAACAGCCCGCAGCACGTCAAGCTGGAGGGAATCGGGAAGTAGGCTGCTCTTCGGGGCGAGCCGGAGGCAAAGACCTCCCGCTCGCCCCTGATTGGATGTGCGGCGCCCCTCCTTGTTCCCTCTCTTATCCAAGGAGAGGCTAAGGACGCCGCTCGCACGGGCTATGCAACACTCCACTGCTCGCTGCGGCGGCGCAAACTACGGTGACGGGTTCGATGCGTATGACGAGCCCGGGCCTAAGCCGAGCAAAAAGCGACAGCTCCTTCCGTTATGAAAAGGAACTCGTGATGGCGTGGGCTATTTCTGATGGCGCGATCTTTCTGGGCGACACGCGCTATCGCTCAGTCCGCGAACCACCTCGGGACATTCTGAGCAGGGAGGCGCGAGGAAGACCTCAACTTGCTGCTTCGTCAACCCGCGTGACTGAAGTTATCGTATCCTCGGACGCTGGCGCCGGCCGAGGCAGTCAGTCAGAATCGCGCGAAACTAGGAGCCTGCAATGCCCACCGAATGTTCCGATCCATCGGCAAACACGCTTATGGATTTGATCGCCGGCCATCGTGTTACGGCCGTCGTCTACGTGGCTGCCAAGCTGGGCATCCCCGATCTCCTTTTCGAAGGTCCCAAGACCGCCGCAGAGTTGGCGCGCTTGACCGACACCGACCAGCGATCGCTGCTTCGGTTGATGCGCGGATTGCTCACCTTGGCGATCTGCACGGAAGCGGCGGACGCCAGATTTCTGTTGACGGAGATGGGGACCCGTCTCGCGGCCCGGTCTGAGCGCTCACTAAAGGCGTGGGTCCTCGTAGAGGGAGAAATGCTGAGAGCCGGATGGAGTGGGCTCATCGAATCCATCCGCACCGGTAAGACTGCTGGCGAGCTTGCAGGGCTTGGCCAGGAGCGTTTCGAGAGGCTGGCGGATTCGCAACAGGCCGGCTTGTTTAACGAAGGCATGGCCTCGGTGACTCGCGTCACGCTGCCGGACGTGCTTGCCGCGTGCGACTTCTCCGGAATATCGACATTGATGGATGTTGGCGGCGGGCTCGGCGAGCTGATGAGCGCGATCCTGACGAAGTATCCATCCATGCGCGGCATCGTATTCGATCTGCCGTACTGCGCAGATGGAGCGAGACGCAATCTGACCGCCGCCGGTGTCGCGAAAAGAGCCGAGTTTGTCGGGGGGAGCTTCTTTAAATCAGTGCCGCGTGGTGCGGATGCAATCGTATTGAAGAGCATCATCCACGACTGGAACGATGAACGTTGCGTTCGAATCCTGCAAAACTGTCACAGCGCGTTGAAACACGGCGCGCGGCTGACCGTGATCGATCGAGCCATACCCGGGAACCTCGAGCCCAACGCGGAACATCTGTCCGCCATCTTGTCGGATCTGAATATGTTACGCGGAGCCGGGGGATGCGAACGGACGGAGAGCGAGCATCGCGACCTGCTCTCTGAAAGCGGCTTCCGGGTGACGCGGGTCGTGGCCGCCGGCCGCCTGAGCTTGATCGAGGCTGCCGTCGCGTGATTCCGCCACCGGTCTGATCTCGTCGACGATCGGCAGCTTGTAAGCCTGCCCCGCGCCCCGCACAACTCGGCGGTAACGGCTCTGACGTCGGACCGCCTCCATCATCAGGACCAGATCGACGCCGACTACGGCGACGGATTCGATGCGTATGACGAGCCCGGGCCGACGGTCACGCCCTTGCGCACCCGGACGCTGTCCTCCGGATGTCCCGGCACATCGACCCGCACGCTCCGATAGCCGCCGGCCGAGGGATCGGGCGCCGTGAAGCCGACCGTGTACTGCTCGCGCAGCTCGCGGCTGATAGTGGTGGTCGCCTCGCGCAGCGCCTCGCCGTCGCCGACCTCGCGGATAATGAAGGTCCGCGCGCCAGTCTCAGTCGAGAGTGTCCTGAGCGTCTGCGCATCCACGCGATCGATATCGCCGCCGAAGATGAACGGGCCGATTGCGAGCCCCGGCATCGAGGAGCCGTTCGGATCGCCGATGCCGATCGAGTAGATCAGCACGCCGAGGCGGCGCGCCTGCTCGATCACCTGCGGCAGCGACGATTGGCTGCTGTTGTCCATCCCATCCGTCACCACCAGCAGCGCCTTCTTGTCATAGCGCCCGTGCTCGACCATCAGGAGCCCGTCGAGGATGGCGTCGTAAAGCGCGGTCTGTCCGTACGCATGGAGCAGCGCGAGACGGCTCGCGACCAGCGCATGATTCATCGTGAAGCCCTGCAACAAAAACGGGCGCATCGAAAAGGCGAACAGGAAAACATCGTCGCGCTGGTTGAGGTCCATCAGGAACTGCGCGATTGCGGCGCGCGCCTGGGGAATCTTGGGCTGCATGCTGCCGGAAGTATCGACCAGGATTCCAACCGAGACGGGCGTGTTCAAATCCTGGCGAAAGAATTCGATCGGGCGCTGCTGGCCGTCGATGTAGAGCCGGAAATCGTTCTTGGTGAGGTTGGTCTCGTAACCGTGCTGCGGGTTGGTGACGGTGACCGTCACCTGCTCGTAGCCGGGCTGGCGCGCAAGCTCATGCGGCGGCACCACCAGCGCCTGTCCGGGCTGCTGCTCGATAGGCGGCACGATGTCGGTCGAATTCCCGCCCTGCGGCGCCGGCATCGATGGAATCGTGAGCGACTCGGAGCCCGGCTGCCGCGGCTGCGCGGGGAGCTCGAGCGTCGACGAGCCGCCCTGCTTCGGAAGCTGAAAATTCTGATTAAGCTGCGGTGCCTGCGCGGCAGCCGGCAGAACGATGGCAATCGCGGCGGCGGCAATCAGGAGGAAGGCCGCGGAAAGCTTGAAGCTGCGCCTAGGTTTGGTCATCTGCGATGGAGCCTCTGACAACGTCCCCACCAACATTTATTGAGCTCTGTACCCGTGATCTTCCTATTTGACCCCGCGACGGGCAACCCTGCTATTCCTGACACGATTAGACGTGAATCCTGCCTACCGGTTTCAAATCGGCAAAAAGGCCGCCGTTTTGCGCGGTCCTACGCGCACCCGCAGCCGCCGCCGCAGCATCCGCCGCCCGGCCGCGAGGGCCTGCTCAGGGGTTCTGCCGCCGCGCCGTCGCCGCCGTGCGCCGCGAAGACCGACATCTCGCGCCGCAGATTGACGCCGCTGCAGCCGGGACATTCGGCATCCGCTCGCCCCGGCATCACGAGCGCTTCGAACTCGCGTCCACAATCGTCGCATCGATATTCGTATATCGGCATCGCTACTCCTCGGGCGGCTGGGCATATTCGACCAGCACGCCGTGCGTCGCCTTCGGATGCAGGAAGCATATCATGCCGGCGAGGCCGGGTCGCGGGCGCTCGTCGATCAACGGGAGCGAGCGGGCGCGCGCCGCCTCGAGATCGCCACCGACATCGTCGCTCTCGAAACATACATGATGAAGTCCGCCCCCGGCGCGCGAAAGAAACCGTCCCACACCGTTGTCAGGCGAGAGCGGCTCGAGCAGCTCGATTTCACTGTTGTCGAGCTTCAGCAGCGCGGCGCGCACGCCCTGGTCTTCGAGCGTCGCGCTCTTCGCGAGCGTCAGGCCGAGGAGATCGCGCCAAAAACGCAGGCTGTCCTCGAGGCTCGGCACGACGATGCCGACATGATGAATCCGCTTGAGCATCGGATCGCCAAGAATAGGCGAATGGCAGTGCGGTTGGAAACGCCATGGAAATCAGGCGCGCTCGATGATCGCGATTGCATCAGCGATCTGACGCGGCGTGGGCACGCGCATCACGCCGCCGGCTGAGGCAATCGGTGCGCCCGGGCGATGTTCGACGATTATGGGCGTCATTCCCGCGGCGAGCGCGCCCTCCGCATCGAGCGGCTCCGAGTCGCCGACGTGGATCGCCGTCGCGGGTTCGACCGCCTGACGTCGCATCGCGGCGCGGAAAATTTCGGGCGACGGCTTGGCGTAACCGGCCTCGGAAGAAATCGTGATCGAATCGAAGTAGCGTGAGAGGCCAAGGCCCTCGAGGATACGATACAGCCGATAGTCGAAATTTGAGATTACACCGAGGCTCAGCCGGCGCGTGCGCAAGTTGCCGAGCAGCTCGATCACGCCGGCGAACGCTATCCAGTGCGCGGGATCGGCGAAGTAGGCGAACAGCTCATCGAAGAAATCGTCGAAGTCGTCGAACTGGCCGAGACCTGCGAAGCTCTCGCGCACCACCGCGCGCCACCATTCGCGTTCGCGGCGCCGAAGTTCGGACGCCGCCAGACCGGGACCGAAGGCCAGCGCGGTTGCGCCGTGGAACGCCCGGATGAACCCGGCGCGCACCGCGCGTTCGTCGGCCTCGACGCCGTGATGGCGCGCGATTCGCGCATAGGAGGCAGCCACCGGCGCGCGCGATGTGAACAGCGTCCCAGCCGCATCAAAGAAGACCGCCCGCAACCTCATCGCAATGAAACTTCAGACGTGCTCGAGCCGCGCATCGAGACGACCGCCGTCGCACTCGACCACGATGTAGCCGCCATCCTTGAACGCGCCGGCGTTCAGGATGGTCGTGCTGCCGATGCGATCGACACCGGCCGATTCGTGAATATGTCCCGAGATGCAGACCTCAGGACCGACCTCCTCGATAAAGCGGCGCGCCGCCGTGCTGCCGACCGCGCGCCCATTCATGATGCGATCACATTTGGTCTCGAACGGCGGCGTATGACAGACCATCAGCAGCGGGCGCCGGTCCTTGACCTGTTCGTAGCCGGCGCGGAGAGTCGCGTAAATTTCATCTTCGGTGAGTTCGGTAGGCGTCTTGAACGGCGTGATGTTCGAGCCGCCGCATCCGAAAATCGCGATGCCGTCGACGACCCTGCCTTTGCCGTGGAGTGCAACGCCCTGCTCTTCAAGGAACGGCATCACTTCGCGCTTGTCGAGATTACCGGACAGCGCCAGCACGCGCGGGCAGGCGCGGCGAACGTCGTCGATTACCTTGCGGGCGTCGTCGATGCCGCCGAAGTTGGTAAGGTCGCCGGAGACGATGATCAGATCGCAATCGCGCAACGCCTCGGCCATCAGGGCCAGGTTGCGCGTCGCCATATGCACGTCGCCGAACGAGACGATTTTCATCGGAGAACCAAGCTATAGGATGACGAACCCGAACCGCGATGTCACGCGGGCGGCGCGCTATGAAACCCGCGTAGATTGCCACACAATCTAGCGGCGATGGATTCATACGCCGAGTATTTTACCTTCGTGCTTTTCCGGCCGCGCTCGGCGGGCAACGTCGGAGCCGCAGCGCGCGCGCTCAAGAACATGGGCTTCGCTGATCTGCGAATTGTCGCGGAGCGGCGGCCGGCGAAAACCGCCGCATCACGGATGGCCGTGCATGCGGGCGACGTGCTGGATAATGCGCGCGTCTTCCCGGACCTCGGCAGCGCGATCGCGGATTGCAACCTGACCATCGGCACGACCGCGCGCACGGGACTCTATCGCGCGGGCGCAATGGCGCCGCGCGCGGCAATTGCGGAAGTAACCGCGCTCGCGCCGCCAAATCGCGTCGCGTTCATCTTCGGCCCCGAGGACTCCGGCCTCACCAATCGCGAACTCAAACTCTGCCAGCGGCTCATCACGATACCGACCGCGCCCGATTATCGCTCGCTCAACGTGGCGCAGGCGCTGCTGATCGTCGCCTACGAACTGCGCCTCGCGCTCGACGCTCCTGGCGAAGGAAATGCCGCCTCGCCCCGCTATGCCACGGTCGTTGAGGCGGACGCGATGCTCGAGCGGATGCAGCGCGCGCTGGTGAGGATCGGTTTCCTGCCGGCTGGCAATCCCGATCACATAATGTTTGCGATCCGCGAGATCTTCGGACGCACAAGGCTCAAGCCGCGCGAGGTCGATATTCTGAACGGCATCGCACATCAGATCGAATGGTTCGCGAGCGGCGGGCACGAAACCATCGCGGCCAAGCGCCGCGCCGGCAGGCGCGTCCGATGACGCAGCGAATCGCGCTGGTCTGCGGCCCCTCGATTGGCGATAATCTGAACGATGGCGCAGATCATCCGCTTCAGCGAAATCCAGGCGGCGCGTGACCGCAGCGCCCGTCAGGCGCGCGATCGCGAGAGCCTCGAACGCGCGGTTCAATTGCTCAAGGAAAGCCTCGCAGCGGCGGCCGACCGGCTCAAGAACGCCTCGGCCGCGGAGCAGGCGGAACTGCTCGAGCGAGTGGAGCGCCTCGCCGCAATGGTTCGCTATGGCCTGCGGATGCTCGGCGAGATTTCCGACGCCGAGCGCGCGCCGTCGATCATTCCCGGGTGACGCCGCTTAAGGGACCAATCCATAGTGGCTGTAATGCCACACGCCGTACGCAATCAGGATAATCGAGAAACCGATCAGGATTTTCGTCAATTGATCGGCGCGCCATCGCACCCCCATCGCCATCAGCACCAGCAGGAACGGGAACGCATGGAGGTAATGGCGCGTGCCGAACTGCGAAAACCCGTTGGTGAAGTAGAAGAGGCTCGGCGTCATCGCGATGATTGCGGCGATCAGGATAAGCAGCGCGTCGATGCGTTTGAAGCTCGGGCGCATCGCCAGCACGAACGCCGGACTGGTGAGCAGGATCGATTGACCGACGAAGCGCGGATGGATGTACGGAAACCGCCCGTCGAGGCTCGGCCCGACCATCAAGAGCGTGTAGATATTTCCAGGCAGATAGCGAAGCCCGAAGAGTTGCGTGTCGGGACCGGCGAAGAGGAACACCCCGCGATCGAACGGACTGTGATAGCGGACCTCGTTCAGGAAAAGATAGATTGCGGCGGCGAGCGCGAAGCCGGGGATCATCCGGAGCAGCGGCTTGATCGCGCGGCGTCGCCGGTATTCAAGAATCACGTAGATCGGCCAGTCGAAGGCGAGATCGTAGCGCGCGAGCGCGGCAAGTCCCGCAAGTATTCCGAGCGGGATCGGACGCGCCGGACCGAAGAGCTCGTCGAGCGCCGCCACCGTAAATCCGATCGCGACCACCATCGAGAGCGCCCAACTGCTGCCGATCACGGTTTCGTACCAGAGAATCGTGCCGGCCCCGAAAAAGACCGTGAGCCACATCCGCGCGTCGATGCTCAGGCGAAAGCGCCCCAGCATCCGCCACGTCAGCGCGATATCGAGCGCGCCGAAGACCATCGAGAACGCGGTCTGATTCACGCCCATCCCCCAGATCGCCGCGAACGGCATCAGCAGGATCGCGGGCAGCGGAGGATGCAACTGATAGTTGTGGCCGCCGAAGCTCGCGTGCTCGATGAAATTGGGGGCATCGATGTAGGTGTGGCCGTGGACGAAGGCGACCGCCTGGCGAACGTGCGCGTTGTAGGGCGACGGATCGAGCGTCGCGGTGCTCGAATAAAACGCCAGGAAGAGCGTGAACACCGCGAACGTCGCGAGCGCTTCAGCGCGGATACCGGGTAAGGGGCGGTACACGTCAACGCCGCCGAAAATATCGATCGTTGCTGTGAGCGCAAGCCCCACCAATGCGATAGTGCCGGCGCAGAGCGGGAGCCATCGCGTTTCCTGGTGATTGGACGTGAGGACGATCCCGTAAATCGCGACGATCGCGAGTGCAGCCAAAAAGCAGCCTTGCGTGAACGCGATGGTCGGCGATTGGGCCCCGCCGCGCGATCGGAAAAGCGGCTCGAGTCTGCCGGTCGCGATTGCCACGATGCGCTGGTGCTTAACGGCGGCGCATCGCAAAGTCAATCGCATCCCCCGTGGTTGACTTTGGGGGCGTATCGGCTATCCCTGTGCTCGATGAACTCGTCAACGGCGATTTTCCGATGAGCGACGCAATTCCGCTTGCTCCCCGGCTGCGCTTCGGCGCTCAGGCCTGGGCGTTCGACGGCGAGCGCGCGCGCCGCACGATCAAGCGCATCGCAGAGGCGGGCTTCGACAGCGTCTGGGCGGGCGATCACGTCTCGTTCACCGGCCCGGTGAACGATCCGCTGATCGAAATCGCTTTCCTGGGCGCCTTGGAGTCGCATCTCTTGTTCGGGACCGGTGTCTACCTGCTCGCGCTGCGAGCGCCAGCCGCGACAGCCAAGATGGTCGCGACGGTCGATCGGATGCTCGGCGCGGGCCGGTTCATTTTTGGCGTCGGCGTGGGCGGCGAGTTCCCGCGTGAATGGCAGGCGTGCGGCGTGCCGGTTGCCGAGCGCGGCGGGCGCACCAACGAAGCGCTCGAAATCATCAAGCGGCTGTGGACCGAGCCCCGTGTGACGCATCGCGGACGCTACTACAGTTTCGAAGATGTCGCGGTCGAGCCGCATCCGGCGACGGTTGGCGGGCCGCCGATCTGGATCGGCGGGCGCGCCGAAGCCGCACAGCGGCGCGCGGCGCGCCTGGGCGACGGATGGGTGCCGTACGTCATCACGGCGAAGCGCTACGCCGAGGGCCTGGATTTCATCGGGCGCGAGGCGGAGCGCGCCGGGCGGCGCCTGGAGCGCTTCGGCACCGGCGTGTTCCTTTTTTTCACGCTCGCCGAGAATCATGAACGGGCGCATCAGATCGCGACCGCAAGTCTTAGCCGCCGCTATGCGATGGATTTCACGGAACCGGCGCGCCGTTACGGCGCGCTCGGCACGCCCGCCGATGTGGCGGCTAAAATCGCGGAGTACGTCGCGGCCGGCGCGCGCGATTTCGTGCTCGATGCAGCCGTCGACAGCGGACGCGAAGAGCAGCTCGAGCGCATCGGACGCGAGGTTATCCCACTCGTGCGCGCGAGCTTCCCCGGCGAGCGATCTTCGGATTAGACCAGCTCGATCGGATAATCGCCCTGCGGCTCAACCCGGCCGACGATCTCGGCCTCGAGATTCCCGCCGGACTGGAGATCGGCGAGCAACGCGATCGATTCCTTCTGCGGCAGCGCGATCAGCAACCCGCCCGAAGTTTGCGGATCGAATGCGATCTCGACCATCGCCTCGATCACCTCGTCGCCGACCCGCACGCGCGGACCGTAATAATCGCGATTGCGCCTGCCGCCACCGGGAATCATTCCGGCCGCGATTGCGTCGAGCGCCCCGGGGAGCAACGGGAGATCGGATTCCTCGATAACCAGCGTGACGCCGCTCCCCTCCGCCATCTGCATCGCGTGACCGACTAGTCCGAAACCGGTGATATCGGTCGCGGCATGGACGTCATAGCGAAGCATTGCCGCAGCCGCATTGGCATTGAGCGTCGCCATCGTCTTGACCGCCGCAGCATAATGTTCGTCGGCAAGCTGGTCGCGCTTCAGCGCGGTCATCAGGACGCCGGTGCCGAGCGGCTTGGTCAGGATAAGCGCGTCGCCGGGCCGCGCGCCCACGTTGCGCACGATTCTCCGCGGATCGATCACGCCCGTCACCGCCATCCCGTACTTTACTTCCTCGTCGGCGACGCTATGCCCGCCCACGATCACCACGCCCGCCTCGCGCGCCTTCTCCGCGCCACCGCGCAAGATTTCGCCGAGCATCTCGCCCGGCAATCCAGCCTGCGGCCAACAGACGATGTTAAGCGCAGTCTTCGGCGCGCCGCCCATCGCGTAGATGTCCGAGAGCGAGTTGGCGGCGGCGATCGCACCGTAGGTGAACGGATCGTCAACCACCGGCGTGAAAAAATCGACCGTGTTGACGATCGCGATTTCGTCGGTGAGACGATAGACCCCGGCGTCATCGCCCGTCCCGATGCCGACCAACAGATCGGGATGGCTCCCCAAGTCGAGCCGCGCCAGCACCGCTTTAAGGTCCGCCGGACCCAGCTTGCCGGCTCAACCCGCCGCTTTGCATCGCGCCGTCAAGCGGACCAGTTCGTCGCGCCCGGCGTTGCTGTCCTTGCGCTTCGCCATCGGAGATGGATTTTGTCACGCATCGAGCCGGGTGTCAGCCGGACGAACGGAGCCGGCGCAGGTCGCCGACGCGGGTGGTGACGCCGCTATGATCGAAAAAGTCGAGCAGCGCGATCGCGAACTTGCGCGATGCGCCCAACAGATCACGATAGACGGCAGCGCTGACTTCCGGGCTGCGCTCGAAATGCTTCAGCAGGCGGGCGCGCGCCTCGTCGAACCGGGTGCGATCGAAGTAGAGATCGGTCGCGATCTTCACCACCCGCCCCTCGCGCTCCATCGCAGTGAGCAGCGTACGGAGCTTGCCGACTTCAGAAGCTGGAAGGCCGAGCTCGGCGGCGAGCTGCTTTAATTCCGGCGGTTGGAAACCGGCGGCGGCGAGTTTCTCGGCGACGCGAGCGCCGAGCTTGCTGTCTTCGCCGCCGAGTTGCACACGATGCGATTTCAGCCGAAGGACGCTCTCCTCGCGCACGATCTCGGATTCGCGGCTCACCCGATCAATGAGCGCACGAAAATTTCGCGCCGCGACTTCGTAGGGCAGTCGCGCCCGCAGCGCTTCCATTTCGAGGCCCGGCGAAAGCGGCTCGCTCTCATGATGCGCTTTCAGGGCGGCCGCCGCGTAGTTCTTCAGATCGTCCCATTTGCCGCGCGTCGTGTAACCCTCCTCATCGCCGAGCGAGAGTTTCACGAAGCGATTGTCGGCGAGCGCGGCACGGACGTCGGCGAGCGGCGCGTTGAGCATCAGGGCGATATCGAGCGCGGTTACCGCGAAGTTATCCTGAAGATTAATGAGCGCCTCGATCGCGGCTGCGCCCGATTGATCGCGCAGCGTCGTCAGGCGTTCGCGATAACGTTCGAGCGGGCGGCGCGACCTGCGTCCATAGGGGTTCAGCACGCGCCCGCCGCCAAGCGTGCGCCGGCTGGTCTCGTCGCGAATCACGAAGCGATCGCCGGCCAGCGCGACCATCGGCTCGTTGAAAACGAGCTGCACGAGACCACCGCGCTTGACTGCGATGCTCCCGTCCGGCTCCAGCACGATCAGCCGCGCCATCGTCTCGCTCGTGCCGGTGAAAAATCGCACCCGCTCGTTGCTCTTGAGCGCACGCCTGGCGGCGGGCCGGACTTCGAGCCACGCATCGAGACGACTGGTGACCATCGTGAGGCGCGCGTCGGCGAGCACGTCGCCGCGCTTGAGCTCGATCCGCTCTGCGCCCGAGAGATTGAGCGCGACGCGCTGGCACCGCCCCGCCGACTCGACCGGCTCGGAATGGACCTGGATCGCGCGCACGCGCACCTCGCCGCCGCCCGGCAGCACGCGCAGCCGATCGCCGATTTTAACCGTTGCGCCCATCGCAGTGCCGGTCACCACCGTGCCATGACCTTTGATCACGAACGCGCGATCGAGCGGGAGACGAAACAGGCCGGTCGGGCGACGCGCCTCGAAACCTTCGAGCTGACGGATAATCTCGGCGCGCAGCTCGTCGATGCCGGCGCCGGTAAGCGATGAAACCGGGATTACGGGCGCACCGGCCATCACAGTCCCGTCGGCCAGCAGTTCGATTTCGTCGCGCACCTCGGCGAGACGCCGCTCATCTACGAGGTCGGCCTTGGTGATGACGAAAATGCCGCGCGCGGCGCCGAGCAGGTGCAGGATGTCGAGATGCTCCTCGCTCTGCGGCATCACGCCATCGTCGGCGGCGACCGTGAACAGCACCAGATCGATCCCGTGGGCGCCGGCCAGCATGTTGCGGATGAAGCGCTCGTGGCCGGGAACGTCGATCAGGCCGGCGCGCGTGCCGTCGGGCAGCGTGAAATAGGCGAAGCCCAGGTCGATTGAGATGCCGCGCTCGCGCTCCTCCTTGAGGCGGTCGGTCTCCTGGCCGGTGAGGGCGCGGACTAGCGCGGTCTTGCCGTGATCGATATGACCGGCGGTGCCGATAATCGCGTGGGCGATATGCGAGGGCATCGAGAAAAATCTTAACGCGGAGCAACAGGCATCCGGAAGCTAGCGCGAGTTGGCCGCATTAATTCGCTTCCCGTTGAAGCCCGAGAGGACACGTCGGGCGGCGCCTGCTTAAAGACAACGGAGTTCAACAGGTGCTGGAGGGGACAAGTGAGCTCCCAGCGGCAGTCGAACCTGATCCCGAAAAAACGTCGAACAACCGATAAGTCCTGCCGTCCCCGATGTTTCCAGAATCATCGGCTGAAATTGTGGAGATCTCCGTTGGGTTGTTGAATTTGAGTGACAGCTGAATAGTCATTTGGCCGCCTGCCTGCGATTATCAAGTATGTGCTGGCGGTCGCGCGTGGCGTCATGAGCGCGGAGCGCGGCGACCAGTTTGGGCAGCGCGGGATAGCCGGCGATTTTGCGGAAGTGACGTCTGCGCGGTGTTCTCGGTTGCGACAATCGAGTTGCCGAACGTCAAAGCGAACTGCAGCAAGACTACAGTTCGCCAACCTGCGGACTCAGCCAGTGCAGCAGGCTCCAGACGGCGTTCGCTACTCATCGCTCAAGTCGCTCAGCTAGTTCCGTCCTGAATTAGTTAGCGTTCTTCCGGGCGATAGACCAGGTAGTAAATCAGAGGCACGACGATCAGGGTGAATGCCGTCGAAGCAAAAATGCCGAAGATGAAAGCCCACGCCAGCCCGGAAAAAATCGGATCCAAAGTAATCACCGCAGAACCGAACATCGCGGCGCCCGCGGTAAGTGCGATCGGCCGCAGACGAATCGCACCGGCTTCCAGAATCGCGTCTTCCAAACTCAGTCCACGCGCGCAACCGCGGTGAATGAAGTCGATCAGAATGATCGAGTTGCGCACCACGATGCCGGCCAAGGCGATCATTCCGATCATCGCGGTTGCCGTGAAAAATGTCGGATCTGGAAAACCCGCAACCGGGCGGTTGCTTACAAGATCCAACAGAAAGAAGCCCGGCATGATGCCGATCAAGGTAAGCGGGATCGCCGACATGATGATGAGCGGCATCGCGAGCGACTCGGTCTGCGCGACCAGCAACACGTAGATGAAAAACAGCGCAGCGCCAAAAGCCAGCCCTAGGTCGCGAAAGACCGTAACCGTGATGTTCCACTCGCCCTCGCCGGTCCAGTCGATGGTATAGCCGGGCGGCAGCAGGCTTTTGGTGCGGCTTTGAAGCCAAAGTACTTCATTGACCGGACTGATGCCGGCGGTGTCGGCCATTACCATAGCCACTTGGCGGAGGTCTTTGCGGTAGATTGGTTGCTCCTCCACCGTGGTTCGAACCTCGCCGAGTTCGCCCAGAGGCACCATCTTCCCGTCAGATCCGCGAAGCTTCACCGCCATGATCCCGTCGAGGTTCGAACGCACTGCGCGCGGCAAGCGAACTTCGATCACCAGGGGATCGCGCTCGGTCTCGGTATGAACCGTATCAACCGCTTCGCCCCCAAGCATCAGGGTCAGAGTCCGTGCGGCCTCTGTTGTGGTGATACCATGAAGGGCCGCTTTTTCCCGATCTAAAACGAATTGCACATGCGGTTGTGCGGCAACCCTGAAATCATCCGTATCGACGAGACCGCCCGTACGATCGAAAAGATCTCGAAGCTTGCTTCCGTACGCGATGAGTTGTGAATACTCGGCCGTCGGCGGACCGTAGATCTCGGCAACAATCGTCTCCAGCACAGGAGGACCCGGCGGCACCTCGACGATCTTCACCTTGGCGCCATCTTTCCGCGCGATTGCTTCAACCAAAGGCCGAATGCGAAGCGCGATCTGATGCGAGGACTGGGCGCGGACGCTCTTCGGCGCCAGGTTGATTCGGATGTCCGCCTGCCAGGGCGCGCTCCGCATATAATAATGGCGGACCATCCCATTGAAATCGAACGGCGAGCTGACGCCCACGTACGACTCGAAGTCGGTGACCTCCGGTACTCTGCTCAATAATCCATCGAAATCGCGAATCACCGCGTCCGTAGATTCCAAAGGAGTTCCTTCCGGCATGTCGACCACGAGCTGCAATTCGTTCTTATTGTCGAAAGGCAGCATCTTAACCGGCACCAGCCCGAACACCACAAGCAGGATCGAGACGAGAAACGTGCCGACCATCACGAACAGAAAGGCGCGCGCTCGCCGCCGACTTTCGAGCAGCGGACGAAGAACCCGCGCATACCATCGTCGAATCGTCGCTCCTTCGTCAAAAGTTTCGGCCGAGGCCGACGAGTCCTCGTGGCGCAGGAGATGATAGGCAGCCCATGGCGTTATAGTGAACGCCACGACCAAAGAGGTCAGCATCGCAAGCGGCACGTTGAACGGCATCGGGCGCATGTACGGTCCCATCATCCCGGTCACGAACAACATCGGGACGAAGGAAGCGATGACTGTGAAGGTTGCGAGGATCGTGGGCGGTCGAACCTCGTCGACGGCAATGAGCGTCGCCTCTCTCCGCGGAAGCGTGCCAAGCCGAAAATGACGGTGAATGTTCTCCACATCGACAATCGGATCGTCGACCAAAAGACCCAATGAGAGGATCAGCGCGAACAGCGTGACCCGGTTGATCGTGTAGCCGGCGATGAGATTTCCGACCAGCGTGATCGCAAGGGTGATGGGAACCGCAATTGCGACAATGAATGCTTCGCGAAGACCTAGCGAAAAAGCCAGCAAGACCACGATGATCCCGATAGCTATCATCAGCTCCCTGACCAGTTCATTCACCTTCTCATTGGCGGTTTCTCCATAGTTTCGCGTGATGAGGACATTTACGTCAGATGGGATGGCGACGCCCTCCAGCGCTTCGACCTGCTTGATTAGTCCCTGGGCTACCGCCACCGCGTTGGTGCCATGCCGCTTGGCGAAGGCGATTGTCACCGCCGGGTATAAAGTCGCACGAGCGCCGACGGACTCGATGCGCAATTGGCCTGGTTCTTTAACCAGATATTGGCGGGCTGGGCCGAAGCCGATCGTCGTATAGTTGTCGGGTTCGGCCGGACCATCGATTACGCGGGCGACGTCGCGCAGATAGACGGGATGCTGGCCGCGTACTGCGACCACAAGGGAAGCCACCTCGGCCGCGCTGGTAATAAATGGACCACTATCGACCACATACTCACGGTTATCGCGGGCGAAGCTCCCAGCGCGCAAATTAGCGTCGGCCCCGCGCAGTGCCCGAGCGATGTCGAGCGGCGCCAAATCGTGGCCGGCGAGTTGCTCGGCGTCAAGCAGAACTCGTATCTGCCGTGGCCGTCCACCGACCACGAAGGAACGCCCCGTATCCGGCACCTGCTGCATGCGATGCAATATCTCATCGGCGATCCGTCGCAGCATTGCGTCGCTTTCGGTTTTGCTCCACAGGGTGACGTTGAGAATCGGGACGTCGTCGATCCCGACGGGCTTGACGATCCACCCGGTTACGCCGGGCGGCACCGCGTCGCGGTTGGATTCAAGTTTGTTGTAAATTTGAACGAGGCTTTTAATCCCGTCATAGCCGACCCGGAAACGGACCGTAACCATCGCGCTCCCTGGCCGGGAAGCGGAATAGATGTGCTCAACGCCCTCCATTTCCCACAACCGCTTCTCGAGGTTGATCGTGACCAGATTCTCCACTTCGGCGGCGCTCGCGCCCGGCATTTGAACGATGATGTCGGCGAGTGGAACGGAGATCTGGGGGTCTTCTTCACGCGGCGTTACGAGAAGCGCGATTCCGCCCGCCGCCAGCGAAGCGACGAGCAGCAGCATCGACAAGTTCGACCCGAGGAACAGGTCGACAATTCGCGCTGTTAGGCCCAGCTTGCCGGGGTCCGTTTCGTTCACTTCACGCCAGCCCCTCGGCTGTCTAGAATCACGCGCTGACCCTGATGAAGGCCGGCAAGCACCTCGACACGGTCGCCGAAGCTGCGCCCAAGAGAGACTATCCGCGTGGTGATCTTCCCGTCAGAGACCACGCGTACTGTCTCGAGTTGCCCGACTTCCTCGATTGCGCCGCGCGGTACGGTAAGGACCATCTCGTTCGCAATCGCAAAAGTCGCCCGAGCGAACATCCCCGGTTGCAGACGTTGGCCGCTCGGCAGCGGCGCTCGAACCAGAAAACTTCTGCTCCCAGGATCGGAGGCAGGGACGATTTCGTTGACCTGCGTGCGATATTTCATGCCGTTCGCGTCGACGCTGACATCGAGGGGCGTTCCTATCCGGATGTCGCGAGTTAGCTCCTCAGGCACCTCCAGCTCGACGCGCAACACATTTTCTTCGTACAACCGGACCAGCGGTTTCCCCGGCATCGCAATGTCACCCGGCTCGGCAAGGCGTTCCACGACCAGTCCATCGACCGGCGCGCGGACGATCGTGTACTCCAATTCGGCGCGAGCGGCTGCGATTGCGGCCCGCGCTTGTGCGGTGCGTCCCATCGCGGCCCGATAGGCGGCTTCGGCAGCGTCGCGTTCACTGGCGGTGGCCGAACCGCGCGCAAATAGAGCAGAGAACCGTCCCTCCTCCGCGGCAGCCCGGCCGAGCTCGGCGCGTGCTGCGGCCAGTTGACCTTCCGCCTGTCGCAGTCGCGCCCTGAGTTCAGAGGCATCCAGCACAACTATCACCTGACCGCGGGTTACCCGGTCACCTGCGCGCACGTTGACCTTGGTGATGCGTGCTGCGACCCGGCTTGCAGCTTCTATTGATACCCGCGACTGGACCGAGCCGGTCACTTCGCGACGCATGGCCAGTTCCTCGCTAAGCACGACTCCGATCGGGCGGTTAGGAAGCCCGTCAAGCTTTTCGCTGAGAAGGCCCGGCTCGATGCTCCCGACCCGAATCGCCCGCACGGCGAGCCACAGCAGAAGCAGGCCGATCGCGCCCGCGATCAGCAGCAGCCACCCGCGATGCGCGGAAGGCCATTCGTTTAACGGGCGGGCCATTTATGTCAGCGTCCTGACGCTCCCTGAGGTTCCACCCCGGTTGCAAGGTTCAACGCCGCGCGGTCAACAGCCACACTGACCTGGGCGTTGACCAGTCGCATGTCCGTCTCTTCGCGAGCGCTCTGCGAGTCCAAAACTTCGACGTTGGAAGCGAGACCAAATCCATAGCGGTCTTCCAGAATTTTGAGCGCGCTCGCGGCGTACTGGCTGTCCTGCCTTGCCACGTTCAGGCCCTGCCGGGCGGCAGCCAGATCCCGATATGCAATCTCAACTTCGACCGCAACTGCATGACGAAGATCGTCGGCGAGCACCTGTGCACGCGAAAGATCCGACTGTGCAGCCTCAAGCTTTGATTGCGTGGCTAACCCGTTGAATAGATTCAGCCGGCCGGTAACAAGGAGCGCCCCGTTGTTCCCGGCGCGGGCGAAGCGCGCAGAGTCATTTTCATACACTCCAGCTATCTCCACCGTCGGCAGATAATCAGCACGGGCAATGGTTACATTCTGCCGCGCTTGTTGGATGCGTGAATTGGCAACCATTATTTCCGGGCGGTCGGCAATTGCACGCGCAATCAGAGAGTCGAGCATTTCTGGTGAAACCGCGGCCTCGGCCGCAACCGGTTTTCGAAGCGGCGCGACCCGTTCGTCTTCGTCACCCAGAACATGCGCCAGGTTCGCGAGGGCAACGTCGAATTGACTCTCAGCTTCAATCCGTTGCTGGTCCAGCTCACCCAGGCGAACCCTGGTTCGCAGCACGTCAGAATTAAGAACTTTCCCGTGCTGAAAAAGATCCTGAGCGCGAGCGAGATGACCGCGCGCAGCCACCAGCGCGCGATCGACCACCGACAGTGCTTCTTCCGCAAGTACCGCTTGGTAGTACGAACGGATTACCGCAAACTCCACTTTTTGACGGGTTTGAATCAGCTGCCACTTTTCAGCGTCAGCCTCAAAGCCTGCGGCCCGGTATGCGGCAATCAGCCTCCCGCCGGCAAAAAGCGGGAACGAGAGTCTCACCTGGCTCTGAAAATTCGAAGTAAAGGGAGGGTTGTTAAGATTGTCGAGCGCAAAGTCTTTGGGTCCGAAGTCCTGCTGCGCCAATTGGTCGAAGATCGCCCAAGGGCTGTTGGTGTAGGAAAAATTTTCGTCGGTCTCCAGGTGGGGAAGCATCGAACCGCGCGCAACTCCAATTCTGTCATCGGCTGCTTCGCTTGCGAAACGGGCGGCTTTGAAGCTGCGATTTTGCCGCAGTGCGATCGCGATCGCATCATCAAGGGAGATCCGCCGCAGCGTTCCGGAAGTATCGGCGGCGTGAGCAGCGATAGAAAATAATCCGACCAGAAGCAGCGCTATCGCCGGCCTTGGCATCACTTACGCACCCAAGCCTCGCGCGCCAGGTTCCAAAGAGCGCGGCGCCTCGCTGCCGTGCCTGACGCCCGCTTGATCCTGCCATCACTCCGCGTTTCTCGCATTCGGGATATTCCTTGATATTTTATTCAATTATTCTATTATTTAATTGAGCACATGATTACCAGTACGTCAAGCGATGCAAGCCTCGCGATATTCGACCAGTTCGCCGCGGTCGCACGAGCCCTCGGACATCCTTATCGCCTGATGGTCCTGCAACTGCTCGGCCAGGGCGAAACCGCCGTGGAGATGTTGGCTGCTCGCGCCGGGATGAATGTCGCCAACACGTCGCAACACCTGCAGCGGCTGCGACGCGCTGGTTTGGTAGTCTCGCGAAAGGAAGGCCAGAAGGTACTTTACAGGCTGGCCGACGAATCCGTCCTGAGTCTGGTCGCCAATCTGCAGCGGCTTGCGGAACGCAACCTCGCCGAGACGCGCCAGTTGGTTCAAAGCTATTTCCGCGAGCGTGACAGTCTGGAGCCGCTGTCGAGGCGGGAGCTCCTGCGACGGATTAAAAATCGGCAGGTTACGGTGCTCGACGTGCGTTCGGCCGAAGAGTTCGCGTCCGGTCACGTGCCGGGCGCAGTCAACATTCCCCTGAGGGAATTGCGTCGTCGTCTCAAGGAATTGCCGCTTTCACAACAGGTGGTTGCCTATTGTCGCGGTCCCTACTGCATCTTCTCATACGAAGCCGTTGCCGAGCTCCGAAAACACGGCTACGACGCGCTGCGCCTTGAAGATGGGTATCCGGAATGGAAAGCTGCGGGACTTCCCGTCCAATCTTCTGTTGACACGCGAAAAGCGCGCTGACGGCTCGCAAGTGATTGCCGCGATCGGATTCACGGCCTCTCTGTGGCCCTTCGCGACAGGACTTGAGGTAGTTATCTGCTCATCGTGTCTGAGCGCGCAGGTAACTTGGTAGCGCGCGCGGGCCGGGGTCTAATGGTCAACACGGGACACGGCGCTTCGCGAACAACCCGCTCCGCGACGCTGCCTAGAATGAGACGGCGAAACCCTTTGCGGCCGTGGGTCGCCATAACAATCAGATTTGCACGAACCCGCCTGGCCACGCGCAGGGCCTCGATGCCCGGGTCGCCCATCATGACTTGGACTTCGTAACGAGCCCCGCCGCGAAGGCTCTGGCGCGCTATGCGCTCGAGCTTCGCGCTCCATTTGCCCGAACCGCAAGGCGACCTCGGGACCCGGCGGCAGGGCGACCACGTGGAAGGCGGAAAGATAACCGCCGCTCGCCGACACGCCGCTCATCGGATCACCGTCATAGAGGCAGTTTTTGAGTTGCGGCTGCTCTGGTCATGCGGGAGCGAGCTGGCGGGCGGTCCGTAGGATCAGATCCCACGTTTCGAATACATCGGCTTCAGTGGTGCGCTCGTTTCCGATCGCCATCCGGAGCGCGAGCCGGCCGTTGAGGCGCGTGGTCGAGAAAAACGCAAAGCCGGTGCGATTGACTTCGTCAACGATGCGCTGATTGTGCGCGTCGAGCGCTTCATTTTCCAGGCCGCGCGCGGCATGCCGGAAGCATACGACCGACAGCGGATGCGGCGCGAGGATTTCGAAATCACCAGCCTCGCGAATTCGGCGCGCCAGTTCCTGCGTCCATGCGACGTGATTGCGCAGCCGCTCGACGATCCCGCTTCTGCCGTAGGCGCGCAGCACGAACCATAGCTTGAGTCCGCGGAAGCGGCGCCCGAGCTGCACGCCATAATCCATGTAGTTGCGGACGTCGCTTTCCGGCGTTTCGAGATAGGCTGGAATCAGGCTGAAGGCGCGGCGCAGGAGCCCCTCATGCCGCGTATAGAGCACCGAGAGGTCGATCGGCACGAACAACCATTTGTGCGGATTGACCACAATCGAATCGGCCAGTTCGCATCCGTCCAGCACCCAGCGCAGCTCCGGCACAATCGCAGCCGGCCCGGCATAGGCCGCATCGACATGCAGCCATACCCGATGCTCGCGGCACACGGCGGCAATCGCGCGGACCGGATCGATCGACGTGGTCGAGGTGGTGCCGACCGTCGCCGCGACGCACATCGGAAGGTAACCCGCGGCCCGGTCTGCAGCGAGCGCGCTCGCGAGGGCTCGTGGAGCCATCTGGAACGCATCGTCGGTCGGGATTTTCACCACGTTTTCGCGTCCAATGCCGAGCAGGATCGCGTCTTTCTCGATGTGCGAGTGGGTCTCCGCCGTGCAATAGACCCGCAGGCGCGGGAGGTCGCGTCCCGCGGCGCCGAGGTTTCGAATTTCGAGGCCCAGGGATTCACGCGCCGCAGCAAGCGCATGCAGGCCTGATACGCTGGCGGTGTCATAAATGACGCCGAACAGCTCACGCGGCAATCCCAGCGCGTCGCGAAGCCATCCGAGCGCGGCTTCTTCGATTTCGGTCGCCGCGGGCGAGGTCCGCCACAGCATCGCATTGACGTTGAGCGCCGCCGAGAGCAGCTCCGCGATGACGCCCGGCTCGGAACCGGTGATCGCGAAGTAGGCGAAGAATCGCGGATGGTTCCAATGGGTGATGCCGGGCACGACCAGTCGCTCGAAGTCATCGAGCAGCGCACTCAGCGGCTCGCCGGTCTCCGGCAATGCCGGCGGAATCGCGTTTTTGATCGAGCCGGGGATGCTCTTCGAGAACACCGGAAAATCACGGGTGTGCGCGAAATAAGACGTGACCCATCGCACGGCGCGCTCCAGCGCCAAATCGAATTCGGGTGATTTCATAGCGTGACGGCGCCGCGCGCCGAAGATTCGTTTATCGCGGATTTATCGGAAAAAACAAACGCCCCGCGACGGCGCGGGGCGTTTGCGTGCTTCCGGTATCAGTCGGGCGATTCTCGCCGGGCTGGGCGGTCAATTACCCCCGGCGGCCGCCTGCTCCTGCACCTGCTCGTGCTTCACCACGAACTTGGGCCGCGCCCAGGCGATGTAGCAGGGCAGAATCAGAACGCCCGCGATCATGTTGGTGCCCATCAGGAACATCAACAGCACGCTCATCTCGCTGTGGAACAGCAGAGGCGAGAACGCCCACAGCGCGATGCCTCCGACCATGACCGCGAAGGTGCTGAAGACCGAGGTGCCGGTCTTGGTGATCGCAATTCGGATCGATTCCGCGAGCGAACTGCCGCCGATGACTTCATCTCTGATGCGGGCGACGGTGTAGATGCCGTAGTCGATACCCAAGCCGATGCCCAGCGAGATAACCGGAATGGTATCGATGGTGAGACCGATGTCGCGCAGGCGCAGATAGATGAACGCGCCGAAGTTCGCCAGCACGCAGGCGAGCAGGAACAGCAGGCCCGCGACGATCGAGCGGAAGGAAATCATCGAAAAGATACAAACCGCGGCGAGCACAAACGTGATGTTGAGAAAGTCGAGCCGCTTCAGCACGTCGTCCGCCGCGGCATAGAGTCCAGCGGTGGAACCGAGGTACAGGACCTGAATTTTCTTCAGGTTCGGATCGGACGCCACACGCTCTTTTACGAATTCCTTGATGCGCTGGGTCAACATTTCGAGAGCGAGCGTCGTATGCCCAGGCATCAGGATGCGGATACAGGTATCCTGCGCCGCCGGCGGCGCGAGATACTGCTCCATCTCGCCCGGCGCGGTTGCCGTGCTGTAGAGGTACTGCAGGTTGCCGGCGAGTTGGATGTCGTCGGGCACCGCCAGAAACTTCGGATGGCCGTAATGGAGCTGCTGGTTGGACGGCATGATGATGCGGGTGGCGAAGGTCACCACGCTGTCGACGTTCGGATCCTGCAGCAGGTAATTGCGCATGTCATCGCTCATGCGCAGGATCGCCGGGGCAAGCGCTGACTCCGGATCAGGATAAGGCGGCATGTGCGAGATGATCACCCAGCCTTCGTCTGTCGGGAAATAATGATTGATTGCGAGCAGATCCTGATTGACCTTGGCGGTCGGACGATAGAGCGGCGTGCCGGGGTAGACGTACCCGACCGGTTCGCGCAGCCCTGAGGCGACGCCCCAGATCAGAACGATCAGGGCAACTATCAGGATGCCCGCGCGAAGCCGTCCGGGCCGCACCGGGATTTCGGCCAGCTTCGCGAATAACCCCTCGACATACCGGTACATGCCAGTGACGCGCTTCGCCTCGCTGCGAATCTGCGGCAGCGGCAGGAAGCTCATCAGAATGGGTTGAAAAACGAACACCATCGTCAGACTACCGGCGAGCCATACCGCGCCCGCGAGGCCGATGTGCTCGAGGACCGGAATCCCGCCCAGCGCGATGAAGATGATTCCAGCGATATCGGCGATGATCGAGAGAAAGCCCGGCGGCAGCATCTGATCGGTGGTCGCAATACAAGCCGCATACTTGTCGCGCAGCCGGTCGATCTCGTCGTAGTAGCGTCCTTGCCACTGGATCCCGTGACTTACGTCACGGGCCGTCAGGATGAACGGTATGACGAGCATGACGGGGTCGAAGTCGTAACCCATCACGCCAACGAAACCGAGGCCCCAGATTGCGGAGAAGGTACCGGTGACGATCGGCGCCCACCAGCGGCTGCGTTGAGCCAGGAAGATATAGAGGATGACGATCATCGCGATTACCGAAGCGACCAGGATCGTCACCACCGCGGGTTCGTAGTAGTAGCCATAGCCGCGGACAATCGGTTCGCCGGCCACGAAGATCTGATGATTCGGATCTTCGTAGGTCTTAACCAAGCCACGGATCGCGAAGAACAGATCGCGATAGTTGAACCCTTCCTCGTTGAATGAGGCCCGCACGACAGCGGCCTTGTTGTCGGTGCTCACCAGCGAGCCGATACGGTCGCGGTAGATCGTGACATTCCGCCTTAGCAGGTCGATTTCCGCCTGGTTCGCGGGCAGATTCGGGTACATGAAGGTGCGCGCAACCAGCGCTCCGGGCACGGCTTTCGCATAGGTGACGCGGTAGGAAGCGAGCGAGAAGACTTCGTTGTGGTTGACGCCGGGCAGCCGGTTAACGTCTCGCGTCAGGTCCTGAATGATCTTGAGCGTCGGGAGGTTGAAGATATCGCCGTTCTTCACCTGCACCATGAAGGTGACGGTATCGGCGCCGCCGAAGCTCGCGAACTTATTCGTCAACTCGACGTTCGGGTGGGTCCGCGGAAAGAAGTCGACGAATCGGGTTGCTATCTGGACATGTGCTGCCGCATATCCCATCCAGATCGTGAACAGAAGCAGGAACCCGCCGATGTACCAGCGGAACCGAAGGATATTTTCGCCGAAACGGAAATATCTTACGATCGAACCTTCGCCAGGTGCGCTACCGTGACTCATTTTGACTCCGTGATTAATTGCCAGTTCTCGCCGTTCGCGGTGCGCATGATGGTGCCGCCGAGGCCGACCGCGATTCCCAGATGCTGCGTGGAGGTCACTGCTGTCAGGTCCTGGAAGGTCGGGTCCTTGGTCTGCCATTCGGCTCCCGGCACCCCTTCGAAAATCGTTCCTTCGGCACCTGCGAGCCATACGCTACCCGCCGTGCTTGCGGCATTGGCGGTTGTCGCGCCGTAAATTGAGCGTTCGCTTGGCAGCTTGCCATCCTGCCAGGTCTTGCCGCCATCTTTGGTGGTCGCGTAGACGCCGCTTTGTCCGGCAACGATGACGTTGTTATCGCTTTGCGGCACAACCACGAAGTACGGCGGGACCGTGAAGTCGGCTACCTTGCCGCCGCGCTGCACCTGCCAAGTCTTGCCGCCGTCGCCCGAGTGCAGAATGGTCTGGAACTCGCCGACTACCCAGCCATTGTTCGGATCAGTGAAAGCGACGCTGTAAAACGTCAGATTGTTGAGGGTGGTCACCTCCCAGCTCTGGCCGCCATCGTTGCTCCAGATAAGCGTGCCATGGTCGCCGACGGCAGAAACTTCTTTGTCGGTTACTGCAGCCACAGACAGCAACTGTGTGGTCGCCTTGCTGTGCTGAACCTGCCATGTGTCGCCGCCATCGCTGGTGTGTAAAATCAGCCCTTGCTCGCCAACGATCCATCCTTCTTTTCCGCCGGGACCGAAGCTGATCGCATAGAGATCGAGGTCCTGATGAAGATGATTGCCGGGCCGCCCTTCGTCCAGACGGCGCCGCGTCCAGGTCTTGCCGCCATCATTCGAGACCAGCAGCAAACCGGCAGTGCCAACCACATAGCAATCGCTCGAGCCCGGTTTGATCGCGACACCGAAAAGCTCTTCCCACGGGCGGATAACGAGATTGCTCGGCTTGATCGGTGGTAGCGGCGGTTCGCAACCGACCATCAGAATAACCGCAAAACCAAGTATCGACAGAACCAACGGATAGCTGAGATGTTTTCTTCTCACAGTTTTATCGAGCCCAATTATGTTTAGTCTCATCTGTTAGGCACAGGGCCAGCCTCTGGCCCTGCGGCTGCTCGCTTCGGCCACAGGCCTTGCTCCCCCATCGACGACCGCCTGGCTGCTTTTATTTATTTACTAAAGCGGTATCCGCGTACCGCAAATTCGCCACGAACGCAAGCTCAACGTCACGCACATTCTCATAACAGGGGAAACCGTTTGCGGTAAAGCGGATCAGAGGTTGTTGCTCTCCCGTCCCTTTCTATTTGATTTCATCGGACCCCCGGAAAATTGGATAGATTTAGAAAACGCAAAGCATTAGCTCCGCGCATCCCGGCTATTTCGGAACTCGGAATACTTCCCGATTTCTCCGCGCGATCGAGGACCGCACCCGGCGGAATCTCGCGAGCTTCGAACGGATAGTCTGTCCCGACCATCAGCTTCTCCGCGCCCAATCGCGCCCTTAGCAGCAGCAAATTATCGACATCGTACGTCAGTGTGTCCGCCCAAAAAGAGCGCAGCGTCTCGGCCGGGCCAACCCGTACTTTGCTCCGGGCGACTTCTGTATTGGCCCAGAAGAAGTCCATCCGGGGCACCGTCCAGCAGAGAGTACCGCCGCCATGCGCGAGGCAGATGCGCAGCCCGGGAATTTCACTCATCACGCCGCCCAGGATCAACGTGGCTGCGGCAAAATTCGTCTCACCCGGCATCCCGACGGTCTGGTATAGTCCCGGAATCGCCGCGCGCTTGTGATGCTCGGGAACCGACCACGGTTCGTTGGTCGGATGGATGAACAGCGGGCATGACAGCTCGACCGCGGCTTTGAAAAAATCCCGCAGTTCGGGGAGATGCAACCCCTTGCCGTCGATCGAAGCGCCAATCTCAAGGCCGGCGAGCTTCAATTCGCGGCGCGCGCGGGTCATCTCACGGATCGCCGCCGCAGGGTCCTGCATCGGAACCGTGCCCAGCCCGACGAACCGACGCGGATGTTCGCTCACCAGTCCAGCGATGAAGTCGTTCTGATATCGCGAAAGCTCGAGACACGCTTCGGCATTGCCCCAGTAGCCGAAGGTGATGGGCGTCGCTGAGATGACCTGGATGTCGACGGCCTCGCGATCCATGTCCTCAAGGCGGCGCGAGAGCGTCCACGCTTCGCTGCCGATTTTCCGGTAGGCCGTCGATCCGACCATTATCTGGCCGGTATCGCCCTGCTTTTCGAGGCGTGGCCAGCGCTCGTCGCCATAGCGCGCGCCGAGCGGCGGCATCTTGTCCGGAAAGACGTGAGTATGGAAGTCCACCCGGACGATTTGGGCGCCTTCAGCCATTCGATTATCCCTGCCGAACCGAAGCGGGGTTAATCCGGAAGCTCCGATGCTTTCGCATCTTCTGCGCTACTTGGCCTTGGTCAACTGCGCGCCATCGCTGTCGCGCACGCCGAGCGAGTTAAGCGCCTGTGATTCGGACATCGGATGCGCCTGGCCGCCGTCGCCACCGATTCGCGGCGCGCCACTACCTCCGACGAGATCGATCCGCGATGGCAGCCCTTTGCCATGACTCGGGCCAACCAGGCGCCACATGTCGAGCGTCTCGGGCATGGCGGGCAGGACGCGCGGCCTATGAGCGTCGTCGAGGATCTGGCCATGCTCCCAGCAGAATTCGACGACCAGGTTGTTCGCCTCATCGCGCAGGTAGATGGCAATCGAGCCCGAGGGCGCATGTTTCAGCAGGTCATTGCGGAACGGCACGCCCAGCGCCATCACATTCGCGCGCGCTCTCATCAGGTCGTCGAGAGTCGGCACCAGGATACATACATGATCGATTGAGGTGCGGGTGCCGCCCGTGCCAAAGACGCCGAGCGAATGATGATAATGATCGCCGCAGCGCATGAAGGCCGCCGAGCGCTCTACCCAGTCAGAGATCTGGAAACCGAGCAGATCGGTATAGAACGGCACCGACTTGTTCACGTCCTTTTCGAGCAGCACCGTATGCAGCAGCTTGCTCATGTGGACTCGATGCGCGTAGGCCGGCGGCATCGGCATCGTGACCATATCGGTGAACAGCTCAATCATGATTCCGTCGGGGTCGCGGAAGCGGATGTACTGATCGACGCGATCGCGCGCCAGCGAACCGCCGCGCTCGACCTCGACGCCGGCACTCCGCAATCGCTTCTCAATCGCTTCAAGATCATCGGGATTCGCCATCTCGAAGGCCACGCGGCTAACGCCCGGCGTGTCGCTCTGCTTGAGGATGAGCCAGTGATGCTGGATGCCGCCGGTCAGGTAGACGGCCCCATCTCGCTCCTCAGTAATCTCGAAATGTACGACATCCTGATAGAAGCGCAGCGAGGACTCGAGATTGGCGACATCTAGCGCGAGGTATCCCAACTGTTTTGGCTGTAGCATAGAAATCTCCTGCCTCGCTTGGATTTTTTTGGCGGGGGCAGATTTATCTACCCGCTTAGCATGTACCTAAAAGTGCTGCAACCTTTTGTTCATTTTTTGCCGGGCGACAAAACGCGATGCGCGGCAGTGACTATTTCGGCGTCGATGTGCGGCGCGAACCATTGCCGATTCCGCTGCGATGCGCTTCGAGCGAGACGCTGCCGCCCACTCGCTCATTCGCTCCCGCAGCCTGATCGCTCCGCTGCTCGACGCCGAAACCACGGTCGGCTTCGGCCTGAAGCTTTTCAGCCGTGGTTTGCTCCGCGACCTCGACCGTCCGCTTGAGGCCGCGCGCATGCGTCGTGAAGAGCTTGCGCAGCATCACAAGGTACGAATCGGTCGATGAGAGGAACTCCGGCGACTCATAGCTCAGGGTCTGCATAGCGTCGTAGTCCTGATCGGAGAAGTTGTAATGGACCACGAAGTTGTAAAATGGCCACGCGACCCATCGCGCGAAGCGATCGAGCCGGTTCACCGGGCGCACTGAACGGAAATAAAAAACCCGCGTCAACTGATCCTCAACCGGCACCGACCATCGCGTATAGAACCCGTTCCAGGTCGAGAGCCGCTGCATGCCGGGCAGCCGCGTACCGTCCCATTCAGTCGGTGTCTCGAATTTCGGCCACAGAAACTTGATTCTCAGGATACGCTCGGTAAGCCACAGCCAGGTCCATCGAAGCGGCGTCTTCGGCCACCATCCGCGTACCCGCGGGTAGTACATCTGCAGTGGGATAGTGCCGTTGACCGCGTAGTATTCGTTCGCGCCGCTCACCACCTGCACGGTCTTGTTGTTGATGATCCGCGCGCGATAACCGATTGGCGTCCGCGGTCGGCCACCGTAACGATTCATCCCGACCCAGATCGAGTTTCGATGGACCCAGAAAAAGTTGTGCGAATCGAAAAAGTTTTCGAGCGAGATCATCCAGTTGCAGCGCCAATAGCGCACTGTGTGGCGGACCACGGATTCGCGGCCCTCGAAGAACTCCGGCGGCACATCCTCTTCGATCGCGACCGGATGCTCCGCGTCCTCGCCCATCCAGACGAAGACCATCCCCTTGAGCGTACGGGTCGGAAAGGCGCGCGCCTTCAGACGCCCGACCATTTTCGAGTCCGGACCCTCCGTGATGAACTCGACACAATTGCCGTCACCGTCGAAAGTCGCGCCATGGTATGGACAACTGATGAAGCCCTTCCAGAAGCAATCGCCCCATGAGAGCCAGGCGCCGCGATGGGGACAGATGTTCGAGAGCGCGCGAACCGTGCCGCCGTGATCGCGGAACAGGACGATGTCGATGCCGCAGATTCTGAGGCCGACCGGCTTGCGCCATTTGATGGCCCGCGCAGGCAGAGCCGGATACCAGTATTCGCGAAAGCCGAACGGCGGGATCAGGCTCCGGCGGTCGTCAGGATTCCTGGGCTGAACGAACGACGGCGGCTCGCGCCGCGGACTGCCCATCGCGTAACGGCGCCAACCACCGGGCCATCCACCGCGAAACTTCTGAAACCCCTTTATCAGTCCCATCGCGAAGTCCTGGCCGCCAAATGTGCGGCAGTGTTAGCCTGGAGGACCGACCAGGATGGCGTCGCCTTCTATTCGGACTCCGTAAGTCGCCACCGGCACTTTGCACGGTTCCGAAGTCGGCTCACCGGTCTTCAGATCGAACCCGCCGTCATGCAGCGGGCACATCACTTCGCAGTTCTCCTTGAGCAGTTCGCCCTGGTCCAGCCATCCGCCCTGATGACTGCAAATGTTGCTGATTGCGTAATAGTTCCCGTCAACACAGGCGATCAGGATTTCTTCCTCGCCCACTTTGACGCTCATCATGGTGCCCTCCGGCACCTGGCTCTTCTTGGCCGCTTCGACAAACTTGGTCAGCATCGTGTTTTCAACTTACTCTCACCGGAGCCGGACAATCCATAGGCCGATTCCGGAAATGATCTCCCGGCTTTTAAAATGGAAAAGTGGCGCCGCCGGTCACCGGCAGCACCTGGCCGGTGATGTACGACGCGTCGTCCGAGGCGAGGAACGCGATCGCGGCCGCCTGCTCGACGGCCTCCGCCTTGCGCCCCATCGGAACTTCGGTCCGAATCATTTCGCCGACGCCGAAGAGGCCCTTGCCGCCGAAATGTCGGTCGCGTTCCTCAGCTTCCTCCCGGGGAAGCTCAGTCGCCTTGATATTTACGCCGTAGTCGCGCGGGATGATGCGATCGTCGGCATCGGTGCCGTGCGGAGCGACCACATTGACGCGAATTCCATAGCGCGCAACTTCCTTTGACAATGAAGTGCTGAGCGCGATCACGCCGCCCTTGGCCGCTGCGTACGGTACGCGGTAGCGACCGACGACCGCCGAAGTTGCCAAGTTTACGATCGCGCCGCTGCGCTGCTCGATCATATATGGGAGCGCCGACCAGCAGAGCCACATCGGCGCCCAGAACGAGCGCCGCACCTCGGCCTCGATCTGCTCGGGAGTGTAGTACTGAAACGGCTGCGCCCAGATCGTTCCGCCGACGATGACCGCGAGCACGTCGATCCGTCCGAAGCGCTCCTTCGTGCTCGCCATCAGAGCCCGGCAATCCTTGAGCTCGCAGAGATCGCCGACGAAGGTCCCTGTTGCGACCCCCGCCGCTCCGAGTTCATCAGCAACTTTGCGCGCGCTCGCTGCGACGATATCCGCGACCATCACGGACGCGCCTTCCTCGCCAAAGCGGCGAGCCGACGCGCGTCCGATCCCCTGCCCCGCGCCGGCAACGACCACGACCTTACCGACGAAACGGCGCGCGCCGGCCGCGCGAGGGTCGAGAACCGGCCGCGATGCTTCCGAGTTCGCCATGGCTTAGAACGGATAGGTCGCGCCGCCGCCGACCGGCAGCACCTGGCCCGTGATGTAAGACGCGTCGTCCGAGGCGAGAAACGCGATGGCCGCGGCCTGCTCGGAGGCGCGGCTGAAACGCTTCATCGGGATTTCGAGTTCCAGAAACTCACCGACCCGCTCGCCGACGAACCCGTCGCCGAAGAAGCGATCACGCTCCGCGCGCTCTTCCGGCGGCAACTCGGACGCGGCCAGCGCGATTCCGGCATTGCGCGGCGTTACCCGATCATCGGCCTGCGTCGCGTGCGGCGCCATCACGTTGACGCGAATCCCGTATTGCGCAACTTCCTTGGCGAGCGACGTGGTAAGCGCAATCACGCCGCCTTTCGCCGCGGCGTACGGCACGCGATAGCGGCTCGCGACCGCATGTGTCGCCAGATTCACGATTGCGCCCGCGCGCTGCTCGATCATGTAGGGAAGCACCGCCCAACAAAGGAACATTGGCGGCCAGAACGATTTCGCAATCTCGGCTTCGATCTGCTCGGGCGTGTAATACTGGAACGATTGCGTCCAGATAGTGCCGCCAACCACGTTAACGAGCACGTCGATGCGTCCGAAGACGTCTTTGGTACGCGCCATCAGCGCGCGGCAGTTGTCGAGTTCGGAAAGGTTGCCGGCGAAGGTCGCGGCCTTCGCGCCGGCCTCTACGAGCTCGGAACGGACGCGCTCGGCACTCGCTTCGATCAAGTCAGCGGCCATCACGGCTGCGCCTTCTTGGGCAAGGCGTCGCGCCGTCGCGCGTCCGATACCCTGCCCTGCCCCCGCGATTACGGCCACCTCGCCCTCGAACCGTCTGGCGCCGGCGGCGGCGGGATCGAGGATGGCTGCGTTCGCCATGGCCCGCGGCGCGTCCCGGCGTCAGATTTCCATCACGACGGCCTTGGGTTCGGTGCAGAACTCGCGCGAATAGGAGCCGCCCTCGCGGCCGATGCCGGAGTCGCCGACGCCGCCAAACGGCGCGCGCAAGTCGCGGATGAAGAAGCAGTTGACCCAGACCGTGCCGGCATGGAGTGCGGCAGCAACTCGATGAGCCCTGCGAAGGCTTTCCGTGAACACCATCGCATTTAATCCGTACACGGTGTCGTTCGCGAGCCGGACGGCCTCCTCCTCGCCCGAGAACCGATTCACCATCACGACCGGACCGAAGATCTCCTCGCGGACGGCTCGCGAGTTCAGCGGCGGATTTACGACCACCGTCGGCTTGACCGTCCATCCGTCGCCGATACCGCCGGTCAGAATTTCACCGCCTTCCTTCGCGATCGCATCGAAGTAGCTCGAGACCTTTTTGAAATGAGTTTCGGACGACAGCGGACCGACCTGGGTTTTCGCATCAAGCGGATCGCCGATCACCATTTGCTTGGCGGCGGCGACGAATTTCTCTACGAACGCGTCGAAAATCCTGTCCTCGACGAACAGCCGGCTGCCGGCGAGGCAGACCTGTCCGGCATTGGAGAAGATCGCGCGAATCGACCACGGAACTGCCTTGTCGAGGTCGGCATCCGCGAACACCAGATTGGCGCCCTTGCCTCCGAGTTCGAAGCTGACCGGGATCAAATTGGCGGAGGCCGCGCGCGCGATCGCGCGCCCGGTCGCCGATTCGCCCGTGAACGTGATCCGATCGATTTCGGGCGATTCGGTCAGGAACTGGCCGACTGCCTCGGGTCCGAAGCCCTGCACGACGTTGAGCACGCCCGGCGGCATCCCGGCTTCCAGAGCCAGCTTCGCCATGATCGAGGCGGAAGTCGGCGTGTCCTCGGCGGGCTTCAGGATGACCGTATTGCCCCACGAAAGCGGCGGCGCGATCTTCCACGTCTCGAGCATCAGCGGAAAATTCCAAGGCGCGATCGCGACCACCACACCCGCCGGCTCGTAGCGCGTGTACATGTGATGGCCGGTGTCGGAGGGAAAGCTCTCAGCTGAGGCGAGCTTTGCGAAATCGGCAAAAAAGCGGAAGTTATGCGCCGAGCGCGGCACGTCCGCGACCTTCATGTCCGTGATCGGTTTGCCCATGTCGCAGGTATCGGCCTCGGCCAGCTCATCAACATGCTTTTCCATCAGATCGGCGAGCCGATGGAGAATTTTCGCGCGGGCGTTGTAGCCCATCTTGGGCCACGGTCCCTCGTCGAACGCCCGGCGCGCGGCAACCACGGCGCGCTCGGCGTCCATCCGCGAGCCCATCGCGACTTCCGCCCACGGCTTGCGCGTGTAGGGATTGATGCTCTGGAAGCGCTTGCCGTCAAGGGATTCGACCTCGCGGCCGTCGATCACGTGCGGGACGAATTTCATCGTTCGAACCTGCTTGGTGATTTTTTTTGAAAAAGCTGTCCTGTCGGAACCGTGCTCTCGTCCCGCACCCGGCGGGAAGGATTCAGGCGACCTTGGTTTTGGATGCGGCCGCACGCCGCTCGGCGATCGTGATGCCGCCCTCGGCCCAGTTGCTTGGCGGCAGTTCCCGGATCACGACCCAGACCGATTCGCGCGGAACGCCGAGGGTAGTCTCGACCGCGGCGGTCATCGCCTCGTGCAGCGACCGAATCTGCTGCGGTGTCCGTCCTTCGATCATTGACACTTCGACCAACGGCATGACTTCATGCTCCTCGCTTGACAGTTACTGTGCCGAGATGGGTGAACGATGCCACGACTTCCGCCCCGGGATTCACCGCGAAGGCGTCGGTCATTCCGCCCGTCATTATGATCCAGCCTGCTTCGATCGCATGACCGCGCTCGGCGAGAAAATTCGCCGCCCACGCGATCGCTTCGGCCGGATGGCCCATGACGGCCGCGCCGGTGGCCGTGGCAACCTGCTTCCCATCGATCTTTAACACGCATTCCTCGGCGACAAGATCGAGCCGGCTCGCTGGTATGACGGTCTTGCCGAGCACGAAACGGCCCGATGAAGCGTTATCCGAGACGACATCCTGCAAAGTGAATTTGAAGTTCTCGTAGCGGCTGTCGAGGATTTCGATCCCGCAGCGAACCTCGCCCAGCGCGGCGATTGCATCCGCCGCGGTGACACCCGGTCCTTGGAGCCGCCGGTTGATCGTGACGACGATCTCGGGCTCGGCGCGCGGATGGGCGGCGGCGCCCGCCGGCATCAGGCCTTCGTCAAGGCGCATCGCATCAGTCAGCCAGGCCGTCGTCGGCGATCCGACCTTCATCTGAATTTGCTTGGCCTTCGACGTGAGACCGAGCTTGATTCCGACCAGTTTCTCGCCGCGCGCGAGGCGCATCCTGAGGGCTTCCGCCTGGATCGCGTAAGCGTCGTCAACGTTCATCTCCGGCCAGCGCTTGGTGAGCTGGTCGCAAGTGCGCTTGGCGGCTTCAGCGGCGAGCAGGATGCTCGCCGCCTCGGTGATATCCACGCGTGGTGAACCGCTCATCGCAGTCGATTACGAAGCCGCGGTGTATTCGTCGCGGAACGCATCGTTGATGACGCCGGTCGGGTAGAAGATCGCGCGCCCGATGTTCTCCTCGCTCCACTCAATAATCGGCATGTCGCGATTGGCGAAATAGCCGAGGCCTGCGAACGTCTCGTTGCGGTTACCGGCAGGATCGAAGAAGTAGATCGTGCGCCCGCGCGTGATTCCATGGCGCGTTGGACCCTGGTCGATGCGCGTGCGGTGCTTCGCCATCACATCACCGGCCCGACCGACATCCTCCCAGCTCTCCAGGTAGAACGCCATGTGATGGAACCCGTTGCGATTGCCACCGACGAAAGCCAAATCGTGCGGCTTGCTGGAACATGACAGGAACGACAAGCCCAACACCTTCTTATCCGGGCCGCCGACCAGCCGCTCGGTCATATAAAAGTCGAGGCACTTCATCGCGAAGTCGGTGCATTCTGCGACTTTGTTGACGCCGCGCACCGGGTCGAGTTCACACATCAGGAGCGTATGATCCAGATGCATGACGCCGCAGCCGTGGATATCATCCGGCCAGGGATCGGGATCGTGCACACCGACGTTCTTGCCAACGAATTCCTTCTCGGCGTAAAGCACCATCCTGGTGGTGTTCGGCAATGCGAAGCGGATCGCACGGCCGACGAACGGGATCTCGCCGGGCTTGAGCTGCTCGACTTTGATGCCGTATTCGGTGATCCGCTTCGTGAACAGGTCAAGGTCGGAGTCCTTCTCGACCTTGTACGCGATATGGTTGGCGCCGGGATCCTTGGCAGGGGTGAGCTGGACGCTGTACTTGTCCCACTCATCCCAGCATTTGTAGTAGGTCGTGCCATCGGGATCGCGATGGGTCTCGTAGAGCCCCAGCATCTTCTCGTAATGCCGGCGGCATTTTTCCATGTCGCCCGTGACCCGCAGCGATACGTGACCGATTCGCATCACCCCCATACCGTTCTCTCCTTCCGATGGTCATCGACCATCGCTAGTGGATGGCCTGGATAGCAATCCATGAACGGGCGATGATTTCCGCCGCGATTTTCTCGATAAATCCGCGCTGCCCGTGCGTTAATACTTCTACTTAACCCGACGAGCGGTCAAGAGGCGACCGAATCGTAGACCGCTCAACTCTTATAGCGGCGTCCAGCCGAACTCGGTCAGAAGCTGATCCAGCGTCAGGCTGAGCATCGCGATCACCGCTGCATGCGTTGCCTGAGTCTCGACCCGGTTCAGGGAATACATCGTCGCGAGGCTCACCTGGTAGGGACCGTTGACGTACGCGATGCCGGGAAGGACGCGAAGGTCGGGTTGCGTGCTGCCGGCCCCGCCCTGAACAAACTGGGCATAGGTGAACTCGCCAAAAGGACTGAGAGCCCGAATAAACGGCGGCAATCCGATATCGCGCACGTAATCGCTCAGATACGAAAATTGGTACGAGACCACCCATTCAGCATTTACCTGGTTCCCCACCGTCCCGCCGGTCCTGATCACGTCCTCTACGTCGGCTTGCAGCGCCAGCGGGCGAAGATAGCGGATGACGCTCAAATCCGGGATGTCACCCATCCCCTTCGAAGACATCAGGATCGGACCCACATAGGTATGCGTTGAGCAGCCGGCGCTAGGATTACCGTTGGTGAGAAAAAGATCGCTGCCGAATGCGATCCGCAACTCGTGCCGCGCCGAGGTCAGGAACGCGTACTTCGTCAGAATTTCAAAATCCCCGAAGCCGCTGAGCAATTGTGTACGGAACCGACGCTGTCGATGGCGTCCGATGCGGGTAAAGGTTGCCAGCGAACAGGCATGCCCGGTCTGACACGAAGGGTCGTTCCAGGCGTCCGCGAGTTGAAGGCTGAAATTTTCGGCGAGCTGTTTCTCCAGCGATCCGGTGATCGATAGCAGCGTGCCATGGGAGAGCTTGACCCATTGGGGGATCAGGTCAAGTTCGTTGCTGGGGTTGGCATCTTCGACGATCAGCGGTTCGATGAAGTTGCGCTTGCCGACTTGCGCCCGCGCGCTCGCCGGAATTGCGGCCAACGCAAGCATCAGCCCTATGGCCACCCCCCGTCGCATCACCCCACAGCGCATAGTAAAGATGACTCGCACGCGGATAAAGCACCCCGATCCGCAGGAGAGCGTCGCGATGGACACGTTGGGGAACCTGCCGATCACGGTTCAGGCGCTGATAGTGGTGAGCGTTTTTGCAACGCTCACCGTGGGGGGACTCTACCTGGTCCGGCAGCGCATCCCACCGCACGTGTTGCGCGAAGATCACGATGTCGCCGGCTTCACGTTCGGTGTGGTCGGCGCGTTTTACGGCGTCATCCTCGCTTTCGTAATAGTGGCCGTATGGCAGCGTTTTGAACGCGCCAATGAAACCGCACAACGCGAAGCGCTGGCGCTCCTGAATCTCTACGATCTCTCGCAGGGTTTCGATGAACCGGCGCGGACCGCGATGCAGGCCGCGCTTCGCCAGTACACCTCCGATGTGGTTAATCGCGAATGGACCGCGATGGCGACCTACGGCTATCGACAGAGCATGCGCACCGAGGAGCGTATCTGGCGCGTCCTGTCGACCTACACGCCCTCGGGCCCGCGCCAGCAGACCTTTCTCGACAAGAGCATCGATCAGGTCGCGGATTTGAGCGATGCCCGCCAGCTACGATTCGTCTATTACAGCGAGGAGCTGCCGTCGGTGATCTGGATCGTGATCTACGTCGGATGTCTGATCACGCTGGGCTTCGGCTATTTCTTCGGCACCCGGGTTTTCCGTTCACAGGCGATTATGATCGCGACCTTCGCTTCATTGATCGGACTCACAATCCTCGCCATCAGCGAGCTTGCCAGTCCCTACCAGGGGGCGGTCGTCGTCTCGGACGAACCGTTCAGATATGCGCTCAGCCGGATGACTTCGGCGCCGCCGGCGCTTGCGCCGCCGCATTAAGCGGCGATGTGGACCCCCGTCGCGCCGTGACGATCATCCGCTTACCGAAGAGCAATGCAGGCGAGTGAACGTGCGCGATGATCTCATCAGTAACCGGAGCGGGCGCGGCGATTAGTCCTTTGCGCCGGTTAATCCGCATCGCGCTTCGCACCGCGAAGCGCGATGCGGCCCACAGGAGCGGCGCCAGCGGGGCGAGTGCAATCGCGGTCGGACTGTAACGATCCGTGCAGACCGCGAGGTCCTCGAAACCCGCAAGCCGCAGCAGGTAGCGCATCCGGAAGTAATCGATCATGAAGACATGGCCGTGGTAGAGATGCGGCCCGCGCGCCGCCCTGAGCGTCTGGACCTCGTTCACCAGCCCGCGCTTGAGATTTCGCTGCCCGGTCAGCAGGTAACTTATGCGCGCCGAAAGATGCATCAGGTTGGGCGTCGTGATTACCAGCATCCCGCGTGGCCTCAGTACCCGCGCGCATTCCCGAATGAATCCGACCTGGTTTTCCAGATGTTCGATGCCCTCGCGCGACAAGATGTAATCGAAGCTTGCATCCGCGAATGGGAACAGCAGGTTGGCGTCGGCCTGCACCCACCTGAGCGGGCGCGCGCGATGCGCCGGCGGCATCAGGTCCATCGAGACCACCTGGTAACCCATCGCGCCGAGCGTCTTCGAATAGTTGCCAGCCCCGGCCGGAACGTCGAGTAGGCGGCCGGGTTGCGAGCCATCAAGGATCGCCTTGCGCCCGGAACCGGACTTGAGGATGAGTTCCATCAGCGGAGCATCGGACAAGGCACCGCCGCGCTCTGCCGGCTCACATTCGCACGCTGGTCGATGGCGGCAACCGGCGCTTAATCGAGAACCAGTCTCGCCACGGTCTCGCGATGCACCGGGGCGTTGCCGAAGTTGGATTCACCCGCGATCGCGCGCCGGTGGTACAGATGCATGTCGTGCTCCCAGGTGAAGCCGATTCCGCCGTGCACTTGGATCGCTTCGCTGGTGACGTTCTTCGCCATGTCGGAGGCGTACGCCTTCGCCATCGCGACCGCCGCGCTCGACTCGGCGGCGCGCGTATCGACCGCCCAAGCTGCATAGTAGCTGAGCGAGCGGGCATTTTCGACCGCGACCATCATGTCGACACACTTGTGCTTAATAGCCTGGAACGCGCCGATCGGCTTGCCGAACTGGATGCGCGTTTTGGCGTAGTCAACCGCAAGGTCGAGCGCTTTTTGCGCTGTCCCTACCATCTCGACCGAGAGTGCGGTCGCTGCGACCTCGACCATCCGTCGGAGCAGCGCTCCGCCTTCGTTCTCGGCTCCCAGGATGTTCCCGGCAGGCACTTCGACCTTTTCGAACTTCACGTGACAGAGCCGCCGGGTCATATCCACGGTCTTGAGCTGGGTGATCGTGACGCCCTTCGCCTTGGCGTCGACGCAGAGCCATGTGATGCCGTTCTCGCCGGTACCGCGAGCCGTGCGCGCCGCTACCGCAATGCCGTCCGCAACATGCGCATCGGGCACGAACATCTTCTCACCCGTCAAGATCCATTTCGCGCCGCGCTTCGACGCTTTCACTTTGATGCCGGCGGGGTCGAAGCGCCCCGTCTTCTCGGCGATCGCAAGCGTGCCGATAAACTCGCCCGTCGCCATCTTGGGCAGCAACGCGCGCTTGAGTTCTTCGGAACCGCCTTCCACCGTCGCTACGGCGCCGAGAATCGCGCTGGTGAAAAACGGGCCCGGGACCAACGCCTTCCCGGCTTCCTCAAGGATGACCGTCATATCGAGGAAGCTGCCGCCCTGCCCGCCGTATGCTTCGGGTATCAGCAGCCCGGGCCATCCGAGTTCGGTGATCTTCTTCCAGAACGGGCGGTCATGCGCACTCTCGTCCGCCATCATCCGGCGCACGAAAGTGGTCGGACAGTTGTCGGCAAGGAAGCGCCGAGCCGCGTCGCGCAGCATCTCCTGCTCTTCAGAAAAACCGAAGTCCACCCTGCTTCTCCTCCATGATGACGATCGAATCGGTGCCGCCGATCTGGCTAGCACTAAAAGTTTTCGACGCGCAAGGCAGCGCGGCTCGGCGACGGACGGTGCTAATGCAGCGGAGGCCTTTCAGAGACCATCGCGAGTACGCCGGAGTATTGCAGCAGCCCGGTCGCTGGGCCTGCGGGTCCGATTTCGAAACCGGTGAAGAAGCCGGCGACCGGCACCGGACCGAAGTGACGACGGATGTACGCCGAATCGTGCCCCGGCATCTGGTAGAGGCCGCTCCCGCGCGAGACACAGTCGAAATAAAGGCCGAAGGCGGGGGTCGGCAGCTCGCGGGCGGTCATCTCATCGAGCGTGAGCTTCAGATCGTTGCGCGCGCGCTCGCCATCGCGGAGCGCGAAACCGACGAGGTCGCCGACGCGCGGGCGATGCGCAACGGCGAGCATCCCATGCTCGGGACTGGCGCCGACCAGGTTGCGCAGGAAGAAATTACCACGCGCGAGATGCTCCGCGCGCGAATCGTAGGGCACGGCGAGGAAGACGTAGGCCATCGCACGGCGCAGATCCTCCGCCAGCAGGCCGACGGTTTCGGCGAACACCTTATAGGCGGGCCGTCCATCCAGCTCGATCAGCACATTGTCGCGCACCGCCGTCACGCGATGACCGCGACCGACCGGCGCACATGCGAGTGAGGCGCCGAGATTGAGTGTGAAATCGCCGCTCAGGACCATCCCTGAGACCGCATTCGAGCTCACCGTGTCGCCGCAGAAAACGAAAGTCTCGCCGATGGTCCCGTCTTCGGTCGCCCCACCCCCGACGGTCGCAACATCCGGCGGCAGCTCGCGCGCGAGGGCCGCGAACATCGGCTCGGGCTCGAAGTTGTAGGTATCAACGAGCAGGCAGAGCATCCGGTTCGGGCCCGGCGCGCGCCTTACCGCCGCCGCGATGTCGGCGGCGCGCTCGGCGCCGTGGCCGCGCAGCGACGGCGCGAAGAAGCGCGTCGCCGCAAGGCCGCCAAGCGTCATCACCACAACCGCCGCGCCCGACTCGATCTCATGTTCGCCCGCGATTACGCCGCTTGCGCTGCATCCGACGATGTCGCGGGTCCCGGCCGTCTCGCCGACGATACGCGCGATCGCGCCGAATGCGGCGCCGTGCGCGGTGGTCGCAAAGCAGATCGCCGCGTCGGCCCGTGTGAGACCGGCGGAGCGCAATGCAATCGCGGTCGCCTCCGAGGCTGCGGTGCGGGGGTTGGTCGCGGTCGAATGTCCGACGCCGGCGCGGATCATGGTTCCAGCCGCGGCCTATTGTCCCTCGCGACCGCCGATGATTTCCAGCAGGTCGACCATCCGCTGGATTCCACCTTTCAGATTCTTCACCGCAATGCGCTCGTTGATGCCGTGCACCTCGTGCATCTCTGCGGGAGTGACCTCGAGCGGGATGAACCCGTAAGCCACGATCCCCTTCTCGCGGAAGTAGTGGCTGTCGGTAAAGCCGTCGAGCAAGCGCGGCACCGCTGGCGCCTTGTCGAAGCGCTGCGCGACGATTCGGATCGCGTTCATCAGGAGCGATTTCTGCGGCGACGAGGCGGGCGGAAAATTCAGCAGCACATCGACCTTGATCGACTTGTCGGCGATCACCTTGTGGATTGTGGCGAGAAATTCCTTCTTGTCCGTGCCGGGCAGCAGACGACAATCGACCTCGGCGTACGCGCTCGACGGGATGGCGTTGGTCTTGTCGCTGCCGTGAAGCACCGTTGGTGTGATCGTGTCGCGGACCTGCGCGTTCTGTCCAGGCACGGCGACGAAGTTGCGCGCAAAAGCCGGATCTTTGCGCAACGCCACTGCCAGGTCGCTGAACTGATCGGGCGCGTCCCCGAGCATCGCCAGCGAATGGAAGTAATCGCGCACCGGATTGATCACGCGAATCGGCGTGCGGAACGTATCCAGCCGATCGAGCGCGGCAATCAGCCGCGTGACCGCGGTCTCAGCCGGCGGTACGGCCGCGTGTCCGGCAGGACCGGTCGCGGTGAGCCGCAGCCAGAGCGGGGTCTTTTCGCTAACCGACACCGTGTAGAGCTTGCCGCTCTTTTGAACCAGGATGCCCCCGCCTTCGTTCAGCAGGTAGCCGGCGTCGGAATAGAGGTCAGGCTTGTGCTCGAGCACCCATCCCGCACCGGCTGCGCCGCCTACCTCTTCGCCCGCGGTGGCGAGAAACAAAATATCGCGATCGAGCAGCACCCCCATTCGCTTGATCGCGAGCATCGCCATCAACTCGACCACCGCCGGCCCCTTGTCATCGAGCGCGCCGCGTCCCCAGATCTCGCCGTTCTTTACCGTGCCCGAGAACGGCGGCACCTGCCATTCCTTTGGGTTCGCGGGCACCACATCCATGTGGCTCAATAGGATGATCGATTTGGTATGGCGGCCGACGCCGCGGAGGCGCGCCGCCAGGATCGCGCGGCCGGGCGATGACTCCCAGATGGTCGCGGGGATGCCATCGGCGAGAAACTTCTCGCGCAGCATCTTCGCTGCCGGGAGTTCATCGCCGGGCGGATCGGTCGTGTTGATCCGGATGTAATTTGAAAGCAGATCGGTCGCTTCCTGCGTGAGCTTGTCCCAGTCGGGCGGCCTCGGCGATGGAGTCACACTGTGACGCCGCTTCCCCTGCGCTGCATAAGTCTTCGCGAAAATGAAAATCGATGCGCAGAGAATCGCGATCAGCGCGACTATCGGCGCGAGGCTAAGGTTTAATCTGCTCCAATTACGGCTAAAGCTTCGCGAATCAGCGGACATGGTTCGGATGCTTTGTAGCGCATGCTAGATCTCATCCGCAATGCGCTCCTCAATTTCTGTCGCGCGATCGGCATCGACCCGCCCAAAGGCACAGCCCTCGCCTCCCCTGACGCCCGCGACTGTCGGTGGTGCGCTCGCAATCCTGCGCCGTGAATCGGCGGGTTGGAACGCACCGATCCTGACGCTGGTTGCGGCCGAGCGCGACGATCCGTTCCTCACGCTGATTGGTTGCATCCTGAGCCTTCGCACGCGCGATGAGACCACTGCGGTGGCCGCCGAGCGTCTATTCCGCCGCGCCGCGACGCCCGAGGCGATTCTGAAGCTCAAACCTGCCGCGCTGATGCGGCTGATCTATCCGGTTGGATTTTACCGCACCAAAACGCGAGTGATTCGCGACATCTGCCGTACGCTCATCGATCGGTTCGGCGGGCGCGTGCCCGATCGGATCGAGGACCTGGTCACGCTCAAGGGCGTCGGCCGCAAAACCGCCAATCTCGTGGTGACCGAGGCCTATCGCAAGCCGGGAATCTGCGTCGATACGCATGTGCATCGCATCTCGAATCGATGGGGCCTCGTGCGCACGCGCAATCCCGATGCGACCGAGCTAGCACTGCGCGCCGTTCTGCCGCGCCGCTACTGGTTGGAGTACAATCGCCTTCTGGTCGCGTTCGGTCAGACCCTGTGTCATCCGACGTCGCCGCGATGCTCGCGTTGTCCAATCGCGGATCGCTGCCCGCGTATCGGCGTCGGACGTTCGCGCTGAAAACGAATTGGCGTTGGCCGCATCATACTTGCCTGGAGGATTCTGATGCCTGTCGAAGTCGGATTTATCGGATTGGGCGCGATGGGACTGCCGATGGCCGAGGCGCTCATCGATGCCGGATTCAGCCTGACGGTCTACAATCGAACCGCATCGAAGGCCGACCCGCTGGTCGCGCGAGGCGCGCGGCGCGCCGCAACCCCCGCGGACGCGGCGAGGCCGGGCGGCATCACGATCACGATGGTCGCCGACGATACCGCGCTCGAGGCCGTCTCGCTCGGCAATAACGGGATCATCGAACGGCTTGGGCCGGGCGGAGTCCATCTCTCGATGAGCACCGTTTCACCCGCTCTCTCGCGACGGCTCGCCGAGGCGCACGCGCGCTGCGGTGGCGCTTACCTCGCCTGCCCGGTGGTCGGCCGCCCGGATCGTGCCAAGGCGCGCAAGCTCTGGATCCTGCTGTCGGGACCGGCGGCGGCGAAGGAACGCGTACGTCCATTGCTGGACGCGATGGGCCAGCAGACGTTCGACCTCGGCGAGAGATCGGACGCCGCGCACGTAATGAAGCTGGTCAACAATTTTCTCATTATGAGCGCGATCGAGGCGATTGCGGAGGCGCTCGTGATGGCCGAGAAGGGCGGTCTCGACGTCCCGACCGTCGCACGCGTGCTGACCAGCTCGCTGTTCAACTCGCCGATGTACCAGGGATATCTCGATATCATTACGCGCGGCGCCTACGACCCGCCCGGCTTCAAGCTGAAGCTTGGCCTCAAGGACATCGAGCTCGTACTCGGGATGGCGGGTGAGGCCAACGTCCCCGCGCCGACCGCCAGCCTGATTCGCGATCACATCATCGAGGGACTTGCGCGCGGGATGGGCGAGCTCGATTGGGCGGCGGTCGCGCTGGTCGCGCGCGAAAACGCCGGACTCAAACGCTGAGCCGCATTTGTCACGGGCTGCCGATGTTTCTCCGCTTCACCCGGATTGCGGCGGTCGCCGCGTCCGTAATTTTCGCGGGCCTCGGCACCGCCCGCGCCATCGATTTCTACGAGCTGCAGATCTACTACGTCGATACCGTCCCGCAGTACCAGTTGATGACTGAGTTGCACAGCATGTGGATGCCGACAGCGACCGGCGAGCTGGCGCATTCACAATTGCCGACCTATCAGATCCACAACACACTCGAGGCGACTTACGGCCTGCTGCCGTGGCTCGAGATCGGGCAGTATTTATGTACCGCGCGGCTCGACAGCGGCACTTACGAGTATGCGGGCGCGCGCACCAAAGTACATTTCGGCATCCCGCAGACCGAATCGTGGCCGATTGCGTTCGGAGCGAACCTCGAGCTCGATTACATGCGCTCGGCCGCCGATCCGCATCCGCTCTCATTCGATTTCATGCCGATCATGCAAATCGCGTGGGGCAAGGCGCTGTTCGTCGGAAACCTCGATTTCGAAAAGCCCTTCAACGGACCCGGTAACAAGGGCATCGATTTCCAGCCCGCGGCTTCGGCGAGCTATCAGTTGTTCGACTGGATCGCGCCGCGTGTCGAGTATTGGGGCGATACCGGCCCGGTCTCGCCGCTTCCGAGCGTGCAGGCCCAGCAGCATTTCATCGCTCCCGGGTTCGATCTGTTCCTGACTCCGCCGCTCGAAATCAATTTCGGCGTCGGTTTCGGGTTGACGCGCGCCTCCAACGGCACTTTCATCAAGAGCACGATCGGCTGGCTCTTTTAGCGTCGGCGCTGTTTCAAGTTGCGCGCATCGGCAGGCTAAACTATCCTTTTATCACGAAGCGGCGCGGTCGCCGCTTCAGGATGTTCTCTTCTTCTATGCCATCAGTGCCACAGAACCCGCGCGGCGAGGAGAAGCTCAAACTCATCCTCGGCCAGCTCTCAGCAGTGCGCGCGCGGGTCAACGGACTCGCATTCCAACAGGGAATTTTCGTCGCTCTCGCGCTGCTGATCTCGGCCGCGACGATTATCCTGCTCGCAGCGTTCACGCTTGCGCCGCTGATGTTTCTGACCATCGCGGCGCTGGCTGCACTCATCTGCCTCGCCGGCCTGGCGCTCGCCGGACGACATATGTGGCGGATGAGCAAAACCGCGGAGGCCGTGGCCGCACTCACCGATGAACGCGCCGAGCTCAAAGACCGCATGCTGACGATCATCGCGATGCACAAGCAGAGCGTGCGTTCGCCGCTGTGGCCCTATCTGGTCGAGGACGCGAATCTGAAGCGCGACGAGTTCGCCCCGTCGCGCATCCAACGCCGCCGCATCTCGCGCACGCTCTACCTGATGGTCGCCTCGATACTGCTCGCTGCTTTGGCTTCGCCTCTGATGCATCACGCGCCCCGGCCCGTCGCAGTGGCCAAACACGCGCAGGCCCCGCTCACGCTCAATCTCCGCGATCTCAACATCCAGCCTTCCGATCATCCATCGGGCAACGAGGCGCGCTTGAGCGGTGATCCGAACACGATGCGCAAGCTCGCGCAGATGATGGCCGAGGCGCAGCGCAAGGAGCGCAACAGGAATCTGCTCTCGAAAATGAAGCGCTCGGCGCAGGATCTCGCCAATCGTCTCCAGGACAAGATCACCGGCCGGCAGACGCCGCCGCTCGATATCCGGCTGGCCGATAATGGCGGTCCAAGCTCCAATCCCGCGTCGCCGCCGCCTGACCAGAATCTGAATTCTCCGCCTGACGCGAACGCCGAACAGCCCAGCGGCTCGGGCAGCCCGCAATCGAGTGCGCAGGCCCCGGCCCACGGCTCGCAGGAAACTCAGCCGGGCGGAAATCAGAGTCCGCTCGCAATGCAGGCGCCGCCCAATGATTCCGCGCAGGGCAAGCCGCAACCCGGCGTCGATTCGCACCCGTTTGCCGATCAGCAGCACAGCGGCAACGACGATGCCGGCGGCGCATCGCATGGCGCGGGTACTGACCCGGAGGGTCTTTACGGCCCGCCTGAAAACGACGGCAAGAGCGAAGGCAGCTTTCAGATCGCGATCGACGCGCGCCCGGGCGCGACCGGTCACGCGGCAAATCGCGGCTATCCGCCCAGAGTCAACGCTCCGCTCAACCCGCAACAGCACGCTGATGAGCCGATCAGCCGCACCGATGTTCCGGCTGAGGATCGCAGCACAATCAAACGGATCTTCGAACGATGAGCGCAGCGCTGGCCGAACCCCTGACCGTAGCTGATTTCGCCCGCACCTTCCGCCGCATCCAGGGCGAAATTCACAAACTGATCATCGGACATGAGCAGGCCGTTGAAGGATTGCTGAGCGCGCTTTTCGCCGGCGGCCATGTCCTGATCGAAGGCGTTCCCGGCACCGGCAAGACCACGCTGGTAAAGGCGCTCGGCACGGCGCTTAACCTGAGCTTCAACCGCATCCAGTTCACCGTCGATCTGATGCCGGCGGACATCACCGGGACGCGCGTGATCGTGACGGGCGAGGATAATCGGCGTGAATTCACCTTCCAGCCCGGTCCGGTTTTTTGTCATATTCTGCTCGGCGACGAAATTAACCGGGCGACCCCCAAAACGCAGTCGGCGCTGCTCGAGGCGATGGCCGAGTTGCAGGTGACAGTCGCCGGCAAGAGCTATCGTCTCACGCCGCCATACTTTGTGATGGCGACCCTGAACCCGATCGAGATGGAAGGCACGTACGCGCTGCCCGAAGCGCAGCTCGATCGCTTCATCTTCAAGGTCAGCCTGGGCTTTCCCGACGAGGCCGAGCTGATCCGGATCATCTCGTCGACCACCGGCCCCGAAGAGGCGGGCATCCAGCCGGTTTTCGCGCATGCTGAAGCGGCAGGCCGGATCGAGGCCTTGAAGCGGCTGGTGCGCGAGGTGATGGTCGCGCCGGCGATCGAGCAATATGCCGCCCGGATGGTACGCGCGACGCAGCCGACCGGCGCGAACTTCATGGGCGAGCGGCGCGGCGGAGCGGGTGACGAAATTGTCAATCGCTACGTCAGTTTCGGTTCGAGCCCGCGCGGAGCGCAGGCGCTGATTCTCGGCGCGAAGGTGCGCGCGCTGCTCGACGGCCGCGCGAACGTCGCCTACGAGGATATCGACGCGATCGCGCCACTCGCGCTGCAGCATCGCATCATGCTCAACTACGCCGCTCATTCCGACGCCGTCGACGCCGCGCAGATTGTGGAACGGGTGATTAAAGCGGTGCGCGCGACGCGCACCTGACCAGGCTATGCTCGAGGCGCGCGCGTTCGAGCCGGAATTTCTGGCGAGGCTGGATCGCCTGGCGCTGGGCATCAAGCGGGCGCGGACCGCGCGGGTCGGTCAGCGCACGCTGGGACGGGTGCAGGGTATCGGCATCGAGCTCGAGAATTTCAAGAACTATTCGGAGGGCGAGGATCTTCGCTTTCTCGATTGGAATGCGTTCGCGCGGCTCGATGATCTGTTGCTGCGCACCTACCGCGCTACGCGCCAGGTTGAGGTTACGCTGCTGATCGATGCGAGCGCCTCAATGGCGGTGCCGCGCGCAGATGACAAGCTCGGGTTTGCGCTGCTGCTCGGGGCTGCCCTGGCCTATCTTGGCGTGAACGAAAACGACGCCGTGCGGATGATCAGTTTCGGCATCCGCCGCGGAAAGATGCGGCTTGATCGGAGCCTGGTCTGCTCGCGACGCGAGATGTATCCGCAGCTCAAGCCGTTCGTCAATGGAATCCGGCCGGAAGGCGCAACCCGGATGACCGCGATGGCCGACGAGCTGCTCGCTCAGCGCCGCTCGCCCGGGCTGATCATTCTCATCTCGGATTTCCTGGTCGAGCCTTCGGATTACGAGAATGCGCTCAGCCGGATAAGCGCGGCGCGCCACGAGGTGAAGGTCCTGCACGTAATGGGCGAGCGTGAGAGCACCGGTGATTTCCACGACCGGATGATGCGCATCCGCGACATCGAAACCGGTGAGATTCGCGAACTTGCGCCGGGCGACGATGCCGGCGAGCGCTATCGCCGGCGCGTCGAGGAGCTGGCCGAGCGCCTGCGCGATTTCTGCGGGCGCCACGCAATTACCTACGTGCGCGCCTTCGGCGCGGGCAATCTCGACCGGATCATAACCGGAGAACTCCCGCGTTTGGGGCTGGTCGTCTAGCGATGGGGTTTCTCACGCCGATCAATCTGCTCTGGCTCGGCGGCTCTCTGGCGCTGCTGGTGCTCATCTATTTGCGGGCGCGCGCCCGCATGACTGTCGACGTCTCGAGCCTGATGCTGTTCGAGGAGATTGGCGCGCCGGTGGTGCGGCGCCGGATGCTGCATCTCGACGCACTCTTCTGGCTCGAGGCGGCAACCCTGTCGGCGTTGTCGCTGGCGTTGGCGGGCCTTTACCTGCGCGTTATCGAACCGATCACGACCCACCGCACGCACGCGCTGATATTCGATCTCGGCGCAGCGATGGGCGCGCGCGAGGGCGGCGGATCGCGGCTCGATGCGGCGCGCGCCCAAGCCCTCGCGATAGTCGCGCATGCCGCCGCCGGCACCCGCTTCAGCGTGACTGGCTATGACCTGGGCACACACGGATCGCACGCAGCCAGCATCGATCGCCGCGCAACCCGCGCCGCGATCGAGGAGCTCGTGCCAGCCGCCGTCGCGCCGCGGGCTGCGGCGCTGAAGGCCGCTCTCATCCGCGCCCGCGAGGCCGCTCAAATCGATCTCTTCACCGACCACGCGCCGCCGCCCGCGCTGGTTGCGGACGTGATCGATCCCGCGCGGCTCAACCTCCATTTGATCGGCACGCCAGCCGAGAACCTCGCCGTGGTGTCGCTCGATCCGGGCACGCCCGGAATCCGGCCGGGACATTGCGTCATCCGCAGCTTCGCGCAGCATCCGATGCGCTCGATACTTACCATCGAAAGCGATCGCGGCGAGCGGCTGAACTTCCCGATGATCGTTGAACCCGAATCCGAGGTGGTGGCGCCGTTCGGTCCGCTGACGCGCGGCGGCCTCGTGCACGCCCACCTGGCGACGAATGGCGATGCGCTCGCGGCTGACGACGATCGATGGGCCTACGTGGCGCCGGGCGACGCCAAGAGTCGCGCCCTGGTGCTCTCGCCCGACCCGACCGTGCGCGACGATCTTTCGCGAATCCTGCTCGGCATCAATCAGAACTTGACCGTCGAAGCGCTCGCTCCGGCCCAATATAAGAAATCGAACGACCAAAAATCTTACGAGCTGGTCGTGATGCACGACGCGTATGTACCCGGCCTGAATGCGCCGGCGACGCTGCTTATTTACCCGCCGCCCTCGGGAGCGGGCATAGTCCGCGTGGGGCGGACGCTCGGTGCGATCGAGCTCGAGGATCGACGCGAATCAGATTTGGCGGACGAGGCACTGATGCTCGGCCGGGCGCGCGAGGTCTTGCTGCCCGCGGGTAGCGAAGTAATCGCCCATTCGGCGGGGAGCCCTGCGCAGCATCGGATCGCACTGGTCGCAATTGCGAATGACGGCGAGCAACATCTGGGCGTGATCGCTTTTGACGTGCGCCATCATCTGTTGATGAATCCCGACGACCTCGAAGCGCTGCTGCTCACCGTGCAACTAGTGCGGCGCCTCACCGCTCCCGAGCATCTGCGGGTCGTGAACACCGCGAGCTACGTCACGTTCCAGGCGCCGGGCGGTGCGACGGTGGTCGAACCCGATGGCATCAAGCGTAAGCTTCCGGCCGACACCTCAGGACAGGTCGGCTTCATGGCGATGAGCGCCGGGCGTTATCGGCTTTCGACGCCGGCCGGCGAGTCCTCGATATATGCCAACTATTTCGATGAGGATGAGTCCGACCTCACCGCCCGGCCGCAGGCCGAAGCGCCGGCGCTGCCGGCTACCGCCATCGCGCATCGGTCCGAGCCGACGGCGGCCGGCGTGATGGCGCTTGGCATGTGGCTGACGGCGCTCGCGATGCTCACGCTGCTGGCCGAATCGATTCTGCTTTCGCGCGACTGGTGGTCGCGATGGACGGCGCGCCATGTTTGACCGGCCATTTTTGCTCTGGCTGTTTTTGCTTCTGCCGGTTGCGGTGGCGCCGGGGCTGCTCGCGTTCGCACGCGGGCGGCGTCTCGCGGGTGCGCTCGAAACGGTTCTGCGCGGCCTGACGTTCAGCGCGATCGTCCTGCTGATGGCAGGACTCGAGTTTCCGATCCGCGTCGGCGCGGGCAATACGGCGGTGGTCGCGCTGGTTGATGAATCCCGATCGATAGCGCCCGATCAGGCCGCCTGGATACGCGAGCAGGTCGGCGCGCTGGCCCAGGCGATGGACCCGCGCGACCGGCTGGCAGTCATCGGCTTCGGCCGCGATACGCATCTGACCGCTCCGCTCGGCGATCCGCGCCTGCTTGGTTCCATCGATCAGCCGGTGGACAGCGGCGGCACGAATCTGGAAGCGGCGCTCACCACTGCGCTTGGGATGTTTCCGGTCGATGCCGAGAAACGAATCGTCCTGCTGAGCGATGGTAACCAGACCGAGGGTAACGCAATGGCCGCGGTGCCGGCGCTTGTCGACGACGGCGTTCGGATCTACGCCGCCGCGCCGCCGCCCTCCGCTTTGAAGCGCATCGCCGTCACCGCGCTAGCCGGGCCTGACGTGGTGCGCGCCTATTCACGGTTCGCCCTGCGCCTGGATATCGAAAGCGAAGCGCACGAGGTGCTCGCCGGCAAGCTCACGCTTTATAGGAACGGCAAAGCCGCCGGCGAGCAGACTGTCAATTTACGGCCCGGGCTGAATCGCTTCGAGCTGCCGTATCAACTCGATAAACCCGGCGCGTACGACCTGAGCGTCGCGCTTTCGATCCCCGAGCCGGCGGCGATGATCAATTCCCGCGCGAGCGCCTCGGTTTCCGTGCTGGAAACGCCGCACGTGTTGCTGGCCGGGATTGCACCGGGCAAGAGCATCATCGACGCGCTCAAGCTCCGCCATTACCGGGTCGAGGTGGTGACGCCGTCGGCGCTGCCGGTTCACGCCTTCGCCTACCTGCCGTATCAGGCAGTGGTCCTCGCCGACGTGACCGCATCAAGCCTGAGTCCCGCGGCCCAAGGTGCGCTCGACCGCTACGTCAGCGATCTCGGCGGCGGATTGCTGGTGACCGGCGCAACGATGCTCGACGGCAACTTCAAGGGCAGCGAACTGGAGAAGATTCTGCCGGTGAGCTTCCGCCCGCAGCCGCCGCCGCCGACTCGCGAACCGATCGCCGTCTATCTGTGCATCGACCGATCGAACTCGATGAGCTACAACTCGCGCGATCCCGAGGTGCGCGACGGCGAACGGATCCGTTATGCGAAGCGCGCAGCAATCGCGCTTTTGAACCAGCTCGATGACACCGACTTCGTGGGCGTCATCGCGTTCGATTCACAGCCCTACGTGCTGGCCCATCTGAAGCCGCTCGGAGAGGATCGCGCCCAGTTGCTCGATCGCATCCAGCGTCTCGAACCCGGCGGCGGCACCGATTTCAAGGAAGCGCTGGAGATCGCCGAGCGTGAAATCCTGGCCAGCGGGCTCAGCGTTCGCCAGGTGATCCTGCTCACCGATGGCGATACCAATCGCGAGTATCACGATCACGACAGTCTCATTGCCGACTACGCGGGCGAAGGCATTCCGGTCTCCACCATCCGCATCGGACCCGACCTCGCGAATCTGCGGCTGCTGCAGGATTTTGCCTCCGCGACCGGCGGAACCTTCTATCGCGTTGGCGACATCGAGAAGCTCCCGCAACTGCTGGTGCATCTGACACAGCGTACTTCGAACCGGACGCGGCACGATCGTTCGATCGAGTACGGCGATTCGAGCGCCATTCTGAAGGGAATCAACCTCGATCAGATTCCGACGCTCGACTACGCGGCCGAAGCCGACGTCAAGGACGGCGCCGAGGTGCCGCTAAAGCTCCGTCATGGAGACAAGACTCAGCCGTTGCTGGCAACCTGGCAATACGGGCTCGGGCGCGCCGCGGTGTTCACCGCCGATCCCGACGCGCTGACCACGCTGGCCTGGGTGCGATGGAACCGGTATGCGGAATTCTGGTCGCAGCTCGTCAATTGGGTGATGCGGCGGGGCGGAGCAGGCCCGTTTGACCTGCGCATAGCCGATCGGCCGGACGGCGTCAGGATCGAGGCGCAAAAGGCCGACTCGGAACCGGTCGCCGGCCTCTATTGCCGCATTGCGGGCAGTCAGGTGGTGGTCGATGTTTCGATGAGTCAGGTCGATAGCGCGCTTTATCGCGGCGATGCGGGAATGCTGCCGCCCGGAGTCTACACCGCGACGTTGATGCTCAAGGCCAACGATCTCGAACAGGTGCTCGAACGACGTCCGTTCATCGTTGCGCCGGTCGCCGCCGATGCCGCCGAACTCAAGCTCCGGCCGCCGAATGTCGAGCTGCTGCGCAATCTGGCCGCAGCAACCGGCGGCGCGCTCTCGGTTTCGGCGCCAGAGATCCTGATGCGGCGTGGAGCAACCGTAACCGACTATCGGAGTGCCGCGCCCTACCTGCTGCCGACCGCCATCCTGCTGACGCTTGCGGCGGTCTTCATCCGCCGGCGCATCGTCTCGGGCTGACGGTTCCGGATCATGGAGAACGACGGACTGATACGCTGTTCATGGGCGCGCAGCGACTTGATGCGCGCATACCATGATCACGAATGGGGCGTGCCGGTTCACGATGATCGCAAGCTGTTCGAGTTCCTTATTCTGGAAGGCGCGCAGGCGGGACTAAGCTGGGAGACGATCCTGCGCAAGCGCGAGAGTTATCGCGCGGCATTCGCAGGCTTCGCTCCCGAAGCGGTGGCGCGCTTCACAACCCGGAAAATCGCGCGCCTGATGTTGAATCCCGGCATCGTGCGCAATCGATTGAAGATCGCCGCAACCATCGGAAACGCTCGCGCATTTCTGGGAGTGCAGCAGGAGTTCGGGAGTTTCGACGCGTTTATATGGCGCTTCGTTGGCGGGCATCCCCGGCGTAATCGGTCGGGCCAAACAGTGCCTGCGCGAACCGCGGAATCCGACGCAATGAGCAGGGAACTAATTGGGCGGGGATTTCGCTTCGTCGGATCGACCATCTGTTACGCCTTTATGCAGGCGGTCGGGATGGTGAACGACCACTCGCTCAAGTGCTTTCGCTACAGGCAACTCAAATGAGCTGCCGGCGAACAAAAACCTCAATTTTCCGCGCTGCCGATTCCCAGTTCGGCCAACTGCTCGGCGCCCTGATGCAGCCGCCATTTGTCGATAGCTTCGATGTTGAACCGCCAATCGCTGCCGATTTTGAAACCCGGCAATTGGCCTTTCTTGAGCAGGCGATAAATTGTGGACCGATGTACCCGCAGGTACTCGGCCAGTTCGTTCACGGTAAGAACTTTGGCGCTATCTGGCATCTGTACCTAAACCTTCTTGTAACTGGTGTGCACCGCACGTAGTGACCAGTGTTGTTTCATTTTCCAATTAGAGTCAATACATCAAGTTAAAACACAGAGCAGAACATTTTGGCTGTCATTGACGATACATAAATAAGAAGCCGAATTCCAGCTTTTTGGTTTTCTAGGTTACAGATTAATACATATATCACTTCTAAGCATATCACAATATGCCTACGCGGGGGGATTTTCGAATTGGCACCTCAGGTTTCAGCTATCGGGAATGGCTGGGGGCTTTTTACCCTTCGGGGACCCCGGGCAACCGGATGTTGGCCTACTACGCCGCCCGGATGCCGACGGTCGAAATCAACTATACGTTCCGCGCGATGCCGAAACCGGCGATGTTCGAGCGCTGGGCGGCTGTTACCCCTGAGAGCTTTCGATTTGCCCTCAAAGCGCCCGAACGCATCACGCATCGCGCGCGGCTGGTTGACGCCGGCCAGGCCATCGATCGATTTGTCGCAGTAGCTGGATGTCTTGGCCGCAGACTGGGCCCGGTGCTCTTTCAATTGCCTCCCGATTTCAAGACCGACATTGAATGTCTTAAGGATTTCCTGGCCGGTCTCGATGGGCGTTTGCGGGCGGCCTTTGAGTTCCGCAATCGATCCTGGTTCTCCGACGCGGCATTGCAGACACTGAGCGATTTCGGCGCCGCGCTATGTATCGCCGAGAGTGAAAAGCTCGTCACCCCGATCGAGAAGACCGCGCCGTTTGTTTACGTAAGATTACGCAGGACATCCTATGACGCCGACGCGCTCGAGACGTGGGCTTCGCGGCTCGCCGAGCTTGCCAGTGATGGGAGCGAGGTTTACGTATATTTCAAGCATGAGCTCCGAGCCCCCGAACTCGCCGCAAAGCTCGCCCGACTTGTTCATCGCGGGGACGCTCCCGCCGGGTGACTATCGCTACGAGCTCAGGCGCGACGGCCGGCCGGTCGCGACCGAAGAGGCGGTGCTCTCGGCCACCCGCCTGCGTGGCATCAGACGGATGAGCGAAGGCGGCGATCGCTACGAGGTCGATGCCGAGCTCGATGAAGCGGCGCGCGTCAAGAGCGCCGTCCTGCGCTACAGCCGGGGGCCTTTCTCGCGCAGCGCCAGCTACCAAACCCGCGATGAGTTTCTGCGCGGCAGCCTGAGCGCGCTCGGCGGACGCAGCGACCTGGTGGTAAAGCTCGGACGCTTCCGCGAAATCGACGCCGACCTGGTCCTGTTCAAAGCGCTGATTATCGCCCACGCTCGCGCGCGCGGGCAGGCGCGCTTCACCGGGCGCATCGCGAGCCTCAATCCGAGTACGCTCGCGGCCGCATCGCACAAGCAGACCTATCGTCAGCTCGACACCGGCGGATTGCGATGGAGCTACGAGCCGCGGATGGGCGATGCCGAGACGATTGAAATCGACGAGCGCGGCGTGATCGTGCGAATCCGCGACAATCGCGGTTCTGAAGCCGTGCTGCTGAAAGCGCCGGCGGACGATCTCGCAATTTCGTCAGGGTGAGAGTGCCGGCTGCTGCGCCGCGACCGAGACGCTGGCCTGCGCGGGTTTGCCCGCCGGCGGCATCTTGCAGTCGCCCTCGAACTGCGCGCCTTCGCGCAGCACCAGGCTCGGCGTAGTGAGTCGGCATTGGACGCGCGCCGAGGCGGTTAGCTCTATCTTCTCCCGCACCGTCGCCTCGCCGCTGAGTCGCCCGGCTACGATCAGGCGTGTCGCGGTGATCTTGGCGGTCACCACGGCGCCTTCGGCGATCACGATTTCGTCGCCCGTGATGTCGCCCTCCGCCTCGCCCTCTATCTTTACCGGAGCGCGAAAGTTGAGCGTCCCCGCGATCCGGGCGCCCTTGCCGATGCGCGACTCGAACCCGCCGTCGTCACTGCTTAATGCCATAGAAAAATAGCCCCCCGTGCCGAGCGCCGCCCACTATGACGCGCTTGGCTGACAATCGCAAACGTAACGCGCGTCGACTATTAACATCGACTCAACCCACTCCTATGCGCGCCCAGTCACATGGTTTGATACGATGAATCTGTTCCGATGGCTTCAGAATTCGCCAATCGCCTTGCCGTCCTCGACTTGCGCGGAATCAAATGCCCGCTCAACTGGGCTCATGCCAAGGTGCGTCTGGAACAGATGCAGCGCGGTTCGTCGCTCGAGCTGATTCTCGATGATCCACGCGGACTGCGCGACATTCCGCGCGCCGCCGAAGCCGAAGGCTACGCGGTCGGAGAGCCTCGCCCTGACGGCTCGGCCTGGCGGTTGCGGATCGAAAAGTAAGACAAGGACATCCGGCGCGACGGAGCTACAACACAGTTTATCGCCCAGGAACGCGCCTAGAGCGCCATCCGCACGCGATCGAGAAGGCGGCTTAACAATCCGGCCTGCGGCACCGACGCCTTGGTCATTAGCGGGATTGACCCCTCAGGTTTGCCGTTCGCGATCACCTGCAACTCTCCGACCGGCGTGCCTTTCACGATCGGCGCCACCAGATAGCGACTCTTGAGCGATGCGGCGAGCGTCACCTTGTTCTCCTCGCCGCGTCCGACCGTGATGTAAGGCTCGTTTTGCGGCCCGATCGCGACCTCGCGCGCGACGCCTTCATAGACGGGCAGGGTCGGCGGCGCAGCCTTGCGCCAATCGGGTTGGACCGTGATGAACGTATTAAATGCCCAGTTCAGCAGCTTCTCGGTTTCCGTGCGGCGCTTCTCCATGCTCGGCGTGCCCATCACCGCGGAGATCAGTTCGGTACCGTTCGCATGCGCGGTGGCGACCAGATGAAATCCTGCTTCATTGACGTGCCCGGTCTTCAGGCCGTCGACCCGCGAGTCATAGAAGAGCAGCGTGTTAAAATTCCGCTGATGAATGTTGTGGAACGTGAATTCCTTGGTTCCGGTGTATTTGATCGCATCGGGAAACTGTTCGATTACGATGCGCGCAAGCTTCACCATGTCCGCCGCCGTCGTGTACTCGCCTTCGACCGGCAGTCCGTCCGGATTGGCAAAGTGCGTCTCGCTCAGGCCGAGCTTCTGCGCCGTTTGATTCATCATCGTCGTGAACGCCTCGGTGCTTCCGGCCTGGTACTCGGCCAGCGCAACGGCGGCATCATTGCCCGACGAGACCATCAGGCCGTACAGCAAATCGTTTACCGAGACCTGCTGGCCGACATCAAGGAACATGTGCGAGACGCTCTGATCGACCGACAATCGCCACGCGCGTTCGCTGATCGTGATCAACGTGTCGGTCTTCATACGTCCGTCGCGAAGCGCCTCGAGGGTGATATAGAAGGTCATGATTTTTGCGAGGCTCGCCGGCTGCATCTTCTCGTGTTCGTTGTAAGCGTAGAGCACGGCGCCGGAGCGCGCGTCTATGAGCATCGCAGCCTTCGCCTCGAGCGCGAACGGCACCGGACGATCGCCAAGTACATGAATCTGATTGAGCGGGATTTCCGGAAGTTCCGCCGCGGAAGCGTGATGCCGCTGACGTGCGCGGGATGCAACCCGGGCTCCCAGCTCGGGCGTCCCCGCGCTTACGATCGAGAGCATCAAGATGAATACGGTGAACCAACCGCGCTTGGACATGTCCGCCCCACCTCGCAAAAAAATACTGCGGTCTTTAAAGCTACGGCGCGCCGTTCGCGTCGGCAAGCGACGCCGCGCGCGCCCGAGCGCACGGTCATCGGCTCGGCGGGAATCGAAAATTTGCCTCATTACGGTTTTACAAATAAAAAAACGCGATGGACCTCTCGGTTGTCCTGCCGGTCGTCAATGAGTGCGAGAACCTGCGCGAGCTGATCCCGCAGCTCAACGCCCTCGCCGGACGGCTGCATCTGAGCCATGAGATTATCGTCGTCGACGGCGGCTCGACTGACGGCACACAGGCGGCGGCCGCCGCGCTCGGGGCGCGAGTCGTGCGCGAGCGCCGCCGGGGCTACGCCGGCGCGCTCGAGACCGGCTTTGATGAGGCCCGCGGCGCCTACGTCCTGACGCTCGATGCCGACATGTCGCACGACCCGGATTTCGTCGCCAAGATGTGGCGGCTGCGCGAGCGCAGCGACATCGTGATCGCGTCGCGCTATGTGCGTGGCGGCGTAACCTACACTTCGCCCGTGCGCAACCTTTCGAGTCGCTTTCTCAATCGCGTGCTGCGGCGCGTGCTCTCGATGCCAGTGCGCGATCTGTCGAGCGGTTTCCGGCTGTATCGCCGGGCCGCGCTCGAGAATCTCCAGCTCCAGGGGCGCAACTTCGAAGCGCTCGAGGAGATTCTGGTCATCGCTTATAACCGCGGCTTCAGCGTCATCGAAGTGCCCTTCACTTATTTTCCGCGCGGCGCCGGACGTTCGCACGCGCGCCTGATCCGCTTCGGGATGGACCTCGCGCGGTCGGCCGTCAACCTTTGGAAAGTACGCAACTCGCTAACCGCCGCCGACTACGAGGAACGCGCTTTCTACAGCATCATTCCGATTCAGCGCTACTGGCATCGCCGCCGCCATCGCATCATCACGCGATGGGCGCGGGGTGCGCATCGCGTGCTCGACATCGGATGCGGCTCCAGCATCGACACGCAGAGCCTCAACTACGCGATTGGGATGGACCTGAGCTTCGAGAAGATGCGCTACATGCGCCGGTATGCGATTCCGGTGCTTCAGGCATCGGCGTTCGCGTTGCCGTTTCGCGACCAATCTTTCGATTGCGTGGTCTGCTCGGAAGTGATCGAGCACGTCGTTTTCAACGAGGTTCTGTTCGAGGAGATCAACCGCGTGCTGATGCCGGGCGGACGGCTGGTAATCGGCACGCCGGACTACGCCCGCGTCGAGTGGCGCGCGATCGAGGCGCTTTACCGCGCTCTCGCGCCGAGCGGCTACCAGGATGTTCATCTGATGCACTACACACGGGAGAGCCTGGGCGGAATCCTCGTCCGCCACGGTTTCGTGCACGAGCAGGATGAATACATCGCGCGCGCAGAGCTGCTGATGTACTGGAGCAAGCCGGCGCGCTCCGCGGCCTCCGTCGCGCCTCCAGCGCGCGGCCTCGGCGCGGCCTAGCGCTATTGCGCGCGCTGCACGGAGCCGCGTTATATCTTTCATCGTGGCTTCGTTCCTCGCGTTCGCCGAAATGTGCCAGGCGCTCAGCCAGACCCAGAGCCGGCTCCAGATGGCCGAACTGGTCGCCGACTTGCTGGCGAGCCTCGACCCCGTTGAAGCGATCATCGCCGCGCGCTTCACGGTTGGGCGTGCGATTGCGCAGGGTGATGAGAGCCGGCTCAACATCAGCGGCCGCGCGATCTGGAAAATCGTCGCCGAGATGACCGGCGCGGCCGACCAGGGCGAGGAGATCTTCGCGGCAGCGACCGATTTCGGCGAGGCGATCGAAATCGCGATGCGCCTGCGGGCGAGCGAGCCGGCGCCGACGCTCACGATCGCCGAAGTCGAGCGGCGGCTGAACGCGATCGCGGCAATCGAGGGACCAAAATCGCGCGCCCGCAAGCTCGAAGCATTGCGCGAGTTGCTCCAACTCGCGACTTCGGTCGAAGCCAAATACATCGCCAAGATTCTGATCCGGGAGATGCGCCATGGGGTGAGCGAAGGGATGCTGCTCGAGGCGATCGCCAGGATGGCGTCCAAGCCCGTCGCCGAAATCCGCCGCCTCCACATGCTCGAAGGCGATCTCGGCCGGGTGGTTGGGATGCTGCGTGGGGCGCCGCCGACGGCATCGGGACCGACCGCGACCGTGCGGCCGATGAAGCCGATGCTCGCACATCCGGTCGCCAACATCGCGGAAGCATTCGCCGCAATCGGTCCCGAACTCGCCCTGGAGCACAAGCTAGACGGCGCGCGCGTGCAGATTCATTGCCTGCGCGATGGCGCCCGGATTTTTTCGCGTCGTCTCAACGAGATCACGCCCAGCCTGCCCGAAGTGGGCGCTGCTGTGGCTCCGCTGCTCGAGCGCGGCGCGATCCTCGATGGCGAAGTGATCGCGACCGATGCCGATGGACATCCGCTGGCGTTCCAGGAGCTGATGCGCCGCTTTCGGCGGATTCGCGAAATCGAACGGCTGCAGAACGAGCAGCCGGTGCGGCTCTATCTCTTCGATCTGCTCGCGCTCGACGGCGCGCTACTGATCGATCGCGCCTACAGCGAGCGCTTCGAACGGTTGAGCGATACCACCCGCGATGCCGGGCTTGAGCTGGTCGGTCGGATTGTGCCGGGCTCGCTTGCCGAGGGCGAGCGCTTCTTCGAGGCGGCGCTCGCGGCCGGTTATGAAGGCGTGATGGCGAAGGCGCTCGCAAGCCATTACACCCCGGGCGTGCGTGGACGAGGATGGCTCAAGATCAAACGGGCGAAGACGCTCGATCTCGTGATCGTCGCCGCCGAGTGGGGCTATGGACGACGGCACGGGTGGCTCTCGAATTATCATCTTGCGGCGCGCGACGAACAGAACGGCAGGTTGGCCGAGGTCGGCAAGACATTTAAGGGCCTGACCGACGAACAGTTCCGCGATATCACCGGGCGTCTGCTCGCGCTCAAGACCGGCGAGACCGCGGGGATCGTCGCGGTTCGGCCGGAACTGGTCGTCGAGGTCGCTTACAGCGACATCCAGCGGAGCCCGCAATACGAATGCGGGATGGCGCTGCGCTTCGCGCGTATCGTGGCGATTCGCGATGACAAGAGCGTCGCGGAGGCTGACACGATCAACACGATGCGGCGCGAGTTCGAACGCCAACTCGTGCGACCCTTGTAGCTTCAGTACGTGAGCCGGCGCACCAGCGCCTCGACGATCAGCAGAAGCATCGCGGCGACGATGAAGTACGAACTGAGGGAGACGCGATGCTCGAACGTCGGGCGGCTCATCCCGACGTCGCCGGGCGATGGATTCAGATGGCCGCCGGTTGCGGTCGCCAGTGTCTCGAGCAGACTGTAGTTAGGCTCGGGGCGCGGCAATTCGGCATTCACTGCGGGGCTCACGGCGTAGGCGAGCGGCGGCAGCGCCTGCGATTTCGCGCCCAGCGATCGCAGCTCGATACGATAAGTTCCCGGACGCGCCGCTTCGATACTGCCGGCGAGCTCGCCCGGGATGTTTTGTGTAAGCAGTGCCTGCATCTTGCCGCCGTCGGGCCGCGTCACCGTAGCGCTCAACATGTCGGGGGTATGATGGCCCGGCGAGGTGTCGTAATCGACCAGCCGGATATTGATCCGTCCGTTGTCGTAGCCGAGCGCGGCGGCAAACTGAGTCTCGGTCGGCGGCACCGGCGGCGTCATCCAGGCGAGCAGACGATCCCAAAGCGGCATGAAGAAATCGTTGCGCACCCACGAGCCTGACCAGCGTCCGCTCGCGTCGGTCGTCACCGCCATCGCCTTGCCCGCACCATAGCGCCAGCTCGCGATGAGCGGTTCCTGGTTACCCTGCCGATCGACATAAAGGCTCATCGTGGCGCGCGGTTTGAGCTGAGTCGAAACGAAACCGAGGATCGGCGGCAACTGGTGCGCGGCGATATCCTTCAGGATCGGATCGGGGCGGACGCTATGCGGGACGAACTGCTTCTCGACCATCGTCGCTTCGCCGCCGTGCTGCTTCACGTCGGTTAGGAAGATGCGCGGCAGGCTGGAGGGACTGTCGGTCTGGTAGAAAGCGCCCCCGCCGTAACGGCTGATCGCCTGTAGAAGCTGGACGTTGGCTTCGTTGCCGATCGCAATGGTTGAGATCGTAATACCGCCGTCGTGATGCATGCTCGCAACCAGGTCGTAGTACATCACGGCGGTGCCGCCGGTCTCGCCGTCGGTCAAAATTACCACGTGGCGGATCGAGGCGGTTGTCGCAGCAAGCATCGCTTGCGCCTGCTCGATCGCCGGCAGCAGGTAGGTGGTGCCCTGCGCGATGAGCCGGTTGATCATCTGATCGAAATAGGGACGTGCCCGGCCCAGAGGTTCCAACGGTACGATCACGAACGGCTGCGAATCGAATCCGATGACAGCGATCAGGTCATTGTCGCTCATCGTGCGAAGGACGGTGCGCGCGGCCGCCTTCGCATACTCGAGCTTGTCCTCGCGGCCCATCGAACCTGACTTGTCAATAATCAGGACGAGCGCGCGTTGGCGTTGCCGATGCTGCGGCGGCTTCATGATTACCGGCATCACCTCGGCGACCGGGCTGCCCTCGTAGCCGCCGAGTCCGAAGCTCTGATCGCCGCCGATCATCGCGAGCGATCCGCCGGCGGCGACATAATGCGCCAGCGCCTCCTGAACGGCGGGCGACAGGCGTGCCCGCGGCACGTTGTTGAGCAGGATCGCCTGATAATCCTTCAGGTTGGTGTTGGTGTAAGCGCCCGAGGCGAGCACCACCACCTCGGGCTCGATACCCATCCGGCGCACGACGGTCTGGAGGTATTCCGCATCGCGGGCGCTGTCGGTCAGGATCAGAATCTTGTGGCGCGCGCCGACGCCGACAAAACCCTCCTGTGAGTCGTTTTCCGGATAGCGATCGAGGGCGGGATTCGCCGGCTTGAAAATGGCGCTATATGACACGAGGCCCGATTTGCTCGGCGCGACACTGAAATCGAACCGTTCCTGGCCCGGCGCAAGCGTGACGGCGCGCTGCTGCAGAAGCTTGCCGTCCTCATAAAGCGAGATTGAGCCGGGCACCGGCGAACCGCCGAGATTGGTCAGCGTGACGCCGAGTGCGAATGGCGCCGCCTTGGCCATCGCGGGCGGGAGACTCAACTGCGTCATCGCAACGTCCGGCACTTTGCCGGCGCCGGGCGGCGTGAAGATGTCGAGCTTGACATGCGCCGCGTTAAGCGCGGCAATCGCGCGCGTCGCGTCGCCGCGATTCTCCCATCCGTCCGTGATTAGCGCCACGCGACCGTTGCGCACTGCGGGATCGGCGGCAAGCCGATCGAGCGCGGCCTCGAGGTTGGTCGCGCCGGGCTCGCATCCGGGGCACGGCGTCGCTCTCACGAGATCGGTCACGACCTGCCCGGCGGTGAGAAGCACCGGCGCAGCGCCGAAGGTCCATGCCGGATCGCTTTGAGCCATCTTGAAACCATCGCGCAGAAGACCGGCGCTCCATCCGCGCATCGCATCGGTCATGCTGGCCGACATGTCGACCATTACCGGCCGTGTCTTCCCGATCGAATGCGTAACCGTCTCGGGATCGGCCAGCGCGATCACGAATAACGCCAGCACGATCGCGCGCAGAAAGGGTCCGCCGATGCGGCCGAGCGACTGAACCCTGAGCAGCGACCAGAGCAGCACTACACCCACCGCGAGCATCAGGTAGAACGCCGCCGGATGCGCGAACTGAAGATTCTCCAGGTACGCCTTGAGGCTTTCCGGGACGAATTGCGGCGGTACGTTCATGGTATTGCGGGGGCGATAGTGCGCCGGCGCCGATAGACTACGATCGCTTCCAACATTGCCAGCGCCAGAATAGCAGCGAGTAAATCGGCAGTGAGCGGAGCGCGATCGACCGAGATATTCGCGGGCTGCGTTGCAGCGTCTGCCGACTCGAAACGGAGCGTCGGTGCATGCCCGAGATCGGAAACCCCGAGATCGTCAAGATTCACCGCGCGCAGGTTTTTTTCGCCGCCCGCACCAATTAGCTGATAGATACCCTGCGCGGTCGTCGCGCTGAAGATCGTTCCCGGCGTCACGCTGATTGAATTGCCTGAGGGCGTAACGATGCGCTCGATTCCCGCCGGCACCTGCCAGGTCTGGCCGGTGCGAAAGCCGGAACTGTCGGAGCCAAGCCCGGCCAGGTAGCTCAGCAGGTTGAGCGTCAGGATCGACATCGGCAGGTTCTCGCGCCCGAGATATGGGAACGGATTGAAGCCGGTCGCGACGAATCGATGGCCGCCGCGCACACCGCGCATCACGAGCGCGCCCGACGGTCCGGTCGCCACCGGCTTCATCCAGGCGTGCACGCCGAAGAATTCACCGACGCGCGGATTAAGCAGGCGAAAATTGACCGCATCCGTCAACGGATCGGTCGCGTTCCATCCGGTGATCGAGAGATGCGCCGCGGGAGTGATTACGAAGTCGAACACGGGCTCGCCCGGCGGCGGCATGACGAGCAGCGTGTTGACGCTCGGCAGTTCCTTGGGCACGCCGTACTCAAAAATCGCGACATCGGCGCCGGCCAGATCCTCGGGCGTGTAGGCATCGGGCTTGCGGGTGATGACTTTGACCCCCGGAAGCGCATCGAGTCCGTGCGCATCGGCAGGCGCCGGGCTCACGAACAGCACTGAAATCGCGCGCACCGCGCCGGCCGTCGCCCACGCCGTGTTGTCAAGATCGAAGCCGTCGGCGGGTTCGAGCCGGGCTTGGTAGACCTCGGCGGTGCGCAGCGACGGAAAATCGACGCTGCCGATTTCGTCGGGTCCTAGATGGGTCTGCGCGTGGGCCAGCTCGGTTTTGCCGGCGCTGATTGAGACGGTCAGCGTCTGCGCCAAGGGGCTGAAGTTCGCGACCGCAACATGACCGTGGAGCGTCGGTGACCCGAAAGATTCGCGGCGCAACGTGAAGTTACTCAGCGCAGCGTTAGCGATTGGAACATCGAAAGAGCGCGCGATGAGTCGTGGCGGCAGTGGCGAAGCGACCGCGTAAGCGCCCGCATAATAAATTCCGTTAAGCCGCGGATTCGCGAGCAGACCGGCGATCAGATCCTTGAGCGCGCCCGGATCGGCAGGCGCATCGGTGACCTCGACAGAGGAAAGCGCGCGGCGCGCCGCGGAGAACGAGGTAAACGGCGCTGACAACTGATGCGGCTGCGGGGCGGTCAGGTAGACCGTCAGATTGGCCGGGAAATTCTGCCGACCGAGGATATCTCTCAGCGCGGCGATTGCGCCCGCGAAGCGCGTCTTCCCGTCGGGTGTCCGCGCTTGCATCGCAGCGGAGTTATCGAGCACGACGGCGAAATTGCGATCCCTATGAATCACGTACGGCTGGGCCGCGGCCAGCACTGCTAGGCACAGGATCAGAAGTTCGACGAAGAACAGCCAGTCGAGCTGCGGCCATCCGCCGAACCGCCGGCTTCGCGTCGCGCCCATCACGCGGTACGCCATCACGCTCGAAATCCGGACACGCCGCGGCCGCTCGCGCGTGAGATACGCGATGACAAGCAGGGGCGTCAGCGCAAACAGCGCGAGAGCGCCCGGGTACGCAAATCCCATCGGCGGCACTTCAATGAACCAGGCCGAGCTCGCTCACGGCGCGCAGGAAGAATTCGTGGAAATCGGCGCCCGTGACGTAAAGCACGTAATGAAGTCCATTGCGAAAACAGAAGGTACGGATCTCGCGCGACAGCCGCAGCATGGTCTGATGATGCCGCTCGCGTTCGCGCTCGCCGATCGAGACGCGCACGGTCTCGCCGCTCTCCGCATCGACCAGCTCAACATCGCCGTCGAGGCCCGAGCCGTCGAGCTCGCCGGCGCCGAGAATCTGCACCGCGGTCACGTCCATGTTGGCGGCGGTGAAGAGTCCGAGCCCGCGCGTAACCGAGTTGGTCATCATCAAATAGTCGGAAATCAGAAAGACCTTGCCGGCGCGACGAATGGTTACCAATTCACTGGCCAGCGCATGCGCCAAATCAAGCTCTCCAGCCGGCTTTGCCGAGGACAGATAACGCGCCAGGTCGACTATCCGATGACGTCCGAGCACCAGTCCGGGCGAGGGTTTCGCGCCTTCACCGGCCAGTACGCGAATCATCACGCGGTCGCCGGAGGAGAGCGCAACATAGGCCAGCGCGAGCGCGGTCGCGACCGCCATCTCGAACTTGCGATCGGCGGCCGGCAGCGCCATCGAAGCGCTCGCATCGATGAAGATATAAGTCAGCAGGTCCTCTTCTTCGGCGAAGAGCTTGATGTAGAGCTTGTCGGTGCGGCCGTATAATCCCCAATCAATGAAGCGGAAGTCGTCGCCGAGCGAGTAATGGCGATAATCGTTGAATTCGAGCGAGGAGCCGCGCCGGGGCGACAGATGGCCGCCTTTGCCGAGTCCTGCATACTCGCGCCGGGTCTTGATGCGCAGCTGCTCGAGCCGGGCGAGAAAGTCGGAGCTGAATTCCTGCGGCAGACCGAGCATCACTAGGCGCGCGGACGTTTAACGCGCTTCATCACCTGTTCGAGAATCGATTCGGTGGTCACGTTCTCGGCCTCGGCCTGGAAGTTGCGGAGCAGGCGATGGCGGAGCGACGGAACGACTGCATCATCGATGTCGTCGTAAGCGACGCTGACCCGTCCGTCGAGCAGCGCGTTGACCTTGGAGCACAGGATCAGCGCCTGGAGACCACGCGGGCTCGGGCCGAAGCGCAGATATTGCGAGACCTCGGGGACCGCGCCCGGGCCGGCCGGCGTACAGGCCGCGATTATCGCGATCGCGTAGCGCTCGAGCGGTTCGGCCACGATCACTTCGCGCACAAGGGTCTTGAGGGTCTCGATCTGCTTGGGCGCGAGCGCGGGATCAAAGATGGGCTGCGTCTTAGGCATCTCGGAGCCGGTGGTGCGCTTCATGATCTCGCGGAGTTCATCGGGCTTCGGCGAAGTCATCACGACCTTGAAGAGGAAGCGATCCATCTGCGCTTCGGGCAGCGGATAAGTGCCTTCGAGCTCGATCGGATTTTGCGTCGCGAGCACGATAAACGGCGCGTCGAGCTTGTAGGTATCGCCGAACACCGTCACCTGGTGCTCTTCCATCGCCTCGAGCACCGCGGACTGGGTCTTGGGAGTAGCGCGGTTGATCTCATCGCCGAGCACCATGTGCGCGAAGATCGGGCCGGGACGGAAGCTGAACTCGCGCCGGCCGTTGCTCTCGGTCAGCACCTGGGTGCCGATGATATCAGAGGGCATCAGGTCGGGCGTGAACTGGATGCGCTTGAAGCTCAGCCCGAGCGCGTCGGCGGCGGTCTTGATCATCAGCGTCTTCCCCAGCCCGGGGACGCCCTCCACCAGCACGTGACCGCCGCTGAACAGCGCCGTGAGCACCTTCCGGATCACCTGCTGGTGGCCGACGATGACGCGGCCGACCTCGGTTTCCGCGCGGCTGAAGGTCTTGCGAAACTCAGCGACGCGCGCGTCGGGGGACATTTGTTTCTGTGGAGCGGCTCCCATCCGTTCTCCTTCCTGCCTATCGAATCAAGTCGCGATAACGAGGCGGTACCAATTGCTGCTCGTTGGGCGCAACCTCCAGCGGATGATTCTCGTTGAGCGGCACATTGACGTAGGGCGTGGTGGCGCGCGGCGTGTTCACGTCGAGCATCAGCTTGCCGCCGTTGGGCGCGGCCATGATTGCCTCCGGCAATCGAAACAAGACGTAACGTGCATCATGAATCGCGATCGGGGGACCATGCTCGCCCGGCTGATAGAAACGTTGGTAGGCGACCGGAGCGGGGAACTCGCCAAGGTGCGTATCGCCCTTCGTGCCGCCCTGAGTGTTGCCGGCATTACTGCCGGGCTTGGGTCCTTGAGGCTTTTGGTTGCCGCTCTGACCCGGCTGGTTCATCTGGTTGCCGCCCTTGCCGCTCTGATCGGCCGAGGCGAGCCGTTGATCGCCGTTCTTGTCAGGTTTGAGCCCGCTGCCCTTGTCATGGCCACCGGGTTCGGTCTTCGGGCCGGGAGTACTCGCATGCTCGGCCTGGATTTGAGCCTGCGCCTTCGCGATCTGATCCTGCAGCTCGGCGATTTGCTCATTGGTCTTCTGCTTGTCACCGGGCTTCGGATTCGCATTGGCGTCGGCCTTTGATTTTTGATCGTTACCCGTGCCCTGGTTGGAGCCGCCGTTGCCCGAACCCTTCCCGGGTCCCTCCCCTTTCCCTCCCTCGCTGCCGCCGTTGCCCCCGGCATTGTTCGCCTGACCCTTGCCGTTCCCGCTGCCGCCGCTCGATTTTCCGGTCTGATTATTCGCGCTCTGATTCCGCGGATGTGCGCCGGACTGCGGCTGCTTTGGGTCCTTTGGCTTGGGTTGGGGTTGCTGCTGCTTGAGTTGATTGGCCAGGTCGGCAAGCTGCTGGAGCTTTTGCTCGGGCGGCAGCTTCGAGCTTTCCACTCTCTCGGCCGCCGCGATTATCTCCTGGGTCGGTCCGCTCTCAGCGGGCGTGTTGCCGATCTCACGCGCGAGTTCGATTAGCTTGCTGGCTGCGGCCTGATCCGGGGTGATTCGGCGGATCAAGGAGAGCGTCGTGAGCGCGATAATCGCAATTGCTGCCGCGGCGATGCTCGACGAGCGTCGGATCGGATCGCCCAACCGGAGCCGGAACATGTGCGGATCGAATGAATCAAGCCGCGACGAAACGCGTCGCCGCAGGAGGGAAAAGAGCGTGCTACGCTGGTAGACATCAGAGTCCTTTTCCTGGCTCAGCGCGGCGAAGGTGAGGATTTCCTGACGCCCCTGGAGGGCATTATCGACCCGTCCGGCGGCCTCGACGAATCCGGTTGCGCGCCACGCCAGCCATCCGCGGACCGCGCCCACGGCAAGCATTGCGAGCCCCGCGATCAGAATCGCGCGCCGCAGCGTGGAGAAGGCAATCAGTTGATAACCGAGTCGTGTCCAAGTGATGGCGCCGATGTGGCCCAACAACGCTGCGATCACAATCACCGTCAGCGCCGGTACGACCCAGAACGCCGCCGCTCGCGCGCCGGCGATCAGGGCGAGGCGGCGATGGGCCGCGCCTAACAGCTCGATCGGTTCAGCCACGATGAGGTTTATAACCTATTTGGCGTGAGTTTCGAGGGGCTGGCAGCCGCATGCGGCCGTGAGTTGCGCTTTCTGAGCATCGCGATCGCACGTTCGTGCTCCTTTAGCGTGCGTGAAAATATATGGGTCCCGTCGCCCCGCGCGACAAAATACAGGTAATCGGTTTGTGCCGGATAGAGCGCCGCCATAATCGACGATTCGCCGGGATTCGCGATTGGACCCGGCGGCAGACCCACAAAATCATAAGTATTAAACTGCGAATTGCGATGCACGGCGGTTAGCGCCGGCTCGGCTACGCCCCCTGGATTATACTGGGCGGTGGGATCGGACTGAAGCGGGATACCGAGCCGCAGCCGGTTGTAGAAGACGCTTGCGACAATCGGCCGCTCTCCAGGCACATGCGCCTCTTTCTCGATAATCGAGGCCATCGTGACGATTTGGCGCGCATCCATCCCAAGCTCGAACATCCGATTCTCGACCGCCGGCGTCAGCAGCGCATAGAAGCGTTCCAGCATCTGCGCGACTATCGTTTCGGCGCTGGCGCGCGGCGAAAATCGATAGGTGGCAGGAAAGAGATAGCCCTCGGCGCCAAGCGGCAGCAGGCCGAGCGCCTCGATCAGCGGACCGCGCCGGGCCTGGAAATCGAAGTCGGCTTGACAGGCAAGCCCGGCGCGCTCGATTCGCTCGGCGATCTGATGAATCGTCAGGCCCTCGGGAATCGTTACGATGACGACGAGGTAATCGCCGCGCACCAGGTGGCGCAGGACATCGCCAATTCCTTCGCCGCCCGCGAACTCGTAGTCGCCGGGCTTGACCGATCGCGCCTCACCGGTAAACTCAGCCCAGCCAACCAGCGCGATTGCGCTCCGGATCACCCCTGCGCGCTCGAGCTTGCGCGAGATTACGCGGAAAGAATCACCCCGATTGATGGTCACGATCCGTGGAGCCGAAAACCGGGGAACCGGCCGGATAAGGAAGGTCCAGACACCGACCGCACCGGCAGCGATGACAAGCACGATCGCGGTCACGACGGCGGCAGACTTCATCGACTATCAAGATTAGCGAAGAATCGCTCGCGGCGCGCATCGCGAGCGGTTAGCGCCGCAAATGCGGGTTCTTCTCCAGCCAATTTTCGAGGATCAACATCGCAGCGAGCGCATCGACGGCCTGCTGTCGCCGCGATCGCGCGCCCGGCAGGCCGCGGATACGCTCGCGCGCCTCGAAGCTCGTCAGCCGCTCGTCGCAGCATTCGACCGGAATTCCAAGTACGCGCTCAACCTCTGATGCGAAGCTTCGCATCCGGCGCGCCGCCGGTCCCTCGGTGCCATCCATATTCAGTGGTAGTCCGACGACGATCTTCTCGACTGCGCGGGATTCAAGTTCGCGCCGCAGGATGTCCAGATCCTGGCGGATCGAATGGCGGGTTGCTGTCGCGATCGGATGCACCGCGCCGATTTCGGTATCGCAGATCGCGATTCCGATTCGTTTTTCGCCCACATCCAAGCCTGCGACAATCATTACACATCCCAAAATATAAAACAGCGGTTTAAAAAAGTCTCACTGGTTTAAAAACAAACCAAAGCACAGGTATTGAAACAACGCGATGTCGAGGTGTTGCGTTCGGCGCCACGATGTCCTAGGGTTCGGGGCGAGGCTCTTATGCTGGGGATGGGCAAGGGGTGGATTATATCCGCATTGGCAGTCGCCTTCGCCGTCACGTTCAGCGCGATATTCCTCATTATCCACGGTAATCCGGCAGTTTCCGGGACAGTCACGCAGCCGATCCGCGGACTAGCCGCCGGCGCCACCGAAACCAGGATCCCGTTCAAGGTCGAAACCGCACAACCAGCGGCTGCCGCCGTAAGAATCAGCACAGTCCTCAATCGCACCGAGTCCGCGTTGCGCTACCTTGAGGATGCGGGCCTCGATGCCAGTCAAGCCGAGCAGTGGGTGGCGGAATTTGTGCGCCATTCGCACTCCCCCGTAATGCTCGCGGGGCATTCCCTCACACTTTTCAAGGATCCCGACAGCGGCGCGCTGCGCGGCTTCCGTTACAACGTCGATTATCGTCGGGCCGTGATCGAACTTGATCTCGGTGCCGGACTCATCCGGGTCTGGCAGATGCCCATCCAGTACGAACTCAGACCCGTGCTGGTTGCATTTCCCGTCCACGGCGATTTTCGTGAAGCAGCCAAGCGTCACGGCGTCCCGAAGTTGATTGTCAATGCGCTCGAAAAGGCCTTCGACAGCCGTCATCCGTTGAATCGGCTGGAAACGGGTTCGACGGTCAAACTGATCTACCAGGAGAAGGTCGCGCGCGATGGCAGTTGGCGTCTGCCCAACGGTCTTGAAGCGGCGCGCCTTTCGCTGGCCTCGGGCAAAACGCTCGATGCGTTCGCGTTCAGCGACGGCCACAGCAACGCCCATCTGTATGACGACCAGGGACGGGCGCTCGACGTGCAGACGCTGCGCTTCCCGGTCAACTTCGAATATATCTCCTCGGGCTTCTCGCCCTCGCGCTATCATCCGCTGCTCCACACCTACCGTCCTCACTTAGGTATCGACTTGGTCGCCCACTATGGCGCGCCGGTCAAAGCTGTCGCCGACGGCCGCGTAACGACCGCAGGATGGTGCGGCGAGTTGGGCCGCTGCGTGCGGATTGCTCATTCGGGTGATGTCGCGACTGTCTATGGGCATCTGTCGCAGATCGGTACGCAGGTCGCGCCGGGCACGCACGTCTATGCCGGACAGGTGATCGGGAAGGTCGGATCGAGCGGACTTTCGACCGGACCGCATCTCCATTTCGCTGTCGTCGACGGAGATCGTTTCGTGAATCCGCTGACCGAGCACCTTGGCGAGAACCATCCAATTTCGCCGCGGATGCGCGCGCTGTTCAATGAGATAAAAGAGCGCTACGAGGCGGCGCTTAATAGCCTGCCCGACTTTGGCCAAAGCCCCGTCACTGAAACCGCCGCGACCCGGTCGCCGGCGACTCCGGTTGCTGAGAATAACTCCGCTGTTGAGAACGGTGGCGGAATTCATGTTCGGTTTCACCATCATTCGCACCATCGGTACCATCGCTACCGCACCGCGCAGCTAAACCCGGCGGCCAGCTACGAGGGCGGCCTCTAGTTCCGAATAAGCATAAGCTGCGCTTTTGATTTGATTTCACGTCTCCTGTAGAAGGGGCCGGCGGCGTATGATGCGCGCGATGGAGAGCGATTTCTTCGCGCTACCGCTGCCACGTTTGATCGCTCATCGGGGCGGTGCCGGCCATTTCCCGGAAAATACTCTCGTCGCGTTCGAGGCCTCCGCAGCCCTCGGCATTCCGTATGCCGAGCTCGACATCCACGCAACGCGCGACGGGGTGGTCGTCGTGTCGCACGATCCCGACCTGCGCCGGACCTGCGGGCGCGACGGTATCATCCGCGAACTCGAATTCGCCTCCCTCGCAACTGCGGATGCCGGGTTCGGCTTCACTCTCGACGGCATCACATTTCCCTTTCGCGGCCGGGGAATCAGGATTCCAAGGCTAGCCGAAGTCTTTGCCGTCTGCCGGCAGCAGCGGTTTATCATCGAGATCAAGCAGACGATGCCGAGCGTGGTGCCTGCGATGCTCGCGCTCATCGATCGCTTCGAGATGGCGCGGCGAGTGCTAATCGCAAGCGAACATCAGGCGCCGCTCGACGAGGTGCGCGCGCTGCGCCCCGAATTGCCCACCGGGTTTTCGGCGCCGGAGGTCGCGGAGTTCTTCGCAGCGCTGAACTCAGGGATAGATGGTTATCGAGCGCCGGCCGATGCGCTGCAGATTCCACCCCGATACCAGGGCATGGAACTCGCGACACCGGCTAGCGTCGTCGCGGCGCATCGGCCCGGAATCGAGCTTCATGTCTGGACGGTCAACGAGGAGCCGCAGATGCGCGCGATGCTCGCGATGGGCGTAGACGGAATCCTGACCGACTTTCCCGCCCGGCTGCTGAAGGTCACCGGCAATTAACCCATTCCGGCTTTTCCCGACCCTGAAACCTTTCACCGTGCAGTCCGTCTTTTCGAGCAGAACGGAGGACTTAGCCGCTTGGAAGTTAAAAAGTATCGCAACGTGGTCAGGATTTTCGCCGTGGCCGCGATAGTCGCATCGGTGGTCGTTGGCGCGGCGCTGGCGCAGGAGATGGGACCCGGGCCGGGACCGGGCATGGGTTTCGGTGGACCGCACATGATGATGCACGGCCCGGGCGGACCGCCGCCCTTCATGATGCTGCTCAGGTCCGCCAATCTGAACGCCGATCAGCAAAAGCAGGTCCGCCAAATCCTGGAGTCGGACCGCGCCACGGCGCGCGGTAACTTCGAGAAACTACATAGTATCCATGAGCAGATCGCCGATAAGTTGCTTTCGCCGGGTTCGGTCTCCGCGGCGGATCTCGAACCCCTGCAGAAGCAGGCGGAAAAGATCCAGCAGCAGATGGATGAGCAGCGATTGCAGACCGCGCTCAAAATTCGCGCGCTCCTGAGCGCCGATCAGTTAAAGAAGGTCGCGCAAACCCATCAGAAGATGAAGAGCTTGTTCGAGCAGATGCGCTCGATTATGGGACCGCCGGGCAGCCCCGAGTAACACCCGCCCGCAGGTCGGCGCCTCCCGCCTGCGTACCCTCCCCCTGGTGCGCGGCGGGAGCGCGCTTTGAGATGCGCTCAACTATAATGCTCGTGATGGCTCTCCGGTCCGCATCGGGCGTGAATCAGAGCGATGCCGCCGCTCCCCCGCTCGGCGCCATCGCGCGCGCCTGCGCCGGCGACGAACGCGCGCTCGAAGATCTCATCCGCATTTACCAGGGACGCATCGCAAGGTTCGTGATCGCGCAGACCGGCGAGCGTCACGATTACGAGGACCTCTGCCAGACGATTTTTGTGAAGATGGCGCTGGCAATCCCGAAGCTGAAGCAGCCCGTCACTTTCGAGTCGTGGCTGTTTCGGATCGCGCGCAACGTCTGCATCGATCACCTGCGGCATCGCAGATGGTGGCAGCGGATGTTCTTCGCGCTCGATAGCGAACATGAATCGGTCGCGGCCGAACCCGAGGGTCCCGATCCCAGGCAGGCGGATCTCGAGCGCGCGATCGCGCGGCTGCCGGCGCCCGATCGCGAACTTATCGACCTGGCGCTGGATGAACGCCGAAGCCATCGTGAACTCGCTCGCCTCACCAACCTCAGCATCGGCGCACTCAAGTCCCGGCTGTTTCGCGTCCGCGCGAGATTAAGGCAATTAATCGCCGATGGAGGCGAACCGAATGAGTCATGATGCAATGAACGAACCGGCGCTCAGCCCCGATTTCGCCGTACGCGTTATCGATCGCGTGCGCGTGGAACGCATGCGTCGCATCCATCGACAGCGCGCCGCACTCGCCGCCGCTCTGGTGGCCGCCAGCATGCTCGTATTCATCGCGCTTCGCGGCACGCAGCTTCCGTCTTATCAAACGGATCACAGCGCGGCGGCTGCATCGTGGAGCGAATCCAATATCGAACAAGCGGGATGGCCGCTCGGATGGGATACGAGTACCGCGCCGACCGTGAGCGGATATTTTTTTCCGGATGCTGCGCCGATTGAAAATCTAAGCGCCCGCTATCAGAACGATGCGACCTCGCTCGGCGCCGCGCTCGGGTTCGATCAGGGTGCGATTCAGCGCACGGATTTGACAGAAGGGGGCGGCTACTGAGAGCGATGAAACTCGACACAGCCCTCGTCACGCGCGACCTGCGCATTGTGCCCAGCGCCGCCAGGGCCGCCGAGGAGGCAGGCTTCGCCGCGCTCTGGACGCTCGAGACTGGCGACGATCCCTTTTTGCCGCTGGTGATGGCGGCGGAGCATACCGCGCACGCCCGGCTCGGCACGGCGATTGCCGTGGCGTTTCCGCGAAGCCCGATGGTCACGGCGCAGATCGCGTGGGACCTCGCGGGGCTTTCGCGCGGGCGCTTCATTCTCGGCCTCGGCACGCAGGTCAAGGGCCATAACGAGCGGCGCTACAGCGTCAAATGGGAGGCACCGGCGCCGCGGCTTCGCGAGTACGTCGAGTCGCTGCGCGCGATCTTCAAATGCTGGGCGGAGGGCGGCGCCAAGCTTGATTATCGCGGACGCTTCTACAGTTTTTCGCTGATGACGCCGTTCTTTACGCCAGCGCTGCACGAATTCAGCAACATTCCGATCTACATCGCCGGCGTCAACGAAAAGATCATCCGGCTCGCAGGCGAAATCTGCGATGGCCTGCACGTTCATCCGTTCCATTCGCCGAAGTACCTGCGCGAGTTCGTGCTCCCCAACCTCGAGGCGGGACTCGCGAAATCGGGACGCACCCGCAACGACGTCACGATGGCGACGATCGCCTTCGTTATCACGGGACGCGATCGCGCGGAAATTGATCGGATGCGCGAAGAGGTCCGGCGTCAGATCGCCTTTTACGCATCAACCCGCACCTATCGTATCGTGCTTGAAACTCACGGGTGGGGTGAGGTCGCCGAGCGGCTTAATCAACGCGCGGCGCGCGGCGACTGGAACGGGATGGCCGCCGAGATCACCGACGAGATGGTCGATACCTATTCGGTCAGCGGCACGTTCGACGAAATCGGCGCGCGGGTGAAGGATCGCTACGCCGGATTGCTCGATCGCATTGCGTTTTACATGCCGTACCGTGCGGGCGTCGACGATGACGCCTGGCGGAAGCTCACCTCCGAGTTTAACCGCTAGTCCGCAGGCATCCGCGCGCTGCGGCCGGCAAGCGCGCGCGCGATGGTCCGCGGCAGAAAGGTTCGCGCGAGCCTGAGCGCGTTGCGGAGGCCAGGCTCATAGCGGAGCGCGCGGATGAAGCTGCGGCGCGCCTCGGCCATCGCGCCGCGATTCATCGCGATAAGCCCGCGCGAGCCGAGCGCCGTCGCGTGAGCATGGCGAATCGCGCGAATCAGCGGCCGCACAGCAGCGCCATAACGCGTAGTCATCCGCTCAACGAACAATGCATAGCTCTGCTCGTACTTCACCAGACGTTCCGATGCCGGCGTCACGCGGTAGACCACCAGCGCGCGCGGCACGTACTCGAACTCGCCCATCTCGCGCGCGCGCATCCAGAAATCCATGTCCTCGTACGAGCGCATCGGAGCGAAAAACCCGCCGAGCTGTTCGAACGTCGATCTCCGGACCGTCGCGGCGCTCGGTAGGATCGGCCACCATCGCTCCAGCAAATCGGACATCGTCGGGGCCCGCGCCAGCCCGGGGCTGACAAAGTTAGGCGCGATTTCGCGGCCGGCCTCATCGACCTGGACCGCATCGCAATAGGCGACCACCGCGGCGGGATTCCGATCGAGCGGCTCGACGGTCGCGCGCAGCCGCTCGCGATGCCACAAATCATCAGCATCGAGGAAAGCGAGGTAGTCGCCGGTCGCTTCGGCTGCGCCCGAATTGCGCGCTGCCGAGAGACCGCCGTTGCTGCGCATCACGGCCTTGATCCGGCCGCGATAACGATCGATCACCGCGCCGGTCGCGTCGGTCGATCCGTCATTGACCACAATCACCTCAAAGCCGCCGGTGAAATCCTGGTCGAGCGCGCTGTCGATCGCGGCGGCGAGCGTCGCCGCGCCGTTATAGACGGGTATGATCACCGACGCACGCATCGTGGATGGCCACGCTAGCACATGCACCCGGCCGCCGCGCGCGATCGCCAACGGATGCCCATCGCGCGATGATCGGCTAAGCTATGCGCGCATGCGTTCGCATCTGGTTTACGCCCGTTCCCCGCGATGGGCCGATCTCGCGCCGCATCTTGATGAGCTATGCGGGGGTGCGGGCTTCACTGTCCATAAAGCCGAGGGGCGGGTCCGCGCCGGTCTGCTTGACCTTAAAGATGGCGACAGAGTCTTTGTGAAGCAGATTGAGACGCGCTCGACGGTCAGCGGGCTCATCGAGCGAATCCGCGGATCTCGCGCACAGCGCGCCGTACGCGGCTCTGCGATGCTCGCAGCGGCCGGCATCGAACATCCCGCGCCGCTCGCCGCGCTCGAAATTCGTTCGGCGCTAGGCGCGGTCACCCGCTCATACCTGGTGAGCGAGGCACTCCAACGCGCTCAGACGCTGAGTGTCTTCGCGCTGGGTCGGCGCGGTGAATTGCGGCGCGATATGAGCCGGCGGGTCGCGATCACGCGCGTGGTCGCGAAGGCAGTCCGCCGAATGCACGACGCAGGTCTCTATACGCGCGATCTGCAGGAGACCAACCTGATGCTCGAAACCGACGCTGACGGCTACCGCGTCTACTTCCTCGATCTCGAGGATTTCGCAAGCGCGCGCAGCGTCGCGATCCGTCGCAGGCTCAGCAACCTTATGCATCTCGATCGCAGCATCGGCCGGTTTGTCAACCGCGCCGGGCGGCTCCGTTTTCTTTGCGCGTACCTGGAACCGGGGCACGATCGCACGGAACTGCGCCGCGTCGCCGGGCGGCTGCTGCGGATGCGGGCGCGGCTCGATCGGCGCGCATCGAGGCCCGCGCGCAATGAAACGACATCAGCCCTGAGGTGGTGTCGCTCGGCGGAGGTCCGTGACCGGCGCACCGATTACATCCCGGAGAAGTCAAGTGGCATTGCCGATTCCCAAACGCAGGCTTGAGCACCACCCGCAGCATCCCGAAAACGAGCAGGCCGCCGAACCCGGCTGGATGCGCGATGTGATGCTCGGGCTCAACGACGGCCTGGTGGCATCGTTTGCCGTAACTTCGGGGGTCGCGGCGGCCTTTTCGGTGGCGCGCGTGGTCGTGATGGCGGGGATTGCCGAGATGCTGGGCGGGGGAATCTCGATGGGCGCGGCGGCCTTTATCTCTTCGCGCTCGCAGCTCGAGTTCTATCACAGTGAAATTGCGCGGGAACGCGACGAGATGGCGCGCTGGCCCGAACGCGAGCGCGACGAGGTCCGCGCGATTTATCGCAACAAGGGCTTCAGCGGACGGCTGCTCGACGAGATCGTCGCGCACATCACGGCCGACCCCGAACGCTGGAGCGACGTGATGATGCGCGAGGAGCTGGGGCTTCATCATGAGCATCTCGAAGTGCCGCACCGTTCGGCGCTACGCGTCGGCATTTCGTACCTGCTCGGCGCGGCGATTCCGATCATTCCGTACACAATTCTCGCTCCGTCGGTCGCGGTAATGGTCTCGGCGTTCGTAACGATCGCGGCGCTGTTCGCGGTCGGCGCGCTGAAAACGATACTTACTTCCCGTTCATGGTGGAGGAGCGGGCTCGAGAGCCTCGCCGTCGGCGTGGCGGCCGCGATCGTGACCTACGGGGCCGGCTGGATTTTTGGGGGACGCTGACGATCGATGCGTAATTGCCTGATTCTCGGAAGCGGGCGCAGCGGCACCAGCCTCGCTGCGGGACTGCTCGCACGCGCCGGCTACTTCATGGGCGACCTTGTCGATGAAGCGGGCCTGCGTCCCGCGAATCCCAAGGGTCAATTCGAGGATCATGAGATCAACGCGATCAACGAGGATCTGATCGCCGGACCGATGCGCAAGTATCGCCGGCGTCTGACGACCAAGCTGTTCCGGCCGCAGCGGCGACGCGATCTGAAAATGCATTATCCGCAACGATGGCTCGCTGCGCTGCCGCCGTCGGTCAAGATCGCGACGACGCCTGAGATCACGCGGCGCATCGAGGCCGTCACCGCCCGCCAACCGTACTGCTTCAAGGATCCGCGCTTCTCATACACGCTCGGCGCATGGCGTCCGTTCGTGACGGACGCGGTGTTCATTTGCGCCTTCCGTCATCCGGCGATCACCGCGGCAAGCATCGTGACCGAGTGCGCCACCGCCAATTATCTCAGCGACGTCGCGATGAACCGCGATTGGGCGCTTCGAATCTGGTACGACATCTATCGTTACATCCTGAAGATTCAGCATCCTGCCGGAGGCCACTGGATCTTCGTGCATTACGACCAGCTCATGGATGGCAGTCGCTGGGATGAGATCGAGGCGGCGCTGCACGCACCGATCGATCGCGGGTTCGCCGAACCGGCGCTCCGACGCTCGCAGGCGAGCGGCGCCGTGCCCGCGAAGGCGCTCAAGATCTACCGGCGTTTGTGCGAGCTTGCCGGCTATCGCGAATCGGGGCCGGGCGCGTGATCAAGGTCTCGGTCATCATGGCGGTCTACAACGGGGCGGCAACCATCGCGCGCGCGCTCGACAGCGCGTTCGCGCAGCGCGGGGCGCCCGCGTTCGAAATTATCGTCGCAAACGATGGTTCGACTGACGCGACCGCAGAAATCCTCGAGCGCTACGCCGGACGCGTGATCGTGATCGGCGGCGAGCGCCGTGGCAACGGTCCCGCGCGAAATCGCGCCATCCAACAGCATGCGCAGGGCGAGTATCTCGCCTTCCTCGATGCCGACGATGTTTGGTTGCCCGACAAGCTGGCGCGCACCGTGCCCGTGCTCGATCGCGATCACGGATGCGTGCTGGTCTATTCCAATGGCACGCTGATCGATCGCGCCGGGCGTGTGCTCGGTCCCTATGTCGGCCCGGAGTCGGCGCACGCGCCCGCGCTGGACGAAATGTTCAACTATTACTGGCCGATCGTGGAGAGCATGACCGTGATGCGCCGCGCGGCTTTCGACCAGGCGGGCGGCTTTTGGGAGGAGCCCGGCGCGTATCGCGCCAACGGCGTCGGTTTTCTGTGGATGCGGATGCGCGAGCTGGGGCATTTCCATTACATTCCGGAGCCGCTCGTGATGCTCGAGGCCTCCGACTATCCCGATTACATCGAGAAAAACGCGGCAGGCCGCAAGGTCTTTGTGCGCCTGGTAAGGGAGCGCTACGGCGCGGCGGCGAGCCGACGGTTAATGCGCGGGATGAATCGTGCGATCAAGCGTGACCATCGGCACAATCTCGGCCATCTGGGGCTGGTCGCGATGCGCGAGGGACGAACCGCCGACGCGCGCCGGTTCTTCATGCGAGCCGTGCGCCACAACCCCGGTGACATCAAGAACGCGCTGCGTCTGGTCAGGACCTTCCTGCCCGCCTCGATGGCGCGCGCGCTCTCCGGTCGGTCGCGCGCCGGCTGACAGTCCTATAAATTGCTCGCTTTAGGGTCTTGAAACGCCAACTCGGGCGAACCTTGGAGAGGAAAAAATATGCTCACCGGAGCTGGCTCGCGTTGGCCGGGCCGAGTGATGGTTGCGGCGATAATCGGTTCCAAGGTGGCCATCGCGGTCTTCCGCGAGGCTTGAGGGGGAACAATCATGAAAATCTCGGATAAAGTTGTGCAGCGGAATCGATGAAAGTCTCGGTCGTCACACCGGTTTACAATGGCGCGCGCACGCTGCGGCGCGCGCTCGACAGCGCGCTCGCCCAGCAGTTTGATGATTTCGAGATGATCGTGGTCGATGACGGTTCGACCGACGCAACACCCGCGATCCTCGCCAGCTATGGTGATCGGATCAGGGTGATCAGGCAGGCGCGCAGCGGATGCGAAGGCGCGTCGACCACGGGATGCCGCGCGGCGCGCGGCGAGTTTATCGCGTGGATCGATGCCGACGATATCTGGATGCCGAATAAGCTTGCGATGACGGTATCGCCGCTCGAACGCGATCCGGATTGCGTGCTGGTCTTCTCCAACGCGGGAAAGTTTCTCGAGACCGGCGAAACCCTTGACGATTTCGTCCACCCGGAGCTGGCTCACGCGCCAACGCTCGACGAGATGCTGACGCATCTGTGGCCAATCATCTCGACTACGGCGGTGGTCCGCCGCAGCGCACTCGAGCAGGTCGGATACTTCTTCACGGTGCCGGGCGTCTACAACACCTGCTCCGACATCTACACGTGGCTGCGGCTTCGCGAACTCGGACATTTTCATTATGTGCCGGAAAAACTCGCGATGTATTCCGCGCGCCCTTTTCCCGACAACATTTGGCAGTACAAGGGCGGGCAAAAATACGCCCTGCGACGAATTGTCGAGCGCTACGGCGAGAAGGGGCGGCGTTTGGCGCGGGGAACGCGCAATCGGCAGCGAAGCTATAACGTCAATCAGCTCGGGTACCTGGGGCTGCGCGCAATGCGCGAGGGGCGGAGCGCGGACGCACGCCGCTATTTTGCTTATGCCCTCCGCTGCGATCCGACGAGCATCAGGAATGCGCTGCGCCTGATGCGCACCTTCCTGCCTGAAGGCATCGCGCGGCGATTGACCGGGCGCTCGCGGTACGCTTGACCCGATGCCGTCCGTCTCGATCATCACGGCGGTTTACAACAGCGAGCGCACGCTGGAGCGCGCGCTCGAAAGCGGGCTCGCGCAAACCTGGCGGGATTTCGAGCTGATCGCGGTCAACGACGGCTCGACCGACGGCACCGCGGCGATCCTCAGCCGCTACGGCGATCGCATCCGGATCGTGAATCGTGAACGCGGAGGATGCAGCGCGGCATGGAACACCGGGATTCGTGCCGCCGGCGGCGAGTTCATCGCGTTCCTCGACGCCGACGACGAATGGATGCCGGAAAAGCTCGCGCATACCGTTCCGCTTCTCGAGACCGATCCGGGGTGCGTGCTGGTCTCCTCGAATGCGCAAATGTTCGAGGACAGCGGCCGCGAGCGCGGCGCCTTCGTTCTTCCGGAACGCGACCACGCGCCGACACTGGATGAGATGCTTGCGCATTGGTGGCCGATCGTGCCGAGCCTCGCCGTCATCCGGCGCACAGCCTACGAGGAGGTCGGCGGCTTCTTCGAGGCGCCGGGCGTCTTCAAGGCGTGCGAGGACGTTTACATGTGGCTGCGGCTCCGCGAGCTCGGCCATTTCCATTACGTCCCCGAAATTCTCGTCCGCTACCGGATTCTGCCCTACCCCGATTACATCGAGACCAACAACGAAGGCCGCAAGGCGCTCGGCAAGATGGTCATCGCGCGATACGGAGCTCGCGGGCGGCGGCTGATGGAATCGATCGAGAAGGACAACCGGCGCGCGCACGCCAACGAATTGGGCCATCGCGGACTGCTCGCGATGCGCGAGGGGCGCTTCATCGACGCCCGCCGCGATTTTATAGGTGCGCTTGGCTACGACCCGATCAATCTCAAAAACACCCTTCGGATGATGCGCACGTTTCTACCGACGCCGCTCGCGCGGATGTTGACCGGCCGCACCCGCAAAGCCTGACGATCGAAATTCGGCGCCCGGCTCAGCCGCGCGTTCGCCCGGTCAGCATCGCCGCGATGCCCGGCGGCAGGAAAGTCCGCATCCAGCGCAGATAACCCGCCGTGTACGATGGATCGAGCTTCAGCGCCGCCGCGAAGGCGCGCCGCGCGCCCACGCGATCGCCCGCCCGCAACGCGAGCAGACCGTCATGATTCAGCCGATTGCGCTCGACGCGTCGAGGGTCGGGTTTCGGGATGTCCTTCAATGGCACGAAGCCGTTGAAGAACGGAACAAAGTGGAAGCGATCGCGCTCGATCTCGCGCATCGGCTTTCGCCACGCGCCAATGTGCGCGCGCTGCAGCCGGCTGATTTGGCTGCGACGTGAACGTCGCGGCGCCGGCGGATGGGTCGCGACCGGCTCGTAACCAAGATTAGTTTCGGCCCATTGCGTGGTCAGATAGATGCCGTCGAACAGCACGTCATCAAAGATTACAAGGCCGCCGGGCTTCAGCAATCGATGGACGTAAAAGAAATCGACAAAGCCGGGATCGAAGCGATGGTCGCCGTCGATGAACACCAGATCGAATTGCCTGCCGGCCGTGAGCAGCCGCGGCAGCACGATCTCCGACGGCTCAGGATAAAACTCGAGCATCGCTTCCGCGCCGACTTCGCCCACCAAGCGCAACGCCGCATTGCGGAAGCGCGAACCCTGGAACGGATCCATCACGAGATGCGGCTCGCCGGCCGCATCGCCACGATCCTCGGCCAGCGCGAGCAGGATGTGGAGCGTCGAGAGTCCCCACGCCATCCCGATTTCGAGCGTCCTCGATGGCCGCTCGGCGCGGCATAGATCCGCGATAAACGCGCCGCGCTCGGGAGTCACTGCGATCGGTAGAATTTTGTGGCTGACGCCAGCTTCATCGAGCACGGTCTGCTCGGCGTACACCCGCTCGATCCGCTCACGGATTATCGCGGCATCAAGTCGTGCCCGACCCGGCATCATGCATCGACCAGGACATCTTCGCCTTCGAGGCGAACCGCAAAGCTCGCGACCTTAAGCCGCGGCGCGTTGAGGCATGCGCCATTTGATAGATCGAAACGAAAGCCATGCCACGGGCAGGTGACGCATCCGCGATCGACATCACCTTCGCCGAGCGGCCCGCCTTCGTGCGGACATTCGTTGTCGAGCGCGTAAAAGTTTCCGCCCACGTTAAACAAGGCGATGAAGCGACCGGGAGCGACCTCGATGATGCGCCCGCTGCCTTCCGCGACTTCGCCGCGCTGCGCGACTTTTCTGAACGCCAAGCCCGCCTCCCTTCGAATCAATCAGGTGGTGTATTCGGCGTTGATTTTAACATAGTCGAAGCTCAGATCGCTGGTCAGGACGACCGCCCGCGCGCGGCCCTGCTTGAGATCGAGGATGACGCGAAACTCGCGCTCGCGCATCCGCGCCTGCGCCTCGGGCAGCGCATCGACGAGCAACGCGCCGCGCGCGGCGATGCGCACCCCGCCGACCTGCAGATCGAGCCGTTCGGGATCGAATGCGACGCCGGATGCGCCGGCGGCCGCGATGATTCGGCCGACGTTGGGGTCGCAGCCGAAGAACGCGGTCTTCACCAGCGGCGAGTTCGCAATCTTGCGCGCGACACGAAAGGCGTCGGCTTCGTTGCGCGCGCCGCGCACCTCGATCGGAACCAGCTTGGTCGCGCCCTCGCCATCGTAGACCAATTGCCATGCCAGGGATCGCGCCACTTCGCGCACCCCGGCTTCGAACGAAGCGAACTCGCGCGACGACAGTCGCCGATTACCAGCCGCCCCGCTGGCCATCAGGATGAGCGTGTCGTTGGTCGACATGTCGCCATCGACCGTGATCGCGTTGAAGCTGACCGGCAGAATGCGCCTCAGGATGCCGCGCAGGGCGGCGGCGGGAACCGCCGCATCGGTCACGATGAACGCCAGCATCGTGGCCATATGCGGCTCGATCATTCCGGCCCCTTTCGCCGCGCCCGCGATGGTCAACTCGGCGCCGCCTAGTCGAAGCGCGACCGAAGCGAGCTTCGGGCGCGTGTCGGTGGTCATAATGGCGCGCGCGAAGCCTTCGAGCCCATCGGGCGCGAGCGCGGCGACCGCCTCGTTCACGCCGCGCCGGTATTTGTCGAAATCGTAAAGATGACCGATGACGCCGGTGGAGCACGGCGCGACTGCTCCCGGAGCGCATCCCAGTTCGCGGGCCACCGCAGCCGCGGAATCGCGCGCGAGTTTCAAGCCGGCGCGGCCGGTGAAGCAGTTCGCCGATCCGGAATTGGCGACGATCGCGCGCAGCCGTCCGCGCGCGAGGGATTGCCGCGCGATCGCGACCGGCGCCGCCTGCACGCGATTAGCAGTGAAAACGCCCGCCGCAGCAACCTCGGAATCGGCGACAATCAGCCCGAGATCTTTCACCCCGGGATTGGTCTTGAGTCCCGCGCTGACGCCCGCGAAGTGAAAGCCGCGCACCGGCGTTGCGCCTGTTCGTACCTCCATCCGCCGTCCTCCAGCCGCCGATTTATACGTGGCGGCTCAACGCGGACGCAAGCACAGTGCGCGCGATTCCGATCGAACGAAATTACTTCCCGTGGCAGCGCTTGTACTTCTTGCCCGAGCCACATGGGCAGGGATCGTTGCGGCCGACCTTGTCGCCTTCACGCTTGATGGTCGGCGCGTTCTCGCTTTCCACCGCGCCGCCGTGGCTCATCACAACGCGCTGGGGGCGCGTCTGCGGCTGCATCTGCTGCACATCCTGCTCGCGCGTGACCTGAACCGAGAAGATTTTCTCGACGACGTCCTCCTGCATCGTGGCCATCAGCGCCTCGAACATCGCGAAGCCTTCCTTCTGATATTCGACCAGCGGATTCTGCTGGGCGTAGCCGCGCAGCCCGATGCCTTCCTTGAGGTGGTCCATCGCGAGCAGATGATCTTTCCACAGCGAGTCGAGCGTCTGCAGCGAGACGATCTTCTCGATTTGCCGCATCACGGCCGGCGTGAACTGCTCCTCGCGCTCGTCGTAAAGACGGCGTACGCGCGCGCTCGCGATTTCGATCAGATCCTCGGGCGTGTCAATCGCCTTGCCATCGAGATTCTGCATGAAGTTGAAACGGAACTTGAACTGCTTGTAGAAGGCGTCTTCGATCGCCTTCCAGTCCCATTGATCGGGCTCAGCCTCGCGATCGACGTGCGCCTCGACGATGCCCTCGACCAGCGCATCGCACATGTCGAGAATATCGTCCTTGAGCGGCGCTTCGCCGAGCAGTTCGCGGCGGCGATGGTAGACCACCTCGCGCTGCTTGTTCATCACGTCGTCGTATTCAAGCAGATGCTTGCGGATGTCGAAGTTGTGCGCTTCGACCTTCTTCTGCGCGTTTTCGATCGCGCGCGAGACCATCCGATGCTCGATCGGCACGCCGTCTTCCATCCCGATGCGGTTCATCAGGCCCTTTAGCCGATCGGCGGCGAAGATGCGCATCAGGTCGTCTTCCAGTGAGACGAAAAAGCGCGATGAGCCCGGATCGCCCTGGCGCCCGGATCGTCCGCGAAGCTGATTGTCGATACGGCGCGATTCATGCCGCTCGGTGCCGAGGATGTGCAGGCCACCCGCCTTCAGCACCTGTTCGCGCTCCGCATCGCATTGCGCTCGATATTTCGCAAGCGCCGCCTGATACGCCGGATCGGCCGGATCCTTGGTACCGGCTTCGGCCGCCGCCATGAACTCGGCATTGCCGCCCAGCACGATGTCGGTGCCGCGGCCGGCCATGTTGGTCGAAATCGTCACCGCCTTGTAACGGCCCGCCTGCGCGACGATCTCAGCCTCTCGCTCGTGATTCTTGGCGTTCAGCACGTAATGCTTGATGCCAGTGCGCTTGAGCTGATTCGCGACCCGCTCGGACTTCTCGATCGAGACAGTGCCTACCAGCACCGGCTGTCCGCGCTCGTGGCAGTCCCGGATCTCCTCGATCACCGCGTCGAACTTCTCTGCCTCGCTTTTGTAAACGAGGTCGTTATTGTCCACGCGGATCATCGGCTTGTTGGTCGGGATCACCATCACGTCGAGGTTGTAGATTTCGCGGAATTCGACCGCTTCCGTGTCGGCCGTGCCGGTCATCCCGGCAAGCTTCTTGTACGTCCGGAAATAGTTCTGGAAGGTGATGGTCGCTAGCGTCTGGTTTTCGGATTCGATCTTGACGTTTTCCTTCGCCTCGATCGCCTGATGGAGCCCGTCGCTCCATCGCCGTCCGGGCATCAACCGCCCAGTAAACTCATCGACGATCACGACCTGTCCGTCCTTCACCACGTACTCGACATCGCGCTTGAAGAGCGTATGGGCCTTGAGCGCCTGGTTGACATGATGAAGCAGCAGGATGTTACGCGGATCGTAGAGGTTCTCCACGCCGAGCAGCTCCTCGACGCGCGCCACGCCCTCTTCGGTGAGCGCTGCGGTCTTGAGCTTCTCATCGATCGTATAGTGCTCCTCGGCGCGCAGACGCGGAATCACGCGATCGACGACGTAATAGGTATCGGTCGATTCTTCGGATGCGCCGGAGATGATCAGCGGCGTGCGGGCCTCGTCGATCAGAATCGAATCGACTTCGTCGACGATCGCGAAATTGTGCTCGCGCTGCACGTAATCGGCGAGGTTGAATTTCATGTTGTCGCGCAGGTAGTCGAAGCCGAACTCGTTGTTCTGCCCGTAGGTGATGTCGGCGTTGTAGGCGGCCTGCCGCTCGGCGTCAGTCAGGCCGTGCACGATGACGCCGACGCTCAGCCCGAGGCGGTGGTAGATGCGGCCCATCCATTCGGCATCGCGCCGGGCAAGATAATCGTTCACGGTGACGACGTGGACGCCGCGCCCGCCGAGCGCATTTAGGACCGCGGGCAGCGTTGCAACCAGCGTCTTGCCTTCGCCGGTCTTCATCTCAGCAATCTTGCCGTGATGCAGTACCATCCCGCCGATCAACTGGACGTCGAAATGGCGTTGGCCCAGCGAGCGCTTGGCGGCCTCGCGCACCACCGCGAAGACCTCCGGCAGCACTTCCTCCATCGCCTCTTCGCGCTCTTCGCGATCCGCTATCGCGCTGATTTTCGCCTTCCATTCCGCGATCCTTGCGCGCAACTGCTCGTCGCTTTGCTGTGCGATCGCGGGTTCGAGCCGGTTGATCGCCTCGACGCTTGGTTGCAGGCGCTTCAGCTCGCGATCATTCTTCGAGCCGAATACCTTGCGCGCTATTACGGTTAAGGATGCAGCCATGTCCTATTGAGATTCCTCGCAGCACGCCGCTACTGCCAGGGGCGTGGCCTTCAGTTTACATTACGCGAAAGGTTTTTTCAGCGTTCGAGCCGGACCGCGCTCTCGACCTGCGGACCGAGAAAGCGTCTGCCGACGCGGATGAACCGCTCCGGCGTTTCGGTGACGAAGAAACTTTGACGTCCGCCAAGTCCGTCACGCCGCGCGATATGGAGCGACGCGAGCCGTTGGCGCACCGCCGCTGCGGTCGCCGTCGCCGAATCGACGATACGTACGCCCCGCCCAAGGATTCGCGCGATAAGTCCGCTCAGCAATGGATAATGCGTGCATCCCAGCAGCAGCGTATCGATCCCGCTGTCTTTGAGGCTGCCGAGATAATGTGCGACGGTTTGCTCGGCGATCGGATTGTCGGTCCATCCCTCCTCGACCAGCGGCACCAACAGCGGACAGGCGCGAGTGTAGATTTCGGCGCGCGGCCGAAGCCGTTGGATCGCGCGCGTGTAGGCGCCAGAAGCGATCGTCGCCTCGGTGCCAATCACGCCGATTCTGCCGCTGCGCGAGGCTTTGACCGCGGCCGCGGCGCCCGGCTCGATGACGCCAATCACCGGCACGATCGTGGCGCGCGCGATCTCGTCCAGCGCGACCGCGCTCGCGGTGTTGCACGCCACCACCAGCAGCTTAATACCTTTGGCGAGCAGGAATTCCGTGTTCTCGCGCGAATAGCGGATGATGACCTCGTTCGACTTGGTTCCGTACGGGAGCCGCGCGGTGTCGCCGAGATAGATGAAATCCTCGTGCGGCATCAGCTCGACAAGCGCTTGCAGCACCGTCAGGCCGCCGATTCCTGAATCGAACACGCCGATCGGCCGGCCGCGATTATCCGCTGCCGAGCCGACCGACGACGGTCTCACGCGGCCATTGGCTGACGTGACGCGTGCGCCTCGCGCTCGTTGCGTCATCCGCGCTCCTGCACCAAACATTCGCCGAGCGCGCCCGGCGAGGCAGGTCGGGTTCCGAACACGCGCTCGTGAACGCTCGGCGGCTCCATGCATAGATACAACGGCGATACGACGCCGGCGCGACGGATTCGATCGTGAAGCGCACGGTAGAGCCCGACGCGCAGCGGCGCGAAGGCGCGAAACCGGCCGTCGGGTGATAAGACATCCTCGCCCACCATCATCGGATCGTTTGGAAAGCGACTTCGCACGATGCGGCGAAGGGCGGGCGTCATCCGAAGGCCGCCCAGGCTCATGAACGAGATGCGTTCCGGAGCGATGGTGTCGAACAGCGCTTCGAGCAGCGCGGTGTAATCGGTTTGCGCGCCGGGGTAGGCGATGATCGGATCGAGATGGAACGCCACGCGATAACCGGCGTCGAGCACGCGGCGCGCCGCCGCGATTCGCAGCGCCGGCGACGCCGTGCCGCGCTCGGAGCTGCGAAACACCGCATCGGGTGACAGCGTCCATGAGACCAACGTCTGACCGCGCGGATCGACGCGCATCAGATTCTCGATCTCGTCGGTCTTGGTCTTGAGTTCGAGCACAAGGCTCGATTGACGCGCGAAGAATTCGACCAAATCGACGCTGACGCTCGTCAGACGGTCGAAGGCGAGCGAGTCGGTCAGCTCGCCGGTGCCGATTCGGAGGCTTCGCCCGCCGGCAGTGCGGCTCAGACGCTCGAGCTCGTCGAACGCGTCAGCGTAATTCGCGTAGATCCGGAAACCGGGATTGTCGGCCAGATATTCCTGCAAAAAGCAGTAGCTGCAATCCATCGGACAGTTCGACGCGAGGTTCATCACGAGATAGCCGCAGCAGGCGAATTTCGACGATGCCGCCGGACACGCGATCACGAAGCCGCCGCGCTTGCTGGTGACGATCATGCGGCGCTTGGCGGCTGCGAATGCGTCGCGCGCCGAGCGATCCGCAACGATCGATGCGCGTGTATCGGCGACGTAGTCGATCGGAATGCCGTCGGCGCGCGCGAGAATCCGCCGCGCGAGCGCGCTTTCTCGGCACGCTTCTTCGATCACGATCGCATCCAGCTCAAGCTTCATCAGTGCCACCGAGCCGCTCCACGATGCGGGCCAGGTCGGGCCCGATTCGTTCCAATGCGTTCAATCCCGTCTCAAGCTCGGCGCGCGAGGCGGCCCGCAGCTCGAGTGTAAGCTCATCAGAGGAAAGCTCGCGGGGCAACCGGACACGGAGGTTCGGCGGGATGCGAAGCGCGCGAAGCCGCGCTTCGAGCTCGGAGCGGATGCGGGTGAGACGCGGAAACCGGACCGCGCGCAGCGCGGCGAGCACGCGGCTGGCGCGCGCCGGCCCGGAACCGCCGGATGCTGCGGCGTTGCTTATCTCGTCGCTCTCCAGGATCGATAGCACGCTCCGATGCTCGCGGAGCGCTATCTCTTCGAGCAGATCGAGCAGATTCGCAAGCTGCGCGGTGCGCAGACGCAACTCTTGTGCAAACGCCAGAAGCCGGGCGCGGGCCGCCTCGTCGAGAGCGAGCCATCGCGCGAGCGCAGGTTCGGACAGATGCTTGGCGGCCGCCCAGCGGCGGATCGCGGCTTCGGTGTCCGCGCTCATCGCAGCGCTTCGCTGGCGGATGCGCCAGGGTCGTGGTCTGCCTGAATCATCGAGCGCATCAGCGCAATCGATTCGACAAGTGCGTCGTCCGGGCCGGCGAGCCATGCGGATGCAGCGTTCGCGATCGAGTAACAGGTCCGCGCCGCAACGGATCTACCGCGCCGCGCGAGCCCATCTCCGTAAATTGTGCACTTCTCAATCAGGACCTCGCACGCCGCATCGCGGCGCTGAGCTGAAAATCGCGGCTCACGAAGAATTTTCAGCAGCGCTATGATCCGGAAGCGATCGAGCGCCGGGATGCTTGTCGAGAGCTGATCCGGATGGCCGGCGCGGCGAATGACGAGCGGCTCGTCCAGCAGCCCAATTTCGTTTTCAACCAGCACACGGAGCCACAGATCGTAATCCTCGCACGCTGCAAGGGTCTCATCGAAGCCGCCAAGCGCGCAGAAAAAATCACGCCGCATGATGGCCGCCGACGGGCTCACCAGACAAGTGCGGAGCGAGTCCACGAAGAAGTCGCCGCCCCGCTTGCGATGCCGCCTGCCCGGATTTACCCAGCGCCCGCGCCGCCTCCAGCGCTCGCCGCATTGCGAGATTTGCAAATGCGGGTTCGCGCGCATGAAATCGACCTGGCGCGCGAGCTTCGACGGCATCCACAGATCATCGGAATCGAGAAAAGCGACGAATTCGCTGCGCGCTTCGGCGACGCCGCGATTGCGCGCTGCGGCTACCCCGCGATGAGCTGTGCGTATCACTTGATAGCCATGAGCCGCCGCATGTTCCGCGAGATCCTCTTCAGTACCGTCAATCGAGCCGTCATCAACGACAATCAGTTCACAGTCAATATCGCGCTGTGCCAGCACCGACGCGATCGCTTCGCGCACCATCGCACCCCGGTTGTAAGTCGGAATGATTACGCTGACGGCGGAAGCCACCGGATCCGACGATGCGCTACTCGCGGGCGGGTTCATCCGCCGCGGCGCGGCCGGCGTAATGCAGGATGCGCCGGCAGAGCTGATCTATACCTTCGCCATCACGCGACGAAGTGAGAACGGGCGCCACCCCGAGCGGGGCGAAAAGCCTGGGAACTGCGGCGCGCTCAGCGTTGCGAAGCTTGTCGCATTTGGTGGCCGCGACAATCAGGTCGATGCCTCGCTCCGTGACCACGGCGGCAAGCTCCCGCTCTTCGGCGCCGGGGCCGCGCCGGGCGTCGATCAGCATCACGAGCAAGGCGAGGTTGCGCCGTAACCGCAAATAGTTTTTGAGCAGCGCTGCGATTCGCGCCGCCTCAGCGTGCGACATCGCGGCGTAGCCGTAGCCCGGCAGGTCGACCAGCGCGAGCGAATCGCCCAGCTCGAAGAAATTCAAGGAACGCGTGCGTCCGGGCGTCCGGCTGATCCGCGCCAAACCGCGCGCTCCGGCCAATGCGTTGAGCATCGAACTCTTGCCCACGTTGGATCGGCCGGCAAACGCGATCTCCGCGCGATCCCATCGCGGGCATCCCTCGACCGTAAAGGCCGAAGTAACGAATCGCGCCGCCAGCTTCATCGCGTTCGACGTCAGCGCGCCGCGCTCGCGGCCGCGCTGGTTTCGGCCATCACCGCCGCGGCCTCGCGCTCGACGGCGGTGCCACTGAAAAAATCCGGATTCATCCCGGCGTGCAGCCGGACTGGATTGGCGAACACGAACTCACGGAACTCGGCCTCGTCGATGACGCCGTTTTCGACCAGCTCCCACGCCTCGTACGCTGCATCGCGCATGTCGGGAAGATCGAAGTGCCCTAGATCAGAGCCGTAGATCGCGTTGAGGCGCGCACCGAACGGATTCAGCTTGCGGCGGAAAGCGAGACCGGTTAACGGGTCATCGCCCTCGCATCCGAAAAAGAAATTGTTCACGAACAGATCGCGGATGTCCTCATCACGCTCGATCCCGCAGCGCGCGAATTCATCGAGGTCTTCATCGCGCTCCGGCGTCCCCCACATCACCATCGAAACGTCGCCCGGCTTGATCGGGAACTTATCGGCATAGCGCTTGCCCCCGTAGCGTAGCGCAAGATCGCGAAACATTTCGTGGTCGAGAAGGGCGGGATTGCGCGATGCGACGGCGGCGGGATTGCGCGTCTTCCAATGGCTAACGAGATCGCCGTAGAGCGAGCGCGCCCACCCGACGCCCCCTTCCTGGAACGCAAAGTGCAACCCCGGAAAGCGCCGCGTCACGCCGCCCAGGAAGATCGCCTTGCAGATGCCTTCGGCGGAGTAGGCGAAATGCCCGATGTGGTTATAGGTGAAATTCGAGATTGAAACGCGGGTCCCTAGGCCGGTGCCGCGCGAATGGAAGGTCGGCGCGACCCTGAGCTCGGCGCATCGCCGCCACACCGGATCGTAATCGTAGTCGCTGTCGAGGCAGTAGGTGTCGAGCCATTGTAGATGGTTGGCGACCTCGGGCGCTTTCGCCGCGAGGGCCGGGATCGGGCGGCGCACGTAGGCCGGCATCACGATGGCCTTCATATGGAGCGTGCCGACCGCGTAGTCGAGTTCTTCGATCGCCTCCTCCGGCGTGTGCATCGGAATCACCGCGACCGGCGTCAGGCGATCGGCAAACTCACGAAAAACTTCGGATTGATACAGGTTGAACGCGCGGCAGGCAGCGCGTCGCACCTCGGCATCGCCAATATGCGATGAATTCAGGTTGATGCTCGGGTAGAGCACGCAGAAATCAAGGCCCATCTCGCCGATCCGCTCGTACATCAGCTTCGGTAGCGAGCTGGTCGCACGATCGAGGGTATTACTGGTTGGATGGCCCCACCAGTTGGGACGCGGGACGCGCTCTGCGCGCCGCTCGGCAGGCGTCAGTTTGTGCCATCGGTAGGAAAACGGATTCTCAGGCAGGGACTTGTAGCGTTCGACGATGCCGGGACCACCGATTTCGCGCAGGTAGTCGAGCAAAACCGGCTCGAATTCGGCGCAATGTCCGTCACAATCGATCACCGGATGGGACAGACGGGCACGAATCTTTGCCGATCGCGATAATCCATTGCGGCCGCTCATGAGTCCGTCACCTCCAACATTCTTACGGTGCAAAATGACGGAGACAAAAGCAAACTCGGGGCAAATGCCATCTATGTTAAATCGCGCGTAATGATGTTATTTTTTGGCAACCCGTGTTGGGCTGAGGCATCTGGCGTGTTAATTAGTACGCGCGGTGTGGGCGGACCCAGTTTGCGAGGAGGCGAGTGCTATTGCGCAATGATTACCGAAAGGGCTTTGGGTTCAGACATTACTCCATAACATTTGCCGCAATTGTCGTCCTTCCAACTTTACTACTGTGGGTTTCGACAGCAGGCGCGCAGGCGGTCGGCTCCGTTCAGACCTATGCAGGCGACGTCAGGCTCGTGCGTGCGTCGAAGCCGGTGCCGATCGCGGTGGGTCTGGGCGTGATGCGAGGCGACCACTTCACGACCGGAACTAACGGCCGTCTGATGATCCTGCTCAACGATCAAAGCACGCTCGATATGTATGACTCGAGCGACCTGGTGCTCAACGACCAGACGTTGGGCGCCGGCGGCGCGGTCTCGACCCGGGTGAGCCTGTTTTCAGGCCTGATGCGATCGATCGTGCATGTGACTTCGGGTACCACGCCGAACTTCGAAGTGCATACGCCGAACGCAATCGCGGCGGCGCGCGGCACCGATTTCGACACCGCGTACCATCAGAACGTCCATCGCGCGAATTATCCGAACTGCCTCAATTTCACCGACGTTTATACGCGTCAGGGAACGGTCCAGGTCACCGCGCTCGCCAATCCTTCGCAATCTGTGACTATTGGTCCGAATCAAAGCACGACGGTCGCTTGCGGTGCGGCGCCAATTGCTCCGGCTCCCGGAATGGGAGCAATCGCGCTTTACTCTACCGCTGCGGCGGCGGTGCTGGAGGGCGCGATCATCGGCGGCTATGCGGGTGCAGGCGGCTTTTCAGGTGGCGGAGGTGGTCCAGCCACTCCGCGTCGCTAGATGCTTCTTCCGCCGGAGAGCAAAAGGGACAATCGCTTAGCGTAAACCCGCCTGCTTGAGCAGCGGGAAGGTCTCGGTCTGGAATTCACGCATTCCCGCGATATAGCGCGGCCACGAGAGCAGCGTGCCGTCGAGGCCGAGCCCGGACATCATCCGAAGGCCATCGACGATCTGATCGCGCGTCCCAACCAGCGGATAACCGCCCCATCCTCCGATGAAGTTGGCCTTCATCGCGCGCAGGATTTCCGGGGTCATAATCTCGGTGCGCGCGCCCATCGTCTCGACCAGGTTGGTCGCCGCCTCCCAATCGCCCCTTTCGTAGACATAGTAATGATGGAAGTCGCGCGCTTCCTTCTCGGTCGGCCCCTGCACGATGTAGGCGTTGCTCCAAATCATCAGTTCGCGGCCACATTCCTCGCGCGCGTAGCGGCGATAGTCGGCGATGCGCGCCCGGGTTTCATCGAGATCCTCGGTATTGCAGGCAACGAAAGCAACGTCGCAATGTCGCGCGGCGAAGTCGCGCCCTTTGCCCGAGCCACCCGCACACATCACGACCGGGTGCGGCTTCTGGAGCGGCTTGGGCGCGAGCCATCCCTTGCGCACCTGGTAGAAGCGACCGACATAGTCGAACTCCTCTTCCCGGGTCCAGAGCAGCTTCAGGATTTCGAGCCACTCCAGCGCGCGATCGTAACGCTGATCATGATCCATCAGCGTTTCGCCGAACATGTCGATCTCGCCGGTATACCAACCGGTGACGATATTCAGCGCGAACCGGCCGTTGCTGATGTGGTCGATGGTCGTGACCTGCTTCGCCGCCATCACTGGATGGATGGTCGGGACGTGCGTGGTTGAAAAAATTCCGCAGCGCTTGGTCGAGGCCGCAATTCCGGCCGCCCACGTAAGGCATTCGAATCCGGCGCCGTTGAAGTTGGTAACGCCGCCGAAGCCCTTCCATCGGCCGACCGGCACCAGCGCTTCGAACTCCATCTCGTCTGCCATTCGCGCAAGCTCGAGCGTGTCCGGCCAAGTGGCCTGCAACACACCGTCGATCGTGGTGATCGCGCAACCGCCGCTCAAATTGGACGAGAAGGTTCCGAGCTTCAGCCGATGTTGGTTATAGAGCGGGTTTATCTCGCGTCGATCGCCCATCGTGGCTTCGCAGGTCCACCGCCGGCATCGGCGGGAAATCTCTTCGGCCATCCTTCCGCGAGTGATGGCCGGATGCAACCCATGGCGGGATTCCACGTGCACGGAGCCACGGTTAAGCCACGGGGCGCATCGACCTGCTCCAAAACGACTCCATTCGGAACAAAGTTTAATCGTCGCTAACGGGCGAAAACACCGACCAGTTCTGTCGTGGCAATCCGATGGACCGCAACTTGAGACTGGACCTCGGCGGCGGATGCACCGGGATTCAGCCCAAGCATCGAATCGAGCGCGCTCAAATGAAAATGGTAGTGATGAGCCGGACCGGGCGGCGGACAGGGTCCATCGTAGCCGACGCGGCCGAAGCTATTGGTGCCTTGCGGCGGAGGATCTCTCCGGTCGATGCCCGGTCTGAGCGAATGCGTGTCAGCCGGGATATCAAATACCACCCAATGAATGAAATCGCCTGCAGGCGCATCGGGATCGTCCACGATCAACACGAAGGAGCGCGTGTTGGCGGGTGGATTGTGCCAGAGCAGCGGCGGCGATTGATTTTCGCCGCTGCAACTGTATTGCGCGGGAATTTTCGCGTTATCAGCGAACGCGGTGCTGCTTAACGAGAAATGCGCCGTTTCCGCGGGGTACGCCTGCGAAGCCATCGCGATGACTGAAAGACACAATCCGCATCGGAGGATTAACCCGACCCACAAATTTCGCAGGTGGAACATCGTAAAATTCCTCACGCTCGTAAGTTTTTCTTGCATATAGCTGTTCGCGCGGTCCATCGTTATTTCAATCGTATTTTAACCGCCCCACTTGATTGATTGTGACGCTTAGTCAATACTGGGCATAAGTTAGTAGGGGTTAGCTTCAGCATGGGATTTAAGGTGGGGTGAAGCAAACGTTCTCAGACTTAGTGGGTGAGGTCATGGCGACTGACAAGAACAACTACAGTATGCCGAAAGTGATGACGGTAAAGGAGCTTTCCTCGTACCTTCGGGTACATCCGTCGACCATCTACAAGCTGCTCCGGCGCGGAGAGCTCCCCGGCTTCCGTATCGGCACCGACTGGCGCTTTAACGCCGAAGTTATTGATCGCTGGTGCCTCGAGGGCAATCTGAAGCGCAGCGGCGTAACGGACGGAGACAACTAATCTCCGCATCGGGAAGCGAGACTTTTTTCGGGCTTTCGCACGCTGTCGATAATCGAAAATAACCCCCCATTTTGACCCCGCACGGCGAACGCCGCGTGATGCGGGCGGCTGCAGCCAAAAAAAGCTTCGCCTGATGTTATAGCGGCGCCGGATTCAGGCCTCAGGCTTGCATCGGCTGACCGGTTTTTGTCTGATCCAGATCGGCGTCGGTCGACGCTCACTCAACCTGCGTTCCGACGCCAAGGTTGGCCGGGCCGCAAACTGACACGAGGGTGTCGGGGTCTTGCGCGACGTGCTGCGCAAGCGAGGCCGTTATGGATGGTCGTACCCGCGCGCTCACGCTGACTTGCGTGTTCGCAGCCGCAACGATCACCTTGATGTTGCTCGGATGCGCGGCGTCCAAACCGACGTCAGGCGAGACCGCGACCGCAAACATCCAAAGTTTTGATCCAACCGGCTCGTGGGAGGGCACTCTGAGGGTGGGATGCCTCCATTTTCGACCGATGATGGTCAATACGCGATGTGGCGGGCTCAATCGAATCGCGCTCACCATGATTAACAACCCATCCGGACTCAGCGGTTTTTACAAGTGCTCGTTCGACACCATGGATTGCTTGAATCAGAACGATAGCGGCAACTTCGCCAGCGCCGAAATGACCGGCACGCATCTAGCGATCAGGATTTCGATGCAGGACGGGTCGAGCTGTCTTTACGATGGCAACCTCGACGGCGCAAACCGAATCAAGGGCTTTTACGCCTGCTATCAGGGTGGCGGACTCGAAGAACGCGGCCGCTTCGAAATCCAGCGCAGTTACTAGATTTCCATCCCATAGGCTCCCGTCCGACAGTCGATCGGGTGTATCCTCGCGAAATCAACTATCCGCGCTCGAACTGGCGGGAGGCGGCGCACGATGAAGGTCGGGCTTATCTACGAAATCGAATCGGTCAAGCCGCATGCGCCCGGCCATGAATATCGCGTCTTCTGGGACACGATGGCGCAGATCGAGCTCGCCGATCGGCTCGGCTTCGACTCGGTCTGGGCCGTCGAGCATCATTTCCTGACCGAGTTCTCGTACTCGTCGGCGCCGGAGGTTTTCCTTGGATGCGTCAGTCAGCGCACCAGCCGGATTCGTATCGGTCACGGCGTGGCGGTGCTGCCGTTCAACCATCCGATCCGGGTGGCCGAGCGAGTCGCGGTACTCGATATCATGTCTAATGGGCGGGTCGAGTTCGGCACCGGACGCTCGACCACGATGGACGAGATGCTCGGTTTCGGCATGATGCCCGAGGAGACGCGGCCGCGATGGCGCGAGGCGATCGAGATGATCCCGCGGATGTGGCGCGACGAACCGTTTACATGGCAGGGGCATTTCTGGACCGTCAGCCGCCCGGTCTCGGTGATTCCCAAACCGCTCCAGAAGCCGCATCCGCCGCTTTGGGTCGCCGCGGTGAGCCCGGATACCTTTCGTCTTGCCGCGGAGTGCGGTCTGGGCGCGCTCGGCTTCACGCTAGGAGTTGAACCGGACCAGGTCGCGGCGCGGGTGCAGCTCTATCGCGCGGCGATCGGCAACGCCCGGCCGCTCGGTGCGACGGTCAATAATCAGGTCTCCCTGAACCTGTTATGCATGGCAGGCGACGAATGCGGCGAGGCTGAACGGGACGCGCGCGATGCGGCGCTATGGTATGCGCGGCGCGGACTCGAGCTGATCCAGGAGGTGGCGCGCAACGCGCCCCGCACCGAGCAGTCCTACCATTATCTGCACAACGCAGCGCGGATAGACCCGGCGGAGATAACCGCGAGCTATTTCGACTACATGAAATCAGCCGATTTGGTCGCGATCGGCACGGCGGAGGAGATTATCCGCGTCGCCGCGCGCTATCATCGGATCGGCGCTGATCAGTTGCTCTTCATGGTGCAGTACGGCGCGATTGCGCACGAGCGTGTGATGAAAACGATCGAGATTCTCGGCACCCGGGTCCTCCCCGAACTACAGCGCTGGCCGACTCCCGAAAAGTCTTGAGGAGCCAAAGCGCCCGAGGCGAATCACCTGGGGTTCAGGACAGGTCGATGATTTGCCCGGGCTGCGGCCCGGGAACGATGTCCTTCAGGTCGGCATCTTTCCCGCTAACTTCGCGTCCCCGGCGTTGAGCGGCGCGTTGATTGCGCCGCTCTTCCTTGGTCTGTTGTTTCTGCTTCCGGACCCGCTCTCGTAAACGCTTTTCCATACCGTTATCCCTCCAAGGGCGGTAAGCGATCGAATCGTGACTCCGAGCGTGGTGGGTCCGGCCGCTCTGCGGGCCGGACCCACTTAGGATCAAGCCATGGCTGGACTGATGGCTCTATCTACCAGCGATTGCGTCCGCGATTTCCGCCGCCGCTTCGATCGCGGTTACCGCCGCCAAAGTTTGACTCGCGCGGTTTGGCCTCGTTGACCTTGATATTCCGTCCTTTGAGTTCGGAATCGTTGTACTGCCGGATCGCGTTTGCGACTTCATCGGCGGTTGTCATCTCCACGAAGCCGAAGCCTTTCGACTGTCCAGAGAATTTATCCGTGATCACCGTGGCGCTTTGCACTTGACCGACCTGCGAGAAGAGGTCGCGGAGATCGTCATTTGTGACCGAGTAGGCGAGATTACCTACGTACAGTTTAGTGGGCATTTTGCCCTCCGAGAGTTGTGTCGGGGTGGCTCCGAACAGAGAATCCGGGCTAATTCCCGGATAGAGATGAAAGGAACGTCCGAACGTTTCGCTCCTTATAGTATCTGCTTCGGTGCGACAAAGATAGTCCCGAGCGATTTCCCAGAATTTAATCCGAAATGGCGGGCCATCGATGCCGGCCGCGTATACTTATTTATTCAATGAGTGTAGGATCGGGGAGCTCGCCTTCGGTCGGTCCCTTCTTCGACACGCCCTTCTCGCTCGCCGGGACGGTCCGAACCGCTTGAAACAGAGGAGGCTTGTGGAATGCCCAGGGTGTACGTAGGCAATCTCGCCGGCTCGGTCACCAGCCGTGATCTTCTCCGGCATTTCTCACACGTGGGTGACACTCGGGGCGCACTCGCGGTCACCGATAAAATCTCAGGGCTTTGTCGGGGATTCGGATTCGTGGATATGGCGGAGCTGGCGGATGTGGCGGTCGCCTTCAGCCTGTTGAACGGCAGCGAGTTGAAGGGACGCCGAATTACGATCGAGATTGAACCGTCGTTGAAAAATGGAAAAGCACGCAACCGGGCAGTGGCGGGCTAGTCCATGATGCAAACTGAATATCACTCCGGGAAGGCAACCAAGGAGTAACATGCCAGAAGATCAATGGACTACTCATGATTTCAAGGTGAAGATGCTCGACTGGTCCGCAGCCCGAGGCTCTCGACTGGCGTACATGTGCCGCCGTTGCGGCCGTGGGTTCTCGCGTTTCAGCATGCTAAGCCACGGGGTCTGGGCGATCGACAGCGAGGGCCGCGCGCTCGAAAGCGCGGTTAGCAACCAGTGGCTGGCAGAGGTTTGCCCTGGAGTCATCAGGGAAAACGATGATAAGGATCGAAAACGACTCCGCGACATGGCCGCTCAATAGGCATCGCTGAGATTTCCAGTCGAAGCGCCTAACCAACGCGGCCGAGTAGAACACCGACGACCAGTCCACAGAGCACGTAGGCCGTGAACGCAACATAGGTCCAATCGCGCTCGCGGATGAACAGCAGGAAGCAGAACGCGACGCGCGCAAGCGGCACCAGCGTTAGCACCATCAGTCCGAAAACCACGATCGCATGCGGATCGCCATGCTCGGCTTGGGTGAGCATCTTGCCCAGCGGATCCTGCGGATAAATCCTGCCGGCCTGTACCGCGTGAAAACGCTCTACATACGCGCCGGGCGCCTGCCGCGCCATCATAAAGAGGCCAATCGCGAGAATCAGGCTGGCGACGATTAGGATCGTACGCAGCAGAATCGGGGTCCATCGCCTAAGAATCCGCTCTTCATCGCGTGTGGTCTGATCCTGCGACGCGGCAGATTGCAGTCTCTTCAACGGCTCCGCCATCTCAGATTCCCCTCAACGCTCGCCATCCCATTTCGAGCGCAATCAAGATGAGAATCACCACGAACATGGCGCGCAGCGCCCGCACGTTGGCATGGGGCAGCACGCGGCTGCCGGCAAGCGCGCCCGCGGTTACTCCCAGCGCGACCGGCGCCGCGATCGAACCGGCCATCGCGCCGCGTGACAGAAAGACCAGCGCACCGGCTCCTGCCGTCACGCCGATCATGAAGTTCGAGGTCGCGCTCGAGACCTTGAGCGGTAGATGCATCACGTAGTCCATCGCGATCACCTTGAGTGCGCCCGATCCGATTCCAAGCAGGCCCGACGTGATGCCTGCGATGAGCATCAGGGTCGCGCCGCCCGGGAGATTGCGGGCTCCATAACGAATCGGACGGCCGTCATCACCGGGCAGCTCGCCTTCGAGCTTCAGGCAGCGACACAAGGGATCGGGCCCCGGAAGGGTTTCAACATCTTTCTTTTGGATGGTGAAGTAGGCCGATTGCAGCATCACGAGCGCGAACAAAAGCTCAAGGATCCAGGGCGCGATATGGCCCGCCATAAAGGCGCCCACGACCGCACCGGTCACAGTCGCGCACTCCAGGACCATTGCGACGCGCAGGTTGGTCCATCCATCGCGCACGAAGGCAACCGATGCGCCGGCACTTGTTGCGACGACCGAAATGAGGCTCGCGCCGACGGCGTCGTACATCGGGATGTGAGCGACGATCACCAGCGCCGGAACGATGAACACGCCGCCGCCCAGCCCGGACAACGCGCCGACAAAGCCGGCGCCGACCGCCAGCGCGAGCAATCCCCCGAGCACTGTCAGCATCGACGAGTTGTATTCCCTTCAGAAATTCGGAAGCGTGCGCCACAGACGAGAAGTTGTTTCATAGCTCATGCCGCGATCCGGCCGGATGCGGCGAGACCAAGCTTACCGGAAGGATTGCGAGCGGGCCACGGTCAGAACGGTCGCGACGAGAATAACTCGATCGCACTGCGCGATCCGAGGCGAATCCCACGTTCCATCTCTTCCAGCAGCTCGCGTACGGCGCGAACCGGTTCCACAGCGCGCCGGATCAGCGCGCCGACAACGAGGTAGTCGGCCCCCACGCGCATCGCTTCCGCCGGCCCTGCCCCATCGCTCCATCGGTTCCATCCGGGCTGCGCGCCGCAGCCGGACGTGACGATGAGGAACCGGCGGCCACACGCTGATCGTACCGCCGCGGTCTCGGCCGTCAAGGTCAGTACGCCGTCGAGCCCCGCGTCGGCGGCGGCTCGCGCCAAGCGTACGGCGCGGCCCTCCGCATCGGCCGCCGTTTCGCGATGATTGAGCCCGGCGAGCATTGCGACCGCGAGTATCAGTGGGCGTCGCAAGCCCTCGGCGCGGCACACCCGATTCACTTCGCCGCGCACCCGCTCCATAGTGTCGTGGCTCCCGGGATGGAGATCGAACATGCGTACGCCGAGCCGGCTCGCTTCGACGGCGAGCTTGCACATCGTGGCGGGCGTGTCGTGAAATTTGAGATCGAGAAAGACCTCGGCGCCGCGGCGGCGAATCTCGCGGACGAAGTCGGGACCGCCGTTGCGATAGAGCAGACGACCGACCTTGAAGGTCCGCACCACGCGTCCAAGCTCATCCACGAGCTTGAGCGCTTCGCGCGGTCCGCCGAAATCGAGCGACACGATCAGCCGCTCACGCAGCGTCCCTGGCCGTGTCAAGCCCGAAAATGGCCAGTACTGATTCATGGTGGCATCGCGACCTCGACTCTGACCGAGGCCTCCGAAGTTGAAAGCAGGTCTTTCGATCGAAATTATGCCGCCGATCGCGGATGTCAAGTAAAGAGCGGGCGGGACATCGACCGAATTTGGCGCGCCTGGCGCGGAGTTTGCGCGCAGCCGATACTTAGCGCCGCAGCACGCCCGATTCGCTGAGCGGCAGACCCAGAACGTAGCGCCGAATCCAGTCAAGTCCGATCTGGGACGTCCAGAGCTTCACCCAATCGCGCGTTCCGCGCAACTGATAGCGGCGCGAGACGTTCTGGTCGGCTGCCGCCAGCGCGATGCAGACCGTGCCGACCGGACGGCCAGGACTGCCGCCTTCGGGCCCCGCGATGCCCGAAGTGGCGATCGCGACATCGGCGCCGGCACGCGCTCGCGCTCCCTCGGCCATCTCGCTCACGCACTCCTCGCTTACCGCGCCGTGCTCCTTGAGCGTCCGTTCGCTGACGCCGAGCAGCGCCATCTTGGCTTCGTTCGAATAGGTAACGAGGTCGGCGATGAAGTAGCGCGAGCTGCCGGGTACGTTCGTCAGGCGATGGCCGATTAGACCGCCGGTACAGGACTCGGCAATCGCGAGCTTCAATCCGCGCTCGGTAAGCAGCCTGCCCACCACCTCCTCCATCGTGGCGTCGCCCTCGGCATAGATCCATTGCGAGATTTTCGCGCGCACGCGGCCGCATAGCTCCTCGAGCTTGCGCTCCGCCTCGCCGGGTCGTCCTTCGACCGTCACCCGCAACGAGATCTGCGGGAACGAGGCGCGGAATGCGACGCGCCCCTCGTCCGGTCTGATCAGGCCCGCAACCTCTTCGTCGAGACCGGACTCACTGATGCCGAAGGTCTGGAAGACGCGCACTGCGAAGATCGTGTCCACCCCGCGATTAGCAACCAGCCAGGGGATGACGGTCTCCTCCATCATCGGCTTCATTTCACGCGGTACGCCCGGCAATACGATCACCTCGGCGCGATGGCCCTCGATTGCGATTGGGATGCGGAAGCCGGGCGCGGTGCCGATCGGATTCGGCACGATCGTCGCGCCCTCGGGAAAGAGTGCCTGCTTGAGGTTGTTCTCCGGCATCACGCGATTCATCGCAGCAAAGAGCTGCCGGATTCGGTCGACCGTTGGCTGATCGCGCCGCAGCTCGACTCCGGCGATCCGCGCCACTGTCTCGGTGGTCAGATCGTCGGCGGTCGGTCCGATGCCGCCGGTGGAAATTACCGCGTCGCCCATCGCGATCGCCGTGCGCCACGCCCATTCAAGCCGTTCGGGCACGTCGCCGACCGTGATTACCGCGGCGGTATCGATGCCGATCTCAGCGAGTTTGCCGGCGAGATAATTGGAATTGGTGTCGACCACGCGGCCAGTGGTCAGTTCGTCGCCGGTGGAGAGGATAATCGCCCGCTTAATCATACGTCTCCTCGCACGGACCGCGTCTCTCCATTCTCATAGCAGGCGCGCCGCCATTTGTAGAATCAGGTTGGCGTAGATCGCCGCTGACAGATCGTCGAACATCACACCCGCCCCGCCGGGCATCCGGCGATCGATGAGGCCGGCTGGAAACGGCTTCACGATGTCGAAGAACCGGAACGCGGCGAAGCCTGCGACAATCCACGGCCATCCCCGTGGAACGAAAAACATGGTCGCGACCATCCCCGCAATCTCATCGATTACGATCCGTGGGCTATCCTTCTCATCGAAGATCTCCTCCGCTCGATCGGCGATATAACATCCGGCGGCGAAGATGATGGTCCAGAGCGCGATGCTCGCGGCGGGCGACCGATGCCATAGCGGGATAAATGTCAGCCACCAGATGAGCACGCCGACAACCGATCCGGCCGTCCCCGGCGCGATTGGCGAGTAGCCGGAGTAAAAGCCGGTGGCCAGGAAGATGATGAGAGAGCGCATCGCCGCCGTTTCGAACGCGCGACGATAGCACGGGCGGCATCGCGCCGATAAGCATTCCGGAAAAATATGAGAGCGCAGCGCTATTCGGGCAGGATCGGCATCGCGGCGCCGTCGGCCGTGATCTCGACCGAAGCCACACCATCGACCTGGCGCGCGACCTGGTCCGTCAGAACGTCCCACGGCGGCACCAAACCGGGACCGTTGATCCGGACCGCGCCGTTGGCGCATTCGATTTCTATCTGCGACGAGTTCAGTTGCGGATGTGCGTGCAGCGCAGCGCGCACCTGCGCTCCGATCGCCGCATCGCGCAGTTGCTGCCAATCGGCGGCAGTAACCCGCGAATCGATCTCGCGCGCCGCCCCGACCAGAGCCGCAGCCGCGACCTCAACGCTTGTTCCCGAGCTGTTGAGCACCATCCCGTACACGTCAGGGTCCTCGATATCGAGCCCGCACACGGTCTGTACCCGGCTGCGGATTTCCTGGTCGTAATCGCGCACGCGCTTCTCGGCAGCGCCGCGGCTCAGCTTCTCATCGGCGGCGACGCGCGCGACACGTTCGTCGAGATTCGCGATCACATGGACTCTTATTCCGCATCCCGAGCGCGGCAGGTGATGCGCGCTGCCGCGGCCCACCACGATCAGCCGATCATTCGCCAGCTCTCTCAACAGCACCGCGCGCAGGAAGGCAAGGAACCGATTGGTGTCGGTGCGCAGCCGCTCCCAGAAATGCGGCGTGCGTTCATCAACCACGAGCAACTGCTCGGGCGTGATGTGATACCGGCGCGAGGTCTCCGCGACCAGCTCCTGGCCTGTAATCAAACGGTATCCGAGTTCGCGCGCGGCAAGCTCCGCAATCTCGGCGCCGCGACTCCCGATCTGCTGGGTAATAACTGCGACTGCCATTTTCGACGCCCCCAAGGCCGCTGACGTAAGGACTCCCCGCCCCAATCTTAAGTCGGCGCTCGAAAACTGGCAAACTCTGCCGATATCACCTGCCGCCCAAGAGGATGCGGATGGCCAGGCATCGTTTAAATCATTTGTCGGGTGCGCGGATCGATCCCGTACCGGTCCGTGGCGACATGAATGTCGCGGAACTCGTCGACACCGCGTTTCTTGCCTACAACGGTCGGCGTTTGCGCGAGGCCTGCCGGCTGTTCGCGGAAAAGATGCTCGCCCCCGATGTGACCGTCGGGATGAGCCTGACCGGCGCGTTGACGCCGGCCGGTCTAGGCATGTCGTGCCTCATACCGCTCATCGAGCACGGCTTCGTCGACTGGATCGTTTCGACCGGCGCGAACCTATATCACGATACGCATTTCGGACTCGGGCTTAAAATGTTCCAGGGATCGTCCGAAGCCGATGACGTGGCGCTCCGACGCGCCGGCGTGGTGCGCATTTACGACATCTTTTTCGATTATAAGGTGCTGCTCTCGACCGACGAATTCTTCCGGCGCATCGCGAGCGAATCCGAGTTTCAGCATCCGATGAGCAGCGCTGAGTTCCACTATCGCGCGGGACGCTATGTTGCCGAACGCGAGCGCGTGCTCAAGCTCGACCGTCGCTCGCTGCTCGCCGCCGCCTACCAGCACGCCGTCCCGATCTACACTTCATCGCCCGGCGACTCGTCAATCGGGATGAACCTCGCGGTGTTGCAGATGGAAGGCCTGGGCATCCGGCTCGACCCGCTGGCCGACGTCAATGAAACGGCTGCCATCGTATGGGCGGCAAAACACAGCGGCGGCAGGAGCGGGGTCTTTATTCTAGGCGGCGGATCGCCCAAGAACTTTGTGTTGCAGACCGAACCGCAGATCCAGGAAGTGATGGGCGTGGCGGAGAAAGGCCACGATTATTTCCTGCAGGTCACGGACGCGCGCCCCGACACCGGCGGGCTTTCCGGAGCAACTCCTGCCGAAGCGGTGAGCTGGGGCAAGATCGACCCGTCGCGATTGCCTGACTCTGTCGTGTGTTACGTCGACAGCACCGTCGCGCTGCCCTTGATCACCGCGTACGCGCTCGCGCGCCGCAAGCCCCGCAAGCCGCGGCGGCTCTACGAGCGCCGCGCAGAGTTGTTGGCCGATCTGACAGCAGCCTATGAGAAGGTGCGCCGGCGGCGGCTTAGGGGCGGCCGCCGATGATGTCAAACTGCTGATCGATGCGGCCCGTCTATCATCATCGACGCGCTCCCGCACGGAAGGCAGCCGCCGATCGCGAGCTTGCACGGGCGCTTGCGCGCGCGATCGCCGCCGCGCGTGCGGCCGGCAGCATCCTGATGCGTCACTGGCACGCGCGCGACTTTTCGATCGGCTCCAAAGGTCACAATGGTCCGGTGACTTCCGCTGACCTCGAGGCCGACCGCGCGATCGCCGCGAATCTGCGCGATGCGTTCCCCAACTATGGATGGCTCTCCGAGGAGACCGAGGACGACCGGACGCGGCTGCAGTGTTCGCGCGTCTGGATAGTCGATCCGCTCGACGGCACGAAAGAGTTCATCAGCGGCGTGCCTGAGTTTTCGATCGCAATCGCGCTGGCGGAGGATCACGAGCCGGTGCTGGGCGTAACCTACAATCCGGTCCGGCGCGAGATGTTTTGGGCAGCTCGCGGCTTCGGATGTCATCTGAATCGGCGGCGCGTGCGTGTCAGCCGCACCCGCACACTACGTCGGGCGACGGTGCTCGCCAGCCGCAGCGAAACCGCGCGCGGCGAATGGCAGGTGTTTCACGGCCAGCTCAGAGTGAGTCCGACCGGCAGCGTCGCATACAAGCTCGCGATGGTCGCCGCGGGGATGGGCGACGCGACTTTCACGCGGCTGCCGAAAAATGAATGGGATATCGCGGCGGGCGCGGCCCTGATACTGGAGGCCGGCGGCTGCGTCACGGACCTTGAAGGCGAGCCCGTCAGGCTCAATCAACCGAGTGTCAGATTGCCCGGCCTGATTGCCTCGAATCGCCTGCTCTACCCGAAGCTCGCGCGGCTCGCCCGCGCTCGGCCGCGCGGCGTGGTGCAACTTCATCGCTCGGACAGCACGTAACGAATCGTTTCGAGCAGATGGATTAAGCCTTCGACGCTGCGCACCTCGCCCATTCTCGCGATGCGGCCAAGCACTTCCATCTCGTCGTCGGTGACGCGATGGACCTTTCTGAGCCGTTCATCGCGCCGAAACTTCTCCCATACGGCGCCATCAGCAGAACGACGCTTCGGTTCGATCATTTCCCGCGCCGACGGATTGGCGAGGAAATAGAGCTTGCGCCGATCGAGTCCAAGCACCTCGGCCAGGCGCGAGACAATGCGCTCCGACGGATGGCGCTTGCCGGACTCGAGATGGCCCACGTACGGGATCGACGTCCCGATACGCCGCGCGACTTCTTCCTGCGTCAAATCGAGTTGACGACGACGCTCCCGAATCGTCTCGCCAAAGCTCCGCTCTTGTTTCGTAGCCATCGTCGGCGGTCTCTGCGCAGCCCTCACAACAGGTTTCAATTGCCGTACGGATTGCGCCCGTGATTCAGGTAAAGCGAAAAGGCCGACACCCCGCCGAGCATCATCGGCGGCGTCCTGAACTCGTGCCGTCCGGGGACCGCATCGAGGCTCACCATATTCTGTCCGATCGCCCGTCCGGCGCTGTCGAAATAATGGACTTCGAGATCGATAGGCGCGGGATTCCTGCTCGCATTGCTGAGTTCCCCGACGACGCACACCTGGTCGCCGCTGCGCTGGAGGTGGCTTTCGACGACGCTGACCGGCGAGATATTGAGCAGGGAATAGATCACAAACAGCGTGAAGCCTGCCAGCACTATGGAAATCGCGATGGAACTCTTGCGTACGTTTGGCATCTTGGTCAGCCCCGAAGTCGGCAACTCGCGGTTTGCACCGAATCCCCGAGCGGCTCCATCTGAACGGCCGCCTACTGCCAAAGAAGAATTATGATTGCGCATCCTCTGCAAACCAAGTGGTCTTGACGCGGCGGCGATTGCATTTTGCAAGCCGCGCATTTTTGGAGGGTTTGCGTTTGAAGCGATTTCGTGAAGAATACCTCGCACGGCTGTAAACCATATCATTTCAGCGTGCCGTGCCGATGATTCAGCGCGGCGTTAACGCGGAGCAATATCAATCCTCGCGACACCATGTTTCGATCGCGGGGCATCAAGGAGGATCGTTTAAATCGTGACGCCGAAGCAAGTATTGGAGCTGATGCGGGAGAAGGGGGCGGTGATGGTGGACTTGAAGTTCATCGATCTGCTGGGTCAGTGGCAGCATTTCACCGCGCCGGT
>JAJPIG010000018.1 GCA_021324855.1 Pseudomonadota bacterium | reverse complement strand
AGCCCTCCTCGCGCTCCACCCCGCTTCGCCATGCCGCCGCCGGGTGGGTCAGTTTTACTTCGGCGATCTCGAACGAAGGTGGGTCAACATTCAATCGGCGTTGACAAGTTGGGCTTCGATGGACTGTTCTTGACCGAGCATCATTTCGACGAGTGGACGGTCCTGCCCTCACCCAACATCTTTCTGACCGCGCTTGCGATGAAGACCAAACGGTTGCGGCTCGGCGCCGGCGTGCATGTGCTCAGCATCCACAGCCCGATTCGATTGGCCGAAGAGGCCGGAATGATCGACGTATTGAGCAATGGCCGCGTCGAAGTCGGGCTCGGCAAAGGCAATTTCCAATTCGAATGGGATCGATACACCCCGCCCCGAAGCGAAGCGGATGCCCGCTTCGACGAAAATTTCGCGCTCCTGATGAAAGCGCTTAACGAAACCCGGTTCACGTTCCTAGGCAAATGGAACCGCATCGCCAAGCCTTCGACGATCTACCCGAAGCCGCTGCAGAATCCTTTGCCCATCTGGATCGCCGGCTCGAGTCCCGATTCCGTGGTTAAGGTCGGCTCGCTCGGCCAGAACCTCGCCAGTGCAGGAATTCCCGATGGCGGAGAGCGCTTCGAGCGGTATCTCGAAGCGGCTCACAAGGCAGGACACCAATTCAGCGGCGCGAACTACATGATCGTCACCTCGGTGATCATCGCGCCGACCGACCAGGAGGCTCGCCGGCTCGCAGAGCGGAACCGGGAGATCATGGTCGATACGTTCATGCGGCGCGACTACAAGCTGGATTCACCGGATTTCGTCAACACACTGCCCTTTTTCTCGGGAGCGTTGGTCGGATCGCCCGCGACCGTCCGCGACCAGTTGATCTTCCTCCTGAGGGACACGCGCGCGCGACGATTGATCGTGAACTTGCGCTTTCGCGGCATCATCTCGGAAGTATCGCGGCAAAGCCAGCGCCTGTTCGCGACCGAAATCATCCCGCATCTGCGCCATTTACCGATACAATGAGATGGAAACTTCAGCAGCGCCATCTCTTGTCATCTGCCGGTGCAGTCAGCGGAAAGTATTAAGAGATTTCGCACGAAGTGTGCAGCAGATCAGGTGCCCGTTTCTCGTGCCGGGAGAGCTTTACGTTCACCGCGAATCGTCGATCGAACGGTTACTTCACGATCTATCCTGGGCGTGAAAAAAGAGCCGTTGCAAAGCGGTTCTGTTTGCCTGATCAGTTCATCCAGACGGCGCGAGCGCGCTTCGGGGGCAACCAGCTCGAAGGCAAAACCTGACGGGCGATAACGGATAAGGCAGGCGTTGTCGCCCGCCAGATGTTCGAGCAAGCGTGCACGGATGTTGTCAGCTTCGCCAACGTAGATCCATACCACATTGTAGAGGCCGTAGACTCCGGATGCTTCGGGCGCGTTCCGAAGAATAGCCCTTCGATCCCATCCGTATTTGAGGTAGCGATTTTCTTCAAAAGGCTCGAAATTTCTGGTTAAACCTTTCAAGGGCGACCCTCCTCGGCTGTGTAGGGACCGGACGCCGGTGGGTGCGACGCCCGGCCCCTGTGTAACGCGGATCGTGCGCCCGGAGGGGGGAGTCCGGGCTCACAACCGCGACTGGACGGCTATGCTTCTCGTATCCGGTTGCTCGTCCACACTGCCGTTCAACTCGGCAGATTAGAGTTACCGTCACCGGCTCAGGACGCGAATTATTGACCGAAAAAAATTCTGCACAACTATCGAAAGATATAGAATGGCTTAACCGCGCTGAAACAAAGCTTAGCGCAGATTGATCAAGCCGTTACGCAGAGCGTAAAGCGTAAGTTCGACGCGATCCCGAATGTTGAGCTTGCTGAAAATGTTGTTCAGATGAATTTTTACGGTACCCTCGCTGATCGAGAGCTTCTCCGCAACTTCGGCATTGCGCAATCCTACCGCAACTTGGCGGACGACCTCACGTTCTCGCACGGTGAGCTGATCGGCGGCAGCCGACTGCGATTTCGATGCGGTTAACTTGCGGCGCAGCGTCGGCGGCATCCAGACCATCCCGGACGCCACCGCGCGAATCGCGTGCATGACGGTTTCCGCGGCGACGGTTTTTTGCACAATCGCTCGCGCGCCGCTGTTAAACGCCGCCACCAGCTCATCCGCGCGATCGGTCCCGCTCAAGACTACGATTTTGGTCAGCTTTGCGAGCTCACTGATATCCTCGGTCACCCAGCGGTCGAGTTTGAGATCGAGCAGCAGGATGTCGCAGTGGGTCGAGATGACTGCCGCCTTCACTTCGTCCGCACGGCCGACAGCGCCTGTAACCTCGATATCCGGCTCGAGCTCGAGCAGCGCAGTCAAGCCCTCGCAGAATATCTCGTGGTCGTCAGCGACCAGAACGCGCAGCTTTTTCGCAGTCATACGCGGCTGACTAATACCGTGACCCGCGTTAGCGGCTGAAGCAAAATCTATCAAATGTACCGGATAGACGGAAAATAGAACGAAATAGGCTTAAGCGACCGGCGATTATAACGGCCCCTCGCATTCGCACCACCGGCACGCCGCATCGAATCCTGCCCTCGCCCGAAATTGAAGCGCGGATTAAACGCAAAGCGCTGAAGCGCGCCGAAGAAACGGCCACCCCGGTCGCCTTGGGCGGAAAGCAAAACCGCGAACCCGCTCCAGCAATCGCGCAGCATCCTGCGCGCGAGCGTCCAAAATCAAATTTCGAAAGCGGGTAACCGATGCATAATCTTCTATTTGATTACCTCCACCACCACGTCTCCCCGTCGGTCGATTATTCCGATCAATGCGCCCTCGGGCGAGCGGCGCAAAAGCAACGAGACCGAACCGTCGCCGACCTTGAGATTTTCGATCTTAAGCCAATCCAGCCACGGCGGCATCGTAGGCGACTCCATCACCACCCGCCGCGCGAAAGCTCGAACTTCGATCCGGAGCATCGCCTGCAGGATCATGAAGATGCTCGCCGCGGACCACGCCTGCGGATGACAGGCAACCGGGTACGGGACGGGACCGAGACGCTCCTCCCGCGGAAAACCGCAGAAGAGTTCCGGCAGGCTGCCGGTCTTGAGCTGCACAGACGCCTGTAGCAGGCCCTCGAGGATCTTCATGACACCCTGATGAGCGTGGTATCGCGAGAGGCCCGCCGCGAGCATCGCATTGTCGTGCGGCCACACCGAGCCATTGTGATAACTCATCGGGTTGTAGCGCAGCTCGTGACAGCCGAGCGTTCTTACGCCCCATCCGCTGAACATATCTGCACCGGTCAGATTCGCGGCAACCGCTTCTCCCTGGTCCTGTTCGAGCAAACCGGTTGTCAGGCAATGCCCGGCATTGGAGGCCAGCACGCGGCATGGCTTTTTGTCAGCATCCAGAGCCAGCGCTATGGTGCGCTCAGATTCAAGCCAGAAACTGCTTAGGAACCGGGCACGAAGCGCGGCGGCGCGTTCGATAAGCCGATTGCATAACTCGTCGCGACCGAGCCGCTCGGCGACCGCGGCGATGGATCGATAAGCGGCGTATACGTAGCCCTGTACTTCGCAGAGCGCGATCGGCGCTTTTGCCAGGGAACCGTCAGCATGAGAAATCGCGTCAGAGGAATCTTTCCAGCCCTGGTTGTCGAGGCCTTGCGCGGTTTTGCGATGATATTCGATGAACAAGTCTCCGTCCGCATCGCCCCACCGTTGGATCCAGTCGAGGGCGAGCTCCACGTTGCTCCAGAGCTCGTCGGCGAGTTCAAGATCTCCCGTGGTCGCAACGTAGCGCCCCAGCAGCCATAGAAAGAGCGGCGTCGAATCGACGCTGCCATAATAGCGGCCGAACGGCACCTCGCCGGTGGCGGCAAGTTCGCCATGGCGGATTTCGTGGACGATCTTGCCCGGCTGCTCGTCGCGGGCGTGATTCACCTCGGAGCCCTGAAACGCCGCCAACGTCTTAAGCGTGCCGTGGGCAAGCGCCGGGTTGAAGGGGAGCGTGAACAGCGCGGTCAGGATGCTGTCGCGTCCGAATAAGGTGGCGAACCACGGTATGCCGGCCATCATGAATGTGCCTTCTGGCCCATCGCGGATGACCGAAGTCAGGTCGATGACCGATTGGCGCAAAAGCGACTCGAGCGGTTCATAACTCGCGCTGATCGTGCACCAGCCCTCCTGATACCGTGCTATCTCCGCTCGACGCTCGTCGAGCGCCTGCTGAAAGCGAGCGGGCAGATGAATGCTCGTTGCAGGTTTCTCCTTGCCTCCGGCAACTCTGACCTCGACCTGTTTTTGCTCGTCCGGCTCCAGAGTGAACAGAAACGATGCACGATCGGCTCTAAGCAAGCCGGGCGCTGGATCGAACGCGATTTCGCTGAAGCGTTGGCTGTCATCAAGACCGCGATACAGGAAACGAACGCTGGCGTCACGTGTTTCCGGCTGAGAATACTGGCCGCGGTGCGCGCGTTTGAATCCGCGCAATTCGAACAGGTCGGCAAAGTCGACCGCGAACAAAAAATCGATTGCTATCTCAATCGGCGTTCGGGTGTAGTTTCGAATGATGGCGTTGTGGAACACCGCGCTGGCCGCAATCACCCAATCACGCTCGATTTGGATCGAGTTCCGGGGCAGCTTGATTCCCGCGCCATTGAACTCAAGGTCTGGATTGCTGAGATTGATCCGGATCTGGGCCTTTTCGTGGCTGGCGTACGAGTCCAGCAGGTAGGGTATCTCGCCCGCGATCCTCAACTCGAAGCGGCTAAGGTAGCGCGTGTCGTTATGAAAAAAGCCCAGCGGTTCGTCGGGCCGGTCGAGGATATCGCCGCCGATCTCGAACACGGCGAAGCACTGACCGTTCGCCAGCACGCGCGTTACCCGCCGCGTGGTCAGTGATGATACGTGAACGTGAAAATCGCGCCCGCCGCTGCCTGCGCTCCTTAAAGCCTTGGGTTCGCTGCGGTTCAAGGAGAATATTCGAGATGAGAATGAAATCGTCCCGGCATCAAAAGCAACGCGGTTATTTCAGCTTACCCGTCGCGTCGCGGGTGTCAAGGCGGAGGAACGCCAGCGCGTCTGAAAAATACGCTGCATTAGAGTTGAAAAGTATTCGTGTACTACACATCATCGAAGGCAATGGCTAACGCCTGTTCCGATATGCCGACCGCTCAAGTCGGCGAACAATCGCTTTGCACTAACGCCACTACAGGAAAGGAGTCTTGAACATGCTGCGGAAGAAGGGCTCGTTGTATGCAGTCGCATTAATGGGTGGTTTCGTGGGGGGGGCGCTCGCGACACAGTGCATCCCGGCGATCGCGATGGCGGCGCATCATGCGCGCACCGTGGAAGCCGAGCGATTCGTGCTGGTCGATCGCGACGGCAACAAGCGCGCCACGTTTCTGGTGACCTCACGCGGGATGTCAGATTTGGCGTTGTACGACGGCCAGGGACGTGATCGCGCCGAACTGCGCGTGGCGAATAATGGCGGCGCTTCGCTAGGCTTTTTCGCCGAGGATGGTTCCCAACGAGTAATCGTCGGAGAGATGCCCTCGGGCCGCAGCGGAGTCGCCATCTATGGCGCCAATGGCAAACAACTGGTCAATCTCACGACCACCACGGACAACCAGGCCAGCCTGACGCTCTATGATCCGAACACCGGGCGCGCGCGCGCCGGCCTGGGCGTCGCGTCCGTGGGGTCTCCAGCGCTGGTGCTATTCGATGAGGCCGGCAAGGATCGCGCGGAGCTTCACGTCACCAAGAACGGCAAGCCCGGGCTCGCGCTTGCGGATGAGAACGGCAAAACCATAGCGGGTCTCCCAGAACAAGCGACCACCACGGCGCCTGATGCGCAATGACAAGGCCAAAGCCCGGCAGCGGACGCCAAACGTGTCCGCTGCCGGCGATGAACCCGTCACTCGGCCATTTCGGCCTGTTCAGACCAACCGTTGAACATCGGATCAAGAGCGAGACCGCGGGCCTGCTCTCTGAAGAGCCGCGCGTAAGTTCCGCCACGGCGCAACAGTTCCTCATGGCTGCCGGTTTCGACCACCCGCCCGTTGTCGAGTACGACGATTAGGTCGGCATTGATTGCGCTACGCAGCCGGTGCGCTATCAGGATGGTCGTTCGTCCATCGAGCATGTGATCCATCGCTTCATGGATCAGGTTCTCGGCCTCAGAATCAACGGCAGAGGTCGCTTCATCGAGGATCACGATCTTCGCGTCCTTCAAAAACGCTCGCGCGAGAGCGACGCGTTGACGTTGACCGCCGGAAAGCTGCACGCCTTGCTCGCCGATGATCGTGTCGAGCCCCTGCGGCAACTGCTCGACAAAGTGGCGCAGGTTCGCGGACTCAAGCGCCTCCCATAGTTCGTCATCGGAAGCGTCGGGACGCGCGTACCGCAGGTTATCGCGGACGCTGACCCCGAACAGGAGCGCATCCTGGGCGACCATACTGACGCTCTCGCGCAGCGATTTGAGCGTCCAATGCTTGACATCCCTGCCGTCGATCAGCACGCGCCCCTGGGTCACATCGTAAAAGCGCGGAATGAGTTTCGAGATCGTCGTCTTGCCGGCTCCCGAGCGTCCGACCAAGGCCACCCTTGCTCCGCCCGGAATCTCCAGATTGACACCCTTAAGGACTTCACGTGCTCCCTGATGGTCATGGCCAACATAATTGAACGAAACCCTTTCGAAGCGAATCGTCCCGCGCTTCATCGGAAAGGGCCGGCTGAGGGGATGATCGACGACGTCGGGCTTGATGTCGAGGAAGCTGAAGATCCGTTCGATCGCTGCCAGCGAGCTGGCAACTACAACAGAAAGTTGCGCAAACCGCTCGAGCGGCAGATAGAGAAAGCCCAGATATGACACGAACGCGACCAGCGTTCCGAGCGTCATCGTGCCGTGCAGGATCATCAACGCGCCCACCCAAATGACGACCATCGGAGCGCTCCGGGTCAGCAACTGGATCAACATCTCCTGGGTCGCGGCGAGCCGCACCTTGTCGATCATGCGGTCGTAGAGATTGGAGCGCTGCTGACGGAAACGGTCTACTTCGTAATCCTCCCGGCAGAAAGATTTGATCGTGCTGGCTCCTGCTATGCGTTCGTGAAGCTCGCTCGAAATTTCCTCGACCCGCTCCTGTATTCGATGGCTGATCGCCTTGATGCGCGGCGAAAACGTGCGCATAAACGTCCACCAGACCGGCGCGATGCAGATAGCGACCAGCGCGAGCCGCCAGTTCATGTAAAACAGTGCCGCGATTACAAGCGCCAGCGAAACGGCGTCCATCCAGACGTCAATGAAAACGGAATTGACCAGCTCGTTCGCTTGCGAAACATCCTGGAGCACGCGCGAGACGATTCCGCCAACCGGATTTCTGTCAAAGAAGGATTGACCGAGCCGGTGCAGATGCGAGTACATCGCGCATTGCAGCTCGGATATTAGCCGATTACCGGCGATTCCAGCCCAATAGTTGCGGTAATAACTGGTGATACCCTGGATGCCGTACAGCGCAAGTATTGCGAGGCTCAGCACTTCCAGTTTCGCCGCGGGCGTTCCACCCAAACCTATAAAATGCGATAGTGTTGAGCACCAGCTATCGATCAGACGATTGGTTCCCTCCAGATTCGGACGGGCGGCCAGCAGCACATCGATCACGTATTTGAAGGCAAGCGGAAAGGCGAGCGGCAGAGCAAATTTGCCGATGCCCATAAGCGCCGCGCCGGCGACCAGACGCCGATGCGGCCGCATGAATGCGAGAAATCTCAAGAGTGGTGTGCGCGAACCCCTTACAGCTTTGGGTTCCATCGAGTCCCTCAATCCTCCTAGACGTAAACGTCGACCACTGCCAAACGTGGACCGGAATGAATTTCCCCCATCGCAAACGCAACACATGTGCCTGTTAAAACGGCTGGTTTTTCGGCCTCTGAAGTCATCGCTGGAGCCCGGTCTGCACCATGTGCGTCGTATCGATAGCCGTTTTCGGACGACGGCTGCTGAACCGGTGTAAACTACCGGTTCGGCCTGACATTTCTCGCCTCGCGATATGTGCTCAGAACGGAAAATAACCGTGGCAACTGCTCACGAATCCGTTCTTGCTGCCAATCGTGAGGAAATCGCGCGCGGCCGGACGATCATCGCGGCGATCGTGCTGCTCCTAGTATATCAGGGATACAGCCTGTCGATTGTCGGCGTCGCATCGCCATGGATCGCGAAGAGCTTTTCGCTGAGCCAAGTGCGACTCGCAGAGCTGTTTGCTTGGATGTCGGTGTCGGCATTCGGCGCGATGATCCTCGCGCGTCTCGCCGATCGAGTCGGCCGGCGGCTGATAATCCTGCTAAGTCTTTTTGCGTCGCCGCTCGCCGCGTTCGGCGCGATGATAGCGGAAACGCCCGAATTATTTGCCGGCTGCCAAATTGTGATTTCTGCGCTGCTCGGCGCTTCCGTCTCCTCCGCGATCGTGCTGCTCGCCGAAGAGCTTCCGGTCGAATGGCGGGCGCGCGGCCAGGCATTCGCCGCCTCCGCCAGCGCCGTCGGCGGGGTGCTGGGTTACATTGTCATCCCATTTTTGCTCCAATGGGGCGCCTCGTGGCGATGGCTTCTCGCGCCGTGCGTCGCTGGAATCGGACTCGTTCTGCCGGTCGCGCGGATGCTCCCGGTGGAATCGCGGTGGGCTCGTCAGACCCTTACCGATCCGCCCGCCGGAAGCCATTTCTATGATGTCTTCCATCCGCTTTATCGCCGCCGAACGCTCGCGCTCCTCGCCTGCGCTGCCCTCGATACCATCGCGGGGACGGCGGTTAATGGATGGCTCTATTTCGAGGCGGTTGCGATCGTCGGTCTCCCGAGCCAGAAGGCGAGCACGATTGTCGTGACCGGAATGATCGTCGGGATGCTGGGCTTCCCGCTCGGCGCATGGACTTCGGAGCGCTTCGGTCGGGTTCCGACCGTGACTTACGTCGGCGGCGCGGCATGGCTAGGCGCATTCGCCTTCTACGCCGGTCCGCCGACTGCCGTCACGCGCCCGCTCCTCTGGATGTTGCTTTCGTACTGCTGGTTCAAGTTCGCCTCCGGCGTGATGACGGTCGGCGCCAACTCCGCCGCAACCGAACTCTATCCGGCCGTGCTGCGCACCACGATGATCGGATGGCAGGGCATCACCGCAGCCGTCTTTTCGATGCTGGCGCAAATCCTGATCGCAGCGCTCATCGGCCCGCTGGGCGGCCTCAATCGTGTAATCAGCTACTTTGCTTTCCTCGGTATCCCGAGTGCCGTGATTTTCCGTTTATTTATCGATGAGACGCGCGGCCTGCCTTTGGACGTGGCAGCCAAGGAAAGCGCCTGGGTCCGGGTGCATCATCATGGCCATACCCAGTGACGCTAGGATGGGTTGCCGGTCGATTTGTTTGTTTTCATTTCTATCGATTGCGATATTCGCTTTTATTTCGCTTTTCAGCGTCACTGCCGATGCGGCCCATCACCGGCGGTATCGCCGCAAGCACGTCCGTCTCATCCCATCCGCGACGCCGACCCCCACGCCTCTTCCGATGGCCCCACTGGTCCTGATCGCCGGCGGCACCGGCCTTGTCACAACCCCAACCGGAGAGAACCTCGCCATCCTCGATACGGCAGAAATATACGACCCGGCCATCCATCTCTTCCTGCCCATCAGCTCGATGACGATGCATCGCGACAATCACGCCGCCGTCAGCCTTCCCGGTGGCCGGGCTATGATCGTCGGCGGCGTCGATAGCATTATCGCACCGCTCGCCTCGTTCCCTGGTCCAGTGATGCCGTGGATTCTTCCGTCCACCGAAATTTTCGATCCTCTCAAAGGCCGCTTTTACGACGCCGCGAGTATGGCGGCCGGGCGCGACGATCCATCCGCAACGCTGCTCAAGGACGGCCGCGTGCTCGTCGCCGGCGGCGGCAACAACACCGCGGAGCTCTATGACCCGAAATCGAACAAGTTCACCGCGACCGGTACGCTGACGACGGCGCGTTTCGGACAGACTGCGACATTGATGAGAAATGGAGACGTCCTGATCGTCGGCGGCGGCTCCGCGCAGGCGGAAATCTATGATCCGCACACGGGAAAATTCACACCCACGGCCAGCATGCGCGAGAATCGCATCTATCACACCGCGACTCTTCTGCTCGACGGCCGCGTGCTCGTCGCCGGCGGCAGCCCCTACGCGCGCAGCTTCGCACTCAACACCACCGAACTTTACGATCCGCGGACGAAACAGTTTAAGCCGGGACCGAAAATGAAGCAGGCGCGCGCCGGTCATAGCGCCACGTTGCTGCCGGATGGTCGCGTGCTCATCGCCGGCGGCGCCAGCGACGCTTCGGCTGAGATTTACGATCCGAAGCACGACCGATTCGATCCGGCCTCGCGGATGATTGCCAGCCGCTTCGGACATTCGGCGACCCTGCTGCCCGACGGGCGAGTGTTGATTGCCGGCGGATGGGATCAGAATTACAAGCCGCTCGACAGCGCGGAGAGCTTTTCTCCCGCGACCGGAAAATTCACGGCGGCCGGAAAGATGACGCAGCCGCGAGCCGGACAGGTCGCGATGCTGATTTGGGCGCCCACTCCGGTAACCTGGTTCAAGCCGACTCCCACCGCGACGCCGACTCCAACCGTCACCGCAACCGCGACCGCAACGCTCACCGCGACTCCGACTGCAACCGTCACGCCGACCGCTACTCCCACCGCAACGCCAACGATCACTTCGACTCCGACGGCCACTTCCACCGCGACTGCAACGGCGACGATCACGCCGACTCAGACCGTCACGCCCTCGACGACAGCGACGCCGACAACTATTCCGGCCGCCACCACAACCACTGCGCCGACCGCCACTGCGACGATCAGTCCGGAGCCAACCGCGACACCGACAGAGAATGCAACCGCCACTTCGAGCCCTGCTCCGACTCCGCCTCTCGCGACATCAGCATCACCCGCTTCGACCGCATCGCCGGCTCCGGGCCGCGGATGACAGTCGATTCGACGGCGTAATCGCGAACTCGTCGCGGCGGCGCGCCTGCCTTTGAGTCCGTCATCCCGATCAGCCGGAGCGCATGGAGGGCGTCATCGAGGGATCGCCGCGAAGCGATTTGCCTGAAGAATCTCCTGGTGAGCGGGGTCGAAGGGTGAACTCGATTCCTTGCTCGTCTGCGTAAACAACGCACTGGCCTTTCACTCGGAATGGCGACTTCAAAAATCGATTTCAGCGCTCTCGTTGGAGCTATTCCTAGCTCTGGAATTACGCTTAACGTAAGGCGTAATTCGAGCTAGACTGATTCATGATCGTAAGTTTCCGCGACAAGCGGACGAGGGATTTCGCTCAAGGCAAACGGGTCAAGGCGCTTTCTGGAATACAGCGCCCCGCCCAATTGAAGCTAGACCGCTTGGAAGCGGCCACGAGGCTGGACGATCTGGCGGCGCTGCCCGGTAACCACTTTGAAACCCTCAAGGGAAACCGCAAGGGTCAATACAGCATCCGCATCAACGACCAATGGCGCATTTGCTTTGAGTGGCCGGAAGGCTCGCCCGGCCCGGTGAACGTGGAGATCGTTGATTATCGTTAGGAGAACGAAACATGGCATCGATCGCGATCCATCCTGGCGAACACTTGGCCGAAGAGCTTAAGACTCTTGGCATGAGCGCCGCTGAACTAGCGCGTAAAATAGACGTGCACACCAACCGGGTGACGCAGATCCTCAACGGCACGCGTTCCATCACGGGGGACACGGCTCTGCGGCTCGGTCATTTCTTCGGCACCAGCCCGGAATTCTGGCTCAACTTGCAAAGCCTGTATGAGCTTCGGCTGGCAGAACGGAAGGCGGGAAGAGCGATCGACGCGCTGCCGACTCTCAGACGTCCGAACTCGATTCACGCATGAGCTCTGTGGATTTACGCCTGACGCAAAGCGTAAGCCGCGTTATCGCGACCGGAGCGACGCGATTATTTCGGCAGAGTCGCGCCCTGAAACTTGAGCGAGAGCTTCTTGCCGGTAACCGAGCCGGCGAAGGCGCCGCTGCCTGATTTCGCGGTCCCGGAGCTGGACGCCGAGATATCCCAGCCGCCCGAATAATGCGTGGCGCAGGCGGCGAGCACCAAATTCAAGGTGCCGAAGAACTTCCCACAGTTAGCGTTCAAGCTTTGCGATGCGATCATCGCGAAGGCAGGCTCGCAGCCGCCGGGCGAAACTTGCAGCCCCTGGTCAACCGAAATAAAGACCTCGGCGCAGTTGGCAACCAGGTCGCCGCTAATGGTGGCTTTCGGCACTTCGATGCAGACGCAATCGCCGCTGATGCAGATGTTGGCGTAGCCGGTCGCGGAACAGGCGCCAGCGACAGGCGCCGATTCGGTTCCCGCGACGGTGAATTTGACGGCTTTTTCAGGCGGCACGAAGGCAGAGCTTCGCCCGTTCGATGACATTATCACAATCGTCAGGGCGGCAAGCATTAAAATCCGTGGCTTCACCACACCTTTTGCCTCGCTTTCGACACTGGTTGGGCTCGGCGGCTGGGCGGGCTACTTGGTGAGCTGACCCGACAGGTCAAGCGTGGCCGCGCCCCCGCTGATATGTCCGCCGGCGGCGCCACCCCCAATTTGACCGTCGATTGCCAATCTTCAGGACGGCGAGTTCATGGTGCGGAATTTCTATCGGACGGTGAATGAAATGGCGGATGCATCCGCAAATGGGCGCGGCTGAACGCCGAACCGGCGGATTTTAACCGTTCAGTTGCGCGCAGATTGCGTCGATCAGCGTACCGACCGTCGCAAGCGCCGCAGGATCGATACTCTCGCCCTCTGCGCCCGCGAGCACGATCTCAACGCCGAGCGAGTTCTGCATCTCTTCTTCGATTAAAACCAAGAGGTTGACCAATGCCATCGAATCGAGCGACGTGCCGTCGCCAAGCAGCAGCGCCGCGCGGCTGCGATCGAGCTGCGCGTTGGGCGGCAGCACTTCCTTGAGCCGATCGATCGCGGCGAAGACGACCGTCTCGACATTCTGCGGCGATATTTTTTCCATTTGCAGTCAACTTCCGTGAGACGGAGCCTCGCGCGAATTTTGATCGCGCGTCTCGGCGCCGCGAATCGGCCGCATCCCGAGCAGAAAATGAGCAAACGAGCGCGCCTTGGGGAGCGGCACATTTACGACGCCGACCTGGCGCGGTTCGGGCGCCTTGAGCATCGCCTTCGCCGCCACATCGGAAGTGACTACGGAACCGGCGCCAATCACCGCGCCGTCGCCGATTGTCAGCGTGCGGCCGGTGACGCTGGAGATCAAAACGCACGCGCCGATCCAGACATCGTTACCGATCACGACCCGGCCGGGGCCGCGAAAATGCGCGATGATCACTGAGCGCAGCCCGATTTCCGTTCCGCTGCCGATCTCAACCGCTTCCGGGTACTCGTTCTCGAGGTAGACGTCATCGCCGATAAACACCCCCGCGCCGATTTTAACGCCGCGCATCCGATGGAGCGCCGGACGCACGGAAGTCGCGCCGGGCAGGATTCGCGCGGCCATGTGCAGAACTCGATTCGCACCGCGGCGGAACACGCTCTTCTGCTGCGAGTCAGTTGCCATCTTCGATGCTCACGCGTGCATCGCACTGGCTTGCAGAGCGGGCGTGATGATGCGTTGGTCATTCAGATCGGGCACGAACCTGTCGAGGCCGATCACGGCGACGCCATCGGGAAATTCGACCGGCTGCTTCAGGTTGAGATGGAAACGTATCCGATCGGCATCGTCATCGCGGCGCATCGTGCAGCTCTCAAAAAATCTGAGACACGGATGATTGCGCGGCGTCGGGAGATACTCCGCAGTCAGTTCGATTGCCCCCGCACCGGCGGCGATTGCGCTGAGCGTCGACAGCATCGTCTCCTCGACCCGACGGCCCATCGCACGGCAGCTCAGCACGAAATCTTCGATATGCCCGCGACGCGAATCGATGTCGATCGCGACACTCGCGATGCCGACCAGGCCGTAGTCGCCGAACTTGTCGCTCAGGCGAAAGCCGAGCAAGCGGTTTCCCGGGCGCTCATTCCAACTCTGAAGCTCGCGCGCCGACATCCGCCGCGTCCGCAAATTCATCTGGTTGGTCTTGTTGAGAAGCTGCGCGACGCGCTCGAGGTTGGCCGCTGTGAGCGGCTCGACCTCGACTCGCAGATCCAGCGTCTTAAGCCATTCATCGAGAGAGGGCGCGACGCTCTGCTCCGCTCGACGGCGACGCTCGCTCACATAGCTGGAGGTGCGTTCGCGATCTTCCGCGCTCACCGTCGCGACATCGAAACAATCCAGGCTGCGGAGCGCCGCGGGGAAATCAATCGGGCTCTTCGGCCATTCGGGAACCAGCAGGCCGGGAATTGCCTCGCGCACGCGGGCGCGTTCCACGGGATGATCGTCGATGAACACGGCCGCATCGCGGCCGAGGTTCAGTTCCGCAATCAGATCGATGACGTTCTGCGCCTTGTCATTCCAGTTGATTTTCCAGCCGGCCAGGTCGCTCAGCCGGAGCGCCATCTCGGGATGCTCGCGAATCGCTTCGAGCGCGATGCTCTCCTCGTTCTTGCTGACGACGCCGATCAGCACGCCGCGCCGCTTGAGCGCCAGCAGCGCAAGCTGAAAGTCGCGATACGCCTCGCCGATCGCGTCGTGACCGCCGAGCTTCAGGCTGCGCCATCCGGTCTCGCCCACCACGCCACCCCAGAGCGTGTTATCCAGATCGACGATAACCAGCTTGCGCGCGCGCCCGCCGAGTCCGCGCGCCGCCGCGGCGAAGTCGGCTGCGGCCGCCCGGAACAGGTCGACGGTGAAGGGGGTCTTCGATAGGTACCAGAGTTTCTGCGAGTAGGCGACCGCGCCAAGCTTCGCGATCCATCGCGCTGAGTTGAACAGGCGAACGCGCGGTTCGGATTCAAGCGCCTCCTGCAATTCGAGATTCATCCGCATCAGCGCGCGCGCCAAACCGTAATCGCGATCCATGTCGAGCGCGCCGCGCCGATCTTCATCAGGATGAATCGGAATCCAGGTGGAAATTAAGATGTGATGAATCTTTGGCGGGATTCGGCGAAGCGCGTCAGCAAACTCCGCGACCTCGGCGGAAAGTTGCGCGGAGTCAATCAACTCGCCCTCGACGGCACGCCGATAAGCATTCGAAATCGCGCGCGGCGAGGTCCATACTATCGCCGCGTTATGCGATCCCCACGCATCGGGGCCGAGCAGCGTCTGCATCACCTGCCCGTATTCGGCGGCATCGGCATGGATTCCATCCACGCTGTGCCGATTGTTCAAAATCGCCGCGAGGTTTTGAACGTTGAAATCCGAAACGATCAAAAAATCGATCATGTTGCCTGCTTTCAGCGCGCCGGAGATCCGATACGCCGCGCGGGCCGCAGACGGCGCCCGAAGGTGGTCGGCGCGTTGTCTCTGAGTTCGGAAAGATAACGGCGGGCGGCGACCTTTGCCCGGTATCCGAGACTGGGGAGGGCCAATCGAGAAGGCGCGGGCTGGCGACGGATCACATCGACGCGGCATTCACCGTCGGCATCGATCGGCAGTTCTATGCAATCGCTCTTGATCCGGTATGCGGCGGGCTGGCCGTTCACGCGGACATCGCAAATCGAGTCGGCATCGGTCTCAGGCTTAATCAACGTGCGAGGCCCGCGCGCCTCCGGGGCGTCAATGATTATCTCATCGGTGTAGGCCCGCAACTCGACGCCGGTGGACGTTACCCTCTGCTGCACCGCGGTCCGCAACGTGTGACCCAGCGGAGCCCAGGAGAGGCGCGGCTCGATCGCCTTCAATCGCGACGCAAACGCGGAGACGGCATCGTAACCCGAACGAAAATAGGTGTGATGCTCGGTGATGAGCACCGGCCGCCCGATAAAAAGATCGAACGCGAAGGGCAGAAGATCGCGCGGATAATGCCGCTTGAAAAGCGGGACGCCGCCGTAGGCGAGCGACGCCGGCGTCAGGAAATCGGCGACGTGATTCGCGCCGGGACGGTCGACGCTTGCGATGCCGCTGTTGACCGCCGCCAGGTAGCCTTCGGCCCTGAGCGCCGACAGGCTCGCGCTCGAAAAGACGCCTTGCGGAAAAATCATCACCGGATCCCATCCGACTCCGGTCGCGGCTTCATGCAGCCTCATCCGTTCGAGCGCCGTACGTGATTTCTGCCGCAACAAGTCGGGGTCGATCGATCCGAACTCGCCTCCAGTGTGATCGCATCCATGCACGCACAGCGAGAGCATCGAACCGTGCTTGTGGAACAACTCCGTCGCGCTTCTCATGCTGCGCGAATAGTTCCAGGGAATGAACGCGATGGTGGTCGTGAACTCCGCGCGGCGCATCGAATCGACCAGCGCTGCGTAGGAGAGAAAGCCGTAGCGCGGATGCAGCGGCGGATCGTCGATCGTCAAACAGGCCTTCGGCGCCGGATTGTGCCAGCATCGAGCGCCTGCCGCGCGGCGCATGAAGACGAGCCACGGGATCAGCGCCGCATAGGCATCTGCGGGCAATTCGCCGCTCGGCGCGGGCGTGTCGAGATCGCAGACGTCGGACGATGCGAGCAGAAAGATCTCGCACTCGCCGCGGCGCAAGGAAACCAGAAACGGCAGATCATTGCGATCGATAATACGCGTGATCGACTCGCCAGCGAGTCCGGCGGCTGAATTCCCGGAGATCGAAATAGCGCGACCGGGCCGCGCGTTCGATTCAAATGACATCCCCGCGAGTTGAAGCGAAACCGTGGCGCCGTCGCGGGGCAGATGATAACGGTCGCGCTCGCTTTGCGCCGGCGACGGCACAACACCGCTCGCTTCGCCACCTCCGAATAATCGTCTCGCCGATTCGGGCGTCACGCGGTCGAGCCCGTAGATCAGAACGAACCGCGCGTGTTTTGTTATTGACTCGAGATTCGCGCCTTTGAGCAATGTCGCCAGCGTGTCGGCGCTCGCGATCAACGCGGGTGCCTTGAGCTGTTCGGCAATCCACGCATCGGCAACCGCGCTGTCGCTTGTGATCGGAAGGAGCGCAAGGTCCATCCCCGCGATCTCTGCAAGCGCGGCAAGGTTGTGCGCGACCGCATCCACCTGCCCTACGTCGGTCAGGAGTTTTGCTGTAGGTCCCATTTCAGGCTAAGCGCCCCTCGGCCCCTCTGGCCGGCAATGAAAAGAAACCGCTCCGATGCCCTGCTACGGGCGGATCGATTCGGACGCCTTTATTGTGCAAACCCCGTGCCTGAGAAAATCGCGCGGTTATCGTGCAATTGCTCAGAGAAAGCGGAGGCCGATGTAAATGTTACACAAACGCGCGCTTTAGTTTCCCGAGTCCGGGTTAAGCGTCAGGATGGGCTACGGCGCAGAAGGTTGATCCCGACCCCGTGGCCGCGCGTCAGACCGGCCGTTACTCTTTCGGCGGCGCGATCTCGAAGGCGTTCGCCGTAAGCGAGGTGGTGGTAAACAGGCCGATAACCGCGATGATATCGACCACGGCGGGTTCGCCGAGCGTTTCGACCGCGCGCCTGTAAGTCGCATCGCTCACTTGTTTGGTTTCGAGCAGTTCTTCGCAGAACTTGAACGCCGCAACGTCTTGCGCGGCGGTCAAGGCCGGGCTCTGTCCCTTTTCGATCGCGTCGATGATCGAGCGTTCGAGCCCCTCCTTAATCGACGCGCGGACCTGCACCACCCACGGATATTTGGCGCCCCAATGCTTGATGGTTCTGAGCACCAGCATCTGCCGCAGGCGGCCCGGCAGGGCGCAATTGCGCAGGTAAAGCGAGATGCCGCGATGGAGGCGCATGTACTCTGGATTGCGAATATAGGCAGTATACGGCCCGCCGGAGGTCCCGTTGGGAGTACCGAGAGCGATCGACTCCTCGTATACCTTGCGCTGCTCGGCGTTCATCTGCTCAGGGGGTATCACGGCTAGTCGCGGCATTGTGATTCTCCATCAGTCAAACGATTTCGGTCGAACGATAGCTACGTTTCAGAAGCAAGAGTTTGTCATGGTATGGGACCGGCGACGACTACATCAGGACCATTTTCGGGATTCGTCGAAGTGACGCTGGCGATCAGATACATACCGCTGACAGGCGACGACGACGAAAACGAAAAGTCCACGGAGCGGCGTTTGTCTGGCGGAACTAACGGGGCCGGACGGGTACCGACCAACGAATCGCCGGGATCCAGCGTGGCGTCCGCAGACAGGTAGTAATTGATCGTAAAACCACCCGCCTCCGCGGTGCCGCTGTTGACCAGGTCAAGCGAGCCCAACACCTTCATCGCTCCGCCGGCCTCCGGTTTGGTTTGAATGCTCCCCCAGGAACAGCATCGTTCATGACGGATTCAATTGGTTCAGGTATACGTTCTGCATATGGCGCCGCTGATGGGGAACGGTCAGTCGCGGATGGTCGAACAGGTGAAGAAGGAAGATCTGATCAATCCAGCGGGCGTTCTTAAAAATTCGGCGGGATCGCAGAAAGCGATATTGCTGAATCTTGCGCATCGCGTGTTCTTGATTGAACTCGTCAATCGCAAGCAGTTCGCCTGCCCAACTTGAGTAGTTGGGCAGCACAATATCATCGAAGTAGAGCACCGGCAAAAACAAATATTTTGCCGCATCCACATCGTCAAAAATGGCCAATGCCTGTTTGGTGGATGAATAGTAATCGAGGTCGAAAGCCACAAACCCGATCGGCGCCGACGCGTTGAGCTCGTTGGCAAGGAACTCGGGCACCGTTTCGCTGACCGGTCCGATTATCAGCCGACAGTTGCTGGGCAACCGCGCTTTCAGGCCGTCCACATCCATCGGAAAGTCGCCGGCACTAAACGTTTCGGGGTGATCGCGCCAGTCCACCGGCGGCGGCATGCCCTGGCCGGCATCGAATCCGGCAATGCGGACCTTTATCCCGGTCTCGGCCCGGACTTCATCTGCAAGCTTGCAAAGATTCAGCAAGCCTTCACCCGCGGCCACACCGAATTCGATTGCGGTGAAGGAGTCGAGGCCGGCCTCACGAGCCTGATCCGCAGCTTCCAGCAATCCATATGCATAATGCGGACGCATCATTAGGTCCCAGGCAACCTTGGCCCGAAAGCTGCCAAACGCGGCGACTACCAGGGCGGCAGCGTTGAGGTGAAGCGGTTCCGTGAGACGTTCTTTCAGGATGCGCGTGCGCGCGCTCGGCTGGTGCATCAACTTTTTCAACAAAAACCTTTTTGATGGCATGCTTGACTCTCCAAACTTAAAGTCAGCAGACCCATCGGGCGTCCCCCGAAACACCGATTTCACAAAACTCCGCGCCGTCCGCTTTAAACGTTTACCTCCTTTCCGATTCGCAAAACGGGATGATCAGCGCTCCTTCCTCTGTAGAGACAGGTTCCGTCTAATCTGCCACTCCGAGAACCGTCCAATGCGCGTTCTCGCCCGTCATTCCGAGCATCACGCGCGCGCATTCCTGGAAGATCTGATCCGACAGCAGCAGATGCTGTGTGCCTGAGTGTATATCGCGATAGCATCGCTGGAGCACGCTTGGGCGCAGGGCAACGCCGCCCCCGGCGCGATGCGCGAAAGTGGAAGTCTCTGACATCACATCATGGATATGCCGCATTGCCATCCGGATGAGCGCGATTTGCTGCAGCGACGCGCGCTTACCGCTTTGCAGGGTGTCGCACAGATCGCCCCACACCTCGTAGCAAAACGCCCGCGCGGCCCGGTACTTCGATTCGGCCTGCGCGAATGAATGCTTGAAGGTCGCGCTGTCGCCGACGATGCCTAGCGGACCGGCCTTGGTGCGCGCAATCTTCGCGATTTCGTCCAGCACGCGGCGGCCAACGCCCAGCGCCCATGAGGTGTGTCCCCAAGCGGTGAAGCCGATCAGACCGACCGTGTATTGATTGCCACCGCGCAGCGGCTCTTCGGCAGAAAATGGATAGCACATGTATTCGGGAACGAAGAGTTCACCGCTTTTGAGGCCATAGTCGAAGCTTCCGGTGCCGCGCAATCCGAGCACGTTCCAGTTGTCGCGCAAATCGAGGTCCTTCCGTGCGATATGAGTGATGATTACCAACGGCGTGCCGTCCGGATTCATCACCGGCTTGTCGCCGTCCATCACGATGCATCCCGAATGTGCATAGTCGGCGTGGAAAATTCCACTGCCGTAACTCCAGTTTCCGCGCACCAGGTAGCCGCCTTCGACCGCGCGCGCCTCGCCGCGCGGAATTCCCTGCCCTGCGACCATCGTATGCGGCCCATTTGCGTACATAATTCGCACGCCTTTTTCGGGCGTGTGGGCCTGCGTGCTGGACATCACATTGCCGACCATCGTGCACCATCCTGCAGAACCGTCGGCGTACGCGATTCGTTCGACGACCCTCATGGCATCGACAAACGATAGTTCGCCGCCGCCGAGTTCGCGCGGTAAAAGCATATGGTAGATGCCGGCGCGTTTGAGAGCGGCGACCACCTTGTCGGTCTGATGGCGGACGCGTTCCGCTTCATCGGCTTCCGCCTCGACCAGCGGCAGCAGTTCGATCGCGGCGCTCATATAGTCGTCGCGAGATGGTGTGTTCGAGGCCCTGGATTTTGCTTCCATCCTTCTTTCTACCTGCCTGTTTTCAATCATTTCGTATGACTAATTTGCTGTCACTGCTTGCCCGAGGAAACTACCCTGGGCCCGATTTTCTACCCCACTTGCGAATCTCAGGCATGACCTCCTTCGCGAACATCCGCATCGAACGCTTGCAATACTCGAAATTCATTCCGGGATAGTGAAAGTTGGGCACCAATTCGTCGACGTCCTCATCGCGATAGGCGCTCAAGATACGCAGCACATCGTCGGGCGAGCCGACCGCCGGCGTGAGCCCATAGGTGGTGTTCGCGGATTCATCGCGCAGGCTGCCTACGGGAGGCAGCGGTTTGGCCACGCTATGAATCGGATAATGGCTGCCGGGTCTGCGCCGCCCATAAAAGTTCATCGCCCAATGAATTCCCGCTTCCGCCTCATCCCAGGCCTGCTTGCGGCTGTCGGAAACGTGCACGAACAGCGGCCCGGAAACTATCCGATACGAACTGCGCTTGCGGCCGAGCTGGCGCTGCGTCTCGCCGTACTTCCCCCAGATTGGACTGTGAAACGCAGAGGCGAGATTGTAGCCGCGCTTCGCCGCGCGCTCGAGACTTTGCGGGCCGAGCGCTGCGACGTAGATTGGGATGCCGGGTTTTTGCACCGGCTTGGTCGTCATCCGGATGTTCCGCAGGTTGAAGTACTTGCCCTCGAAACTAAATTCATCTTCCGTGAAGCATTTCTCGAGGATCGCGAGCGCCTCGTAGCTGCGGCCAAAGCTCTCGCGCGGGTTGATGCCGAACCCTTCACATTCGGCCTCCATCGCGGTGCCGCCGCAGGCAAGATCGAGACGTCCGTTGGAGATGATGTCGACGGTCGCCGCATCCTCGGCGACCCTGATCGGATTGTGCAGCGGCAGCAGGAGCACGTAGGTGCCGAGGCGGATGCGCGTGGTGCGCGCGGCCAGAGCCGCAAGATTGGGGAACTGCGACGGATTCCAGGCATCTTCCGCGAAATGATGCTCGGACAGCCAGACCTCATCGAAGCCAAGCTCTTCGGCCAGAACACCGAGATCAAGAAACTCGCGATAGACCTCGGTCAGCGGCTGCGGCTTGTCGGGATGCACTCGCACCCACGTGCAGACACCCACGTCCATCGGAACTCCTCCTCTACGGCTGAAAAAATTTTCAGCTCGACGTAGTGTTCCGACGGCTGGCCGGCATGATCCCGCGATCGGCTCAGCGAGACCGCCTCGCAGAGCGGCCGGACACCATCGCGAAACATAACACTACCGAAATTTTTTCTCGATACGTGGGAGACGGCTGCCATTCGTTCGATCGCTGGTTTCGACATGGTCGGGGTTAAAAAGCAATCCCGAAGACGACGGAGCCAACGCCGGTATCGCCGATTAGTGGAATCGGAAAGTAGCCGCGCGGCAATTCGCCCGGGCGCGGAATCTCTATTGGCCCCTCAAGATTTGCCGATCAGCCTGGCCAGCTCTTTTTGTTTGGCGCGAAGATCTTTTAAAAGCTGCGGCATGCCCTGCTGCCTGATCACGCGGTCAAACTGCTCACCATAGTTGTGCACCATACTGACGCCTTCCACCTCAATGTCGTAAACAAGCCAGTCATTTCCTCGACGCTCGAGCTTAAAGGTGATCGGCATGTCCTCTTCATGGGGCTGAATCACGATGCCGTCGACGTCGGCATAATCGGGTCGGGGCTGTCGCGTCCCTTCGATCTTGATGTTCAATTCGGCGTAATCCTGAATCTGGCTGAGATAGGCCTCTTCAATGAAGGCGGTAAAGAGTGCGACGAATTCTTTTCGTTCGGCATCGTCGATCTCCCGCCAATGCTCGCCCAGCGCCGCCTGTGCCATCCAACTGAGGTCGAGATCGCTTTCGGCGAGTCGCTTGAGAGCCAGTCGCCGCTGCACCTCGGGCATCTTGCGGTCGTGCAAAATGGACAACGCTTCGCTGAGTTCAGTCTTGACTTTGACCGTGGGAGAAAGAGCGGGGTGCGCAATACTAACCGAAGCAAAAAGTGTCAGGGTAATCAGACCCGCGGTGAGCAAACAAAAAATCCACGCTTTGGTAACCGTCATCGTGCGGTCGCGCCCTTTTTCAGTCGAAAGATTGTCTTTGTACCGGATTCTACCGAGTATTCGCAGAAATCAAAGAGAGCGATCGAGCCGCTTGACCGTGATTTCAAGCGCCGGATCATCATCAAAATCCCGCCTAAAGATGATCCGATTCGAAAATTCCTAACTGCCTGGCGGAGGGGGTGGGATTCGAACCCACGAGCGACTTACGCCGCTGCCGGTTTTCAAGACCGGTGCCTTCAACCGCTCGGCCACCCCTCCGGTACTGAGGCTCCTAATCGATGCACGAGACATTAAGTATATTGAATGCCGACGAGGTGAGAAAACCGAAGCCCGAAGGTAAGAACGGGTGAGAGGAGCAACAGCCCGGCCGCCGCGGCGCTTCGCTCCTTTTCGGTACTCCCGAAAGATAATTTCGAGATTTTGCCAGCGAAGAAGCCAGCGTCTGAAGCAGTTTCCGATGTCACGCTCGTTTGCGCTGTACGGCGTCCTCCAACGCCTGGCGGATGAAGCGCTGATAGGGAACTCCTGCCTTGGCTGCCGACAAGCGCACGGCCTCGAGAAGTTGGCGCGGCAGGCGCATGTTGACCCGCTCGCTCTTGGGCTGAAACTCAAAACGAATCGGCCGCATGCCGGACAGGTCGTACTCGGTCAGGTCGGCCTTGTCGACGAACTCTTCGGCTTCTTTATCGCTTTTGAAGCGCGGCAGTTTCTTTTTCATAGTGCTCAACCTCCTTTTCGTGCATGTAGCGCGCGCTGATTGGCCGGACGAGTGTCTTGCCTCGCCGCGTGCGCAGAGTGAAGACGACGAAGATCCAGCGACCGTCATCGCTCCTGCCGATGGCCTTGAACCGTTCCTCGGACTACGAGTGCTGGGGGTCGGGCAGCACACAGACTGAACGGCGGAACATGGACTCGATCGCGGCCTGAGAAATGCCATGCCCTTGGCATTTGGACCGGTTGCCATGGTCCCAATCAAATCCGGCTAGCTCCATCGCGGTGTCCGCCGACCGGCATACTTAAGTATGGACCGTTGTACAGCCATTGGTCAATCACGAACGAGACGTTTTCAGCGCCCACTTTGGAATTTGTCTACAGGTTCCGGCATGATCTCGTTCGTCAGAAAAGTCTTCGATAATCCTTGAAAATCTCGCGGGCAAGTTTTCAAGACCGGCGCCTTCAACCGCTCGGCCACCCCTCCGGTACTGAGGCTCCGAATCGATGCACGAGACATTAAGTATATTGAATGCCGACGAGGTGAGAAACCCGACGGGTTCGCCGAGATATTTACCTTTTCGAGTCGGGGTTCTCGAAAAATTTCAGAAGGGTTGGGATCTCGCCGCCCTTTTCACCTTCAGCCCGCTCCATCTCTGCGGCGATCAGCTTGTAGACCTGTTCTGCGCCGTTGAAGATGTTGACGCCCGCCGGATCGTCGTAAAGAAATCGGGCTATCTCCTGCATCTCGCCGATCCATCGATAAGCCTTGGGCAGCATGTCGGGAACTCGTCGAGAGAGCAGTTTCAGGATCTCGGGCTGGCTCTGGAGCAATTCTGAATAGAGTGCGTTTGCGAGATCGTTTCGGGCAGCCGCTCGAATCATGACTGAACTGAGCGCCGTTAGCCCTTTTGTGATCCCCGCGTAGCACATCTTAAATGCTGAGGCCGATCCGATCCTTTCATCCAGCAACGCAATCTCGAGACCGTGAGAACCAAGTTGCGTTAGCAGGGCGGCGTCCTTGCCCGATGCATAGATCACGGTCCTTCGGGTGTCCGGGTCGCGTCGGGCCGGCGGCGGACCGCCGATAATGCCGGCATCGATGAAGCGGCATCCGGTGGTTTCCAACACTTTTGCAATCCGATCGAGCGTGGCCGGCGAAACCGCATTGCACTCTACAAACACGGGTTTCGCGTACGCCTCAGTGAGAGGTTTGACAAATCGCTCGGCAACCGCGAAGGCCTGCGATGGGGGGACTATCGAAAGGAGAAAGTCGGCGCCCGCGATCAATTCGCGGTCGTTGTTCCTGACCTCGATTCCGGCGCGCTCGACGCGTCCCGCGCTTGCCGCGCTCCTTCCGGCGAGCGAGGTTCGCACGTGCGCGCCGTACTCTCGCAGGCGGCGGCCGATGGCCGTGCCCATTTCACCGGTGCCGACAATCGCGACCGTTACAGCGTCTGAATGTGGCATCGATTTCCTCCGAAACTCAGTCTCCGGCCGACCGCGGCCGGCCCGGACCGATGACTCCGAGCTGTCGCGCCTTCACGTATTCGTAGATCTGCTCCATTTCGTCGGCGGTAAAGAAGCCTGCCCAGTCCGGCATCCCTTTGTCCTTTCTACCTTCCATCGCAACGATGAAAAAATCGCGCCGGTTCATTCCGTTGGCGATCGATTTCCGTAAATCGGGAGCATACTCGCCGCCTACGGCGTCGGGACCGTGGCAACGATAGCAGTAGGAATCGTACTTTTCGTAGCCTGAAAATACATTGTCAGTCACCTGATGCTTATCGTTGAATATCTTGAAATCCACCGTTACAGGTTTGCCGCTTTCGTCCTTGTAGGTGTAGGTAGTCGTTGGTTCTTTTCGGAGATTGCCCTTCAGCGAGAGTATCCATTTGACGATTTGCTTTGCATCCGCCTCGCTCAGCTTCGGATGCGCCGGCATCGGAACAGAACCCCAATGTCCCGCGCCGCCATTGAGCACCTTGAAAGTCAGAATCGTGGCGGCCTGCGGCTGGCCGTCGTAGGTCTGCGCGATCTTCAGCCACGCCGGACCAACCACGTCGTGGTCGATCGCGTGACACGAGAAGCAGTCCTGCTGCTGTGCAAGTTGCAGCGCGCTCGGCGCGCTCTCCGCCCCGGGCGACGCCCCCGCCAGAAGAGCGAGCGGCAAACCGAAAAGCAGGCCGATGAGCAACGGAAGAGATCCGTTACTTCGAGTTCCATTCGTACAACGGGAAAGGTTCGCTCGAAGCAAAAATCGGCAGCACTCTTTCAGGGGTTATCGGTGGCAGCCGGGTACAACCGAACGTTGAACCGGTCGAGTATATCCCGGATTTCCGCTTTATGCGCAGCGATCACGCGGTTGAGCTTCGCGCATAGCGGCTCATCGTTTTTTCTGACGCCCATCGCGATCGAAAACATGTACTGCTCCGGCGAACCCATCGCTCGCGTGTTGGGCACCCGCACCACCCGCAGATCGGAATAATTCTTCAAAAAATAGCCAATTGCAGGCTCCCAGGTGATCATGACGTCGATGCGGCCGTTTTGCACCGCCTCCAGCATCGAGCCCGGCGAGATACCCGCATCGTCGCCTACGTGAAAAGCCTCGGCATCGAAGATCAGATCGCGAATCTTGAGTCCGTCCTGAGGCGGCGTGCCTTCTTCGAAGCCCAGCTTCACCTTCCTGAGGATCGCGGAGTCCATGTTCTCGACATCGTAACCGCGTCCCTTCTTGAAAATGAAAACATAGGAAGAGGCGTAGTACGGGTCAGTCGTAAGCTCCTCCTGGCTGCCGTACGGAATGCCGATCACGACGTCGCACTTGCCGGCATCCAGCGTCCTGGAAAGGAACTCACTAAAGCCGCCATTGCCGCGATAACTCGCCCAATCGTAGGCAAGTTGCGAGTTCAGGGACTTCGCGACAAGTTCTGCGATCTTGTTCTCGAAGCCTTCGCCCGCTTTATCCGAGTAAGGCATGTAGTCCGGATCGGCGCAGACTTTGAGGGTTGCGGCCCACGCTATGCCGTTGATGGAGATCAGTCCGAGCGCAAAGCTCAAAACGAAACAGTTGATCAACCTCAAATGCCGCACGGGCGACACCGCCGATCGCAGAACTCGAGCCAAATCGCGATCACCTGAGTCATCTGACGGCAAATACCATCAGGGTACCGCCGAGGTTCGTGTAGTCGCCGAGCGATGCCGTCAGACCAACGGCGCCGAGACCTTCGCTGCCCTTGGTCAGGCCGGCGGCCAAGCCAATCGCCGCCCATCCTCCGACACCGGTCAGCACGGCCACGTACTGCTTGCCCTTGTGCATATAGGTAATCGGATTACCGATGATGCCGGAAGGGCATTTGAATTGATACAGAATTTTACCGCTTTTCAGATCGACCGCGCGAAACCAGCCGTCGAGCGTGCCATAAAATGCGACACCGCCGGCGGTCGTGAGCACTCCGGACCAATCCTGGAACCGATCATTGATCGCCCACCTGGTATCGCCGGTGATCGCGTCGAAGGCGATGAAGCGGCCGCGCACGTCGGGCGAGGCGGCATACATATTCAGAATCGCGCCGACGAAAGGAAACCCAGCCTTATACTTCACGTCGAACGCCTGGTAATCCATGCAAATATGATTAGTCGGCACGTAAAACAGCCGTGTAATTGGATCGTACGATGCAGGCTGCTCGTCCTTGTCGCCTTCCGCCGCGGGACAGATGTTTTTCACGTTGACGCCCGCCTTCGTCATTTTCGAAGGATCGACTTCCGGCTTTCCGGTTTCAGGATCTATACTTTTGGCCCAGTTGACCGTCGGATCGTATTTGTGAACGGCAACCAGCTTGCCATTGCGGCGATCCAACACCCAGCAGTAGCCATTGCGGTCGAAGTGCACTATGCAGGGGACCGTCTTCCCCTTCACATTGAGGTCAACGATGATGTTTTCATTGACGCCGTCGTAGTCCCATCCGTCGTGCGGCGTCATCTGGAATGCCCATGCTGCCACGCCCGTATCGGGATTGCGCGCAATGATGCTCATCGACCAGCGGTTGTCGCCCGGCCGCTGAGTCGGATTCCAACTGCCCGGATTTCCGGTGCCATAGTAGAGCAGGTCGAGCTTGGGATCGTATGAATACCATCCCCAGGTCGTGCCGCCGCCGAGTTTCCACTCATCGCCCTGCCACGTGCTGACACTCGAATCCTTGCCGACCGGCTTTTGCAGATTACCGTTAATCGTCTTTTGCGGATCGAAGAGCATCCCTTCGTCCGGACCGGCGCTGTACGCGCGCCATACGAGTTTTCCGGTGTTCAGATCGAACGCGCTCAGGTAGCCGAGGACGCCAAACTCGCCCCCTGAAACGCCGATGATCACCTTGTCCTTGACGACCAGGGGCGCGGCGGTAACCGTCTGTCCCTTCAGCGGATCGGCGTTAACCGCCGACCAGATCACTTTCCCGGTTTTTGCGTCGAGCGCGTAGATATGCCCGTCGAGGATGCTCGCAATCACCTTGCCGTCGGCGTAGGCGACGCCGCGGTTGACGACATCGCAGCATGCGACCGGCGGCGCATCGGGATTTTTCGGCGGCTCGAACTTCCATACCATCCGCCCGACATCGTCGAGATCGACGGCGAAGACGTAATTGGGATAGGCGCTCTCGAAGTACATCATGTTGCCGATAACCACCGGCTGGCCCTCATGACCGCGCAGCGTACCGGTTGACATCGTCCACGCAACTTGCAGGTTTTTCGCGTTCGCCGACGTTATCTGATTCAGCTTGCTGAAGCGCGTGACGGAGTAGTTCCCGCCAGGCATCACCCATTGCTTCGCGTCAGTCGACATCTGCTCCAGCGTCGGATCGGCGAGAGCCAGGGTGGAAATGGAGAGCAGGCAGGCGACGATGATCGAAACGATCGAACCACGATGGATGTTGTTGGCTTTCATCGCTCCCCCATCAGTCAATTGCAAAGGCGTTCTCAATCGCTGCCGATTGTCATTACCGCTATGCAATTTCGATCGAATGCGCGGGGCGGGCCCGGCGGCAATGCCTCACGTCCCGCATCACCTTGTCCGCATGACTCGGACTAGTACAAAGCCGCCGACGACGTCAAGGAATCCTGACTGAAGCGGTGAGATTGGGCGCCGCGTGTTAAAGCCGATCGAGCATCTCGGCCCGCAGCCGCTCGGCCTCGCCGATGACGATCCACGTGATGTTGGCTTCATTGATCCAACGCGCACATTCGGCCCTGAAATCATGCGGGTGCAAGCGCGCCACCCGGGACGCGAAGTTGGCATGGTAATCATCCGGCAAATCGTGCAGGACCGCCTCCTGCAATGCATCGGCAAGCTGGGCATTTGTCTCGTACCTTGCGGGTAGAGTCGCGATGAGATGATCGCGGGCGGACGCGAATTCCAGGTCGTCGATAGGATGGCCTTGCGTAGCGATGGGAAGCTGCCGCCGCATCTCCTCGATCGCCGCCGGGACGCGATCGCGACGAACGAAGCTGTAGGCGATCCATAGCCCGCCGTGCCGTGCGTGAAACATTCGAGAATACGCGCCGTACGACCATCCCGACTGTTCACGAAACGCCAGATTCAGCCGCGAGTTGAAGGTCCCGCCGAGGATCGCATCGGCTACGACGAGCCCGTCGATGTCCGGATCCCGATGCGGCGGCAAGGCGAGAGCGGCGAAAATCGCGGCCTGCGGCATCCCGCGGCGGTCAATCAAGGAAATTGCTTCGGAGCGACGCCGCTCGAACTTCGGAATCGGCGGCGGCTGCGTCGACGACTCTGACGAGGGCCGCCAGTCTCCGAGAACTCGCTTGATCTGTGCAACCATCTCGCTCGCCTCGAACGGGCCGATCGCGATCACCGTCGCACGATTCGCGCACATCGCACGCGAGTAAAAGTCCTTCACTCGCTCAACCGTCACGCGCGCAACGCCTTCTTCGGTACCGGAACCGCTGAATGGTTGAGCGTAGGGATGATTGTCAGGATAGGCGAGCCGGGGGAACACTCGTAGCGCCAGATCAGATGGCCGTGCGGCTTCGTCGCGGATGGAGGCGATGGCATCGGACTTCGCGCGAGCGAGATCCGACTCATCGAATTCACGCGTCGTCACCGCGCGCTTCAGAAAAGCAAAGACGTCGGCGAGACGGTCCGGCAATGTTGAAATTTCGATGCTCGAGCCATCAAGGGTCGCTCGCGCTCGAAAGGTCGAACCGTCACGCGCCAAAGCATTCGCGAGGTCGCCCTCGTTCTCTTCCATGCGAATGCGGCCCAACAGACGCATCGCAACGCCGGCCAATCCAGATTCATTAAGATCATCCGACGCCGCGCCGTGCCCTATGACGAGCCGCAACTCGACCATTCGCGTGCCCGGGCGTTGGCCGGCGATGACGCGCAGGCCGTTGTCCAGTTCGGCGTGTGCGACATGAGGCCATCGAAACGCCGGCGCGCTCGGCGCCGCCGGCGGAATCGTGTCTCTTGATCGGCCCGCTCGCAATCGAGGTTCGTCGCGCTGCCGCAAAGAAATTTCGGAAGAGCCGCCGCCCCCGAGCCATCGTGCCGCGCTTTCAACTACCTGGCGTGAATCGAGCGATGCCAAGCGCTCCAGATGCGCACCGACGAAATTTGGATCGCCAGTCGCGAGATCCAACGTCGCAATCCGATCGGCTTTGCCGGACCGGCCGCCAACCCGCTCCATGTCCCTGAGAAAGCGCGTCACGATCCGCGCCTTGGCCGAAGCGCAATCCTGTTCCGAGGCGATCTCGCCGAGAAACCGCGACAGCGCGGCATCCAACTCCGATTCCAGATCGGAAAGACGCGAAACCGGCGCGGCAATCGCGCTCAGGATGACCTGCGATCCAAGTTCCCGCTTCTGGAACTCGATTGAGACATTAATGGCCAGGCCGGTCTCCTCGATCATCCACTTCCGCAGTGAGGACGATTCGCCGGCAAAAATCTCACACGCCAGCTCCATCTCCGCACACTCCATCGACGCGATGCCGGGCGCGTTCCAGATGCGATAGAGCCGTGGTGGGGCATGCTCATCGTAAAGCGTCAATCGAGCTTCGCTCGCAGGCGCGGCCCCGGTCACGTTTTGCGAATCGACGGGGCCGCTCGCGAGCGGCCCGAAGCGGCGGCGCGCATTTTCGATCGCATCGCGCGGCTCGATATCGCCGGCGATCACGAGCGTCGCGTTCGCCGGATGGTAGTGCGTCTCGTACCACCGGAGCACATCATCGAGAGAGATGTTGTCGAGGTCCTCAAGCACTCCATACGGATGATGAGCGTACGGATGACCAGGCGGGTAGCTGTCACGGCGAATCAGGCTCGCGGCCCGCCCGTACGGTTCCGCCGCGCGTTGAAGCAGTTCGTTGCCGACAATCTCGCGCTGCCGATCGAGCGCGGCCTGGTTCAAAGCGGCCGCAAGACAGCTCATCCGCTCGGCCTCCATCCAGAGCGCATAATCGAGCGCAGCCACCGGAACGGTTGCGAAGTAGGCGGCGTAATCGTCCGCGGCGTGTGCGTTGATCGAGGCGGCGCCGATACGTTCCATCGGGATGAAAAAATTCTCCGGCAAATGCTCGCTGCCCGAGAACATCAGATGCTCAAAGAGATGCGCGAGTCCGTGTTTGCCCGGCGGCTCTTCGCGCGAGCCCGCACGGTAGGCGATATGCACCGCGACAATCGGCGATTTGCGATCGCGATGCGCTACGACGCGGAGGCCGTTGTCGAGCGTCGCGGCCTCGACGGGGATGCGGAGCGTAGCCGGATCGAAGGACAGCGCCACCTTATTTCGCGCTCAAAGAGCGCGAGTTCCGATCGTCGCGAAAGTACGGCTCCGGCCCGCCGGCGGAAGCGCGCGCAGCTTCATCGAGCGCGGCGAGGACCTTGTCATGATGCGGAGAGAGATCACAGACCGGATCGGCATTCGACGCGTCCCCGCTCAACAGATACGCCTGGCATCGACATCCGCCGAAATCCTTGAGCCGCTCCGGACACGAACGGCATGGCTCTTTCATCCAGTCGAAACCGCGAAACGCGTTGAAAGCCGCCGATTCATACCAGATCGATCTCAGGTCGGATTCGCGGACACTCGGAAAGTCGAGGCCCGGGATCATCCGCGCCGCGTGACACGGCAACGCACGGCCGTCGGCGGTGATGGCGAGGAACACGCTGCCCCATCCGTTCATGCAGGGCTTCGGACGTTTCTCCAGATAGTCGGGCACGACGAAGTAAACCCGCATCCTCCCTCCGACTCGCGCCCGAAACCGATTCACGACCACTTCGGCATGCTCGATCTGAGCGCGCCTCGGCAGCAGGAATCGTCGATTCAGAAAGGCCCAGCCGTAATACTGCGTGTTCGCAAGCTCCAGGTATTCAGCTTCGAGGCGCTCGGCCATCTCGAGGATTGTTTCAATGTGATCGAGGTTGTACCGATGCAGCACCACGTTCAGCACCATCGGGTAGCCTTGATCTTTGATGAGGCGCGCGATGCGATGCTTGAGGTCGAAGGTGCGGGTGTGGCTAAGAAAATCGTTCAGCTCGCGGGTCGAGTCCTGGAAGCTCAGTTGGATATGATCAAGCCCGGCTTCGCGAAGCGCCGCGATTCGACGCTCGTCGAGACCGATGCCCGAGGTGACGAGATTGACGTAATAGCCGAGCGCGTGAGCTTCGCGCACCAGTATCTCGAGATCATCGCGCACCAGCGGTTCGCCACCCGAAAAGCCGAGTTGCACCGCGCCCAGCTCGCGCCCCTCGCGCAGCACGCGGAGCCAGGCGTCGGTAGTAAGTTCGGGGCCGGAGCGGGCGTAGTCGATCGGGTTCGAGCAGAAGACGCAATGCAGCGGACATCGATAGGTCAGCTCTGCGAGCAGCCACAGCGGATTATCGATCTTTGATTCCAATCCAGCCTCGCGCGCGCGCGATCGCGATGAATTCCAAAACGTCGGCCCGGAGTTCCGCGCCGGGAAAAGCCTGCTGCAGGCTCGCCACGATGCCGTCAACGGTTGACGCCCCGTCAACGCGCTTCAAAATCTCGGCCGCGCTCTGCGAGAGCTTCACCATCCCCTCCGGATAGAGCAGTACGTGCGCATTCTGCGCGGGCTCCCACTGGATGCGCGTGCCGGCCGAGAGCATCGGCACATCGTCGGGACGCACTTGCTCGCGCGCGGCCATCATCACGTTCCGCAGTATTCCCGATGCACGGCGTCGAGCAGCGACCAGAGCACGTCGAGTTTGAACTGAAGGATCTCGAGCGCCCGCTCCTGCAGCGCGCGCGTCGTGAAATGTTTCAGCGTTATCTCCAACCCGTGCTCGACGTCGCGGCGCGCCTGTGACAGCCGCATCTGAAAATATTGAAGCCCTTCGGGCTTGATCCATTTATAATGGACGGGCCAGTTCGCGAGGCGATCCCGATGCGCTTGCGGGGCGAAGAGTTCCGTGAGTGACGAGCAAACCGCTTCCTGCCACGGGCGTGTGCGCGCGAAATTCACGTACGCATCGACGGCGAAGCGGACCCCCGGCAGCACGCGGCGAAAGCTCACCAGCTCCGCGCGATCGATTCCGCAAGCCTCGCCCAGCCGAATCCATGCTTCGATGCCGCCCTCCTCGCCCGCCGTTCCGTCCTGATCGATGATTCGTTGAATCCACGCGCGCCGAACTTCGCGGTCCGGACAATTCGACAAAATCGCGCCGTCCTTCAGCGGGATGTTTGCCTGATAATAGAACCGGTTCGCAACCCATCCGCGAATCTGATCGGGCGTGAGCTTCCCCTCGTTCATCAAAATGTGAAACGGATGATGAACGTGGTAGCCGCGCTCTTTAGCGCGCAGTTGCCGCTCGAATTCATCGCGGCTCCACGCGTCGCGTTCCGCATCCGACATCGCTCAGATCCTCGTCTTCATGATAGCGCCAATCGTCCCGCGCCGGGCAGCGGATCAGACCAGATCAATTTCCATTCCGTCAAAGGCGACTTCGATGCCCGCCTCGGCCACGGCGCGGCGCTCGGCCGAGTCTTCATCCAAAATCGGATTTGTATTGTTGATGTGGATTAGCACCTTGCGCGGATTTTCGAGCCGCGCCAGATGCGCCAGCATTCCGTCGCTTCCCGATTGAGCCAGATGGCCGATCTCGGCGGCGCGTTTGCGCCCGACGCTCTGGCGGATCATTTCATCGTCCGTCCAAAACGTGCCATCGACCAATACGCAGTCCGCGCGGCTCATCGCTGCCGCGATCCGATCGTCCACTTCGGCGAGGCCCGGCGCGTAGAATGCGGATTTTCCGCTGCGCCGATCCGTGATCACCAGCGCGATATTGTCGCCCGGCTCCGGCGACTCGCGATGCGGCGAATAGGGCGGCGCCTTGCCGGCAACGGGCAGCGCGGTGAAATGCAAATCGTCGACATCCTCGATGTCGAAGCCGCGTCCCGGCTCGATCGGCACGGGGCGCCATTCGACGCCGCAGTAGCTTTCCAGCACGCGCAAGATCGGATTGGCGGTCGCGAGATCTTCGCGTACGTTTGCCGTGCTGTAAATTTTGAGCGGCTCGCCTTCACGGAGCATCAGCAAGCCCGTCGTGTGATCGATCTGGCTGTCAACGAGGATGACCCCGCGAAATCGGGCGTCGCGCGGCCGGCGCCTCGGATGAAGCTGCGGAAGCGAGCGAATCTGCGTCAGGATATCGGGCGAGGCGTTGATCAGGACCCAGTTGATCGAGTCGGCGCTGACCGCGATCGAAGATTGCGTCCGCGGCCGCGCCCGTATGCTTCCATCGCGCACGCCGCGGCAGTTGCGGCAATTACAGTTCCATTGCGGAAAGCCGCCGCCCGCAGCCGATCCCAAAACCAGGATTTTCACGAAATACTCACCGCCGTATTGCGATGAGATGATGCGATTCAGAGGCCGCCGATCTCGATACCAGAGATTCGGAGAGAAGTTCAGGCGCGAAGCGAAGCGCTCCGCGCCCGGAGGTCGGCTTGCTCAGCGGTTCCAGATGTACATCGTGACTTCGAAACCAAACCTGAGCTCGACAAATTCGGGTTTCGTCCAAATCATCGTTCTCTCCTTGGCAGGGGCCCTTTAGATGGATTGTGCTCCGTCGGCCGCGCGCTTGTCAAAGCCTGACGGCCGGATCGGTTGAGGTTGGCCCTCGGCCGCTTTCGCGGATGCTTTGCGGCGGCGCGTATTTGCGATCGTGGCAATCGGCGGTTCCGGTTGAACAAACGGAAGATTTTCCTCCCACAGCTTGATTCCGCCCAGCAGCCCATCCTCGTTGCTCACGATCCTGACGTTCTTCGGCAGCGCGAAGCTGATATGCCGCGCGTTGCCGCCCCCGATGTAGAGCCGATCGTAGTTGAAGGTGGTCGCAAGATCATCGATCGCCTCGCGCAGCAGCTTGTTCCATTTGCGCTTGCCCTTTTTCTTGAGCGCCTTAATCCCCAGTTCCTCTTCGTAGGTCTTGCCTTTGTGGAACGGCGCGTGCCCGAGCTCCAGATGAATTCGCGTGCCGTTTGCAAAGATGACCGAGCCGAAGCCGGTGCCTAGCGTGATGACCAGTTCGATGCCTTTGCCGACGATCGCGCCGAGCCCCTGGACGTCCGCATCATTGGCGACCCGCACCGGCCGATCGAGCTTGCGCTCGAGCAGCTTATCGAGGCGCACATTTTTCCACTTTTTGCTGAGGTTCGGTGCGGTATAGATGCGTCCGTTTTTTACCACGCCGGGAAATCCAACCGAGACGCGATCGAACTCGCCCGCCTCATTCGCGAGCTTGCGGATCGCTTTCAGAAGCGCGCGCGGCGTCGCGGGATGAGGCGTCGGGACTCGGAGGCGTTCGCCCATCGGCTTGCCGTCGCCGTCGAGGATTTGCGCTTTGGTGCCCGTACCGCCGATATCGACTGCGAGCGTGATTTGCCTCTGCGGCAAGCCACGGGCGTTTTTGGTCTTCTCTGCCGGTTCCGCCATCTTGACCTGCAATTTGGTTGAATTCGAATCATTCTGATTCACCCGACGCATCGGCGCAAATCGCCGCGCCCGCTCGCGGGATAAGGACAGAAGATTTCGTTAAGGCCGTAAACGATCTCTGGCGATGCCATCGCCCACCGTGTTACTCAGGCGTCGCATACCGTTCCCAGGGGCTCAGGATGAGGCGCGCGCTAACGCATTTCTTCGACCTTGATGTGCTCGGCACCACGCCCGAACGCGAGCTGATGGCGGGCGTGACCACTTTCGTCACGATGTCTTACATCATCGCGGTGAATCCGGCGGTGCTGAAAGCCGCGGGCATCCCCGAAGGTCCTTCGATGGTCGCGACTATCCTCACCGCGATCGTCGGCACGCTGATCATGGGTCTCTACGCGAACCGTCCGTTCGCGATTGCCCCCTACATGGGCGAGAATGCGTTTGTCGCCTACACCGTCGTGCGTCAACTCGGCTATCGATGGGAGACTGCGCTCGGCGCCGTGTTCATCGCGGGCGTTCTCTTCGCAGCGCTTACGATCGCGCGCGTGCGGGAGTGGATGGTCGAAGCGGTGCCGCCCAGCCTGCGTTTCAGCTTCGCGGTCGGAATCGGGCTCTTCCTCACTTTCGTCGGACTCAACGAATCGGGCATCATCGCGCTCGGCGTGCCCGGCGCGCCGGTCAGGATCGGCGCCATCACCTCGACGCCGGTGGCGGTCGCCGTATTCGGCTTCGCGCTGATCGCGATTCTCATCCTGCGGCGCGTTCCGGGTGCCATCCTGCTCGGAATTCTCGGCACCTCGATGGTCGCCTTCGAGACTGGCGTCGCGCGGGCACCGGCTTCGATCCTCGGGATACCGCCGAATCCCGCGCCGATCATGATGAAGCTCGATTTGAGCGCCGCGCTGACGTGGGGCTTCTTCGGCGTGCTGCTGACGATTTTCGTGATGGCGTTGATCGACACGATGGGCACGCTGGTGGGCGTGTCCGAACGCGCGGGACTGCTCGATGCTGCCGGTAATTTACCGGGCATCGAGCGGCCGATGATGGCCGATGCACTCGCGACGACATTCGCCGCACTCGTCGGCACGACCACCGCGGGCGCATACGTCGAATCGGCGGCGGGGGTAAGCGTCGGCGGACGGAGCGGGCTGACGGCGGTGGTCGTCGCGATGCTTTTCGCGGCATCGCTCTTTTTTGCGCCACTCGTGACCGCGATTCCACCGCAGGCGTTCGGTCCGGCGCTGGTGGTGGTCGGCACGATGATGGTCGCGCCGGTCGTGCGGATCGATTTCAACGATCCGACCGAGTTGATCCCGGCGTTCGTTGTGATCGCGCTCATGAGCTTCAGCTACAACATCGGGGTCGGCATCACCGCCGGCTTCGTGCTTCATCCGATGTTCAAGCTGGTGACCGGCCGCGCCCGCGAAGTCCGCCCCGGCCTGTGGGTGCTGTTCATACTTTCAGTGGGGTTTTTTGTTTTCTATCCGTATCGATAGTTGTCAAATGGTTATCTGCTCGACAAAAGAGGCGATCAAACGGCGATCTCGGGAGCGCAAAACGAAAAAGCGGCAAAGTTTCGGCGACTCCATAACGGACCTCGTATTCTGATTCTCCCCAATGCCTGGGATGCCGCGAGCGCGCGAATTTTCGAAGACGCCGGCTTTCCCGCCATCGCGACCACCAGCGGCGGCGGCGCCGTCTCGCTCGGTTATCCCGATGGCGAAGCGGCGCCACGCAACGAGATGATCGACGCCACCCATCGCATCGCCCGCGCCGTCCAGGTCCCCTCAGCGCGGATATCGAGGGCGGCTACGGCCGCACCCTCAACGAGCTCAAGGCGCTCGACGGTCCGCTGAGCGTGATGATCTGGGAAGGGATGCCGCCGCCAAACGTGCTCGAAAAGCTCGAAGTGCGCCGCGCCAGCACCGCCTCGGGTCCCGCGCGCGCCGCGATGACCACGACGCGCCGCGTTGCCGAAGAGCTGATCAAAAAAGGCAGCTACGCCGCGTTCACGCGCGGCCTGATCTCGCACATCGAGGCGAACCAGTTGATGACTAATCGCGGCGGCCGCTGATACCATCGACGGTCATGCTTACCGTGCTGCTGCTCACCGTCTCCAATACTTTCATGACTGTCGCCTGGTACGGCCATCTGCGGTACCGCTCGGCGCCGCTTTACAAGGTGATCCTCGTTAGCTGGGGCATCGCTTTTTTCGAATACTGCTTCCAAGTGCCGGCGAACCGGATCGGCTTCGGCGAGTTCAGCGGCTACCAACTGAAGATAATCCAGGAATGCGTTACGCTCGTGGTCTTCGCGGTATTTGCGTATTTGTATCTCGGCGAATCCGTCAAATGGAACTACGCGATGGCGTTCGTCTGTATCATGGCCGCGGTCGCCTTCGCTTTCTGGGGACGTCTGTAAAAAAACGGGCGGCCGAATCGGCCGCCCGTATCGAACGCAGCATCCAAACCCGGCTTCTTAGCCGGCGTCGCCCTTTTTCGCGGAGGCGGTGCGCTGTTGCCCGCCGTTGGCCAGCTCCTCGTTGATCATGGTTTCGAACGCCTGGGTCGGCTGCGCGCCGGTCAGAGAGCGGCCGTTGATGAAGAACCCCGGCGTGCCATCGACCCCCGCCGCCGCGCCTTCGCTCTGCTCCTTACGCACCTGGTCGGCGTACTTGTGCTGGTCGAGGCAGGCATCGAACTGTTTCGTGTTGAGCCCGAGCCGAGCCGCCGCGGCCTTCAGATCCTTGGTATCGAGCTTCGACTGATCCTTGAACAGCTCATCGTGATATTGCCAGAACTTGCCCTGCTCCGCCGCGCAATGCGATGCCTCTGCGGCCTGAAAGGCATACTGATGGAAGCTCAGCGGGAAATCCACGAACACCAGGCGCATCTTGTCGCCGTATTCCTTCTGCAGTTCCTTGATGGTGTCCTCGGAACGCTTGCAATAAGGGCATTGGAAATCGGCGAACTCGACCACCGTCACGGGCGCGTCGTTGGGGCCGACCGACGGATAGCCCGCGGTCGCGATCTTCATCCGCGGCGGCTCGATCATCACCTTGAGTTTGTTCTGCTCGCGAAGGTTGGCGAGAATCTGCTGGCGCGCCTGCTGATCGTTGCGCCGCTGCAGTGCTGCGATCAGCCGCGTCTTGATCTGGTCGTAGGGCTGCTGGATACGGCTTTTGTACTGATCGTAGAACGCTTTCGCCTCTTTATCGGTGACGGTCTGTGACTTGCCGGCGAGCTGCTTCTTCATGTACTCGTCAGGCGTCATGTGCGCCTTTTTGGCGGCCTGATCGACCAGGTACTTGTCAGCGAGCTTGTCGATAGCCTCGCGGCGCGCCTGGTAGATCTGGTTCTGGATCGAGGCGAGCTGCGGCTTGATCTCCTGATCGACTTCGCCCTCGGTGATCTTATGATTGCCGACGGTGGCGAGGACCTTGTTGGGATTGGAGTCGGCGGTCTCCTGGGCGCGTGGCGCTCCAGGGATGGCGACGATTAGCGCGAGTATCGCGGCCACAGTTCCGCTCACGGCCAAAATCCCCCGCCATTTCGACTGCGCAACCCTGCTGACGACGCGACCCACGCGCTTCTGGCTCATCGAATGCTCCCTCGGGCCGTTAAATAACGGCAAGCATTGAAGATTATCATGGCGACGCAGGGATGTCTGCATGCCAGCTTCCGGTGATGGGGAGTTTGAAGCCGTTAAAGTGCGCCGATTTTTCGCCTAGCGATGATGTCTTCCTGAACGATGGCACGCCACGGTTCCGTTCGATGCGAGGATCGGCGAATTTTGCCGGTTGCTTGAGACCCTCGCGATGGCCGAGAATCGTGATCGGCGGCGAAAGGAGGCCTTATGTCTCTCGCGAACCAGGCGCGCAATGGCGCGGCGGTGAAGCCGGTCGTATGCGTCGCGTGCAGCCAGCAATGCGGCGTGATCGTGCGGGTCGAGAACGGACGCGTGGTCGAGATTGCCGGCGACAAGGAGCATCCCGTCAGCCGGGGCTTCATCTGCGTCAAAGGCACGCACGCTGCTGAGTTCCACTATCGTCCCGACCGCATCCATTGGCCGCTCAAGCGCGTGGGCGCGCGCGGCCAAGATCGATGGCAGCGGATTGAATGGGACCAGGCGCTCGATGAGATCGCGGGCAAGCTCCGCGAGTTGCGCGACACCTACGGCCCGGAGTCCATCGCGGTTTCGACCGGCACGCTCCACGGCGCGGACTGGGGGATGGGCGAGCGGTTCCTCAACCTGCTCGGCAGCCCCAACATGGTCGGGCAGGATAAGGTCTGCACCGGACCGATCGCGATCGGCGAGGCGCTGACCTCCGGATGGGGTCCGAGCGGCTTCACGCCGCCGATTCCCGGCGTCACCGGATGCGTGGTGCTGTGGGGATTTCGTCCCTCGGCCGGCAAGCCGCTGGCATGGCGGCAGATCGTGGCGGCGATGCGGTCGGGCACGAAGCTGATCGTGGTCGATCCGATTCGCACGCTCGAAGCGCGCCAGGCCGATCTCTTCGTACAGTTGCGCCCGGGCAGCGACTGCGCGCTGGCGCTCGGATGGCTCAACGTGATCATCAGCGAAGGTCTCTACGATCGCGAATTCGTGGCCGGCGAGACCATCGGCTTCGAAGCGCTGCGCGAGCGCGCGGCCGAATACCCGCCGGCGCGCGTTGCCGAGCTCACCTGGGTGCCGGAGTCGCTGATCGTCGAATCGGCGCGAACCTTCGCGAAGTCCGGGCCTGCGATCCTCGGGCCGGGCAACGGGTTATGCCAGATCGGTGCGACGTCGGTGCAGGCGGCGCGCGCGCTCGCCTCGATCGTCGCGATCACGGGCAATCTGAACCGGCGCGGCGGGCACATGGTGATCGGTCCGCCGCGCAAGATCGTCGCCAACGGCGACGCCATCCTGATGGATCGATTGCCGGATAGTCAGCGCGACAAGCGTCTTGGCGGCGATCGCTTCACGCTGCTGAATGGCGAGGGCTATCGCCAGTTCGCCGATGCGCTGGGCCGCGCCTGGTTCGGCCAACGCCACGTGTTCAGCATCTTCACGTCCGCCCATGAGCCGCTGTTGTGGGATGCGATCACGGAGCAGAAGCCTTATCCGGTGAAGGCGTTGATCACGCAGTATCACAATCCGTTCGGCGGGAGCCCCAATGCGCACAAGGTCGCCGCCGCGCTGAGGCATCCGAATCTCGAGCTGTTCGTCGCGCACGATCTGTTCAAGAGTCCCGCCGCGGTGCTCGCTGACTACCTGCTGCCCGCCGCCCATTGGCTCGAGAAGCCGTTTTTCTCACAGGGCTTCGCGTTCCTCGGGATGATCGGCGACTTCGCCGAGGCGAACGAAGCGGCCATCCCCGCTGAATTCGGTCATCGCGCGGACTACGAACTCTGGCGCGATCTCGGACGGCGGCTCGATCAGGCCGCGGAATGGCCGGAGCGCGTCGAGCAGCTATGGGATCAATGGCTCAAGCCGGCCGGCATTAGCTTCGATGAACTGGCGTCGCGGCGCGGACCGTGGCGCGATCCGAACCTGAGCTTCGGCGACGGCCAGCGGCCGTACGGCACGGTCAGCGGCAAGATCGAACTGCGGTCCGAGCTGCTCGATCGCTTCGGCGTCGATTCGCTGCCGGCTTACGAGGAATCGCAACTGTTTCGCGATCACGCGCGCGAGTTCCCGCTGGTGCTGACGACCGGCGGACGCGTGATCGAAGGCTTCCATCAAAACGCTCAGCAGGCCGCCGCGTTCCGCAAGCGCTTCCCGGACCCGATCGCACAGGTTCATCCCGAGACGGCCGCCGCCGCCGGCATTTGCGATGGTGACTGGATTGCGATCGAAACGCCGGTCGGCCGTGTGGCTCATCGCGCGCATCTGACCGACGTGGTCCATGCGCGGGTCGTGCAGGCCGATCGATGGTGGTATCCGGAGGGCGAGGCGGCCGCGCCGTCGTTTTACGGTGTGCTCGAAACCAGCATCAACGCGTGTATCGACAACGACCCCAACGCCTGCGATCCGGTGATGGGCGCATGGCCGCTGCGCGCGTTTCCATGCCGCATCGCGCCGCTAAGCGGTCCGCCGCCGCAGGCCAACAAGTAGCCGCCGCTTGCCATCCGGCCGGCAGCGGGTCTAGGTTCGCGGTATTGCCTGTCCGTCGGAGGGTTCGAGATGGACGACACGGAACTCGATCGGGTTTTAAGCGAGGAACGGCCCGGGCCTGACCTCGAATCCGCGCTCAGCGAAGAGACGCTCGCGATGGTGCTGCGCGACCCGCCGTTGATCGTGGGGCCCGACGCGACGCTGGCGGATGCGCTGCGCCTGATGCGCGAGCAGCGGCGCGGTTACGTGCTGATCGTCGGCGACGGTCGGCTCCTCGGAATCTTCACCGAGCGCGACGTGCTGATGAAGGTGGCGGGCAATCCGCTCAACATCGAACGCACGCCGGTCTCGGGCTACATGACGCGCGATCCGGTGACGCTGCCGGGCAGCGCCGGCGTCGCTTTCGCGCTCAATCACATGGTGATCGAGGGCTTCCGGCACATTCCGATCGTCGATGGCGGACGGCCAATCGGCGTGGTCTCGATGCGCGACATTATCGAGTATCTATGCGAGCACTTCGGCCATGAAGTGCTGAACCTGCCGCCTAATCCGCATCTCACGCCGCGCGAACCCGACGGCGCCTGAGGCTAGACCTTCTCGCGCATCGTGACGAACTCTTCCGCCGCGGTCGGATGGATGGCGATGGTGGCGTCGAATTGTGCTTTGGTCGCGCCGCATTTCAGCGCCACCGCAAATCCCTGAATGATCTCGCCGGCCTCGGGGCCAACCATGTGGCATCCGACCACGCGCTGGCTCGCCTGATCGACGACCAGCTTCATCATCGCGCGTTCGTCGCGTCCCGACAGCGTATGTTTCAGCGGCCGGAAGCTGCTGCGATAAACGTCGACAGTCTGATAACGCTCGCGCGCACGCGTCTCGGTCAGGCCGACGGCGCCGAGGGGCGGTTGGCTGAAGACGCACGACGGCACGCCTTCGTGATCGATCTTCATCGGGTTGTGATTGAAAACCGTCTCGGCGAACGCCCTGCCCTCCGCGATCGCGATGGGCGTCAGCATCACGCGATTGGTGCAATCGCCGATTGCATAGATGTTGGGGGTCGAGGTGCGCGAATACTCGTCCACGATCACGGCTCCGTCGGCCGCGAGTTTCACACCCGCCGCTTCCAGTCCGATTCCGCGCGTATGCGGATGGCGTCCGGTCGCGTACATGATCAGGTCGGCTTCGAGGGTTGAGCCGTCGTTGAGCGTCGCGACGATTCCCGCCTGGGTCTTTTCGATTCGTTTCACGTCGGCATTGAACCGGAGATCGATTCCATGACGAACCATTTCGTCAGCCACCGCGCGGCGCGCGTCGTCGTCGAAACCGCGCAGAAAAAGCGGTCCATGATAAAGCTCGATGACGCTTGCGCCGAGTCCGTGAAAGATGCCGGCGAACTCGACTGCGATATAACCGCCGCCGACCACGATTACCCGCCCGGGCAAACGCTCGAGGTGGAACGCCTCGTTCGAAGTTATCGCATGCTGCGCGCCGGGCGTCTCCGGAACAGTCGGCCAGCTTCCGGTCGCGATCAGTATGTATTCGGCGGTGTAGCGGTCGCCGCCGATCGCCACCGTATGCGCATCGATCAGCGTCGCATGCTTTTCGATGATCGTGACGCCTGAGCCTTCGAGCATCCGGCGGTAAACTCCGTTCAGCCGCCCGATCTCGCGATCTTTGTTGGCGATGAGCGTGCGCCAGTCGAAGCGGCGCCCGCCGACCGTCCATCCGAACCCGGCGCCATCGTCGCAGTCGCTGCCGACTTCCGAGGCGTAGACAAAGAGCTTCTTCGGAATGCATCCGACGTTGACACAGGTGCCGCCCAGGTAGCGCTCTTCCGCGACCGCGACGCGCGCGCCGTAGGACGCCGCCACCCGCGACGCGCGTACGCCGCCCGATCCCGCGCCGAGCACGAACAGATCGAAATCGTAGCGCGCCATCGATGCTACCTCATCACCTGCGTGAGACCGCCGGGCGTCGAATACTGCTGGATGTCATCGTGCGAAAGGGGCATGGCCCGCGCGAGGGTAACGGACATCGCCACCGGCCACCGCCTCGGGCTTTTTCTCACCAGACTTTTCCTTTCCGGAGCCGCGACGCGCGTTACTTGTAGGGGTTGCCCCAGCGATCGATGAACGCGACCTTTTCGACCGGCTGACGCGACACGGGACCGAAGCGGCCCATCGGATAACCAATTGGTATGATCGCAAAAGTCTCCGCGTTCGGCGGCAAACCGAGGATCTGATCGACTTCCTTTTCGTAGATCAGATGGCGGGTAGTCAGCGTGGCGCCAAGTCCGAGCGCGCGCGCCGCAAGCAGGATGTTCTGCACTGCAGGATAAATCGACGCGCCCGACATCTTCTCGAGGCCCAGCTTGCGGGCGTAATCGTCCACCAGGCAGCAGACGATCAACACCGGCGCTTCGTGAAAATGCTCGGTAAGGTACTCGACCGCCGCGAGCATCCGCGCCTTCTGCTCCTCGGTCTTGCCCGGCGGTGGCGGATTCGACCGATAGCGCTCAATCACGTCGTCCAGCGCGCGCTTGTAGCGAATCTGCAATTGACGTTTAATCTCGGGGTCCTTGACGACAATGAAGCGCCAGTTCTGGACGTCGCCGCCGCTCGGCGCGCACAGCCCTGCTTCGAGCACCTTGCGAATAAGTTCGTCGGGCACCGGATCGGGTTTGAGCCGGCGCATCGCGCGCGTGGTGAAGATCGCATCGAACAGACCGATTTCATCTGAGGTATGAGTAGTCATTTTTCTTCCAACATTGACTGACTATCAGGCGCGGCGCGCGCCGGTCGGCGGTTCCTGGATGCCGCGATTATATCGCGTTGCGAGCTTTCGCCATCCGACCACGACCGAATCGAGCTTGCAGAGTTCCTCGCGATTCCATCCGTCCATTTCGGCGTAGAAATCCTGCATCGCCTCGCGCGCAAACAGATCATTGCCATTGAAATCGCGCAGGCCGAGCGGCTCGAAGAAGTTAATATATTTGAATTCCGCCTCCCGATACTCTTCTTCAGTATTGCAACGCCCGACGATCACTTCCCAGTATTCGTGATGCGTGTCGTCGACCGGCACGAACCACTCATATTGCGCGAAGTGAGTAATCGGCCAGTGTTCGACCAGGATGACGCCCGGAACCCACATCGAGGTGCGCAGGTAATGATCCTGCTTGCCGTACACCTTCATCCCGGTTACCTGGTTTTCCATTATGTAGTTGTACAGACCGGTGTCGTAGCGGTTCATGATGCCCTTCGGACCGTCGGGGACATCGATCACCTCGATCGCTTCGGGCGCGGTCGGTTGCCATCCGAGCGCCAGCTTGCGATCGGTCGCGACGATCAGCGGATTGTCATAGTGGATCAGGATGTGTCCCGGATCGAAGGCATTCTCGACCGCCAAACGCCAGTTGGAGTTGCCGGTCTGATGAATTCCGCGCACGAACGTATGGTCATCGAGCAGATAGGCGATCGGGTTCGGGTCGCGCTCAGACGTGATGCGCATCGGCAGGTCGGCCTCAATCGGGGCCGGCTTGTAATCCTCGTCGCCGACGAACACCCAGATCATCCCGTTCTTCTCGAAGGTCGGATAAGTGCGAATTTTGATTTTTCCGATCTGCGCATCATCCGGCGACGCCAGGATGGTCTTGAGCACACCGTCGTCGAGACCGTAGGTAAAGCCGTGATACCAGCAGGTCAGATGCTCGTCGGTGAAGCACATCGATTTTTTCGACATGCGCACGCCGCGATGCGCGCAGCGATCGGCGAGCGCATAGACTTTGCCTTTCGCCCGGCGCAGCGCAATCTCGTGTCCGGCGATCATCACGCCTTTCACCTGCCGATCCGGCAATTCGTGGCTGAACGCCGCCGGATACCAATGGTTCTTAAGCCCCCAGACGGCTTCCAGGTACGGCTCATATTCGCGAGTCGGTGACAATGATTTCGATCCCACCTGGCGCGCGCTAACTGCCATCGCAGCTTCTCCTGTTCGTCCTTCCTTACGGATTCTCTTCGTCGCTGGGCACGCCGTACCGGTTCGGCTTCATCTTCGCATAGCGCTCGCTGGTGATGCCGGTGTATTTGCCGGGCGTCCAGGGCCAATACTTCGCGCGCGCGCCGCCGTCGAGCGGAATATCAACCGCGGTGAGATACGAGGCTTCGTCGGAAGCGAGAAAGACGATCGCGTTCGCAACATCGGCGGTGGTGCAGAAGCGTGCGAGCGGGATGCCCTGCAGAAAATCATCGGCGCTCAAGTTGTATGGCTTGCGCTCCGGGTTCATGAACTCCGGCGGGAACATCCAGAAGTTCTGCTCCATGAAAGTGGGGCTAACCGAATTAACGCGTATATTGTAACGCGCGAACTCCATCGCGGCGGCGCGCGCGAAGTTCAGAAGACCCGCTTTGGCCGCGCAATAGCAGGAGTTGCCCGGCTCGCCCTGATGCGCGGCGTCTGAGAGCACGTAGACGATCGAGCCCGGCCGTCCGGCCTTGGTCATCGCACGTGCGCTATGTTTCGTCGCCAGCATCGCGCCGGTCAAATATCCCTTCATCTCGAGATCCCAGACCGCGAGATCGAAATCCATGATCTCCTGGCGATACTGGCGTCCGGCCACGTAGACCATCGAGTCGAGACGCCCGAAGCGCGCGACGGTCGCGGCGACCACCCTCTCGACGTCGGGTTCATGGCCGGCATCGCCGGTGAGCGCGAGCGCCTCAAAATGGCGCGCGTTCAGAAATTTCGCCGCATCGGCGGCGGTCTCGGGCCTGGTGCTGACGAGAGCGATTTTCGCGCCTTCGCGCGCCATGAAATGCGCGCAGGTGCCGCCGATGTTCGGGCCGGCTCCGAAAATCAGGGCGACTTTTCCGGCCAGTCGGCCCGCCGCATGATCGTTTGCCATATATGCGAATTCCTTTTTAGACCGATCGGAATAGTCGGGTCTTAGCAGATCGGATCGCGAGCAACAATGTTGCGATGGCGCGCAAGTTTGCCGAATCATCAATCGGCCGTGGGCTTCGGATTAAATATTTCCGGGTTCTCCGGACCAGTCACCTCGATCTCAGCCATCGCGCCCTTGTGAAGCGCACGCGTCATTGCGTGATCGACGATCTTGAGGTTTTGCGGCACCGGCAATTCCATATCGGCAACGATCGCATTGCCGGGCGGCACCGGTACGCTTTGCAGGAAGCGCATCGGCGGATCTGCAAATCCGCCCATGAACCAGACGCGTGACCAGATGTTTCCGATCGGATGCAGACTGGACAACAGGTTCGGTCCGCCATTAACCACGAATACGCGCACTATCTCGCCGACCTTCGCTTTCATCGCGCCGAAGCGCTTGGCGGTCAGCGCGTTGAAGGCACCATTGAAGGTGACGTAGGTCGCCTGCTCGCGCAGCATTCGTTCCGGATCGAAATCGCGCGGCCCGGGCGTCCCCGGCATCTGTTTGGTGTAGGTTTCGTTCTGGCCCAGGTAGAACTCGCGATCGACGCGGGGCAGCCCATGCTCCGGCTCGACCACGATCATTCCGTACATCCCGCGCGCGATGTGCATGTCCATCTCGCCCGGCACTGCGCAATGGTAGATGAATGCGCCGGGATAGACCGTCTTGAAGCTGACGCTTTTGCTCTGGTTGGGAAGCACGGTGAGGATGTCGGCGCCGCCGCCCGGACCGTAGACCGCGTGAAGATCGATCGAGTGCCAGGTCTTGCTGTGCACGTTGTTATTTAACGTCAGCGTAACGGTGTCGCCGCGCCGCACACGCAACATCGGACCCGGAACCTGCCCGTTGAAGGTCATATAGGAGAATTTCGCGCCCGGCTCGATCTCGCCATCGACTTCGCGGGCTTCGAGGGTGATTTTGTGATGCACCGCGTGGTCGCGCCTGATGGGCGGAGGAATCTGCGTCGGTTCGGCAACCACGCCCCGCGCCGGCGACGCACCCGCGTCAATCGTCGATGGCGCGCTTGCAGGCGACTCATCGGTGGAAGCGGCGATTGCGCCGGTCGCGCCGATCCGGAGCAACGCCGCTCCGGTGCCCATCGCACGAAAAAGCTCCCGCCGGGACATTCTGAACGTCATCTTCACCTCTTGCGTTTCATGGGTTTGATCGACGGCTTCGCAATTTTCTTTCGAGCAACTCCTTCAATACGACCGCCTGATTGTGCTCCCGGTCCTTCGCGCCATAGACGAGCGTCAATGTCCCGGTCTCCGCGAACTTCAGCAGATCGGCAAGCAGGGTTTGGGCTTGTGGACGTTTCAGCTCGAGCAGGTAACGTCGGCGGAATTCGCGCCATCGAGCGGGGTCGTGGCCGAAAAAACGCCGCAGCTCGTCGCTCGGACCAAGTTCGCGCATCCAGGCCGCGATGCGCGCATCGCGTCTGCTCACGCCGCGCGGCCACAGCCGATCGACCAGCACCCGGGTGCCGTCGGTGCGCCGCGGAGGATCGTAGGCGCGCGCAATCTCGATCATCTCAACCGATCGCGGTGATCAACAGCACCACGCTTTCTTCGAGTGCTTCGAGATCGTGCGCGACCTCGCGGTCGAGTGCGACGATGTTGCCGGGAGAAAGCTGCACATGTCGGTTTCCGGCTTCAAACCTGATTGCCCCGGAGATCACGTGAACCGCGATCGGCCCCCTGGTCCGATGCTCCGGAAGGCGCACGCCCTTCTTCAGCACCATCAGCAGGACATTGAGAGCGCCATCCTTGACCAGACTCGTCGACAGACGATCGGCGGATGCCCACCCGGGCTTGGATTTGAGACGGGTAGCTTCCTCCATGATGTTGAAGCAGAGCATCCCGCCCTCGGCGGGACGAAGCGCTTGCCGGTTGGCTGGTTCGCTCATGACCACACCTCATCACTGCGCGTTCATCCTGTGGTTGCGCGCTGGGTCAAGGAAGCAAAGGTCGATTTCATCTTAACGCCGTGTCGAGGCCGCGATCCAATCCGTGATCAATCGATGCACCAGCTCGTGTGCGCCGAAACCTCGAGCGCTCGCTTGTCGATCCGCGCGCCGGCGGACTATGAATAAATTTCTCCATCGACACTCGAGGACGAAAAGTAATGAAGCGGATGGGTCTGCTGATTGGTTTGAGTATGACGTTCCTGATGCTTGGGGCATGCCGCATTGCGCAAGCGGGCGGAGGCGCGCCGGCCACCGCCGAAATCGCGCCGGGGACGAAGATCACGATGCAGAACTGGCATCAATATGCGGCGTACATGCCGGACGGGATGCAGGCGCTGTTCGAAGGCAAGTACTATTGGAAGCTGCCGGCGGATGTTGAGCTGGTGGTCGGTCCGACCGTCAATCATCCGCTGCCGCTTTCATATCGCCAGGCGACCGAACGCTACGCTTCGCAAGTCAAGCTCGTCACGACGCCGGATGGCGGCCTGATGATCCGCGATTATGTGGCGGGGATGCCGTTCCCGAACCCTGAAGAGCCGCACAAGGGATGGAAGATTCTCGCGAATCTCTGGTACCGCTATTTTCCGCATCTCGTCTCGACCGGCAGCTCCAGCTACGAGACGCTATGCCGTGAAGATCGCTTTTCAAACCTTTCCTGCATCACTGAGTTCGCCGTCTATCGCCAGTTGAAGCATCTCGCCGACGCCGGGACGACATCCACCGCGGAAAACGATGATGCCGCGGGGCCGACCTTCACGGAGTTCTGGATGGTCGAGACGCCCGAGGATCAGAAGTATACCTCGGGATTGACGATGTATTACGACTCGCGGCCGCAGGACGATTATCTCTTCACGCCCAAGCTGCGCCGCGCGATCCGGATCAATGCGGGTGCGCGATGCTCCGAGAGCAGCGGCAGCGACTTCATGGAGGACGACTGGCGCAACGGCTTCAGCGGCGATATCTGGAAATTTCAGGCGCAGTTCCTCGCCCGCAAGCCGATGCTCGCGCTGATCAACTACGGCGTTCAGGCCGGCAATCTCTCGCAGCAGAACTACTATTTTCCCGTGCTGTGGCCGCGGCCGAACTGGGCTACGTGGGAGTTGCGCGACACCAACGTGATCGACATCCGCCCGCTGCCGGCTTATGCCGGCGGTTACTGTTACGGCAGGCGAGTCATGTATGCCGACGCCAACAGCCAGGTCCCGCTATGGGAGGATCTTTACGACCCGCAGATGCGACTGTGGAAGGTGTTTCGTGTCGGCACGCGGGCGCGCGAGGTGCCCGGCGCGGGCATCCAGGACAGTTCGGCATCGCGGGTGACGCAACTCTGGAACCTCAAGAGCGGCCACATGAGCTTCCTTTCGACGATCACTCCCGCCGGGGCCGATTTCGCACTGAATGAACAGGTGCCGAAGCAGTACGATGACGTGAAGCGCTACAGCGGACTCTCCGGCCTGAACGAGATTATGCGATAGCGCCCTACCTCATGATCTCGGCAAGGCCTCGCACGCTCGAATAGCGATCATCGGTGTAGTCGAGTCCGCCCAGGTTTTTGCAGTCAGCGTTGGCCCGAACCGCATGATGCTGTCCTGACAGCACCACCCAGGTCAGATGCATGTTCTGCACGTCGAACATCATGCCCCAGCCGTCGTTGGTCCACCGGCGTCCCTCTCCGGGCACATCGATCAGGCCCTGGGGATCGTAGTCGATCTTCCAGAGCTTCATATTTTCATCGTAGAGGTCGGCCCAGACCGATTGATAGATTTCCTTGTCGCAATAGAGGATGCGCTTGCCGTAGCAATAGCCCGCGCGTTGCGATGGGACGCGTCGCACGTCGATCACGTTGGAATCGCGCACCTCCCATTTGCCGACTTCCGGCTTGGGAAAGTACAGCGGCTTGAAGTAGTACTCTTCCTTCGGGAACAAATCAGGGTCCGGCTGCGGCATCTCGAGGACCTTGCGCTCGCCGAGAAACGTCGCATCGAAGCGCGTAGGATTGCCGTTAAATGCGCCATGACGGGTGTCGTCATTGGCGTAGTCGGAGCCGATCGCCGGGCTGCATCGGGCCGCTGACGAAAGCCTGAGCGAGCGGCGCAGCGCCGGCACGAAGATGTAGGTATCTTCCGACTTGGTGAGGTCGGCATAGTACAGCGTCAGGACCGCAGTGTAACGAGCCTGCTCGGGTTCCTCGACCGAAATAATCTCGGTGTAATAAACCCCGGGCGAGCTATTGTCCGTCACCGGCATCCCGGCGTCGCCGATATGATCGTACAGATGCTGCACGAAGAACTGCGTCAGATGGCTGATGTTGCCGAAGCGATCTTCGAATGCCAGCGTGTTGGTATCCGCACATAACACGTATGGCGCATAGGCGTACCAATCATCGACCAGGATTTTCCAACCCTTCATCGGCTCCTGCGGATTTGGGAAGGGCGACCCGCCCACGTAACCGGTGATCGTATGGCGGCCATCGGGCAGAGTGACGATTTTGACCTGGCTGGCATATTTCTCGGTTTGCGCAATATAGGTCGGCGTGGGCTCGTAATGCTGGGTCGGAGCGACGACAATCTGGAACTGGGGTGGTAGCTTCCAGGTGTAAGTACCGGCGAAGAGCGCCTGCATCCCGTCGGTCATGAACTGCCGGTACTGCTGCCAGTTGCTGCTGGAGATGACGGTGCCGGGCGGAATCGCCGTTTCGTTGTTTGCTGCGGCGAAGGCGCACGCCATCGGCGCAGAGAGACCCGCGATCAAAACCACGGCCACTAACGCGACCCGCGATCGCTTCATTGTGGAATGCTCCTCGGAATTTAGATGAGCCATAGGACAAAGCCGTCCCGTCTGCAAGTTCTCCGATCGGCCGGCCGCGGCGCGCGAGCGCGCTGAATCGCCGCCGCGCCTTTGCTATGATGCTCACTCGTTGTTTATAAGCTCAGGATTTCCGCGAGAGTGGCGGAACGGCAGACGCGCCGGACTTAGGATCCGGTGGGGCAACCCGTGAGGGTTCAAGTCCCTCCTCTCGCACCATCATCGTGCGGGATTGCCCGATATCAAAAGTCTCTCGCGCTGGGCGCTGGCGGCGAGGCGGCGGTCGAAACACAGGAACTCCACCTTGGCGTCATTCCCGCGCAGTTCGAGCGCGGAAGATAACTGAACGGCATCGTACCCGCGCAAGGCGTAACGGTGCGCCAAACGGGCCGCCCTCCGGACGACGGAGCGGGTTAAGTCCACGACCCAGTAGCTCGACCAATTCCCGTCAAACTGCTCGCTGAGCATGCGGCATTCGGCAGCGCTGATTCGGCGCTCTTTTTCGAGGCGTGTGAACACGCCGAACATCTCGACGTAGGTAATCAGCGCGGTTGCAACCTGGTTTGCAGCACGCAGCCGCTCGATAACAAGTTCCTGTCCCGACTCGGCGACGTAAAGCTTGATAAGCGCGCTGGTGTCCAGATACGCGATCAACGGCGATCTTCCAGGACCAGGTCAGCGGCGAGCTTCCCTTTACCCTTGAGCCGAATCGATTTGGGGAACACAAAAGGTGCGGCGGGAGGAACCGCGGCGCCATGCGCCGCCAACCGCTCGAGCCATTCATCTTCTTTCCCGCGTCGTGCCGGAACCAGGCGGGCGATGGGGTTTCGTTGGCGGTCACCTACCGTTACGCTTTCTCCCCGCGCGACGCGGCGCAGATATGCGCTGAGATGCGCGCGAAGCTCGCGAACTCCAACGACGGCACCTTTTGTCATGTAGTCACAATAGCCGCACGCTCGTGACTACGTCAACTGAAGCGCCAAGCGGAGCGCTTCGCGATCGCAGAGACCGGTACCGGCCGTAAAGTTACTTACGGGACACTGCGCTCGCCCCTCTGATCAACCTCGAGCGCAGCGGCGCGATTTTCTGCATCGCGATCCGCGCCGGACGGACCAGGTAATAGAGCGGGAAGAGCGCCGATGGCAGCCGGACGAACTTCCAATCATCGAAGGTCGGAGCCAGCGCGCGATCGAGCATGTAGGCAAGCCGCGCGCGATTCGATCCAATCGCCCGCAACGGGACCATCCAGCCGTTGAAAAACGGAACGCGCGCTCCTTCGCGACCCGAAAACAGCGAATCGAGCAGGCGCGGAACCAGCGCTTCGACCACCGGATCGCGGCGCGTCTCCTCCACCATCGAATCGGGAAGCGGCGCCGCGAGGGCGTCATGCGCCAGTCTTGCGCCCAGCAGCAGCATCGTGAGGCTGCCCCGCTGCGCGGCCTCTTCGCACAGCGCCGCCCAGTCCCACTCCGGTTCGCGCTGCATCAACGCCGCAATGTCGGTGATCGCGGCGAGCGACGGCCAGCCATGTTTCGTCCCGTGCACGCACGCGAGCATCAGATGGTCCTGCGGCGCGAGAGTTGTAACCTCGCCGCCGTCGAGCCGCATGCGGACGGCGCGCCGGCGGACCTGTTCGCCGTCGGGCGCGAATGGAAAGTAGCGCGGCATCAGGTCCCAGTGCACATCGAGCACCGCCATCGCTTCCGGCTTGATGAAGGCATCCTCGGAGGCCTGGAAGAATTCATCGAGCATGATTTCGGGACTCGACGATTGCGGGCGGAAGCCGTCGCCGGCGAGCGCCGCAATCGCGCCGGGCATCTCGTCGCGGCGAACCAGCAAATCGAGGTCGGCAAACTGGCGCATCGCGATGTCGCCGAACGCGGCTTGCGCGAGCGTCGGACCTTTCAACGCGATCGGCGCGATGCCGCGGCTTTCGAGCAGCGCGACGAGCCGGACCAGCTCGCGCGTCAGCATCCGATTTCTGAGCGCATTGCCCTGAAAATGGAACCGCAACTCGCGCATCGCGGACTCCGGCGCCGCGTCCAAATAGTTCGCCGAAAGATGCCGATAGACGAGCGGCATCACGCCCTCAAGAAGAGCGAGGTCGATGACGCGCCGCCAATCGAGCGATGGGTCGGGGATCGCCGGCTCGCCGGAGCCGGCGCTGCAGCAGGCGAGAATCAGGCGCGCTTCGGCGGAAAGAGCCTTCACGCGCGTCATTGTAATGGGGCCGCTGTGAGCGCGGCTATCGTCTGGACGGCGGAAGTTCGAGGCCGGCGAGGTCGCTCAGCACGGCCTCTCGCACCGCCGGCAATGCGGCGAAGTCTTCGGGGATGCGCAGCCGGCGCATCGGAACCAGCCGCGCGATGCGCTCAAGGCATCTGAACTCGCGCGCCAGCAGATCGCGATTGGCGAGATCGAGCCGATACGAGGCATTGAGGAGCTCAATCATCGCGTTGCGCGGCGAAAGCGGCTCAATCGCGGGCGCGCAGCCGTCGCCGGCCGCAGGTTCGCGTATCAGCCGATAGATCGCGGCTAGCGGACGCGGATCGGCAGCGAAGCGATCGGCCGATTCACGTTCGAAGGCGCGATGTTTGGTCGTGTAATGGGCGACGCGGGCGAGCCGTTCCGCTCCGGCTTGCTTGCGTCCATTGGTCAGCGAGCGCAAAGAATCGTCCCATAGCCGCACGCCGGGATAAGCGGGTGCGCCGACGATTCGGCCGTCCGCCTCGCTCACCGCGAGACAGTCATCGCCGAATCCCGGGTATCCGGCGAGCATGAAGCTTGCCGCCAGCGTCGATTTTCCGGCGCCGCTCGGACCGGTGAAAGCACACAGGCCGTGGGGCGTGACAACTGCGGTTGCATGGAGCGCCTCGCCGCCGCGGAGATTCAGGACGGCGGGGAGAATCAGATCAAGCAGCAGATGACGGAGCGTGGCGTGTGAAGTCGCGCCGGCGCGGCCGATGCATTCGATTTCGTCTCCGCCAGGAGAGACCCGGAAATCCGCGATTTCCGGAAAGCGCAGGTAGTAGCCATCCTCGTCCTTCGCCCAGAGCGTCCAAACGGAACCATCGCCCGCCTCGTAAAGCATCGACCAGGAGAGATGAGCGGGAGGTAAACGCAGCGGCGCTTGGAGGGCGACGGAGACTTGAGGCTCGTGCTCGGATACGGCAAGTTTTACCGGCGTCAGCTCCGGCAGCGGAACATCTGACGCGATCAGGATTCCGTAAACGCGATAGAGCGGCACGATGAGGTGAGTGGACGGCCGGCGCGATGATTGGAGGCCTCAGCCTGCTCCAAGGCAAAAAATACCCGGGCACCGCGTCATCGCAATGCCCGGGTATCGTAAATACGGTCCCAATGTCTCAGAACTGAGGGTCAACCACCTTTACGCTTTGAGAGTGTATCGTTGGTCGAGTTTCCGCCGCCCTTCGTGAGCTCTGCAACAGAGCCATAGCGGATCAGTTCGGGCTTCGCATACGGCTTCTTTTCCGCCGTTTTGCCTTTTTCGTTTTGCTCCATGCTTCCCTTCATTTCGCCCTCCATCGCCAACTTTATCAAGGCGGCGGAATTATACCTTGTCGGGTCGATTAATCAAACGAATTCTTCTCGACATCCAAAGGCGTGACGAGGCAGCCAAAGCTGGTGGCGCCATCGGGTGGCTCGCTGCCGTAATCCATCTGGATGTTAACCGTCGACTTGTCAGGTCCCAGCGACGCGGCGCTCACGTTCGAGAAGGTGAGATCCATCGCCCAGGTGCCGCAATCACCCAGACCCGTGTACAGCAACGTCATCGTGCCTTTGACATTGGCCGTGCCGCTGTTGTTGTTGCTATCCATCCAAGTCGCAGTGCCGTTAAGTGGAACCGCCACGTTGCTCTTTTTTGAGGGAGTCCAAACCAAGCTGAAAAGGATGCCGGTCTTGGTGGTCGGAGCGCAGAGCGCACCGACACCGCCATTGCCTACGCCTATAAAGAAGGTCGAGCCGCCGCTGTTGAGGAAGTTGTCGTCGGCCTCTTCCTCGCTGTCGCAGGTCGTACCTTCCATGATCGGATCGAAGTTCGTGAAGATCCCGCGAATGCGGATCTGATCGTTGAACGTGCTCACCGAGTTCTTGCTTTTCTTCGAGGCGCAACCCTCCTTCCCCTTCGCGGAGTTGCAGGGATTGCCGAGTATCACCTCGACATTGCCGGGCTCGCCTTTCAGAGAGTTGCCCTCCTCGAGCGGCAGCGGAGAGAAGAAGGTATCAGGTACGGGTCCCGACGACTGCGCGCGTCCGATGCCGGACATCGCGAGCAGACCGATCATTGTCCCCCCAACCATCAGTCCTAACAGTTTATTCTTGAGTCGCATCTTAAACCCCCTCCAAAGGGTTGGATTTTAGCGCCAATGAGCGGAGCTTCGCACAGTGGCACATTAGAAGCAAGCGTAATCACAAGTATCAAACTTCGCCTCATCACAAACCAAATCTCGCGCATTCAAGCTCCGACAAGACAAGATCAGCCTAATTGACAAAATCTGCCCAGTCAAGAGCTAAAGAAAATGCCTTGAATCAAAAAAATCATAAAATGGCGCGCTTTAGAACTCAGCTCTCAACCATAACTCAAGGCCAACCGCGTTCCATAGATGCCACAGATATCGAGCGTTGCCTGAAGCGCCGTACCCGATGCCATCGGTCGCGTAGGATCGCAAAGTCTCGGCATAGTGCTCGATTAGTTGTTTCGAGCCAACCCAGCCGTTTTCCGCCAACCGGCTTTTCTCGAACAGTTCGATCAGGCCGGGCGCGCGCAACGCTTCGAAGAAGGCGGCTGAGAACTCAGCCTTGCTGGTGCGCTGCCGCACGGGTTCCGGCAGCAGCCCGCGCATCGCATTGCGCAATACGAGCTTCGTGCGCGACCTGCGCCGCTGATCCTCCGGGAGCGCGTAACAGAACTCGACTATCCGTCGATCAACGAACGGCATCCTGCGTGCGAAGCCGAACCACGCCATGGAGCGCTCTTCGAATTCATGCATAGTAGTCAGGTGAGCATCCAGGAAGGTCTCGCGCAGCTCATTCCGGGCAAAGCTTTCTGCGACATCCCACCGCTTCCTCGGCTCGAGCCCACCTGCGCGCCGCAACAGACTCTCCTCAATCCACGGCGGCTGTAGATCTTTCCTGCCGCTGACGCGCTGGAGCATCGCAACCAGCGGCGGCGGCAACAGCGGCCGGATGCCGTTGCCCATCAGCTCGCGCCATGGGCTAAAGGGGAAACCGTAAATGCGCGCCTGCGCGATCTGAACCTGCAGGCGTTTAGCAACGGCAATCAGCCGGAGCCGACAGAGTAGATCGGCGAGATGAGCGCGCGCCCCCTCCAGCCATTCGTCGCCGCCCTGGCCATCCAGCATCACCCGAACCCCCTGTGCTCGAGCCAGATCCTTGAGTGAAAAGAAGAGGAGCGCATTCGGATAGTCGGGAGGCGCTCGGAAGCGCCGCACCTGGTCCGTCAGGAACGCCAAATCAGGAACATATGGTTTGGGCCGGTTCGAGCTGAGATTCCACCTCTCGACCACCGCGTCGATGAACTCGCGCTCGTCGGCCGGCGGCGGCAGGATCAGCGAATAGGTCTCGAAACGAGTCGGCGGCGCGCCGCCCTCGCGATAGATCGCCTGCGCCATCGAGACGATCGACGACGAATCGAGCCCGCCGCTCAGATAGGCTCCCACCGCTCCGGTCGAGCGCAGCCGGGCCCGCACCGCCTCCCTGAAGATCGCCTTGAAATGCTCCGCGTACTCGTCATCGCTCCGGTAACGCAGCTCGGCGCTGTACGGAAGGTCGTAATATCGGCGCAGCGTGACGCCGGCCGCATCGATGACCATAAAGTGCGCCGGCTCGAGCCGCATGATTTTCCTGTAGAGCGTCTCGACGCGGTTGCGATGCCGGTCGAGCAGGTAATCCGCAACCACCGCTTCGTTCGGCTCATGCGGCGCGCGCGGATCGCCGAGCAGCGCGCCTATATCCGAGGCGCAGATGAACCGGCGATCGTCGCAATAGTAGAAGAACGGCTTGAGTCCGATGCAATCGCGCGCGCAAAAGATCCGTCTGCGGCGAGCGTCCCAGAGCGCGAATGCGAAATCGCCCAGGATTCGCAGCGGCGCTTCTTCGCCCCAGCATCGATAGGCCGCGAGCATCAGCGCCGCATCGCCGGCCTCCCGGGGGGCGCAATCCTGCCCGCGCAGTAACGCTTCGAGCTCCGCGCGATTGTCGATGCGTCCGTCGAAAACCAGATGGAACTCGCCGGTTTCGTCGGAGAGCGGCTGATGCTCGTCGATCGATTCCGGCGTGTCGTGGAGCGCGGCAAAACCGAGCGCGACGTTGCCTTCGCGCCACGCGCCGAAGCCGTCGGGGCCGCGATAGGCCATCGCGGTCAGCATCCGATCGATCCCGGCGTGCTCAACCGGCGCGCCGTCGCGGTTGAAGATGGCGGCGATGCCGCTCATCGCCCGGCCCTGGGGAGCATCGAAATGTCCGGCGCGCTACTCGGCGTGCTCCTGGATGGTTTCCATGACGAAGCGATGAGCGGCGGCGGGCGAGGCAAACAGCCCCGGAAACTGCCGCATCACCTCGCGCTCGATGCGCTCCACGGTGGCGACGCCATCGCACAGGTTGAGCGCGAGCCGGCGCGCCTGGGCGTGCCGGCTGAGCCGCGGCGCGTAATCCGGCGCGAGCCGCGCACGGGCCTCGCGGGCGATCAGATCGCCGCGCAGACTGCTCTGATCGAAGTCGGCCGCGAGCCTGCCGTCCGCGCCGATCACACGCACTCGCCATTCCACGATCTCTTCTTCAGGCGCCAGGCGCATCGTGACCGCAATGCGATCGCCGGCCGCGACCGCGACCGGGCGCTCGAGCGGAAAGAACGCGGTCGCGCGATCCATCGCCTGCGCCGCGAGCGGAGAATTACTGAGCACCACGTTTTCTGAAAGATGAGCCGCGAACCATCCCCCGAGGCCGTGCAACGTGCCGGCGCGCGCGACCTCAAGTTCGACCTCGACCGGGATTTCCGCGGGACAGATTTGGTCGAGATCGAAAATCACGGCGCGGCGCGGTTCGCCGATCAGATGGCGCGCCTCGTAATAGCCGAAGTCCTCGTCGTTCGCGACGAACGATCGCGCGGCGCTGAAATCGAACCCGGCGCGCGGCTGCTCCCAGAATTCGATCGGCGCCCAGGCCTCGGGACTTTCGACAGGAGCGAGAAAGGTTTCGATGCGCCGCGGGATCGTGATCGCGCCGGGCTTGAGCAGCCGCCGGCGCGCATCGTTGAAGAACTCGACCACCCCGGCTTCGTAGCCGAAACCGCCCATCTGCTCGGTTACGGCCACATCGCAGCGCTCGGGCAGATCGATGCGCGTCGAATGGCCGCATATAAAATGGATCCGATCGGCAAAGCCGTTGGCGGCGGCCGCGGCCCGGCCGATCTCGATAATCCCGCCATCGTCCACCGCATAAACGCGCGCCGCGCCGGCCCGGCACGCCAGCATCGCGAAGATCGCGGTGCCGGCGCCGAGATCGAGCACCACGTCGCCCGGTTTCACCACTTCCGCGATCGCGCGGCTGTAGGCCTCCAGACGCACGGGATCGGAAAGGTAGTCCTTGTGTTCTTCGAGGGTCTGACAGGTTTCGAGAAACGGCATCGCTATGTTTTCAGCGGCGCGAGAGCGCGATCATCCCCCATATATCTTCTTAAAAGCGACCAGCCAGCGCGGTCGCGGCGGAATCGCCATCGCGGGCCAGTTCGACATAGGCGCCCGGCTCGAAGCCGCCGACCACGATTCGTCCTTCGCTCTCGACCCACGCATGCGCGATGAAAGCGCCCGCCGCGTCGCGCCCCGCGCCGAGCTTCAATTCGGCCGGATAGCCGTAATGCAGCAGCATCGACCTGGCCGCGAGCGCAATCGGCAGACACTCGTATCGGAACGGTCGATTCGCCGCTGCTATGGCCCAGGCGATTTTCGAGAGCTCAGGCCGGGTCGCGGAGATTGCCTCCAGGCGCGCCCGACGATCGAGCGCTCTCCGCAGCCGCGGCAATCCAAAGAGCATCAGCGCCGCTCGCGCGATGATCAGGCTGAACGCGGCGCGTACGATGAGCCGGCGGTCGCTCGCCGGCAGACGCGCCATCCTGGCTATCAGGTTCATGGCTCGATCCGGAGCAGGCCGCGGGCGGCAAGTTCGTTCAGCAGCTCGTACAGATCGCGATGGCACTGTTCGGGGGTGACATCGAACTCGGCGAGCACCGCGCGTTCGATTTCATCGACGCGGCGCGGCTCGGCGATCAGCGCCCACACCGCCGCGCCGACCGTATTGAGTCCGTAATAGACTCCTTGCTTGAGGTCGAGAATCGCGGCCTCGCCATCAAGGTCGCATGAAACCTGGTCGGCCGAGGCGCAGACGATCGAGGACGGCGCGAGCGCGATCTTTTCAATCGGCGCACTCATGCGGCGTTCCTCGCGTATCGACGGCGAATCGAAATGCCATGCGTGGCGAACGGCTCAAACTTCGGCTGAAGCCTACAGGACGCCGGCTTGCAGAGGCAAGCGCCGCCTCAGTACCCGCGCGCGATCCGGAAGCTTCCCTGCTCGACAAGGCCGCCTCCCTGGTAGCAGGTGTAGTTGCCCGTGAGCTGGTTGGCGCCGGTCGGCACGCCGTTGAAGATGCAGCTCGAACCATCGATCATCCCGATGCGCAGCGCCACGCGTCCGTTTCGGATTGAGCCGTTCGAGATGGTGCCGCTGTCGTTCTCGTTGCGGCAAATCATGTTGCCGATAGCGCACTTGTAGAAGCCGGTGATCTTGGTGTTCTCCTGGACCATCGTGATCGCGATCTTGTTGATCGCGTTGCAGCGCGTGTTGATCGCGAAAGGATTGAACTGCGTGCAGCTCGCAACCGACTGCCCTTCCCACACTCCGCTGAAGTCAAGCATCGGGCGCGGCGCCGGAGCCGCAGCGCTGGGCGGCGGTGAGGAAGCCGCGCAGCCCGCGAATGCGGCCGCGCACAAAAGCATCGCGATGGGCGCAAACGGCAGCATCGAGGCTCTGCGATGACTAATTGTCATCATCTCCACAAGCTTCCACCTTGAGAATCTGTTCGCCACGCTTCAGAGTCCCATCGGCAACGATTGTGATTTGCAGCGCATCGTTGGACTCCACAATTGCACGAGGGTGAACGCTGGTCTACTGCGGAGGCTAGAGAGCCTTGCCCATCCAGATTACCCGTCCAACGATCTTGATTTGTGCGGCCGGGATCTCGATCGGCGGGTAGGCGGAGTTGTCGCTCCGAACGATGAGCCTGGCGCCCACGCCGCTGCGTTGCAGGCGTTTGACCGCGAGGGCGCCATTCTGGCGTAACACGTAAAGGCCGTCTACGCTGGCGTGGTTTTCACGCAAGTCCGCGAGCGCGAGGTCACCGTGACGGAGAGTCGGCTCCATCGCGTCGCCGCTCACCTCCATCAGTATCAGCCGCTCGGGATCGACGGTCAGCCGACTTTGCAGCCACCGCGGCGCGAACGAAATCACATCGACGATTTGCGGCGTGCGCAGGCGTCCTCCGCGTTTGGAACCGAGACGCACTTCGCCGCGCGGCAACTTTATGTGATCGGCATCGGACGGAGGCTGGCCGCGCAATCCTTCGGCAGTTCGCGCGCGACCGCCAGCCAGCCATTCGAGCGAGACGCCGGCCGCGCGCGCGATCGCTATGGCACTCGCGAGGCTCGGCTGGCCGCGTCCCGCCAGCCATTTGTAGATGGCGTTGTCCGAGAGGCCCACCGCGCGCGCCAACTCGCCTACGCCGCCGAACCGGCGGGCGATCAATGCCAGGCGCGCGCGCTCCTCTCCCACAGTTGTTGACAACTTGTCTACAAATGTGGAATAGAGGATAGGCTTATGCTGTCTAAGTTTGCCACCGGTCGTCTTTTTCGTTCAGTTTCGCGTATCACGATCCAGCTTCCTCGGGTGCTGCGACTTCGAGCCGCTTTTGCTTTTCATTCGATCTGCCGGGGCTATTGTCCGGCTACCAGCGCCGCCGGGTGGCAGGTAACCCCGTCCAGCGGCACGTTGGCACGAGGTTTCAAGGGTCACGAAGAATGAGTCGCCGTCGAATATCAAATCTTCGCTGCGATTGCATCCGCGCTGGTCGAAAAACACATTATCGGCCGCAGTAGGCGACGGACGACAGCAAGCTTGTCGATGTCGAAATGAGTCCGACCGGCAAAAAGTGAGGTAAGCAGACTCGATCATCATTAACCCGTCGTAGGACTCGCGCTCGCACGGGAAACCGATCCAGGGAGGGGGCTCGGTAAATCATCCTGTGACACGCCAAACAAACTCCAGTCGCAGCACGTCAGGACCTACGAGTCCGTCCGGCGGCGGTTTCACCCCCTCTCTGATGCTCCGCTTCAGCATTTCGCAACTCCGAGAAAGGGCACGGCCGCCCTCTCTCTTGATCTCGCCGGTGCAGCCCGGCGCTGGTGGCCGCGGCGCGCAGCGAGTGAACGGTAAGAGGTTATGTCAATGATACGAGAGATCGCGCAAGCGATCGGCGATGACGCCACCCAAAAACTGGTCGCTGACTTCGCCGGCACGCGCTTGTATGTTCCGCACACGCCCGAGCCCGAGGATCCGATCGCGCGCTCGATCGGACTTTCCGCGGCGCAGAAGCTTTCGCGAATCTACGGCGGCGACCGGATGGACATTCCGAATCCAACCTCCCGCCGGGCGCGAATTCTGCGGATGCGCGCGGAAGGCTTCACAATCGAGGCCATCGCCCGCGAATTGCATTGCACCGCGCGGCGGGTTTACCAGGTGCTCGCCGACCGCCGCCGCGCCCTTTAAATTCGATCTCTGCGCGCGCAACTTTTGCCGTTGACTAATTTTCGCGGCACACCGCGAGGTGGACAATACTAACTGAGGTTCATAGTATGATTTGAAGCTGCGAAATGACTATACTACACCAGAGTCAGGCGTTGGCCAGTTTTGTTATTTTTAGACTTGAAACTCTATCGCCCAAACATTCGGTGATTTCTCGATTGACTACTCAATCGCATTGAGCAGTCACTTTCAACGTTTTTTCGACTAGCTAATTCTACGCAGTTCACGCGCCTGAAATATTTCAGCCTGTTGTCACCCATCGCGCTTTTCTACTCTGCGCGAATGATGTGTATCGGAACCGGCGTGCGTGAATCGGATGCCTGACTCTATTGATCAACTGATTACTCTGTCGAAATTATATTCGCACGCATTTTTGAAGGCGCTCGAACTTCTTTTACGCGACGAAGGCAGCTACGCGACCTGCGCCGGCGATCCGGGCGGCCCGACCAAATTCGGAATCTCCGCGCGCCAGTATCCTAACCTGGATATTGCGCAACTGACGATTGCTGAAGCAGCCGCCATTTACTATCGCGACTGGTGGCAGCGCTTCGATTTCGGCTCGCTCCCCGAAGCGATCGGCGCGAAGCTTTTCAACCTGGCCGTCAACATGGGCCCGCACGAGGCGGTGCTTTGCATTCAGCGCGCGCTCCGCGCGTGCCGGCACGCGGTGAGTGAAGATGGCGCGCTGGGCGCGCAGACCCGCGCCGCCATCGCCCGCGCCGATGGCGCGGCGCTGATGGCGGCGCTGCGTTCGGAGGCCGCCGGTTACTACCGGCTGACGGTCGCCGTGAGCGCCGCTCACGGCGACCGTCAGCCGGAGCGCTTCCTCGAAGGCTGGCTCAAGCGCGCTTACGAGTAACCAAGGAAAGGGAGGCCATGAGTTATCTCATCCTGAGTTTCGACGGCGGCGGAATTCGCGGCGCATTCAGCGCCCGCCTGATTCAGCGGCTTGAGGCCGCCTCGCCCTTTCTTTCGCGCGTCGCGCTTTTTGCCGGCACCTCGACCGGCGGAATTCTCGCGCTCGCGCTCGCCGCCGGTTTTCCGCCCTCGCGCATTGTCGACCTTTACCTGCGCGATGCCAGCCGGATTTTCCATTCCAGTCTCGCCGAGGAAGTGATCTCGCTCGGCGCGCTCAGCGGTCCCAGGTACCAGAGCAACGGGCGCTTCGAAGCATTGCGCGAGGCGTTCGGTTCGCTGCGCCTCGGCAGTCTCGAACGCGACGTGCTGGTGATCGCCTACGATTGTCTCTCACGCGCGCCGGTCCGCTTCAGCCGCGAAACGCCCGACGTCACGGCGGTGGCGGCCGCAATGGCGGGGAGCGCGCCGCCGGTCTTTTTCAAACCCGTCGGCTCGCTGATCGATGGCGGTGTCGCGGCCAACGATCCGGCGATGGTCGCGCTCGCGTGGGCGATCGGACACGGCCGCCGGCTCAACGAGATCCAGTTGCTTTCGGTCGGAACCGGCAACGCCCATCCGCCGCCGATCAAACCCGGCGCATGGGGCGGCATCCAATGGCTCGATCATGGACTCATCGATCTGCTGCTGGAAGGACCGGCGCAATGCGTCGATGAGCAATGCCGCGAACTGCTCGGCGGCCGCTACCTGCGCCTCGACGGCGACGTCGATTGCGCGATGGATGAGACGTGCGGCCTCGAAGCGCGGCTGATCGCGCCGGCCGATGCGATGGATCTCGCGGCGGCGGTTCAATGGCTGGCTGCGAATGAGTATTCGCCGTCTACGTCACCGCAAAAGGAGATTATATGACGGGGTATTTGTCTGTCATTCTGAGGCCTTTCGGCTTCGCTAACGGGAAATTCCGCCGAAGAATCCCGGACCGGGATTCCTCGCTGCGGCGGCCTTCGCTCAGAATGACAGCATTCGGAATCCTGCTCGCGCTCGCCTCGATGGGTTGCGCGACGAGGCCCGGCTTCACCACGCAGCATCCGGCGTTCGCGATGAACCCGGCGACCTGCGCGACGCTCGGTCCCGCAGTCGCGATCCTGTTCAGCGCCTCTCCGTTCGTCGCGTTTTCATCATCGACCATCGGCAAGTCGCTCTGCGACGCCGAATCAAGCGTCGTCGCCGGACCGCCCGCACAAATCACGCAAACCACGACGACCGTGAACGAAGCCACGAAGGTGCAGTGAGGATGAATTACAAACTTGGAAAGCTGGCGCCCAAAATCGATGCGCGTTCCCTGAAGCTCGCCGACTATCTCGATCGCGCCGCGCTGCCGCCGCTGCTCGAGGCCGTCAACTGGAGCGATGCAGTCTCGGCGCCGTGGGGCATGATGGGCAACGATCGGCTCGGCGACTGCACCTGTGCCGGCTTCGGCCATATCGTGATGACCATCACGGCCAACGCCGGGAACATCGCGGTGCCGAGCGACCGGGAAATCCTCGCGATGTATGAAGCGGTCGGCGGCTACCGGCCGGGCGACGAAAGCACCGACAACGGCGCGACCGAACTCGACGCGCTCAATTTCATGCGCCGGACGGGGCTTGCCGGCGTCACGCTCGACGCGTTCGCCGACATCGATCCCGCCAATCTCGATCACGTGAAGCTCGCGGTCCAGCTTTTCGGTTCGGCGTATATCGGCGTGCAGATCACCCGCTTCGATATGGCGCAGTTCGAGGCCGGCTCGCCGTGGGAGGTGAGTTCCGACGACGACGGCACGGTGCTGGGCGGCCATGCAATTCCGATCGTCGATTTCAATGCCGCGGGCGGCAACTGCGTCACCTGGGGACGCGTCCAGCCGTTCACCTGGGAGTGGTTCGCCGCGCGATGCGACGAAGCTCACGCGCCGCTGTTCTTCAAATGGATCGACGACCTGGGAACGGCGCCATCGGGATTTGACCTCAAGGCTCTCGAAGCCGACGTGGGCGCGGTCAGCAGATGAGGGAATTGTTGGCTGTCATTCTGAGGCGAAGCCGAAGAATCCCGATCTGGGATTCTTCGCTACGGCGGCCTCCGCTCAGAATGACAGAAAAGGAGGCGGCTTGATGACATTCGAAATTAACGGAGCGCGGGCGCTCGAATTCGCGGTCGGCGTGCTGCTGCAGTTCGACGGCGATCCGCCGACCACCAACAAGGTGCGGATTATGACCGGCGGCTACGAGGACTATCCGACGCATCTGCTGGTGCGTATCGATGAGAACCTCGACGACCTTACCGCCTGCGCGCTCATCGAACGCGGAGTCGGGATGGGCCTCGACATCAACGAGACCGCCGACGCGTAAGGGGCGGCGCCAGCGGAAATCGATCATGGCGATGAAATTTTTCAACGACATTTTGACCGGCAAGGACAACCTGACGTTCGACGCCGCGCGGGTGGTCGGCGTCGCCGGCGCTGGCGCTTACATCATCTTTTGGTCGGCGGCGGTGTTCCATGTCGGCGCCTTCACGGCCACCGATGCCGCCGCGTACGGCACCGGGCTGGGTTTCGTACTGGTTGCGATGGCGGGCGCGGTGAAGCTCAAGCGCGAGACCGAGCCGGAGGCAAAGTGAGAGCCCGAGGTTCTGCGGATCGATGAGCTGGGAATCGGCCGGTATTTTCCTGGTCCTGTTCCTCGCGCTGGGCGGGCTTAATCTCGCCGCGGTGTCGGTCCTGTTCAGGCAGCGGGAAAGCGACGAATGCGCGCGCTTCGAGGCGTTGCGCCGCGAGGGCAGCGATTTTTCGCATGCCGTGGAGCATCGGCTCGCGGCGCTCGAGGCCGAGCTGGCCGACTATGTGCGGCGCGAAGACTGGATCAGGTTCGGCGCGGTGATCGACGCCCGGCTGGAGACGCTGCGCCGCGAGGCGGAGTCGGTGAGAGAGAAGCTTTATGGACACTCGTGATCTGGAACAGAAGCAGCGCGAAGAGGCGCGCTGGCGCATCATGCGCGTGCTCGATGCGGGCCGTCCGATTCCGGTCTCGGAGGCGATCGTGTGGCGCGTGCTGAGCGAAACCCATCTGGTGCTTTCGCCCAACGGCGTGCGGCGCGAACTCAGCTATCTTCGCGACCTCGGGCTGATCGAGATCGAGGGCGAGCAAACCGAGAGCTGGTTCGGCAAGCTGACCGCGCGCGGCGTCGACGTAATCGAATACACCGCGCCGGCGCCGGCCGGAATCGCGCGGCCGAGGCGGCGCTGGTAACCCGCGATGCCGCCGCGCTCGAAACTCACGCAATTGCCGGCCGAGGTCCGCAAGGAGCTGGACCGGCGGCTGCTCGCGAACGGCTTCTCCGGCTATGCCGAGCTTTCAAAGTGGCTCGCCTCGCAGGGCTGTTCGATCACACCGCAGGGGCTGTCCAGTTACGGGCGGCGCTTCGAGCAGCGGCTCCAGCAGATCAAGCTCGCGACCGAACAGGCGCGCGCGATCGTCGAGGCCGCGCCCGATGACAACAACAAGGTGAATGAGGCGCTGCTGCGTCTGATCCAGCAGCGCCTGCTTGAAATTCTCACCGCGGTCGAAGCGAAGCAGATTAAAGACGTCAATCTGGGCGCGCTGGCCCGCATCGTCGGCGAGCTCGGGCGCGCCTGGGTGACGCAGAAAAAATGGCTGGAGGAGACGCGCGCGCGGCTCGCCCTGAAGGTGAACGCCGCCAGCGCGAAGGTCAGCGAGGTCGCGCGCACCGGCGGCATCACGCCCGAAACCGAGGAGCGGATCCGGCGCGCGCTGCTCGAGATCCAGGTGTAACGCAAAGCGTGGGGGAGACCATGGCCGAGAAACTTTCCGTATTGCTGCCGTATCAACGCCGATGGATCGCCGATCAGGCCCAGGTCAAGGTTTGCGAGAAATCGCGCCGCGTCGGTCTGACCTGGACCGAGGCCGCCGACGCCGCGCTCTCGGCCGCGAGCCAGCGCGGCCTCGACACCTGGTACATCGGCTACAACAAGGACATGGCGCTGGAGTTCGTGTGGACCGCCGCCGAATGGGCGCGGCGGTTCAACCGCGCCGCGCGCGAGGTCGAGGAGATCGCGGTCAACGATGAAAATCGCGACATCCTCGCGTACCGCGTGCGCTTCGCCTCGGGCCGCAAGATCGTCGCGCTCTCGTCGCGGCCGTCGAATCTGCGCGGCAAGGACGGCCGTGCGGTGATCGATGAGGCCGCCTTCCACGACGATCTGCCCGGCCTGCTCAAGGCGGCGCTCGCCTTCACCATGTGGGGCGGGAAGGTGCGCGTCATCTCGACCCATAACGGCGCGGCCAGCGCGTTCAACGAGCTGATTACCGATATCCGCGCCGGCCGCCTCAACTACTCGCTCCATCGCATCACCTTCGACGAAGCCGTCGGCGAGGGGCTGTATCGCAAGATCTGCGAACGTCGAAAGGTCGAATGGAGCGCCGAGGGCGAGCGCGCTTGGCGCCAGGAGATCGTCGAGTTTTACGGCGACAATGCCGATGAGGAGCTTTTCTGCATCCCGCGCGCTAACGTCGGCGCCTTCCTGTCGACCCCGCTGATTGAAAGCCGTATGCGCACGGCGAGCCAGGTGGTGCGATGGGAGATGCCGGCGAGCTTCGCCGCGCAACCCGAGGAGACGCGTAACCGGATCGCACTCGACTTCTGCCGCGAGCAGCTCGACCCCGTGATGGCGCTGCTCGACCCCGGCCTGATGAGCTGCTTCGGCGAAGACTTCGGCCGCAGCGGCGATCTGACCGTGATCTGGCCGCTGCAGATCGAGGCGCGGCTCACGCGCCGCACGCCGTTCGTGGTCGAGCTGCGCAACATCCCGTTCCGCCAGCAGGAGCAGATTTTGTTCTACATCGTCGACCGGCTGCCGCGATTTTTCGCCGGCGCGATGGACGCGCGCGGCAACGGCCAGTATCTCGCCGAGACCGCGATGCAGCGCTACGGCGAACGGATTCGGCAGGTGATGCTGTCGCCAGAGTGGTACCGCGACAACATGCCGCGCTACAAGGCCGCGTTTGAAGACGGCGCCATCGAGTTGCCCAAGGACGCCGCGATTCTCGCCGACCATCGCTCGCTCGTGATGGACAAGGGCATCGTGAAGGCGCCCGAGCGGCGCGAACGCGATGCGGCGGGCCGCGAGCGGCATGGCGATTCCGCGATCGCCGGCGCGCTTGCCTACTTCGCGAGCCATCAGGACGTCGTCGAGTACGACTATCTATCGATACCGCGCGTCATCAACGGCGCGGGCGCGATGACGATGGCGCAGCGGATCGATCCGATGGCCGAAGACGCGCCGGCGCGCCGCTCGCATCGCTTCAGCACCGGCGCCTGGTGAGGGGGCGGAAGGAATCCAATGATTTCTGATTGTCATTCTTCGCTCCGGGCAACCTGCGGTCTGAATGACATCGCGACAGCGATGACCGGAGACAAGCCATGAAACTCTACGATGCGTACGGGCGCGAGGTTGAGACGGCACATTTGCGCGAGGAGCAGGCCGCGCCGACCTTCGCCGGCATCCGCAACATCTACTCGGTCATGCATCCCTCGGCCGGCCTCACTCCCGAGCGATTGACGGCGATCCTGCGCGATGCCGAGGCCGGCGACCCGTACCTCTATCTCGAGCTGGCTGAAGAGATGGAGGAGAAGGACCTGCACTACCTCGCCGTGCTGTCGACGCGCAAACAATCGGTCGCGCAGCTCGACATGATCATCCGGGCGGCGTCGAGCTCGCCCGAGGATCAGAAGATCGCGGCGCTGGTGCGCGAGGTGCTGCTCGAAGGCACGCTGCCGCTGGAGAGCGTGCTGTTCGACATCCTGGACGCGATCGGCAAGGGCTTCTCGGCCGTCGAGATCATCTGGAACACGGCCGGGCGCACCTGGTTTCCAGAGCGCCTGGTATGGCGCGATCCACGCTGGTTCCTGTTCGACTGGGTTAACGGCGAGACGCTGCTGCTGCGCACGATGGGCGGCGCAACCGAGCATGGCGCGGCGCCGGAGGCGAACGGCACGAGTCATTTCAAAGGCCGCGGGCTGTTTGCGCGTTCCGCGCCGCAACCGTTTACCGCGCCGCTCTGGCCCTTCAAGTTCATCGTGCACGTCGCGCGCGCCAAGGCTGGCCTGCCGATCCGCGGCGGACTCGCGCGCGCCGCCGGATGGGCCTACCTGTTCAAGAACTACGTGCTCAAGGACTGGGTCACCTTCACCGAGGTTTTCGGACAGCCGCTGCGGGTCGGCAAGTATGGTCCGGGCGCGACCGAAAACGACAAGCGCGTGCTGCTCAACGCGGTGACGAATATCGGCACCGATGCGGGCGCGGTGATCCCGGACTCGATGGTGATCGAATTCACCGAGGCGCGGCAGAGCGGCAGCGCCGATCTCTACGAACGCTTTTGCGATTATCTCGATCGCCAGGTCTCCAAGGCGGTGCTCGGACAGACGCTGACCACCGAGATGCCGCGCGAAGGCGGCGGCTCGCGCGCCGCCGCGCAGGTCCATCAGACGGTCCGCCGCGACATCATGGGCTCCGACGCGCGCCGTCTGTCCGCGACCATCACGCAGGACCTGGTGAAGCCGCTGGTCGATCTGAATTTCGGGCCGCAGGCCCGCTACCCGCAATTCGTTTTGGGACTGCCCGACGATCAGGACGTCAAGGTTTTCGCCGACACGATTTCAGAGCTCGCCGACCGCGGGCTGCGCGTCAGCCAGAAGACGGTGCTCGACAAGCTCGGCTTGCCCGAGCCGCAGGAAGGAGAGCCAATTCTGGCCCCCGCGCGTAGTACGCCCGCATCCGGAACCATCGCTCATGCCGGCCGAGGATGAGCGATGTTCCGGACTCATTCTTCCGCGCATCCTCCTTCATCCCACCCCCCAAAGAACGCGGCGCTCCCGCTCGCTGGACGCGCCGCGTTCTTCTCACCGTCTACATCCCCAAAATTCAGAACCTTATGGCAGTTTCGCTGTCTACATCCCGACGCACTCGGCAATGGACCGGATTTTTTGCCGCCCGCATCCTGATTACGGCAGCGGTACGTAGACCGTCGGCGGATTCCAGAAAGTGGTGCCGTTGACACCGCCGGTCGGGCTAGCACCGAACACCGGGTTGGAGACATCGACGCGGATCAGATAGGCCCCCTGATTACCGAGCGCATAAAAGAAGTTGTGCGCCGGATCGATGGTCGCCGAGTTCGGATCGCCGTCCATCCCGATGGTTATGCCTTCGGGGCCCTTCGGAAGCTGTGCGGTCGCGATCGTGTAGACCGACGCCGCATCGGCCGTGGTGTTCGAGCCGGGCTGGCCGTTGTTATTGAGCGGGCCGGAGACCGGCTTGGTCGGCAGATGAATTGCCTTGATATTGGTCCCGACATCGCTGAAGAAGCCTTCATCGGCCACGATCGCCTGGTGCGTGTTGCAATTGATCACGGCCATCCCGCCCGGGCCTTCGCCTACCGGCGGCAGCTCGCTCGGGATACCCGGTACAGTCACGTTGTCCGCCGTCGCCGGATTGTTCTTGGTATCGAGCGTGGCGAAATTGAACGCGTAAATGTCATCCGCGCCGACTTCCTGGCTGAGCACCATGATGTTGGTGGTGATATCGAAAGCGACTCCATCGGTGATGCCGAAGCTGCTGTCGAACGATACGGGCGTCAGCGGCGACTTGGTCGTATCGATGATCTGGTTAGAGCCGTCGGCGGTAATGAAAAGCAGATTGGTCTTCAGGTTGAAGGCCGATGAATCGGGCGAGACGATACTGACCACCGAGCCCGAATTCCAGGTCGGCGGGCTGGTTGAGGTATCGAGAATACCGATTTCCTCGGCGCCCTCGACGAACGCCCGGTTCTTGGCGAGATCCATCAGGATGCCGCCGCGGGTGACTTCGGCGGTGAGGCCGGTCGCGGTCACCGCGCCGCCTACCACCGTGTTGGTGTTGGTATCGATTTCGAAGATGCCGATGCCGCCGGCCCCGAGGATAGTTTCAACCAGCACGCTCTTATTTTTTGGATTGTAGGCCGAAGCCAGCGTGTTAGTCGCGCCGGTCAGCGAAATCGTACTGACGGTGGCTGCCGTGGTAAGCGATACGGTTCCCAAATCAACCACTGCGATCTGGGCGTTGCCCGACTGATCGAGCGTATGAAGCGGAGCGTAAGCGGCATTATGCACCGGATCGATCGCGATCAATCCCTGGCCGGAGCAGGCAGATGGTGGTGGCGTCGGCCTGGCGGTGGGATGGAAGGTGTTGTGAGAACCGCCGCTGTCACCGCATCCCGCGATGGTCAGCAGAATCGCGATGCCCACGCCCCCGATCAGTCCGATCAGACTCCCAACCTTCTTTAAGCTGCTGTCCACGCTTCCTCCCAAGTAAGACCATCTTGAGTGCTACTGGCCGAGCTGACTCATTATGAATCAAGCTGTGCAAAAGTAAGAGAGTTTAAGTGCGGGTAGACTCTGCCATGCGCGATGCGACATTTCAAGCATCACCAGACAAAAAAAGCGAGTTACTTCTTGTAAAAAAGAGCTAGGGCAAAATTGTTGCGGTATGGCCGTAGCGTGCGTTGGCCATCGGACCGGTCGCCGAGAAAGTGAGGAAGGTCGAGCTGTAAAGTTCGGCGGTATTGACCGTGTTGGGGACCCCGATCGCATCCTGACCGCCGGTGACGAGCACCTCGCCGGCGAGCGGTCCGCTGATGAACGCGGTCGCGGTCTCGAAACGCCGCGAATCCGTCATGTTGCCGGTCGGGCCGAAGGTCAACGATGCGGGATTGAACAACTCGGCGGTAGAAGTGACGGTGCCCGCATTAGTCATCCCGCCGCACAGCAGGACCATCGTGTTGCCGGCGATCTGCACGATCGCGGACGCGAACTGCATCCGCGTACTCACCATCGTGCTGACACTCGAAAACGCGTTCGAAATCGGATTGTAAAGCTCGGCGGTCGCGGTCACGATACCGCTGTTACCGCCGCCGCCGGCGAGCAGGACCTGACCGCTGAGCGGCGCGCCGCCCGGGAAGATCTGCATCTGATCGAAGTAGCGCGCATTGCGCATCAGGCTGGTGATGTTCGTGAAGGTCTGCGTGGACGGATCGTAAAGCTCGGCGGTGTTCTGCACCGTGGTCTGGCTGGCGTTCGAGTAACCGCCCGCGATCAACACCTGGCCGCTGCCGAGCAGGGTCGCGGTATGCGCCGCGCGCTTGAAATTCATGTTGCCCCTGGTCGCGGTGAATGTGCCGGTCGACGGATTGTAAAGCTCGGCGGTGGCGAGCGGGACGTTGTTAGCGCCGGCGCCTCCGGTAATCAGCACTTGGCCGTTGTTGAGCAGGGTCGCAGTATGGAGCGTCCGTGCCGCAACCATCTTGCTCGCCACGAGATGAAACGCCTCGGTCGATTCGTTGTAGATTTCGGCCGTGTTGAGCGGCGCGCCACCGGGCGTCTGTCCGCCTGCAATCAGAATCGTGCCGTTATCCAGTTGAGTCGCGGTATGGAACGCGCGCGCGGTGTTCATCACGCCGGTGTTGGCGAAGGTCTGCGTATTGGGATCGTAGAGCTCGGCGGTCGCAACGGCATTATTCGACGCATCGATGCCGCCCGCGATCAGGACGTCGCCCGAGAGGATGCCCGGCGTGGGCGTGCCGGTCGGAACGCCGCTGCCGGTGGGCGTAGCGGTTACCTCGACCGCGAAGAGCCCGGGGCCGCATCCGCTGCCGAGCGTCGCGATCCATCCAAACAGCATCGCGGTGACCGCGGCCAATGCCAAAGCCGGCAGATTCGGCAACGACCTGCGCATCGCGATTTCCCTGGTGGTCGGCACGGCCCCCTTTTGGCGACGATTCTCGGTAATAACACAGGATCGTGAGCGGCGAAACACGATCGTGGCAAATCGAGCCGCGCTGCGGTAACCTGAAGCAGGGTTCGGGAGCATTGCGATGAGCAGGCACGGCATCGAGGTCGGGTTCGGAGCGATGCGGCGTGCGATCATCATTGTCGTGTCGGCCTGCGGCCTGATGCTCGGCGCCTGCATGGGTCCCACCGGGCTGGGCGGCCTCCCGGGCATGGGCGGCATGGGCGGAACCGGCAGCTCGGGTCTGTTCGGATCGACCGACAAGACGCCGCAGCAGCGCGCGATGGAGATCGAACCGATGCTCACTGCGGCCGGCTTTCAGACGCTCGCGCCGCAACAGCCCGAGCATCAGCAGCAGCTCGCATCGCTGCCGGCCCTGAAGCTCAATTATTACACCACCTCTGACGGCCAGCAGCGCTACTGGTACGCCGATCCCGATTATTGTCATTGCCTATACGTTGGCGACGCCGGCGCCTATCAGCGCTACGAAAATCTGCGGCTCCAAAACCAGCAGCTCCAGGCCGAGCAGCAGCTTCAGGTTCAGCAGCAGATGCAAATGCAGCAGTACCAGATGCAGCAATATCAGAGCGTGGGTCCGTTTGGTCCGATGGGACCGATGGGTCCGATGGGTATGCCGATGGGCGTTAGCCCGTTCGGCTTCGGCATGGGCGGCCCCGGCTTCGGCGTCATCTTCTGATCAATTGTTATTCGCTCCGAAGTTGCGCAGTTGCGCCGCTGCTCTATAGAGTTGCGCAGACTCGATGGATTTCGCCGCGTTCCTGTCCGATTGCCGCGTTCAATGGCCCGAGTTCGACGATCCGCCCGCGCTGGCGCGCTCGACGCACCCTGCCGATCGGCGTCTCGCGGGCTGGCCCGGGAAAATTCCCGGGATGGCGACCGAGAACAAGCTGATGCTGCTGAACCTTGCCGTCGCGCGGCTGGGCGCTAATGAGGTGTACGTCGAAGTCGGATGCTATCGCGGGCTTAGCCTGGTGTCGGCGGCGGCGGGAAATCCGGCGGCGCAAATTTACGCCTGCGACAATTTCTCGCAATTCAAATCGAGCGCCGATCAACTGCGCCGGGCGCTCGCGGAGCATACGCCGCCCGGCCAGGTCCATTTTTTCGATCTCGAGTTTCGTAAATTCCTGATCGACGCGCCGTGGCGACCCGCAAAAATCGGCGTCTACTTCTATGATGGCGGCCATTCGTTTGCCGATCAGTACGACGGGCTGCGCTATGCTCTGCCGAGCCTCGCCGATGGCGCGCTGGTGATCGTCGACGACACCAACAAGCGCAACGTGCGTTCGGCGAACCGGCTGTTCGCCAGGGAGATCGAGGGCTTCGAGCCCGTGCTCGACCTCCGCACGCCGCGCAATCACTCACCGACCTGGTGGAACGGCATCCAGCTCTTTCGCTTTCGGCGACCTGCCGACTTCGCGCTTCCGAACGGCGTCACGCTCGGTTATCGAGTGCGGCGCTTTCTGTGGGACGATGTGTTTTTGCGCGCGCGTCACAACTGGCGTGCGCAGCGCAATCAACTGAAATCGCGATTGCGGCGCCGTCCGCGCTAGTAGTCGCCCGCCTGCGTTTCGCCCCGCGCGGCCTGACCGCGCAGTGCCTCCGGCGCGCAACGCCGCGCTGGTGAAATATTTCACCCTTTCGGGATCGGCGGCGCGAGTTCAGAATGCGCCAATCTTGAATCACCTCGCAGCCCACCTCGATATCAACTTGCTATTTAATCTGAAACCAAACTGGTTACTCACTTCGCCGGTCTCCCAAGCATAGTACTGGGCATTTCTGCGACTAATGGCCAATTCAATCACGCCATCGAAAACCTCAGGCTCGGCAACTCCCCACCTCCGGGCCTGGCGCGCGCGGGCCCGCGGCCCGCTCTCGGTCTCGTTGTCCGCGACCGAGACGCCGTCCCCTGGCGCTCCCGAAAATCCTCCGCAATGGGTTGAACTGCTTCCACTCGGAGAGTTCCAGGGACGCGACGGCCGCGGGCCCTTCCGCGTGAGCGATCCGGCGGCGGTGATCGCGGCGACGCGCGCGCTCAAGATGGACGGCGGCATCCCCATCGATTACGACCACGCGATCGATTTCGGCGCGCCGCAGGGCGCGCCTGCTCCGGCCGCCGGATGGATTCGCGAGCTGGCCGTCCGCGGCGCATCGATCTGGGGTCGCGTCGAATGGACCGCGCACGGCGCGGACGCGATCCGCACCCGCGAGTATCGCTATCTTTCACCGGTCTTCCAGTTCGCAAGTGACGGCGAGGTGGTGCGCATTCTCCGCGCCGGCCTCACCAACAATCCGAATCTCTATCTGACCGCAATCTCGGCGGCCGAACACGAGGATATCGCTATGGACGATCTGCTCGAAAAATTGCGCGAAGTTCTGGGTCTCGACGACGACGCCGATGCCGACCAGGTCATTGCGCGCGTGCGCGCGCTCGCCGATGCGAGTGTCGATGACGATGACGATCTTGACGATCCCGGCAGCGATCCGGACCAGTCGCCCGATCCCGCCCGGTTCGTTGCGATGGCGCAGTTTCAGCGCACGCTCACCGAGCTCAATCAGCTCCGCGCCGAGCGCAGACGCGAACGCGCGGAGCGCACCGTCGATGAGGCGCTGCGCGCGGGCAGGCTGATTCCTGCGCAGCGCGAATGGGCGATCTCGTACTGCCAGGCCGATGCGAAGGGCTTCAACGATTTCATCGCGCGGCAGCCGGCGATCCTGCAGACGGGCGAGAACTTCGGCCGCGACGCCCGCGCGCGGCGTGGGCACAGCGAGTTCCTGACCTCGAACGAGACCGCGATCTGCACGCAACTCGGTATCACGGCCGAAGCGTACCTGAAGCGCAAAACGGCGGCCGGCGATTTCCTGCGTCTCAACAAGTTTTCCGAATAGAAGGAGCAGACCAATGGCGGCTTTGACCAGCGCTCGCAACACCCCGGAGATGGCTGACTTCGGCCGGGTCCAGGTCTATCCGGTCGAGGCGAACACGATCGTGTACCTCGGCTCAATGGTCGCGCTGAATGCGAACGGCAATGCGATTCCGGCGAATTCGACGCCCGGGCTGCGCATCGTCGGCCGCGCCGAACGCGTCCATAACGGCATCCCCGGTCAGAACGCCGATAATACCGGCGGCGCCGCCGGCGCGATCTCCGTCGTCTGCCGGCGCGGCGTTTTCATGTACGCCGACAACGACAACTCGATCGCGCAGGCGCAGGCCGGCGCGCTCGCGTTCGCCGTCGATGACAATTCCGTCTCGGCAAGCGATGGCAGCGGCGCGGCGGTCGTTACCGCGGCGGCGTTCACCTTTCCCGCGTCGGGCGCGCCGCAGATCGTCGTGCTCGGCCATGAATCGGTCTCCAAGGTCGTCGTCACCAGTTCACCGGCCGGCACCACCTACGTTGAAGGCACAGACTACGTCGTTGATTACCAGGCCGGTTTGGTGATTCGCACGCCGTCGAGCAGCTTTGCCGTGGGCGCCTCGGTGCTGATCTCCTATAACTGGGGCGCTCCAACCCGCAGCGTCGCCGGCCGCATAGTCAATCTCGATCCAAGCGGCGAGGTATGGATCGATTTCTGGCATCAGTCGCCGCTCTCCGTCTGACCATCTCTTCAATTCGATCAGAGGCTAACTTATGGAAATCACGCAGGCGAACCTGGTTTCACTCTTCACCGGCTTCGACGTCGTCTTTCAGCGCGGCTTCGAAAAACCGCCGAGCTACTACGAGCAGATCGCGACCATCGTGCGCTCCACGAGCCGGCAAACGACCTATCCGTGGCTGGGGCGGACCACCACGTTTCGCGAATGGCTCGGCGATCGCGTGGTGCAGGCGCTCGAGACGCACACCTACACGATCGTCAATCGCAATTTCGAGGACACCGTCGCAATCGATCGCAACGACATCGAGGACGACAACTACGGCGTCTACGAGCCGATTATCGAGCAGCTCGGATGGGACACCAAGGTTCATCCCGACATGCTGCTGTTCCAGATGATCAAGCAGGCGGTCTCGACGCCGTCGGCGGTAATCGGCTACGACGGTCAGCCGTTTTTTTCGACCACTCATCCGGTCGGCCCGATGGGCGATGCGACGCGCGACACGACCGTGTCGAACATCAACTCGAGCGGCAGCGGACCTTACTGGTTTTTGATCGATGCCTCGCGGGCGATTCGGCCGTTCATCTTTCAACTGCGCCGCGAATACGCGATCACCAGGATGAACACGCTCAGCGATGAGGGCGTCTTCAACCGGCGCGAGTTCCGTTACGGCGTCGACGGCCGCGCCAATACCGGCGTCGGGCTCTGGCAGCTTGCCTACGCCAGCAACCAGGACCTGAGCAATCCCGCCAACTACGGCGCGGCGCGCGCCGCGATGCGCTCGATCAAGACCGACGGCGGCGCACCCTTCGGCGCATTGTCGAGCCGCAACGGCGTGTACCTCGTGGTGCCGCCCGCGCTCGAAGAGGTCGCGCGGCAACTGCTCAATTCGGAATTCATGGTCGGCGCCGGCGCGAGCGCGGGCGTGCCGACCAGCAACATCTGGCGCAACAGCGCAGACCTGATCGTCAGCGAGTACCTCGCCTAGGCGGCCGGCCGACACCACCATGGGATACGCGACTCCCGACGATATGATCGCCCGTTACCCCAACCGCGATCTCGTCCAGCTCACCAACGAGGATCCGACCGCAACCACGGTAAACATTGCGCCGCTGCAGCAGGCGCTCGACGACGCCGCGGCCGAGATCGACGGTTACCTGGAAGGCCGCTTCGCGCTGCCGCTGACCGATCCGCCGGCGGTTCTCAACCGGCTCGCCTGCGACATCGCGATGTATCGCTTGCAATCCCTGCGTCCGCTGCACGACCTCGCCGATGCGCGCAAACGCTACGAGGACGCGATTGCATTCCTGCTCGAGGCGGCCAAGGGCGCCGTCACGCTCGGACTGTCGCCGGACAGCGAGGAGCCGCCCACCGCCCCTGAAGCAATGGCGATCGAAGGGCCGCAACGGGTCTTCGATCGCAACCGGCTGAAAGGCTTTTGAACCCATTCTGACTGACTAGTCAGAAGACGACTGAGTGACTAATCGATGGCTGTAGTTCTCGATACCCCCTGGACGGGTCAGACCTTTACTCCGCCGACGCCGCTTGATATCGCGACGATCGAATCCGCGATCGTCGCTCAACTGCAAACCTCGATCAACGCGATTGAGATAGTTCATTTCCCCGATCGTCCAGAAGCCTATCGCCTGACGCATCGAATCGGCGCGGCGCTGGTTTCGTATCGCGGGTCGAGCTACGGCGGGTTGATCGACAGCGCAGTGGTCGCGCAGGCGCGCACCCTCGAGTTCGAGGTGCGCGTGATAACGCGCGACCTCGGCTGGGCTTACGGCGGGAGCGCGAGCGGCGTCAGTCCGGGCGCGTACGCGCTCCTCGAAGCGATCCGCGCGGCGCTGACCGGGTTTCAGATTCCCGGATGCCGCAAGATGTACCCGCTCAAGGAGCGTTTCGTCGAGCGCGACGCGCAGGGCGGCGTCTGGATTTACGCGATCGGCTTCGCCGTCGAGACGGTCGCGATCGAGGTCACTCCGCCGGTCGATTTTCCGTTGTTCGTCAATGGAATTGCGCAGGATTCAGCCGGCGACGTGGTTGCCGCGGTCGGCGCTTTTCAGGAATCGTTCAGCACCCAGGGCACCCTGCAGTTGCCCTACGGCAATATCACGAATGTCAGCGTGACCGATGCGAGCGGCCGCCTGTACATACTCGGAATTGACTACTCAGTCGATCCCGCAATCGGACTTCTCAGTTTGAAGCCCGGCGGTGCGCTCGCTCCGGGAGCATCGGTGACGGTCGCGTGCGGCTACGACCCCTCTGTGGTTATCGGCTAGGAGCGCCTGCGCTCAACTCCATCAATCAGACAGGAGTCACATAAATGGCAGCGAGTTTTTTGCACGGAGTCGAGGTGATGGAAGTGACGAGCGGGCCGACCCCGGTGACGGTCGTGAAATCCGCCGTCATCGGACTGATCGGCACCGCTCCCATCTGGGACGTAAGCAATCCGCCGGCGGTCCAGACCCCGGTGCTGGTGAGCTCGGCGGTCGACGCTGCGCAATTCGGCCCGTTGATCAAGGGCTACACGATTCCCTATGCGCTCGCCGCGATCCAGGCCCAGGGCGCGGGCCAGGTGATCGTCGTCAACGTCTTCAATCCCGCAGTCCATGTCAGCGCCGTAGCTGCGACGCCTTATACCTTCCCGACGACCGGCGCGGATGCAGGACAGATCGACCTCGGCCACATGGGCGTATCGCAGGTGGTCGTCACCAGCGACCCCGCCGGAACCACCTACACTGCGGGATCGGATTACACGCTCGACGCCGTCAACGGGATTATCACGCTGGTCGCCGGCGGCCGCATCAGCGCGGGCGCGACGGTGCTGGTTTCGTTCGACTATGCCGACCCGACCAAGGTCGCTGACAGCGACATCATCGGCACGTTTACGAACGGCGCGTACAGCGGCTTGCAGGCGCTCAAAACGACGTACGGCACCATGGGTTTCTTCGCCAAGATTTTGATCGCGCCGGGCTATTCGCAGAATTCCGATGTTGCGAGCGCGCTCACAACGATGGCCGGAACGCTGCGCGCGATGGCGCTGATCGATTCCGCGCCGGGCACCGCGAGCGCCACCGCGATCGCGAATCGCGGCACGGCCGGCGCGGCCTTCGATACCAGCTCGAATCGCGCGATCCTCTGCTACCCGCAGCAGATCTTCGTCGACAACGGCATCGACCCAACGACCGGCGCGCCGGTCAACGCCAATTCGGTCGCGCCCTACTCGCAATACGTCGCGGGCGCGATGGCCGCGAAAGACCTCGCACAGGGTTACTGGTGGTCGCCGTCGAACACCCAGTTCGAGGGCACGCTCGGACCCGATGTACCGCTCTACGCGTCGATTATCGACCCGAACTCGGACGTTAACACGCTTAACTCCGAAGGCATCGTCACGGTGTTTAACAGTTTCGGCACGGGGCTACGCGTGTGGGGTAATCGCTCGGCGGCGTTCCCGACCAGTACCGCGCCCGACAATTTCATCAGCATCCGCCGCACGATGGACGTGATCGAGGACTCGGTCGAGCTCGCGATGCTCCAGTTCATCGATCAGCCGATCTCGAACGCCCTGATTACCGCGATCCTGGCGAGCGTCAACGCCTTCCTGCGCAGCCTGATTCAGCGCGGCGCGTTGGTGGGCGGCAGCGCCACCTTCGATCCCGCGCAGAATCCGCCGACTCAGGTCGCGGCGGGACAGTTGGTCTTCGACATCGACGTGATGCCGCCGCCGCCCGCCGAACGCATCAGCTTCAACGTCACCATCGACACCAACCTGTTGCAGCAACTCGGACAGAGCAATCCGCTCGGCGCCGGCCTCAGCGCGGCAGCGGGCGCGGGCTTCTGAGGCTAAGGAGAGCGCGCGATGGACTTATCAATCAATCGGATCACGAACGCGAACATCTACGTCGACGGCATCGGCCTGCTCGGCCGCGCCGAAGAGATCGAAGTGGCGCAGCCGCGTCATCGCATGGTCGATCACAAGGGACTGGGGATGGCCGGCGCCGCCGAGTTCTGGGCCGGCGTCGACAAGCTCGAGTCGCGCATCAGGTGGTCGTCGATCTATCCCGAGGCGCAGGTGCTCGCGAGCAGCCCCTTCCAGAGCCATTCGTTCCAGGTGATGGGCAGCATCGAGCAATACACCAGCCAGGGCCGCTCTGCCGAGCTGTCGCTGGTCTACCTGATGACGGGCGTGTTCAAGGATGCCGGCGCGCTCAGCTTCAAGCATCAGGAGAATACCGACGCGCAGTCGGTGATCTCGGTCTATCACACCGAGCTTTATGTCTCGGGTGTGCAGATTTTTCTGTACGACGTGATGGCGAATCTCTACGTGGTCGGCGGCGTCGACCAGCTCGCGGCTTTCCGCGCCAATCTCGGTGAGTAAACCGGAAGGTTCCTTCGATGGTTGATGAAGCTCTGACGGTGAATGGCGTCGCGGTGACCGGGAACGGCTCCAGGAGCGGACGAACGATCGCGCTGCCCTCCGGGCGCAAGGCGGAGCTCCGCGCCGGAATCGGGCGCGATCTGATGCGGGCGCAGCGCGCGGCGCAAAGCAGCGAGCCCGCGGCGATCATCTTCGCGCTCATCGCGGAGCTCGCGACCATCGACGGCCGGCGCATCGTGTACGAGGACGTGTTGGCGATGGACCTCGCGGACGTGCTGGTGCTCCAGGAGGAAGTGATCGGCGGAAATTTTCACGAGGCGGCGTTCCCGCCGCCGCCTCAATCGCCGGCCTCATCCGGTTCGGCTTCGGCTTCTCGGAGTTAGCCGCAATGGAGCTGCCGGAGCTGATTTTCTGGGCGGCCGCCGCCGCCGAGTATCAGCGCGGGAGCGAGCAGTCCCATACGGGTAACGAATGAATCTCCATTCGCAGTGGTGGAAATGAGTACGCGACTTTATATCGGCAATCTAAGTTTCGCGATGACGGATGCGGCGCTTCACGAACTGGTCGGGCGTCTGACCAGCGTCAGCCCTGAGCATGTCGAACGCGCGGAGATCATTCGGGATCGCGAAACCGGACGTTCGCGCGGTTTCGGTTTTGTTGATGTTCAAACCGCCGAGGAGGCGCAGCGCGCGATCGCCGACCTGGACGGCACCGAAGTGATGGGCCGAACGCTGCGGGTGCAGCTTGCGAAGCCGCAGGCGCAGACGCGCACCAGGCGAGCCGGCTGACGAATGGAGCAGAACGGAAAAATCGCGGATGGAGCGGGCGGGCTTCGCCGCCTCGCCCGATGGGCCGCGGGAATTCGCTCGATCGGAATTCAGCGGGCGCGGATCGCCCGGCTGACCACCGCGACCGCGCTCAGCAGCATGGGCGGGAACATCGGGACCTCGGCTGCGAATCCGCCGCGCTTATCATCGAGCGTCGAAAAGCTGCCGGAGAACTCTGCCAATGCCGCCGCGTACCCACGCATCCTTGCCCTGGTCCACAGGCGGCTCGGTGCATTTGCCGCAGTCAACCGCGCCGCCACAAGGAAGCTCCCGTTCTCACCAGAGCCTATCGGAAATGCCGCCGATCGGTCGAAAGCCGATCGGTTGAGCCATCCGAGCGGATCTTCCGAACCACAACCACGCCCGCGGTTCAGCCGCTTCGGTGCGGCCCTCGTTAAATCGAATTCATCGCGCCGAGTCGCGCAGCTTGCGTCGTGGCCGCGATCGACAAGCACTGTCGCCCGCAGATCCGCAGTCGCAATCGGCAACGATCGACGGGTTGAACGCAGGCCAACCGGCGAACGGCGCGCCACGATTGCGTCCGGCGACGAAACTCTTCGTCGCGTCGCACGAATAGTCAGAGCGTCGGAGATAGCCAGCCGATTTCCGGGTGCGCATCCACGAAAGCGTACGACGCCGCAAACGGTCGATGCATCGCATCCCGCTGGCGAGGGCGTGCGCCTCGAAGCGCTTCGCGATCATGCAACGCTGTCGCTTGAGAATGTGAACATCGCGTTGCCCCGCATCGGAAAGCTTAATTCGATCGCATCGATGCAGATGACGGGCGCTCGTATCAACGGCCGGCCGGCTCCATCTGATAGAGGTTTTGGTGCGTCGACTCGAATGGCAGCGGTTTGGACGCCTCCGGCGGCGGCCCTTCCGATTCGCAGCGACGGCCTGGGGGTCGCTGCTTTCGGAATTGCGGGCGACCGGAGCGCAGGGTTGGTGATCAACTCGTCGCCGACCATCGTGATTCACGAGGCGAACAGCGCCGGCGATTTCGAGGCCGGCGTGCTTGAAGCGCTGCGGCATCATGCGGGCGAGCTTTACGATCAATGGCGGCGCGAAGCCGCACGCCGCCGCCGAACCGAGTTCTAGCGAGCGGCCGGAGCCATCATGTTCGCAGTTTTCGGCACTATCGTGTTTCAGGTTCTGGGCTCGCCGGAACGGATGGAATCGACGCGCCGGTACGATTACGCGGTTCATCGCGTGGTCGAGGCTCAGCCGCTGTTGCAATGGGTCGGCGATCCGCTGGAAAGCATCACGCTCGAAATGATGCTCCACGCATCGTTCACCAATCCCATTGTGCAACTCGCGGAGTTCGAGGCGGCCGCCGCGGATCATCAGGCACGCGCGCTAGTGTTCGGCAGCGGTGAGTTTCGCGGCTACTTCGTGATCACGTCGCTCGCCGTCACTGCGCGGCAGCTCGGCGCCGACGGCACCCCGATCGCGATCCAGGCGCGGCTCGGACTCACCGAATGGACGCCGGCAGGCGCGCTCGATCCCAATGCCGCGCCGGTTCCACTGTTCACGCCACTCGCTGTTATCGCCTCGCCGGCTCCGCAAGCCGCAAGCGGCGCATCGTCAGCGGCTGCATCACCACTGCTCGCGGGTCTTTCCGCGGTGCTCAACAACGCAATGTCGGCGGGTGCTCCCGGCGTCCAGTTGACGCCGGACGACATACCCCCATCGCAAATCGTGCGTAGCGCAGGCGCATAAGGCGGGCAAAAGGAGCATGGCGCAGACGCAATACCTCGAGCATGTGACCGTCGCTGGCGAACGTTGGGACACTGTCGCATGGAACTACTACGGCGATCCGACCCTCTACAGCAGGCTGGTGTTTGCGAATCCGTCGGTTGCGGTCGAGCCGGTGTTCGAAGCGGGCATCGTGCTGATCGTGCCGATCCTTCAGAAGAGCGTAGTGATGACGACCAACCTTCCGCCGTGGAAACGCAGCGCGTGAAAACCGTCGGGCGCGGAAATAACCGCGGCATCACGCCCGGAGCAATCGTCGGATGAGCGCCGCATTGGGGCATCAGGTGCGATCGCCGCACTGGCTGTTGAGCTATGCGGGGACCGACATCACGGGCGACATCTCCTCGATGGTGACGTCGATCGTCTATCGCGACTTCCTCGGCGGCCGCGCCGGCGAAATCGAGGTCGAACTCGAGGATCGCGATCATCTGTGGCAGGGTCCGTGGTATCCGTCGATTGGCGACCAGCTCAATCTGCTCATCGGCTACGCCGGCGAACCGATGCTGCCGTGCGGGGATTTCGAAATCGATCAACTTGAACTCCAGGGGCCGCCGGACGTCTTTCGGATGCGGTGCCTGTCGGCGTACATCACGCCCGCGATGCGCACGCGGAACAGCGTCGCGTACGAAAACCAGACGCTGCTCCAGATCGCGACCACGGTTGCCGCCAAGTACGGACTCGCGGTCATCGGCGTTGCCGATTCGCTCAATCCCATGTTCGCACGCATCACTCAGAACCACGAAAGCGACCTCGAGTTCCTGAAGCGCCTTGCCACGGCGCATGGCTACGAATTCACCGTGCGCGGTTCGGCTTTGGTCTTTTATTCACGGGCCGCGCTCGAAACACAAACGCCAGTAATCACTCTGACGCGCGGCGACGTCGAGCGCTTCAGCTTCGAGAATCGTACGCGCAGGATCTACAAAGCCGCGCAGGTCGCGTACCAGGATGCGGCGACGCGCAGCTTGATTACGCAGACGATCGACGCTGCCGGCATCCCGACCGGCGACACCCGCAAGCTCATCACCCGGTGCGAAAATGCGCAGCAGGCGACGCTGAAGGCGCAGGCCGCGCTGCAGGAGGCCAACTCGTGGTTCACCTCATCACAAATCACCCTGCCGGGCATGACCGCGCTTGCGGCGGGAAACACCCTTGAACTTTTCGGATGGGGTTCGTTCGATGGTCTTTACCTGATTGAGGTTTCCCGGCACTCGCTGCATCGCCGCACCGGCTATTCCACCAGCATCGATGCGCGTCGAGTCTCTACGATTATTGGATAGTTGTTGGCGAATTGACTATGTATCGCGTCGGAATAGTCACTGAGCAGGATCTTACCAACGCGCGCGTACGGGTGCGCTTCCCGGATCGCGATCATCTTACCTCGTACTGGCTCCAGATAATCATGCCCAAGACGCTGGCCGACAAAATTTTCTGGATGCCCGATGTCGGCGAGCAGGTCGTCTGCGTGATGGACGAGTTCGACGAGGCAGGCGCGGTCCTGGGCGCGATTTATTCAACCGTCGATCAGCCGCCGGTGCAGAGCGCGGACAAATTTCATCTGACCTTCAAAGACGGAACGGTTATGGAGTACGATCGCGCCGCTCATGCGCTGACGATTTCACTTTGCGCCGGCGCATCGGCGACGGTTAATGCGCCGGCCGGAATCGAACTCGAATCGGGCGCATCCAAGGTAAGTATCACTCCAGGCGGCGTTTCGATTGTGCCGCCGTTGCCGACCAGCTCAACGGTCGCGCAAACCTGAATTTGCCGGAAACCAAGATGACGGTTTCGATTGGCGAAATAACTTCGGTCGACTGGTCGATGAAGCTCGGCGCGATTGGCGAGATCGTTGAGGGTCTCGACGACGTCGCGCAATGCGTGCGCATCATCCTGACCACGCCCAAAGGTTCCGACCCCTTGCGTCCGACCTTCGGCGCCGACCTCTGGCAGTACATCGACTATCCGATCGACGCCGCGATTCCCGCCATCGTTCGCGAAATAACCGAGGCGATCACCCTGTGGGAGCCGCGCATCATTTTGATTACGGTGAACGCCGCTCCCGACCCGACCACGATCGGACGTCTGATGGTTACGATCGTATGGCGGCTCAAGCTCGGCTCGGCGCCGGCGCCTTCGCAGACGACGGTCGTGACAATTCCACCAACGAGCGCGCAATGAACCTCGAACTGCTTAATCCCTGAGGTGAACCAGATGGCCGCGAGCATCACCAGCCTTCCGCCGCCGACGTTCGTCAACGATGCCGACGGACTCGATCCGAAGCTGATCCTGGCCGACATGATCGCCGAGTTCGAAAGCGCTTCGGGGCGGGTGCTTCAGCCGGCGCAGGTCGAACGGCTGTTGATTAATCTTTACGCCTACCGCGAGTCGCTGGTGCGCGACGCGATCCAGTACGCGGGGCAGCAGAACCTGCTCGCCTTCGCGAGCTTTCCGATGCTCGATTATCTGGGCGCACTGCTCAGCGTAACGCGGCTCGGCGCCGTGCCGGCTTCAACCATCCTCCAGTTCACGCTGATCAATCCGCTCAACGTGTCTTATTCGATTCCGGCAGGAACCACCGTCGGCACCACAGACGGTCAACTGGTATTCGCGACCGATGCTGAGCTGGTGATCGCGGCCGGGCAAACGCAGGGCACAGTCAACGCGACTGCAACCACCCCAGGACCGGCGGGCAACGGCTATCTGCCCGGACAGATCAATGTGATGCTGTCGCCGAGCGCGCAGATTTCCAGCGTCGCGAACACCACAGTCAGCGCCGGCGGCTCGGCGCCGGAAACGGATGATCATTATCGCGCCCGCATCCAGGCTGCGCCCAACCAGTTCTCCGTCGCCGGACCCTCGGCAGCCTATCGCTCGTTTGCGTTCGGCGCGGATCCCTCGATTATCGATGTTCAGATCGTGAGTCCGGCGCCGGGCACCGTGAATGTCTATGTGCTGACCGGACCGATCACCGTGCAGCCGGCCGCCGCGCCGAATTCGGTCGGCATCCCGAGCACCGCCATCCTCAATGCGGTGCAATCGATCCTGAGCGCCGACGATGTGCGGCCGCTGACCGATACCGTCAACGTTTATCCCGCGATCGAGATCGATTACCAAATCGCGGCGACCGTGACGCTCTATGCCGACGCTGACCCGGTGGCGACGATGGCCGCCGCCAACGCCGCGGCGGCCCAGTTCGCGGTGAACCAGGCAAATCGCATCGGGCGCGATATCGTCGCCAGCCAGATCATCAGCGCACTGTCGGTGTCAGGTGTGTACGAAGTCGCGATCACGTCGCCAGTCGCCGGGCAGGGAGTGCTCGCTATTTCCGCCGCGCCGGGGCAATGGGCCAACTGCACCGCGATCTCACTCAGCCAGGCGACGGCAAGCGAGGGTAGCTGACCGCGATGGCGCAACTCACGATCCAGCCTTCGATCAACGACGCGCGCAGCCAGGCGATGCTGGTGCTGATCGAGCGGCTCGGTGCGCTCGACCTTACGCCGCTCCTCGTCTACCGCATCGCGTCCGTGCCCGACTCGGCATTGCCTTTTCTCGCCTGGCAGTTCGATATCCTGTCGCCTTTCTGGCAATTGCTGGGAGCGTTCAGCTCGGGCGCGCTCGATATCGATTCGATCACCAACATCGACGCCCTGACCTCGATCGACCTGATCGGCACACCGCTCGCGGGCGCGCCTTCTTCAACCGTCCAGCGCACGATGATCGAGAACGCCATCGCGCTGCATCGCGTACGCGGCACCCCCGCGGCGATCAAACGCGCGCTCGCGCAGCTCGGATGGACCGATGTGACGTTACTCGAAGGCCAGAATAGCTGGGGCGGGACTGCGTATCCGGCGAGTCAGGGATGGGCGGTTTTCCGCGTGCTGATCGCGCTTGAAGCGAACCAGTCGGCCGACTCCGGCGACGCGAACCTGATCGCCGCGGCAGTCGATTTCTTCAAGCCGGCGCGTGCCTGGCTCGATTCAGTATGGTTTATCGTTCCGCCGCTGCTCGACGACGCGCCGGTTCCGGTCGTTCAACTCAACGCCGGTGGCATCGCGCAAATCGAACTTGACACCGCACCGTCGGCCGTCGACAGCTTCGCACTGCATTTCGCGCCGGCCCCGCTTGTCGATCAGTATGGGCCCGCGGCTCCGCTTTACAACGCTCACTTTCGACATAGTGGCATCACGTACGGCGCGAATGAGCCGAACGTGGCGGACTCGGCGCTGACCATCGGCGGCGCTGCGGTCCTTCAAGGAGGATGAAATGAAACGAATCCGGCCGAGCCTCGAAATGGCGGCCTGCGCAATCCCGCGCCCGTCGGGGATGGTCAAAATTTGCGTGCGATGCGAAAACAGGATCGTCGCGGAAATCGACGGACGCAACCTGTTCGTCAATGCGGGCCTGCCCGCGCTTGCCTCGCTGTTGGGCGGAGATACCGCGGGGCAGTATGCCTCAGCAGTCGGCTTCGGATCGGGATCGACCGCGCCGACGGTCAACGATTCGGGACTCACCGCGCCGGCCTATTACAAGGCGCTCGACAGCCACGCCGAGAACGGCACGACGCCGGGCCCGGGCAGCGTGCAGTTCAACTGGAGCCTCACCGGATCGGACAGCGGTGCGATGGGGCTCGTAATCCAGGAGCTCGGGCTGTTCGCGAATCCGACCGGCGTCACGCTGCCGGGCGCCAACTCACCGACCATCCTGCTCGCGCGCAAGACGATCGCGCCGATCACCTTCGGCGCCGGGATGAGCTTGTCGGGCACCTGGACACTCACCTTCTGACGGCTCATACGCCGCCCGGAGTAAAATCGATGGCAACCTTGATTGATGCTCCCGCTTTCACGGCCGACGAGGTTTACGAGATTCAGGCGACTGACGCGGTCGAGGGCGCTGCGGCCGGCGCAAGCTTCGGCGGCATCGGACTCTCCAATCAGCCGCATCAGCAGCTCGCCAATCGCACCGCGTTTCTGAAGCAGCGTCAGGACACCAACATCACCAACATCGGCGCGCTGCTGGCGTTCATGGGGAAGTTCACCGGATCGCTGCAGACCAACGGCTATCTCGAGATTCCGATCGCGGACATAAACCGCGGCTCGGTCATTGCCGTCATACAGTGGGGCTTCTACCAATATAATGCGAACATCGGTGGCGGTGACACTGAAATCACGCTTACCTGGCCTGTCCCGTTTCCAAACCTTTGCCTCTGGGCGAATGCGACGCCGGCACGCAATCCGTCGAAAACCGCGCCCGATCTAAACGAATGGGTGCCCGAGATCGTTCAGTTCACGGCCGCAAACGCGAGCATCGAACTCAATAATATTCCGGTCGGCCAGTCGAGCACCTACGTCTACGGTTTTTACTGGCTGGCAATCGGATTCTGAATGCGCTTCTCGGGGGCGATGGCTTTTGCGCAGTTACACCCGTGGGCCAAAATTAACTGGTATCAGAAGCAGTTCACCCCATCGCGGTGCCGCCGTTGATGCTCAGGATCTGACCGGTGATGAAGCCGGCCTCGCCCGAAGCGAGGAACGCGACCGCCGCCGCAACGTCTTCGATCTGCGCCATGCGGCCCATCGGGATCATCGACATCATCGCTTGAATCAGCGGATGATTCGCAGCCGCGGCCTTCTTTACCTCTTCGGTCTCGACGCCGCATGGCGCGACGGCGTTGACCGTGATGCCGTCGCGGGCGACTTCGCGCGCAAACCCGACCGTCGCTCCGTGCACTCCACCCTTCGCGCCGTTGTAGATCGCATGCAGGTCAAGGCCGGTGTAGACTGAGTCCGCACCGAGGCTGACGATCCGGCCGTAGCGGCGCTGCTTCATCCGCGGCAGCACCGCGAGCGTGCAGCGCAGCATCGTCCACAGATTGCGGTTGATGGTCGCCTGCAGCGTCTCCTCGGTATGTTCCAATGAATGACGCAGGATGCCGCCGCCGGCGTTGTTGACCAGCACGTCGATTCGCCCGAAAGCCTTCTCCGCCTCAGCCGTCATCTTCTCAGCAACGCCCGGCTGACTGAGGTCACCAACGAAGGAGAGCGTGCGCACGTTGTAGCGCTTGCCGATATCGTCGGCTGCGGCGCGCGCGTGGTCGGAAACGTCGCCGATCACGATCGCCGCGCCTTCGGAAGCCAGCCGGCGTGCGATGCCGAGGCCGATGCCGCCGGCAGCGCCGGTAACGATCGCCACCTGGTCAGTGAATCTCGCCATGGTCGTTCTCCTCGAGCGCCGGATTACAAAATGATGCTGACCTTGCCGGCCGGCCGCAGCGCCTCGAAATCGAGTATCGCCTTGCGCAGGTTGATCTTCAGCCCGCCATCGACGCGGCGCAGGTGGTGCTCATAATGACCGACGTAATAGTCCGAAATCTCGCCGCGGAAACGATAAACGACGAAGTTCGACGACAAGATGATCTCTGCTCCGTCATCCTTCAACACCCGCACATTGTTGATCATCCGGCGCGTGCGCGAGCGCGGAAATTCGGCGTGCGCGTGCGGGCTTTCGAGCCGCGCGATGCGCGCGCGAAGCCGCGTCATGTCGTCGGCGATCAGGAAGAGCGTCGTATCGGGGGTGCCCTGCGGCCGGTCGGTCGACGGCACCCAGTACTGCGCCTCTTCGGTGAACAGCGCGAGCCAGTCGCGCAGCCGCCATTCGTCGAGGATCGCGGCTTCGTTGTAGAGGAAATCTTCAGCTTCGGCCCGTGTCAGCATAGCCCACCCCTCAAGCGTCGGTGTGTGGACGATACAACGCTCCGCGGTCTTTTTTCCAATCTCGACGATGTCAATGAAGCGCGATCGAAGATCGTCAGGCGACGGCCCGCTTGCGTGCGGTCGAGCCGCCTTCCATCTGCTCCGACCAGCGCCGCCAAAACGCGCGCATCTGCTCCTCGTCCGTGACATCCGGATCGCGGGTCATCCCGCGCGAGATGTCGGACCACTCGGTTTCCTTGCAGCCGCGAAAGCCGAGCTGGCACGAATCGAGCGCCGACAGATCGTCGGGCGTGGCGAAACCGCCGGGCCCGAGAAAGGTCAGGAAGTTGTCGAGCCGCAATGCATGCCATCGCGCGCCTTCGCTGCGCGGCATCATCGCCCACGCCGAGACCTCGAGATATCCGGGCTCGACGGGATAAAAGGTGCGGACGGTAAGCGACATGATGTCGTTGATGACCAGGTTCGGGTAGATGAGCAGGTTGCGGTTCCATTCGGCGATGCGCTCGGCGCGCTCAGGCCCGAAGCGCGCGACCAGGCGAGCCTTGATCGCTTCGATCTCGCGCCTGACCTCTTCGCCCCATCGCGGCTCCCACAACGCGCACGGCCGGCCCATCGGACCGCTATGCTCGATCACCGCATGGCCGTTGCCGAGCGAGCGTCCATAGCCACGGAACGGGCGACCAAAGTCCGCGCCGACACTCTTCAGGTATTCGAGATAAGTATGATGAGTCGAGCGCAGATGGTAGCCGTCGATGCTGTTCTCAACCAGCAGCTTCCAGTTGGCGCGGAAAGAATAGCTCTGCGTCCCCGCCGCGATCTGCATCCCGTCCTCGGCCTGATCGAGAATCGTGTCCAGGACCTCTTTCGCGCCGGCCAGGTAGTCGGTCAAATCCTCGATCGCTGGATCGAACGAGGTGAAAATCAGCCCGCGATAGCTCGCGATGCGCGGGGGTTGTTTGAGCCCGAGTTCTTCCTTGCGGAACCAGCCGCCGTATCCGGCGGCATCGGGCACGCCGGCCAGCTCACCCTGATTGTTGAAGGTCCAGGCGTGATAAAAGCACTGGAAGGTTTTCGCGTTGCCCGACGTCTCACGGCACACCTGGGCGCCGCGATGAGTGCATGAATTGATCAGCACGCGAAGCTGACCGTCGGTTCCGCGAATCATGATCAGCGGCCGGCCGCCTACATCCCGCGCGACGAAGTCGCCGGGGTTGCGCACTTCGGATTCGTGCCCGACGTAGAGCCAGGAACGATCGAAGACGTTGCGGCGCTCGAGTTCGAGAATTTCCGGCGACACGAACACCGAGCGATGAACCCGGAACAGACCACGACGCTGATCGTCGACCACCAGCTTCATCCTGCCATTCGCATGCATCGTCATGTCCTTAGTGCCCGCGTTTTCAGAGAAACCCGCCGCCCCTACTTGCTACTTATCATCTAATATGATCGCCTATCAAACCGCTATTTCACGCGCTTGCTTGATCCGGTTCAAAAGCGCGGAGTACCTTTTTCGAAGCTAGATCACCGTGCGTCGATCATGCCTTCAGCCAGACAAAGCGAGTTCGTCAATCTGCCGTTCCAGGAGAAACTCGAATTTCTCTACGGCCTGCCCGCGCGCCAGAAGCGCGATCTGATTCTCGCCTCGCCCGAAGCCGAGCGGCTGGTCCAATCCTTCGCGCCTGACACGCTCTTCTACACGCTCAAGGAAATCGGCGTCGCCGACGCGGGCGATCTGCTGAGCATGGCGGTGCCGGAGCAGGTGCGATGGCTGTTCGATCTCGATTGCTGGGACAAGGACCGGCCGAATTTCAAGCGGATGCGCGAGTGGATCGAGGCGCTCGCCGAATCGGGCCGCAAGCGGATGGCCGAGGGCCTGATGGAGCTCGACCTCGAGCTGGTCGCGCTGCTGTTGCGGCGTTACCTGCGCGTCTATCGGCTCGAGGATCCGCAGACGCTGCCTGAAGCGCCCTCCGATCGCTTTGTGCAGTTCGACGAGCATTACCTGATTGAGTTTACGCGCTATGACACGCTCGGCGCGCACATCCAGGAATTTCTCGAAGAGGCCTTCGAGCGCGATTACAACTATTTCACGAGCCTGATGGAGGAGATCTACTGGGGCGTCGAAGCGGAGCTCGAGGAGCAGGCGTACCAGTTCCGCTCCGCGCGGCTCGCTGACCGCGGCTTTCCCGACTATTTCGATGCGCAGGACGTTTTCGCTTATGTGAATCCGCAGCGCTTTCTCGAAATCCGCCGCAGCTATCCGGCGCCGAGCCGCACCGACCTGCCCGATGAAGGCGACCTCGTGCCGCCCGACATGGCGCCGGTGACCGCCGACTCCGACCATTCGCTGTTCAACACCGCGCTCACCGCCGGCTTCGCCGCCCAGGGCAAACGTCAATTGCGCAGCGAGATGGCGATGGTCACGAATCAGTTGCTGGTCGCGCGCGCCGTCGATTTCGGCGACCTCGATGCGGTCCGCGTCTCGGTCGAGATGACGCACGATTACCTGAACCTCGCGCTGGAGCATCTGGCGGGCGGCGAGCTGCGCGCCGCGATCGAGCATCTGCGCGACACTCATCTGAAGTTGCTCTTCCGACTTGGCGTGAGCCTCACGATCGATCTGCGCAAGCGCGCCGAGGAAGTGGTCGGAAGGCTCGGGCTCGAGGCGGGCGCCGCGCGAGACATCGCGTATCTTGACTCGCCCTACCGCGAAGCGCTGGCTGGATTCCTTGAGCGTCAGCCGCGTTTCTATGCGGCGCTGGATCGAGGCGGCTCGATGGCGATGCGCGATTTCCGCTCGATGCGCGATTTACATCTCGCCTACGGGCTCCTGGAGCAGATCGCCGCGATGCCCGAGCTGTTCCGTAGCCTGCTGGCGCTGGATCTCGCTGCGCCCGGATTTCGCGCCGCGGTCGCCGGCCACGAGATCCGTCTCAGCCAGGTGCTGCTGACGGCGCTTGCGCGCTGGGCAATGGACCGGCAGACGAGCATCGATCCGATCGAGCCCGAGCGTCTCGGCGAGATGCGCGACGCGATCATGACGCGCACCGGACCGCCCTACGAACTGCGTCCCGAGTTCGAACGGCGGGTCGATGAACTGCTCGACGAGCGGCTGGATGAGACCGTACGCAAGCGCGCCGCCGGTTTCGTCGGTTCATGTCTCAATTTGATTCGCGACGATCTAGCAGGGCTCGATCCTTCCGCACCGATCGATCCGCGGTTCATCCGCGCTGTGATGATTCGCCGCGGCTGAGCGCGGGCGCGGCCGAATTCGTAAAGCTTACCTTCCGTTCGACGCCTGCATGCCGCACGACCATTGTAACCGCGGCATTCGAGTCGAGTTTCGCCGCCGCCGCGTCGAACGCATCGAGCGTTTTCAGCGGCGCACCGTCGAGACGCACGATGATATCGCCGCGCGCAATACCGGCCGCGGCCGCCGCGCCTGCCGCATCGACCACGAGCAAGCCGCTGTTCGGTGCGGCATCGAAATAACCGGCGACGTCGGGCGTCAGCTCCTGGAGCGTCAGGCCGAGCGCTTGACGAACGGCCGGAATCTGTCCGGACGGAGCCGACCCGGTGGAAGCCTTCTCGAGCAGACGGTCGTTCACATAGATGGGCGCGTCGGTATCCATCGCGAGCGCGATCGCGTCGCTCGGTCGGCAATCGATGCGATAGCGGCCGTCGTCGAGTTCAAGATAGGCGTAGTAGGTTTGGTTTTGGACTGCGTTGACGACCGCGCGATCCAGGTGATTGCCGGTTTTTTCGATTACCGTGCTCAGCAGTTGAGCGGTGAGCGGACGCTCCATCCTGATGCCGTGCATCGCCAGCAGGATCGCGCGCGCCTCTTCGTCACCGATCATGATCGGCAGCGAGCGGCCTTCGCGATCGCGAAGCATCACGTAGTGCATGCCGGTCTGGTCATCTACGCCGACCTGCCCGACCTCAACCTTTACGTCGGATGGCGAAGCCTCCGCAGCGTGCCGGCCGAGGCAGCCTGATGCGCAGATGGCGAGGACCAGCGTCGAGAGTCCGAGTTGAATGCCGATAGCGGGTTTCATTGCTTCACTCCGTTCCTTGGGCAGGCTGCTGACCGCTGCGATGGACCGCGGCGGCGCGGAAGCCGCGCGCAACCACATAAAGCTCGGCCGAGCCCGGCCGACTCGCACGCGTGCGCGTGATTACGACGAGTTCGAAATCGCGCCGAAAGCGTTTGACGAAATTTTCAAACCCCGCGCCCATGAAGACCTTTGCGATCATTGCGCCGCCCAGCCGGAGCGTCGCGGCGGCGAAGTCGAGCGCCGCATCAACCAGCTCTTCCATCCGCGCCTGATCGCGATCCGCGATCCCGCTGAGCTTCGGCGCGAGATCGCTCGTCACGAGGTCGGCGCTTCCGCCCAATGCCGTGATGATCCCGGCGCGTACGGCGGGTTCGCGGATGTCACCAACGATGATTTTTACTTCGCCGGCAGGCGTGCGGCATTGAACCAGATCAACGCCGACTACTTTTCCACGCGGCCCAACCGCGCGCGCCAGTATCGCGAGCCATCCGCCAGGCGCACATCCCAGATCGACCACTCGGGCGCCGGGGCGGGCCAGGTGATATCGGTCGAGCAGTTCTTCGATCTTGAACGCTGCGCGCGATGGCAGCCCCTTTTCGCGGGCCTTCTGAAAAAAACGATCGCGCGGCCGATACGTCGCCATCGCGATCAGCATAGCGCATCGCGCTTCATCTTTGCGCGGTCGCGGCGAGCCGGTATCTTGTTTCTTCTGGTTGTTCGCCGATGCCTGCATTCGACCTCGACAAGCTTAATCCCGAGCAACGCGACGCGGTCACCGCGCCCGACGGTCCGATCCTGATTCTCGCCGGCGCCGGCTCGGGCAAGACGCGCGTGCTGACCCATCGCGTCGCTTACCTGCTCGGCGAGCGCAATGCGGCGCCTGACGAGATCCTCGCGGTGACTTTCACCAACAAGGCCGCGCGCGAGATGCGCGAGCGGGTCGGTGCTTTGATGGGCGGCGAGGCGAGCCGGCTCTGGATCAGCACCTTCCATTCGGCTTGCGCGCGGATCCTGCGTCACGAAGCGAAGCGGCTCGGCTTCACCGCCGACTTCACGATCTTCGATGAGGGCGATTCGATTTCGCTGCTGCGCCGCTTGATCGAAGAGGCCGCGTTGCCCGATTCGCCAACGCCGGAGCTGGCGCGAAACCGCATCAGCCAAGCCAAAAATGAAGCGGTCCCGCCCGAACGCTTCGCGGCCGGGGCGAGCGGCGGGCGCGACCAGGCGATCGCGGAGATTTACCGGCTTTACCAGGAGCGGATGCGCGCGATGAACGCGCTCGACTTCGATGATTTGCAGTTCCTGACCTGCGAGCTTTTCGCGCGCGACCCGGAGGCGCTCGCGCGATGGCAGGCGCGCGCGGCGCATCTGCTGGTCGACGAATACCAGGATACCAACCATGTGCAGTATCTGCTGGTGCGGGCGCTTTCGGCGCGCACGCAAAACCTGTGCGTGGTCGGCGACGAGGATCAGTCGATCTATCGGTGGCGCGGCGCCGACATCCGCAACATCCTGGATTTTGAGCGCGATTTCCCCGCGGCACGCATCTTCAAGCTCGAACAGAACTATCGCTCGACCAAGACCATTCTGGCCGCGGCCGGCGACGTGATTCGCAACAACCTCGAACGCAAGGTCAAAAATCTCTGGACCGAGAATCGCGACGGCGATCCGATCGTGCACTACATCGCGACCACCGAGCGCGACGAGGCCGACTACATCGCGCGCGAGATTGCGCGGCTAACGTCCGAGGGCGGGATGCGCCCGGCGGACATCGTGGTGTTCTACCGGGTCAATGCGCAATCGCGAGTGATCGAAGAGGCGCTCGTGCGCCGGCGAATTCCTTACTACGTGGTCGGCGGCGTGCGATTTTACGAACAGCGCGAGATCAAGGATCTGTTGGCGTATCTCCGCGTGATCCTGAACCCGGCCGACGGACTCAGCCTCGAACGCGCGATCGGCGTGCCCCCGCGCGGCATCGGCGCGCGCACCGTCGACGTGATCCGCGAGGTGGCCGCGCGATTCGGCATCACGCAGTTCGAAGCACTCGGCCGGCTCGAAACCGAATCACGCGTCGCGTTCCGGATCGCGAAGCAGGCGGGCGCGCTCTACGACTGGCTCCGCGATCTGATACGCCGCGCGGCTGCGATGACCGTGCGGGCCATCCTCGATGAGATTGTCGCGCGCACGGATTTCACCGGCTATCTGGAGGGACTTGCCGACGGTGTCGCGCGGCGGCAAAACCTCGCCGAGATGCTGGCCGCGGCAAGTGCCTTCGACGCCGAGGGCGGCACAGGACGCCTCGCCGATTTTCTGGAGCGCGTCGCGCTGGTCAGCGATGCCGACCAGGTGAGCGAGGCCGGCGGACGCGCCGCCTTGATGACGCTACATACTTCAAAGGGGCTCGAGTATCGCGCGGTCTTCATCGCCGGGATGGAAGAGGGACTGTTCCCGCATAGCCGCTCGCAGGGCGACGGCGCCGAGATCGAGGAGGAGCGCCGGCTCTGCTACGTCGGGATGACGCGCGCGCGCGAACTGCTCTACCTCACCAACACGCTTTCGCGCGAACTTTACGGGACGCGCAGCGAATCGCGCCCTTCGCGATTCCTGAACGAAATCTCGCCCGCCCTGCTCCGCCAAATTGCGCCCAAGCCGCAACGCGGCATCGAGCCGCTGCACCCACCGACGCGTGAGCCCTATGTCGATTACAGCGACAGCCAGCTTCCTGACTCCGACGGCGCATCGGCCTTTGCGGCCGGCACTGAAGTGATTCATCCGACCTTCGGACGCGGCGTGATTCGCCGGCGCGAAGGGCGCGGCGATGCGGCCAAGGCCTGGATCAATTTCGAACGCGGCGGCGTGAAGCTGTTGGTGCTCAAGTTCGCGAATCTCCGCCCGATTGCGGAGTAATGGACCATGCCGTATCATTTCCATTGCTTCGAGGGTTCGCCTTGGCAGCTCATTTCCCGCCAATTGGTCCATCGCCGGTACGCAGCAGCGTATGCTCGTTTCGTAGTGCGTTGACCATCGCCCTGGCGCTCGTGTTCGCGATGGCGATCGCGGCAACGGCGCACGCCTGGGATGAGGCGATGTTCGCCAAGCGTCCGCTTTACGCCTATCCGGTGCCGCCCGGCCAGGATACGGTCATCGGCGAGCTGATGACCTACAAGATTCGCAAGGGCGACACGCTGCTCGACGTGGGCCGCTGGTACGGGCTCTCAGCGAAGGAAATTTCCGACGCTAACAACCACATGGATTGGTGGGGACCGCCGGTCGGCGCCGAGATCGTTCTGCCGACCGAGCACATCCTGCCCAATGCGCCGCATGTCGGGATCGTGATGAACATCCCTGAAATGCGCATCTACTACTATCCGCCGCCATCGATGCCGCATCGCGGCAAACACGGCCTGACGCCGGCATCGTATAGCGCCTCGCGCGTCGTCTACACATTCCCGGTCGGACTCGGCCGCTTCGATTGGAAAACCCCGGTCGCTACCTTCAAGGTCAGCGGCAAGGACAGGAATCCGACCTGGGTCGTGCCGCAGGACATTTATGAAGAGCATCTTGAGCGCGATGGCGAAGCTGAGCATGTCGTGCCGGGCGGCGAGGACGACAATCCGCTCGGCAAGTATCGGCTGCGCCTGACCCTGCCGTTGTATGCGATCCACGGCACCGACGTTCCATGGGGCGTCGGGATGACCGTAAGCCACGGATGCATCCGGTTATACCCCGAGGACATCGAGCATCTGTTTCACATGGTCAAGGTCGGTACGCCCGGACGCTTCGTCTATCAGCCGGTGAAGTTCGGATGGCGCGATAATCAGCTTTACGTCGAGGTCCATGATGATCTTTACGGCAAGTACCCGGGGCTGTGGAATCTCGCGATCCACGAAGTGAAACGACTCGGCCTCAGCGACGATGTCGATCCGCAGAAGCTCGAGAAAGCGGTTGAAGCAAAGACCGGCATCCCGACCTACGTGATGCCAGGCGGTGACCCCGATACCGCGGGATCTTCGACCACCTCCGGCGCCGACGGCGTATCCCCGGCAAGCTGATAGACTGGCGCTCACTCCGCGCGCATCGTAATCTCATCCGGTGATGCGGCAGGTCCCATTCCATCGCCCGTTCATCGGGCCCGAAGAAGAAGCTGAAGTAATCGATACGCTGCGCTCGGGATGGATCACCACCGGACCCAAGGTCAAGCGCTTCGAGCGCGAGTTCGCCGAATATGTCGGCGCGCGGCGCGCGCTCGCCGTGGCGCATTGCACGGGAGCGCTCCATCTTGCACTGTTCGGGCTCAATATCGGTCCGGGCGACGAGGTCATCACCACGCCGTTCACCTTCACGGCGACGGCCGAGGTGATGGGCTACCAAGGCGCGCGGCCGGTGTTTGTCGATATCGATCCGGTGACGTTCAATATCGATCCGGTTCGGATCGAGGAGGCGCTCGCGAGCGGCCGACATAAGCAGGTGAAGGCTCTGATGCCGGTGCATTTCGCCGGCCAGGCCTGCGACATGGATCGATTGCGCGCGATCGCGCGTCGTCACAGCCTGAAGATCATCGAGGATGCGGCGCATGCGGTTGGCTCGGCGCGCGAAATCGAAGGGCGCGGAATGGTACGCATCGGCACGCTGAGCGATCTCACCTGCTTCAGCTTCTACGCGACCAAGAACATCACAACCGCCGAGGGCGGGATGATCACGACCGAGGACGATGCGCTGGCCGAGCGCATCGCGGTCGCGAGCCTGCACGGGATGGATCGCGATGCGTGGAAGCGCTACGACTCGAGCGGCTCGTGGTACTACGAGATTCACGACACCGGCTTCAAGTACAACCTCTCGGACGTGCACGCCGCGATCGGGCTTGCGCAGCTCAAACGTTCCGATGAATTCATGCGCCGGCGCGCGGCGATCGCGCGGACCTACAACGAGGCGTTTGCCGCCGATTCCGCGCTGGAGACGCCGGTGACCGAACCCGGCGTCGAGCACGCCTGGCATCTCTACGTCTTGAGGCTGCGGCCTGAGCATCTGCGCATCGATCGGAACCGGTTCGTCGAGCTGCTCCGCGCGAAAGGCGTGGGCACCTCCGTCCATTGCATCCCGCTGCATACGATGCATGTCTACCAGGAGCGCTACGGCTATAGGGCCGGCGATTTCCCGGTTGCGGAAGAGGTTTTCAGCCGCTGCCTCTCGCTGCCGATCTACCCGGCGATGAGCCCTGAGGACGTCAGTTATGTCTGCGAAACGGTGCTCGCGCTGGCGCGCGAACATCGAAGGTGATGTAGCCCGAGGACTAACAAACGTGCAGACATTGGTCACCGGCGGCGCGGGGTTCCTGGGATCACACTTGTGCGAACGGCTGCTCAAGGACGGCCACGAGGTCATCTGCCTCGACAACTTCTACAGCGGCCGTCGCGCCAACATTGCGCATCTCAGAAGCCATCCGAATTTCGAGGTCATCCGCCACGATATCGTGAGTCCAATACTGCTCGAAGTCGACCGGATCTATTCGCTCGCCTGCCCCGCTTCGCCCGTCCACTACCAGTACAATCCCGTCAAGACCATCAAGACCAGCGTGATGGGCACGATCAACATGCTGGGGCTCGCCAAGCGCGTGAAGGCGCGCATCCTGCTCGCCTCGACCAGCGAGGTTTACGGCGATCCGCAGGAGCATCCGCAGCGCGAAACCTACTGGGGCCACGTCAACCCGATCGGCGTGCGTTCCTGCTACGACGAAGGCAAGCGCGTCGCCGAGTGCCTGATGATGGACTACCATCGCCAGAACAACGTCGACATCCGCATCGTGCGCATCTTCAACACCTACGGACCGCGGATGGCGATCGACGACGGCCGCGTAGTCTCCAACTTCTGCGTCGCGGCGCTGCGCGGCGAGGACCTCGAAATCCACGGCGACGGCCGGCAGACCCGCTCGTTCGCTTACGTCGACGACCTGATTGACGGGATGGTGCGGATGATGGAGACCGAGGGCATCACCGGCCCGATCAACATCGGCAATCCGGATGAGTTCACGATCCTCGAGCTTGCCTCCATGGCGATCGAGATTGCGGGCACGGGCTCAAAGCTCAAGTTCAGCCCGACGCGGCCGGACGATCCGATGCGCCGGCGGCCGGACATCACGCTCGCCCGCAAGTATCTCAACTGGCAGCCGAAGACGCCGCTTAAAGTCGGGCTCGCCGCTACCATCGAACATTTTCGAAAGCAGCTCGGCCTCGTGCCTGGATGACCATGGCCACGGCGCTCGTGACCGGCTCTTCGGCGGGAATCGGCGAGGAGTTCGCCTATGCGCTTGCGCGCGAGCATTACGAACTGGTGCTGATCGCGCGGCGTGACGAGCGGCTCAAGCAGGTCGCGGAAAAGGCGCGAATTCTCGGCTCGGGCAAGGTGACGACGATCGCGGCGGACCTCGCGCGGCGCGAGACGCCAGCCGCGATTTGTCGCCAACTCGCGGAACAGAACATCGCGATCGATTACCTGGTCAACAACGCCGGCTTCGGCACGCGCGGACGTTTCGCCGAGCTGGCGCTCGAGCGGGAGCTCGAGGAAATCGATCTCAATGTCGGCGCGCTGGTGGCGATGACGCGGCTGTTCGTCCCCGCGATGGTTGAGCGGCGGCACGGCACGATCATCAATGTCGCGTCAACCGCCGGCTTCCAGCCGCTCCCATTCATGGCAACCTATTCGGCCACCAAGGCGTACATCATCAACTTTAGCCTTGCGATAGCGGCTGAGCTGCGCGGCACCGGCGTCACGATTCTCGCGCTCTGCCCTGGTCCGACCTGGTCGGAATTCCAACAGGTCGCGAAGATCGAGGACGCGCGCACGCCGCGCTTCATGTTTATGGATTCCGCAACCGTCGCCGCGCAGGGAATCGATGCGGCCCGGCGCGGCAAGTCGCTTCACGTCAACGGTGTGATGAACCTGATGCTCGCCGAGGTGGCGCGGGTCTCGCCGCGCAATCTGGTCGCGCGGGTCGCCGCAAATTTTTACCGTCCGCGCCGGAGCTAGCGCTTAAGCAGATCGCGCGCGATGATCACGCGCTGGATCTGCGAGGTGCCTTCGTAGATCTGCACCAGCTTCGCATCGCGCATCAACTTTTCAACCGGATATTCCTTCATATAGCCGTAGCCGCCGAAGATCTGCACGGCGTCGGTGGTGATCTTCATGCACGCATCGGCGCCGAATGCCTTGGCATAGCTCGAAATCGCGTTCGGACTCTGCCCCTGGTCGACGAGCCACGCAGCCTTGTAGGTCAGGAGCTTCATCGCCTCGATGTTAATGGCCATGTCCGCCATCATGAATTGCACCGCCTGGAAATTCGCGATCGGCTGGCCGAAGGCGACGCGCTGCTGCGAATAGCGGAGGCATTCGTCGAGTGCGCGCTGCGCGATTCCGACGGCAACCGCAGCCGTGGTCGGACGGCTCCTGTCGAACGTCGCCATCGCGTACTTGAAACCCTCGCCCTCGCGGCCGACGAGCGCGGAAGCCGGGATGCGCAGGTTGTCGAACACGATCTCGCCGGTGTCGGCGGCGCGCTGCCCAAGCTTGCCGTGCATCCGCGAGCGCGTGATCCCCGGCAAGTTCGCGGGAAAGACGAAACAAGAGATGCCTTTGTGCTTGAGGCCCCGATCGGCGGTGGCGAAGGTCACATACCAGTCAGCGCGCGAGCCGTTCGAGATGAAATGCTTGGCGCCGTTGATGACGTAGTCGTCGCCATCGCGCCGATATCCGGTCGCCATCGAGGCGACGTCCGAGCCTGCGCCCGGCTCGGTGATCGCGAAGGCGCAGAAGGTAAGTTTTTTCGTCAGCGCGCCCAGGTAGGTCCGCTTCTGCTCCTCGGTACCGGCGATCAGCAGCGGCAGCGCGGCGAGATCATTGGCGCCCATCGCGTTGGAAATGCCGGCGCACCCGTAGTTCAGCTCTTCGATCACTAGGCAGGTGTCAAGGATACTGAGACCCGGCCCGCCAAGCTCGGCCGGCACGCCGAAATTGATCAGGCCCGCGGCGAACGCCTTCTCGCATACGTCCAGCGGAAAAATTTCCTTCTCATCGTACTCGCGGGCGCGCGGGATGATCTCCTGCTCGCTGAAGCGGCGCGCGAGGTCCTTTAGCGCGCGTTGCTCGTCATTCAGTTCGAATCCGATCATCGTGATTGCTCCATCTCGCCGGATCGCCGGCCGTTATTGTGCTAGCCGAGCAAGCAACCGAAGGAAAGCGGCGCGCCAAACTTGCAATGCCATCGGATGGTCACTAAGACAAGGCGGGTGGAAACTTCATCAACCGGCGACCTCCGTCGCCGCAAGCGAGGAACCAGATCATGCCGCTGACGGTGATTGCGAAGATCAAAGCGAAGCCCGGGTCGGAAAAACAGCTCGAGGCCGCTTGCGCCGAGATGGCGTCGAAAGTGCGCCAGGAGCCCGATACGCTCACCTACATCATGCATCGCTCGACCACCGATCCGACCGTCGTGATGGTTTACGAGGTCTACAAGGACGCGGCGGCCTTTGAGTTCCATCGCAAGACCCCGCACATGGCGGAGTTGTTCGGCAAGCTCAAGGACCTGGTCGCCGGCCCGCCCGAGGTCGAGACGCTGGTCGAGTTCGCGCGGAAGTAGGCTCACCGGCAGAGTGCCCGCGCCCGGCTGAAGCATTATGCCGAAGGCGATCGTGATGGGCGATCCGCGCCATTTTTCGGTGCGCGGCGGCGCCAATCCGCATACGCGTAACCTCCTCGGAATCCGCAAGCGCGTCGATCCGGAACGCGCGCGCCGGCAATGGCACGATCTGGCGCGCGCGCTCATCGCGCACGGCGTCGCGATTTTCGTGATCGATCCCGATCCGGCGCTTCCCGGTCTGGTCTATCCCGCCAACGCCGGCTTCCGTTATCCGGCAAGCGGCCCGGAGAGTCTCGTCTATCTCGCCAATTTGATCCCGACGCGGGCCGCCGAGCGCGAGGTGTACCGGCGCTTTCTTCGTGCGATGGGCTTTGCGACGCGCGACATCATGCATCGCTTCGAAGGCGAAGCCGATTTCTTTCCAGCCGGCCGCTTCATGATCTTCACGCACGGCGCGATCGAGCGGCAGCGCTTTGTCCCTCGTCTCGGAATTCCGCCCTGGCGAAGAATCTACGGTTTCCGCTCGGACCTTGGCGCGCTCGATGAGCTCCGCCAAATCACGGTGGATCGGCCGATCCTCGAACTGGAGTTGATCCTCGAGGCCCACTATCACGGCGACACCGTGCTCGCGTCGTTCGGGCCGGAGCGCGAGTTCCTTCTCGCCTATATGCCGGGGCTCGCACCGGTCTCGCGCGATCGCCTCCGCGTGGAATTCGGGAGCAACCTGATCGAACTTTCGGAGCGCGATGGCGCGATCTACGCGGCCAACTCGTTTCAAACCGACTATCGCGGCGGGCTCCATCTCTTTCTACCCGAGGGCGTCAGTAACGATCTCATTCGGCGGGTTCGCGAACGCGGCGTCGAGCCGATCCTGATTGACGCGAGCGAATTTCTCGCCAAGGGCGGCGGTTCGATCAAATGCATGATTTTCGACCTCGGCCAGATTTCCGACCTGCCCGCCGCGCCCTCGGCACTAGAGTTTCGCAACCGTCGCTCGTACGCGAAGCTTTACCCGACGGCCTGAGACTACTTGCGGGGCATCGGCACGAGTTGGGTTCCGCTCTCCTGATCGACCACGGTAATCGCCTTGACCGGACATGAACGCGCCGCCGCGATGATTACGTCGTCGGGCGCGCCGCTCTGGTTATAGACTTCCGACTTGCCCTCTTCGTCGAACTGGAAGACGCCGGGAGCGTTCTCGACGCAATCGCCGCTCATCACGCAGCGCGCCTTGTTGACCGTGGTTAACAGTTTCGCCATACACGAGTCTCCTGATGAAATCGCTTCACCTGCACAATAGAATCGCAGTGCGCGCAGCCGCAAGTACGATGCGATGCGTATGGTGAGATGGCAGAAATCGTCGGCACCGGAATCGATCTGATCGAAGTGGAGCGCGTCAAAGCGGCGCTCGAACGGCCCTCGACTGGAACGCGCTTTCGCGCGCGGGTCTTTACCGATCGTGAGATTGCCTACTGCGAATCGCGCGGTATTGGCCGCTTTCAGAGCTATGCGGCGCGGTTCGCGGCCAAGGAAGCCGTGATGAAGGCGCTCGGCACCGGATGGAACCGTCATGTCGGATGGCGCGACATCGAGGTGGTGCGCGAGCGCGGCCGCCCGCCCGGAATCGCGCTGTCGGGCAAGGCAGTTGAGCTGGCGCGGCGGCGCAAGGTAAGCCGCTTCCACCTGAGCCTCACGCATACCGCGCTCACGGCAATCGCGCACGTGATCGCCGAAGCGTAATCAGCATTTACTTGGTCGGGGCGGCGGTCGGAATGTTCTGCGGTTGCGCGCTGCGAAAACCGAAATCGAATGCAGTCTTGTCGAGCTGGCCGTAGTCGTAGCTGTCGATCGAATAGACGGCGCGGCTAGCCGACGACGCGGCGTACGGAAACTCCTGGTTTCCCTCGGGACCGCCGTTCGGCGCCGGCGCCTTGACCATAATCTCTGAGAGCTTGAGATCACCGAGCTTGTTGCCCTTGCGGTCGAACACCCGAATCAGCACACGCGGCTTATCCATCCCGAATTTCGTCGCGTCGATCATCGGATCGGCAGCAATCCCGGTGCCCTTCAGGAAACGGATTTCGTCGAGGTAAGTCTCGACCGCGGTAGTCTTGGCCGGCTGGGTCTTCCTGTCCCACGTGATGGTCCAGCCCTTGTCGACGCGCGTCAGCGTGAACTGCTCCATTGTATTTTCAACATCGACACGTCCCACGTTAGAGGGTTCGAACGCAAACACGGTCTTGTCCCGGAACTCGTTCACCGATTTGTCGAAGCTGTTGAGCGATTCCTTGTAGATCGTGAAGACGGCGGGATTTCCGGCCCGCTGGACGTAGATGCCGTCCTTGCCGCCGATCTGGTCCTTGCCGAACTTGAGTTCATGCGCCTCGCCCTTCTTTCCGGTGTACACCGTGATCGTGAAGCGCGGCTTGTCGAGTCCGTATTCGGCGAGATCCGTGGGATTATCGACGATGAAATCCGCAATTCGCAGTTCGGCGAGCGCACTGAGCGCGCTCTGCACCGTGGTCTGATCAGCGTCATAATGGGCGGGCTTCACGATCTGCCAGTTGTCGCCGTTGCGGGCGAGTTCGATCTGCTCGCCGCCCGAGCGGTCGATCGTGAACTGCTGCACCTGACCGACCTTGAAGTTCATCAGTTCGCGATCCCGAAAATCATTCGCGGTTTTGATCACATCCGACGAAAACGAGTCCGCAACCAGCATCACGGCGGGCTTTCCGCCAACCCGCACGTAATCCGAGTAACCGACCGGGGTTTTCTTGCCCAGTTCGATCGCCGGCAGCGCGCCCTTGCCCTTGACCGTAATGATCACCGTTGCCCGCGGCTCCTTAAGGCCGAACGGCGCAAGATCGGTCGGATGCTCCTCCAATGTCTCCTTGATCTGACAGCCGTTGACCGCATTGATGAGCCCGGTGACCGTGGCGGGATCGGCCTTGGCCTTCAGCGGCTTCACGATCTGCCAGCCCGCTCCCTCGCGCTCGAGCACCACTTCACGATCAGGATACTTGAGGTCAATCGCTGTGACATCCTTGGCGTCGAACTTCACCAACGTTGGCGGCGGAATCGGCTTGCTCCAGAGCCCGATGATCAGGGCATAGCCGCCAATCACGATCAGCAGGATCAGAACGATTATCGTGTTGCGCAGTGACATTACGGAATCAGCAACGGCCGGGGCGATCAGGTGCGCCGCTGCCACCAGACGTAGATGCCGGCGATGATCAGCAGTTCCGGCAACAGCAGCACCGAGAGCACGAACACGATGCTGAACTGGGTCACGGTCAGCGCGAAGCGCGAGGCGCGCATCGTGCGCGGCCGAATTGAAATCGCGTTTCCTTCGCCGACTAGCCAGTCCGCACTGTTCATGAAGAAGTCACGGTTGAAGAAGTTGTCGAGATACTGATTGTTGACCAGTTCGGTATCGCCGAACACGATCATCCGCGCGACGCCGGCGCCCCATCCGAGCTGCTTCAGATCGGCGGTCACCACGTCCGCAACCGTGATCGGTCCCTTGCGATCTTCCTTGTCGAGTGTGGCAGTCTGATGCTCAAACAAATCTTTCAGGTCAGTCTCGGCCCACGAGGTCGGACCGGTCTTCGCGAGCCATACGACTTCCAACCCCGGCTTCGGCGGTTCAACCGGCTCAACCGAGCGTGTCATCGGAAACACCGTGCGCTGACTGAAATTGGCGGTAATCTGATGAGGCCCGTACGTATCGACGATCGGATTCAGGCCGAGCGCAGGGCCCTGGAAGAGCCGCAGCACCTGGTCGACCACGATGTCGTTGCCGGCCTTCACGCCCCAGTCGTTGAGCAGATTGACGAGGCCCGATTCGACCCCGGGATCCTTCGGATTGGGCGGCCGCAGCATCACGATCGCCCGTCCGCCTTTCTTCAGATAAGTCGAGATCGAGTCCAGTTCGTTCTTGAGCAGTGGCCGGGTCGGCCCGGCAACGATGAGCATCGAACAGTCCGACGGCACTGCAGGCACAGTCGCGAGCAGCACCTTGTGCACCTCGTAGCTCTCGCCTTCCATCGCCTGGCGTAATTCGCCGAAGCCGGTCGCGCCCTGCGTGTCATCGACGTCCGGTTCACCCTCGCCTTGCGCGAAGCATGCGACTTTATGCGTGCTCCTGGTCACACGGATGATCCCGTTGGTCAGCGCCGCCTCGGTCGGCTCGCTGACGTTGGTGCCGTCGCCGCTTTCGTCGCCACCGTACTGGATGTGCACGGTGTTCATCAGCGTGACCTTGTATTTCTCGGCGAGTTCCGGATGGCGATCCGGATCGACCATCTCGTATGAGACCATCGGCGAGTTGTACTCGTAGCTTTCGAAAAGCTGTTGAGCCTGAGGATTACGGCCTCCAGCGAAGAAGCCATAGAACTTGAGCGGCTTCTTGAGTTGCTTGACCACATTCACCGACTGGCTCGAGAGGCTGAAGACCTTGTTCGACGTCATGTCGAAGCGATGATGATGCAGCGTCGAGATAAAATTGACGGCGACCAGCAGCGCGACGAAGGCGATCGAGTAGATCGCGGCGTTCGCGCCATAGCGGGCGCTTCGGCGGCCGGCGAGCGAGGTGATCGAGGTGCGGCTCGATGTTGCCCAGATGATCAGCGCAAAAATGCCGACCACGAGGTTGACCAGGAAGAAAAAGCGGAATTCGGGCGCGGCGATGTAATCGACGATCGCGAAGATCAGAAGGACCAGACCGAGAATTCCGGCCATTACCGAACTGCTGCCAGCCATCGCCCGCCCCTACCGCCAGCGCGCCGACTCAACCGAGCGCTGCGTGAGGAACAGCGCCACCAGGATGACGCTCAGGAAATAGACGATGTCCGTGGTATCGATTACGCCCTTGATCATCTGGTCGAAATGTTCCGGCAGAGCCAGATAGCGGAGCACGTCGCCAAGCGTCGCACTGCCCAGTTCCGCCGGCCATGAAATCACATACAGCAACAGCAAAACACCGAAACAACTGATTGCCGCGATGATCTGATTCTGGGTAAGCGAGCTGGTGAAAAGCCCGATCGAGACGAAGGCGACAGCGAGCAACGCCATCCCGAGCCACGCTGCGCCGATTACTCCCATCTCGGGGTTCCCGAAGATCGCGAGGATCAACGGGTAGATGCCCGAGAGCGCGATCATAATCAGCACCAGCGTCGCCGACGCCAGAAATTTGCCTGCGACAATTTCACCGGTGCGAACCGGCGCCGTCAGCAACAACTCGTAAGTGCCGACGCGCTTTTCCTCGGCAAAGGTGCGCATCGTGATCGCCGGGACGAGGATCACCAGCACGATCGAGAGATCCTGCAGAAGCGGCGAAATTACCGCCTCGTTCAGATTCAACCCTTGCAACGCCTGCTGATTGCCCATCGCCGCGTAAATGTGCATCAGGAGGTCGAAGCGCCGGATGAGGACGAAGAAGAACCATCCACCGAGCAGCAGAAATACCGCCATCACAACGTATGCAATCGGCTGGACGAAGTAGCTCTGCAGCTCCTTCGCAGCAATCGTCAGCGTGTTTCTCATCGCATCTATCAGGCGTGCCCGGCCCCCACCTCTTCCAGCGTCTCCTCCGCGTCGATTGGTTCGTGATGCTCCTTCGCGATGGTGCTAAGGAACAGGTCTTCGAGCGAGGTGCCTGCCGGAATTTTCGCGAGGCTTTCTTCAAGCACCACCCGGCCTTCGTTGATGATCACCACTTTGTCACAGATCTGCGAGACCTCGGGCAGGATGTGCGTTGACAGCACCACCGTGCGATCCTTGGCGAAGCCACGGATAAGCTCGCGGATCTCATGGATCTGACGCGGGTCGAGGCCGATCGTCGGCTCGTCGAGCACCAACACCGGGGGATTATGAATCAACGCCTGCGCGAGTCCGACACGCTGGCGGTAGCCTTTCGAGAGCTGTCCGCAAATTCGATCCGCGACCGCTTGCAGCCCGCAGGCGTTGACCACATGCGCCACGGCATCCTCGACCTGGCTGCGTTCGACGCCGCGCAGTTTGGCGACGAAGCGCAAGTAGCCGCGCACGCGCATCTCGTTGTACAGCGGCGGGCTTTCGGGAAGGTACCCGATGCGCCGGCGGGCCTCGAGCGACTGGCGGAACGAGTCGAGTCCATCGATCAGCACGCTGCCCGACGTCGCCGGCATAAAGCCGGTGATGATTCGCATCGTGGTGGTCTTGCCCGCGCCGTTGGGACCGAGAAAGCCGAGAATCTGCCCCTGCTCGGCCGTGAACGAGACATCGCGGATCGCAACGAAATCGCCGTAGCTCTTGTTCAGGTTCTTGACTTCAATCATTTGCGCCGCCGGTGGGGCAGGCCATCTCGCACGCAATCCGAAATTTTATGACGATGGACGTTCCCGATTAATTCGACCAAATCAGCGAACGATAACGGTTTAGTCATCGCAGCCATCACTGTCAATAACGCGCCTGCGGCGCTGCTGTTCTTCACTTTCAGGCGCCGAACAGAGCGACAATTCGATCGACGACGCCTACGACGGCAACATCCTGTGAGGGACCAACCTCTGGTTCAATCAGACCCATGGCACCTCGAACGAACCGACCTGAACTAACGAGTAAACGCGGGACAGGAAAGGAAGCATCAAGAGGCAGTCGAGAAAATCAGAGTCTCGGCGCCTTGACGGCCTCTACCAATAAAGAGACAATTGCATACTTAAAAGCAAATGACGCAACTTTTTTAAATTAATTAATAGATTGAGCGAAATTGCAGGACTTTGATGTCCAATGGGTAACTCTATATGTCGCTGGAATCACAGGGAAAATCTGAGCCGATGAGTTCCTATCTTCGCGCTGGATTGGCCGCGTTTCTCTGTTCGATCACCGTATGTCTGACCGCGCCGGCCGCGCGCGCTGCATCTGCCGCCCTCTGGATTGCTGATGCGGGTAATCTACGGATCGATGAGTATCTACCCGTCGAGCTTAAGAGCGGCCATACGCCGATCCCGCTCACGATCAAGCTCGGCGCTTTCCCGTGGGGGGTGTGCTTCGACACCTCACATAATCTGTGGGTCACGGATGACAACGAAGAGATCCTCGAGTTTAAAGCCTCGGACCTCAAGAAACTCCCCCAGAACATCAGCCCGGCGGTAACGATCACCAGCACATCGACCTTTTCCGACATAGTCGGCTGCACCTTCGATAGCCATGGCAATCTGTGGGTTGTGGACCTCGACAACAACAGTCTGGATGAAATCTCCGCCAAGCAACTGAAAGCCGGCACCGGCGATATCACTCCCGCCATCACCATCACGGACACCGCTGAGATGTCATCTGCGCATCCGGCCTTTCTTACTTTCGACCAGGCGGGAAATCTGTGGACGGATGGCCGCGATGATGACAAGCTTTTCAAATTCTCAGCTTCCCAGTTGAAATCCGGCGGGAACAAGACTGCGGCTGTTGTGCTTGGCGCCGGTGGGAGCTTGTCTGATCCGGGCCAGATTGGATTCGACGGCCATGGCAATCTCTGGGTGACCAGTTACGGCACCGACACCGTCGTAATGTTCCCGAAGGGTCATGTTAAGACCTCGAACGATGACCCGCCGGCAGTGACGATCAGCAGCTCCACTCTTGTCGGACCATGGTGCCTTCGTTTTCGTGGCGGTCACTTGTGGGTATTGGACTACGATGATGGCAACGCCCAGGAGTTTTTGCCCAGCCAGATCAAGAGCAGCGGGTCTCCTGCGCCCAAGATTCTCCTCACCGGCGCCGCAGCTCCGGATTCGTGGGGAATGACGTTCGGACCGGCCTTCGGGGTGCTTGAATAGCGAATCTGTCTGAAAGCACGAGCCTCGGCCATGCGCGAACGCATGTGAGGAACTCGGCTTAGGCTGCGGCAGCGCAGCCTAAAGCTTGCGTAATGCCCGCGCATTACGTGGACCGCTCGATGTAAACGCCCGCCTCGCGCGGAAATCGTTTTTTTTCGGCATTCACGAAGGCGTCACCGCGACGGGCTTTTGCGCGACGTCACGTTCGGTTAGGTTCGATCCAATGGCCGTGGAGCGCAAAGATCTCTATCTCGTCGACGGGTCAGGTTATATCTTCCGCGCCTTCTTCGCCCTGCCTCACCTCAGCAACTCGCGCGGGATGCCGACCAACGCCGTCTACGGGTTCATCCGGATGCTCTTCAAGCTGCTCAAGGACGCGCGCCCGCGCCATATCGCGATCGTCTTCGACTCGCCCAGGAAAACCTTCCGCGACGATATATCCGAATCTTACAAGGCGAACCGGGCTGAAATGCCCGGCGACCTTGGCGTGCAGATTCCCTACATACATCGCGCGGTCGAAGCGTTCCGCATCACGCGGATCATGATCGATGGCTACGAAGCCGACGACGTAATCGGTACGCTCGCGATCCGTGCAGCCGAGCGTCACTTCGACACCACGATCGTGACCGGCGACAAGGACTTCATGCAGCTCGTCGCGCCGCGGATCACACTGTGGGACACGATGCGTGACAAGCGGACGGGCGTGCGCGAGGTGCGCGAGCGCTTCGGCGTTGAGCCGGCGGCGCTGGTCGACGTGATGGCGCTGATGGGCGACCTGATAGACAACGTCAAGGGCGTGCCGGGGGTCGGCGAGAAGACCGCGGCCGCCCTGATTCGTCATTTCGGCTCGCTCGAGAAGCTGTTCGAGAACCTGGACCATTTGGAAGAAACCGGAATTCGCGGCGCGAAGAAACTCGGCGCGCTGATCGCGGAACATCGCGCCGACATTGAGCTCGCGCGGAAGCTGGTGCGGATCGATACCGCGGCGCCGATCGCGATCGAGCCGGAGGAGCTGACGTGGCCCGGGGTCGATGAGCGCGCGGCGGCCGAGTTGTTGCGCGAGCTCGAGTTTGGATCGCTGTTGGCGGAGCTGGCGCCGACGCAGCGGGCGCTGCCGCTCGCCGTCGGCGGCGCCGACGGCGAGCGGCAGGTCGACGGCGCCGAGCTCGCGGAAGCACTCGCGGCGCTGAAAGAAGCGCCGCGAATCGCGATGCATCTCGCGGTGGATGACGGCGGCGAGCCGCGCCTCAAGCTCGCCGCCGAGAGCGGCGGGCCGGTGTATGTGCTCCCGCAGAGCGCGATCGCCCAGGCCGGGCAGCTTTTGGCCGGCGATACGCCGGCCAAAAGCTGCCACGATCTGAAGCATCACATAAGACAACTGAGTCGCTACGGCATCACGCTCGGCGGCGTTGATTTCGACGCGATGCTCGCCGGGTTCCTCGTCAATCCGGGCAAGCCCGAGCCGTCAATCAGCGACCTGTACCATGAATACCTCGCGCCGCTCGGCGGCGATCACCCGGTCGGCTCCGAGCCGAAGGTCGTCGCGGGCCTCCGCGAACCGCTCCTCAAGCGCATCGCCGCGGACGGCCTCGACAATCTGTTCCGCGACATCGAACTGCCCATCGCAGTCCTGCTCGCCGAGATGGAAGCGACCGGCATCGGGATCGATCGCGCCGCGCTTGGCGCAATCGCCCGCGAGTTCGGCGCCGAGCTGGAGCGGCTGGAGAGGGAATGCTACGAGCTCGCGGCGCATCCCTTCAACCTGAACTCGCCAATCCAGTTGCGCCGCGTTTTGTTCGAGGAACTCAAGCTGCCGACCAAGGGTCTCTCGAAAACCAAGAGCGGCTATTCGACCGATGTCGATACGCTGACGCGACTCGCTTCGTTGCATGAGCTGCCGCGAAAGCTGCTCGACTATCGGGCGCTCGCCAAGCTGAAATCGACCTATGCTGATGCACTGCAAAGCCTAGTCGATCCGATCGACGGGCGCTTGCATACGTCATTCAATCAGGCGGTGGCGGCAACCGGCCGGCTGAGTTCCAGCGAGCCGAACCTGCAGAACATCCCGACCCGAAGCGAGGCCGGCCGCCGGATTCGTCGGGCGTTCGTGCCGCGTCCCGGCGCGGTCCTGTTGTCCGCCGACTATTCGCAGATCGAGCTGCGGATTTTGGCGCACCTCTCGGGCGATAACACGTTAATCGAAGCTTTTTCGCGCGGTCAGGATATCCACGTGCGCACGGCATGCGAAATCCTGCGGATCAAACCCGAGCAGGTCGATTCCGAGGCACGACGCATCGCCAAGGTAATCAATTTCGGAATCATCTACGGGATGGGTCCGCAGCGATTGGCCGGCGAACTTGGCATTGCGCTGAACGATGCATCTGACTACATAAAGCGCTATTTCGAGCGCCTGCCGGGGGTGCGAGCGTGGCTCGATGAAACGCTCGGGACGGCTCGCGAACGCGGCTACGTCACCACGATGTATGGACGTCGCCGCTATCTTCCCGAGCTGAACGGCCCGCAGGGCGGTGCTCGGGCGCAGGCCGAGCGGATCGCGATAAATACGCCGCTCCAGGGAAGCGCCGCCGATTTGATAAAGGTCGCGATGCTGCGGCTGCGGCGGGCGCTCGGCGAAGCGAAGCTCGATGCGCGTATCGTTCTCCAGGTTCATGACGAGCTGCTGGTCGAGGTCGCGCAGGGAGCACTGGAGGAAACGCGAGCCATAACCCGGATCGCGATGGAAGGGGCGGCCGAGCTGAAAATTCCGCTTAAAACCGAGCTCAAGTGGGGTCCGAACTGGGCTGAAATGACTGGCGAAGATCGCCAGCCGCTGAATTTCACCAGGCTTATCGGCGTCTAACTGAATTGAGAAAACCGAGCCGCCCAGACGGGAATGAAGCTGAGCTCATCGAGCGGGCCAGTAAGGGGGACGCGGAGGCTTTCGGCGTGCTGGTCGAGCGTTATCAACGACGTGTGGTGGGCGTGGCTCTGGCGGTGGTCCACAATCAGGATGATGCACTTGAACTCGCGCAGGAAACCTTCATCCGTGCCTTTCAGAATCTGCCGAAGTTCGAATCGCGCTCCAGCTTCTCTACCTGGCTCTACCGGATTGCGGCCAACATCGCGATCGACTTCCGCCGGCACGCGGGACGCCAGGCGATCTTGCGCGGCGAAGAGGCAGAGATCGAGCTTGGACGGCTGCCCAGTTCGCACGGCGATTCGTTTCGGTCGGTTGCCCGCAGCGAGCTGAGCCATCGAATCCAGGAGGCTTTGCAGGAGTTGACCCCGGAACACCGCGCCGTGATACTGCTACGTGAGGTGGAAGGGCTCTCCTACGACGAGATCAGCGAAATTTTGCAATGTCCGCGCGGTACCGTGATGAGCAGGTTGCATTATGCACGCAATCGGCTGCGCAGCGTGCTGAAGGATTTGGACAGGGATTGAGCAGATCTGGACAGGAATTGAGTTCGGATGATCGATTGTAGTGAGATTCGCCCACTGCTGAGCGCATTTGGCGACGGAGAACTGGAGCCGCCCGAACTGCTCAAGGTCGCCCGTCATCTCGCCGGATGCCCGGATTGTGAACGCGAGGCTGCCGACTTCAGCGCGCTGGGCGAGGGACTGCGCGAAGCTCATGAAGCGATCCTGAGCGCGATTCCGATGGCAGGTTTCAGCGAGGCGGTCCAGGCCCGGATCGTTGACCTTAAGCCTTCGCCGCTGGTGCGAGTCAAACGATGGTTCGCATCGCTCGATGATCGGATCAGTCCCGCCTTTACCTTCGCATCGGCGGCGCTGGCGATCTCCGCCATCACAGCGGTCTTGCTAACCCCCTACGTGCGCACCTTGATGAGCGGAAACAGGCCGCAGTTGGCTTCCAACTCCATCCATCAATCGGCATCAGCGCCCGGAGCGCGCACGCCTCATGAATCGGGTATGCCCGACTTGGTCCGGCCGATGGAGCGGGTTCTCGCCGAGGACTCGCGCGCGATTATCTCGCATCTCGAGTCCGAAAATCCGGCGGTCGCGGTCTGGAGCGAGCCGCATACCGATACGACCGTCATCTGGCTCCCGGACCAGGCAGGTCGCTAGCGCAGGTTGGAGACGGCAAGGGAAGTAATGCTAGCGCGCTGGTCAGGAGTCGTTGCTCTCGCTGGGCTTCTCGTCTTTAGCTTTCAGGCCAATGCCGGCCAAAAGTCGGCCAGCCACCCGGTGATCGTCAGCATTGATTCCGTGATGGCGGCAGATACGAATGAGGGAATCGACGCGCGGCTCGCCGCGATGACTTCGCAGCTGCGCACCCTGCCATTCAGCTATAGCACCTATCGGCTGTTGAAGAGCGAGGGCAAGCGAGCCAGCTGCGGAACGATGATCGCGTTCGCGCTGCCGGGCGGGCGCATCCTGCACGTTGCGCCGCGGGAGATCGACGGCGATATGATCGTGATGAAGTTGGTGCTTTTCCAGGGCGACCGGCCGGAAATGTCGACTGAGCTCAAGCTTCCCAATCACGCTTTCCTGATTCTCGGCGGACCGCACTACGCTCAGGGCATGCTGATCGTCTTCATACGGGTGGACGCCCCGGGCGTCTCCGGACCTCCGCAGATAGACAATCCGACCTTGCCCGTCGAGGGAGCTCCCGCTCAGTAGAGCTGGCTGCTAACTCATCCGAGTTCGGCGCGCAGCGCCTTCCGCAGCAGATCGATTTCGGCATCGGTGGTCGACATTTCCCACGAGATACGGACCTCGTTGGGAAGTTCGGGCGGAACGAAGGCTTTTACGGCTACGCCGTGTCGCGAAAGCATCCGCTCGGTCAGTTCCTGGGATGGCCGCTCTTCGGGCAGCAGCAGCGCGGTGATCCCCGGGGCCATCGGACCGTTCCAATCCGGCCGCTTCACGATCGGTAAATCGCCGAGCGCCGTGATGACCTTACGCCTTACCTGATCGAGCTGCGCGATTCGTCCGGCGAGCGAAGTCGCCGCGATTTCGCATCCGACTTCGAGCCCGACCATACCCAGGTAGCTGAGCGTGCCGTTCTGGAAATCGTTCAGCATCCCGAGCGCCGCGCTGCGTCGCCTGCGCCAGAAGTCCGGATCGAGAACCACGGCGCCGGTACCCATCGGTGCCCGGAGCCATTTATGTCCCGAAAAAACATAGGCGACACATCCGTGCGCCGGAAATTCGACGGGGACGTGCCCGACGGCCTGGTTGCCGTCGACGATCAGTGGCACGCGCGCAGGGGCCAACTGCTCCGCGATTCTCGCAATCGGCAGGATCCGGCCATCCTTGTATGACACCTGCGAGAGCACGACCAGCCCGACGCCGCCGTTAGCGCATAACGCGGAAAGTCGCCCGATGAATTCATCCTGTGAAGTGCCGCCAATCCGTCCGATGCGGACTCCGCGGCTCTCAGCTCTGGCAAGGACGCGCTCGACCGCGGGATGCTCCTGATCAGAGGTCACGGCGATCCGGTCGGTACCCAGCTCGGCGAGCAGATCCTGCAGCAGCAAGCTCAAGCCGGTGGTCGCGTTGGGAACCAGGAAGATACGATCGGGCGCATCGGTTTCGAGCCGCATCAGGCGCGCAACACTTTTGCGCGTCCGAGCCATCTGCGCATTGTACTCATCGATGCCGGCGAGGCTGAGCAGCATGCGCTGAAATCTTTCATCCGCAGCGTGACAGGCAGCAGCGATTTCCGGGCTCAGCCGGTTGAGCCCGGCATAGTTGAAATAGGCTTTGACGGCGGGAACAGCCACGGTCGACAAAGGATAAATTGAAATCCCGCCCCGTGGTTCCGCGACTTAATGGGATTGGTGAAATGGATGTGCGCCGATGGGGAGGCGGACCGACTGACGGGTCGCCCGGCGCGGTCGATCCTCGTGCGTCATCACCTTCATCCATTGGCGCCAGATGCCACGCTGCGTCACTTCGTCGGTCCGCTCGCCGATGAGCGTGCCGTCGGCATCGCGGCGTTCGCGGCTCATCCCACGCGACAGCATCAGCCACGGTGCCAGCCGATCGGCTGCGAGTCCCGTTTGCACACGCTCGAAAACCTCGACGTCGTCAGGACCGCCGAAACCCGCCGGACCGAAGAACGCTTCATGGCCGCGAAGCCTCGTCGCGTTGACCGCGTCGCTTAGCCAGTCAAGTCGCACCGGATAGACCGCGACCTCGCTGTGATCGACGCGCACCGGATGCACCACGCGCATCTGAACGCCGATCAGAATCAGGTTCGGGAAGATGAGCGTGTGCGTCATTCCCTGCATCAGGTTGTGGGCGGCGCGAAGATGGCCGAACCGACGCGTCAGCTCGTCAAAATGGATGCGGCCGCGGGCAGTCGTCGGCTCAACCTCCGGAATCGGATCGTCGTTGAGCGCATCGTAGAGCCGATTCCAGTAATCGAGCATCACGTGGCCACCGCCGAGATCGCGCGTCACGGCAAAGCGGCTGCCCTCGAACTGGCCCTTGTAGTCGTCAGCCGCATGCTGCGCCCTGGCGCGCTCGGCCAGCACGCCGAGAAACGATTCATGAAGCGTGACGGCGTGATAGCCGTCCATCGCGTTCTCGACCTGGAGCTTCCAGTTCGCGCGATAGTCGTACTTATGCGCCCCGCAATCGACCATGACCTCGTCGGCATCCGATAAGCCGACAAAAAGATCGATCTGTTCGCGCGCGCGGCCCAAATGCTGTTCGAGCGTGATGCCGGCCGGGCTCAGGCTGCCGAACACGAATCCGCGATACTCGGCGACGCGCGGCACGTGCGTGAGCCCGAACTCTTCGCGTCGGAAACCCTCGTCGTAGGCTTCCGGATACGGCACCCCCGCGAGCGAGCCGTCGAGCTTGTAGGTCCATCCGTGATAGGCGCATCGGAACGCTCGCGTGTTGCCGCGTTCGTCATTGCAAACCGTTGCTCCGCGATGGCGGCATCGATTGAGCAGCAGGTTCACCTTGCCGGCGCCGTCGCGCACCATGATCACCGGACACAGCCCGATGCGCTTGAGGCGGAAATCGCCCGGGTTCGGAACCTCGCCGCGATGGCCGACGAAGACCCAGCCGCGATGAAAGATGCGCTCGAGCTCCTCGTCGAAAATCTGCGGGTCGGTGTAGAGCCGCGAATGCACCCGGTCGGACTTCACCAGCGCGCGATAATTGATTTTCGTCCGCGCCATCGCTCGGGCGCCTCCGCGCTTGCGATCAGATAAGGAAGGTCAGATTGTCGATGTACTCGTCATTGTTGACCAGCAGGACCTTTTTGTATGCGAGCTTAAAGGCGCCGTCGACAAGCCGCAGGCGATAAATCGTGCGGCCGGCGAAGATGTCCTGCACTCCGCGCCTGAGCTCGGCCAGCATGAAATTGGCGAACGCAGTTATCTCGCCGTTGGCGCCCTCCTCGATCTCAATGTTCGAAACGATCCGTCGCATCCGCGATTTCGGCTCCTGCGCGTGCGCGACCCCGCTCTTGAGCCGCGTGATCCGGGTCTCGAGCCGCGTGCGATCGTCGTAAATCAGCGAGATCTCGCGCTTCGGATCGATATCGTCGCGTCCGCACGGCACCCAATAGAGCGCGTCATCGGTCCACAGCGCGAGCCATTCATCGTAACGGTTTTCGTCCGTCAGGCGCGCCTCATGGTAGATGAACTGTTCGACCTTTTCCCGATCCACCGCCATCGCATCAGCTCCTTGTCGAGGTGCGCGAACCGCGCTTGCGGGTTGCGGCCGTCCCCGCGTCCTGGGTCATCATCTTCTTCCACTGACGCCAGATGGCGCGCTGGGTGATCTCGCTGGTCATATCGCCATACAAATAGCCTTCGTCATCCGGACGCTCCTTGCCCAGCCCGCGCGAGATGATGTTCCACGGTTCGAGATCGGCGGCCGCCGCGGTCTGGATGCGCTCGAAGATCTCGGAGTCATCCGGACCGCCCAAGCTCGCCGAGCCAAAGAACGCCTCGTGCGATCGCAGCCGAATCTGGTTGACCTCGGGCGTGAGCCACTTGAGCGTGGTCGGATAAAGGCAGACCTCGGTGTAATCGACGCTGAGCGGCTGCACAACACGCATATGGAGCCCGATCAGGATCAAATTCGGGAATACCAGCGTGTGCGTGCCGCCCTCCCGGAGCATGTCGGCCGCGCGCTCGGGACTGGTACGGCGGCGCAGGTCGGACAAATGCATCTCGCCACTCGCATTGATCGCACGCACCGGCGGCAGGGGGTCGCGGTTCAGGGGATCGTAGATGCGGAAGCCGTAGTCAAGCATCACATGTCCGCCGCCCAGGTCCTTGGCAAAGCCGTAGCTGCCGGCAGCAAAAGAGTTCGGATCGAACACCGCGCCGTGTTCAGGCGATGGGTTGTTCTTGATCCGTTCCATCACGGCTGAGACGAACGACTCGTGGGTAACATTCGGATGGTACCCATCCATCGAGTTCTCGACGGCGAGCTTCCAGTTGGCCTTGAAATCGTACTTGTTGATTCCGGAGCTGACTTCGATCTCTTCGGCATCGGACAGGCCGACGAACATGTCGATTTCGCGCGCCGCGCGCCCGAGATGCTCTTCCAGAGTGATGCCGGCCGGGCTCAGGCTGCCGAACACGAATCCACGATACTCGGCGACTCGCGGCACACGGGTCAGCCCGTACTCTTCGCGACGGAAGCTATCGTCGTAGGCTTCCGGATATGGCACGCCGGCCAACGAACCGTCCAGCTTGTACGTCCAACCATGGTAAGCGCAGCGGAAGTTCCGCGCGTTGCCGCGCGTCTCGTGGCATACGACAGCGCCCCGATGGCGGCATCGATTGAGCAGCAGATTCACCTTGCCGGCGTGGTCGCGAACCATGATCACAGGCTGCAATCCGATGCGCTTGAGGCGGAAATCGCCGGGGTTCGGAACTTCACCGCGATGCCCGACGAAGACCCAGCCGCGATGGAAAATGCGTTCCAGCTCGTCCTCGAAAATCTGCGGGTCGGTGTAGACTCGCGAATTGACGCGGTCGGTCTTTACCAGGGTGTTGTAATCGATTTTCGCTCGTCCGTTCATCTAGTTCCTCCGCGGCGCCATATCTCGCCTGTAACTAAAAAGGCACTTTCCACTTCGTAAAGCCATAGTCGGTCCATCGTCTGCGCACCTGCTCGATGTCCTCAGGACGATTGCGGCCAACCGGCGGGAATTTCTCGTTGTTCCATTCGGGACGGCGTGGAAAACGCCAGGTTTTGGTCGCATCGATGAGCAGGCGGTTCCACAAGCCGGCGCCTAGTTCCGAGATACGTCGGTTCTCCAGCGGCGTGCTCGGATCGAGCGCCGAACCGAGCGTGCCGCGAAAGATCACAAGGTCATCCGAACCGGGATCGACGCGATAGTTGATCGCCCAATCAACTGCCTCGTAGTCGGACGGGTCGATGTCCTCATCGACCACGATCACGATCTTATAGCGGAAGGTCGAAGCATTGGAACCCCACAACGCGGCTGCGATCTGCTTGGGCTGTCCCTCGTAGAGCTTTTTAATCTGCACGATGACCGTCGTGCCGTTGTTCACTGGATGGACGTAAACGTCGAGAATGCCGGAAATGCCGGCAGTGCGGAGAATGTTCCATGCGATCGCGGCGCGCTGAATTGCCGACATGTGGCTGTTCTCGCCCGAGGCGCCGGGCAGTGAGCCTTCGAGGGTGCCGCGGAAAATCGGGCGATCGCGATGCATGATCGCGCTCACCTTGCAAACCGGGCGCGGGGTTGGAATCTCGGCCGTGTAGCCGGTAAATTCGCCGAACGGACCCTCGGGCGCGAAGGTGGCGGGATCGGGCGAGATGGACCCTTCGATGACCATTTCTGCTGACGCCGGCACCTCGAGATCGACGGTCTCGCAGCGGACCAACTCAACCGGCGCGTTGCGATACCCACCCATCACTTCGTATTCGCAGACATTTGCCGGCACCGGGCTGCCGCCCACCCATTCCATCACCGGGTCCCATCCGATTACCCACGCCACAGGCATGGGCTCGCCTTTGGCCCGGTACTTCGCCCAATGTGCGCCCCATCCTTGCGAGCTGACGATCAGACTCGACATGCGGTTCTGATCGACGATCATACTGCGGTAGAGCCCGACGTTGGTGAGGTTGGTTTCAGGGTCCTTGGTGACCGTGCAGGCCATCGTACCGATGTACCGGCCGCCATCGAGATGGTGCCATTTCGGCACCGGGAAATCGTACAGGTTGATGTCGCGGCCGGTCAGCACGTTTTGCTTGACCGGACCGTCCTTTGCGATCATCGGTTTGATGAGCGTGCGATTGCGTTCCAGCACGTGCTCGATCATCGCGCGGTTCGGTTGAAGGTCGTCGAAGCCGAGCATCAGCGCAACGCGGCGCATCGAGCCATAGATGCCGGTTGCAAGCTCGCGGCATCGCGCGCCTTCGCCGTTGTAATCCTTGATGTTTCCGAACCGCAGCGCCGGACCTTTGCGCCGTTGGACCTCGCGCGTAAGCGTGCCGAGTTCGAGCTCCCAGTTGACCTCGCCCTCGACCCGCGCCAGCTCGCCCTTGCGCTCGAGATAATCAAGCGCGCTCCTCAGGTCGTAAAAGCCCTCTTTCATCCCGCTCCCGGATCGAAAAACGCAGGGTTAACACCGGCCCCGGCTGCACCGGCCTTTCTGAATCGAATACTAGGCCCGGGGTCGCCGGATATTCAACCGATACGACAGCGCCCAACGCGAACGTTTCAAGGAGGAACGCGGCAGCGTATGATTGCTGGGATGCGAAGACTAATCGTCGGCCTTACGGGGGCCAGCGGTATCGTTTACGGCGTTCGCTTCATTGAGCGTCTGAGCGATCTCAAGGAGGTGGAAATCCATCTGGTCATGACCGACGCCGCCCGGATCACACTTTCTCAGGAACTCGGGATGAGCCAGTCGGAGTTGGCGACTAAGGTCGCTGTGATGCACAACCTGCGCAACATCGCGGCATCGATTGCGAGCGGCTCGTTCGTGACGGCCGGGATGGTGGTTGTGCCGTGCTCGATGAATACGTTGGCGGCGATCGCCTACTGTCAATCGAACAGCCTGCTGACGCGCGCCGCCGATGTCTGCCTTAAGGAGCGCCGTCCGCTCATCCTGCTGCCACGCGAAACGCCGCTGCACCTGGGCCATCTTCGCGCGATGGTCGCGGCGGCCGAGATGGGCGCGATCATCCTGCCGCCGGTACCAGCCTTCTATTTCGGCCCGAAATCGATCGACGATTTGATTGATCACACAATCGGCAAAATTTTCGATCAGCTCGGCTTCGGCCATTCGCTGTTCCAGCGCTGGGGCGAGGCGGACGGTTCAGAAGAGCGGCGGGACAAGCCATCGCGCGGCTGAACCGAAGACGAACTGCGATGGCAAAACATCTGGGTGACAAGCTGCCCGCCGAATTTATTGCCGCACTCGACGGGCGTGAACTCGAGCGCAAGTACGGCGAGACCTACATCGTGATGACTTCAGATGCAGACGGCTCGCCGCGTCCGTGCATGCTGAGCGCCGGCGAGCTGCTCGCGCTCGACGAGCGGACCATCCGGATGGCGCTGTGGCCCAACGGCCGCACGGGTGCGAACCTAAGACGCGGCGGACGGGTCGTGATCTGTTACGTCGGCCCTGGCTTGGTTCTCTACGTCCGCGGCCGCCCGCGCGAACTGACGCCCGGGCGCGATCCTGACATCGAACGCTTCGAAGTGACGGTCGAGGCGGTCGATTCCGACGCTCATGAGGGACTCCCGGTCGCACACGGGATCGCCTTCACCTCCACCCCGGAAGTCCGCGTTGAAATGCTCGGACAGTGGCGCAAGGTGCTCGATGCGCTGCGCGAGCCGTGAGCGCGGGGGTGACTGTGCCCGACGACCGCAGCATCCTATAGCGGATTTCCAGCTCGGCAGACCGCGTCAATGCATTTCCTGGATCCGGCATTCATTACCGATCTGATCGCTAACTGGGGGTATCTGGGGATCTTCGCCTGCGTTTTCATCGGCAATCTGGGTATCCCGGTGCCCGAAGAGACCGTCGTGCTCGCTGCGGGCTTTCTCGCCGGCCAGGAAATTCTTGAACTCCGGACCGTTTACGTGGTCGTGGTGCTGAGCGCCGTCACCGGCGACACATGCGGCTATTTCCTGGGCCGGACCGGCGGGCAGAAGCTGATCGAAAGCATGGCGGGACAATGGGAGTTCGTCCGTAGCCGCTACGCGCGCATCCGGAGTTTCTTCGAGATGCACGGGCCGAAGGCAGTGTTTATGGCGCGCTTTATCACCGGCGCGCGTTTTCTCGCCGGCCCGATGGCGGGCGCGGCGGGAATGAGCTTCTGGCGGTTTCTTGGTTGGAATCTGCTCGGCGCGCTGGTCTGGTGCGCCCTGATGGTCGCAATCGGGTACCTCGTCGGGGACGAGCTCTGGCCCGCGATTCATGTGACCCATCGCGCGGGCCAAATCGCCGCCGTTGTGATTGTAGTGGTGGCGCTAGCGATTTACCTTCTCTGGCGACGTGAAGATCGTGATACAGCGTCCACGGTCAAGCGCTAGGCAGTCCGCGTTCTACATTCTGATCGTGGGCGCCGCGCTTGCGCTCATGACCGGATGTCAGCTGCAGAATCGTCTGACACTCAAATATTATCCCGGCGAGAGCAACGGCAACGTATTCGAGCCCAGTCGCGTAGCGGTCACGCCGGCCGGAAACACCTCTGTTACTCAACTCGCGGTCGGTACGTTGTTCGATCCGGATGGCAACGAGGTAACGCTGATATTGGAAGATCCTCTTCAGGCCGTGAGTCGGCTGGTCGCGGAAGATCTCGATCATCAAGGTCTTAGGGCGAAAGTGTTTTCAAGTCCCGCAGAGGTGCCGGACGGCTACGATCATATCGCAAGCTGCGAGCCCGAAGCGTTGAGCGTCGTCAAGCGGATCGATCAGGCGAACGGACCCGGCGCGAATTCATTTCTGATGAAGGCCAAAGCGCGGCTTAGATGCACGCTCGCCGATCGCGACGGCAACGTAATTCTGAGCGATTCCTTTTCCAGCACGCGGGACGAACCGCCGCTCGGTGAGGCCGCGCAGCACCATCGACGGCTCATCAATGACCCGGGCGAAGCGCTCTCCGCGGCGATCTCAGAAGCGGTCGACGATTTCACCAGCCATCCCGATTTCCGCCGCGTGCTGCCGGCAAAAATTGCGACTTCCGAGCTTCCGGCGATCGCGTCGAGCGCCAGCCCGTCGGCGACGCCGTCTTCGACATCCACAGGCCCGAACCCGACCTCAACCAACAATCCTTCGCCGGCGGCGACGCCGGGCGCAAAAGCGGCCGCTCCGATGCCGTCGGCCGCTCACCATTAACCGCGTTAGGTTTGGATCAGGACGGCGCGTGGCCGCGCTTGCGCGCTTCTTCGGCCTTGCGCAGTTCGACGCGGCGAATCTTGCCGCTGACCGTCTTCGGCAATTCGTCGACAAATTCGATTTCGCGCGGATATTTGTAGGGGGCAGTCACGCGTTTGCAATGCTCCTGCAGCTCGCGAACCAGCGCTTCGTCGCCGTCGACTCCAGCCTTGAGCTTGATGAACGCCTTCACGATCGCGCCCCGGTCAGGATCGGGACTGGCGACCACCGCGGATTCCATCACCGCCGGATGCTCGAGCAGCGCGCTCTCGACCTCGAACGGTCCGATCCGGTAGCCCGCCGAGATGATCACGTCGTCGGCGCGCCCGACGAACCACAGATAGCCGTCGGCATCGCGCGACGCGTGATCGCCGGTAAGGTAATACTCGCCGCGAAAGACTTTGGCCGTCTCCTCAGGGCTTTTCCAGTACTCGAGGAACAGCGAGGGCGGGCGTTCGGGCTTGACGCGCAGCGCGATTTCGCCGACCTCGTCAGTCGCGCATTCATTTAAATTCTCGTCGACCACGCGCACGTCGTGGCCCGGAAACGGGCGGCCCATCGAACCCGGCCGAATCGGCATCCCGGGCATGTTCGCAACCACGATGATGGTCTCGGTCTGTCCGTAGCCGTCGTGGATCGTGAGGCCGGTGTGCGCCTTCCATAGCGCGATGGCTTCGGGATTGAGCGGCTCGCCGGCACTGGTGCAATGGCGCAGCTTCGGGAAGCGGTAGCTCGCGAGGTTCTCCTTCACCAGCATCCTGAATTCGGTCGGCGGCGCACAGAAGGTGCTGACTCCGTAGCGTGCCAGCAGCTCGAGCTGTTTTTTCGGGTCGAAGCGGCCGTTGTACATCAGGGTTGCGACGCCGTTCATCCAGGGACCGAAGAGCACTCCATAAGCCGCCTTCGCCCAGCCGGTGTCCGATGTCGTCCAGTGAAGTTCACCGGGTCTCACGTCGAGCCAATTAAGGCCGGTGAAGCGATGGCTGTACGCGTAGCCATGGCTGTGCAGGACCGCCTTCGGATGCCGCGTGGTGCCGGAGGTGTAGTAGCAGATGGCGGGGTCCGCGGCGCGAGTACGCGCGACCGGGAACTTGTCGTCCGCTTCCTGCATCATCTCCTGCAGGCTGGCCCATCCAGTGCGGTTCGAACCCGCCAGAATGAAATGTTTCAGGGACGGACATTGTTTGCGCAGGTCGGCAGCCATCTCGGCGCTGTCGGGTCCGGCGATTATCGAGCGGGCCTCGGCATGATTGGCGCGATAAACCAAGTCCTGCTCGCGAAGCATCGCGGTGCACGGCACCACGATCGCGCCGAGCTTGAGCGCCCCGATGTACGCCGCCTGCCACATCGTGATGCGCGGCAATACCAGCAGGATCGGATCTCCGCGCCGCACGCCGAGGCCGGCGAGCACATTCGCAACGCGATTTGATTGTCGGCGCAAGTCGGCAAACGTGAGCCGCGCGCGATTGCCGTCCTGATCCTCCCATAGGAGTGCGAGACGATGCGGATCCTCGGCGAATTCATCGATCACTGCGCCGAAATTGAAATACTCGGGCGTCTCCCAGCGAAATCTTCGCAAGCGCGATTCGTAATCCCGCTTTTCGTCCATATGCTCAGGCTATCGGACGGCGCCGTGCGGATTGCGCCGTTCGGTTGTCGGCGGCTGCGACCGGCGGGCAGCCGCCTTGATGTACTTGACGCTCATCGGCGAGAGATCCTCGCGCTCGATGCGCGCATCAATGATCGCGAAGCCCGGCGATTCATGGGCCTCGGCGAGCGCCGCCTTCAGCTCGGCCGCGGTGTGCACCTCGAAACCTCGCCCGCCCCAGTCCTCAGCCAGCCGCGCGTACGGCCATGAGGGAACCTCGAGCAAGTCGTGCCGCTCTGCGATGGGCCGGAAGATTCCCCAGCCGCCGTTGTTGACCACGATCACGATCGGATTCAGCCCGAGCGCGGGGGCATGAGAGATCTCCGGCCCGGTCATCTGAAAAGCGCCGTCGCCGCACAGAACCAGCGGCCGAATTCCCATCCCGATCTGTGCCCCCATCGCGGCCGGCACGCCAAATCCCATCGAGGCGTAAAAGCCCTGCGCGAAATAGCCGGAGGCCCGCGGCACGCGCAGGTCGAGCCCCGCAAAAAGCATATCACCCGACTCCGCAACCACTATGTAGCGGCGATTCGCGTCGAGGAACTCGTTTACCGCGCGCAGGAGTTCGGTGACTCGCAGCGCCGCCGTCCCCCGTCCGTTAACGGGTGCCGCGGGCGGAAGATTGTCAGCATAGTGGACAGTCTCACGATGCCGCCGCAGGTCCTGGCGCAACAGCGCGCGCACGAAATCACGTACGCCGACATCAGTGTAAGTGTGGTACTTGATGTCGACCCGGCGATCGACCGCCCACACCGTCTTGTCCTGGATGATCGCCGGGGGCCGGTTGCCGAAATTCATGTCGGTCTTGAGGCAGCCGATGTTCAGGACGAGATCGGCCTCATCCATCCTGGCAACGATCGGCGGCGGGCTGAGTGGACCGATATGCACGCCCATGTAGAGCGGATGATGCATCGGGAAGGCGCCCTTGCCGAGCACCGTCGCCAGCACCGGCGCGCCCATCCGCTCGGCAAGCTGGATGACCTCGTGCGCCGCCTTGTAGCGATGGATCTCAATCCCAACGATCACCACCGGGCGCTTGCTCGCGTTGAACATCGCGGCGGTTTCGCGCGCTGCCTCTTCGACCTTACGCGAGTCCGATTCATGGAACGCGAGCCGTCCGTCCCATTCGATCAGCTCGTCAGGCACCTCGATCTCGCGATCAACCATGTCGCGATGAATTTCGATATAGCCGGGACGCTGCTCGGCCCAGATCGCGCGCACCACGTCGTGCAGGCCGCGCGCCGCGGTATGCGGATCGGTGAGCACGCGCGATGCGCAAGTGACCTCTTCGTAGATCCGATGCTGCGATTCGATTTCGCGCGCCTGGTGATGGATCAGCGTGCCGAGCTTGCGTTCCTCGTCGCCCGGCCCACCTGAGAGAATCAGGATTGGCACGCGTTCCGAAAAGGAACCGGCGACCGGGTTCACCATATTGTGACCGCCGGCGCCGTAGGTGACGCAGACCACACCAATACGACCGGTGGCGCGCGCATAGCCATCGGCCGCAAAGCCGACCCCGGGCTCGTGCGAGAAGGTCACGACCTCGAACGCATGGCGACGGCTGAGCGCGAAAAACAATTTGAGCGCCAGGTCGCCGGGAATGCCGAAAATGTGCGTGCAGCCGATTTTGCGCAGATACGCGACAAGAAAGTCGCCGAGCGTCATGTGCCTTTTCAACGCGACACCTCTGTCAACTCTCATTGTAGCAGATTCGATTCGGCGGCGACCGGCTTTGGATTTTCCGGATCGATGGGTATACAATTTCGATGGCGCTATGTTTGGTCGATTGCTAAGGATGCAGATGCTGAATCCGCTCAAACTACGCGGGTTCATCCTGTTTTTCCCACATTTCGTGCGGCTCTTCTATCGGCTTATGACCGACGCACGAGTCCCGGTGATGGCCAAGCTCGTGCCGGTGCTCGGCGTGCTTCTGTTGCTCACCCCGCCCGCGGTGGAGCTCGACTTCATCCCGTTCATCGGCGAACTGGATTGGCTGCTGGTCGGTTACGTCACGCTCAAGATCTTCTTGTGGCTGTGCCCGCCCGAGGTGGTGCGTGAACATGTCGGCCGCATCGCGCACGGCGCCTGATTCCGCGGCTGCCTGATGCGTCCGCGGATAATTCTGGCTGGACTCGCGGCGATCGTCATCGTCGCGGTGATCATTCTCAGTCTGCTCGACAATTTCTTTGTCAACCTGCTCTGGTTCGGCGAGCTCGGTTATCGAAGTGTCTACGTCACGATGATCGAGGCGCAGTACGCGATCTTCGGCATCGTATGGCTCGTCGCGTTCATCCCGATCGTCGTGAGCGCGCTGATCGCAGTGCGCTTGAGTCACGAACGCGAGCGGCTCCGCGTGGTGCGGCGGCCCGACGACATGGTCGAAGTCAATCTGCCCGAGTTGATTCGCACGCTCGGCGAGCGCGTACCATGGCGGCTGATCGCCGCGGGCGCATCGGCGTTGCTCGCGCTGTTTGTCGCGCAGGGCGAATCGATCGCCTGGGACGTCTATCTCAAAGCTTACCACGCGGTCCCCTTCGGGCGCATCGAGCCGGCCTTCGGACACGACGTCGGTTTTTACGTTTTCACCCTGCCGCTGCTCGAGGATTGGCGCGACCTGTTCATGTTGATCCTCATCCTGACGGCGGCGCTCACCGGCGCGATCTATTGGGTGCGCGGCGGACTCGATTTCCGCGAATCGCCGCCGCGAATTTCGAACCCCGCCGCTGGGCATCTCTCAGTCCTGCTCGGAGTATTTTTTCTTCAGCGCGCCTTCAATTACTGGCTCGCCCGGTTTGGACTTCTGCTGCATGGCAACGGCGTCGTGTTCGGCCTCCGCTATGTCGACCATCTGCTGTGGAAGCCGGGACTGTGGCTGCTGGTGGTCCTGTCGCTGATCGCGGCAGCGATCTGCGTCGCCAATCTGCGCGAAGGCACGCTCCGGACGCCCGTGATCGCGGCGATCATCGTGTTCGGGCCCTCGATTGTGCTGAGCCTTATCCAGCCGGTAATCGAAAGTCTGTGGGTCAAACCCGACGAGCTCAGGATCGAGACGCCATATCTCAAGCGGAACATCGTGATGACCCGTCAGGCGTTCGGCCTCGACGCTTTCGACGTGAAGCCGTTCCTCGGCTCCGGCAAGCTGACGTTGGAATCTATCGACAGTGACGAACCGACAATCAAGAACATCCGGCTTTGGGATCCGCGCCCGCTGATCGCGACCTTCCGTCAATTGCAGGAGATTCGCCTCTATTACAACTTCCGCGATGTCGATATCGATCGCTACTGGATCGACGGCAAGTACACGCAGGTGATGCTCTCGGCGCGCGAACTGAACGTCGATCTGCTTCCGGCCAACGCCCAAACCTGGGTCAACCGCCATCTGAAATTCACGCACGGCGTCGGCCTCGTGATGAGTCCCGTCAACCAAAAGGATTCCGAGGGACTGCCGCTCTTCTACATCAACGACATCCCGCCGGTCTCCAAAGTCGGGTTCAGGATCGATCATCCGCAGATCTACTTCGGCGAAGAGAACACCGACTACGCGGTGGTCGATGCGGCCACTTCCGAGTTCGATTATCCGCGCGGCGCCGGGAACGTCTTCGGCTTCTATGCCGGCGATGGCGGGGTTCCGGTTGCCGGTCTATGGCGGCGGCTGCTATTCGCCTACTACTTCCGGGACATAAACCTGCTGGTCACCGAAAACATCGTGAACCGGACCCGGCTGATGCTTCGCCGCAATATCGTCGACCGCATCGGCAATCTCGCGCCGTTCCTGAGCCAGGATCACGACCCCTACCTCGTGGTTCACAACGGCGGCCTGGTCTGGATCTGCGACGCCTATACGGCGAGCGATCACTATCCCTACTCCCAGCGCAACGGCGATCAGATCAACTACGTGCGCAATTCGGTCAAAGTCGTGGTTGACGCCTACAGCGGCAAGACCGATTTCTATGTCGCCGATCCCGATGATCCGATCATCAAGACCTGGGCGCGAATTTTTCCCGGCATGTTCAAGCCGCTCAGCGCGATGCCCGCCGATCTGCGCGCGCACATTCGCTATCCCGAAGATCTCTTTCTCATCCAGTCCGACATCTATCGGACCTATCACATGACTGACCCCGAGGTTTTTTACAATCGCGAAGATTTGTGGGAGTTCCCGCGCGAGAACTACGCCGGCGAAACGATCCAGATGCAGCCCTATTACGTGATCATGCGCTTGCCCAGCGAGCCGCGCGCCGAGTACATGCTGATGATTCCGATGGTGCCGCGCGGACGCGACAACATGATCGCATGGCTTGCCGCGCGCTGCGACGGCGCCGATTACGGTCATCTGTTCGAGTACGCCTTCTCCAAGGAGCGGCTGTTTTACGGTCCCTATCAGATCCAGGCGCGCATCAACCAGAATCCTGACATCTCACGCCAGTACTCGCTGTGGAACCAGATGGGCTCGAAAGTGATCCTCGGAAACCTGATCGTGATTCCAATCCAGGAGTCGCTACTTTACGTCGAGCCGCTCTACATCCGCGCCGAGAACGGACAGCTTCCCGAACTGCAGCGCGTTATAGCCGCGTACAGCGATCGGATCGTGATGGGTGAGACACTCGAGCAGACCCTCAACGCGCTGTTCCAGGGCCAGGCCGCGGCGCCGACCGCTGCAGTCCCGATCGTTACGAAAGCCGCGCCGCCGGGCGGGGCAGCGCCGCCGGTCATCAACGGCCTCGGGCAGCCGGATAACCTGCGCGCCGCCTCCGATCATTACAATCGCGCGCTCGCGGCTTTGAAGTCCGGCAACTGGAGCGAGTTCGGCTCGGAGATGGAAGCGCTCGGGCACGATCTGAACCAACCGTCTGCTCCTCGCTGAGCCGCACGAGACCCCATCTGATGGAGAGCGGGTCGCGAATCAAGGTTCTGTTGGCCGACGACCATCGCCTTGTCCGCGAGGGGTTGCGCGCCCTGCTCGAAAAGGACTGCGAAATCGTCGGCGAGGCGTCAACCGGCGAGGAAACGCTCGCGATCGCGGCGAAGACCCGCCCGCAGGTGATCGTGCTCGACATCCAAATGCCGGGGATCGGCGGCCTCGCCGCAGCCCATCGCCTCGTCGGCGGTACATCGGCAACCAAGGTGCTCGTCCTGAGCCAGTACGCGGACGAAGAGTACGTCGTCGAGGCGCTGTCGGAGGCCGGCGTCGCCGGATACCTGGTGAAGACTGATGCCGCGGCGGAGCTTCTGAACGCGGTGCGGAGCGTCGCCGGCGGCAAGCGTTATCTCAGTCCCTCGGTCGCGCCAATCGTGCTCAGCCGGATGAACCGCCCCGCCGCGGACGATTCCACCGCGCTTACGCGGCGCGAGCGCGAGGTGCTGAAACTGATCTGCGAAGGCGCGGGCGCCAAGGAGATCGCGCGGCGGCTCGGGATCAGTCCGAAAACCGCCGAGGCTCATCGCGAAAATCTGAAACGCAAGCTCGACGTGCGTTCGACCGCTGCGATGGTGCGTTGGGCGATCCGGCACAAGCTCGTCCGCGACGATTAGCCCGCGCGCGCATCTGCTTTGGACCGGATCAGAATCGTGCTAGAGATCGCGTCATCTGATCGTCAGGCACGGAGGTTACTCCTATGAAGCGGACAGGCGTTCATCATCTCGGGCTGGTTTCGCTCGACATCGATCGGACGATCGACTTCTACACCAACAAGATGGGATGGAAGATCGCCTGGTGCGACCTGATGACGCCGCGCCAGGGCGGCCTCATTAAGCACGTCTTCTTCGACACCGGCGACGGCAGCTATATCTCATTCATGTGTCCGCAGAAGGTGCCGGGCGTGCCGGCGGAGTTTTCGACCGACATGAACAGCGCGCAGCATCTGCCGAACTACTTCTATCATTTCGCGTTTTGGGTCGATTCCGTCGAGGAGCTCGAGCGCAAACGCGCGCAGCTTCTGGAAAAGGGCGTCGCCGTGACCGGGGTTGCCGATCACGAGTGGGCCAAGTCGATCTATTTTCGCGATCCCAACGGTATGCTGCTCGAGTATTGCGTTACGATGCGCGAGCTCGGCGAGGAAGACAAGGTGATGCGCGACCGGTCGGCTACCAACGTCATGTTCGGCGATAATCCGCAGCAGGGAGAGTGGTTCAAGATTCTCGACGGGACGGCAGGCAAGTAGCGGCTGCGGCCGTCCGGCGTCATCAGCACGACCAGCGGGATGGATGACGTGGCATCCGTGCAAATCGGGCTTTTCGAGGCGACTCATTCGGCGCGGGCGCTCAGGCGTTTTCGGCCCGATCCGGTCCCCGATGAGTTGATCACACGCGTGCTCGATACGGCCGTGCGAGGGCCGTCGGCGAGTGGCGGACAAAACTGGATTTTCGTCGTAGTCAAGGATCCAGCGGTGCGCGCGCGGATCGGTGAGATCTATCGCGAATCATCGCGCGTGGTTCAGGCCGAGTACGCCGAGCGCGCCAAGCCCGCCCATCTCGGCGATCGCCAGTACGAGCTAATGAAGAAGTCGTCGAGCTATTTGTTCGAGCACATGGCGGACGCACCGGTTTTGATTGTTGCGGCGCTCAAACTCGGCGCGCCTGGCTCGCGCCATTCGCCGCTCTCGCGCGAGGATGAAATCGCGCGCTTCTGGCGAACGTCGGGCGCCAGTATCTACCCGGCCATCCAGAATCTGATCCTCGCTTGCCGCGCGCTCGGGCTGGGCACGGTGCTGACGACGATTCACACCTATCATGAAGGTGCGATGAAGGCGGCGCTCGGTTTGCCCGCCGATGCTTATACATACGCCCTGATGCCGGTCGGCTGGCCGCTGGACAAGTTCGGGCCGATAAAGCGCCGACCGCTCGGCGAAGTGGCGTTCCGCGATCGCTGGGGAAATTCCTGGGCCGGTTAGAGTTGCGGCCCTCTCAAGGGCCATCGCGCAGGCGGGCATTATCGAACATCCGCCTGCGCTGGATGAGGTGGTGTGGTGGAGCTAGCCGAGTTGCCGCTTGAAGAACGCGATTACTTTGCCCCACGCGTCCTTGGCCGCCGCGGGATGGTACGAGGGACGCTCGTCGCACATAAACCCGTGCTCGGCGTCGGCGTAGAGCACGATTTCAGGATCCTTGCCCGCGCCCTTGAGCGCATCGCGGAACTTGTCGACATCGGCAAGCGGGATGAAACTATCCCTGCCGCCGAAAAACGCCATCACCTTCGCTCTCAAATTGCCGGCATACTCGATGGGTGCCTTACCGCCGCCCGGGCGCGGCGAGGTCATCCCGCCGCCGTAAAACGGCGCGGTCGCTTGGATTTCGTTGTTGCGCGCGGCAGCGAGGAACGCGATCCGGCCTCCCATGCAGAAGCCCGTCGTCCCGATGTTCGGCTTGGTCTCCTTGAGCGTCTTCAGGTAAGCGACCGCGGCGTTCATATCGGCCACGACCTGGTCATCGTTGAGCTTGCCAACCAAGGTGATCGCGCGCGGCAGCTCGCTGTAGGGAACCACATTGTCGGGGAAGCGGAAAAACAGGTTGGGCGCGATGGCGACGAAGCCTTCGGCCGCAAAGCGATCGGTAAGTTGTTTAATGTTGTCATTCAGGCCGAACGCTTCCATTACGACCACCAGCCCCGGGTAGGGACCGCCGGACGCAGGCCGCGCGAGATGGCACGGCATCTGTTCGATGCCGGTCGGGATCGCGATCTCCTGCTTGATGATCTCCATACGCGGATGCCTCCTGTGCGCAGGATTGGGACCTTTCCGATCCTTTCGCACACCGCCTTCCGAGTCTCAAGCGCCCGGCCCCCGATGGAGGCGGTCCGATGATCCCGCTCTACGACCACGCCGCGCGTAATCGCGTCACCGACGTCAACACCGTTCTGGTCGTCTCGAATCTCCTGATCTTTCCGCTCGAGGTCTGCTCGAACCATTTTGTCGCGCTTTTGAATCACCTCGGACTGGTTCCGTACCTGATTCTGCATCCGCTGTCGGACGCCAATGGCCCCGGCCTGCTGATTTTCGGCACCATCTTCACCTCGATGTTCCTGCACGTCAGCTACTTCCACGTGCTGCTCAACATGTACGTGCTGATGATCTTCGGACCGGCGCTGGAAGACTATCTCGGGCATGCGCGCTATCTGCTGTTCTATCTGCTCTCGGGAGTTTTCGCGGCGCTTATCGCAGTCTACGTCTCGCCCGCCTCGACCATGCCGATCGTCGGCGCGAGCGGGGCAATCGCGGGCGTGCTGGGCGCGCACTTGATTCTGTTTCCGCGCGCGCGGCTCAGAACCATGCTGCCGCTGCTGGTAACGATCAAGTTTTTCGACGTGCCCTCGGTGGTCTACCTGATTCTCTGGTTCGCGCAGCAGATGGCCATGATGGCGATGAACGGCGGGCTGCTCGCCGGCGGACCGGCGGGTCTGGCGTGGGCGCCGCATGTCGGCGGTTTCATGTTCGGCATCATGACGGGTCCGCTGATGGCGCGCGTCTATGCGCCGGCGCGCGCGCGGGCCCGCTAGCGTGTGGATGAATCTCTGGATGATTTTGGGGATTCGCGTGAGCGCGGCCACTTGCCGGATGCGCGGCGGCGCGGATACTTGAAAGTCTCATCATCGAGCTTGGGTGTGGAGGCGGTCTGGTTGTGGGGGCGGCGGCACAGGACATTCTAAGGCGGGTTCCGCCGCAAAACCTCGAAGCCGAGCAGTCGGTGCTCGGCGCGATTCTGCTCGACAACGAGGCGATCAACCAGGCGCTCGAAATCCTGAGCGGCGACGATTTCTACCGCGAAACGCACCGCGAGATCTTCCGCGCGATGGCCGAGCTGGCGGATCGCAACCAGCCGGTCGACGCCATCACCCTGACCGACGCGCTGCGCGGCAAAGGCGTGCTCGAAACCATTGGCGGCGCCGCCTACATCGCTGAGCTTGCGGCCTGCGTTCCGACCGCCGCCAACATCGCTCACTACGCACGGATCGTGCGCGAAAAGGCGGTGCTCAGGAGCCTCGCCTCGATCGCGACCGATATCGCGGGCAGCGCCTACGATGCGCCCGCGAACGTCGACGAGTTTCTCGACACGGCCGAGCATCGCATCTTCGAAATTTCCGAACGCCGCATCCGGCCCTCGTTCCATTCGATGAACGAGCTGACGCGCGAGTCGCTCAAGATCATCGAGCGGCTCTACGAGAATCGCGAAGCAGTGACCGGCGTGCCGACCGGCTTCCTCGATCTCGATCGCATCACGGCGGGCTTCCAGCCCTCCGACCTGATCATCATCGCGGCGCGGCCCTCGATGGGCAAAACGGCGCTGGCGCTGAACATCGCGGCGCACGCCGCGCTCGATGCGCGGCCGCGCGTCGGCGTCGCGTTCTTCTCGCTCGAAATGTCGAAGGAGCAGCTCGTGCTCCGGATGCTATGCTCGGAGGCGCGGGTCGACAGCTCGCGCGCCCGCACCGGCTTTCTCCGCGCCGAGGATTTTCCGAAGCTCGCGCAATCCGCGGCGCGGCTCGCCGAGGCGAACATCTTTATCGACGACTCGTCCGACCTCACGCCGATCACGCTCAAGGCCAAGTGCCGGCGCCTCAAGCGCGAGCGGGCCAACAATCTCGGCCTGATTATCGTCGATTACATGCAGCTGATGCGCTCATCGCGCCCGGGCGAGTCGCGCGAGAAGGAGATCGCCGAGATCTCGCGCTCGCTGAAGGCGCTCGCCAAGGAGCTGAAGGTGCCCGTGGTCGCGCTCTCGCAGCTCAACCGGCAGGTCGAGACGCGGCCCGATCGCCGCCCGCTGCTCGCCGACCTCCGCGAGTCGGGCGCGATCGAGCAGGACGCGGACGTGATCGCGTTTATTTATCGCGACGAGATGTACCATCGCGACAGCAAGGAGCCCGGCGTCGCGGAGGTGATCGTGGCCAAGCAACGCAATGGCCCGACCGATACTGCGCGGCTCACTTATCTGAGCCAGTTCACGCGCTTCGAGAACTACGCCCCCGAGGCCGACTACTTCGAAGGCGCCGAAGGCTAGCGCGCTGCCCCAGTAAAAGATTTCAGATCAATCGCTTCGCGGCGATCCTTCGGCACGGCTCGCATTCGCTCGCCGGTTCAGGATGACAATCAGCAGACTTTTTTTGTCATCCCGAGTTGGCCGAGCGCCAGCGAGGCGACAAGGGATCGGAGTTTACCCTGAGCCTCGAAGGGCGAAGCGATTTGCCTGGGTACGATGTGGAAAGTTATCCACCGGACAGCACCTTGGCGGCTCGGGTTTCGGCATGCGCCGCTGAATCGTAAGATCCGGAAAAATTCCCGCGAGGTGTCCAGATGGCGACTGTGCGCAAGCCGTTGGTTATCCCGGCGATCGATCCCGCTTCAGTTCCGGAGCGAAAAGGCGTTACCCAATATCCCGAACCGTTCAGGGCGATGGTCGCCGGCCGGGCGCGCCGCGTGCTCGGCGATGCGCTCGGACTGACACATTTCGGCGTCAACCTGACGCGGCTCGATCCCGGTGCTTACTCGGCGCTGCGTCACTGGCATTCGCTCGAAGATGAATTCATCTACGTGCTCGAGGGCGAGTTGACGCTGGTTACCGACGATGGCGAGCAGACGCTGACCTCCGGGATGGCGGCGGGGTTCCCGGCCGGGAAGCCGAACGCGCATCATCTCCATAATCGCGGCACCACGCCGGCCGTCTATCTCGAAGTCGGCGATCGCAGGCCGGGTGACGAAGTCACCTATCCCGATGCGGACCTCGCGATGCGATGGTCACGCGCCTTCACGCACAAGGACGGCACGCGGTACTAGGTCAGACTTCGCGCGCCGTCCACGTTTCGAACTGCTCTTCGCTTTCGCGCAAAACATCCTGCCAGTTTTCGGAAAGAGGCGGCACTTGCATCTCCGTTATGAGGAATCGAAGGACGCTCTCGATCGTGATCCAACCGGTCGGCAAATGCAGATCTGAGGGCGCTATTCCATCGACCACGCCGTTGAACTTCGGGTGGAGATGGACGTGATTTCGGCAATAACTCAATTCAGGGTCAACATGTGTCGAAACGAATTCGTACCGGATTATTGGCTCCGTTGTCGCGGAGGAGTCGTGCTGAATAGCGTACCGGTACGATACCGTCCAGAGCACGAAATCATTGCTTTTGGCTTCGTCTACGCGGACCACCTGCGAGAGCGCTAGATACCAAGGACCGACCGGTACGGCGGTTGGAATCGGTAGCTTTGGATCGCGAAAATGGAGCGCGGCTTCGTGACCTTCAGATTTTGAAACGATCAGGACCAGCGGGCGCTGCGTAACTGTTCGATGCAGCAGGCCATTGAGAGGGTCCCGAAATTGCCGGAACGCGAGGACGGGAGATTCTGCCCGAAGGGGCACCGTTCAGTCGTTATGGATCAAGCAGGCAATCGGTTCGACGGCTGACCAGGCGGGATTTTTCAAGGGCTGCTTCAAACGCCGAAGACGGAGAAATTCCGCGCCGCTGATTCCCAGCAACTGACGGGCGTTCAAGTCAAGCAGTTCCCGCAGCTCGGTGTCGGAAAGCACCAAACAATCAGAATCCCACTTGGCTGCTCGATTTGGCAGTGCGGCCATCCTGATTTGCTTTATACCAGCAGATGCGGCAGGAAACCAGCCGCGCCTTTTTCACTTTTTTCGGGTTTTTCACCCTCAAAGGCGTTGCAATTACGTTAATCGTGCGAGGAGCTGTCGTCCGAGCGAGCGGGGTCCGATGCGCCAGGCGCATCCGGCTCGGCTGGTGCGGAATCTAGTGGCTCCGCCGATGGCTCCGGCTGCGATTCGGCCGCTTCGCCTTCGACGGCTTCAATCACCGCGACCTCTTCCGCCGGCTGGAGCGCGCGGAATTCCTCGAGGTCGGGCAGGCTCGAAAGATCCTTCAGGCTGAAAACTTCGAGGAACTCGGGCGTGGTCGAGTAGACCATCGGGCGGCCGGGCGCGTCCTTGCGGCCCGCGACGCGAATCAGCCGGCGCTCGAGCAATGTGTCGATCACGCCGCCGCTGTCAACGCCGCGCAACTGCTCGATCTCGGGGCGTGTGATCGGCTGGCGATAGGCGACGATTGCGAGCGTCTCGAGCAACGGACGGCTGAGCCGCGGCGGCTTGGCCGCCAGCAGCTTGCGCACGTAGTACGAATGTTCGCGCGGCGTGCGAAGCTGGTAGCCGCCGGCGACTTCTTCGAGCACGATCCCGCGCGAACCGTTGACATAGCTGAGCGTCAGGTCCGCGAGCGCCTGCTTGATCTCGTCGCGCGGCACGTTTTCGAGCACCGCCTGCATCCGCGCGACCGGCAGCGTCTCGCCGGCCGCGAACAGCAGGCTCTCGAGAATCGCCTTGAGCCGTTCCTCTTCCATCTCGTCGGTCTGCTCGATCCTAGTCGTCGGCCGGCTGCTCGATCTGAACCGGTTCTGAATCGATTTCGCCGCGCTCCAGCCAGATCGGTCCGAAGCGCACCTCCTGGAAGGCCCGCACGCGGCGCTGCCGGACCAGCTCGAGCAGGGCGATGAAGGTCGCGATCACCAGCGGCCGATCGGCAAGTTCGTCAAACAACGAAACAAACTCGATTCGCCCGCCCCGCCTGATCGCTTCGAGCACACGCGGGATACATTGCGCGATCGGGATGTCGCGCAGTTCGAGATCGCGCGGAAGGCGGTCGGCGATCTTCCTGAGCACCGCGCCCATCGCCTGCACGAGATCGAACACCGAGACCTTAAGCGGCGCCTCGACGCGATCGGATTCCGCAATGGCCTCGCCGCCTCCGGCAAAGACGTCGCGGCCGAGCAGCGGCCGCTCGCCGAGCTTGGCCGCCGCTTCCCGATAGCGCTGATATTCGAGCAGGCGTTCGACCAGATCGCGCTTGAGTTCTTCGGCCTCGTCCGCGTCGTCGGCTGCCGGATGCGGGAGCATCGAAAAGGACTTGATCAGCAGCAGCGTCGAGGCCATCACGAGGTACTCGCCGGCGATGTCGAGATTCAACGCTTCGAGCACTTCGAGGTATTCCAGGTACTGCTCGGTAATGATGCTGGCGGTGACGTCGCCCGGCGCAAGCTCGGCGCGCTTGATTAGATGCAGCAGCAGATCGAGCGGCCCTTCGTAGACCGGCAGATGAAAGCGCGGCGGCGCGCTCGCTTCGGGCTTGTCCATCGGCACGCTCGTCCCCGCGCTCACAACAGCATCCGCGCGATGGCCCTGATCACCGGATTAATCACCACGTCGATCGAATTCGTATACAACAGCAGCAACAATATCAGAAATCCATAGGGCTCCAGACGCGCAAACACCCGCGCTGCCGGCAGCGGCAGCAGGCCCGCGACTACACGGCCGCCGTCGAGCGGCAGCAGCGGAAAGAGATTAAACACCGCCAGCACCACGTTGATGATTACCGAGGCGTGCAGCATGTAGGCGAGCGGCAGCGAGATCGAATGGTTGCCCGGCCCCGCCAGCATCGGCATCGCGAAACGCAGCGCGAGCGCGCTGGCGATCGCAAGCGCGAAGTTGGTGAGCGGCCCGGCGGCGGCGACCTCGATCATCCCGGTGCGGCCGTTGCGCAAGCGCGAAAAGTTGACCGGCACCGGACGGGCGTAGCCGAAGACCGGCAGGCGCAGGAACAGTAGAAACGCGGGCAGGATGATGGTGCCGAAAGGATCGATGTGGGAGACCGGGTTGAGCGTCAGGCGGCCGGCGCGCTCCGCGGTGTCATCGCCGAGCCAGCGCGCGACCACGCCATGCATCACTTCGTGGGCGATGATCGCAAAGACGGTCGGAACCGCCCAGATCGACACATCGCGGATGAACTCGACGGCGGTGTTCAAATTTCCCGGTCCATTTGCGGCCGAGTTTTGGCGAGGGTGGCGCGCGGATGAAACGTGCGATGCACCTTGCGCAGATGACTTTTCGATAGATGCGTATAGATCTGGGTGGTCGCGATGTTGCTGTGGCCGAGCATCTCCTGCACCGCGCGCAGATCGGCGCCGCCTTCCACCAGATGCGTCGCGAAGCAATGGCGCAGCGTGTGCGGACTGAGCCATGCCAGGCGCCGATCATTGCGCGCCCACTGCTTGAGCGCCTTGAAAAACCCCTGCCGCGTCATCGGCCGCCCAAGCCGCGTAACGAAAACCGCTGACGATGGCTTCGGAAGCCGGCGGCGCCTGCCGCGATTTCCTTTCTCAGCCGCGGCAGCCTGCGCGGCGCGTTCCGCCGCGAGCGCCTTCCAATAGCTGCGCAGCGCCCTGGCCGCTGCCGAGCCGATCGGCACGATCCGCTCCTTGCCGCCCTTGCCGACCACGGTAACCAGCCCCTGTTCGAGATCGAGCTGATGCAACTGAAGGCTGATCAACTCCGAGACCCTGAGCCCCGAGCTGTACGCCAACTCGACCATCGCGCGGTCGCGGAGCCCGCGCACGGTCTTGTGATCGATCGCAGCGAGCAGCATGTCGATGTCACGCCGCGAGAGCGTCCGCGGGAGCGGCCTGGCGAAGGGCCGTAACCGAATTGCGGGACGCGGATCGCGCGCCAAAATGCCGCTCTCGTTAAGCTCGCGGACCAGCCCGCGCAGGCTCGAAAGCGCGCGCCGCTGACTAGAGATCTTGAGGCCGCGCCCAGCGAGGCTTTCGAGGTACGCCGTGATGCCGGCGGCATCGAGCGCGCTCGGCGCCAGTCCCTCGCGCCGGCAGAACTCCTGGAAATCGCGCAGATCACGCCCGTAGGCCTCCATCGAGTTGCGGCTGAGGCCCCGTTCGACCGACCGGCGCTCGAGATGGCGGTCGATCAGCTCGTCCCATCCCGCTGCTCTCAACCGCCCGCCCCGTCAGCGTCTTCGGCAAGCTTCGCGATGAGCTTCTCGCGCAGCTCGTCGGTCGCGGCAATTTTCCGCCCGGCGCGATCGCTCAGGTAGAAAACGTCGATCGCCTGATCGGCATTGGTCGAAATCCGCGCCAGGTGAATCACCAGGCCGAGCTCGAACATCGTGTGCGTGATCGTGAACAGCAGCCCGATACGATCCTGCGTGAACACATCGACGACGGTGAATTGCTCGGAGCTGCGATTGTCGACGGTCACCTCGGTCGGCACGCGGCGCACGAATTTACGCCGCCGGAATGAGGCTTCGCGATGGGCTGCGGCAACGAGGTCGACGACCTCGCGATAGCCGCGCAGCACCTGCTCGAGTTCACGCTCGACCTTCTCCCAGCGATGCTCCTCGAGGGCCACCGCGGCCGGACCGGCGGTGTGCGAGACGCGGAAACTGTCGAGCGCCACGCTGTCGGTGCGGGTGGTGATGCGGGCCGACAGGATGTTGAGGTTGTTGGCGGTGAGTACGCCTGCGATCTTCGAAAACAGGCCCGGCTGATCGGGAGTCGCGACCAAAAATTCGCTGAATTCGCGCTCGGTGAAATGGCGATGGCGGCAGACCAGGGCGAATCCGCCATCCTTCGGCAGCGCTTCCATCATGTCGAAATGGAGCGTCAGGTCGCCTTCCGGAACGGTCAGGAAGTAGCGGTCGGGCATCAGCTTCAGGAATTGCGCGATCGACTCCGCCGGCGCGTGATGCGCCTCGAGCTGCTGGCGCACCGCGGCCCTGGCGATCGCCACGCGGCGCGCCGGGTCGACCGCCTCGCGGTCGCCCTCTTCAAGCATCCTGAGCGCGCGCATGTAGAGGTCCCCGAGCAGCATGTCGCGCCAGTTGTTGTAGACGTTCGGTCCGACCGCCCGCATATCGGCGAAGGTCAGCAGGTAAAGCGCCTTGAGCCGCTCGATCGAGCCCACCTCGCGCGCGAACTCGGCGACGATCTGCTGATCGTCGACATCGCCCTTCTGCGCCACCTGTGACATCAACAGATGGTTGCGGACCAGAAAGACGACCGAGTCGATCTCCTCCGCGCCGAGTCCCAGCCGCCGGCAGATATCGGCGGTCAGCACTGCGCCGCGCTCATGATGGGCGTGACCGTGACCCTTGCCGATGTCGTGCAGCAGCAAGGCCAGGAAGATGAGCGACAGGCAATCGAGGTCGCGCGCCACTTCCGTCAACAGCGGGGCGCTGGTCTTGAACTCGCCGGCGCGCAGCCGCTCCAACTCGCGCACGCCGACCAGGGAATGACGATCGACGGTGTAGATGTGGTAGAGGTCGTGCAGCACGCGGGCATAGAGATTACCGAACTCTGGGATGACCGCGCCGAGCACGCCTGCACGATGCATCGCTTCCAGGGTTTCGGCGACGCGCGCGCTGCTGTTCAGAATCGCGAGCAGAGCGGCGCCGAGGCGCGGGTCGGCGCGTACGCGTTCATCGATGAGCCCCAAGTTGTCGCAGACCATCTGGTAGGCCGAGCCCGAAAGCTCGACGCCATGGGCCTGGCATTCGGCAAAGATCGTCACCAGGTTCACCGGATCGCGCGGAAAGAAATCTTCGCCCGTGATGCCGAGGACGCGGCCCTGAATCACGACGCCGGGGCGAATCTGGCGCGGCGTGTTGCGGCGCAGGAAGCGGCCCGGCGTGATCTCTTCGGTGGCCCGCGCGATGAGACCCTCGGCGAAACGATGGATCGTGCTGGCATGCCGGTAATAGGCGCGCATCAGCGAGGCATCGGCGCCGAGACCCGCCTCCGCGTGAAAGCCGAGCAGCGGAGCGATTCGCTCCTGGTACTCGAAGGTGAGTTGATCGAAGTGCCGCCCACTCAAAAAATGCAGCGAGTTGCGCACCCGCCATAGAAAATCGCGCGCGCTCAGGACTTCGGCCAACTCGGACTCGCCGATGACCGCCTTGTGCACCAGCTCCTCGAGCGAATGGACCTTGTACTTGACCTTCGCAATCCACAGCGCGGTATGGAGATCGCGCAGCCCGCCCTCGCCTTCCTTGAGATGCGGTTCGAGCAGGTAGACGGAATCGCCGAAGCGGGTATGGCGCTCGCGGCTCTCCTTGAGCTTGGCGCGGAAGAACTTGAGCTGGTTGCGATTCAGGACCTCGCGCGGGAGCAGCTTCTCGAGTTCCTCGAAGAGTGCCCGCTCGCCGGCCAGGTAGCGCGCATCGAGGATGGCGGTCTCCTCGATCAAATCGTCGGTCGCCATCTTGAGCGTGCCCTTCACGTTGCGCACGGCGTGCCCGACGGTGAGCCCCGCATCCCACAGCGCGTGCAGGATGATCTCGGCGACGATTTCCAGATACGGTCCCGGCTTCCAGTCGTGAAGGAAAAGCAGATCGACGTCCGAATACGGGTTAAGCTCGCCGCGCCCGTAGCCGCCGCGCGCCACCACGGCCATCCGCTGATCGAGCCGCGCGAAGCGCGCCGAATGGGCCGCATCGGCATGGCGATAGAGCGCGCGCAGCAGAACATCGATCGCCGCGGTCAAGTCGCGCACGATCTCCGTGCCGCTGGCGCCCGCGAAATGACGGTCCGCCAGCTCCGCACGCACCGCCTGCAGATAGGCGCGCGCGATCGTGCCGGGCCGCTCGGCGGCTCCGAAAGCGGCGAGCAATCCGTTTTCATCGCGCGGCGCCGGAGCCGGCGGCGCGGCGGCGGATCGCTCGGCGAGCAGATCAGCCTGCTTCACAGGTTGCCCACCGCGGCATCGGAATTGAAATAATGCACGACCGCGTCCGCGATCGCGTCAGCCATCGCCTGCTGATACGGAGCCGAAGCGAGATTTGCGGCCTCGACGCGGTTCGACAGAAAACCGCATTCAACGAGCACCGCGGGCATCCGCGCGCCGACCAGGACGTAGAACGGCCCCTGCTTCGCGCCGAGTTCATTCAGCCGCACGCCGAGCTTCGAACCCAACATCGCCGCGGTCTGCGCTTCGATCATCCGGGCCAGCGTCGCCGACTCGGCAGCCTTATTGTTCTGACGGAGATCACTCAAAATGTAGTTTAAGTCGACCGCCGAAGATGCGCCATAGTTCGCGCCGCCGGCGGCATTCTCAATTCGCGCCAGCCGAATCGTCGCCCGGTCGGTGGTGTTGTTCAGATAGTAGGTCTCGATTCCGGCAGTTTCCGGCTCGGGACTCGAATTGAGATGGATCGAAATGAACAGGTCGGCGCCGACCCGATTCGCCATCTGAGTGCGCTCGGGCAGCGAAATGAAGTAATCCGAACGGCGCGTAAGGCGCGCATCGACCCCGCGCTCGGCGAGTGCGCGCGCGAGGCGGATTGAGATTTCTAGCGCGATAGTTTTCTCGATGATCGGCGCACCCGCCTCAGTACCGGGATCGTTTCCGCCGTGCCCGGGATCGATCATTACGATTGGCCGTGATTCGCCGCCCCGGTTCTCAACCGGCGGCGCCGGCATCGATGGCGGCGGGCCGGGTGGATGAAGCGCCGCCAGCGCGGTTGCGGGCGGAGGCTCATCAGCTTGCTGAGGAGCGGACGCTTGGTAGCGAGGTGCATACGCCGCCCGATGCCGGGTTTGATTGCGCCCGTTCAGCAGCGGCGCGGCCAGATTCGGCGTCGAACCGTAAGGCGCGAACCGGATCAGCAGAGCGTGCGCGCTTCGCGCCATCGCATAATCACAATGCTGATTCACTTCGATCACGAGGCGCGCATCGCCTGCGTCTGACCTCATCACACGTATCGAATCGACCGGTGAAGAGATCTGCCCGTCGAGCGGCCGCGGCGGCATCGCGATGCGTGTGCGGGCGAGATCGATCCAGAGCTGGCTGCCGTGCGCGCTGAGCTCGGGACGGACGCGCGCGCCGCTCAACGCGAAGCGCAGCTCGACGACCTTGCCGAAGCGCGCGAGCGATGCTCCGCGTAGCACCGTATCGCCGGTCGAAGCCGCGGCGATGCCGCGTATTGCGAGCATCACGATCGCCACAACGGCGAATTTTCGCGTATGGCCTGCCAGTCCCAAGCGCCACATCGCGATAAATCGCGGCCCTCAGCCGCCGCCTCCGCGCAGGCGCTGAACGATTCGCGCAAGCAGATTGAGGGCTTCGACCGGGGTCAGCCGTTCGACATCGATGGTGGTCAATTCGGCGATCGCGCGGTTCTCGGCCGGCGCGAAGAGCGGCATCTGCGCGGCCTGGCCCGGCCCGGCATCGGGCGCGATCCGACCCGCGAGCTCGCCGCTTTCGAGATGGGAGAGGATTTCACGGGCGCGCGCCACGATCGCAGCCGGCAGTCCGGCAAGCCGCGCCACTTCGATCCCGTAGCTCTGGCTCGCAGCGCCCTCGACGACGCGGCGCAAAAACAGCACCTCACCGCCCCACTCCTTCACCGCCATGCTGAGATTCTTGACTCTCGGGCGCTCCCTCGCAAGCTCGGTCAGCTCGTGGAAATGGGTCGCGAAGAGGACTCGCGCGCGCGTGCGATCGTGCAGATATTCGGACACCGCCCACGCGATCGCGAGCCCGTCGAAGGTGCTGGTGCCGCGTCCAACCTCGTCAAGCAGGAGTAAACTCCGTTCGGTGAGTCCTTCGAGCAGTCGCGCCGTCTCGCGCATCTCGACCATAAAGGTCGACTCGCCGCGACGAAGCTCGTCGCGCGCACCGATTCGGGTCAGCACCCGGTCAGTAAGCCCCAACTCGGCCTCGGTGGCCGGAACAAAGCTGCCCATCTGGGCCAGGATCGCGATAAGCGCGGTCTGCCGCAGATAAGTCGACTTGCCCGCCATGTTGGGACCGGTGATCAGCAGCAACTGGCGATCGTCGGAATCAACCTCGAGATCATTGGGCACGAACTCGCCCGCGCGCATCGCGGCTTCGAGCACCGGATGACGCCCGTCGCGAATCCGAAGCCGCGTCCCCTGGTTCATCGCGGGGCGGACGTAGCCGCGTCGGCGCGCCACCCTCGCCAGCGACATCAGGGCGTCAAGTTCGCCGACCGCGCGCGCCGTTTCGAGGATCTCGGCCGTGTAGCCCGATAAATCGCGCAGCAGTTTGACGAAGAGCTGATGCTCCAGTTCTTTGACGCCCGATTCGGCGCTCAGAATCTTCCGTTCAAGCTCGCGCAGGCGCGGCGTGGTGAAGCGCTCCGCACCGACCAGCGTCTGCTTGCGTTCGTAGTCGGCGGGCACACGATCGAGATTGGCCCTGGTAACCTCGAAGTAGTAGCCGAAGACCTGGTTGTAACGGACCTTGAGCGATGGAATATGCGTGCGCGCGCGCTCCTCGGCCTCGAGCCGCGCCATCACCCCGCGCGCATCGCCGGCCAGCGCGCGCAATTCGTCGACTTCCGGACTAAATCCACTGCGGATCACATCGCCTTCGCGCGGATTGACCGGCGGATCGTCGCCGAGCGTGGCCGCGATTTTCCCGGCAAGCTCGGGATGCGGCGCAAGACGCGCCGCGACCGCGCGGATGCGGCCGGCGCGGAAACTAGACAGCGCCGACGCCAGCTCGCCGACGGCGGCAAGCGCGCGTCCGAGATTCGCGCAATCGCGCGGGCTCGCGCGGAGCGTCCCGATTCGTCCCGCGAGCCGCTCGAGGTCGCCGATGCGAGCCAGGGCGGATTGCAACGTTCCGCCGAGGTCGGCGTCGAAAAACTCCTCGACCGCGTCGTGCCGCTCGCGAATCGCCGCCAAATCGAGCAGCGGATAGACGATCCAGTTGGCGAGCGTGCGCGCGCCGATTGGCGTGAGCGTCTCGTCGACCACGGAGAGAAGCGAGCCTGCGCGCCCACCGTCGCTGGAAACGATCAGTTCGAGATGGCGGCGGCTGACCTCATCCACCGTCATGTACTCGGTCGCGTGATAGATCGCGGGCGCGCGCAGATGATTCAGGTCGCGGCCGAAATTGTCCTCGACGTAGGCGAGCGCTGCGCCCGCCGCCCGTACGATCGATTCATCGAGCGCCGCCGCCTCGATTCCGAAGCGCGTCGCGATCGCTTGCGCCGCCGCCGTCCCGAAGCTCGCTTCCGGGAGCCGCGTCAACGGAAAATCGAGCTTAGCGATCGCTGCTTCAATCCGCGGATTGCCCTTCGGTATAAGCAGCTCGCGCGGCGCGAGGCGCGCGATCTCCTCGCGCAGCGTCGTCACGCCCGACATCCGGGTGGCGATAAACTCGCCGGTCGAAATATCGACGGCGGCAAGCGCGAGAGCGTCACCCGCCTCCGTAATCGCCATCAAAAAACTCTTTTCGACCGCGGCCAGCACGGTCTCCTCGGCAACCGTGCCCGGCGTGATGATACGCACGATCTGCCGCGGCACCAGCCCGCGATGGTTTCCGTCGCCCGCGGCCTGCTCGCAGATCGCAACCTTGTAGCCGGCCTTGAGCAGCCGCGCGACGTAGGGCTCGGCGGCATGATAGGGCACGCCGCACAGCGGCACGCCGTCCTTGGATCGCGAAGTGAGCTGGATGTCGAGGACGCGCGCGCCGACCTCGGCGTCCTCGAAGAACATTTCGTAAAAATCGCCGAGCCGAAAGAACAGAATCGCGTCCGGCACCTTCTGCTTAACGGCAAGGTACTGCGCGATGAGCGGCGTGTTCTTGACCGGCACGGCGCTCAAGGATAGCCAGCACGGCAACGCGGGGCAAAATCAGCCCGCGTGGCCGGCGCCGGTTTGCGATTGGAAATGCGATTCACTATCGTTTTTTAAGATATCGGCGCGACAGGGTTCATCACGCCACCCGACGGGCGATGCCCGGCGGCTTTAATTCTTTCGCATTCCACAGGAGGTAGCCCACGATGGCAGCGACACCCTCGGTAGAAATCGCGGCGCGCGGCGCGAAGCAGAGCGCCGTCCTCGAGTTCCTGAAGAGCGGCCCCAAGAAGCTCCTGATCGGCGGCAAGTGGGTCGCATCAAAATCGGGCAAAACCTTCGAGACCATCAATCCCGCAAACGAAGAGGTCCTGGCGCTGGTCGCAGAAGGCGACAAGGCCGATGTCGATGAAGCGGTAAAGGCGGCGCGCAAAGCGTTTGAAGAAGGGAAATGGCCGAAGCTGGGACCGCATCAGCGGGCCCGGTTCCTGTTCAAGATCGCCGATGCTATCGATGCGCACGCGGACGAATTGGCGGAACTCGAGTCGCTCGACAACGGCAAGCCGCTTTCGCAGGCGCGCGCGATCGATGTGCCGGCCGCCGCTGAGACCTTCCGCTACTACGCCGGATGGTGCTCGAAGATTTACGGCGAGACCAATCCCTCCGATCCCTCGATGTTCAACTACACGCTGCGCGAGCCGGTCGGCGTCTGCGGGCAGATCATCCCGTGGAACTTCCCGCTGCTGATGGCGGCATGGAAAGTCGCTCCGGCACTCGCGTGCGGCAATACCACGATTCTGAAACCGGCGGAGCAGACGCCACTGACCGCGATTCGCCTCGGTGAGCTGCTCTGCGAGCTGGGCCTGCCCGATGGCGTGTTCAATCTGATCACCGGATTCGGGCCCGGAGCCGGCAGCTCAATCGCCGAGCATCCCGATATCGACAAGGTCGCGTTCACCGGCTCGGCGGAGGTCGGCCGGCTCATCCTGCACGCTTCGGAGGGCAACCTGAAGAAGGTCTCGCTCGAGCTCGGCGGCAAGTCGCCGAACATCATCTTTCCCGATGCCGAAATGGAAGCGGCGGTCCCGAACGCGATGATGGGCGTGTTCTACAACTCCGGGCAGGTCTGCGCCGCCGGCACGCGCATTTTCGTGCAGCGCGACATCTACGACAATTTCGTCGAGCAGCTCACGAAGTACACGCAGGGAATGACGATGGGTGACCCGCTCGATCCCAAGACCAAGATGGGACCGCTGGTCTCGAAAGAGCAGTTCGACAAGGTCAAGGGCTATCTCGATATCGGCAGGAAGGAAGGCGCAAAGGTTACGATCGGCGGCGAGGCCGCAGCCGGCAAGGGCTACTACGTCAAACCGACGATCTTCGTCGACGTCAACAACGACATGCGCATCGCGCGCGAGGAGATCTTCGGGCCAGTCGCCGCGACCATCCCGTTCAAGGACGAAAACGACGCCGTCTTCCAGGGCAACAACACGACCTACGGGCTTGCGGCCGCGGTCTGGACCCGCGATGTCGGCCGCGCCCATAAGGTGGCGCGCGCGTTGAAGGCCGGCACGGTCTGGGTCAACTGCTACGGGATGGTCGATCCGATCTCCCCGTTCGGCGGCTACAAGCAATCCGGCTTCGGCCGCGAACTCGGCAAGTATGCGGTCGATCTCTACACGCAGGTCAAAACCGTTTTCGTGAAGCTGTAGGCCGCATTTTCCGATTCACCACGAAGGGCGCTCCATTTTCGGGGCGCCCTTTTTGTCTCCGTTCGATTTGCATCGGAGTATATGATGATTGGCGGGCGTGCGCATGGCATTCGATAGCAGGGCGTTCGCGATCATCCTGGCCGGCGGACGAAGCTCCCGGATGGGCCGCGACAAGGCGACGCTGCCGCTTGGCGGCCGCACGCTCGTCGAGCGCGTCGTAGCGGAATTGCGCCGCGCATTTTCGCCGATAATCGTGGTCGGGGCGATGCCATCCGAGCAGTCGCCGGTAATCGATGAAGCGGCGGCCGACATCATCCTGGTGCGCGATCGGGTCGCTGGCCAGGGACCGGTGCACGCATTGAGACGTGGGTTGGAAGCGGCCGGCGGCGATTACGGCTTCGTCGCCTCTTGCGATCTTCCGATGCTCCGCGCCGCGGTGGCGCTGAAGTTATGCGCGATGCTGGGCCCACACGATGCAGTCATCCCGCGGATCGGCGGGCGGTTGCAGATGCTGCATGCGGTCTATCGGGGACGATGCCTCGGCGCGTTGGCGGAGATGGAGGACATCGGCGAGCGGCGGCTGCATACGATAGTCGAACGCATCGATGCGCAAATCGTGGGAGAATCCGAGATGCGGGCTGTCGACCCGAAACTCGAAAGCTTCATCAACGTCAACACGCCTGAGGATTACGCGAGGGCGCGCGCAACGATCGAGCGCTCGTGAACGATCGCTAGCGCCCGCTGCCCGAAAAGTTCGGGCCGGCTCCGCCCAAGGATCCGTTCAGTAGCTGCTGGCCAGGCGACGTCGCCGTGGGTGGCGATGCGATCAATCCTTGCAGCCGCCGGTCGTTGTCGGCGAAACAGTAGGCCGCATCGGCCTGCTGCCGCGTCATGTACTGAGCGGGCTGCTGGATCGTCGTTTGGGGCTGCAAATACTGACCGTAGCTGGGCGGCATCCCGGGTGCGCCGGGCGGCATTCCCGGATAGGTTGGCGGCTGCATACCAGGATAAGCCGGTTGCATGCCTGCGTAGCCCGGCTGCATTCCCGGATAAGGAGGTTGAGAGCCCGGGTATCCCGATGGCGGGGCGGCTGGCGCACCGGGATACGCTGAATTCGGATATGCCGGCTGGCCCATCGCAGCGCCTGTCGGCGGATATCCGGACGGCATCGGCGGCGCCCCCGGCATAGCGCTGCCGTACCCGGGTTGGGCTGAGCTGGGATATCCGGACGGCATCTGCATCGCGCTGGGGATTGGGACCGCGTTCATCGCGATCGCGTTGCCGGTGATTTGCGGCGGGAAGCCCGAGGTGGGAACCACGCCGCTGCGCACGATCTGGATGGTCGCGCTGCACTCCTTCAGCGTGTTGTAGCGCCCATAAGTAATCCAGTTGGCGAGCCGGGCCTGAGTATCGACGGTAAGTCCCGACTGCGTTGTCGGCGGCGCCATCAGCAGCCATGCGTTCGGCGGCGCATCCGTCTCCTGGTCCGGATCAACGTAGGGGATGTTGGGACCGAACGCCAGGGCGCGGCTCGCGAGCGAGAGCACGCCCAGAACGAACATGCCTAACACGGCCACGGCGAACGGTGCTCGCGCGCGGCAAAAAATAGATCTCATCCCACGCTCCTCCCGCGATGGCGGATGATTGTATAACGCCCTCCGGCGCAATCCCACCCGCAAGCGGCGGCACACCGTCCAGCCCATGAAATCCCACGACACGGAAATCTTGAGCGGAAGCAGGGCCGGGACCCCATAGTTCGGCACGTCGTCCACTTGGCTGATCCGGAAGTCGACGGCAACGAGGGTTGCGGGGCTTCATCCGAGTGGGACAGACTGGAGAGCATCGTTTTTCGAGCAGCGAGGACTCATCGATGGCGGAAATGACCAGACGGTTCGACGGCCAGAGCGCGATTGTCACCGGCGCGGCCCAGGGTATCGGCAAGGTGATCGCCCTGCGGCTCGCCTCCGAGGGTGCCAACCTGATAGCCGCCGACATGAAGCCGACCATCGGACGCGCCGTTGATGAAATCGCCGGCCGATGCCCAGGCGTCCAGGTGCTGCCGTTCCAGGGCGATGTGAGCCAAAAGGCCGTCGCCGAGTTGTTGATCGGCGACGCGCGGCGCGCCTTCGGCCGCATCGACGTGCTGGTCAACAACGCCGGCGGAGGCGGCGTGCAGCCCTACGAAAACTTCAATGAGGAGCAGATAGCGACCACTTTCGCCAACAATCTGTGGACGGCCTTTCGATGCATCCAGGCGGTGGTCCCAATCATGCGCGAGCAGAAGTACGGGCGCATCGTGAATGTCACTGCCAACGCGGTCTTCGGTGGATTGACAGATCATGCCGTGGTCAACTCGGCCAAGGCTGGCGTGCACGGGCTCAGCTCCGGCCTCGCAATCGAACTGGCGCCGTTTGGAATCACGATCAACACTGTGGCGCCGGCCGTCACGCTGATCGAATCGACCGCCGAGCGTCTGCAGCTTAAGGAGCCGCCCCCGAATCTGCTGCGGGCGATCGCGCGGATCCCGATGGGACGGCCGGGGAAGATGGAAGAGGTCGCGGCGGCGGTGGCATTCTTCGCCTCGCGCGAGGCCTCGTTCGTGAGCGGACAGGTACTGCGCTTAAACGGCGGCGCCGCCTGAGCCAATCATCGATGTCCGCGACCATTATGGACGGTCGCGCGCTGAGCCGCCGGATCGTGGCTGAGGTCCGCGCTCATGCCCGCGAACTCGCCGCGCGCCATCGGATCGTGCCGGCACTCGTCGCGATCATGGTCGGCAATGATCCCGCCTCGCGACAATACGTGCTCAACAAGCGCCGGATGGCGGCCGACGTCGGGTTCAAGAGCGATGTGATCGAACTCGACGCGGAGGCTGCCACGATGGAATCGGTAAGCGCGGCCATCGCGCGGCTCAATGCCGATCCTGCCGTGACCGGAATCCTGCTCCAGCTTCCGCTGCCGCGATCGCTGGATTGGTTTCGGCTCTTCGATGAAATCGCGCCGCTGAAGGACGTCGACGCGGTCAGCGCTTCGAGCGTCGCCGGGTTCTATCGCGGTGAATGGGGCCGGTTCATCTCATGCACTCCGCGCGGCGTACTGGCGTTGCTCAGCCATTATCAGGTGCCGATCGCCGGGGCGCGCGCTGTCGTGATCGGGCGCAGCGATATCGCCGGCAAGCCGCTGGCGATGATACTCGGCGGCCGGATGTGCAACGCGACCGTCACCTGGTGCCATCGCCACACCCGCGACCTCGGTGATCTCTGCCGCGAAGCCGACATTCTGGTCTCCTGCACCGGCGCGCAGACCGATTCCGGATTCCTAATCACACGCGAGATGGTCAAGCCGGGCGCCTGCGTGATCGACGTCGGTTTCCGACGCATCGCAGCCGGCCGCTTTGCCGGTGATGTCGATTTCGAGAATGTGAAGCAGGTCGCCGGATGGATCACGCCCAATCCGGGCGGTACAGGCCCGATGACGGTGGCCGCGCTGATGCAGAACGTTATCGACGCGGCCCGCTATCAGCTTGGCCTAGAACGCGCGAAGTATTCCAACTGATCATAGGCCGCGGAACGATCGAGAGCACCTTTCTTTGGCGACGTTTTCCTCATAAACTTTCCTTTTTCGGCAAGGAGGCCGCTTTACCTCGTTGGCATCGGATAACGAAGCCCCGCCAGAGGAACGTCGACGCACTCTGGCGGCCGTTTTGATCGGTCCGCCCCGGGATGTCCGCGATCCCGGCATCTTTCACCGTCTCTCGCTGGTCGCCTTTCTGGCCTGGGTAGGGCTGGGCTCGGACGGCCTGAGCTCATCGTGCTATGGGCCGGAAGAGGCATTCCTCGCGCTGGGTCATCATCAGTACCTGGCGGTTTTCCTCGCCCTCCTGACCGCCCTCACGGTTTTCATCATCTCGGCCTCCTACACTCAGACGATCGATCTGTTTCCGACCGGCGGCGGCGGCTATCTGGTCGCGACCAAGCTCCTGGGCCCCTACCCCGGTCTGATCTCCGGCGCGGCGCTGGTGGTCGATTATGTGCTGACGATTTCCATCTCGATCGCGAGCGGAGCTGACGCGATCTTCAGCTTCCTGCCCGTCACCTGGCTGCATTACAAATTCTGGTTCTGCCTGCTCATTCTGGTTCTGCTGATCGGGATGAACCTGCGCGGCGTGAAAGAATCGGTGCTCTCGTTGCTGCCGATCTTTCTCGCCTTCGTGGTCATGCATGCATGGCTGGTCGGCTACGCGCTCGTGAGCCGCTCTATGGAGCTGCCCGAGATCACCAGCGACGCCATGGCGCAGGTACACAGCGGGGTGAGCTCGATCGGCGCTTTCGCGCTGGCAATAATCTTCTTCCGCGCCTACAGCATGGGCGCGGGCACCTACACCGGAATCGAGGCGGTGAGCAACGGACTGCCGATCCTGCGCGAGCCGCGGACCGCGACCGGCAAGCGCACCATGCTCTACATGGCGGTGTCGCTGGCGCTGCTGGCGGGCGGAATCCTGCTCGGCTATTTGCTGTTCCACGTCGAACCGGTCCACGGCCAGACCCTCAATGCCGTCCTGTTCCAAAACGTGGCGGGTAGCTGGACGCTTTTCGGCCTGCCGATCGGCACGCCGATCATCACGTTCACGCTGATTACCGAGGGCGCGCTGCTCTTCGTCGCCGCGCAGACCGGCTTCGTCGACGGTCCGCGCGTGCTTGCCACGATGGCAGGCGATCGATGGCTGCCGCGCCGCTTCACCAACTTGAGCGGCCGGCTGGTAATGCAGGACGGGGTGCTGGCGATGGGTTTGGCGGCGGGTCTCATCCTGATCGGCACCGAGGCCCGGGTCGGAATCCTGGTGGTGCTCTATTCGATCAACGTCTTCGTTACCTTCACGCTTTCGCAGCTCGGGATGAGCACGCACTGGTGGCAGGAGCGCAAAAACGAGCGCCGATGGATCCATAAGCTGGCCATCAACGGCGTCGGATGCCTTTTCACCGCGCTGATTCTCGGTCTGATGCTGGTGCTGAAGTTCGACGAAGGCGGATGGGTCACGATGCTGATGACCGGCGGGCTGGTCGCGGTCTGCTACACGGTTCGACGCCATTATCAGAGCGTCACGGAGGCCATCCAGCAGCTCGAGGCGGACATCCTGCCGCAAATCTACGCCGCCAAGGAAAGCCACGTCGAAACCTTCGATCCGAAAGCGCCGACGGCAGTCCTGCTGGTCGGCGGTTTCAACGGCCTCGGCCTCGCGACGCTGGTCACGTTGGAGCGCCTCTTCGGGGGCCAGTTCAAGAACGTGGTCTTCGTCAGCGTCGGCGAGGTCGACTCAGGACTGCTCAAAGGCCCCGACGAGGTCCGCGCGCTCGAGCAACAGGTGGCGGACGATCTCAACGAATATTGTCGGCTCGCCGCCGACATGGGGTTCCATCCCGAGCTCAGAATCAGCATCGGGCCCGACGTGGTCGAGGAGCTGAAGCATCTCTGTCTCGCGGTCGCGAAGGAGTTCCCGCAGGCGGTCTTCTTCGCCGGCAAGCTGATCTTCACCGACGAGCTCGAAGGCTTCATCAGCCGCTTCCTGCATAATCATACCGCGCTCGAAATGCAGACCTGGCTGCAGCTACACGGATTGAGCCTGGTGATTCTGCCGGTGCGGGTATCGAAGGCGCAAGCGCAGAACGGCCGCGGCGCGATCGCAGGGGCATCGCCGCTCGGGCAATCCGCTGCGTAACGTAATTTTGACGTCCGCTAACGATTGATGTCCCATGCCCTGCGTTCGGCGCCGAGCGGATCGTGCTCAATTCGGCAGCGCTCGTCGAAAATCATCGTCGGGCGCTCCGCTATCGAATAGGGTGGCCATTCGGGGATCGCATCGTGGTTCGGATTCCCGGTGCGCGCGAATGCCGCCCAGGTCCGGCTCAGCTTATCGGCAAGCTCATACCGCGCCGGTGAATCGCCAGTAAGCCGCGAGCTGTCGACCAGATCGAACACGAACGGAATTTCGAGCGTATGCGCCGATCCGAGTATCCCGCCCAGCACCGGCGTCCGCCAGGTAAACAGATAGACGAACACCGGCGCGGCGTTGAGCGCGATTTTCCGTTCCGCCATGATCAGCGACGGAATGCGCATCCCGGCATCGCTTGCGATCGCCGAGAACAACTTGCGCGGCGAATCCTCCGGGCGCGCGCGACGATACGCGGCGGCGATCTCGTCCGCGCGTTCGCCGACGAATTGCCGCAGCCGCTCGCGCATCGCGGCGTCGTCAAGCTGCTCGAACCATGGATGGCCCGCGAAGAAGAGCCGCATCTCATCCTGGTTGGTGCCGATCATCAGCGGCACCGACGCCGAGATGCGCGGCGCGACCGGCTCGAACGGACCGGCTGGAAAATGTCTGCCGTCAACGACCGGATTAAAGCCGATTCGCCGCCGCTGCGTGAAAGACATCCGGCTGATCCCGGCCAGTACCTTTCCCTGTGCCACAAGAATCCGATCGGCCGGGAGGCTGCGCAGCGCGCCGGCGCGCGCCGGCGCGAGTCCGAGCTCATCGAGCAGTTGCTTCGCCGTCCTGCCCGCCTCCTCGCGCGAGGCCATCTGCACCGCCGGTCCGCTCTGGATGATCGCGCGATGAAACAACCCCTGCGCGGCCGGCATCGCCATCAGCACGCTGATCTTGGCTCCGCCGCCCGATTCGCCGAATACGGTGACGTTGCCGGGATCACCGCCGAACGCCGCGATGTTCTCGCGCACCCATCGCAGCGCCGCGATAATGTCGAACATCCCGGTGAGGCCGGCGCCGGCGAATTCCTCGCCGCATAGATCCTCGAGATGCAGAAAGCCGAGCGCGCCGAGCCGGTGATTGATCGTCACGACGACAACATTTTGCTTGCGCGCGAGACTTACGCCCTCGGACCATGGCGTCGAACCCCATCCCGAGATAAACGCGCCGCCGTGCAGCCACAGCATCACCGGCCGCCGCCGATCGTCGAGCGCCGGGGTCCAGAGGTTGAGCACGAGGCAATTCTCGTCCATCGGGAGCGTCGAGTTGCCGCTGTAAAGCTCGAAGACCTCGGGCGCCGCGCCGAAGGTGTTCTCAGTCTGCATCGCGCGAGGGCCGTACTCGAGCGCGTCGCGGATGCCGGCCCACGGCTCCGGCGGCATCGGTGGACGCCAGCGGAGCGCGCCCTTTGGCGCGCGGCCGTACGGAATCCCCTTGAAGGCGCAGACGCCGTGATCGATCGCGCCGCGAATTTTTCCACTTGTGATTTCGGCAATTATGTTGGCGGACATATCTCTCTCCGCACGCCTATGGAATCAGGCTCTTCAAAGTTTTGAGCGGGTTAGGAAGCGATGGCGGTGTTTGATTGCTTTGCGGTTGATTCGATGAACTGCCGCCGCCGAAAATCGCGCCGACTGCGCTCATCCCGCCCTTGAGGATGCGGCCGGGCGCGCTGATCGCGCCCATCGCGATACGCTCGGTGAGCTTCGGCAGATTGGGCATGACGATAACCGCCGGAAGCTGACCTTTAACCCACACCGGAATCGCGACGCTCAACCCGAAGGTGAGCTGGATGTCCGAATCCATATCGATGTTTTTGTTCATGTCGAACCAGCCGTCGCCCGTGATGCCGTAGAATTGCGACTGCACCATGAGGTCGTGCGTCGTGATGCGCGGGCCGGACAGCACGAAGCTCAAACTCGCGTTGGTCAGCTCGGTGTCGGGATCGGCGAGCATCCCGGAATGACTCGACATGAAAGTGGCGTCGAGAAGCTGGCTCACGCCCGGCGCGCCGGCGATGCCGTTGATCGCGAGCGCCACGATATTCACGCCGACCAGCCTGCCGTTGACGAGCTGAAGCGTGCCGCTGCCGCTGAGCGTCGGCTTAATCTGCCGCCATTGCGCGCCGCGTCCGGTGAGCGAGACGTTGCCGGTAAGCAGACCATGCACCCAGTTGGCCGCGCTGATGTGCTGCGAGCGCAGCGCGGGCTCGAGATCGATCCGGTGCAGTTTCATACCGATACCGAAACTCGGCGCGCCGGCGATGACGGCGTTGATGTTCGCCACGAGCGAGCCGCCGAAAACGTCGGCTTGCAGCGGATGAGCGTGGAGGCGACCGCGATTGTAGTCCGCATCGAGATTGAGATGCTGGTACGTGACGCGATTAACCGTCCCATCTGGCGATGCGATCCGGGCGGTCACCTGCGGCGAATCCGGCGCGCCGGTCACCGTGCCGCTGATTGCAACCTGGTTCATCACCTCTCCGGGCGGACGTCCCGGATGCAGTTCATCGAGGTGGAGCGCGTCGGCGGTCATCGAGTACGCCGCATTCAGCGGCGTGATCGAGTCGAGATTGCCCTTGAAACTCAGATGAGACGAGCCGAGGGTGAAGGTAGTCGGTTCGACCGTCGCACGCGTGCCGGCGCATCGGACAGTACCGCTGAAATTCGCGATCGGCGGCAGCTTCCCCGGCGGCGACTTGATTCCCACTGTGTGGAAAACGATGGCGCCATCAAAGTTGGGCTTGCCGCCCGCAATTTCGGCCGTCCCGTGAAGCTCGCCGCTCCCCGAAATCCCGTACCGGCCAGCCGTTGGGATGAGCGCGGCGACGTCGCCAAGTCCAAATGCGTTACTGTCAATCTGCGCCGCGAGCGCGGGCGGCGCGATCGCGATCTTCGTCGCGCGGAGATCTAGCGTCGCAAGCTTGATTTCGGCGGACGCGATTTTGATCTCAGCCGGCTGCCGGGTCCGGGTGCCCTGCGCCGAAATCATCATCATAACGCCGGCGGGTTTGTCGAACTTCGGCGCATATGCGATGCGCTGCCCGGTGAGATCGGAGCGGACTTCAAACGCCAAGTCGTCGAACGGACCTTTGAGACTTCCCGCGATTGAAATTGGATCGGGCATCGCGAGCTCCGCCGGAATTTTTTTTCCGATGTCGGTCAGCTTACGGAGTTTGTCGATTTCAAACGGGCCAAGCGCGAAGCTCAGATCGGCCGGCACTCGTTTGAGCAAAAACATCCCGCGCGCGAGCAGCGGACCGACCTTGCCGTGCACATCGACGTTGTCGCGGCCGAGAAATCCGAACTTGAGGCTTACGTCGAAGGGAGCATCCGCGCGGAAATTCTCGATGCTCAGGTCGAGGCCGTGAAGTTTGATCGGCTTCGCCGGCTGGGAAAGATCGTTGTAGATGACGTTCGCGCCATCGATGTTGAGCTGCTTAATGGCAAGCCGGGCGAGCGCGGAAGCGCTGTTGGACGATGCCTTCGTTCCGGCGGTTTTCTCGCGCGCATTGCCTAATGTCCCGAGATTCAGCTCGCCGCTGGCATTGCGCAGCACGCGAATTTCGGGCTGAACAATGTCGAGTTGGCGGAACCGGGCGCGGCCGAAGAGCAGCGGGAAGAATTTCAGGCGCAGCGAGACCTCGTCGGCGGTAAAGAACGGGAGCTGCGAAAACGCAGGATCGTCCGCGATCCTGAGGCCGGTGATTTCGACTGATACGCCCCATCCGAGGCTCGCGCGCATTTCGTTGATGAAAACCGGACGGCCGAGCGCCGCGCCGGCGAGCTTCAAAATCCGATCGCGATTCGCGGCGACGATCGAGGTCAGGCTGAAGAAGGCGTAGGCGACGGCGATGACGACGATCAGCGCCGCTCCGATGCCGCCGCCATAGAGCCACTTGCGCATCTCGGATGACGATACTCAAGCCGTGCGAACTGGCAAAGCCGCGCGGTTTGCCTTGACGGCGTGGTATGGGAGAGGCAAACGTAAGCGGGCGCGCAAACCGGAAGGACAGACCGCCCGTCGAATAAAAGGCGAAGGTGCCATCGATGCAACTCAACAAAGATCGAATCAGAACGACGCACGCCGGCAGCCTGCCGCGACCCGACGATCTCGTCCGCATGATGTGGGACAAGCTCGACGGCAAGGCGGTCGACGAAAAGAAGCTCGCCGCCCGCGTCCGGCAGGCCGTCGATGAGGTAGTCACACGTCAACGCAAAGTCGGGATCGATCTGATCAGCGACGGTGAAATGAGCAAGCCCGGGTTCAGCAACTACGTCGCGCAGCGCTACACCGGATTCGCAGACAAGGCGGAGTTCAGGGCTGCCGACCTGGCTGACGCTCCGGGCGTCGCGCAACAGATCTTCAACAGCGACGCGGGCCAGCACGTGTTGCTACCGGCCGTCGTCGGACCTATCGAGCTGCGCGATCGCGCGGCAATCCAGGCGGATCTCGACAACTTCAAAACCGCGCTCGGCGGGCGCACTGACGACGCCTTCATCTGCGCGGTGACTCCGGGTCACGTCACCTTCAACTTCCCGAATCGTTACTACCCGTCATTCGAGAAGTATCTCGAAGCGATCAGCAACGCGCTCGCGATCGAGTACAAGGCAATCGTCGATGCCGGTTTCGATCTGCAGCTCGATTCGCCGGACCTCGCGATGTCCGGGCATTGCTTCACCAGCGGCCCGGGGCCCGTGGATCAGAAAAAGTACATCCCCGTGGTTATAGAGGCGCTCAATCATGCGACGCGCGGAATTCCGCCGGAGAAGATGCGGCTCCATCTATGCTGGGGCAATTACGCCGGTCCGCATCATCGCGACGTCGAGTTGCGCGCAATCATTCAGCCGGTGCTGAAGACCACCGCCAAGTTCATCTATCCCGAGGCGGCAAATCCGCGCCATGAGCATGAATGGGAGGTGTGGGAGGAAATCAAACTTCCCGATGACAAGGCGTTGATCCCGGGCGTCATCGACAGCGTCACCAATCACGTCGAGCATCCGCGGCTCGTCGCGCAGCGAATCGAGCGCTTCGCAGGTATTATCGGCAAGGAGCGGGTGATCGCCGGGACTGACTGCGGCTTCGGCACGTTCGTCGGATGGTCGGGATGCGATCCGACGGTCGCCTGGTTGAAACTCGAGGCGCTGGCCGAAGGCGCCAGGATCGCCTCGAAAAATCTTTGGTAAGGAACTAATCGAGCGTGCGAGAGATCAAGTCGAAATTCCCTGCCGAACGCGCGGCAAAGCGGGCCGCGCTGCTGAGCGAGGTCGAAAAGGTACGTGACATTTTGGCGGCCGGTTCCTGGGAAGCTGAGAAGCTCCGCACGCTGCCGCCGTCGTCGGTCGCTGCGCTGCGCGATACCGGCATCATCTCGCTGAAGACGCCCGCCGTGCTGGGCGGCGCGGAAGCCGATCCGATGACGCAGATGGATGTGATCGAAGCCGTCTCGTACATCGATTCAGCCGCCGGATGGTGGTTGTTCGTAGGCGCCGCAACGATGGGCGTGAGCGGCGCATTCCTGCCCGATGCCGGCGCGGAAAAGATCTATACCGGCGATCGCTATCCAACGTTTTGCGGCGGCGGCGGCTTCGTGCTCGGCAAGCTGGTGCGCGAAAAGGGCGGCTACCGCTTAACCGGGCGATGGTCCTATGGCAGCGGCATCAAGCATGCCGATTACGTTACGGTTCCGGGTTTCATCGAGGGTGGTACCGGCTCGCATGACATCCGGTTCTGCGTCTTCCCGAAGGAGCAGGCGGAGATCATCGACAACTGGTACGTGATGGGACTGGAGGGTACAGGCAGTTGCGATTATGCGGTGAAGGATCTGTTCGTGCCCGAAGAATTCACGCATCAGTTGCCGAACGAGTCCGTGCCCAAGCGCGGCGGCGCTCTGTATCGCTTCGGGTTTCCTGGCTTTATCGCCAATGAGAACGCCGGATTTGCGCTGGGCGTGGCGCGCCGGGCACTCGATGAAGTGGTTGCGCTGGCGGCGGCGAAGAGCCGCGGGTACGTGAAGCAAAGCTCGCTCATCAATCGGGCCGTGTTCCAGCGCACGCTCGGCGAGGCGGACCTCAAGCTGCGCGCGGCGCGGGCGCTGATCTTCGATCTGTATGAAAAGGCGTGGGCACGCGTCTCGGCCGGCGAAACGCTCGCGCCGAGCGATCATGCCGCGCTGCGCGCGTCAGGTTCATATGTGATCGACATCGCGCTCGAGGTCGCCACAACCGCGTTCCGCTATGCCGCGGGCAGCGCGATGCGCTCGAATCACATTCTGCAGAAATGCCTGCGCGATCTGCAGGCCGCGGGAACGCACTGGATCATCAGCGACACCGCGTATGAAAACCATGGCCAATTCATGCTTAAGCTGCCCACCGCGGATCCGATGAATTGAGCTACTTAATTTTTGACGCGGGAGGGCGGGCGCGGGAACCTCGGCCATTGCTATAATCAACCGGAAATTTGCGCAGGAGATCGATCGGTGACGCAGCCAGCAGTTTTCGTCCTCGGCGGAGCGCAAAGCGATTTTGCGCGCAACTGGAATCGTGAGGGCAAGCATTTCGTCGATGTGATGCGCGACACGGTCGCGGAGGGGCTGCAGAGTACCGCAATCGAGGCGCGCGAGATCGAAACCGCTCATATCGGCAATTTCGCCGCCGAGCTTTACGCCCATCAAGGGCAGCTCGGCGCTTTTTTTCTCGAAGCCGATTCGGCTTTTTCGGGAATTCCAACCAGCCGCCACGAGGCGGCGTGCGCCTCCGGATCGATCGCGATTCTCGCCGCGGCGGCGGAAATCGAGGCCGGGCGCTACGATCTCGCGGCGGTCGTCGGCCTCGAACAGATGAAAACGGTCGACACCGCCACTGGCGGTGATTTTCTTGGCACCGCGGGATGGTACGAGCGCGAATGCAAGGGCAAGCCCTACCCGTTTCCGAGCCTGTTCGGGCAACTCGGCGATGAATACGACCGGCGTTACGGACTGAAGGATGAATATCTCGAACGCATCTCGAAATTGAACTTCGCCAATGCGCGACGCAATCCGCTCGCGCAAACCCGCAACTGGCCCATTCCCGAGAACGACCCCAAGCAGGCGGGCAAGATGGCTCAGCCGGTCGCGGGACGGCTCAAGGTGCGCGATTGCTCGCAGGTTACCGACGGCGTGGCGGTCCTGTTTCTCGCCTCGGCGAGGTACGCCGAGCGCTACGCGGCGCGCCGCCATCGCCCGATCGCGGAAATTCCGCGCATCCTCGGATGGGGCCATCATACGGCGCGGATTGAATTTGCCGCCAAGGTCCGCGAAAGCCGCGATCATCAGTATGTTCTGCCGCACACGCGCCAGGCGATCCTCGATGCCTTCCAGCGCGCGGGCATCGCTTCGGTCAACGAACTCTCCGGCATCGAAACGCACGATTGCTTTACGACTTCCGAATACATGGCCATCGATCATTTCGGCATCACCGCGCCCGGCGAATCGTGGAAAGCAATCGAGGACGGCACGATCGAATTCGGCGGGCGTCTCCCGATCAATCCGAGCGGCGGGCTAATCGGCGCGGGCCACCCGGTGGGCGCAACCGGCGTGCGCCAGATGCTCGACACATACCGGCAGGTGACCGGCACCGCTGGCGATTACCAGGTCGAGGGCGCGAAACGTTTCGCGATGCTTAACATCGGCGGCAGCGCCACCACGAGTTGCGCCTTCGTGATCGGAATCTGAAGCAATAAAAGCGCGAGGTCGGCCCGGTGAATAGACCTCAGCATCGCAAAGCACCGCGGACAAGCGGCATATCCGCGCGAGCCATCCGGCGCGGCGCGAAGCGGTCAGCTTCGCCCCGCTCCCTGAAGCCGCGGGATGCACGCTTGTTCGACATCTCGGGCATCAACTGGCAGGTGAATCGCGAACGCATCCTGATCCTCGGCGCTGCGCGAAGTCTGCTGATGCAGATCGCGCATCCGCTGATCGCCGCCGCGGTCGATCGTCACAGTCGCTTTCGCGAAGATCCGATGGGACGGCTGCGCCGCACGATGGAAACCATGGCGATCATTCTGTTCGGCACGGCCGGCGAAGCGCGCAGTGCTGCCGACCAGCTTCGCTCGATTCACGCCGGTGTGCGGGGCGCGCTTCATGAACGTACGGGAGATTATCGAGCCGGCGCGCGATACTACGCGAACGACCCCGAGCTGCTGTTCTGGGTTCACGCAACGCTGGTTGATACGTCGATGCTGGTTTTCCGCGTCTTCGTCCGCGAACTCTCCACGGCGGAGCAGGAGCTTTACTACCAGGGAAGCACGAAGATCGCGCGACTCTACGGAATTCCCGATTCGGTGATCCCTCGGAATCTCCGCGATTTCCGCGACTACATCGACCGGATGATTTACGCGGGGCCGATTGCGGTGGGTGACACGGCGCGCGAACTGGCGAGGCATATTCTCCGGCCTAACGTGCCGATGCCGACTGCGCTCGGAACCTCGATCATCGGGTTCGCCTCGGTCGGGCTGATGCCGCCAAAGCTTCGCGACGATTTCGGGCTTGGATGGGGACCGGCGCGGCAGTTCGTACTCGATGCTTCGGCACTCGCAAGCCGCATGATTTTGCCGATCCTCCCCGATGCGCTCAGGGTCGCTCCCGCGGCGCGGGCCGCAGAGATGGATGCGCGGGAGCCTTGTGTCCGCGGATCGCGACGGTGGATGCCGGTCTCGGAAACGTAGTAACCTCAAGAGCAGCAAACGGCGACCTGCCGGACGCCGACTGCATATCGAGAGGAGCGGAGATCGACGATGCGCAATTTCGACGAAAATACCATCACCGCCGCCGTCATTGAGCGGTTCTCGAACTGTTCCGAGCCTCGCACGAAACAGATCAGCGAGGCGCTGGTGCGGCATCTTCATAACTTCATCCGTGAAATCCGTCCGACCGAAGAAGAGTGGGCCTACGGGATCGATTTCCTGACCCGCACCGGCCAGAAGTGCGACGACAAGCGCCAGGAGTTCATCCTGCTGTCGGACGTGCTCGGCGTCTCGATGCTGGTCGATGCGATCAATCATCCGCCCATGAAGGGCGTGACCGAGAGCACAGTGTTCGGCCCGTTCTATGTCAACAATCCGCCCGAGTTCAAAAACGGCGAAGATCTCACGGGCAAGCTCGAAGGCGAGCCTATGTATGTCGAGGGCACGGTAAGGGCGGTCGACGGCAAGCCGATCGCGGGCGCAACCGTCGACGTCTGGCATTCCGACGGCATCGGCAACTACGACGTTCAGCAGCTCGACAAGATCGGCGGTTTCGGCGGGCGCGGCGTGCTCAAGACCGATGCCGGCGGCGGCTTTCGATTCTGGACCATTCGGCCGATCTTCTACCCGGTCCCGACCGACGGTCCGGTGGGCGAGTTGCTGCGCGCGCAAGGCCGCCATCCGTACCGTCCTGCGCACGTCCATTTCATGCTGCGCGCGCCGGGTCAGGAGCGACTGGTGACACATGTTTTCAGCGCCGGCGACAAGTATATCGATTCCGATGCCGTGTTCGGCGTGAAGGATTCGCTGATCCGCGAGTACGTCAAAAAGCCTGCGGGCATTGCGCCCGACGGCCGCAGGATGGACAAGCCGTATTACTACCTCAACTTCGATTTCGTGATGCGTCCGGCGGCGGCGCAGAAGCAGCGCGTGCCGCAGTCGAAATCGGCGCCAGCCGGATCTACGATCGCTTACACGCCGAAGTGATCGGAGGACGTTCGTCGAGACAAAAGCGCTGCCGGTCGAAAGATCGGCGGCGCTTTTCTTTTCACGCGTGCCGATCGCGCGAGTGGACAATCGATGCGTTGATTGACAAAGCGGGCCCGCGGTCCGATAAGCGATACGTAAAATATCGACGCTCGGAGGAACGGTTCGTGGAAAAAACTCTGGAAGAAAAGGTCGAAGAACTCTGGAATCGCGAGCAGATCAAATCGCTGACTTACGCCTACGGCGAATGCATCCTGCGGCGCGACGCGGACGCGATGGCGAACCTGTTCACCAAGGATGGGGCGGTCGATTTCACCTATCTCGGCTGGGGCATCCACAAGGGCCACGAGGCCATCAAGAAACACTACACCGGCACCTGGCCGTTTTGCGTGAAGCCGTTCTTCACCAACCACTACATCGAATTTCTCGACAAGACGCATGCACGGGGATGGTGCTGGCTCGACAATCTTGCCGTGCGCAACGGCGAGAGCCTGATCGGATGTGGTAAAATTTACGACGAATACGAACTGGTCGACGGCCGCTGGCTTTTCAGTAATCGGCGGATCGTGCAGTTTTTCCTCGTGCCGCTGAGTAAAGGATGGGCCAAGGAGCTCGAGTCATTGACCGAAACCCAGCCACGCTGGCACTGAGGTACCTCGTAGACGGGGCGTCGTAACGATGGAGCGCTACGATTTCATCGTGGTGGGCGCCGGCATCGCCGGCGCATCCGCCGGCTTCTCGCTCTCGCACCGCGCGCGAGTGCTGCTGATCGAACGCGAGAGCCATCCGGGCTATCACTCGACCGGGAGGTCGGCGGCGCTGTACGTCCAGACGCACGGTCCCGAGGCGGTGCGCGCCATCACGCGCGCGAGCCGGGCATTCTTCCTCGATCCGCCCGCCGGATTTGCCGACGCGCCGCTGCTCACGCCGCGCGGTATGATGTTCATCGCGCGCGCCGACCAGACTGATGCGCTCGAGCGATCTTTCCGGGAATCAATACGGACGGTCGGCGCGGTGCGGCGTGTCGATGCGCGCGAAGCGCGCGCGATGGTCCCCGTGCTGCGCGAGGATTACATAGCGGGCGCAATACTCGATCCCGAAGCGATGGACATCGACGTGCACGCGGTCCATTACGGCTACCTTCGCGGGCTGAGGAGCCGCAATGGCGCGGTGGTCACGAATGCGGAGTTGCGCGGACTCGATTTTCGAAGCGGTTTCTGGACGGCGCACACGGCGGCCGGCGAATTCTCGGCGCCAGTGATCGTCAACGCCGCCGGCGCCTGGTGCGACAAGGTCGCCGCGCTCGCAGGCGCGGCGCCGGTCGGCCTCGTACCGAAACGCCGCACGGCGTTCATCTTCGATCCGCCGGCGGAGATCGACACGCGGCGCTGGCCTTCGGTTCACGATGTTGGCGAAAGCTTTTACTTCAAACCCGATGCAGGCCGGATTCTCGCGTCGCCCGCTGACGAAACGCCGATGGAACCGTGCGACGTGCAGCCGGACGACCTCGATGTCGCGATCGCCGTCGAGCGCATCCAGGCCGCGGCGCGGATTCCGGTGACGCACATCATCAGGCGCTGGGCGGGGCTGCGGTCCTTCGTCGCCGACGGCCTGCCCGTCGTCGGCTATGATCCCAAGGTCGACGGATTTTTCTGGCTCGCCGGACAGGGCGGCTACGGGATCGAAACCTCGCCCGCGATGGGCCGTTTGTGCGCCAGCCTCGCGACACGCAAGGGGATTCCATCGGACCTCGCGGATTCGGGCATCAACGAGCGGATGCTCTCGCCGGCGCGGCTAGTGGCGGCAATTTAGAGAGCGCCGAAGAACCGGAGGCTGAAGCGGTTTGCGATGAATCCTAAAGAATTGCGGACCACCCCTGAAGGGTACTTTACCGTTCGCTGGGGCCTTCCGGAATATACCGACTGGATCGACGAGAGCATGTCGTGGAAGGAGACCTGCTATATCGGGGATTGGTCGTTCCTATGGCAGAGGCGCTTCAAAGGCCCGGGCACGCTAAAGCTGTTTTCCGACATCTCGGTCAACAGCTTCGCCAAGTTCGCAATCAAACAAGCGAAGCACGTAATCCACTGCAATGCGGACGGCAAGGTAATCCACGAGGGGATATTGAGCCGGCTCGCGGAAGACGAGTTTATGCTGTTTGGCCGCGGCTGCTTCTGGGCCGACTACAATTTGCGGCATGGGCACTATGACGCCACTTCGGAGCCCGACGACTGGTTCAAGTTCCAGGTTTCAGGTCCAAACGCGATACACGTGGTCGAAAAGGCATCCGGAACCAGCGTGCGTGACATCCGGTTCATGCATTCAGGAACCATTAGAATCAACGGACGCGAGGTCCACGCGCTGCGCCAGGGAATGGCCGGCGAGATTGGATATGAGCTGCAGGGGCCGATTGTTTATGCGCGCGAGATCTATGATGCAATAATCGAGGCAGGGCGCGAATTCGGCATCCGCAGACTCGGCGGCCGCGCGGTCTTCATCAACCATCTCGAAGCCTGCTTTCCGACCATCGTGACAGACTATTTACCTGCGATCTTCGAGCCGGACATGAAAGACTATTTGGCGGAGTTCAAGGCCGCGATGCCCGCCTATGCGGTGACCTTCAATATTGCCGGCAGCTTCGAGGCCGACGAGATAAGCGCATGGTATCGGAGCCCGGTGGAGCTGGGATGGGCGAACCGAATCAGATTCGACCATGACTTTTGCGGGCGTGCCGCGCTGGAGGCCGAGGTTGAACATCCGCGTCGCACGATGCGGACCCTGGTGTGGAACGCCGATGACGTGGTGGATGTCTATGCCTCACTGTTTCGCGCCGGCAAGCCGTATCATTACATGGATATGCCGCGCGATCAGCGCGGCTTCATGTACGCTGACAAGGTGACCAAGGATGGCAAAGTCGTCGGCGTCGCCACCTCACGCGGCTACAGTTACTATTTTCGCCAGATGCTCTCGCTATGCACCATCGACGTGGAATACAGCGCGCCCGGCACGGAGGTCACGGTCGTTTGGGGCGACCCCGGAGAGCCGCAGCGCGAGATTCGCGCGACCGTCGCTCCAGCGCCTTACAAGAAAGACAACCGGCGGGCCGATGTCACCAGGTTATGACGTTGCGGAATCGAAGGCCGGCTGACCATCTCGGAGCAAGCAACTGCTGAAATAAAGACGGAGAGAGTCATGCTGTTTGCGATTATCGGATACGACAAACCCAACGTCGCCGAGTTGCGGCTCAAGCTCCGCGAGCAGCATCTCGCGCACGTCCGTCAACTGCTGGACAAAGGCAAGCTGCTGCTCGGCGGACCGTTCACGGACGGCAGCGGGATGCTGGTCGTCGTCGACATGGAGAACGAGGCGGCGGTGAAGGATTATTTCGCGAAAGACCCGTTCATGACGGGCGGCGTGCTGGAGCGCGTCGAGATCAAGCCGTTCCGCAAGGTCTTCCCGCTCGACTGATCATTCTTTCAGGCGCGCGAAGCGCCGCGGATCGAGGCCGTTGATGACCGTCGGCTGTTTGTAGATTTCGACCGCGCTCGCGATTTCGGTCCACGAAAGTGACAGGTACAGCAACGAGCGCGCCTCGCCCGGTATCTCGTCGAGCGCGAACTGATTCAGGTAGGCGCCGATCGCTTCGATGCGCGGCGTGATCGCATCGTAAAACGCGCGCAACTCTTCGATCGTGCTGGTTCCCACGATGCGAGCAGACGTTATGGAATCCGCGCACGACTCAATCCGCGCCACGCATCAGAAGGATCGACTCTTTGCAGATCGCGATTTCCTTCACGACGTAATCGCCCGGTCCGGGCAATTACTCGACGCGGCCGACATTCAACCAAGTACGGCGGAAAATTCGGTCGCGCTCCAGTTCGAAGAACCGGGCGAGATATACCGCTCAACGGATACCGGTCCCGTGCCAAGCCCGGGATTCGCTTTCGCCCAGCGGCTTTTGACGACGCTGTAAGTCATCGTTCGCGCCCTCCGGATTGTACTTAGCAAAGGGCTTCGCGATTGTGCTAGTCACTGATAATCCAAACCGGGTGAGGCGCGATGTGAGAGAGTTAAGGTTCGGAATCTTCGATCATGTCGAGCGGACCAGCAGCGGCGGTCCACTGAATCAGCTTCTCCAGGAGCGCCTCGCGTTGATCGAAGCGGCGGACCGCGCAGGTATCTGGGGCTATCACGTCGCGGAGCATCACTTCACGCCGCTCAGCATGGCGCCATCGCAGAATTTGTTGCTGGCCGCGGCGGCCGCGCGCACCACCAAAATTCGGCTCGGCCCGATGGTCTATCTGCTGCCGCTCTATCATCCGATTCGGCTGATCGAAGAGATTTGCACGCTCGATCATCTATGCGGCGGACGGCTGGAAATCGGCGTCGGCCGCGGCATCTCGCCGTATGAACTCGCCTACTTCGGCGTGCCGATTCTCGAATCGCGGGCGCGGTTCCAGGAAGCGCTGGAGGTGATTCTCAAGGGGTTGCGCAACCCGCATCTGCTCCATCACGGTCGTTTCTATGCCTTGGAGAACGTGCCGATGGAGTTGCGGCCGCTCCAGACGCCCAATCCCGGTTTCTGGTACGGAGCGAACAACGAGGACGGGGCTACGTTCGCGGCGCAACATGGATTGAATGTCGTCTTCCTCGGCCAGAGCGAGAACGTCGGGCGACTGACTGCTCTTTATCGCGAGGTTCGCGCCCGCGGTATCGATGAAGCGCTGAACGCCAATCCGCAAGGCGCGGCGACCGCAGGCATTATCCGTCACTTCTTCGTGGCGGATTCAGATCGCGAAGCGAGAACCATCGGCGAAAGCGCGTGGCAGGCCTACTACAACAACACCGAAAAACTCTGGAGCGACAATCACGTCAAATGGATTGCGCATACCGACGACCTCGAGGTCGCCGTCAAGCGTGGCATCGCGATCGTCGGATCGGTCGGGGCGGTGCGCGATCAACTGGCGCAGCATCTCGAGGTGACGAAACCCGACTACGTGATCCTCGCGTTTGCGTGGGGAAACATGACCGCGGCGCACGCGCGCCGCTCGTTCGACCTGTTCGCGAGCAAAATCATGCCCGAGCTGGTTCGGCGTTAAGCGGCTGCCGGCAGCGCCGTTTACCGTCGAATCACCTGGCTCTCGTGGCAGACCACGTATTCGATTCCGCGCTCAAGAAACTCGTTGATCGGCGACAGGCACGCGTCGGGACGATCGGTGATAAGTGCGCGGCCGGCGCCATAGACGAAGAGCAACTGGCAGGCGGGGAGCTTCTCGCGCAGCGTGCGCATCGTTTCCGCTGCGCCCGAGCGATCGCGCGTGCCGACCATCACCAGCGTCGGCGCCGTAACCTGGCCCAGATTCGCACTGATTTGCGCATCGAATTCCGCCATGCGCGGCGGCGAAAGCAGGATGAGCTTGTCGATTTGATTTGGCGCCAAGGTGGCCAGCGCTAGCGCAAGCGATGAGCCGCTCGAAATTCCAATCACACTGAATCGCTCGAGACCGATGCGCGTAACCGCCCGTGCGGCGATTTGCGCCAATTGATTCGCGCGCAATGCTCCCGCCTCGAAGACCTCCATCGCAAGAACGCGATTGTGCGTGGCGAGGCCGTCGGCCAGCGCCTTCGCCTGCGCCTCGTCACCAAACACCACCACCGGACGGCCGTTTCCCGCTTCGCGCACGCCGAAGCGGACGCCGTCGATCTCAAACGTCGCGCTGCGTGCGGATTCATCATGCTCTCTGGTCTGCGCCATCCAAATGCTTCCTTCCTTCTCGATTACCCGGCATCAAAGATTATGGATCTGCGGCAGGACGCTCCTGCCCATCACTTCCATCGAGCGGAGCTGCTGTTCATATGACACCGTCGGCCAGACGAACGACATATCCATGTTGCCGACGCCTGCTGCGCGCAACTCGCCGATCTGATCGAGCACCGTCGCCGGCCCGCCGCACAGGAACGGCGACTCGATTTCGCGCATTTCCGGACGATTGCCGGTGACCGCATCGACGACGCCCTGGTTGATGTTGAAGAGCGTGCGCAGATCGACTTTTGCGCCGCCGATGTTGCGCGCGGCCTGCTCATCGGATTCGGCCACATGCGCGAAGAAGCGATAGAGAACATCGTCGGCGGTCGGCTGCCATCCCTCTTTCGCCGCCTCCTCGTGGTACAGTTCGACGCGTTGCTTGACAGCCGACAGCGGGAGAAACGAGAGTGCCAGCCCGATGCGATTGCGCGCGGCGAACTGCACCGAGTCGGGACCATTGCCGGAGGTGAAGACCTTCGGATGCGGCTCCTGGACTGTGCGCGGCCATACCGAGACGGTGCGGAAATTGAAGTAACGTCCCTCCCATCCGAAGGGCTGCGGCTCCGTCCATGCCCGCAGGATTAGCTCGACGCCTTCCTGCGTCATCTCGCGCGATTCGTCGGGATTGTTCCGATAGGTGAGAATTTCGTTGGGCGTGCCGCGCAGGAACAGCACGATGATTCGCCCGCCGCTCATCGCGTCGAGCATCGCCAGCTCTTCGGCCACGCGGATCGGATTCGACAGCGGCATCAGCGGACCCAGAAGCGCGATACGCGCGCGCTTCATCCGCTGCGTCAGACCAGCCGCGAAGATCATCGGACTCGGCGTGAGGATGCGCGGCGAGTAGTGATGCTCGGAGACGCTGACCCAGTCGAAGCCCAGTTCCTCGGCGAAGAGCGCCTGCTCTATCGCGCGGTTCATCGTTTTCGCGCTGGTCGCCCGATCGCAGAGCGCGGGCGGCGTCGGCCAGTCCCGATTCTTCACTTCAGCGGCATACGGCACGCTGCAAAAATAGCTTGCGTTCATGATGACGCTCTCCTTTAAAGACGCCGAAGCTGACCCCCACGTTCACGCTTCTTATTCGATGCCGTTGCTGCGCAGCAGCTTCGTCACGATCTCTTTATACTCCTGCACGACCGGCAATTCGTAAAAGCGCGCGCGCGTGAAGTACGGATCGCCCGCGTAGAACCATTCGTACTGGAATTGGCGGCTGCCAAACGGCTCGCCTATCAGATCCCATGCGAGTTTGAAGAGCTGGACCCGCTCCCGCGCCGAGAGGCTCTTGCCGCGCAGGTATTTTTCGAGATGGCCGACGATTTCGGGGTTCTCAAAGTCCTTCTGGGTGGGGGTCAGGATGAGACCGCTGCCGCTCATCTCGCGAATCAACTGAATCGCGCGCACCTGCACCTGTGGAATCAGGACCCACAAAGTCGCCGACAGGGCGCGCGGCGGCCTGAGCTCGCTCTTCGCATCGACCAGCTCCGGCACTCCGGCCCGAACCAGCCCGCTCACCAGTTCGACGTTGGCCACCAGTTCGCCGAGCTGCGCGCGGAAATGAAGCGCGTCGCTGCGGCCAATCGCCTCGGCGATATGACAGGCAAGGCCGGCCAGGAATTTTAGCTTCGCGAGGCCGCGGATGCAGGCTTGAAGCTGCGTATAGCCCAGCCGACGCCCGGTGACGCTGTTGTAGATATCGATATCGCGATAGATGAACATCCGCTCCCACGGCACCAGCACGTCCTCGAAGATCACGAGCGCGTCCTGTTCGTCGTAGCGCGAGGTCAGCGGCCGATCGAAACGGCCGCGGCCGTCGTCGTAGGTCTCCCGGCAGATGAACTTCAGCCCCGGAGTGTGGTTGGGAATAGCGAAGCAGAGCGCATAATCCTCCTCGCCCGGGCGCCGGGGCAGGAAGGGACCAACCAGCAGTTCGTTGGATAGCGGCGCAAGGGTCGCCAGCATCTTGGCGCCGCGAACGATGACGCCACTGTCTGTTTCGCGCACGGGACGCATCGTCAGAAACGGGTCGGTCTGCTCGGCCGGCCCGCGCGCGCGATCGACCTGGGGATCGATCAGCGTGTGCGTGAGACAGAGATCGTTCTCGCGGCAGAGCTCGTAATAGCGAGTGATGTTGTCGCCGAAGCGGGGCTCGCGCACGCCGAGATCCGCCGCGCCGCTTGCGAAATCGGTGACCATAGCGTTGCAGAAGTCCGGCATCCGTCCCATCAGGCCGTACGTGAAGTCCGCCCGCATCTGCTCCGCCCGGCGACGAAATTCAACCTCCTCCACGGTCCGCGCCATCAGGTAACTCGCAGCGACAGGCTGGCCCGTCGAAGGCGAGGCAAACGTCAGTTCCGCGCGATGCTCATTCTGAAGGTCGTACAGCGCCGCGAGCGACATGAGCGCGCCGCGAAACGGCGGATATTCGGTTACATCTGCGATTCGCTCGCCATTCGCATACACCACCCGGTCATCGCGCAGGCTTTCGACGAACTCCCGGCCACTACGGATCGCCATTGTCAATTCCTTTGGTCGCTCACGATTCGACCGTCGATCAATATCGAATTCCAGCGCTGTACGACAGTCACGGGCGTGCCGCAGACCCCGGTTGTCATTCTGAATCTGTAGCGCTAGAAGCTGAGATTTGCAGCGATTTCCAGGCAACCCGGAGGGTGAGTGGAAAAAGCCGTGATGGAAGGCCCGCGCAGTATCGGCCAGTCGGCCGGCCATGTCGAAGGCCCGGCCAAGGTGACCGGGCGGGCCCGCTACAGCGCAGATATCACGCTTCCCGGGATGCTTTGGGGGCGCGCCCTGCGCAGTTCGTTTCCGCACGCGCGCATCGTCTCGATCGATTTGTCTGCCGCGCGCCGCGTGCCCGGAGTCCACGCGGTAATCAGCGGCGCCGACCTGCCCGAGGTGCGCATCGGGCGATTTCTGCGCGATATTCCCGTGCTGGCGCGCGATCGCGTGAGGTTCATCGGGGAGAAAGTCGTTGCAGTCGCCGCTGAAACGCCGGACGCTGCGGATGAGGCGCTTAGCCTGGTGGACGTCGAATACGAAGAACTTCCGGCGGTGTTCGATCCGATCGAGGCGATGGCTCCCGACGCGCCCCTCATCCACGAGCATCCTGAACGCTACGAACATCCGCCAATTCCGCCGATCGGCGGCGAGAGCCGCTATCATCCATTTGCCAACGTCTGCTCGCAGAGCATCTATCGCCGCGGCGACCTCGCGCAGGGCATGGCGACTGCCGAACGGATTTTCGAGCACACCTTCGTCGTGCCGCCGGTGCATCAGGGTTACATCGAGCCGCACGCCTGCGCGGCCGCGATCGGACCCGACGGAAAGATTGATATCTGGATCTCCAATAAGACGCCGTTCATCGCGCGCCGGCAACTCGCCGCCGCCTTTGGCGTGCCGGAAGAGCGCGTGCGCGTCAATCCGACCTCGATCGGCGGCGACTTCGGCGGCAAAGGCTCATTGATGGACAGCGCGCTCTGCTATTTTCTCGCGCGCGCGAGCCGCCGACCGGTCAGGATGGTGATGAACTACACCGAGGAGCTGACGGCCGGGAATCCGCGTCATTCGGGCGTAATCTCGCTGCGCACCGGCGTTACCCGCGACGGCACAATCATCGCGCATCAGGCCAAGCTTATCTTCAATTGCGGCGCGTACGGCGCATTTATTCCACTGCATTTCCTGCACGGCAGCGTGCATTCGGCGGCCGGCCCTTACCGTATCCCGCACATCGAAATCGAGTCGCTGCGCGTCTACACGAATACCGTGCCGCGCGGCCATTTCCGATCGCCGGGGGCGCCGCAAACCACGTTCGCGGTCGAAAGCCATATGGATATGATTGCGGGCGAACTCGGGATGGATCCGCTCGAGTTTCGGCTGCGCAACGTGCTGGTCGAGGGAGATGAATCGGCCATGGGCGAACGGTTTCATCACATCCGATGCGGCGAGACGCTGACCGCCGCAGCCGACGCCGCGAAATGGAACTCGCCCAAGCCACCCAATGTCGGAAGGGGGATCGGAATCTACGAACGCGCGCCGGGAGCGTTCGGAACCTCGGGAGCAACGCTCTCGCTCGATCGCGATGGGAAGCTGATATTGATCACCGGAGCGGCTGATACCGGCACTGGATCGTTCACGGTGCTTGCCCAAGTGGTCGCTGAAGAGCTGCAGGCGCCACTGGCCGACGTGATCGTATGCCAGGGGGATACCGACACGGCCGAATGGGAGGAAGGCGCCGGCGGCAGCCGCCTCACTCATATGGCCGGGCGCGCGACGTTGATTGCGGCGAGCGAGATGAAGCGCGCGCTCATCGAGTTGGCGGCGCGCCATTTCAATTGCACATCCGAGCAGGTCCAGATGCGCGCGCGACGGTTCATCGCGAGCGACGGCCGCGAGCTCGATTGGAAATCGCTCGTGGCGTGGGCGGCCGAACATGAGGCTCTGCCGCTCACCCGCAGCGGCTCCTACGTGGCCGCCGGACATCCGGACGTGACGTGCTACGTAGCGCAGGTCGCGGAAGTCGAAGTCGATCGAGAGACCGGCCAGGTTCGCGTCCGGAGAATGGTCAGCGCGCACGATGTCGGTACGGTAATCAATCCGCTGACGCATCAGGGACAGATCGAGGGCGGACTGGTGCAAGGCCTCGGGCAGGCGATGAGCGAACATCTGTTGTTGCGGGACGGCGCCGTAACCACCGCTCATCTCGGCGATTACAAGCTGCCGACCGCGATGGATATTCCGGAACTCACGACGGTGCTGGTCGAAAGCCAAACCGGACCCGGCCCCTTCGCCGGAAAATCAATCGGCGAGCTGAGCAATGTGCCGCCGCCGGCCGCGATCGCGAACGCGGTGTTCGACGCGGTCGGCGTCCGTCTGACCGACCTGCCGATCACGGCGGAGAAGATCTACACGGCGCTGCGCGCAATGGAGAAACGCAATTGAAAAACATCCAGGTGCGCGTCAACGGCCATCCCGTCGCTCGCGAGATTCCCGACCATCGTCTGCTGGTCGATTTTCTCCGTTACGATCTCGGCCTGACCGGCACGAAGGAAGGATGCAGCGTCGGAGTATGTGGCGCGTGCACCGTGCTGCTCAACGGACAGCCGGTAAGCTCGTGTCTGGCGCTCGCCGTGATGGCGGACGGCGGCGAGGTCACGACCATCGAGGGACTGGCGGAAGGCGACCGGCTCCATCCGCTCCAACAGGCGTTCATCGATTACGGCGGCTTCCAGTGCGGCGTCTGCACGCCCGGCCAGATCATGGCGTCAAAAGCACTGCTCGATGCGAACCCGCATCCGACGCCGGCGCAGATCAAGGAATGGATGATGGGTAACCTCTGCCGTTGCACCGGCTATTACAAGATTATCGAGGCAATCCAGGCGGCGGCCGCGGAAAAAACGGAACCGTGAACGCATTCACTTACATCGAACCAGCGACGATCGAGGAGGCGCTCGCCACGCTCGTCCGCCATGGCGAAGAGGCGAAGCTGATCGCCGGCGGCACGGGGCTGGTCAATCTGATGAAACAACGCCTCGTAAATCCGGGCTGCGTGGTGAGTCTGCGCCGCCTCGCCGGACTTGCCGATGTTAACCTCGATGACGGCAAGAATCTCCTGATCGGCGCGCTCTGCACCCATCGCACGCTCGAGAGCTCGCCGATCGTGCGCGAGCATGCGCCGCTGCTAGCGGAGGCTGCGCGCCGCGTCGCGACCATTCGGATCCGCACGATGGCGACGCTCGGCGGCGCTGTCGTGCACGCCGATCCGAACCAGGATCTCCCGCCCGCGCTCATCGCGCTCGATGCGCGCGTCAAACTGAGATCGCCGAAGGGTGAACGCGAAGTACCGATCGATCAATTCTTCACCGGCTACTACGAAACCGTGACGCAGCCCGATGAAATCGTAACTGGGATCGCGATTCCACCTTCTGCGCGCACGACTGGTTCGGCATATCTGAAATTTCTTCCCCAGACCGCCGATGATTATGCGACGGTCTCAGTGGCGGCGAGAGTCGCTCTTAATAACGGCACAATCGCCGATGCGCGAGTCGCGCTCGGCGCGGCAGCTTCGACGCCGCTCCATGCCCGGGTCGTCGAGGATGCGCTCCGTGGCCAAGCGCCGACCCGCAAAACGTTGGAACAAGCGGCGGCGCTGGTCGGCGCCATCGTCGATCCGATCGCTGACTTTCGCGGCTCGGTTCCATACAAGCGTGACATGGCGATCGTTTTCGTCCGGCGCGCGCTGGGCGATGCGATAGCTGCGGCCGGTGGCGCGGTCATATGAACTTCGAACAGCGCTGCGAGATTCCAGTCGCGCCCGAAAGGTTGTGGCGTTTTCTGATGGACGTGCCGGAGATGGCGACCTGCGTGCCGGGCGTCGAAAACGTCACCGCCGATGGCGCCGACACTTATCGCGGTGTTTTGAAGGTCAAGCTCGGACCGATCAATCTCGCGCTCAACGGCACGATGACGATCCAGGAGCGCGACGAGGCCAACTACCGGGCCATCGGACGCGCCGAAGGCAACGATCGACGCATCGGCGGCGGCACCCGCGTCAACGCCACTATGAGCCTGATCGAGAAGGCGCCGAACCTCACCGAGATGGTCGTGCAGGCCGAGGTGCGGTTTTTGGGCAAGCTGGGCGAATTCGGCGAACCGCTGATCCGCAAACAGGCTGATGCGACCGTGGCGGCGTTCGCCCGCAATGTCGCAGCGCGTTTTGAAGCTACGAAAACGGAGACTCGGAAAATTGCGGCCCCGCCGCCCGCGGTCGCACCGAAGCCATCGGCGCCTCGTCCCGCTTTGCCGGCTCGCAACGTATCGTCATGGATAGGCGCCGGAATCGGACTGATTGTCGCGATTGTCTTGATCGCGCTGCTGCCGATCCCGCTATGGTCATCTGGATGGTCCAAGGCCACCGCTGCAGCGATTCTGGCGGTAGTCGGCGCGATCATTGCCCGGTTGATCTTTCAATCAGCACCTGAACGAAACGCGTAAGGAGGTCTCCGATGGCAGCGACGAACCGCAAACCAAAGAAGGCCGGCAGTAGAGCCAAGCAGCGCATAGTCCGACCGAAGAGCGCGGTGAAACCGGCGATCAAGGCAGCTCGCAAGGAGAAGATCGATCCGGGATGGACATGGGACGACGTCTATCCGCTCTCACAGGGAGTGCGTCACGGGCAGATGATTTTCGTCTCCGGCCAAGTGGCGCTGGGACCCGATGGCCAACTGGTCGGCCCGGGCGACATCAAGGCGCAAACGCATCAGGCATTCCGCAACGTTGCTGCGGTGCTCGAGAAGGCCGGCGCGAGCCTTAAGGACGTCGTGAAGATCACCTCCTTCCTGACTGATGAGAGCACGTTCGGCCAGATGATGGAGGCGCGGCGCGAGGTGTTCGGCGAGGAGCTGCCGGCGAGCACCGCTGTGGTCGTGAAACAACTCGCTCAACCGGATTGGTTGATCGAGATCGAGGCGGTCGCGATCAAGCCCTGAGGCGCACCGCTTCAGCCTAAAGCGCCAGCTTCGATTTCCAGCGCTCGCGCAGCTCCGCCCGGTACGCGTCGTCGAAGCGATTCGAGCGCGCGTACTCATCCTTCCAGCCGTAGGGCTTGCACGCATCGATCAGCATGATGCCCATCGAAAAGTCCTTCGCAGCACGCTTCTGCGGCGACAGCCGCGGATCGATGTCGGTGGTGCGCGTCCGCAAAATCTGAATCGACTCGGCCGGATCGGTCCGCGTGCACATCGCCCACAACACCTGGTTCAGGTCGGACGGATCGATGTCTTCATCGACAACGACGAAATAGCGCTCCATCCCGCCGATCCGCCGGCGTCCGGTTGCAGCGAGCAACGCCTGCATCGCCTGCCCTTCATAGCGCTGCTCCAGCGAGACGACGATCATCAGGTTGCGCGCGAACGCCCAGACGCCGCGGATATTTGGTACGCCGGCGTTCTCAAGGTGTTCCCAGGTGGCAACCGCGGCGGCGAGCGGCACCGCCTGGTAGCCCGGCGTGGTCGTCGGGATCATCGGCGGCGCGCCCATCAGGATCGGGTTATTACGATGCATGATGCGCTTGACGCGCACCACGGTCTCAGGCCCGGTATGCGTGTAATAGCCGGGCCATTCACCGAACGGACCTTCCATCGCCGACTCTTCCTCGATCGGCGGCATCTCGCCTTCGACGACGATCTCGGCGTAGGCAGGGATCGGCAGGCCGGTTTCAGGCGCGCGGATCACTTCGACCGGCTCGCCGCGAAGCGCGCCCGCGACGTCGTATTCGGAAACTCCGGGCGGCGTGGGACTCGGCGCGGCGGTCCATAGCACCGGATCGCATCCGAACACCACCGCAATGGGACAGGGTTCGCCGCGCGACCAGTACTTGGAAGCGATCATGCGGTTGTGACGATCGCCGAGCAGCCACAGCGACAGCCGATCCTTGCTTTGGATGCATCCGCGATGGGTTCCGACATTGACCCATCCCGTGTCGGGATCGCGCGTAATCACCATGTCGGCCGTGCCGATGTACCGCCCGCCATCGTGCTCGTGCCAGCGTGGCGCCGGAAAGCGCGTTAGATCGACGGCATCGCCCTCGAGCACGTTCTCCATCACGGGCCCGGTTGCGATCTCAACCGGCGGAATGAGCTTGAGCTGTTTGCTCCGATCTTTGTAGGCGCGGACGATTTCGACTTTCGGCAGATCGGGCGGCAGGCCGAAGGCGATTGCAGTGCGCGCCGCTGTGCCCATGAAGTTCGAGAGGACGCGATAACCTTTCGGGTAGCCAACGATGTTGTCGAACAACAGTGCGGGCCCTTCCTTCTCGGCCATCATCTCAGTGATGCAGCCGATCTCGAGGTCCCAGTTGGCGCCTTCGATGGTGCGTACTTCGCCTTCGCCGAGCTCGCGCACCAGCCGATCCAGATAAGCTCTCAGATCGCGAAAAGCCGACATCCTCGACTTCCTCCTTTTGTGCGATTCGCAAGCGGCTGACGAATCGCTTATCAACCGGCAGGTTGTGCGATGTCAACCGCGCAAGGCTATAAAATTCACATGTCTCACGATCGACCGCTGCGGTTGGGAATTTTAGGTACCGCCCGGATCGTACCGAAGGCTCTGCTTCAACCCGCGCGCGAGGTACCAGAAGTCGAGATCTTGGCGATCGCCTCGCGCGATCCAGTCAGGGCGCGGGAATTCGCGGCGCTGCATCGAATCCCGAGGATTTTTTCGAGTTATGAAAAGCTGATGAACGCGCCGGAAATCGATGCGATATACATTCCTCTGCCTAATTCGATGCATTGCGAGTGGACGATTCGATGCTTGCGCGCCGGCAAGCACGTGCTGTGTGAAAAACCGATCGCTTGCAATGCGGCCGAAGCGGCATTGATGGCCGATGCGGCCGCCCAAACCAGTCGCGTGCTGTCAGAGGCGTTTCATTATCAGTACCATCCGCTGGCGATTCACATTCGAGATTTAATAAAAAGCGGAAAAATCGGCGACTTACGCCATATTGAAGTGGAGTTCTCAGCGCCAATCGCCGAGCCGAACATTCGTTACGATCTCGGACTCGGCGGCGGAGCCACGATGGACCTGGGCTGCTATGGCCTGAATATGATTCGGTTTTTCTCAGGCGTCACGCCGCACGTGCGGCGAGCGATCGCTTCGATCGGGCCGCCGGAAATCGATGTGACGATGGCCGCCGAACTGGAATTGCCGAACGGAGCGATGGCATTCATGAAATGTTCGATGGCATCGGATGCGCAGGTCTCAGTTTTTTTTCGCGCGATCGGAACTGATGGCGAAATTCACGTCACGAACCCCGTAGCGCCGCAACTCGGCCACGTGCTGACGATACGGCACGGCAGTCATCAAATCCGCAAGTCGGTCGCGGGCGCATCCACCTTCGTCTATCAGTTGCGCGCTTTCGCCGCCGCGATCCGTGGCAAGTGCACGCTTACCAGCGGTCCGACTGAAGCAATTGCCAATATGGAATTGATCGATCGGGTCTACCGGGTCGCCGGGCTCAAGCCGCGCGGCGTTGAGAACCAGCGACTCATCTGACGCTACGGCTTTTTCCGACTGACTTCCGATGAGGCGATAGGCCGAATACAGCTATCGAAGTACGGAGTTGCGGGCTGAACGGTTCGGCTGCGTTCTGGAAGGAAGCGGATCACGAATTTCCTGCTGCACGCGGCACAGGCAAGGGCGGGGATCTTGTTATGCACAAACAGTGGAAAAACACGATCCCAAACGCACTTATTTTCATTGCTTTATTTCATAACTTGAGTTAGCTCTGTCGCGCTTGGCCGAATCAGTGACGCAAAATGACTTCTCGTTTTACAGCGTCCATTTCCGCTATCGCCAAGGGGCTGGCCTTCACCGCCGAAAGGTTTCGCGATGATCGCGACAACCTGCGGATCATCGCCGATGCGATGTCGCTTCAGATCACGGTCTGCAGCCGCGACCTGACATATCGCTGGGTCAGCAGAGAAACCGCCGGCTTCATCGGCCGTTCGCCCGCGGAATTGGTCGGAAGAAAAATGGTGGATGTGCTGGGCGCGCCGGCGATGGATGCGCTCAAACCGCACATCGAGCGCGTGCTTTCAGGCCAGCCCGTAGAACACGAGGAGCGTGTCGTTTACAAGGATCTCGGTCCGCGCTGGATTCATGCACTTTATGCGCCGACTTTCGGTCCCGACAAAGTTGCCGACGGTTGGACCGCACTGGTGCTCGATATCACGGAGCGAAAGCTGTCCGAGGACGCAGCGCTCGAGGCCGATCGCCAGAAGGACGAGCTGCTCGCCGTGCTCGGCCATGAGTTGCGCAATCCCGTCGGGGCGATAAGCAACGCGGCGGCAGTCCTCGAAAAACTCGAGGTTGGCAATCACGCCGCGACTCGGGCGGTCGAGATCATCCGCCGTCAGGTAAGTATCCTCGGCCGGTTGATGGACGACCTGTTCGATGTCGGCCGGCTTATCGCCCGAAAGATTGACTTGGTTTGCCAACCGCTGGACCTTGGCGACGCGGTCCGCCGCGCCGTACGGAGTTTCGAGGCCTCCGGACAGGCGCGGTTCCATCGGCTCGAGATCCGGATAGAGCCGGCATGGATTGACGCCGACCCGGTTCGGATCGAGCAGGTGGCGAGCAATCTGATCGACAATGCGTTGAAATATACGCCCCCCGGCGGCTCGATCGGAGTCAGCGTTCGCTCCGATGACAGGCACGCCGTACTTGTCGTTACCGACTCAGGAATCGGCATCGCGAAAGAATTTATGCCGAGGCTCTTCGAGCTGTTTGCACAGGCGGAGCCGCAGTTCGGCGGGCAAACGAGCGGCCTCGGATTAGGTCTCGCACTCACAAAGCGGATTGTTGAGCTTCATCGCGGCGAGATCGTCGCCGAAAGCGAAGGTCCCGGGCGCGGTTCAACCTTCACTGTGTCGCTGCCGCTCGCCAGCAAGCAGCCTCGTGAATCCCAGCCGTCGAAGAGCGGACCTTCCAATGGTCTGCGCGTTATTGTGATCGAAGACAATGAAGACAATCGAGAATCGATCGCTGAACTATTGCGGTTGGCCGGCCACGATGTCGTAACCGCTTCGGATGGCGCCAAGGGCTTCGAACTCGCGCTTGATGTCCAACCTGAGGCCGCAATCGTCGACATCGCGCTGCCGACCTGGAACGGATACGAAGTGGCGCGGCGGCTACGCGAAAAGCTCGTCGGCGCCGTTCGCATTATCGCGCTGAGCGGTTTCGGCCGCCAGGAAGATAAAGCCAAGGCGAAAGCCGCCGGGTTTGACGCCTTTCTCGTAAAGCCCGTCGATCCCGTGTATCTGCTCGAGGCCTTGCGCAGCACGTAGCTGCTCTCGCCGCCGCAGATCGGGTGGGTCCAGCACCGGTTCCCGCCGCTCTGGAATCGTCTCATTTTGTGGCCGCGCCTCAAACGATGGGACGAACAGTTGCAGCTTCTGCGAGCGCGAGCTGGCACGCGCGGCAAATCACAGGGCGGGTTGGCCCGATTGGTTCGCGAACGTCGAACATCTGCATTCCGCCTGACGCTTTACATCGCATTCGATGGCGCGTAGGTTCTCGACCATCCACGCAGGAGGAAGATCACATGGCTCGTGATGATCGTCGAGTGGTGTATCCAATCGATCCCGCCAACACCGCGCTGGTGAGTGTGGATATTCAAGTCGGGTTCGGGAGGGATAGCTGGGAGCCGGTGCCCCATGCCGACGCTGCGGTGCGCAATTTTATCGAGGCAGCGCAAGCATGGCGCGAGATCGGCGGCACGGTCATTCACGTCCATGTCGCCTACACGCCGGATCGCGGCCCGACCGGGCGGATGACGGATTTCATTTCCGAAGCGGGACGCGCGCTCGCTGCGGACTCGCCGGCGACCGCCTTTTACCAGGGAGTAGTCGAGCCGGGCGAGCTTCTGGTTCGCAAGACTACGTTTGGAGCGGTCGCCAGCAGCGATCTGCTCGCGCAGCTTCAAGCGCGGAAGTTCGACACCGCGGTCGTCGCCGGCCTCACGACGCCAATCTGCGTGCAGACTACTGTCGACGGCCTGAGCATGAGCGGAATCAAGGTCATCCTGCTCGAGGATGCCTGCGCGTCGCAGGCGATCGGCCGCTTCTCCGCCGAGGAAGCTCATCGCGCAGCAGTCGATCGCATGGGCTATCTGTTCGCCCAAGTGGAGACCACCGCGGAATTCATCGCGCGCGTGAAAGCGCTCCGCCAGCCGCTCAAGGCGGCGAGTTAGGCATTTACTGCTGAGGCCGGCGGCCCCCTATCGCCGACCGAGCATGTCGGCTTTTGGGCCGGCATGGTTGTGCTCGTCGCGCAACGTGCATCGTGGTGGAATTCACATTCGGATTTGTCGCTGCGCGACGCACAGCGACGACTATTGCAGTAGCGCGCGAACATCGACCATCCATGAAATTTCGTTCATCTCTCCAAAGCTATGTTTTCGCGATGAGCGGTTGAATACGTCCCCCGACCGATTCGTCTTAAGCCAGGTACATGGCGGGTGGTTTCAGGGCGATCGTCTTTGGTACGCCTGTCGGAAAAAGAGGTTGTAAATGTCCGAAAAAGAAGCGGCAGCACGCATACAAGAGTCAAACCGTGATGAGTGCTACGAAAAGCATGTAAACCCACAGTGGGTAAGGCTACTTGACGTTCTGCAGATGAATGTTGAGTACGTGCGCTGCCAAGGCGCCGAACTGTTCACCTCAGACGATCGCCGTCTGCTGGATTTCATCTCGGGCTACTGCGTGCACAACGCGGGCCATAATCACCCGCGGATCATCGCCGCCCTCAAGGACGAGCTCGATCGATGCGGCCCCGAGATGCTGCAAAGCCATGTATCGGCTGAGGCCGGCGAACTCGCTGCGCGGTTGTGCGCACTCGCCGGCGGCAAGCTTACCCGCGCCTTCTTTGCCAACTCCGGCAGCGAAGGTATTGAAACCGTAATCAAGTTTGCCCGTGCGCATACCAAACGCGATGGACTGCTGTACGCCGAAGGCGGCTTCCACGGTCTCACCTGCGGTGCGCTTTCGTTGATGTCGAGTCCGTTCTGGAAGGCCGGGTTCGGACCGATGCTGCCCGGGACCGAGCCGGTTCGCTTTGGCGATCTCGATTCGCTTGCCAAACGGCTCAAAACCGAACGCTACGCCGCCTTCATCGTGGAGCCGATCCAGGCTGAAACCGGCGTGATCGTGCCCGACACAGGCTACCTGCGAGCGGTGCAGGATCTCTGTAATCGCACCGGCACGCTGTTCGTGCTTGACGAAGTCCAGACCGGGCTCGGCCGCGCCGGCCGCTTTCTCGCGGCGCACCATTTCGGCGTCCAACCGGATATGGTGGTGCTGGCGAAAGCGCTGAGTGGCGGATTAGTTCCGATCGGCGCGGTCCTGATGACCGGGGAGATCTCGGACTCGGTCTACAGCTCGCTCCAGCGGGCGGTAATTCACACCTCGACCTACAGCGAGAACGGCCTCGCGATGCGCGCCGGGCTCGCCACACTCGACGTGCTCGAGGAGGAGGATCTTGCGGCACGTGCGGCGGCGCTCGGTGCAATGCTTCGCGCGCGTCTTCAGGAGGAGCTTGCAAACTATGAGATGGTTGGTGAGATTCGCGGGCTCGGTCTGCTGAATGCGCTGGCGTTCAAACCGCCGCGATCGCTCAAGCTGCGCATCCCGTTCGAAGCATTCACGCGCATTCATGCGGCGATGTTCGGGCAGACGGTCGTGATGCGGCTTTTCCGCGCGGGCATACTGAGTCAGATCTGTGGCAACAATTTCATGGTGCTGAAAATCGCACCACCCCTAGTGGTGACCGAAGCGCAGCTCGAGGAATACATCGCGACGCTCAGAGAGGTTGTCCACCTGATGCATTCGTCGGGTTCGTTTTGGACCGAGGCTCTCGGTATCGCCCGGCGCGTGATCAAAATCGTCTGATTGGGGCGTCGTGGGTGCGCTGGATTTTCGGGGTTGGGGTACGATCGCTTTGATCGCGATCTGCATCGAAGCGCTCGCCGCGAGGGTCGCTGTCGCCGGTCCGCTCGATTCGTCGAACCCGCTCGATGCGGGTTATCGACAGATGTACGATTTGCAGTTCGACGCGGCGCGGAAAAGCTTCGGGCTCTGGCAACGATCGCATCCCGATGACCCGTTCGCAGATACCTCGCTGGCCGCCGCCGACCTGTTCTCGGAATTCAACCGGCTCCATGTCTTTGAAGTGGAAATGTTCGTCAACGACGCGCAGTTCATGACGCGCGACAAGTTCGATGCAAATCCCGCGATACTCGCGCGCTTCGAACGCGAGCTGGGCGATTCCGAGCGGCTCGCCGCCGCGCGACTGAAGCGGAACCCGCGCGATTCGAACGCGTTGCTCGCCCAGGTTCTGAACCAGGGTCTCGAAGGCGACGATCGCGCGATGATCGAAGCGCGCGGGATCGCCGCATTGAGCAATCTCAAGCGCTCCGCGCGGCTCGGCGAGCAACTGCTTTCGTATGATCCCGAATGCTTCGACGCCTACCTCGCCGTAGGCTTTGAAAATTATCTGCTCGGCTCGAGTCCGTTCTTTGTACGATGGGTGGTGTGGCTGTATGGCGGTGAAACCGATTTCGCAGCGGGCCTCAAGGATCTCCAGCTGACGGCGGACCGGGGTCATTATCTCGCGCCCTACGCGCGGATGCTGCTGGCGGTCGCGGCATTACGCGCCAACGATAACGCGCGGGCTATCGCCCTGCTCGACGGCCTCGCCCGGGAGTTTCCTCACAATCATCTCTACCGCGACGAATTGACAAAGCTGCGCGAGGAAAAGGAAAAAACTGCTATACAGTTGAACTAAATCCAACCGGATCGAGCGGTGTAATTGAAGTCCACCGACAGCGGACAGCATCGTCAGGCGCCGGCTCGCGGTTTAAGGAAGTGAATTATGAGAATTGCCGGCGTGGGCAGCGCGTTGCCCGAGAATCGATTTCAACAGCAGACGCTGACCGACGCGCTCAAGAATCACTGGGGCGAAAAGCTTGGCAACCCTGCGCTGATGGAGCGGATGCACGCGCGGGCTGGTGTCAACTACCGCTATCTCGCTTTTCCGCTAACCGAGTATGAAAAGTTCTCAAGCTGGGGAGAGAGCAACGCAGCCTGGTTCGCGGTCGCCGAGAAGCTCGGCAGGCAGGCGATCGATCGCGCTCTCGGCCGCGCGGGCTTCGCGCGCCGCGATTTGGACGCGATCATCGTGACCTCAATTACCGGTATCGCGAGTCCGTCACTCGATGCGCGATTGATCAACCGGATGGAACTGGCGGCCGATATCAAGCGCACGCCAATCTTCGGCTTGGGATGCGTCGGCGGCGCTGTGGCGCTCACCCGCGCGGCTGATCATGTGCGCGCCTATCCGGGACAGGTCGCGGCGCTGCTCGCAGTCGAAATCTGTTCGATGACGCTCCAGCTTCAGGATTTCTCGACCGCCAACCTGATCGCCACGGGATTGTTCGCCGACGGCGCAGCTTCGGCGATCATCGCCGGCGCCGACCGCGGCCTCGGCGGCCCCGAGATTCTCGGCACCCGCTCATGCTTCTATCCGAACACCGAAGACATCATGGGCTGGGAAATCTCAGAGCGTGGGTTCCAGGTCGTGCTGTCGCCGCGGCTGCCGGCGTTAATCAGAGAGCGTCTGGGCGCGGACGTCGATGAGTTTTTGCATGGCTTCGGATTGAGCCGGGCCGACATCCGAAGCTGGGTGATGCATCCCGGGGGTCCGCGGGTGCTCGAGGCGGTTCAGGAGGCGCTCGCGCTCACCGATCGCGACTTGAGGGCCTCGTGGGACTGTCTCAGCCGCCACGGCAATCTCTCGTCCGCATCGGTTTTTATGGTGCTGGAAGAGGTGATGACTAACCGTCGCCCGGCGCCGGGGGCGCCGGGGATGATTGTTGCGATGGGACCGGGATTCTGCGCCGAGTTCATCCTGCTCCGATGGTAGCGAAATATCTTCGAGTTTCGCTCGTTGCACTGACCATTCTCGGGATGTCGACGGGGGCGTTCCCGCAAAACGCGACACGGCCGATTCCCCGAGAGCAGGCGGTCATCAGGTTCATTCCGGAGCGCAGTCGGATCGATTTCACGCTTTTAGGTTTCCCACATATCACGCACGGCAGCTTCAAGCTCGCCAGCGGCATCGTGAGGATCGACCCCGCCACCGAGAGGATCGACGGCGAAATCGCGATCAACGCTGACAGCGGGGACACCGGCGGCGGCATGCGCGATCGCGAGATGAAGAAAAGCGTGCTCGAAGTCGATCGTTATCCACGAATCAGCTTCGCGCCGCAAAAGATCGAACGCCACGGCGATCCGCACGGAACGTTTCCCGTGCGCGTGCGCGGCCTGCTTCTGATCCACGGCGGCGAGCATGAATTTCCGATCGATGCGACGGTGATCGCGCGCGGCGACGAGGTGACCATCAACAGCCGCTTCACGGTTCCCTACGTCGCGTGGGGCCTCAGGGACCCGAGCATCTTCGTGTTCCGCGTCAACAAGACCGTGGACCTTGACGTGACGTTGGTCGGACGGGTCTCGTGGGCGATACCGACGGCGGCGCTTATTGGTACTCGGCGCTGAAAAATCCCGCGCGTCTGCTTCTCTTGCAATGCCACCTACGTTGACCTATCAGGGAAGATGGATTGACGGTTCCATCGCGCTGAATCGCCGCGCTCGGAGATACAAGATGGCAGAATCGAACCGATCGGAATCGAAACCCCGCGTCAGCGGACCTCCCAAGCTGATGTCGTTCTCGCACGCCGCCCTTCCATGTCGCGATCTAGAGGAAGGCAAGCGATTTTACGGAGAGGTTCTCGGGGGCGAACTGCATATTGTCGACGGATCGACCTTCGCCGCATTTCGTATCGCCGGGGTGGATATCGGAATCGGCACCGAGGGTTGCTCATACATCACACCGAGTAACGAATATCCGCATATCGGTTTCTTCGTCGGCCCCGAAGAACTCGTTCAGATGAAAGAATGGCTCACCGAGTGCGGCGTCCCGACCTCGAACTTCTGGACGCGCGGCGGAGTCGAGGCGTTGATGTTCTTCCGCGATCCGTCCGGCAATCTGATCGAGCTTTACTGCGAGCGCGGTTTCAAGGGCGCCCAGGATCTGCCGCATGGTCCGCCGCGCGGCCATGGCACGACCGTCGATGTCGACGCGCTCCGCTACACCCATTTTCGCGTGCCGAAGCGGCCATCCTGATTGACTGACTGCTGTGATCACACGATATGGGTGATGTTCGCTTCTCTGCCGAGGAGCGCGCGCCCGTAAATCTCGAAGTCCGTCATCGCGGTCAGTGAAGCGTGGCGGCTGGCGGAGCCGATATCGCGCCAGTAGCGCTGGAGCGGATTCGATTCCGGGAAGGCTGAGCCGCCAGTGATCGAAACCAGCAACTCGACCGCTTCGCGCGCAACTTCCGCAGCGTAGCCGGAATCCCCACGCACACGGGCCCGCGTGATTGGATCCATTTCCGCACCGGCTCCCGCGCAATCAACATCGGCCGCAGCGCGCATGATATGGAAGCGCGCCGTGTCGACCATCAGCGCCGCCTTCGCGAAATGATGCTGGACGACGGGCGAGTCCGATTTCCGCGAATAAACGGTGTATTTGATGCCACGCAGGTGAGTTTGCTCCGCGACCGCTTCCAGCGCGGCTTCGGCAATGCCGAGAATTGGCCCGATCAGCCCGAGCACAAGGACCGGCTTGAGCGGCCAATAGTCGCAGGGCTCCGGCCGATGCCGAGTCTGCCAGGCTTCGTCGACATGCTCTCCCCGCAGCGACATCAGGCGATGGGCCGGGACGAACACTTCCTCGGCGACAACGATGCAGCTCCCGGTGCCCTTCATTCCTGCGGCGTGCCACGAATCTTCAATCCTGAGGTCCGCCATTGGAATGAAGGCCCATCCGGAGTCGGTCGCCTGTCCGTTTTCATCCGGAATCGGCACGCCGCAGATGCACCAGTTCGAATGCCAGCATCCCGACGTGAAATCCCAACGTCCGCTGACGATCGCGCCGCCCTTCACCGCCCGGATATTTCTGGTCGGTTCCAACGATCCGCAGAGCCGCGGTCTCCCGGCAGCATTGAACATGTCCTGCTGGGCTTGCCATGATGCCCGCGTCGCGAACCACGCCGAGATGTTCATCACGGTCTGCACCCATGCCGTTGAAGGGCAGCCCTTCGCCAGCTCCGCAGCGACGCGCAGCATCGTCTCCATCCTGACACCATGGCCGCCGAATCGCTTCGGCACCATCAACTCCATTAAGCCCGCGTCTTCAAGCGCGCGCATATTCTCTTCCACGATGCGACGGTCGGCTTCGCTTTGCGCTGCGTTCTTCGCGAGCAGGGGGCGAAGCTCTGCCGCTTTGGCAATGAATTCAAGCTCCGAGTTCATCGATTGATTAGCCTCCAATTCAGGAAACTCCGGCCGGTCCCAGGAATGATCCCGGTCTCGCTGACGAATCGCAACGCATCGACACGGCAAGGCCGACGGCACGCATCGCCGGTTGCGTCTCGGACCGTACCCTTGGCTACGCTAGTATCAATTCAGGGTTTTACCGCGATCGCGAGAATTCGCTCGCGGGTCCGCCTTAATCCCGCAGGCATCGACTGCGCGAGTTCGCAGGCGATCGCTTCGCGCGCCTGAGCACGCAAGTGCTCCGGTAAATGACCCAGGAAATTGCCGAACGAACTTGCCTCGGAGAATTGGATGATCGCCTCGGCGCTGGGGAACTCCTGCACGTTGGTTCGTTCTTCGACTTTCCGGATCTCGAAGCCGCTCGCGATCAGCAGTTCCCTGAGCTCATCTGCGTTGACCCAGTACGCCCTGCCCTTCAGTCCCTCCGGATAGCGATTAAACGGCTCGCGCGACAGCACTCGCGCTTTGATCTCCTGGAGCCGATTTGGTCCGTTTCGCGATCCGGTCGAGATGCCGATGCGACCGCCGTTGCGGAGCAGCCGGAACATCTCGCGCAGCGGTCCCAATTTATCCGGCAACCAATGCAGAACGGCATTCAGATAGATGACATCGAAAGCGGCTGATTCAAAGTCGGCTAATTGATTCGCATCGCCGACCCTGAATGTAAGGTTCGGCCTGTTCCGCCGCGTCGCGATTTCGATCCGCAGCGGCAGCGGGTCGATACCGAGCACGGAACCGTTATCACCGACCAGGCCCGCGACGTACTCCGCAAGCAGCCCGGTTCCGCATCCGATATCGAGCACCCGCTCACCGGACGCTATCGCCAGCTCATGAATCAGGATCTGACCATTTTTGAACTGGCGTTCCGCGCTGATGCGATCGTAATCGTTCGCGAGCGCCGGGTTATCCAGGTTCAGACTGACGGACGACATCAACAGTCCTCTTGGCTACGGCATCACCTCGCCGCCATCGATCGTTATTACCTGTCCAGTGATGTAGTCGCTCTCGGAAGCGCGTGCCGGGATCGCTCCATCCGACGTGCACTGCGACCGGCAGGTCATGGTCCGCGGCGGCAGCCCAGATTCGTTCGAATTCGGGGGCGTGCAGCATCTTCGCTCCGACCGTCCCCAAAGTCATCAGGTCGACCGCGCCGGCTTCCTTCACTCGCGCGATTTCCTTAACGGCGAGTTCCGGCGTGCGCATCGGCAGTACCGCGACCCATCGCAGGCGATCGGACTCCGCGCAGCATTCGGCGATCCAGCGGTTGTAACTGATTTGCAGGGCGCTCTCGAACTCATCATCGCGCGAAAGCTGGGTTCCGAACAGCGACGAATAGATCACCTACGCGTCGATCCCCGCGTCATCGAGCGCTTTGAGCCGCTGCGGGACGTCGGTGAGCAACTGATGCCCGATACCGTAGGCCTTTCGATGCGCATGGACCGAGGTCAGCGGCGTACCGATCTGGATCGTTCCCGGACCCCACGTCCATTGGACCGCCTGGCCGTCGACCAGCCAGAAGGCATTGTCGACGCCCATGTACGGCGCCTTTTCGGGCGGAACGGTTATCGGAATCGGACGGCGGTGCTTAAATTTGTTGGGAAGAAAATCCCATGTCTCTTCGATTTCGTAGACGTGGCAATCGGCATCGATGAACGAAAGCGCCATTTGTTTCCTCCGCAAAAGATCCGAATGGGAGGAAATGGAAATTACACAGCTTTGAAATCGAACAAAATGATGCACCTGAAATCGCCGCGCGTCGCGAGCATCTTACGACCGGCGTGACAACTTTGCCGCCGGCGTACCGGCCGCCGCTTCAAAGTGAAACAGCGATGCGCTCATTGTCGCTCCTCCTCGGAGTTTTCGTTCGCCTTCGCTGGCGCGCGATCGAGGTTTTCGATCATCTGAAACAGCATGCGGCGGAAGCGATCCAGATCGCGGCGCCCGATTCCGCGCGTCGAATTCTCGTTCTCTTCCAGCACCAGCGGCAGAATCCGGCTGAAAAGCCGCTCGCCCTTTGCCTGCAAGCGCAAACGCATGTTCCGGCGGTCGCGAGCGTCAGCGCGCCGCTCGACCAGCCGCGCACGCGCCATCGCGTCGATCGTGCGGGTGAGCGTGGTCCGCTCGATGGTCGTAAGCTCCGCGAGTTGGTTCATGGTCACCGCCGGCCGCGCGTGGAGCGCCGCCAGCACGCGCCATTTCGGCACCGTGATGCCGAAGCGCCGGAGCTTTTCGACGATCCGCCGGTTGCGGCGCCCGACGATCTGAGTGAAAAGGTAGTAGATGTGGTCTTCGAGCACGAAGGCCGGCTGCCGGCCACGCGCCCGATGCACGTTGGCCGCCAACGCTTCTCGAATCACGGCGCAAACACGTTCCTTCACCTGCTCCGCGACGCTTGACGCGCGCGACACGCGCAGCCTAGCATACGGGTCGAAATGTGCAAATGCACATAATTAGCGACTCGAAGGCAGGTCGACGGAGATATTCGAATGACGACCAACGGCGGCGCCGATCTCACCCGGCTGATTGAGCCCGATCGCGTGCATCGCAGCGTCTACACCGACGACGCGATCTTCGCGCGCGAAATGGAAGCCATCTTCCAGCGCGCCTGGGTCTACGTCGGACATGAAAGCCAGGTGAAACAGCCGGGCGACTACTGCACGGCGCTACTCGGGCAACAGCCGCTGATCATGGTGCGGCATTCGGACGGCGCGGTATACGTGCTATACAACCGATGCGCCCATCGCGGCGCGTTGCTGTGCGCCAAATCGCGCGGCAATACCGGCGGCGCCTTCGGCTGTTCGTATCATTCGTGGCAGTATCGGACCGACGGCACCCTCGAGAGCATCCCGCTGCCGGCGGGCTATGAGGGCACGCGGTTTTCGCCGGGCGCGGCGGATTACAATCTGAAGCGCGCAGCGCGAGTCGAGTCATACCGCGGCTTTGTCTTCGCTAGTCTCTCACCGTCGGGACCGGCTCTCGCCGAGTTCCTGGGCGAAGCCCGCATCGCGCTCGACAACATGTGCGATCGCGCGCCGGCCGGCGAGGTCGAAATCGTGCCCACCTGCTTCCGCTTTATTCAGCATTCGAACTGGAAAATTTTCATGGAGAACCAACTCGACGCGCTGCATCCGTACGTCACGCACGAATCGACCGGGCGCGCCGCGGCGGAGCTGGAGCGTCAAATGATGGCGCGCAAGCAAAAGCCGCCCCTCGAGTATCATTATCTTTCGGCCTTCACGACGCCGTTTAACGAATGGGACAAGCTTCAGACTGTCAATTATCCGTACGGGCATTGCATGCTGCAGGGCTACATGGGATTGCGGCCGCGCGACCCTGACACGCTCGCGTACGAGGCCGTGATGCGCGAGCATTACGGCGCCGAGCGCACCGAGCGAATTCTCGGCGTCAACATTCATCATGTGCTGATCTATCCGGGGCTGTCGGTGCAGCCGGCGCTGCAGCAATTGCGCGCGGCGCGGCCGCTCGCTCCCAATCGGACGCTGACTGAAATCTGGCACTTCCGATTGAAGGGCGCGCCCGAAGCGATCTATCGCCGCGCGCTCGCTTATTACAATTTGATCAATTCGCCCTCCACGATGGTCAACGCGGACGACCTCGAAAATTTCTGGCGATGCCATCAAGGACTCGCGGCCGACGGCGGCGACTGGGTGAGCTTCCATCGCAATGCCGGGCAGGACGACGAGCACGACGGCGTCATCGCGTCGCGGCGGGGGACCAGCGAAGCGCCGATGCGCAACCAGTTTCGCGCCTGGAAGCAGTATCTGTCATCGTCGGAGCATTAAAGATGCCTGTGGTCATTAAAAAACGAAGCCGAAAAAAAGCCATCACACCGAAAAAAAATTCCTTTGCCCAGTTTCGGGTAAGCGACGACGACGTCATCCTGCGCGAAGTCGAGCAATTCCTCTATCGTCAGGCCGAGCTGCTCGACGCGAAGCGCTGGAGCGATTACATCGAGTTGTTCGACGCAGACGGAATCTACTGGATGCCGGCATCGCTCGAGCAGATCACGGGTGATGGTATGCCGTCGATCTTTTATGAAGATCGCAACCTGATGACGATGCGCATGAAGCGCATCGCTCATCCGCATGCGTGGTCGCAAACGCCGGCCTGGGGCACCAGTCACATCGTGTCGAACGTCACGCTGGAAAAAGTCGATTCCCGGACCGGCGATGTCAGCGTGCGATCGCGCTTCCACATGATGGAGTTTCGCCGCGATGCGTCGCGCCATTTCGCCGGCGTCTATCATCATGAATTGCGCAAAACCAAACACGGCTACACGATACGGCTTCAGCGCACCGATATGGTGAACGGCGAAGCGCCGTTTGATTACGTTTTGCTCGCGTGGGTGTGATCGACAACCGAGACCGGAGGGAGACCACCATGGAAAGCGGCAACCATTCGAATCATGCGCCCGGTCCGATCGATGCGCGCGGAGCCCTGCTCGGCGACTTCGAGGTGGTCGGCACGATGCCGCCCAACGAAGTCGCGGAGGCAATCGAACGCGACCGCGTGATCTTCGTCGCCCGCCCGGGATTCTATCGCAAGCTCATCCCACTTCGCATCGAGAACGATGGACGGCTGTTTTCCGGCGGGCGTTACCTGTTCAGAACGTTTGAGCAAGTGGCTGACTTTTACCGATGGTTCCGCGATGAGTTTCGGCTTGATGGCAAACTATTCGTCGAGCGTTCGTGGGTTAAAGATTTCTCGCGACTGACTTTCCACGTCATCGGTGCGCACGATTTCAAGGATGTTCGTCGTTCGCAATTCGCGGTTCGCGCCGAGCGTTGGGTTGTGAGCGGCGAGCGCGGCGCGGCCCTCGAATCTGCGTGGCCGGCGGTACGGGATCGAGCGGAGCATGAAGGGCTGGCGAGCGTATGGCTGCTCTATTCGGAGCAGCGTCGTGAGGCAGCCCTGGTCACGGTCGCCGATCGCACCGGGAAAGCTGACGCCACACCCGATGTTGCCACGCTCGATGCGCTTGCAAGGCTGACGTCGCCAGCCACAGAATTTGCAGCAAATGAATGGGCGCGGAAGACCTTCGATCGCACGGGATGGGTTTTCACCGTCTGGTTCGATCCCGGGCACAATCCGCTTTCGCTATGGCCGAACTCGCCGCCGCTGCCGGGGCTCCCGTCGACGGCGGAAAGCGCCACTCAGCGGCGCGCCCCATAGTCGCTTGCGATTCGGATCAATCCGCAAACGGTTTTTTTACCCAGCCCTGATCGAACGGAGTAATGAAGGCAAGCTTCAGCGCCCGAGCGGGATTATCTCCGCGCGCCGCGCCAAACGGTCATATGATATCCGAGACTCAATAAATTTATTTGGGCTTCAGAAGCATTACTTCGGCCAGCCTAAATGGCGCGATCCTTAAAGTGATAAATTCCTACGATGCACGAAAGAATTTTATCTTTATGCAGCCTTCAGATTAAAAGCCGACAGAAGACGGAAGCTGGATCGGCAAGCAATACCGCAAAATAAAAGGCCGGCGCTCAAGATAAAAAACGCCGGCCTTCTGTCACATCCGAAATGCATTTCACTGCATGATCTTCATCAACCCTTCAGGCAAAGCCCAACGACTCGCATCGCTATAACCTTGCTGATCGCACTGGTGATTGGTGCAGGACTTCAGGCATTCGAGGAGTGACGCATGATTATCCTGAAAATTCGCCAGGATCGCGTCTGAGCTGCTGATATTGAGCGCATATTGGCCGGGAGCTCCCGGGATCGTATTGGGTTCCAGGAAATCCATCAAGCCTTTATACAGCTTGTTATTAGAGTCGTAAAGGTCCATGTAATCAGGATAGTAGTTCTGCTTGTCGACGTAGATTACTCGGTTACCATAGCAATAGCCGGCCGAATATTGAGGAAGTCGCTTGACCGACAGCACGTATACGTCGCGCAATTCCCAAGGGCCGCAGGCCGGCTTCGGAAAATACAACTGTCCTTTCGATCCGTCTGTCCAGTATTTCGGATCGGGTGCGTCCGCTCCTCCCATCGATCCGAAACAGCCATCGCTTCCATGAAACATCATGAGGATCTTTTGCGTACGCACATAGGTGATCGCGAACAACTGCGGCAGCCCCGGTGGTCCGGCGAACATGTCGTCATTCGTGAGGTCAGTGCCGAGCACCGGTGCGCATCGCGCCGACTGCGAAAGACGTAGACTGCGGCGCAGCGTTGGAATGAAAGCGTATAGTTCCCACTCGGCGGTCGGGTCTACGGGCTGGAGGATCAAGGTAGTCGTGTATTTTCCAGCTTCCGGAGCGATCTGCTCGCTCAGCGTGTTGTAATAATAGGGAGTTGACATTGGCGCAATGTCCGGATCGCTGTTGAAAGCCAACTGCGAATAGACTCCGACTGCATCGATACGCGACTTGTTGCCATATCGGTCAAGTGTACGAAACGCGCAAACCGCACCTTCCACCCGGGGATGATATCGGTAGTACATGTCCCAGTAGATGCGCTCGCCAGTCATTGAAGGATCACCCTTCATCGGATCGGGAAATGGCACCCCACCCTTATAGCCCTCAGTGACGTAACCGCCCTGCGGCTGCTTTTTCAGTTCGGCGGTTCCCGGCCGGGTTGCAGCTTGAAAGAAATTCGGCAGCGGAAGCGAACCGGTGGGGCCCACTACGATCGAAGCGTCGGGCGAAAGATGCCAGAAAGTATCGCCCCGCCACAGCGTCTGCATCGAGTCCGGCATGTACTGTTTGTAATTTTCCCAGTTCTGATGATTGATTACGGTACCGGGAGGTATCGGCGAGTCGCTGTTTTCTGCCGCTATCGAAGGCAGCGCTGCCAGAAAAGACACAGCGAACCATACTGCGAACTTGATAAGCGCTTTACCCGATGACATCGAGGACCCCTTTTATTGGTGTTTGAGCGTAAATGACCGAGGTGCTCGGGGCGGATATTACCGCCGATGCACAATGGCGACGGCGGTCGGCTTCACTCTTTCCGTATTTCACACTGGTCGCACCCAAAGCGCATGCCTACCGCCTGCCAGCATAACTTTCCAAGCACATTCGAACATAAAAATTGATAAAAATACTAATTGGTATATTCTCCCGAAAGCCTCCTTCCTTCTGGACCATGGCATACTTTCGCCCTCGGCCGTATCACTCCGAACATGTGAGAAGAGTCCAGTCAGTGGCTAGAAAAATCTTGCGCTACGTCCGGGCGGGGTTCCAGCGCAGGATTGGATGGCGTGCCGCCTTGACTTCATCGACGCGGCCCAGAGCGAGAGTATGCGGCGCGCCTTTCACGATCTCGGGCGCGCTCAACGCTTCATCATAAATCTGCTCCATCGCAGACACGAATCGATCCAACGTCGCACGATCTTCGGTCTCCGTCGGTTCGATCATCAGAGCGCCGGGAACGGTCAGCGGGAAGTAGATGGTGGGCGGATGGATTCCGAAATCCAGCAGCCGCTTGGCAATGTCGATGGTGCTGATGCCGGTGCGCTTTTCCAGATCGTGAGTCAGCACGCATTCATGCAGTGTCGGTTCCGCCGACGCATTCGGAAAACGATTCGCCAGCCGCCGGCGAACGTAGTTTGCGTTGAGGATTGCGACCCGGCTGGCGAGTGCCAGGCCGTCGCCGCCCATCGCGAGCATATAAGCGTAGGCGCGCACCATCATCCCGAAATTGCCGTGAAACGAACGCAGGCGGCCGATTGAATCAGGCCGATTGTGATCGAGCTCAAAACTACCATCGGCACGCTGCACGACGCGCGGAACCGGCAGGAAAGGCGCCAGATGATTTCTCACAGCCACCGGCCCGGCGCCGGGACCGCCACCGCCGTGTGGCGTGGAAAAGGTCTTATGCAGATTAAGTTGCACCACGTCCGCGCCCATATCGCCCGGCTTCGCCACGCCGAGCAGCGCGTTTAGATTCGCGCCGTCGAGATAAAGTTGAGCGCCGCATTGATGAAGGGCCGCCGCAATCGCGCTTATCTCCGGTTCAAAGATGCCCTCGGTGTTCGGATTCGTCACCATCAGAGCAGCGACATCGTCGTTCAGCAGGCGACGCACGTCGGCTTCTTTGAGATACCCGCGCCGCTCGGAATGCGCGACGACCACACTGAAGCCGGCCAGCGTGCAACTAGCGGGATTGGTGCCGTGCGCGGTGTCGGGAATGATCACCTTGTGCCGCCGACGGCCCTGACGGTCATGCCAAGCGCGGATCATCAATAGACCAGTCAGTTCGCCCTGAGCTCCCGCCGCAGGATGAAGCGAAACCGCATCCATGCCCGTAAGCTCGGCCAGGATCGCTTCGAGCCGAGCGATCAAAGCGAGCGCGCCCTGTGCAAGATCTGGTGGCGTAAAAGGATGGAGGTTTGCGAAACCCGGCAGCGCCGCCATCTCGTCATTGAGGACAGGATTGTATTTCATCGTGCACGAGCCGAGCGGATAAAACTGGAGCGCTTGTCCGAAGTTGAGCTGCGATAGTCGCAGGAAATGGCGCAACGCCTGCGGCTCGCTGACTTCCGGAAATCCGGGAAGATCCGCGCGGCATAGCTCCGATCCAATCAAGTCTCGTGCACGTGCGATGCTCTGGGCGCCGCCGGCCACATCCACACCTCGCCGGCCGGGGACGGATTCTTCGAAGATCAGCGGCTCGGTGCGGCTGCCGCTTGATTCCGTGCGAGGCTCGCACTTTTCGACCGCCGCCATCACAGTCCCTCCCGCAGCGCGCCGGCAAGCCGCCCAAACTCCTCCCGCGCGTTAAGCTCGGTGACCGAGATCAAAATTCCGCCCGCGATTTCAGGATAATCCGATGCTAACGCCACGCCGGCGAGGATTCCCTGGTCGCGCGCCGCAGCAAGCGCAGCTGACGGATTCCTCAGTTCGATCACAAATTCGTTGAAAAAGGGCGCGCTGAAGCGTCGGCCGAGCCCGTTATTCTCCAGCACGCTTTGTGCCTCGTACGCGAGCTCGACATTGCGCGCCGCGAGCTCGCTCAGACCCTGGCGTCCCATGAGCGTGAGATACACAGTCGCCGCCAGCGCGCACAGCGAGTTATTCGTGCAGATATTCGAGGTCGCTTTCTCACGCCGGATATGCTGCTCGCGGCTCGCGAGCGTCAGGCAGTAGGCGCGTCGGCCATTTCGATCGGTCGTAATGCCGACCAGCCTCCCCGGCATCTGCCGCACGTACGCACTACGCGTGGCGAAGTAGCCGAGTCCGGGGCCCCCGAACTCGGGCGCGATGCCGAAGGATTGCGCCTCGCCAACGGCAACATCGGCGCCCAGCTCGCCCGGCGGTGTAAGCAGGCCGAGCGCGAGCGGCTCAGCGGTTGCCGCGATCGCGAGCGCGCCGGCGCGATGGCACAGCTCTGCGATCGATCCAAACGGTTCGACCACGCCGAAGGCGTTGGGATAACCCGCAACGGCGCAAAGCAGTCGATCATCGGCCAGCTTCTCGAGCGCCGCCAACTCGCAATTTCCGCTAGTGCGGTTATACGGGATTTCAACCAGCTCGAGCTCCGTCTGCGCACTCAGGTAGGTGCGGATCGTCTGCCGATATTGCGGCCAGAGCCCGCGCGATAGCGCCACCATACGACGTTTCGGCAATACGCGACGGGCCATCAAAACCGCTTCGGCGGCGGCCGATGCGCCGTCATACATGCTGGCATTGGCGACCTCGAGGCCCGTGAGCTGCGTGATCAGGGTCTGGAATTCGAAGATTGCCTGGGTCGTCCCTTGGCTCGCTTCCGGCTGATACGGCGTGTACGAGGTTGCGAACTCAGCCCGCGAGGTGACTGCCCGCACCGCGGCCGGGACGTAGTGGCGGTAACAGCCGAAACCGAGGAAACTGACGAATCGGTCGGCGCCCGGGTTGCGCCCGGCTAGCTGCGCGATCTCGACCGCTACCTGCGCCTCGTCCATGCCGGGTGGCAACTTGAGCGATGCTTTCATTCGCAGCTCCAGCGGAATATGGGCGATCAGATCGTCGAGCTCGTGAGCCCCAACCACCGTTAGCATCTCCGCCAGCTCGGCCTCCGTATGCGGTATAAATCTCATATATTTCCGCGCTGCCCGCGTCCTCTCACCGACCAGATTTCAGGTTCCGAGAAGAATCTTTGCTCCGATTGCTGTGTTCAGTTCGACGATAGAAAGGCAGGCCGGTTACCGTAGCCGATATCAGGTTGCGGCGAATCTGAACGGCGACCGATGCGCCGATCGCAGCCGACGCCGCGGCGTTCACATATGCCATCGCGAGCGGCCGATCGAAACTCGGCGCGAATGTCCCGCTGGTCACTACTCCTATCTCGGTATCGCGCTCGAAAACCTTATACCCCTGTCGCGCGATGCTACGCCGGTCGTCGGACGCAAGCCCGATCAGCCGCTTGCGAAGCCCCGCAGCCCGCTCCGCGCTCAGGGCCTTCTCGCCTATAAAGTCGCGCCCGAAGCGCACGTACGCACCGAGACCCGCTTCGAGCGGAGTCGTACCACGATCCAATTCGTGACCATAGAGAGGGAGCCCGGCTTCCAGCCGGAGCGTATCTCGTGCCCCGAGTCCGCACGGAAGCGCTCCATCGTTTCGGCCAGCATCCAACAGCATTTCGAACAACCGCCCGCCGTCACGAGCCGGCAAAAATATTTCGAATCCGTCCTCTCCGGTGTAGCCAGTCCGCGCGATGCGGCAGCGAAGGCCGCCGATCGCACAGCCCGCGCTTGCGAAGCGTCGGAGTCCGGCAAGATCGATGTCCACCAGCGGCGCGGCGATAGCCTGCGCACGCGGCCCCTGAAGCGCAATCAACGCGGTTTCGTCGCTGAGATCGAGAAACTCAACGCGTTCGGAATTGAGCCCGGCGAGCCATGCTTTATCGGCCTCGATGTTGCCGGCGTTGACACAGAGCAGAAAGCGATCGAAGCCCTCCCGATAGACGATCAAATCATCGATTACGCCGCCGTCGGGCTGGCACATCAAGGTGTATTGCGCCTGATCGATTTGCAGGCGGCTCACGGAGTTGGTCAGCGCCCGCTCCAGCAATTCAATCGCGCCCGGTCCCCGCAACTCGAATTCGCCCATGTGACTGAGATCGAACAGGCCCGCCGCTGAGCGCACCGCAAGGTGCTCCTCGATGATGCCGCTGTAGCTTAGGGGCATCGCGAAGCCGCCGAACTCGGTCATGCGCGCGCCCAGCCGCGTATGCAGTTCGTAAAGCGGGGTCTTCTTGCCTGCCGAGTCGGCCACGATTGGTTAGCGGAGCCGGACTTCTAGAGCGAAACGCAGGATGCCTCTCGTGAGCATGCGCTAGTCAGGGCCACCTCCATCGGCAGAGACAGTCCGCTGCCTTCATGATGCATCATGATGTCATGATGTTGAACCCTGCCACGCATGGGCGCAATGCCTTTCTCAGCTTCAGGCCGATCCGACCCTGATTCCCACCGCGGTCAACGAGGCGTTGCGGATGGAGTCGCCGGTCCGTGGTTTCACGCGCTATGTCTCCAGTAACCCCGATATCGGCGGCGCGTCGGTGCAGGCCGAAAGCAGAGTGCTGATCCTCGATGGTTCGGCAAATCGCGACGAGCGCAAGTACGAGAATTCCGATCTCTTCGACATCCGCAGGCCGAATGCGGCGAGCCATCTCGCTTTCGGCGCGGGTCGTCATATCTGCCTTGGTGCCCACAAAATTGAAGGAACTGCCAACGTTTGACTCTACGTTAATTTCGAACGTATGGTAGTTTGAATTGCGTGGAAGGGCCGACGGTGCCCGGACGGGCGGGTAATGGTTCGGGAGGCTGTGCACAGCTTGCCAAATTTCCAGTGAGCCGCCCCGATGGTTGAGTCTCCCGTATTTCCCAGTGAGGCAGACGCTTTTCGAGCAGGCTTTCAGCAATGGCGGGGCCGCGGGCGAACACCCCGTGTTCGGACCAACGCGAAGCGGGAGACTGCGCTCGACCTGTCTGAATTTCGGCAGTGCGGTCTTCACGATCATCTTATTTCTTCATACGATGGTACTTTGACTCTCGAGCAGTTTATGCCTCCCGGCCAATTGGTCCGTGAAGCGTTCAACCAGTGGCTCGCCGACAACCTCGGCTACGACGTCTATTGCGGCCGCGTTCCGAGTATAGATTCGTGTGCGGGGAATGTTGTTTCGGGTATCGACCGGGAATCGGGCGCAGCGTCATGAAAGACGACGATCCAAATTCAGAGTCGCTCCAAGAGAATGCGGAAGGAGTGGTAACGCGAATCCGGGGTTCGGTGATCGATGTTGAGTTTTCGACCGAGCGGCTACCGGCAATCAATGATGCGTTGATCATCGAATCGGAGGGTTCCGCTCGGGTTCTGGTCGAGGTTCAGGAACATCTGGACCGCCGGACAGTTCGCGGCGTTGCGATGGAGAACACGGCCGGCCTGCGTCGGGGCGCCAAGGCCTCGCTGACGGGTAGTCCGATTCAGGTCCCGGTCGGGGAGAGAGTGCTGGGGCGGCTGATTAACGTGCTCGGCTCTCCTATCGATCGTCTGGGAGCGTTTGAATCGGATATCGAGCGTTGGCCGATTCATCGACCGTCGCCGTCCATCAATCGTCAGGATCATACGCGCGAAGTTTTTCAAACCGGCATCAAAGTGGTCGACCTACTTGCTCCTCTAGCGCGGGGAGGCAAAGCGGGAATGTTCGGTGGCGCCGGTGTCGGCAAGACCGTTCTGATCATGGAACTGATCCGCACTACGGTCGAGAAGTACTCTGGCATTTCTGTTTTTGCCGGCGTCGGGGAGCGTTCACGCGAAGGCCATGAACTGTTGGCGGAACTGAGTGCATCGGGAGTCCTCAAACGCACGGCGCTGATATTCGGCCAGATGAACGAGCCCCCGGGCGCGCGATGGCGAGTCGGAATGACAGCCCTCACGATCGCGGAGTATTTTCGCGACGTGATGCATCGCGACGTTCTATTGCTGATAGACAATGTCTTCCGTTTCGTGCAGGCGGGCTCCGAAGTATCCGGCATGCTGGGGCGCTTGCCGTCACGCGTCGGATATCAGCCTACGCTGGCAACCGAAATCGCCGAGTTAGAGGAACGAATAGCCTCGGTCGCGGGGGCCTCAGTGACGGCCATTCAGGCAGTCTATGTTCCGGCCGACGACTTCACCGATCCTGCGGTTGTCGAGACCTTTCGTCATCTGGATTCATCGGTCGTTTTGTCGCGTGATATGGCCGCAGAAGGACTTTATCCTGCGATTGACCCGCTCACTTCGGTCTCAGTGCTGCTCGATCCAAAGATCGTCGGAGCCGAGCACTACGCAGTCGCGGAGGCCGTCCGCCAAACGATTGCACGCTACAAAGAGCTGCAGGAGATTATCTCACTGCTCGGGATCGAGGAACTAAGCGCGGAGGACCGAAAGACGGTGGCTCGAGCAAGACGCCTCGAACGGTTTCTCACTCAGCCTTTTATGGTGACCGAGCAGTTCACGGGAATCACCGGAAAATCCGTCGCGGTCGACGATACGATCAAGGGCTGCCGCGCGATATTGTCAGGCGAGACAGATCAATGGGCCGAAGGTTCCTTCTACATGGTGGGAACCCTCGACGATGCGCGTAATAAAGAACGCGCGAAAATTGGAGCGATGAACGATGAGGCTGGTGGTCACGACGCCGACCGAAATCGCGTTGGATGAAAACGCGGTGCGATATGTGCGGGCCGAGGACGCCAGCGGCTCGTTCGGAGTCGAACCTCGCCATGCAGACTTGCTGACCACGCTAGCCATCTGTGTTGTCCGATGGCGCGACAGCAGCGATCGCGAACGCTACGTAGCGGTGCGCGGTGGAGTGCTGCGGGTGCGTAACGGAAACCTGGTCGAGATCGCGACGCGCGAGGCTGTGGTCGCCGATGATCTGGCTCGGCTGCAGGGGCAGGTGCTTTCCACGATGACGAAAAATCTGGAGGCAGAGCAATCCGCGCGTGCCGGTGCGCTCAGATTGGAGCATGCCGTCATTAGGCATATCTATCGATATCTGCGGCCTGCCGAGCAACCTGTCAAGACCAAGCCGCAAGAGTGACGCCGGGATTCTCCGGCAGGCCTCACAAATGGAAGCCAATCATAAGCCGGATCGCGAGCAGCAAGAGTTGGAGCAAGCGGTGGAACGCGCAAAACTCAGGCGTGAGCACTGGCGGGAGACCGGCGAATGGCCTCTCGGACGTGCGCTCGCGATGATGGGCCGTTTCGGATGGAGCATTGTCGTACCGATTTTGTTGGGCGCGTTTGTCGGACGATGGCTGGATCGAACCTTTAACACCGGCGTGATGTGGAGCGCTGCGTTGGTTATGGCGGGAGCCGCATTCGGGTTCTGGGCGGTCTGGAAGGCGATGCATAGCGCATGATGGCGCTCATCAGTGTGCGGGCGGCCGCCTTCGTCACGTTCGGCGCTATTCTGGGATTCGCATATCTCGCGGCTCTCGAATTATACGTACGCTTGTACCTCGATTCCGGGTCAGGATGGGCAGCGCCTCTCGCCCATACCGTGCGAGTACTCACGATCATTGCGGCGTTCACTCTTTGCGCTCATCGCGGCGCATTGGCCTTGGTATCGAGCGTCGCGGGATTCCATCTGGTAAAAATCGCAACCGTTGGCCGGCGGTGTCTGGAGTTCGCAGGGAAGTCATGAATCACTCCCCACTGGAGACTGCAATTCTATTCCATGTTGGGTTCGTCCCGATTGCACGAGCGGTCGTGACGACGTGGGGGTTAATGGCGGCGCTCACCCTCGGATGCTGGCTTGCGACGAGATCGTTGCAGCTCGTCGCTCCCGGATGGCAGGCGGTGATCGAATCTGTGGTGGTGGGAATCGAAGAACAGATCCAGGCAATAATGGGTCGCGATGCAGGGCCCTTCCTGCCGCTCCTTGGAACGTTGTTCATCTTCCTCGTGTTCGCGAACCTCTCAGGGATTGTGCCCGGCGTCACAGCACCGACGGCGTCGCTTGAAACGCCCGCAGCGCTGGCCGCGATCGTTTTTCTGTCGGTACATTTTTTCGGTATCAGGATTCGAGGATTCGTAGCCTACTTGAAAGGTTACGTGAAACCTAATCCCGCGTTCCTTCCGCTGAACATCCTTTCTGAAATCACGCGTTCCTTTTCTCTCGCTATAAGACTTTTCGGCAACGTCATGAGCGATGACTTGGTGCTTGCGATCATCCTCGCGTTGGCGGGTCTGTTAGTACCGATACCGTTTATGGCGTTCGCAATCCTCATTGGCCTGGTACAGGCCTACATCTTCACGGTTTTGGCCGCTGTCTATATCGGAGGCGGAATCGGAGCAATTCCAAAATAAGGGAGGTCTAATGATGACGGTTCAGATGCTAAGCATTATCGGCGCGGTGGTGGCGGTTACGGTCGGCTCCATCATGCCGGCGCTTTCTGAAGGGCGCGCGATCGCGGCCGCAATGGAAGGCATCGCACGACAGCCCGAGGCTGCGGGTTCGCTGGCTCGCACGTTATTCGTCGGCCTTGCGATGATCGAAACGATGGCCATTTATTGCCTGGTGGTCGCACTTCTATTGTTGTTCGCCAATCCGTTCGTGATGAAATGAATTTCAGCTGGTGGACATTCGCGCTTCAGGCAGCGAATTTCCTCATCCTGGTCTGGCTCCTTCACCGTTTTCTGTTCAAGCCGGTCAGGGCGATCATCGCTCGGCGCAAGGAAGAAGTCTCACGTGCTCTCGCGGAAGCATCGGCAGAAAAGGAGAGTGCAGAACGGCTGAAACACGAACTTGAGACTCGAATGTCTGCGATCAGCGCTGAGCGCCAGAAGATGCTCGATGAGGCTAAAGCGCTGCTTTCTGCTGAACGGCAAAAGATTATCGAGGAGGCCCAGCGTGAGGCGAAAAGGGTGCGCGACCAGGCGCTTCAGCGTCTCGAAGAAGACCGGATCAGCGCCAGCGAAAAGCTATATGAACGAACGGTCGAATTGGCGATCAATCTGGCGCAGCGGCTGCTCAAGGAAGTTGCAATAAGTTCGATCGAGCACCTATTTCTGCCACGCGTAATCGATTACCTCGATCGAATGCCGGCCGAGGAACGTGCGAAACTTCTGTCGCGCAACGGCATCAGCAATGTATTAGTGACGACTGCTCATCCGCTCGATACGCACGACCAGTCCGAATGGCGCGAACAGCTCACGAAACGGCTGGGTGGTCACCTCAGCATCACGTTTGATGCTGATTCCGCACTCATTGCGGGCGCGGCACTCACCTTTCCGCATGCGATCTTGAACTTTAACTGGCGTGATTGTCTCACGCTCGCTTCGAAGGAACTCAATGGCAACGAGCACCCTCGCTGAAGCGGTAAGTGCTCGCCTACAGAAGGCGAGCAGCGCGTTGAGTGGATTCAAAATCGAGCCTCGTCTTGATCTTGTCGGTCGTGTTGAGCGTGTCGGCGACGAGGTCGCGAGCGTTGGAGGCCTGCCCGATGCGCGGCTCGGCGAACTGCTTATGTTCGAGCGCTCCGACGGTGGCAAACCCGTGGCTGGCATCGTTTTGACTCTCGACCCCGATCTAATCGGATGCGCGATGCTGGGGCGCGCGAGTAGTGTCGAGGCTGGCAACCTCGTCCGTGGGACAGGAACAGTCGCCCGAGTGCCTGTCGGCGAGAAACTTCTCGGCCGAACCGTCAATGCGCTCGGACTTCCGCTCGATGGAGGCCCACCGATTGAAGCGGAGCACACGGAGCCGGTGGAAAGAGCGGCGCCGCCTATCGTCGACCGGGATTTCGTTAATACCGCACTCAACACCGGGTTATTGGTAATCGACGCGATGCTACCGCTCGGACGCGGTCAGCGTGAACTGATTATAGGCGATCGCGAAAGCGGAAAGACCGCGATAGTCATCGACACGATTATCAATCAGCGCGATAGCAACGTGATTTGCGTGTATTGCGCGGTGGGACAGAAGACCTCCTCGGTGAGCCAGGTGATCGATGCCGTAAGTCGCTATGGCGTGCCGCAGCGATGCATCTTCGTCTTCGCGCCTGCCAACGATCCCCCCGGAGTTCAGTGGCTTGCGCCGTATGCGGCCTGCACGATGGCAGAGTATTTTTCCGAACGTGGCGGCGATGCGCTGCTGATTATCGACGATCTGAGCAAACACGCCGTGATTTATCGGCAGCTGTCGTTGCTGCTGCGCAATCCCCCTGCGCGCGAAGCGTATCCCGGCGATATCTTTTATATTCACTCGCGATTGTTGGAGCGGGCCGCCAAATTGAATAGCGAGCGGGGCGGCGGATCGCTCACCGCGCTGCCGATCGCGGCTACTCAGGAAGGGAATCTTTCTGCCTACATCCCCACCAACTTGATTTCCATCACCGATGGGCAGATCGTCCTCGATCCGCGGCTGTTCCATGAAGGACAGAAACCAGCGGTAAACGTAGGCAAGAGCGTGTCGCGCGTCGGAGGAAAGACCCAATCACCCGCGATGCGCAAACTCACAGAGACGCTAAGGCTCGAGTATGCGCAGTTCCTCGAACTCGAGATCTTCACGAGGTTCGGCGGAATGGTCGATGAACGCACACGGACCATCATTGACCACGGCCGGCGAATTCGTGCGGTTTTAACGCAACCGGAGTATGAGCCGTTATCCCTGGCGCATCAGCTGGCCCTGCTGGTCGCCATTGACGAGAAGATCATTGATCGCGTGCCGCTTGACAAGATCGTGGAATTGCGAGGCGCCATTGCTGAATGGCTAAAGGCACAAGGCGCCGAACTCGGTGACAAGCTCAACTCTTCGGGCGATCTCGATGCCGTCGGTCGCGCAACGCTCATCGCCATGCTCACGGAGATCGTCGAACGTCTGATTCCGCGCAGCGCTTCGTGAGCCACCTGATGCCGCAAGAAAGAGAAATCGCCACGCGTATCGTATCGCTCAGCGAGTTGCTCGAGCTGGTCGCTGCTATTCGCGCGATCGCAGCGTCGCAGATGCAGCAGGCTCTGCATTCACTGAAAGCGATCCAGCGCTACTCTGAGACGATTCACGAGGCGCTCGCCGATGCCGCGCAGATGCTGCCTTCCGAAAGACGCGCGGACGCAGGAGCCGAGATGTTCAAGTCTGCCCTTATCGTGTTTTGCGCGGAGCACGGACTGTGCGGAGGTTTTAACGAGCGCCTGGTGCGGCGCGCCGAGCAGATACTGGCCGACAATAATAGACAATCCGTCCTGATCGTCGTCGGATCGCGCGGGGGCCAGATATTTCGCGAGCGTGGGCTTCGGCCCGACCTTTTGCTGCCGATGGCGACGCGTTGCGCGGGAGTGACCAGCTCGGCGCGCCATCTTGCAACGGAAGTGTATAGCTTGTTGAACGAGCGGCGAATCACAGGACTGGAGGTTGTGTATCAGCAAGAAGCCGACGGCGAGATAACTAGCATCGAGCGTCGTCGGCTTTTGCCACTGGAGGTTCCGACGTTGGAACGTCGTTCCATGCAGATACCACCGTTGCTCAATCTCGGTCCCCGCCGTCTGTTCGACGGTATCGTCGCTGAGTACTTCTTCGCAACGCTGGAGAACGCTGCGATGCAGTCCTTCTTCAGCGAGAACTCGACACGCTTCCGCACGATGGAAGCGGCGCATCAGAACATTAAGAAGAAGTCTGAGGACCTTACCAAGCTCGCGCGCCGGCTCCGACAGGAAGCTGTTACGACCGAAATCCTCGACCTTATCGCCGGCGCCCAAGCCCTCTCATTCGAGTGAAATCTGCCGCGAAAATTTCGCGGTGATTAATTGTGACGGAACCAAGCCGCCGTCCGCTCCGCGGGCCTGTGCACGTTCCGACCACGGCACAAAGAATCGTCGAATGTTCGCTGGCCTTAGCCCTTGGTATCCCACCGATAGGTTAGTGTCTGCCGGGAAGGCAGGCATGAAGCGAGCAAGGTTTAGCGAAGAACAAATCATCGGCATGCTGAAGGAAACCGAGGCGGGAGCGAAGGTGGCGGAGCTGTGCCGGCAACACGGGATCTCGGACGCGACCTTCTACCCGGGCAGAGCCTCGCGGAGGTCAGGCCGGATATCGAAGCGGCGGCGGAACTCGAACCCGACCATATCTCGGCCTACAACCTGACCTTCGAGGAAGGCACCGCGTTCTTCGCCGATCTGAAACGGGGGAAATACCTGAAGCGGGCTGGTTATCTCGCGTGAGCGCCGCTGCGTTGCGTAACGTCGATGCAACTCTGTTACAGCGAGCCTAAGAACGCGACCAGGTCGGCGCGCTCCTGATCGCTCAGACTGATGATGAAGCGCGTGTCGTAAAAATTCACCACGTCCGCGAGCGTCGCCGCCGTGCCGTTGTGAAAGTACGGCGGATGGGCCGCGAGCGCGCGCAGGCTGGTGACCTTGAACTTGTTGATGTCCGCGCAGCGCCCGGTAATCAGCGCCTCGCCCGGATCGCTCGTCACGTGAATCGAGCCGTCGTTGCATCGGAGTGTGAACAGCGGCAGATCGGGCGTGCGCTGCTCCGGATCCGAAGTCTTGATGTCGAACAATTCGTTGATCGAATGGCTGCCGATGCCGGGCGTGTCGTGGCAGGTGCCGCAGGTCACCGTGATCGCGTTGACGTTGCGCACGTCGGTCAACCCTCCCACGCCGATCATCGTCATCGGGCGGTTGTCGAAGATCTGCTGGCCGCGCGCGATCGAAGCGCGCGCCCGCGCCTGGCCGTTCGCGTCGTCGAATCGATGCCACGGCTGATAGAGCCCGAAGATGTCCTCGTTCGTCACGGCGCCGGTCGGATTGTGATCGAAGGGATCGTTTATGCCGATAAAGAACTTCTGCGCCGGAAGCATCGCCGGTCCGCCGCGCGCGCCGTCTGAATCGAGCATTCCCGCTGCCCGGTCGGCGGATTGCGCGGTATAAAGCCCGGATTCGAAATCCACGATGCGCTCGATTTGATCGGACGACAGCGGCTCCTTCGCCTGCATGTGAGTGTTGGCCGCATCCAGCGCCTGCGCGGCCAGCGTGGGATGGCGTCCATCCCACATGATCGTGCTCAGAAAGCGCAGGTTCGTGGCCGGCAGCGGACGTCGATAGACTGAAAGCTGCGTGGGCGTCGAGCAATGATAGGGATCGTCGATGGCGATCACCTTGAACTGGGCGTGGTCGGGAATCGGGAATGAAATCCGGATCAAACCCTTGTCGAGCAGGAGCGAGTAGGCCTTGCGCGCCGCTTCGGGCGTCGAAACGTCGTCGTTCGGGCAGGTGGCGCCGTCAACCGGGCGGAAGATAGGGTCTGTACCATGGCTCGCGTCGTAGCGTGCGCGAAGGTCGGGCGCCGAGACGGTCCATCCGTCGCGCGCCTGATGACAGGTTGAGCACGAGCGCCCGTTGCTGCCCAGGCTCGCATCGAAGAACGGGTTCCCTTTTTCCACCACCGGTCCGTTCACATCGATGGTCGTGACGCGGCCGAGCGGGTCATCGAAGGTCAGAATCGCGGGCGCTACCGCATTTATTGCGGGAGCCCCGGACGGCCGGAACAGCAAAACTATGAAGGTAACGAGTACGAGAGAGAGGACGGCAAATGGTTTCATCGGCAGCCGTCTAGATTCGCCCAAGCATCGCGGTCGGAGCAAGGGTTCGTGAGGAGGTAGCTCCCGGCCTGACCGAGCGGTTGACAATCAACCGTCGCTCGGATAACCCTTTCTTGGCGCGAGCCTTATCGAGAGCGGCGGAGGGACTGGCCCGAAGATGCCGCAGCAACCGGCCCCATCGGGGTGCTGGTGCTAACTCCTGCAGGGTGTCTCCAGTTGGGATGCCTTGGAAGATAAGGCGAGAGTGAACAACCCTCGTCCTTATCGCAGGATGAGGGTTTTTGATTTTCCGGCCTCCCTCGCCAACGCTCCGATAACGCTCCCGCAGAAAAGTGACTAAGGGTGTATTGATAGTCGGGCTTGGCGGATTGGGCGTGCCCGCGATGCTCGCGGCGGCGCGTGGCGGCGTGCGTCGCCTCGGACTCGTCGATCCCGATCCGGTCGAGCTTTCCAATCTCGCGCGGCAGGTAATCTATCGCGAAGATGACATTGGGCGGCTCAAGGTCGATGCCGCCGCCGAGCGGCTGGCGCGGCTTGCGCCCGCTCTCGAAATCGAACGCTTTCCCTTGGCGATCGATGCGACGAACGCGTCGGGTACAATCGGTCGCTTCGGATTCGTCGTCGATGCCACCGACAGCCCGGCGGTCAAGTTTCTCATCAACGATGTCTGCGTTGCAGCGCGAATTCCGTTCATCTACGGCGGCGTGCTCGGGATGACCGGGCAGGCGATGAGCGTGGTTCCGGGCCATACTGCCTGCCTGCGATGCCTGTTCGAGAGCCCGCCCGACGAGGCCGACATCGCGAGTTGCCGGGATGCCGGGATTATCGGACCGGTCGCCGGCGCGATTGGATTTATCCAGGGCGCCGAGGCCGCGCGATGGGCGCGCGGCGAAGCGCTTCGTTTCGCAGGATCGATCATCACTTACGACGGCGCGCGCGGTCCGCGCTCGCGGACAGCCGCGGTGCTTGCGCGCGACGGATGCATCTGCGGCGCATGGAAAGCTGCGAACGCCATTGCAGCCATCCAGCGCCTGACGGGGACACCATGAGCTACGTGACCAACCTCAAGTGCCGCGAATGCGGACAGGAATATCCGATCACGCCGGTCCACGTCTGCGAGACCTGCTTCGGCCCGCTCGAAGTCGTGTACGACTATGCGCGGATTGGCAAACTCCTGACGCGCGCGACGATCGAAAGTCGCGCGAAGAATCTTTGGCGCTATCGCGAGCTGCTGCCGGTCGAAGGCGAGCCGGAGATGGGCCCGTTTTCGGGTTTCACCCCGCTGCTCCATGCGCGCCGCCTCGGCGCGGAGGTCGGTCTCAGCAAGCTTTACATCAAGGACGACACGGTCAACCATCCGACGCTCTCGTACAAGGATCGCGTGGTTTCGGTCGCGATCACCAAGGCGCGCGAGTTCGGCTTCACCACCGTTTCGTGCGCATCGACCGGAAATCTCGCGACCGCGGTGGCGGCGCATGCTGCGCGGGCGGGACTGCGCTGCTACATCTTCATGCCGGAAGGCGTGGAATCGGGAAAGATCGTCGGCTCGACGATCTATGGCGCGCAGGTAATCACGATCCGCGGCAACTACGATGACGTGAATCGGCTGTGCAGCGAAATTGCGGACAAGTACGGCTGGGCGTTCGTCAATATCAACCTGCGTCCGTATTACACCGAGGGCGCAAAGACCTTCGGCTTCGAGGTCGCCGAGCAGCTCGGATGGCGGCTGCCCGACCATATCGTGGTTCCGACCGCCGGCGGCACGATCCTGCCGAAGGTCGCCAAGGCCTTCAAGGAATTCACGCAACTCGGCCTGGTCGAGGGCAAGTTCAAAATCCATTGCGCGCAGGCGGCGGGCTCCGCGCCGGTGATCGCGGCGCTGCACAAGGGTACCGATCTAATCGTGCCGGTGAAGCCGGACACCATCGCAAAGTCAATCGCGATTGGAAATCCGGCCGACGGATTTTATGTGCTCAAGGCGGTGCGCGAATCGGGCGGATGGGGCGAAGGGGCGAGCGATGCCGAGATCGTCGACGCGATTCGATTGCTCGCGCGCACCGAGGGGATTTTCGCCGAGCCGGCCGGCGGCACCACGCTTGCCGTCACGCTCAAGCTGGCGAGCGCGGGCCGTATCAAACCCGACGAGACGGTCGTGGTTTCGATCACCGGCAATGGCTATAAGACTTTGGAAGCGGTCGCCGGGATTATCGAGCAGCCGGTCAGTATCGGCGCGCGGCTCGCGGAGTTCGATGCGCTCTACGAGCGGCTCCCCAACGGCAAGCGCGCGGTGGCCGGCGCGGCGTGAGAAATTCCGCCGGCGCAGGCATGCGGTTTTCAGCATAGACTTTGAGATCGATCAGGGAGGCTAGTCCGACAATATGGCAATCAGGGTTAGAGTGCCCACTCCGCTCCGCCGGTTCACAGCCGGCGTCGATGAGGTCACGGCCGGCGGCGTATCGGTGCGTGCCGTGATCGAGGATCTCGAGCAGCGCCATCCGGGGATGCGCGAGCGGCTGCTCGATGACAAGGGCGAGCTCCGCCGGTTCGTCAACATCTACCTGAACGGCGAAGACATCCGGTTTCTGCAGCAGCTCGACTCGAAGGTCAAGGATGGCGACGACATCTCGATCGTCCCGGCAATCGCCGGCGGACGCTGAGCGCGCGAACGTCCCGGTCCAGCGCGCGCTCAGCGTGCTTGATCTGATCGGCAATACCCCGCTGCTCGAGATCCGCAAACTGACGGCAGGGATGCTGCGCCCCGGGGTTCGCCTGTTCGCCAAGCTCGAGGGCTTCAATCCGGGCGGCTCGGTCAAGGATCGCGCGGCGCGCAGCATGGTCCAGCGCGGGCTTGAGAGCGGCGAGCTGCGGCCAGGCAAGGTAATTATCGACTCGACTTCGGGCAACACCGGAATCGCGCTCGCGATGGTCGGCGCGGTGCTCGGCTACCCGGTCGAGCTGGTGATGGCCTCGAACGTAAGCCGTGAACGGAAGAAGATCATCGCGGCGTTCGGCGCGAAGCCGATCTACTCCGATCCGCTCGAAGGCTCCGATGGCGCGATCGTCCTGTGCCGCAAGCTGATCGCGGAGAACCCCGAGCGCTATTTCAAGCCCGATCAGTACAACAACGAAGCCAATTCGCTGGCCCATTTCGAAACCACCGGCCCCGAGGTCTGGGAGCAGACGCGCGGCGCGGTCACGCATTTCGTCGCGGGGATCGGCACCGGCGGCACGATCATGGGGACCGGGCGTTACCTGAAATCGCGCAATCCGGCCGTCAAGATTATCGCGGTCGAGCCGGACGATCCGATGCACGGACTCGAAGGGCTCAAGCACATGGCTTCATCGATCGTGCCGGGCATCTACCACGAAAACGAGCTCGACGACAAAATCCAGGTTTCGACCGAGGATGCCTACGAGATGGTCTACGCGCTCGGCCAGATCGAGGGTGTCCTGGTTGGGCAATCTGCGGGCGCCGCGATGGTAGCCGCGCTCAAGGTCGCCAAGTCACTAACCGAAGGATGTGTGGTCACGGTGTTCGCCGACTTCGGCGACAAATATCTCTCGACCAATCTCTGGATCGGATGGCAGGCGTGGCGGCGCGAGCGCCTCCAACTCCTGGTCGACAAATGGAACGTATCCACGAACGTTATTACCTGAGCTATCCGCAGAGCCAGATTCGCGAGCCGCTGCTCTACCATCTGGTGAAGAAGTTCGATCTCGTCTTCAACATCCGCGGCGCGAGCGTCTCCGAGGAAATGGGTCTGGTGGCGGTCGAGTTCGAAGGCACACGAGATCAGATCGAGCGGGCGATCAAATGGCTGCGCGAGAGCGGCGTGACCGTGGAGCCGATCGAGAAGAACGTCATCGAGTAGCCGGCCCTTAAAGGCTGCTGAAGAGCGATTTCACGATGGCGCTCAGCGACCGCCAGATCGAACGCTACAGCCGCCAGATCATCGTCCCGGGCATCGGCGGGATTGGCCAGGAGCGTCTACTCGCAGCAAAGGTGGGGCTGATCGGCGAACTTGTTGATGTCGAAGCACCGCTTGCCTACCTCGTCGGCGCCGGGATCGGAACGGTTTTCGTGATGTCCGGGGGCGGCGCGATCGATTCGCGGGTAATCGATGACCTGAGCGGGCTGAATCCGGATTCGCGCGTTATCACGAGCGCGCCGCCGGATCCGATCGATCTCTTGCTCGCGATTATCGGAAGCGACGCAAGCTTCGAAACCGCGCGTCGCGCGATCGATTCACACGCCGGACGAACTGCCACGATCGCGAGACTCGACCTGCCGCCGCGGATCGCATCGCTCGGCGCATCGCCATGTCCGCTCTGCGCCGACGTCGAGCTGCTCGGCGGCTTCGGCCAAAAGGCGGAGCAGGCGGAGTTCGTCGAAATGCTCGCGACGGCGTCAGCGATCGCGATACTCGCTGGTAATGAGCCCGCCGCGCCCCGGCTAATCGTGTTCGAGGGCTACGACTCCCGAAACCTTGCGATCGCGCGGCGCGCCGGAACGGATCGATGCTGCTGCGAAACTCCGGGACGTGCCGATGGATGACGCGCCCGCGGAATTCCCGGACCTGTGGCTTTTCGACTTTGATCGGACGCTCGCGCTGCTTGAGCCGGTGGTGGATTGGGCGGGCAGCCGGCGCGCGCTCGAAATCGAGCTGCGTGCGACGGCGCTCCCCGCGGCATTGCTCGACGAACTAATCACAACGATTCCGCGCGGTAACTTGGCGCTGTACGAGGCGCTGCGGGCGCGTCTGTTGGACGCGCCCGCAGCGCCGATGTCGCCGGCGGTCGACGCCGCGGAGGCGCGCGCGATTCTCGCGCGCGCCTCCGCGGTGATCGAGCGTCATGAGCTGGCCGGCGTGGCCAACGCCCTCCCGATGCGCGGCGCGCTGGAGCTGCTGCGCGCGCTCAGCGCGCGCAGCAGCTCCAGCGTAGTCGTCACCTCCAATTCATCGCGCACCGTCGCGCGATGGCTCGCGATCCATCACGCCACCGAACTCGTCGCCGCGACCGTCGGCCGCGACAGTGGACTCGCGCTCAAGCCGTCGCCCGCGATGGTAGAGAGAGCCTTGCAACTCTACCCGCATCGGGCAGCAGTCTTCGTCGGCGATAGCGAAGCCGATGCGCATTCGGCTCTCGCGGCAGGCATCCGGTTTTTCGGAATAGCGCCAGATGCGAAACATCGTGACGTCCTGCTGAATCTCGGATGTGCGGCTAGTAGCCTCTTCGAGACGCCAGCCGAACTCGGCGCTTATTTGCTGTGATCGCTTAAAAAAGGGCCGCAACATCAAAGTATTTAAAAAGTGAGAAAAAATATCAATAAAATTATTGACTAAATAGGTCTTGTAAAATAATTTCCCTGTCGAGGGAGTTCGAATGCCCGTCCGAGAAGCGCCGTCATGGGAGACCGTTCGCAAGCGTAATCTCGTGGAGCGTCTCAAGCACGAGCTTTTCCCCACCGAGCTCGAAAATCTCTGGCAAGAGCGTATCGTCGATAGGTCCTACGAGCAGATCCCAGAGGAGGACATCGTCCGCCTCCAGTGGTTCGGCCTCTATCACGACAAGCCCAAAGTCGGCACCTTCATGATGCGCGTGAAGATTCCCGGCGGCATCGTGACGCCCGCCGCGATGCGCGCGATTGGCGAGATCGCCGATCGGTATGGCCGCGGCCAGGCCGAGCTGACGACGCGCCAGAACGTCCAGCTCCACTACATCACGCTCGATCGCTTTCCGGAGATTCTCGACCGGCTGAAGGGCGTCGGTCTCACCACGATGGGCGGGTGCGGCGACGTGGTGCGTAATATCACCGGATGCCCGGTTGCGGGCGTCGATCGTGACGAGCTGTTCGATGCGACGGCAACGCTGGCCGAAGCGGCGCGCTTCTTTTATGGCAATCGCGAATATTCCGACCTGCCGCGCAAGCACAAAATCACGATCGCGGCCTGCCGCTTTCAATGTAACGCGCCGGAGATCAATTGCATCGCGCTCGTCGGCACGCGCCTCAACGGGCACGACGGCTTCGCGGTTCGCGTCGGCGGCGGGCTGTCGTCGACGCCGCGGATTTCGCGCCATCTCGGCGTCTTTGTCCCGCGCGATCAAGCCCTTACGGTGCTGCGCGCCATCATCGATGTCTGGCGCCTTACGACCGAATACCGCATTTCGCGGGTCAAGGCGCGGCTCAAGTTCATGATTGACGATTACGGCGTCGATCAGTTTCGCGATCTCGTCGAGAAGCGGCTCGGCCACGAACTCGAAAAGCTTCCCGAGCTTCCGCTGCCCGATGCGGAAAGCGATCACATGGGCGTCCATGAGGGCCGCGTGGCAGACACCTTCTATGTCGGCTTTCCGGTCTATCTCGGACTCACTTCCGGCGCGCAGATGATCGCGATCGCCGACCTGGTCGCGAGCTTCGGCGGCGATATCCGTCTCACGCGGCGCCAGAATTTCATCGTGACCGGAATTCCGCGCCAGCGTCTCGACGAGGTAATTGGGCGCATCGCGGAGATCGGCTTTCCGCTTTCCTCCAACGGCCTTCACGCCTCGTCGATCGCCTGTATCGGCGATCCGCATTGCAATTTTGCGGTCACTCCCACCAAGTCCAAGCTGGAATCAGTGGTGACGCGCCTCGTCGCCGACTTTGGCGACGCGGTCGGCGGCCTCAAGCTGAACCTCGACGGATGCCCGCACGCGTGCGCGCAGCATTGGACCGGTGATATCGGGCTGCAGGGCACCACCGCGCGCGGGCCGGCGGGCGAGCCGCTCGAGGCCTTCGATATCATCCTGCGCGGCGGACTCGGCCGCGATGCCGCCATCGGCAAGCCGGTATTGCGGCGCGTTCCATCGGTTGAGGTCGAAGATCACGTCGCGCGCCTGGTCGCGGGTTATCTCGCACAACGTCAGCCGGACGAAAGCTTCAGCCGTTTCTGCGCTCGCAGCACCGACGAGGAATTGATCGCGCTCGCGCGCGGCGGCGCCAGAGCCGCATCCGCGAGCGCATAGGACCAGGAGACCATCGTGCACGACTCTGAACACAACCTTCTGATGGACGAACTGGAAGCCGGCGAAGTCGCGATCGAGCTGGAGGACAAGGGCCCGGCCGACGTGCTGGCGTGGGCGATTGAGCGTTTCGGCCGGCGTCTCGGGCTCTGTTCGAGCTTTCAGGCCGAGGGCTGCGCGCTTATCGACATGGCGTGGCGGATCGATCCCTCGGTGCGGGTCTTCACGATCGACACCGGCCGCCAACCCGAGGAGACCTACGATCTGATCGATCGCTTCCGCGAGCGCTACGGAATCGTGACCGAAATCTTCACGCCCGACTCGGGCGCGGTCGAGCGGATGACGCAGCGGCATGGGCCGAATCTCTTCTATCGCGAGGTCAACCTGCGCCTGCTCTGCTGTCAGGTACGCAAGGTGCTCCCGCTCAGGCGCGCGCTCCGCAACTTCGACGCCTGGGTGACGGGCCTTCGGCGCGATCAATGGGCGACGCGCTCTAATATCCGCAAAGTCGAGATCGATCACGACCACGGCGGAATCGTGAAGCTTGCGCCGATGGCCGACTGGACCGAGGAAGAGGTCTGGGATTACATCCGCGCCAACGACGTCCCGTACAACGCGCTTTACGACCAAGGGTTCAAGTCGATCGGATGCGCGCCCTGCACGCGCGCGCTCAAACCGGGCGACGATCCGCGCTCGGGCCGATGGTGGTGGGAGACCGGCGCACCCAAGGAATGCGGAATGCATTGCGCAATTGAGACCGGCGGTTTCGAGCATGAGCTAGCGGCGCTGCTCGGAGGCCATGGCGATGGCGCTATGGCCGCCGGCCGCTGAGGTTTGTACGAGGTAACTTGCATGTCGACCCATTCCGCCGATCAAAATGTGACGCTTACGACCGAGCCGCTCACCCTCGAGCCGCTGCATCGCGAACTTCTTGCAACGCGCGCGCGCGCACTCGCATCGACGATGAACGAGGTTGCGGCGCGCGCGCCGTGGCTCGAACTCGCCGCCGCGATCGATTCGCTCTCGGTGCCGCTCAGGCTCCAGGAACGGCTGGCAACGCTAATCGAGCTGGTGCTCGCGAACGGGCGCATCCGCCGCGAGGAGGGTCCGCCGGCTGAAGCGGCGCTCGGCGCGCTATTTCGGAAAACTTCGCGCGGTATCGAGCTCGCCGCCGGCCTGGCGTCGCTCAATCGAGCGCTCGCGCAACTCAACGATATGACCATCGACGGCATCACGACTTCGATGCGCGCTCCGGGAGTCTACGTGATGACTCTTCGCACCTCCGGGCTGCAGCTTGGGATCCGCTTCGATCGCAACGGCCCCGAGGTCGAATCGATCGAAGTCGGTCTCGCCTGAAAATCACGATGGACTGGTTTCCGATTTTCATGCGGCTCCGCGGCGCGCGATGCCTGGTGGTCGGCGGCGGCACGGTGGCGATTCGCAAAGCTCGGCAATTGCTCGAGACGGGTGCAGTCGTCACCATCGTTGCGCCGGAGCCGGCGGCCGGTTTCGACGCTCCGGCGCTCAGCGGTGTCGAGATCATCCGCGCGCGATTCGATCCTGCGATGGTGCGCGGATGTCGCCTGGTGGTCGCGGCGACCGACGATGCCATGGTGAATCGCGAGGTCGTGGCGGCCGCGGAAAGCTGCGGTATCCTGGCGAATGTGGTCGATGCGCCGGAGCTCTGCGGATACATCGCACCGGCGATTGTCGCGCGTGACGGTATTACCGTCGCCATCGGCACGGACGGGATGGCGCCGATTCTGGCGCGGGAAATCCGCGCCCGAATCGACGCGGCCATCCCGCGTGGAATTGGCCGGCTCGCTGCGTTGATCGCGCGATGGCGCTCGACGGTCTGGCGCTGCCTCCCAGCAGCGGCTCATCGCCGCCGCTTCTGGGAGGCGGTCGTGCGGGGACCGATCGCGGACGCCGCGATGCGCGGCGACCGCGATCGGGCGGCCCATCTGATGGCGCGTGCGCTCGAGCGCGCTGCCGCCGGCGAGCTTCGCCCCGAAGGTGAGGTCTTCCTGGTCGGCGCGGGTCCCGGTGATCCCGAGCTGCTTACGCTCGCTGCGCTTCGCCTGATGAATGAATGCGACGTCGTGCTCCACGACAGCCTGGTGACGCCGGAAATCCTCGCAATGGTGCGCCGCGACGCGGAGCGTATCGACGTCGGCAAGCGATGCGGTTCGCACGGCATAAATCAGGGCGAAATCAACCGCCTGATGATTGAACATGCGCGAGCGGGACGCCGCGTGCTCCGGCTCAAGGCCGGCGATCCGTTCGTCTTCGGGCGCGCAGGCGAGGAGATGGAAGCGCTGGCGCAGGCGGGGATCGCCTATCGCGTGGTTCCGGGAATCACCGCCGCCTCCGGATGCGCCGCAGAGGCGCGCATCCCGCTGACCCATCGCGAGCACGCCCATTCGTGCATCCTGGCGACCGGCCGTACCCGCGACGGCAATCCGGACTGGGCGCACCTCGCGTCATCCGGGCAGACGATCGTTTTCTATATGTCGCTCTCGAACCTGGATGCGGCTTGCGCGGAACTGGTCCGCCACGGTCTCGACGGCGCCACGCCGGCGGCGATCATAGCGCGCGGCACGCGCGCCGATTCGACGTTACTGATCGGCACGCTCGAAACGCTTCCCGGACTGGCGGAGAAGCGGCGGCCGGCCGGGCCCGCGATCGTCATAATCGGCGAGGTGGTCCGGATGCGCGAGCGTCTCGATCGGCTCGCGGCCGACGCCGAGCGGGCCGGCGGCCATGTTCATGAAGGCCTGGCCAGTGGGTTTGAACCCGCGTCATTTACGGATAATCTTTAGCGCAATTGTCCGCTCCCGAGTTGCGCGGTTCTGAGTTCTGTCATCACGCCGGCATCAAGCCGCAGGAAAATGAGGGTGTCTGAGGTGTCGCAGGAAGGATTTACGCTATGGTTCACGGGCCTTTCGGGCGCGGGCAAATCGACGCTTGCCAACCTGGCGGCGCTCGAGCTCCGCGATCGCGGTCATCGGGTGGAGATTCTCGACGGGGACGAAGTTCGCACTAATCTGTCGAAAGGTCTCGGCTTTTCCAAGGAGGACCGCGATACCAATATCCGGCGGATTGGGTACGTATGCCGTCTGCTCGCGCGCAATGGCGTGGTCGCGATTTCGGCGGCGATTTCGCCTTATAGAGATATTCGCGACGAGGTTCGGCGCATGCACGATCGCTTTTTTGAGGTTTTCGTCAAATGCTCCTTGGACGAACTTGTGCGGCGCGACGTAAAGGGGCTTTACGAAAAGGCGCTGCGCGGCGAGATCAAGAATTTCACCGGCGTTTCCGATCCGTACGAAGAGCCGCTCAATCCCGAGCTGATCGTGGAGAGCGACCGGGAGTCGGTTGAGGAGAGCCTCGCGCGACTGATCTCGGCGCTCGAAGAGCGGCGCTACATCATTGGTGCGCCCCGCGAAAAAAAAACCAGTGATGGAAGGGCAGCACGATGAGCAGCGCGGCGGCGAAAGATCCGATCGCGCCGCACGGCGGAGGCGCGCTGGTCGATCTGACGGCGCCGGCGGCGGAGCGCGCCAGGCTCAAAGCCGCGGCGGCGAAACTACCGCTGATCACCCTGAATGCGCGCGATCTTGCGGACCTCGAGATGCTCTCCACGGGCGCTTTCTCGCCGCTCGACGGCTTTATGGGCGAGGCCGATTACGTCCGCAGCCGCGATCAGATGCGGCTTCAATCGGGTGTGCCGTGGTCGGTGCCTATCACGCTCGGAGTTGCGGACTCCGAGGCGGGCGATCTTAAGCCGGGCGGCGAAGCGGCGCTTGCCGCGCCCGACGGCGAACGGATCGCGATTCTCAAGCTGCGCGAAATTTACCGCGTCGATCGCCGGCGCGAAGCCGAGGCGGTCTTCGGCACCGCCGACGAGGCGCATCCGGGGGCGAAGAACGTGCTCGAAGCGCCCGCGACCTGCGTCGCGGGGCAGCCGATACTGTTCGGCGAAATTCCCGGCCGCACTTTTCTGGAGTATCCGCGCGAGCCGCGCGCGACGCGCGCCGCATTTCGCGAACTGGGATGGCGCAAAATCGTCGCCTTCCAGACCCGCAACCCGACCCATCGGGCGCACGAGTATATTCAGAAGATTGCGCTCGAGGTTTGTGACGGCCTGATGCTCCATCCGCTGGTCGGTGAGACCAAGGGCGACGACGTGCCGGCGTCGGTGCGGATGGAAACCTATCGCGTGCTGCTCGATCTTTATTATCCGAAAAATCGCGCGATGCTGGCCGTGATGCCGGCACACATGCGCTATGCCGGCCCGCGCGAGGCGATCCTGCACGCGATCGTGCGCCGAAATTACGGTTGCACGCATTTTATCGTCGGGCGCGATCATGCGGGAGTCGGTTCCTACTACGGCACGTATGACGCGCAACGAATTTTCGACAACTTCGCGCCGGAAGAGATCGGGATCACGCCGCTCTGTTTCGAGAACACGTTCTATTGCCGGCGGTGCGGCGGGATGGCGTCGTATAAAACCTGTCCGCACGAAGATTCCGATCGCCTGCTGCTGTCGGGCACCAAGGTGCGCGAGATGCTGCGGCGCGGCGAAGCACCGCCGCCTGAGTATACGCGTCCGGAGTTGGCGGAAATTCTGGTGCGCGCGATGCGCGAGCGCTGAGTGCCGGGGCAAAAACACCGCGCAGTCGGGCGTTGGGCGAGCGATGACGCGCGGCGTTCCAATCGCGCCGCAGGTTTATTCCGCTATGAATCAGTCACTGGACGGGCGGTTCGTCGACCGGCGGCGCCATTACCGGCGATCCGTGATGCAGCACCATCCACCATTGTGTGCCGGCCCGCGCGAAAACGTTGGTAGTCAGGACCTTGGCTTTGATCGCGCCTTCAGCGCCGCGCTGCGTGAGATTCTCCTCGAGCACGACGTAACCGAGATCGGCCGAGACGCGAGCTTCGATAATGCGAAGATCGAATTGCATTTCGAAGACGTTCTCGAAAATGCGCTCCCAGCTACTCATGATGGGACCCCATCCCGCAAGCTCGGGCCATCCCGGATGAATGCAGAGGATGTGCGGGTCCTTGAGCCAGACCGATTCCATCTTCTCGGTATCGAGGCTTTCGAAGGCGCTGTAGAAGGCGCGATTCGCTTCGAGCAGTGCTTCGCGGTCCGACATCAGTATTTGCCCGGAGGCTTTGCCTAGCTTGGCGTTATGCCCTGTGGTTCGCAAGCGGCAGGCCTTTGAGAGGGCTCACGATTCGGCGATAATGCACTGATTCCGCAGCGGGGAAGAGCACGGTCGGTTAGGAGGAGGAGAAGAGTTTCGTATGGCGAGCGAGAGGCGTAAGGAGATCAAGCGGCGGCGCAAACGGCGCGAGAAACGGCTCAAACAGAGGATTCGGGAGGCGCGTGGCGGCAGCAAGCGGCGCTGAAGAGCGATCACTACCTCGCCAGTGACAAGGCTTGCAAAAAATAACTAACTCAGTATTCTTAGTTATGTTTTATTTAGAGATCCAGAAAATTTGGTTATTTTTTGCCTTGCCGTGAGCCAGGCATCTTGGTAGGAAAGCCAAAGGAAGGTCGCAGCAGCATTCGAAGGAGAGGAAGTTATGGCACTCCATATCGGTTCGGTAGCCCCCGATTTCACCCAGGAGTCGACCGAGGGGACGATCCACTTTCACGACTGGATCGGCAACCATTGGGCGGTCCTGTTCTCGCATCCGAAAGATTTCACCCCGGTTTGCACCACTGAGTTGGGGATGGTTTCGAAGCTCAAGGCTGAGTTCGACAAGCGTAATTGCAAAGTGATCGGCGTCAGCGTCGACGATGTGAATTCCCATCGGGGCTGGATCAAGGACATCGAAGAGACGCAGAACACGCGGATGAACTTCCCTATCCTTGGCGACGCGGATCGCAAGGTCTCGAAGCTCTATGACATGATCCATCCGGAAGCGAACGACACGCTGACGGTGCGTTCGGTGTTCATCATCGATCCGAACAAGAAGATCCGCGCGATCATCACGTATCCGGCAAGCACGGGGCGCAACTTTCAAGAGATCCTGCGCGCGATCGATTCGCTGCAGCTTACCGACAAATACCAGGTCGCAACGCCGGTTGACTGGAAGGACGGCGATGACGTCATCATCGTGCCGGCTCTCAAAGATCCGGCGGAGCTGAAGCAGAAGTTCCCGAAAGGCTACAAGGAACTGCGGCCATATTTGCGGATGACGCCGCAGCCGAACAAGTAGGCCCTCGGCGCCATATCTGGTACGGACGGCGGGGCAGAGCGCATCACGCTTCGCCCCGTCGTCGTTTGCGCGTAGCGATTCATTCGGAATTCGGAGACGCGTCTCGTGCCTTGCCCCCTTTCACGAGCAGCGGTACATTGATCGAGATCTGCCCTTAACATCAGACGCGCCTCGTTTGGGACATCCGCATCCTGCTGGAGGCCCAAAGTGCAAACGAGATGGTGATGAACGGGACCAACGCAGGGGGCGCAGCGGTAAGCAGGGAAACCCACGCCAACGGTCATGGCCGGCGGCTGATCGTGTTATCCAATCGTGCTCCGATCCGGTTGGTTCACGAGCATGGCCGCGAACGTATCGAGCCCACGGTCGGCGGCGTCGGCTCCACTTTCCTGCGATTGCTCGAGCATAATGGCGGCGTCTGGGTGGCTTGGTCGGGCGGACCGAAAACCCCGACGCGGCTACTGCTGCCGGGCGATGCGCCGCGCTTCGCCCTGGTCTTTGCCTCGCTCAGCGAGCGCGATATCTCGAACTACTATTACGGGATGTGCAATCGCGGACTCTGGCCGCTGATGCACTACATGATTTCGAATTGCCACTTCAGCGCCGCGTTCTGGAATCAGTATCAAAATGTCAATCGTACCTTCGCCGACCTGGCCGCGGCCGAAGCGCTACCGGACGATCAGGTCTGGGTGCAGGATTTCCATCTCGCGCTGGTGCCGAAGATGCTCCGGGAGCGGCGCCCGGGCCTGCCGATCGGGATTTTCTGGCATGTGCCGTTTCCGCCCGAACAGCTCTTTCGCATCCTGCCATGGCGCGGCGAGTTGCTGACCGGGATGCTGGGCGCCGACCTGATTGGTTTTCACACTCACGCCTACGTCAATCATTTCCTCGACTGCTGCGAGCGCATCATGGGCATCAGCGTCGATCGCGACGCCGGCGAGGTAATTGTCGACGGACGCCGGGTGCGGGTCGGCGCATTTCCGCTCGGGATCCCCGCCGATTATTTCGCCGGCCTGGCGGGCAGCGAACGGGTGCAGGAGCGTACGGAGCGAATCCGTCGCGCATTGCGTTCACCGGTCGTCGTGCTCGGCGTCGATAGGCTCGATTACACGAAGGGGATCATCGAGCGGCTCGCGGGCTTCGAGCGCTTTCTCGAGAACAATCCCGCTTATCATCGCCGCGTCACGCTGGTTCTGATCGCGGTGCCGTCGCGCACCAAGGTCGCCGATTACGTGCTGCTCAAGCGTCAGCTCGATGAGCAGGTCGGCCGCGTGGTCGGACGCTTCTCGTCGGAGGGATGGGTTCCGATTCGGTATCTCTATACCCAGTTCAACGCGGAGGAACTCGTGTCGTATTACCAGGCGGCCGATATCGCGCTGCTCACGCCGTTGCGCGATGGTATGAATCTCGTGGCCAAGGAATTTGTCGCGTCTCATCTCAAGGATGACGCGGTCCTGATCCTGAGCGAATTCGCCGGTGCGGCCGAGGAACTGACCGAGGCGTTGCTGGTCAATCCCTACGATAGCGACGCGCTCGCGCGCCGGATCCGTCAGGCGATCGAGATGGACCCGGCGGAGAAGGCCTCGCGGCTGCGCGCGCTGCGCGCGAAGATCAACGCCAACGATCTGCAGTACTGGTCGGCGCGATTTCTAAACGCACTGGGCGAGAGCGCGTTCGCCCCGCGCGAGAGCTTCGCCGGTGCCTCGGGCCGCTAATTTCCCCGTCGATTTGCCCACCGGCCTGCTGAACGAACTTGCGAGCCGCCGGCGGCTCCTGCTGATGCTCGATTACGACGGCACGCTCGCGCCGATCGTAAGCGATCCCGCCGCTGCGTGGCCGCTGAACCAGGCGCGTGAGGCGATCATCGCGATGGCGTCGCATCGCGATCGAATCGAAATCGCGGTTATCAGCGGCCGCGAGCTGTCCGAACTTGAACGACTGCTCGGAATCGCACGCGGAATCTACCTGGTCGGCGTTCACGGACTTGAAATGGCCGATCCGGAGAGCCGGCGCGAAATCGTACCTAACCTGAAACCGGCGCTGCGTCAGCTTGACGAAGTGCGCCGATGGCTCCGCGAACGAATACCCGTCGGCACCGGCCTGACCGTCGAGGACAAGCGCCTCGCTGTCGCGCTGCACTATCGCAATGCTGACCCTATTGCCGCCCGTCCCGTGTTGGAGGATTTTGAGCGATTTGTCGCTGGCAACGCCCCTCAATTGAAGATCAAGCACGGCAAAATGGTCGCTGAAGCGACGCCTCACGGGGCCGACAAAGGCGCTGCAGTTCTCCGGCTGTTCGAGCGCATCGGCACGGACACCGCGCCGGTCTATTTCGGCGATGACCTCACCGACGAAGACGCCTTCCGTGCGCTCGCAGGGCGTGGCGTCACGGTGACCGTTGGTGGCGAGGGCGGGAGTGTCGCACAATACCGGGTGGAGGGCCCGGCACAGGTGGCTTCGATTCTGAGTAGTCTGGCCGCCACGCTCGATGCGTTCTAAGCGTCCCACACGGTTGACTTGGCCGATCGATGGCCGGAAAATTGATAGGCTATGGCCCGAGTTACCGTTGAAGATTGCCTGGAGCAGATTCCCAATCGCTTTGAATTGGTGCTGGCTGCGGCGCGCCGCGCCAAGCAACTGCTGAAGGGCGCGCGTCCGCTGGTCGAATCCGACAACAAGGAAGTAGTCACGGCATTGCGCGAGATCGCGGCCGGGAAGGTCATACTGGATCGGCCGGCGCGCGAAGCATAGCGCCGCTTGATCGTTCCGCCGGATGAGACAATCCGGCGCCATGCAGTACCGGTTCATCCGCCAATAGGTCGGCCAGTGGAACGTAAGCGCAAAAAGGCGGTCCGGAAGTCTCCTGCGCATAAGGCTGACCGGATCGAGCGTTACCCGGACGCGCCTGTAATCCCCGAGGTCGAGCCCGCCGCGGACGAGTCTGTCGGCGAGAGCACAAAACTCCCGGAAATCGCGTCAGCGGAACTGCCGATCGATCTCGATGGCGCCGAGGATTACGGCGACGAAGCGGCTGTCGCCGCCGACGAAGCAAGCGGCGAAGGCGAGAGTCGCGGCGAGGGTGGCGCGCTCGTTCCATTCGATCCGCTGAGCCGTTACATGGCTGAAATCCGGCGTTTTCCGCTGCTCACTCGAGAGGAAGAGGTCGAGATCGCCCAGCGTTATCATCAGTATCACGACCCGCGCGACGCCTATCGATTAGTCACCGCCAACCTTCGCCTGGTAGTTAAGATCGCCTACGAGTTCGCGCGCGCTTCAAAAAATCTGCTCGACCTCATCCAGGAAGGCAATGTTGGTCTGATGGAGGCGGTTAAAAATTTCGACCCCAATCGCGGTATCCGCTTTCCCTCGTATGCGGTGTGGTGGGTGCGCGCCTACATCTATCGCTACCTGATCAACAACTGGCGGCTGGTCAAGATCGGCACGACGCAGGCGCAGCGCAAGCTCTTCTTTAACCTGCGCAAGGAAATGGAACGCTTGCAGGCCGAGGGTTTCGATCCGCAGCCGCGCCTGCTCGCACAGCGCCTCGGCGTCAAGGAGAGCGAAGTAATTGAGATGCGCGAGCGGTTGGGACAGAGCGAGCTATCGCTCGATCAGCCCGTAGTCGCCGGCGAAGAGACGCCATTGCTCGACGTGATTTCAGACCCGGAGCGCAATCCCGAGAGCGAGCTCGCCGATGCGGAGTTCCGCGATTTCGCCCGCGATCGGATCGATGCCTTCGCCAAGACGCTAAACGGCAAGGAATTGGAGATCTTCCGCGCGCGCCTGCTTGCCGAAGAGCCTATGACGCTGCAGGAGATGGGCGACAAGTTTGGGATCAGCCGCGAACGCGTTCGTCAGATCGAAGCCCGCTTGAAACGTCAGCTCCGTGACTATATCAAGTCACAAGCTCCCGACATCGATCAGGCCCGCCAAGCCTGAACTCCAACCGTCGCCGGCAAGTATAGCGCCACTGTGCGAAATGTAATGTGTAATTATTGAGTTTTGATGCGTTCGTTGGTTGCCGAATATGTTCTGTGAGCGCCACCGCAGTTAATGACCCCAACCAATGCGACACCCGCTCCAGTCCGGGGGCGCATCTAACGGCCTCAGCAAGAGGTGAACGATCGAACGGCGTCGCCGCCTCATCCTCGTATCTTCGCCAATATTCACGAGCTGCACTGATTGCCGCAGGTGCGATTTACCTCTTGCACCTCTGCCTGCTTGCCCTTTCGATTTTCGATTACCGGGTCACCATTGACTCGGCCTATGACGTGGCGATGGCCCGGCAATGGGGTGAGCACTGGCTTGTGCCGTGGGACCACGTCAATTTCGGTCCACAAGGGCGTCCAAATCTCCAAGGGCCGTTATTCCAGGCGGCCATCGGCTGGCTCGGCTGGCTATTTGGCGGCAATGGCGACGACTATGTACTCGCCAACGCAATCGCCGCACTCGTCCAGTGGAGCGCCGCTGTTGGTTCGGCGGCTTTCTTCGCGTTCCAACTGGACGGAGCGTGGGCATTGCTGTTCGCCGTAAGTCTCCTGACCGGCGCCGCATGTGCAAGTTCTTCGTTTGCAGTAGGCATCCCTTCCGGATGGCTGTTCATCCTCGTCGGGTGGTCGATCTGGTTTTTCGTTCGGGGCCGCCCGATTTTCGCATCGATCGCGGGATCGCTTGCCATCTATGTGCACGTGGCGGGTTTCGCGGTCGTGCCGGTAGCGATCCTGATTACGGCGGTGCTGACGAAACGATGGCGCGACCTGTGGGTGGTCGGAGTGCTGATCGGGATACTGACCTTTCCTTATGCGTTTCATGTGATTCGATATCTGAACTATTTCAGCAGCGCCCAAAGCTACCCGGCCCTTCTGTTTGATCCATTACTCGACTTACTGACTATTGCCGGAATGGTCACAATATTAATGCAGCCTCGACGCAACCCGTTTTTAGCGGCCTGGCTGGTAGCGCCGATGGTCTGGTTGCTCCACGATCCCGCGAGGCTCATCTTACAATCAGCACTGGCCGGAAGTGTAATTGCCGGAGTGATGCTCGCGCAGGCGACGCGCCGCATCGTGAGCGCTGGCGCGTCCGCTTTTGTTGCGTGCGTGATTCCGGCGGTTGCCACGATATTTCCCTTCGGCGTTCCGGCACTTGCACCGGAACTTAGCTGGGACATGGGGCTGCGTTATCCACGCGGCGTCGATTGGCAAACAGCCGCCGAGCTCGCCAACAAAATCAATCAGGCGAGGCTGACTAAGCAGCTAATCGCTGACTATCAGCCCGCGCTCTGTCCGGCCCTGGCGGTGTTTGCTCCGATAACGTGCGAAAAAGGCCATTGGGTCGAGGTGCAGCCCCGACATGACGCTGCCGATAATCTTCCGGCCTTTGACAAGATATATATATTGCCGTTGCCCGCTGATGACCCGCTGCTGACGAGTGTTGAGGCTCGCGGCTGGATCACGCCTCACGGAAGCGTTTCAGCGAATACAATTGTCACTCTAAGCCGGTATATTCCGCTGAAATCAATCGCCGTACTTGTTCCGGCTTTAGTCAGGGATAGTTCCGCCGGATTGAGCGCTATTGCGATTAACAACACCATCAGCCTCGGCAACTGGCGTTCGGTTGCGTCGGTGGGCGCGGCACGGCGTCGTCAAACCGAGCTGGAGGCGCAGCGCGTTCTTGCGGGGCGAATCGAGCTTGCCTGTCTGCTTTACGCAGACGCCCTCGAAACGCTTAATCCCGAAGAGGCGCGCAGCCTGCGCCGTTGCGCCCGCGGCTTCGGCGTGCTGGCGAGTTTTCTGAGTGACGGGTTTACCGTCGATTACATCAGTGATGCGCGTCTGAGCGCATTGAAACAGGAGTTGCGCGATTTCGCAATTGAAAGCGCGCAGTATAGTTCAACCGCCCGCGACCAGGGACTGATTTCGCGACTCAACGAAATCATCGCGACCGCGCTCAACATTCACGATGATACTTTGGCTGAGCGACCAAAGGGCAACCTATTTCCATGGATCGACGGATATAGTCTTCCGAAGTAAGACAAGCAAAAGGTGAAGAAAGGAAATTGAGAGGTTACTGCTTCATTCGTGTCGGCTGGACGGCTTCGCCATTCTCCACCGACTGGCTGACATTTACCGCGACCATCTGGTTGGGTTGTAAGCCGCTGGTGACCTCGACCCGATACCCATCGTCGAAGCCCAGTGTAACCTGGACGAGACGCAATCTATTGTTTTGAACGACTGGCACGTACACCCGATTGTTCCGGTAGATAAGAGCATCGTCGGGCACGGTCGGAGCCGGCTTCAACCGGTCCGTGCTGATTCGCATCCGCGCGTACATTCCGGGGTAAAGCGATAGATCATTATTTGGCAAATCCACCTCCACCAGCATCGTTCGGCTCTCGGCGTTGAGCGCCTCGGGATGACGCGTAACTTTGCCGGTGAAGTTGCGGCCCGGATATTCGGTCACTGTGACCGTTGCAGGATCGCCGTCGTGGATGAACAGCGCGGCGCTCTGCGGCGCCCAAGCGTAGATTCTCAGCGGCTTCAACGTCGCGAGTTTGACAATCGGAGTGGCCCCGTTTGCTGGCGAAGTGACCTGGGGAATAAGCGCTCCTGGATCAACGAAGCGTGCGGTGATCACACCATCGACAGGAGCGCGAACGATCTCGTAGCTCTGCATAGCCAGCAGTTGCTGGTAAGCGGCTTTGGCCTGTAGCATTGCTGAATGCGACTCGTCGGCCGCCTGCGCAGCTATCACGCCGGCGCGGAAAAGCCGTTGGTTTCGTTCGTCGGTAACTTCTTGTAACCAGTAGTTGGCGTGTGCATCGGCGACTTCTTTGTCGAGCTCTGGGGATTCGAGCACGGCAAGAATCTGATCTTTGTGCACTCGCGCGCCCTTGTCGACACGAATCTCCTTAAGATATCCAGCTACCTTGGCGTATATTGGAGTTTCTATGTAACCGTTAATCGTCGCCGGTAAATCCAGCGTCTTATGGCTGGCTGACTCAAGCGCAGGCTCAACCAGAACTCGCGGACCCCGCGCTAACTTCGATTCCAATTGCGCGTTTTGAACCCTGATCTTCTGCGCACTGGCGAGGACTAATCCATACACGACGATAAAGACCGCGATCACCGCCAACATCCAAATAAAAACGTAACGAACCCCCGGTCTTTCCCCGGCGGTACTTTCAGAATGGTCGTTCATAGCTGAACAGTTTCTCCATTATCGACCGCATCAAGCTCATGCTCCTGGCAGGGTTACTGATTCGATCGCAGCGTCGCGCTCGCGCTTCGTCTTCAGTACGCGGCTAAAGAGCGAATAAGCAGCAGGAACCACGAAGAGCGTAGTCGCGGTTGCGGCGATTAATCCTCCGATTACGGCGCGGCCCAACGGCGCATTGAGTTCCGAGCCGCTGCCCAAGCCCAACGCCATTGGAAGCATGCCCAGAGTCATAGCCATCGCGGTCATGAGAATCGGACGAAGGCGGATGTGGCCCGCCATGATCGCAGCTTCGACGGAACTCTTGCCTTCCTCGCGCAAATCATTCGCGAAGGTGATTAAAAGATTGCCGTTTGCGACACCGACGCCGACAGCCATTATAGCCCCCATAAGTGATTCCACGTTCAGAGTCGTCCCGGTTATCACAAGCATCCATAGAACACCGGTGAGCGCGCCCGGCACTGCCAATATGATGATCAAAGGTTCGGCCCACGACTGAAAATTCGCCGCCATGAGGAGATAGACGAGAATAATTGCGAGGACGATACCCAATTCAAGTGTTTTGAACGATTGATTCATCGCCTGGTTCTGTCCGCGAATCGCGATTTGCATGCCGGGCGGGAGCTGACCGATCCGGCTGATGGACGACTGAACGGCGGCCGCCACGCTGCCAAGATCGCGCCCGGCGACGCCAGCATCGAGGTCGATTACGCGCTGTACCGTGTAATGTGCAATGAGAGAAGGATCGAGTGCATGTGAAATCGTCGCGACATTGCCGAGCACCTGACTAGGAGGCGTATTGGTTGTGCCGTCGATTGTGGGTGAAGTGGAACCCTGCGCAGCGGTTGAACCTTGAACTGGAATGCGTTCCAGCGCCTGAATCGAGTTCACATAGTGAATCGGCATCTGCGAGATGACGTCATAATTGACGCCGCTCTTCGGGTCGAGCCAAAACGTCGGCTGGATCAAGGTGTTACCGCTGAGTGCGGTGAGCAGACCCGATGCGACCTGCTCCTCGGTAATGCCCAACTGCAGCGCACGGTCGCGATCGACGTCGACGCGCAACGTGGGGTAATCGAGCGGCTCAGCAATCCGCAAATCCACAATTCCCGGGATTCTTTGCATTTTCGTCTTAAGCCGTTCGGCGACGGCGTAATCGGCTTGCAAATTATTTCCAGTGACCTGAATATCGATTGCTGCGGGCAGTCCGAAGTTCAGCACCTGGCTTACGATGTCGGCGGCCTGAAAATAGGCGGTCACGTTCGGATAATCGCTCTGCAGCATCTGCCGGATGCGAGCTTCGTAGGTTGAGGTTGGCCGATGATTGGGTTTGAGTTGGATCAGAAGGTCGGCGTCCTGGGTTCCGGTGCTGTCAGTCTGATAGAAAGCCAAATCATATGAGATCGGCAGGCCGATATTGTCGCTGATGGTTTGAAGCTCGTCCGGCGGGATGATCTTTCGAATCGCGCGCTCAATCCGGTCAACGATTAACTCGGTTCGTTCCAAGCGCGTTCCGGTTGGCGCTCGAACGTGAAGCCGCATCATGCCTGCGTCGACTACCGGAAAGAAGTCTTCGCCTACGACCTTCACCAAAATAAACGAACAAATTACAATCAACGTGGCGGCGCTGAGCGTGATTGCTCGCGCCGCGATGAAATTCGTTAACACCCGGCGATAGGAATCCGCGAACCGGCCAAACCGGGCATCGAAGGCTCTGACAAAATGATCCCACCATCCGTCGCCCAGATGCTCATCGTGAGTCTCCGGCAACAAATGATGCGCCATGGTCGTGACCAGGGTACGCGACAACAGATAGGAAGTGAGCATCGCGTACACTACGGCCATCGCCAGCGGCGTGAACAAAAATTTGCCAACCCCGGACAAGAGGACGACCGGAAAAAACACAATACATATCGAAAGCGTACCGACCAGGGTGGGTGTAGCGATCTGCGCCGCGCCGTCAAGTATCGCAACGACCAGCGGCTTATGCATCGCGTGGTTGCGGTGAATGTTTTCGATTTCCACCGTGGCATCGTCAACCAGCATGCCGACGGCCAGCGCGAGGCCGCCGAGCGTCATGATGTTAATCGTCTGACCGGAGAGCTTGAGCCCGATAAACGCGGTGAGTATCGACAGCGGAATGGAGATGATGACGATCAGCATGCTGCGCATCGAACCGAGAAAGACCAGCGCCATCAGCGCAACCAACGTCGCGGCGATGCATGACTCGCGCACCACTTCCCAAAGTGCAGCACGAACGAATTTTGACTGGTCGAAGGTCAGAGTGATTTTGAGTCCTTTAGGAGCCATCGCGAGGATCTGCGGAATCCGTGCTTTCACGGCATTTACGACGGCAAGCGTTGACGCGGCGGCATGCTTAACTACAAGGAGGTAGGTTCCGATTCGACCGTCAATGCGCACGATATTTGTCTGGGGTTGATGAGTGTCCGAAACGGGCGCGAGATCGCCCAAATGGATTAACGTTCCATTGACAACCTTGATAGGCAGTCGATTAAAGCCTGTCACCGTGTCCGGCATCATGTTGATGTCGACGTTATATTGATAGTTGCCGATTCGCGCGCTGCCCGAAGGAATAACCACGCTCGCCTGCGCCAGCGCCGACCCCACATCGGCCGGCGAGAGTCCATTGGCATAAAGCGCCGTTGGGTTCAGATTGACCATCACTGCGCGTTGCACGCCGCCCAGCGGCGCAGGGCTTGAAAATCCGGGTATCGTGAAGAGCTGAACTCGGGCAAAGTTCAAACCATAGTCGAAGAGTTGCTGCTGCGAAAGGGTATCGCTCGAGATGTTCAACTGCGCAACCGGGACGTTCGAGGCATCGTAAGAGATAATCTGCGGTGGCTGGACGCCGCGCGGCAGGATCGTCAAAAGGGTTTCCGAGACAGCATTGATCTGCGCGATAGCAGAACCCAGGTTTGCGTCAGGATAGAAGTAAACTTTGAGAATGCCGATGCCATTTATCGATTCGGAATCGATGTGCTCGATATCGTTAACGGTCGTGGAATATGCGCGCTCGCTAATCCAAACCATGTTTCGCTCGACCTGCAGGGCGGACAATCCAGGATAATTCCAGACCACCATCACGACTGGCAGGTTGATCGCAGGGAAAATATCGACGTTCATCAGGGCGAACGAGAGCACTCCCAACACCAGCATCAACATCGCCATTACGGCGACCGAAATCGGGCGACGCAACGCCAGTCGAACCAACCACATCATGGCGTGGCTCTCCTTTGAAAAAGCAACCGAGGCCGCATTTTGCGAACGGCTTCTCGCATTTTATCGAGTCCTCCGCCTTTTCGGCGAATAGTTTGCTCCGAAAAGCCTGCGGATTGGCATTCAAATGATGTAAATACAATAGCGTGCTATTCGAGCGGCAAATTACCGGCTCCTGAGATGCAATCGAGTTGCCAATGGCTCTCGATAATCCTGATGAGACAAGGCTCTCAAGTTAATCATCAATCAATTAGTTATGCAGATGTTTCAAAACAAGCCTGCCGAAGCAAACGGCGTACAGCACTATATGTTCATGATTAAAAATCACCTACCAGAAAGCCCGAATTAACGTCGCCGATTGGCGTGGATCTCAAAATAAACTAGTATAGAAGGATAAAGCTTAGTCTATAGCAAAACGAGTCATAATATTTCTTTAAATTCTCATATTAATGGTTCGGGGTTTCTTTTCGAACGGTCTATGAGGCTTGAGACCAGCTCTGCCAGTGCGACTCCACCTCAAATCGTTGAGCATTGGAGCGAAAAACACACCGGCCGCATCGTAGCCTGCGCCGAATACGATGAAAAATGTAATAAACAGGCTGGCGACTATCATCCCGCTCCGTAGATCGTAAAGCTTCATAGCGCGCGAACAGCCGCTTCCACCTGTTGTGCCAAAGCAACATAATTGTCGCCTTTCAATTCCATTGCGGAGCCGAAAGTTACTTCGACTTCCCCCGGGTGAATCATTTTGGAACCACGAGGGAGCAGCCGGTCCACGCCTCTCAAACGCAACGGCACGACCGGCACGCGCATCTTCGAGCCGATCAACCCAATCCCCGCCTGGAACTTTCCAATCTCGCCATTGGCAGTTCGCTCACCCTCCGGGAAAATCAACACTGACCATCGGTCGCTCACGAGTTCGCCGATGTGATGCACAGTTTCACGAACTCCTGCCTCCTTTTGAGGCAAGGGAAAGCCGTTGAAAAGCAGTGTCGCGAGATAAAAATTGATGCTGCTGACGAGCCGTTGGCCGACCGAATGTCGTTCCGGATGGAAATGAGCATCAAAAAACTCTTTCCACATCGCTGGGGCGACCGAATAACGCAGAAACGACGGCAACGCCGCCAGGATCACTGGCGTGTCGAAATGACTCTGATGATTTGCCGCGAGAATTATCGGAGGTTTCAGAGAGTTCAACCGGTCCGCGCCGTCAACGCGAATCTTGGCACATAAGTGCGTAAACGGAAGGATAAGCCCAGCGAGCGCAATTCGACGAAAGAAACGCGCAGGAAGACTACGATTCCAGCTTATGAACTCGATTTCTTCCGGCACGGCCGTCGGCTTTAAGATCTGTTGAGTCAGATCGCCCAGGCGTCGTGCTCTTTTAAAAAGCGTTTCGTCAACAGTGATATTGAAACGTTCCTCAAGCTCAACCAGCAACTCAACCTGCTCGAGCGAACTCAGCCCGAGTTCCCCAAGAGTAGTGTCCGGAGTAATATTCCGATTGGGAACATACTTTCGCAAAATATCTGTAAGTTCATTCGAAACGCTTGTGGCAGGCGGAGTGGCGCCGCTATCGACCCATCGTTGAATAGCTGCACGCCTGAGCTTGCCGGTGCCTTCGGTGCGGGGCAAATCTCCTCCCGTCCAGATTGAGGCGCCGCGGATCTTCTGGTGCTCTTCCAACAGCGCATTTGCACGACTCACGATTTCTTCCTTATCGACACCCGCTTCGAGAACGAGCACAGCATGAACTCGGTCTCGCCCAACAACTGCGGAATCACGGACCCCGGGAATCCGGTTTAAGATCAACTCAACGTCTTCGGGAAAAACCTTCAGACCCTCGGGTGTGATAATCAGCTCCTTCTTGCGCCCGCGTACGGTCAAATAGCCTTGCTCGTCGATTTTCCCGATATCGCCGGTATGGAACCATCCTTCCTCGAAAGCTTCGGATGCACTAGCTGGTGCGCCAAAGTAGCCGGTCGTTACGATGTCGCCACGAACCAGGATCTCGCCATCTTGCGCGATTTTGAGATCGACGCCGGCCAAAGGTTTCCCCACCGTCTTAGGCTTCAGGTGAAAAGGATGGTTAAAAGTGACAATTGGGGCAGTTTCCGTCAGGCCGTATCCTTGCACGACTAAGAACCCAAGTGTCCGCCAGAAGTCTTCGAGCGGTTCGTCGAGTGCCGCACCACCAACAACGAAGCCGAAAAATTTTAGGCCAAACAGGTGGTGAACTCTGCGGTACCGCCAGCGGCGAACCAGCCATGAGGAGTTGTCGGCTTCGACGTGCGCCAGTTCAGGGAATCGCGACACCACGAACTTCCGTAACACTCCCAGCATCTTTGGCACTGCAACCAGGAACGAAACACGCCGTTGACGAATCTGCCGGACCACCTCGTTCGGAGCGACGCCCCGCATGAAGACCACCGAGCCGGGGAGCATCGGCGGAAAAAACATGGCCAGCGCCTGGCCAAACATGTGGCTAAGCGGCAAAAGGCTGAGAAATCTAATCGGAAAGAGTGGACGGACATAACGACGATATTTTTCGACTTGTGCCTGAATCGGAACTAGATCAGCAACGATGTTGTGATGCGTTATGATGACACCCTTGGGGCTTGCCGTTGAGCCGGAGGTAAAGACGATCTCAACGATATCGGCAGGCTCGGCGCGGAAGCGGTCGCCTAAGCCGGAGTCCGCTTGCGAGGAAATGGTAATCTCGTTGAGACGCCAGACCTCAGCGTCCACGCCTATAGCTTTGACTTCTTCTCCAACCAGAATTATCCGCGCTTGAACGAGCTTTTGTATGTTGCGCAGGACATCCGAAGAGGCCCGATAATCGATCGGGACCACGACCACACCTTTCAAAACAGCGCCCCAAAACACGACTAACCATTCAGGACAATTCTCTGACCAAATTAGAATTTTGTCTCCCTTGACGATACCCTTGTTTGCGAGCCGTGCAGCGAAATCGCGCGCTCCTTGCGCGATCTGCTGGTATGAATAGCTCCAGCGCCGGTAACCGTCGTCGTATATGACGAAATCGGCTGTAAAGCCGGCGAAGCCTTGAAAGAAATCAACCAGGGTCAACACTTCACCGCCTAACTCCGTGCATTAGTTTCGCCGTCTAGTGTGGCGACAATGTGAATTAAGAAATATCCTGATCTTCAAAAAAGATTACTTCGCTCAAACAGGCATGGTCGAGACGGGCCCCATTCCGATCTCGGAGTATTTGTGTGCCCATCGCTTGTACCGGGCGCCAAGAGCTGCGCTCATTTGTACACCTCCGGGCTTTCCGAGCCGACAGTAGTTACGACTTGACAAACAAGTCAAGCGCATGTTTGAAGAAGACGTTCTAAACTATCGCGTTAGCAGAAGTTCGAAGCTTAACGCGCGGTCAGCTCGGAAATTGCCGGGCATAACAGGAGTCCGTGATGGACTTCGGGATTTATCTGACGTTTCGGAACCCGCGTTTATGGCGCCGTCCGATTGCCGACATCTATCGCGATCAAATCGCCGATGCGGTGCACGCCGAAAAGCTCGGATACGGTCATGTCTGGACCAGTGAGCATCACTTTCGTGACGATGCGTGGTCGCCTTCGCTGTTTCCGATCCTGGGTTCAATCGCCGGACAGACCAGACAGGTCCGCCTCGGCACCTACATCTACGCGGGCGCGCGGCTCGATCCCGAAAACTGCACCGCCTTCTGGAGCAGCGGCGCATTATGCGGTCCGCGGATATCTATCGCGCTGCGCGACCTGGTCCGGAAAGCAAAAGAGACCGGCGACTGGAGCGCCGCAAAACGCCTCTCGGAGGAGATCGGCAAGGCCGGTCAGACGCTTTTCCCGCACGGCAGCTTCCACGAGTTCTCGATGTACAACATCGGGATCGTCAAAGAGCGCGTGAACGCGGCCGGTTGGATGAAAGCCGGGCCGAACCGGCCGCCGTATCATGTGGTTCCCGATGACATCCGGGAGAATGCGCGGATAGCCGGTAGACGTTGGGCCGAGCTCGAGAAGCGATTGCCGGTTTAATTGCTTGGGCCGCAGACTTGCGGGCGAAGGAGAATGCCATGACTGCGCAGGAGCTGAGTGCGTTGGTCAGGACCGGCGACGGTTTGGTTCATCGCAGGATTTTCTGGGACGAAGAGATCTACCGCCTGGAACTGGAACGAATTTTCACGCGCTGCTGGCTTTACCTAGGCCACGAAACACAGATCAAATCACCCGGTGATTACTTCACGACCTACATGGGCGAAGACCCGGTAATTGTATGGCGCGACAAGCATGGCAAAGTACGCGCCTATCTCAACACCTGTCAGCATCGTGGTATGAAGGTGTGCCGTGCCGATTCCGGCAACGCCAGCTCGCTCTCATGCAGTTTTCACGGGTGGACTTACAGCAGTGAAGGCGAACTCATCGGCGTGCCTTTTTTTCGCGAAGTTTACGGAGCGGACCTGGATCGCGCGCGCTGGGGCCTGCGCGAAGTAGCGAAGGTTACCAGCTACGGCGGGCTGATCTTCGGCTGCTGGGATGCGGGCTCGATCAGTCTGGGCGACTATCTCGGCGACCTGCGCTGGTATCTTGACATCCTTATCGAGCGTCCGCTCGGCGGACTCGAAGTGATACCCGGTATGCAACGCTACAAATTGCCGGTCAACTGGAAGATCCAAGCCGAAAATTTCGCCGGCGATACCTATCACGTGATCAGCACGCACCGATGGACCGCCAAGCTGGGCCTGCGTCCGATCGGACTGGAAATTCCGGAAGGCGCATTTCTCGAGCGCAAGGCCTACGCCCTTGCGTTCGATCATGGTCACGGGCTGCTCGAAACGATGTTCAACTCCGAGGCCTACGAGGCGGACCTTACGGCCGCTCGCCGTTTGGATCCGGAGATCACGGATTACATCAATGCATGTCACGATCGCCTCGAGAAGCGCCTCTCGGCCAAGCAGGCAGCGGTATATTCGTGGGGCGTGGGTAACATCTTTCCTACCTTTGCGATCCAGAACTTTCAAGCGCTTCGGCCGGTGGAATTTTACGTCTGGCAGCCGCGCGGGCCACAGCGGATTGACGTATGGCAGTGGTGCGCGCTGGATCGAGGCGCTCCAACCAAGGTGCGCGAGCAGGCGACGCGCTACTTCCTTCGCCATCAGTCGGCCGGCGGTCTGTTTGGCGAAGACGACACGGATAACTTCGAACAGTTGACAGCCGCCACCCGTGGCGTGATCGGACAGAACTGCTTTTCGAATTATCAAATGGGATTGCGGCACGATGCGTCCTCCGATCCAAAGGAATACCCTGGACATTTCGGTTTCAGGATGTCCGAGCATTGTCAGCGCGAGTTCTATCGTTACTGGGCAGAGCGAATGGCGGTCGACTGAGTAATCAACCCGACCCGCTCAGGAGGCGTTACATGCCCACAATGGAACTGCAGCACGAAATCGAGCAATTTTACTATCGCGAGGCGCTGTTGTTGGACCGGGGACGATTTCACGAATGGCGTGAACTTTTTACTCCCGATGCGCGCTACTCGGTTGCCGCCCGCCAGGTCGGCTCGGCCGACGCCGATGAAGAGGCGCCATTGGCCGACGATGACTATGAGTTTCTCGCCACTAGGATCGCACGGCTTGATACCGGCATGGTGCACGCCACGCTGCCAGCATCGCGCGTCCGCCGCTTCATCAGTAATGTGATCATTGTTAGCGAGTGTCCCACCGACATGAAAGTGCTTTCGAACCTGCTGGTGTTCCACGCTCGGCACGAAGAGTCAGAGAGATTTTTCGTTGGACAGCGTGAAGATCGACTGCGCAGGATCGACGGCGCGTGGAAGGTTGCCTCCCGCAAAGTGATGCTCGACCACGTACTGCTGCCGGGCCTGCTCACATTTTTTGTCTAGCCCAGTAAGTGCTCGCCAGGTCGCCGCCTCGATTCACGGTTTGGTCGGACTGAATGGCAAGGCGCCGGCGATCCAGTTCACGATCAAACCGGAACCCTAGCTGATGTAGTTCAGATCAGCGGCAATGGACTGAGCGGTTGATTGTTGGAAATCAGGTAAACCTTCTTGAACGCTATTTGTAAGCCATCGCGAGTCGAACGCAGCCGGTGCTCACAGGAAATCGGGTGGGTTTCCAGTCCGGATCTGCGCAAAACATAGAGTAACATGCTCGAGCGCACTCGGATTAAGCCTTCTGACTCTCCGGTTATCGTCACGTTGGTGATGAAATACTTGGTTCGGGGAGGAGGCATCTGGGTGGGATTCGATGGATCGAGGCTGCGAATGGCGCGGGCCTTGAGCGCGGCGAAATTCTCATAAACAATCACAGCGTCATCTCCGAGGTCGCCGCTCTCACCGAGGTTCGGGATCCAATAGAGGATGTCTTCCGTCAGCAGGTTCAGCCACTCATCGAACCGCCGTTGTTCGAGCAGCCAGGCCTCGTGATAAAGAAACTGCTCGATCTCATGTTGCCGCTGAAGCGTCGTCATTGTTTACTACCACCGATAAGCGGGGTCATGGTTGGGCGCGGATAACGACTCATCGGCCGTTGCTGACATCAATCTTGTCCACTCGCGGTACTGGCCACGAATTGCGCCTTCGCTGGTCCCGAATGAGACGCACTCACCTTCCATTTCGGTATGTTCGTCCTCGCCGTACAACTTGAACGGTATCCACTCGAGCGCGCCGGAAGCCAGGCCCTCCTGGAGCCAGTTGAAGGCTTGCAGGTCGTCTACCTGCACCTCGCCTGCCGCGGAGACATGATGGGACGTGTTGCTTATCAACGCGTCGTTCACTCGCTTGGACGCGCCGACCAATTTACACGGATAGGTATTAACAACTGTTTGATCCACGCTGACCGGCTTTATCACTCGATAGTGATTCATACGCACATGGACCAGCAGATTCGGATAAATTATCAAGTGAATATCCGAATCGCGCAGCTCCATGGCCCGTTCCATTCCCACGCGTTCCGTCATCATTTGCAGATACTCATCGTCGTACGCGTTCATCCAGAGCGCGCCGCGTCCGCCGTGATAATCGGCGATGCTATGTCCATGTCCCAGCACGCGCTCCTCATAACGGGCATTCGACTTCGCGCCGATCGGGTTCTCACCGAACTTTTCCTTCAACATCTTCGCTCCGGTCGACAACACGCTGTGATGCAGCACGGCCGGATGATAGTTGTCAGAGTAATTCTCGAGCTGCAGCTTCCAGTTTCCGCGATAGTGGTATTGGACCGGTTTGACCGCAACAATCCTCCCTTCCGGCGCCCGCTCGACCATCAAATCCAGATAGCGCTTCGCGCCGCCCAGGTAGTCACGAAGAGACTCACCGGCGGACGCCAGCGACGCAAAGATAAAGCCCTGATAGCTGTCGACTCTGGGTATCGGAACCAAGCCATGAGTTTGCACATCGAGGTCGCGCATCTGCTCGCGCATCGGCACGCCTTGCACACTGCCGTCGGTCGCAAAGGTCCATCCGTGGTACATGCACTTGAAGACCTGCGTGTTGCCGTAATTCTCATGACAAAGGAGAGCGCCGCGATGCCGGCAGACATTATGGAAGAGCCGAATGCCGCGGTCGCGGTGGCGCACAAGCAGGAATCGCCAGCGGCCCAGTTGATCGGTCTTGAAGTCGCCGGGTTGCGGAATTTCGCTTTCATGGGCGACGAAAAACCAGCTCCGGCCGAAGATTAAGTTCAGTTCCCGCTCGAAAATCTCAGGGTCGGTGTAGACGCTCGAATGTATTCTGTCAGCGCCCACCAACAACGCCGGATCCCGGGTGAATTTGGCGTTCATCCATTCGCCTCCGTGCGCTCATTCATGCCGGCGAGCCGGGTTAGAGTCGGTACAACCGGCGCGCGTTGTCACCGAGAATCCTGGCCTTGCTGGAAGGTGCGAGGTCTTCGCGTTGGTGAAACTTCCGGAGCCGGTTGACTACTTCATCGGGCGCGATATGCGGATAGTCAGAAGCGTATAGAAGTTGTCCGTCCCCAAGTATCTCGATTGCATGGGGCAACATCATCTCGTCCGTCTCGCAGTGAAAAAACAACTGGCCGCCCGTTACGTATTCCCGCGGTGAACGCTTCAACTCCGGCGTTTCGTAAGACCACTGCTCGTATGCCTCTTCCATGCGGTCCAGATTAAACAGCAGCCAACCTATACCGGCCTCCATGAACGAGAACCGGACTTCAGCAAAGCGCTCGAATACGCCGCTGAACATCATGTGCGTCATCTGAATCATCTGGCTGGTCGGATGGCCGAGGCAACGGGCCATGATCGCGCGGTCCATCATGTCCAGGCGATGACCGGGTCCGCCGGCATGCACCGCGATCATCATGTTCAGCTCGCGCGCGGTTGCGTAGATTGGATCGTAAAACGAATCGCCCAGCGGCCGCTGTACGCCCGCCGAGATAAAGAAGCCAACCATCCCCTTTAGACTGCTCGCCACGCGGCGCATCTCCTGCGCGGCCGTCTCCGGATTGATTGTCGGAATAATCGCCACGCCCCTGAGCCGCGTACTCCGGGAGAGAAACTTGTCATAGAGCCAGTCGTTATATGCCTTTGAGACCGCAGCCGCCCATTTCTGCTCCTTCATCTGTCCGATGGTCATCGCAGCCGTCGGATACAGTACCGTTCCTTCCATGCCGAGCTTATCGAGCATCTCGAGCCATTGCTCCGGTTTACCTTCTTCGCCCCGGCTCGAGTTGCTGCCTTCCGAATAGTTTCCGGCAATCGAGAGCGCAGTGCGATTCCAGTCGTCGAAGGCAGGGAAGAAAGGCGTATGCAGCAAATTGGTCTTGCCGCGGAATGGAGCTTCAAGGAACTCGAATATTTCACGCTGACTTTCGAAGACATGGCCGTCGGCGTCAAACATCGGTCTCTCCTTCGTCTCGAGTTCAAAGTAGCGCTATCCGAGTCGGGCGAGTAGCTGTTCGGTCGTGACGAGCTCGGCGAAGTATTGACCCAGAGTCGCGCAGGTCGCGCGATGCATCTGCTCGGCTGGAATTGGCCCCCACGGAGTATCCGCGATGCCGTCGGCGCCGCTCGCATCGATGACCAGCAGGGTCTTAATGCCGCGGTAGAAGGCATCACGTATCGTCGAGTCACAACCGACGTTGGTGGTTACCCCTCCGACCACCAGCGCGTCGGTATCAAGAGCACGCAGAATGTTCTCCAGACTTGTATTCTGAAACGGGCTGTAAGCGCTTTTCCGAATCACGATATCGTTCGGCGCCGGCGCGAGATTTTCGCAGATCCCGATTCCAGGACTTCCTTCGGCCAGCTCTTCGAGCGCCGAGCGCGGGAAAACCGCCGTGACGAGTCGCCAATCCGCAAAGTCGCGACGCATCACAACCTGGCTGTAAATGATCGGCCGCTTCTTGGCGCGAAACGCGGCGATGAGCCGCTGAAGATTGGCGATGATCAATCGGCATTCCGCCGGGAAGGACGGGATGTGGCCGACGAAGGCCTTCTGCATGTCGTGCACGAGCAGCGTCATCCGCGACGGGTCGATCTCAAACCGTACCATCTTCCGTCCTCTCTGCCCCAATGGAGCTGTCGATGGACGAATTCGTGCTGAAGCTCCGGACGAGCTTCGCTACGAACAGCCGCTCGGACTCTATCGGCCGCGTCCGGCCTCTACGCGCTCTTGAGCCGTCCTGCCATTCTCAAAATCGCGCGCATAACGTAACGCATAATCGCGCCAGGCGATTTGAAATCGGTCCGGTTCATAGAGACGCGTGGGCCCGTTCCATCGTCCCTGATGGCGTTTGGCGAACCTCTCCGATTCGCCCACCATCGTGATGTCCTGGCGATTGAAGCGGATCATTCCCGCGGGGCGGCCCCAAGTGTAGTAACGCCACAAGAACCACGCGCGTTCGAGGGCGGTCTTCGGAAACCCGCACGCGATCTGAAAATAGTTGTAATGATCGGCATCAATCTGCACGAACCATTCATAGTAGAGCGCGCCGTTAATCGGGAAATGGGTCACGCGGGTGATTCCCGGCAGTCGCATCGAGACTTTGGCCGCGACGCCGAACTGTGGACTCATGTCTTCGCGCACCAGCCCCCACGCAGAGCCGGGCTGTGGCCAGACGCCGAGGCCCGGATATTCCGCTGCCATCTGGATTTCTTTGCAGTACTCACAAAGCCATGGCCCGCAATCAGTCTCTTCAAGGCGCGGTTCGATGCCTCTGGCGATCCCCGGATAATTGCGCACCCGCATGTACATCGAGCTGCGATGAAGCATCAGCGCATGGCCGAGCCCGGGATTCTCGACATGCCATCGCCAGTTGCCGTACGTGTATCGCTGCACAACCCTAACCACGGTCGCCCGGCGCAGAAGCTCCGGGATATCCGCTTCCGGAGCAACCGGCGCCCGCTTGCCCATCCAGACCCAAACGATGCCCTGGCATTCAGTGACCGGATAGGTACGAACCGTGACCTTGTTGTTCACGGCGGAGTCGGGACCCGCCGTGAGCGCCGCGACACATCGGCCGTTGGTAACGTCGAAGGTCCAACCGTGGTAGGCGCACGTGATCGTGTTGGTGCCGGGAAACTGGCAGCTCCCGAGCGAAAGACGGGTGCCGCGATGCGGGCATTCGTCGGCGAGCGCATAAACTTTGCCGGAGCGACGCAGGAAAGCGATCGGCTCGCCCATGATCGTCATCGCAAGGGGCTTCTCGCTCACCTCGCTTGCGAGGCAGACCGGGTACCAGTATTCGCGAAAGCCCAGAACCGGTACAAGGTCGTCGTAATTGCGCACCACTTCCGCGGCCCGATCATCTGCTGTGGTCACGTCCATGTCTCCTGCGGCTCGCTTACTCCTTGCGCTTGCGGTCCGGCGTTTCTTCGAGTTCCTCGACCGCAACCCCATAACGGCGCTGCTTCATCTGCGCCATATGTTTTTCGGTGGTTATTCCGCTCCACTTGCCGGGCGACCAGGGCCAGTATTTCGCGCGCGCGCCACCATCGAGCGGCAGATCGACGCCGGTTAAGAATGAAGAGGCGTCGGACGCCAGAAACACCGCTGCATTGGCGATATCAACCGCCGTGCAGAACCTTCCGAGCGGGATGCCTTGGAGAAAGTCATCGGCGCTCAGGTTGTACGGCCCGTGCATCCGAGGATTGAGCCATTCGAGCGGATAGGTCCAGAGCAGATGCTCGCTGAATGTGGGGCTAATCGTATTGACCCGGATGCGATAGCGCGCAAGTTCCATCGCCGCGGCGCGGGCATAGTTGAGCAGTCCGGCCTTCGCCGCGCTGTAACCTGAATTGCCCGCCTCGCCTTGATGGCCCGCATCCGAGATGATGTGAATCAGCGAGCCTTCAACGCCTCGTTCCTGCATCGAGCGGGCAACATGCTTGGTCGTGAGCATCCCACCGGTCAAATAACCTTTAAGTTGCTTTTCCCAATCGTGCAGGTTGAAATCCAAAACCTCGTCGCGATACTGAGTGCCCACCAGGTTGAGCATCACATCGATTTTCCCGTAATGCCGCACCGTCTCGGCGACGATTCGCGCGGTTTCCTGTTCGACCGACGGATCGCCGACCAGCGCGATCGCTTCAAAGCCGCGCCCGCTCAAAAATTCGCGCGCGTCCGCCGCCGCTGATTCATGCATATCGCAAACCGCGAGCCGCGCACCCTGGCGCGCCATGAAATGAGCACAGGTGCCGCCGATATTGGGGCTGACGCCGAAGACTAGCGCGACCTTTCCATCGAGCCGCGCGTAGCCGCTGTCGTTGAGCGCCATAGCGCTAGCGCACCTCGAAAATCGTAGTCACGAAGTTGTCATTGCACACCCAAGTCGGACAGAAATCGGCGTGCCGGACTTTGGCCCCAAGCTCGGTCATCGCACCCGCCATTACGATCGTCACCAGCAGCTCCCACTGCGCATGCTGTTCCATCTCCTCAAATGTCCAGATTTCGCCCCAATTGTCGAAGCGACCGCTGCGCCATTGCTCGAAGCGGGCGCGGTCCGCTTCGACATCCGGATGGATCCGTTCGAGTTCCCAAGCCGAATCATTGGCGTGGGACCAATCGACGCCGGCCACAATCGCTGCCCGCCAGGGACTCTGCCGCAGGCTGGAGGCGATCTGCCGTCCCAGGCGAAATGCCTCGGCCGGCGTCAACGGTGCGTTCGGATTGTTTCGATCCCAGGCTGACAAGCCTTCGTTGTTGCGCTGTCTGTCGAAGCGGAATGGGTCGATTCCGAGCGGGACGATCGGCGTCGCGAATTTCCGCTGATCGAAATCGAGATGGACAGCGGTGGCGAGCGCGTTATGTCCGAGGCCGTTCGGATGAAGAGGTTCATCGACAAGTCGCGTGCTGATCCCCGCATGCTCAAGGTCCCGAGCCAGATGCAACGCCGCAGGGCGATGACCTGGCAGGACATCGAAGCGGTCCGGGTCTTCCTCGAAGTAGTTGGCTCGGAAAAAGCCCCACAGGTTGTAGAGCTGAGCCCGGACCTGCTCGTGCGCCGAGATCCAGAATTGCGGCCGCTCCGCACCGGCAAAGGTTTCGGCGCTGTCGCGATACAGGACCACGATTAGATCCGGCCCGAAATGCTCCAGTTCCTTACGCACGAGCCGGAACTGTTCGATCTGACGCTGTTGAGCCGCTTTGCCTGCCGTGAATCCCTGGTCCTGATCGCTGCCCCATTCGCGGCGCATCGGCTCGGGCCAGTTGCTCGGATCGCGCAGGTGCGGACGCGTCCTCCAGCCGGAGCCCAGGTTTGCCTGCAACACCCAGGGCATGAAGCGCGGCTTCATCCGCAGGAAAGGAAAATCCGAAACCGTGAGCCCTAATATTTCCGCCATCGTCAGGCTGTCCCGAAATTTTCGCGCGCTTCCCCGACCTGGATAGCGCGCCGTCCGAGACTAATGGCGATTTGAAAAAAAAGTCAAGCGGCTGTTTGAAGGAGCTGTTCCAAACCGGTGTCTAAGCTTTTTGGTCCGATACGCTATACTCGGCGCTCATGGCAAGACCACCCGTTGAACCTACCAGTCAACGCCTATTGCAGGCGGCCGGCGAAGTGTTTGCCGAACACGGCTTTCGGGCTGCGACCGTCCGCCAGATCTGCGACCGCGCCGGCGCCAACGTCGCCGCGATTAATTATCATTTTCGCGACAAGGAAACGCTCTACGGTGAAGTGGTCCGCTACGCCAGCGCACGCGTCGTTGAAACTTACCCGTTCGATCCCAAGCCCAAGGGTGCGACCCCGGAACTTCGGCTGCGCGCGTTAGTTCGAAATTACCTGATGCGATTTTTCGATCCGAATCTGGCGTGGTACGGGAAACTAATCTGCCGTGAGCTGGCGGAGCCAACCGACTTCTTCGAGGAGATCGTAGAGAGCGACGTTCGGCATTACGCCGATCAATTGACCGAAGCGGTGAAGGAATTCCTCGGCGATGAGATCAGCAGCGAGCGTCTCAGGATGTGCAGCAACAGCGTCGCGGGTCAGTGTCTGCTCTATCCCTATACTCGCCTGATACTGGCGCGGCTCTATCCGGACGATGTGATCACCACGGACTTCATCGATCGTCTGGTCGAACACATTACGCAATTCTCGATTGCCGGCCTGAGGGGTACTCGCAAACGGGCGGCTGGCAAGCGAAGACGCATTTCAAGGACGAACGGCAGGCCAAGCGCGAGTCAAATCCTGAAAACCAATCGATCGAGTGCGCGACCGCCGGATTAGGGCTGTTTAATGGTGACCAAGCATCTGGAACTTGGGGTCTTTATACCCACCGGCAACAACGGCTGGATTATCTCCACGACCGCGCCGCAATACATGCCAACCTTCAATCTCAACCGCGAGATCTGTCAGCTCGCAGAGAAGATCGGCTTTGATTTCGTCTTCAGCATGTCGAAATGGCGCGGCTACGGAGGTGAGACGCGCTTCTGGGACTTCTCGCTGGAGTCTTTGACCCTGATGGCGGCGCTCGCGGCGGTCACTCACAAGGTCAGAATTTACGCCTCGGTGCAGCCGCTGCTGTTACCGCCCGCAGTCGCCGCCAAAATGGTGGCGACCATCGATGACATCAGCCGTGGCCGCTCCGGCATCAACATCGTAACCGGCGCTTATCTCGACGAGACCGCGCAGATGGGCCTGTTGCCGCCGAATTATGACTCTTACCGGTATGAGTACGCGGCAGAATGGATCCAGTTGGTCATGCGGCTCTGGAACGAGGAAAGCGTCACTCACAGAGGCAAGCATTTTCAGCTCAAGGATTGCAGGTCTGATCCGAAGCCGCTGCGCAAACCACACCCCGACATCGTATGTGCCGGCATTTCAGATCCCGGGATGCGCTTCACCGCGCGCTACGGCACCCATTCCTTTATTGGCGGCCGCACGCTCGACGAGGTGATTACGCTCGGTCGGCGGATGAAGGAATTGGCGCAAGATGCGGGGCGTCCGATCAAAACTTATACGGTAGTCACGCTGATCCAGGGCGAGAGCGACGCGCACGCCAATGAGCTTTTCGAGTACTACTGTTCCGGCGCCGACACTGAGGCACTCAAGAACGTGGTTGCGATGATGCAGGGACCGTCAGGTGAACTGGTCCAGGATATCGCCAAAAAATTCGTTTTCTTCGGATGTCAACCGCTGGTCGGAGGGCCAGAGACGATTGCCTCGGTCATCAACGGCTGGGCTCGGGAAGGGAATCTCGATGGGGTGATGTTCTGCTTTCCCGAATTTATTCGGGGGCTCAACGATCTGCAGATGCGGGTGGTTCCCATCCTCACTGAAAAATATCGGTTGCGCTGAAGAGCTGACAAGCTGCGGCTTACGGCCGCGCGGACGATCACTCCAGGCCGTCATCCTGGCCATATTTTTGGCGAGAAACCCTTGCCTGGAATACTGACTGCAATGTCCGCCGTCTTGACCGCAGAAATATTCTGTCGTACCGTTCGCAGACGATGCGAGTGCCGTCCTTTAAAGTTTTTGCGCTGCTCGCGACCCTCCTGGTAGTTGGTGCGGCGGTAACTAACTCGCTCTCCGAATCTGCTTGTACCCTGCTGAATGGCGTTGGCAGCTTAACCGTCAAGCTGAGTGACGTCGCGCCTGGGACGGTTCGTGCCTTCTGCTATAAAGACCGCGCAGGGCAAAAGCTCCGGTTTCTTCTGGCCCGCGATTCAACTGGTGCGCTACACGCGGCCTTCAATGCTTGCGGCCAATGTTACAAGTTCCAGAAGGGCTATACCTATTCTGACGGTTATCTGATCTGCCGTCTCTGCGGCAACCGCTACCCAGTCAAGGACATGAATGTCGGCAAGATGTCGTGCGTTCCAGTACCGTTGGCAAGCAGGACTACCGGCGGTCAGGTGACGATAAAGGTGACCGACGTCGAGGCGGGAAAGTGGCTCTTTTGAGCCGGCAGCGCGACTTTTCTGCGCTGATTGCCGAAGCGCTAATAATAGCGCTGTTCATAGGCGGGATGCCAATGCTTTCCGGCATCGCCATTATGGTGAACCATGACGCACCGACTTTCACGTTAAATATATGTCATCCGCTTCCAGGCGTGAACCATGGTTCCGGCTTCTCTGCGGTACCTCTCGTTAGCGGGCCGTCTATCCAGAGACTTTTCCTTTCCGGGACCGCGCCGGAATACCGGACTTCTTCGGTAATTCAGGAGAGCGAGGCGCCTGACCCACCTCCCCCGAAGCTGCCGGGCTAACTGTTCCTTCCTTAACATTTTTAGATGATGCATGTGCGCGATTTTCGTGCGTGTGCGCCGGTGCGGGTGGGTGGATTGCGGTTCACCGAGGGAAAACAAATTTATGCAACGGCTTCGTGTGTCCGTTCTTGTATTGGTACTGATTGCGCCGAGGGCGAAGGCATGGGCCCATGGCACGGTCGGCGATTACACGTTCCTGGAACCCGTTGTCACTGATGACGCCAATCCAAAAAACGAATTCGACATCCTTAGGCCCCAGGAGACTTGGACTGCTGACGGGCGCCAGTTCTCGCTCGGCTTTTCGTTCGAGAAGGTGATTGTTCCAGCGCCGGAATCCTATTCCAACGGCGTGCCGGGCGGGGGCTTGGTCAGCTTGGAAATTGGCTCCGAATGGCTTGACCAGTCGCCCAAGCAAGGCCATGGGATGAGCGGCTTTAACGACTTGGAACTGCTTCTGAAGTGGGCTTTTCTCACAGTTCCGGAACACGAGTTCAGGCTTTCAATCGGCGCCAAGTTCATCCTGCCCACAGGTAATCCGTCGGTCGAAGACCAAAACCATACGCAGCTCGGACCGGAATTGCTGTGGGCAAAAGGCTTTGGCGACCTTCCGCACGAGGGCCTGCTTAAGTATCTGCGCCCTTTGGGAGTTCAGGGCGATTTTGGTTACATCCCCGCACTCGGTGGCCGAACCTGGCACGAAATCTTTGCCGATAACGTAATCGAGTATTCGCTACCCTACCTCAGCAACAATGTGCGCGACATCGGCCTTATGTGGCCGTTTCGTAACATGTATCTGTACACCGAGTTCAATTATGACCAGCTCATCAGCGGACCTTCCGGACAGACTTTTCCCCAAATTCTGATCACGCCCGGCCTGGCCTTCATGAACTACTACATCGAGCTGAGCGTCGCGACCCAGTTCGCGCTCAACAATGCCACGGTGCTGAATAATCACGCGGCAGTAATCGGCCTGCTGGATCTGTTCATTGATGACATTATTCCGAAAAGCAACTGGACACCTTTCAAATGAATCGAATTAGTGTAATCGCATCCCTCGCGATGCTTGCCGTTATTATGACGTGGCCCGGCGAATTTGCGATTGCCTGGGCTCACGCGTTCCCAAATGAAGAGCAACCGCTGGTGGGTTCCACCATAACCACGCCTCCGTCCAAAGTAAGCATTACTTATGACGCTCCCATCGAGTCTCTATTCGCAAAGCTTCAGGTCATCGACGGAGCCGGCCAGGAACAGATAACGGGTCCGCCGAGCGTCGGACCCGACCATCGGACGCTTTCAGTCGAGCTAAAGCCACTCAAGCCCGGTCACTACACGGTCAGGTGGAGCGTCGTCTCCGAAGACGGCCATCGTACCGAAGGCTCCTACGACTTCATTGTCTCCAGAAGTAAGCCATGAGTTCGATAACAGAAGGTGCGCTCGCGGCGTGGCCTTTGCTGGCAATGGAGATTTTGATCCTTGGGACCGTGACATTTACAATCTGGATTGCGCCCGCCGACCCAAGCGAGCGCCGCGACTTGCAGCGAACGTGTGTACCATTATGGCGTGCACTTTCAGCGGTGACGTTGGCGCTCTCACCTTTGGGACTGCTCGTCGATACTTCCACGATGGCGAAGGTGCCGTTGAGCAAGGCATTCGCTTTGCTGCCCGAAGTAATAAGCGAGACTCACATGGGCCGCATGTGGGTTTGGCGCCTGAAGTTCGCCGTTCTGCTAACGATCGCTACTTGGCTGCCTATGCAACACTTCGTCGGGGTCGTAGCCATTTCGGCCGCAGCAGCAGCGCTTCTTTTGCTTGGCAGTCTTTCGAGCCACGCGATCGACAAAGGTCTGCCGGTGGTCATCCCGTACTTCATTCATCAACTCGCAGCCAGTCTCTGGATTGGAGCGCTGGTGGGAATGTGGCTTGGTTTCACCCGGACCAAGCTCGGCGACGAATGGGTTGAGCGAACCGCGCCGCGTGTCTCGCGAACGGCCGGATACTCCGTGGCCGTCGTGATACTGACCGGTATTTACAACGCCTACAATTCATTGGGTTTGATGCTCGATCACCTCCTTTATTCTGCATACGGCCGCACCCTCTTAGTGAAGATGGTGCTGTTCGCGGTTGTGATGAGCATCGGCGGTTATAACCGCTATCGTCTGGTTCCGGCAATCGAGAAAGGCTCGACGCCCGATCTTTTGCTGAGGAACGTGACTGTCGAATCGATTCTGCTGATCGCGATTCTCGGAGTGACTGCGATTCTCAGCAATACACCCGCTGCTCACTATTGAATTTTTAGAGTTTATAGCTGACCGAAAGCCTCTAAGGCGGACCGTCTGGCGCGTATCTGCCCTCGGTTCTTTATTGAGTTCTGCATGGCTGAGGCAATCGCGGGCCGCTTTTGCCGGTCGGCGGCGACAACGAAATGTGCCGTTTCGCCGTGAAGCCCAGTGGGCGCGCTTGCAAGGCGACCTCGATGCATCGCTCGATAACCTCTGGCTCGACGGGACGGTTCAGATCGAGCCGTTTTCTGACGGCCCGCGTCGTGCCCAACAAGTGGTCCACCCTCGAGGTCGATTTGCGAGGCGTTCGTTTCGATATTCCTCAAGTCGTCGCGCCGCCGCATTTCTGGCAGGACTCGTCGCGCCGCAGGCGACTGATAAAAAGTTCGCGCGCCAGCAGCCCTGTTCATCGACGGGGTGATCGCCCTCGAACCGAAAGTCGTAGGCATCCCGGCGACCGTGGATAAGCTCGCCAACGGCAATTGTTGCGGGCATCTTTATACTGAGGATCGTTCCTTCGCTCGACCTCCATCGGCGCCCGGATCGGTCAAGACAATCGGGCGACCTCGTCCGCGCTTGACGACGGATTAAATGGAAGATCGATTGGGCGTTCAGTCGCTTCGGTCCTCGCGCTGCGTCAGACGATTTTGTTGCTACGCATCTTTGCGATCTGATCCGCGCTGTAGCCGAGTCGTGTAAGCACCTCATCAGTATGCTCCCCGAGCAGCGGAGCGCCGGTAATCTTCGGCGTGAAATCCGAGAACTTGATGGGGCTGCCGACGGTGAGATATTTGCCGCGCAATTCCTCGTCCACCTCAACGATCGATCCGCTCGCGCGCAGCGCCGGATCATTGGCGATCTCTTTCATCGACAGCACCGGCGCGCATGGCACCCCAAACTTCCGCAGGATTTCGACGGCTTCATGCTTGGTCTTGTCCGCCAGCCATTTTTCTATCTCTGCAAAAATGTCAAAGATATGCGGCTGTCGCGCCCGAGGAGTGGTGTAGGCGGGATCGTTCGCCCATTCCGGCTTGCCGATAGCCTGACAAGTCGGACCCCAATTCTGCTCCTGGATGGTGAAGTAGATGTAAGCGTTCGGATCCGTCTGCCAGCCTTTGCATTTGAGTATCCAGCCCGGTTGCCCGCCGCCACCCGCATTCCCGCCGCGGGGCACCGTATCGGTAAATTTTCCGTTTGGGTACTGAGGATACTCTTCCAGGTAGCCCACGTGATCGAGCCGTTCCTGATCGCGCAGCTTGACCCGGCAGAGATTCAATACCGCATCCTGCATCGACACCGCCACTTTCTGGCCCTTGCCGGTCTTTTGACGCGCAATCAGCGCGGTCAGGATGCCGATGGCCAGGTGCATTCCGGTGTTGCTGTCGCCGAGCGCCGCACCGCTTATCGTGGGCGGACCATCCCAAAATCCCGTAGTCGACGCCGCGCCGCCCGCGCACTGCGCAACGTTTTCATAAACCTTGAGGTCAGCGTACGGCGAGTTTTCGTTAAACCCCTTGATCGAGCCGAAAATCAGCCGTGGGTTAAGCTCCTGAATGTGCTCCCATGTGAAGCCCATCCGGTCGAGCGCGCCGGGCGCGAAGTTTTCGACCAGCACGTCGGCCTCGCGAATCAACTGCTCCATGATCGCCTTGCCTTCGGGCGTCTTGGTGTTGAGCGTGAGTGATTTTTTGTTGCTGTTGAGCATCGTGAAGTAGAGTGCGTCGAGGTTCGCAATGTCCTGCAATTGGTGGCGCGTGACATCTCCAACTCCCGGCCGCTCGACTTTCAGCACCTCGGCGCCGAACCACGCCAACAACTGTGTGCATGCCGGTCCCGCCTGAACGCCCGTAAAATCGATAATTTTTATTCCTTCGAGAGGTAGTGCCATGCTCAAAGTCCCGCTCCTTTTGCTTTTGCTATGACTTGGACAACGAACTTTTCGGGTTCAGCTTCTGAATATGCCCACTCTCGGTTCCGGCCTTCGGGTCGATGACGCAATTGATGAGCGCCGGTTTGCCCGAAGCCAAAGCCTCGCTGAGCGCTTGTTGGAGATTTTCCGGAGCCGTCACGTGATAGCCGGCGCCGCCGAACGCTTCGATGAGTTTGTCGTAGCGCGCTTCCTTCATGAGAACGGTCGGGGCAGGATCGGCGCCTCCACCGCGATTGATGTCATCGCCGCGGTAGATACCGCCGTTGTTGAAAACCGCGATCACAATCGGCAATCGATAGCGGCAGATGGTCTCGATCTCCATGCCGCTGAAGCCCAGCGCGCTGTCCCCCTCAATCGCGACCACGGGCTTGCCGCTGACCACCGCCGCCCCAATCGCATAGCCCATCCCGATGCCCATCACGCCCCAGGTGCCACTGTCCAGACGTCTGCGAGGCGCGTGCATGTCGATGATATTGCGGCCGAAATCCAAGGTGTTGGCCCCTTCATTAACCACGTAGATGTCGGGTCGGTCAGCAAGCACGTCACGTATCGCACGAAGCGCGCTATAGAAGTTCATCGGGACCGGATTGGCGTCGAGATGCGCCCGCATGCGTTCGGCATTTTGCTGTTTGCGCTTCGCGATCGCGTCGAGCCACGCGGCGCTTGGCTTGATTTGCCCAGGCTTGGCGGCCTCCAACAGACACGACATCGCCGAGCCGATATCGGCAACGATTGGTGCTGCGATCGGACGGTTACTGTCGATTTCCGTCGCCTCGATGTCGACCTGCACGAATTTCGCCGTCGGTGACCATTGCGGGCCTTTACCGTGCGCGAGCAACCAATTCAGGCGCGCTCCGATCAGCATCACTACATCGGCCTGGCCGAGAACAAACGATCGCGCCGCCGCTGCCGATTGCGGATGATTATCAGGCAGCAGGCCTTTCGCCATCGACATGGGCAGGAACGGAACGCCCGTGGTTTCGATCCACTTTCGAATCTCGTTGTCTGCCTGCGAGTAAGCAGCGCCTTTGCCGAGAATAATCAGTGGACGTTCGGCTCCTGCCAACAGGCGGATGGCGCGTTGGACGGACTCGGAAGACGGGATGTGCCGCGGAGCCGGGTCCACCACCTTCACCAGCGACTGTGCCGCCGCGTCCGCCTCCAGAGTCGCGCTCAGCACGTCTGCGGTCAGATCGAGATAGACGCCGCCGGGCCGCCCGGATAGTGCTGCGCGAATCGCACGAGCCACGCCGGTCCCGATGTCCTGGGGACGATTCACGCGAAACGCCGCTTTCGTGTACGGCTTCGCGGCGTTCATCTGATCCAGCTCTTCGTAGTCGCCTTGCTGGAGATCGACGATCGCGCGGTCGCTTGAGCCGCTGATTTGGATCATCGGGAAGCCGTTAACGGTTGCGTTCGCAAGCGCGACCATACCGTTTAAAAAGCCGGGAGCGGACACGGTGAGGCAGATTCCGGGTTTCCGCGTAAGATAGCCGGCGATCCCGGCAGCGTAGCCGGCGGACTGTTCATGGCGGAACCCGAAGTATCGCATGCCTTCCGCCTGCGCCAGCCGAGCCAGGTCCGTGATCGGGATTCCGGCTACACCATAGATGGTGTCGATCTCGTTAAGCTTTAACGCATCCACTACGATGTGGAAGCCGTCAGTGACAGCGGATGGAGCCATTTCTTCCTTCCTCTAGCAGTCTGTAACATTGAAATTGGTAACACCGTCATGCCTCACGAGGCATGCATGATGCAGGTTTGACGGCGAGGGAGAGCAGGGAACTCAAGGAGCGAATGCGCTCGCACACTTTGCTGGCCGAGGATGTACGCCGCGCGCGGCTGATGTGCTGTTGGCACAAAGCTAATCCTACGCGGTAATTAGCCAGGCGCTGGGTTGCAACGCGAACTATACCAGTCGGTGGAAGGGTCGTTTCGAGGCCGAGCAGCTGGCGGGCTTGTACGCGCCACCGTGGACGCGCAGTGCAGAAACGACCCCCGGCGCTGGAGGCTAGGATTCTGCACTCTACGCCGCGCATAACACCATATGCGGCTAGGTGCTGGGCCAAACTCTCTGCGGAACACCAGCCAGGAGTTTGTCGCCTTTCTCGCCGAGGTCGTCGCCAATCAGCCCGGCGGCAAGGGGATCCATCTCATTGCCGACAATCTCTCGGCGCACAAAACCCGGCATGTTCGTCTGCCAGTTTTCGGCGGCCGAAACTCCGAGCGCGCCGCCGTGCAGCAGTACGATGGGCGCGCCGTTCCCGAGCGTCAGGTAATGGATCCGGATGCCGCCGCCATCGATCCATCGATCGAGGATTTCGTCCGCCATCGTTTCTCCCGAATTCATCGCTAGGAGGCCGGCACCGTCGCCGGCGATCGCGGTTGCGAGCGGCGTTGGATGCGCGCCTGCTCGCTGGCGAGCGGAATGCAGCCCATCGATGCGAGCCCGCCAACGATCAGCATCGCGATGAACAGCACGAATGCCTCCTGGTAGCTGTGCGACACATCGAAAATCCGTCCGCTCACCGCCGGACCGATCGCCGCGCCGGTGGTTACGAACAGAAACTCGGCGCCCGAAATCGCACCGAAGCTTTTGAGGCCAAGCGACTCCACCGTCACCAACGGACAGAGCGCGAGCTGTGCTTCGAAGGTCAGTCCGAACAGCACCGCGAAGCCCAGCAGGAGAGCCGGGCTTCGCGCGCCGAGGATGAGCAGGATTCCGAGCGACTCGAGAGTGAAATCGATCAGGAGCGCGGTCCGGCCGCCGACTTTATCGGCCAGAACGCCGAAGGCGATCTTGCCCACGCAAGCGCAAAGAAAAATCACGCTCATCGCGAGCGCCGCCGACGACGGCTTATAGCCAATGCCGATCAGATGCACGATCACATGCACAACCATCGAACCGGCGACAAACGCATAGATGAAATAGGCCAACGACAGCAGCCAGAATGATCGCGTCCGGAGCGCCTCACCGAGTTCGAGACCCTCGGCCGGCGGCGCGGTCTCCGCGACCTGCGCATCGGGGGCGGCCGGCGGCTTGCCGCGAACCACGAAAATCAACAGCGGCAGCAGGATCAGAAAGATCGGCGCGGCGACAACCTCATAACCGAAACGCCATCCGCCGCGCCGGATCGCATAATCGACCGCCGGCACCAGCATCATGCCTCCGAACGACGTGCCCATCATCGTGATGCCCATCGCGAGACCGCGACGCTCGCCGAACCAGTTCGCGACCACCACCGAGCAGGTCATCATCGTGCATCCGCCGACGCCAACGCCGAGCACCAGGTAGGATGCGATGAAAAAGCCGTACGAGTTGGCCTGGCTCGCGGCGATGAACGCCAACCCGGAGAGCGCCGCGGAGACCGACAGGACGATCGCCGCCTCAACACGATCGAGCAACCATCCGATGAAGAGTCCGGCGACTCCGGCGACCGATGCGGTCGCGGTGAACGCCAGCGACATTTCGGTCCGGCTCCATCCGAAGTGCCGAAGCAGGTAGGGCACGAAGACTCCGAAGCTTTCGACCGAGGCGCCGAAAACCAGGAACAGAGACATGAAGAGACTCAGAACGACGAACCACGCGCGCAATTCTCGTCCCGCCATGGGTGTCTCCTGAATGCATGCCGCGCGGCGGCGCCGCCGGCCGCATCGTCTGGAGTTGATTTCAAGCCCGGCAAATCCCGTCCCAACCGCAACCTAACTCCATCAGCGGTTTTGGCGTCAAGCGCCACGTCAAGCGATGTTTGTGCGCCGCAGGTCTAATGGATAGGATCAGTTCAAAATCTCAATCGGCCGAAATCACATCTGATGGACGAGAAGCTCGCTGCGAAGCTCAAGGAACTCGATGCTGCCCTGACGCGTCATGTGCGCCCGGAGACTCATCCACTCGCCATTCGGATGCTGCGGCCGCAGGAACCAATTCCCGAGGGCTTGCGGATGCCGAGCCAGGCGTTCCATGAAAACTGGATCGTATGCCAGTCGATCGGCGTCGCGCGCCGCTACGGCTGGGGCATCGTGGTCGGCCGCGAGGACGTGATCTGTCCGCTCTCCGCGATCGCGTTCGGCTTCCGCGCGCCAAACGATGAGTATCTTGCCGGCAAGGCGGCTGCCGGAATGTATTGCGAGACCGAAGAGGCGGCGGCGAAGCTCGAGGCTGCGACCTGGCGCTTCGAGCCCGGGACTTACGATTACGTCTGCGTCGCGCCGGTCTCGCGCGCCGGCTTCGAACCACATGTGATCGCTGTCTATGGCAACAGCGGGCAGGTGATGCGTCTCGTAACGGCGGCGCTGTTCAAGCGCGGCGGACGGCTGGAGAGCACGACCGGCGGACGGCTCGATTGCGCCGAGATCGTAATCCAGACGATGAGCACCGACGCGCCGAAGGTGATCATCCCGTGCAACGGCGACCGGGTCTTCGGGATGGCGCAGGATCACGAGATGGTGTTCGCGTTTCCATGGCGCTACACGGACGAAATCCTCGCCGGCCTCGAGGGCACACATAAGGGCGGGGTTCGCTATCCAATCCCAGTTGCGATGCGCGGTACGGTTACGATGCCGAAGCATTACCAGGAAATCTTCGCGCATCTGAAATCCCGCGACGAAGGCAGGGGGTAAATCGGTCATGGCACCGCCGGCCCAGGCAAGAGTCTGCCTAAGCTGAAACGTTGAGGTCGGTGAACGGACCGTCCTGGTCTTCCGGATAAAAGCTGAAGTCGAGCGAGCTGAAGATGCGGGTGGGAAAAGTAAAAGTAGAAGAGGGACCACCATGGAGAACATCGAGCCGCATTTACAAAGGCAAAAAGGAAACGGAGCGGTCGAGCGCTATGACGTCGTAGTCGTTGGCGCGGGCTTCGGCGGCCTTTACGCCCTCCATCACCTGCGCGGGATGGGTCTCTCAGTGCGCGTTTTCGAGGGCGCAGCCGGCGTAGGCGGCACCTGGTGGTGGAACCGCTATCCTGGCGCGCGTGTCGATTTTCCCGGCGGCCCCTTCTACTGCTACACGTTTTCGGAAGAGCTGGTGCGCGAGTGGGACTGGACGGAGACCCAGCCCGACCAGCGCTCGGTGCTGGCCTATCTCAATTATGTCGCCGACCGTTTCGACCTCCGCCGCGACATCCAGCTTGAAACCTGGGTAACTGACGCTCGCTACGACGAAGCGACACAGCGTTGGACGGTCGAGACCAGCACGGGTGCCCGCGTCTCCGCTCAGTTCGTGGTCTGCGCGGTCGGGAGCCTGTTTGCGGCATTCAAACCCAACATCCCCGGGCTCGACGACTTCGCCGGCGAGTGCTACCACACCGGCCGCTGGCCGCAGGAGCAGGTCTTTTTTGCCGGCAAACGCGTCGGTATCATCGGCACCGGCTCTTCCGGAGTGCAGGCGATTCCCGAAATCGCCAAAGAGGCGGCGCATCTGATCGTGTTCCAGCGCACGCCGCAGTACAGCATTCCGGCCCGCAATCATCCCATCGACCCGGAAGTCGTGCGGCAAGCCCGCGAGAATTGGGCCGCACTCCGCGCAAAGATGACGGCGGCGCAGTCGGGCTCGCTGTTCGAGGTCCCCGAACGCTCGGCTCTCGATGATACTCCGGAGCAGCGCCAGGCGGTGTACGAGGCGCTTTGGCAGAAGGGCGGCCTGAGTCTTCTGTTCAGCAGCTACACCGACCTGCTCACTAATAAAGACGCCAACCGTACGGTGGCCGACTTCCTGCGCGGCAAGATCCGCGCGATCGTGCGCGATCCCGAGACCGCCAGGAAGCTGATGCCTGACTATTATGTCGGCACCAAGCGCCCGCTCCTCGACAACGGCTACTTCGAAACCTTCAATCGTGACAACGTGACCCTGATCGACCTGCGCGAAGATCCGATCGTGAAGATCACGCCCGATGGCGTGCGCACCGCCAAAGGCGAACATCCCCTCGACATGCTCGTGCTGGCGACGGGCTTCGACGCCATCAGTGGCGCGCTCCTGCGCATCAATCCGAAAGGACGCGGCGGCATCAGCCTGAAGGATAAATGGAGCACGCGCTTCGATAGCTACCTCGGAGTGACGATCGCGGGCTTTCCAAACTTCTTCATGATCCACGGACCGGGATCTCCATCGGTACTTTTCAATATGCCGCTCGGCGCCGAACTTCAGTCGCAATGGATCGGCAACTGCGTACGCTACTTGCGCGAACACGGCCTGGGCGCCATCGAGGCCACGCCGGATGCCGAGCGGAGCTGGGACGCCGAAGTCGCCGAGATCGCGAACCGGACGCTCTTCCCGCTAACGGATTCCTGGTACACGGGCGCCAATATCCCGGGGAAGCCGCGCCAGTTCTGCGTTCACCTGGGCGGACCGCTCTACTTCCAGCACCTCGCCGAGGCCGCCGCGGCGGGCTTCCGGGGGTTCGTCCTCGAGAAGGAGAACCCTCGCGAGCGATCGAGTAGCATGGCTGCAGCGGCGACGCAGTGAGGGATGGTTTTGACCGGGCTGCGAACCGTCCGCGAAGTCGCAGACCCGATGGCAGGAAGACCATGAATGCCGAGGAGCGTAAACAATTCGTTCGGACCCATCGCACCTGCATCTTCGGCTACAATCGCAAGCACGATGGCCCCTCGATGTCGGTGGTTTACTATCTGATGGACGGGCCCGATGAACTGCTGATCTCCACGATGGAAGAGCGCGGCAAGGCCAAGGCCGTGCGGCGCAATCCCAAAGTCTCGATCTGTGTGCTCGATGAGAAGTGGCCGCCGACCTATCTCCAGGTCTATTGCGATGCGCGCATCGACGCCACGATGACATCCGATCCCGAGCGCGTGATCGATTCGATGATGCAGTTGTACGAATTGATGGCGGGCAAGCCGATGCCGCCGTCGGCGCGTCCCAATGCCGCCGAGACCGCGCGTCGCGAAAAGCGCGTTATCCTCCGGCTTAAACCATACGCGACCTTCGAAACGCCCCCGCGCCACGTTTACAAGGAACAGGACACGGTCGGCCTGACGCATTGGACCGGCCAACTGATGCCGTGGTGATGGACGCGCGGCAGGAAGATTCGAATCAGGGAGAGATAGATCTTTGGCGTGGTTCAGCCTGAGCGGCGTTCAGCTTCATGCGATTGTATTGGCCGCCGGCTTGATCGTCAGCGGCGTGCTGGCCGTAATTACCTGGATCTACCGCGCACGTCCCGCATCGCCGGGTCAGATGCCGGTCGCGCCGCCGTCGCCCGAAGCCGAGGCCGACGCTGCGCTCAGGCGCGAGCTGCGCGCACAAGTCGCGTTCCTCTCCCGCATCCTGAATGAGCTCCCTCCCGCCGACAGCTCCCGCCTGACCGAGGCGATCCTCAACGGCGACGACCTACGCGATTTCTCGTTTCCGCGCTTTCGCGCGCTGGTTTCCGAGCTCGACGCGGCGTCCGATTCCGCCGCCGCGATGGTCGAGACCAACATGAGCTGGCTGGGCGCGCTTATCCGCGAGGTGCGCTCGAAACGCTCGGGCCTGCATTATGATTGGACAAGTTTTCCGCGGCGCCGCTACAACGAAGTGCTTAGAAGCTTGCGCCCGCCGCTCCAGCAGCTCGCGAGCCGCCTGAACGACAGCGCCCGCAGCCAGCCGGGAAACTAGCGCCGGCCGAAAATCGATGCGATCCGACCGCGCCAGGTACGCCGCACGATCGGCGCGACCGCGCCGGTCATCAGGAAGACCGCAGCGGTCAAATTGTCCGCCGTGCCGCGTTGATTGGCGGTCTCGACCAGCTTGCGGCAGGCGCTCGCCGAATCGAGGCCGCGGGTCAGATGCTCCAGCTCGCGGTCTTCGAGCACGCCGTGCAGGCCGTCGCTGCACACGATGACGCGATCGCCCTGCTCCAGTCGCAGCGTGATTAGGTCCACCGGCGCGATCAGCTCACGCCCGAGGCATCGGCTGAGCGCCGATCGCTCCGGATGAATCCGTGCCTGCTGCGGACTTAACAGGCCGAGCCGCACCCGCTCTGCAACCAGCGTATGGTCTTTCGTAATCTGTCGAATTTTTCCGCCGTTGATGACGTAGAGCCGGCAATCGCCGACATGCGCAGCGTGGAGCGTTCCTTCGTTCACCACCACCGCAGTCATCGTGGTCGCCATCCGGCGGAGTTCCGGCACCGCCAGTGCGCGATTATAGATTTCGATGTTGGCGCGCTGGACCGCCCGATGGAGCCGCTTGGCCGGCCCCCACGTGGCGGGACTTTCGCTGAAACTCTTGAGCGCAATCTCGACGGCCATCGCGCTCGCTACCTCGCCGCCTTCGTAGCCGCCGACACCGTCGGCCACCGCGAATGCCACCTGCGATTCAGTTTCGACCAGGTGTCCGCATGAATCTTCATTGCCGGGCCGGTCGTTGCCGATGTCGCTCAGCAACGCCAGCTCGAATGTCGAGTTCCGAACCAGCACGGGCATCATCCGGCCAGTCTGCGAGTCCGGTCGTGGTTCCATCGGCACGATTATGCTCACGGCCGTTAAAGGCTTTCAAAATTGGACGGGCGGTCCGGAGTTTCCGGACCGCCCTGTCACCAATGCATGAAAGGTCCGCGCCGGTGATGCCGGCGCAAACGGTTGTTATGCCGGCTTCGCCATCACCATCGTCTCCTTGCCGCGCCGCCGCGAATTGCGCACGAAGTACATTCCGCCGTACACCCCCCAAATCACCGAGAGCAGCACCGCGATCAACGGTTCCTTGACGCTGCCGAGCCCTTCCAGCGGCCCGATGATATAGAAGGCGAGGCAGGCGAAGTTTGCGACCGCGCCGAAAATCGGCACCACCATGTGTTTGAAGCCGTGGAATTCATCGTGCTCCTTGAACGCCACGATGCAGATGATGTTGGTCAGGCCGTAGAGCAGGAAGGTGCCGAAGTTCGAGAGCAGCGTAATGAGCAGCAAGCCGTTCGGCATCGCGCTGAGCGACGCGTTCGAGCTCATTCCGATCGCATACCACAGGTTGTGCGGCAGCGTTGCGATAGTCTTGTCGTCTGGAGCCGAGCCGCCGCCGAAGTAAAACAGCGCGCCGTAGGCGCCGAGAACCGCCGAGATCGTCGCCAGCACCCAGATCGCGCGATGCGGCGTCAGGTTGTCGCCGTGCAGGATGCCGAAGTGCTCGGGCACCTCCTCGTCGCGGCCCATCGCATAGGTAACGCGCGCTCCGGTATTGATGCAGGCGAGCGTCGTGCCGATGAGCGCGAGGAAGACGGTGAACGCTTCGATCAGCATGAAGCCCTGGCCGTGCCCGCCCAGCATCGCGTTGCCAATGATCACCATCATGTCGCCGATCGGCGCCGCCGAGCCTTTCGCGGACGCCAGGCTGTAGGCGCTGCTCATGAAATAGTTCGCGGCAAAGTATTCGATCAGGTAACAGAACAAACCCTGGATCGTCAGCGAGAGCAGCACGCCGCGCGGAATGTCCTTCTTGGGATTCTTGGCTTCTTCACCAAGTGCTGTTACCGACTCGAAGCCGACCAGCAGCAGGATCGCGATGGTGGCCTGGAGCATCGTCCAGTCGAAGCGATGCGGCAGGACCACTGAGAGCGCGCTCGGATGGGACGGATTGTCGCCGCCGAGTGTGTAGTGCAGCGCCTGTTTGACCGTATTGCCCGAGGAATCGAGCGCCAGACCGATGCTGCCCGCGGGATGACCCGCGCGATACGAAATCGCGAGCGCGGCGAAAAAGAGCAACGCAACGATCTGGATGATATTGATGATCAAGGCCACCGCCGTCGAGCCGCTCACGCCGCGAAACGCGATGTAGGCGACCGCGTATGAGAAGATGACCGCGATCAACGCCATGAAGATCGGGCCGGGGATCGCCGCGTTGATCATCGTCGGGAACAGCGTGCCGACGATGTAACCGATCATGATGCCCATCGTGGCGACCATCACGCCCGGATAGACCCAGTAATAGAGATGCGACGCCCATCCGATTACGAACTTCGCGATGCGCGAGAAGCGATATGCATGCGTGGTGTTGAGGAAGGCCTGCTCCGCGAACAGATACGAACTGCCCGCGCCGGGATAGAGCTTGGCCAATTCCGAGTACGAGAGCGCCGTCGCATAGGCCAGCATCAACGCGACGAAAATCCCCGCCCACATCGCGAGGCCTGACGGAAAGACATAACCGGCCTGCAGTACGAACGTGATCCACAAGAACGCGCCCGGCGCGATCAGCGCCATCGCGTTGACCGTGACTCCGGTGAGACCCAGGGTTGGTTTCATCCTGGGGGTTTCGGGTGCGGCATCCACTAGGGTCATCCTCCTTGAGAGCAGCAGATTGACTACGACCAAGAACGAGAAATGGGCATGGAGCAAAAGCGACGCCATGAAATATTGCTACAAAATGCAGGGAAATCAGTCGATCTGCCGCGTGTCGAGTAGGCAAATGCCTAGAAAATAGGCATGATGAAAGGCTCAGAGTCCGCTTATTGGGCCGATTGCCAATCGAATTGACAGGTACGGCTTTTGCGGAAAGTGACGACCGAAAATCCCATCAGGAGAAGGATTCAGTGACGCCGAAGCAAGTATTGGAGCTGATGCGGGAGAAGGGGGCGGTGATGGTGGACTTGAAGTTCATCGATCTGCTGGGTCAGTGGCAGCATTTCACCGCGCCGGT
>JAJPIG010000005.1 GCA_021324855.1 Pseudomonadota bacterium | reverse complement strand
GAGGGGCAACACCCGTTCCCATCCCGAACACGGCAGTTAAGCCCTCCAGCGCCGATGGTACTGTGGACGAAGGCTTCACGGGAGAGTAGGACGCGGCCGGGAAATTAGATGAACGGGCGGGGCATCGATTCGATGCTCCGCCCGTCTCCGTTTTCAGAGCCATGAAAACTGCGCACAAGGCGATCGCGCAGACCGCGACTGTCCTCATACCGTTCTCGCTCACGATGATCGCGGCGGGCACCGTTCGTTTCTGGTCGGGGTGGCTCTTCTGGATTGTCTTCATGCTCTCGTCGCTCACGACCGGAATTTACCTACGCATTCGCGATCCCGCGCTGCTTGAGCGTCGGATGCGGTTCGGACCGCTCGCCGAGCCGCGCCGTATCCTCGACGAAGAGCGCGCACTCTCAGCCGAACTGCCCGATTACGACGCGTACCGCAGCACCATCCGTTATCGATTAGTCCCGATAATTTGGTAACGGCGGTGAAGACCGGATGGGTCTTTTCCATCGGCGTTCAACGGCCGGCTGTTGCCAAAAAAAAAGAGGCGGCCCGCAGCGGGCCGCCTCATTGACGAAATAGCTTCGCGATCCCCCTCAGTGCTTGGTCTCGATGCGCTTGCCGTAGGAGACCTCACCCTTATCGACGCGCAAACTGAAGCCGCAATCCGGGTTGGTGCAGACCCACGCCTTGAAAATCACCGAAGAGCCTTCCTGTCCATAGTCTGACAGAGGAATCAGCGTGCCATTGTTGCACTTCTGGCACTTCGGCAGCTCCATCTACCACTCCTCCTTGCCCGCCGGCGGGCACCGGCCCTGTCCCGAAGCTATCCGACCGTCCACGGCAAATCAACGTGCCATAAAATGCCGCGGCGTTCTCTGACGCTGCCTGGCGGCACGAATTTCACCCTTTTGCGGAGCGATGTTAAGTTGTGCGCATAATGGCTACCGACGCGCCCGTTTTCCTCCTCCGCGAAGCCCGTCCCCGCGACCATCGGAGCCTGCTCGCGCTCGCCCGCGAGCTCGATTCTGTAAACCTGCCGACCCGCGCCGACGAGATGCGCGTGCTGCTTCAGCGCTCGGAACTGTCGTTTCGCGGCCGAATCCGCGACCGAGCGCGGGCCGTCTATGTGTTCTGTGCCGAGGAGGCCGCCAGCGGACACATCGTCGGCGCTTCGATGATCATCGGCAAGCACGGCACGCCGATTTCGCCCCATTACTATCTCGAACTGGATAGTGATGAGCGCTATTCGCATCGCCTGCGCAAGATGTTTCGTCACGAATATCTGCGGCTCAGACATTCGATGGACGGGCCGACCGAAATCGGCGGGCTAATTGTGACGCGCGCGATGCGCGGGCATCCGGAGCATCTCGGCAAGCAGATCTCCTGGGTTCGATTCCTCTACATTGCGCGTCATATCAAACGCTTCGAGCGGCGGGTCATCGCGGAAATACTGCCCCCGCTGCATCCTGACTCCGGCAATCCCTTCTGGGATCACTATGGGCGGCGCGTCACGGGACTTTCATTTCGCGAGGCCGACCGGCTCTCGAGCCGCGACAAGGAATTCATCCAGGCGCTTTTTCCCGACGCGCCGCTCTATACCTTTCTGCTGCCGGACGAGGTGCGTAATTCACTTGGTGCAATTGGCGAAGCCAGCCGAGGGGCGGTCCGCCTGCTGCAACAAGCCGGGATGAAGCCGCTGAATCAATACGATCCGTTCGACGGCGGTCCTTACTATGGCGCTGAGACCGCCGAGCTAAAACCGGTCCGCGAATGCCGCCGGATGCGTCTGAAGGCGGGTAATCGCCCGGAATCGGCGGCGCGGGTTCTCATCGGATGCGAAGATCGGGAGCGCGGCTTTCGCGCGGTCGCCACGGCGGTCGAGATCAATCACGCGGCGATCGTCTCGGAGGGCGTGCTCGACCGGCTGGGCCTCGCCGACGGCGCTATCGCCGAGATGGTCCCAATTCCCTGAAGGCATCAACTCGCAAGCAGCGCGCGATAGAAACGGACCGCGCCTTCGACCTGCGAGATCAGATTGTATTCGTTGGGGGCGTGAATTACGCCGGCGGACGGCCCCGGTCCGACAACCACCGGATGGAGCCCAGCGGCGGCGTAGATTCCCGCTTCGGTGCAGCCGGTCTTCACCGCGGTCTTGATCGGAAGACCCGCTTCGGCCATCGCGTGCTCGGCAAGCTTCACGGTCTCGCTGCCTTCGGGAGCGCGGAAGCCGGAATTCGCCCGTCGTTCGATGAGATTGGCTCCGAGGTCGCTCGCACGCTCTGTAATCGCGCTCACCGCGCGGTTGACGCCGGCGCGCACCGCATCGATCGGCATCGAGGGCGGCGGCCGCAACTCGAATTCGAGTGAGATCGAGTTAGCTGCCGATCGGATCACGCCGGGGTTCCAGGTCAGCGTCGGCGGCGTGTAGCCCGGCTCATCGGGACCATTGCGGCTCGCGAATTCCGATAGGTGCCGTAGGAAGGCGGCGAGTGCGACGATCGCGGTTGCCGGAATCAGGCTGCGGATCGATTTGTCGGCGGGCTCGATCCGCGCCGCGTTTGCGATCGCGCCGGTGGCTTCCCTTGTGACGATCAGCTCGCATCGCGCGGCCACCTTATTTACGGCGTCGCCGCCGACGATCGACGCGATCGCCGGCTGCGGAACCCCGGCGACAGCGTCGACGGCGGCGATAATCGCATTCTTGCCGAGTTCCGGAGTGCTCGAATGCGCCGAACGTCCGACGAAGATTGCGCGGCGGGCTGCGGCGGGCGAGGGCAGGGCAACCGGCTCGAAGCGGAGTTCGAGCTGAAAGACGACCAGTCCTTTATGCGCGGTAACCACTTCAAGCATGGAGGGCTCGCCGACAAAAGCGAGCGCTCCGCGTGGGAGCAGACCCGAGGCTGCAAGCTCTTTGGCGCCGACCAGGCCATGCTCTTCGCCGAACGTCGCTACCAGCCAGACATCACGCCGCGGACACCGGACGTCGATCAGCGCAGTTGCCTTGGCGATGAAATCGAGCTTGGTGTCAGCCGCGCCGAGCCCATAGATCCGGTCATCTTTGATCGTGGCCTTGAATGGATCGCCGTTCGCTTCAGTCCAGAGTGCCGGATCGCCCGGCGGAACCGTGTCGAGATGGGTATTCAGGACGATCGGCGCAAGCGACGAATCCTTTCCTGCGACCTTCGCGATGAGATTCACCTGCCGGTCGCCTTCGGAATTTGATGAGATGAGACTCGCTTCTATTCCGGCCGGCGCGAGCAGCTCATCGATGCAAAGCTTCGCGATCTCACGCGTGCCCTCGGTGGTCACGCTGCGGCATCCGATCAGCCGGCGGCACCAGTCGAGGAGCTCGCGATCCATCATGCGCCTCGAAGGCATCGATCGAGAATTTCGAATGCCTCGGCCAACTCCGCATCGGTAAGATCGCCGGCGGGCAAAAACAGTCGAATGCAGGCCGGTTCGTGGCCGCCGTAGTAGAGCACCAGTCCGGCGCGAAAGCATTTTTCGATGAAGGCGCGCGTCGCTTTCAGCGATCCGTTGCCGATCCGAAACGAAAGCATCGCGCCGACGCCGTTGATTTCCGAGATCGCGCCCGGATGCTTGCGCGAGAGTTCTTCGAGATGCGCGCGTGTCATCCGCTCGAGTTGTCGGATGCGTCCGGCGGGGCCGAGATAGCCTTCGCCGGCGAGCTTCTCGATGATTCGCCGGCCGACGGCCATCGCCACTGTCGCGCCGGAAAAGGTGCCCGAGACGAGACCGGGGTCGGGCGCGAATCCCTCCCGATGCATCACGGCGCTGCCCTGAAGCGCCTTGCCGACCGTGATGATGTCGACGTAGTCGGCGAGTTCGAGTAGATCGGTCGCGAACAGCTCGCCGGTGCGCGCGAAAGTCTGGATCTCATCGACCCAGACCGGAATTCCGGCGCGGCGGCACTCCTCGAAAATCGGGACGAAGAATTCGCGCGGCGCGGTGATGAATCCCGCTTCGCCTTGAACCAGCTCCGCGATGAACGCGCACACGCCGTCGCCGTCGCGCCGGATCACGTCGCGCACTGTCGCGAGCGTGGTCGCGGCCGAATCGGGCTCATGTCGATTGAAGAACGGCACGCGATGCACCGGGAATGTCGAAGGTTGTCCCAGACGATAATCAGGCCGGTCGGTTATCTCGGCCATCGCGCTCGTGCGCCCATGAAAACATCCGGTGAACGCAATTACGCCGGGACGTCCGCCGCGCTTCTGCCGCACGATCTTAAGGGCGTTTTCGTTGGCATCAGCGCCTGAGAGCGCGAGCCAGCATCGATCCATCCCGCGCGGCGCGTAACGCATCAGGGTCTGCATCAGCAGGAAGTACTCGCGATTGAAAATCAGGTTGCCCTGCATCGCGATGTCGCTCGCGGCGGCGCGGATCGCAGTCTCGATCAGATCGAGGTTGCCGTGACCGAAAAGATGGACGCCGATGCCGAGCGCGAAGTCAAGCACCCAGCGTCCGTCGGCGAGCATCGCGCGCGCGCCGCGCCCGACCCCTGCGCCGAGGTAGGGGTAGAACGGCGGCCGGCCGCGCAGTTTCGCAAGATCGCGCAGGTCGAGCGCCATCTGCTGCGGCGCAAGCGGCGGCGCGGCTTCATTCTGCGCTTCGCCGATCGCGTCGAGCATCAGGCGCAACCCCTGCTCGAATTTCGGCCCGAAATCCAACTGTCCGGCGAGATCCTCTGCTACATCCAAGATAACAGGCGGGCGCGTGTTATTTTAGTGCTCGGATCGAAAACCCGCGCTCGTTGTAGCAAAGCTGCGAACGCTTGCCCTGCAGTATGGTTTCGAGCACGCATTCGCGGCCCCATAACCGCTGCAGGTAGGCGAGCGTCTTCTCCGCGTATTCAAGATGAAGATCGCGGCCGTCGTGATAGTGCTTCAAGTAGAGCGTGTGATTATGTCCAAAATCGGCGTCCTCGACCTTGATCACGGGGATGGCGTTGGTGCCGATGTTGCGGATGAGCGTCTCCTTGACATCGCGCCATCCGTCCGGATCGGAGACCTTGTTGACTACGAGATCGCCGCCGCGCGCCTGGTAATCGAAGAGATCCATCTCGCGCATCAGGTCCTCGGTGAGATAACGCCGGATGAAAGAGGTATCGCGTTCGACCTCGCGGGCCTCGAACAGCTTTTCGCGCCCGCTCTTGTTGGGCGCGCCGTCGCGTTTGATCTCTTCGGGCGTCGGATCGGTGTAGCGGCGGTAGAGGTCCTCCCAGATGCGGAAGCCGAGGTGATACGGGTTGATCTGCCCCGGGATCGGACGAATCACCTGGTTGTGACGCACGATGAACTCGAGATGCAGCCCCTGCTCGAGGTTGAGCGACTCCACGATCTTCTTGTGCCAGTAGCTCGCCCAGCCCTCGTTCATGATCTTGGTTTCCATCATCGGGATGAAGTATTTGGCCTCTTCGTCGACGATGGTCAGGAGGTCTTTCTCCCATTCGGCCAGGAACGGATTGTAGTCGCGGATGAACAGCAGCAGGTCTTCGTCGGGCTCAAGCGGCACGCGATGCACTTCGGGCTCGCGAAATTCCTGTGGACGATGAATTTTCTTGAAGGGATCGCTCCTGGGCTGCGCCGCCTCGATCGCGCGAGCCACCTGCTCGTCGCGCGAAAGCTTGCGGATCGCGAGGTTGCGCCGACATTGCCACGATAGCGCGTGCGCCGCGTCGAGCACGCGCTCGACGAGATCAACGCCGATCGAGGGGTCCTCGGTGTAGCGGCGGACACGAAGCGCGTGGGCCTTGAAGGTCTCGACCGTCAGGTCGGCGCGGGTTGTGCGATAGGTAAAGTTGTTCTTGAAGAAATCGTTGTGCCCGTACACGTGGGCCATGGTCAGGATTTGCAGCAGCAGCGTGTTGTCCCGCATCAGGTAGGCGATGGCCGGATTGGCGTTGATCACCATCTCGTACGGCAATCCGCTCACGCCGTGATCGTAAAGCGTCTTGAGCTTCTCGTAGCTCTTGCCGTACGACCAGTGCGGATAGTGCGATGGCATCCCGGAGTACGCCATGTACCCGAGCATCCCGCTATGGTCGCAAATCTCGAATTCCTGCGGATAGCAATCGAGCCCGAATTCCTCGACCTTGTCGCGAATCCGCGCATCCCAATCGATCAGATCCTGCAGTTCGTAATTCGCCATGTCGATTTTTCGATGATCGTTTTCAAGCCGATTCCTTGACCCGATCCTTGGCGAGGAATGCTTTGAACGAGGGCCAGATATCTTCCTTGCGCTCGATCAGCACGGTGTGAAAGTTGGGCGCTTCGAGGCGGCGGAAGATGTTCAGCATCGAGGATTCGTAATAGCGCGAGCCGAGCGGCTTGATCTCACCGTACCCGAACAGATTGCAGACCTCGGCCAGGTCCTCAGCCGCCCTGAGCGCGGCCGGATTGTCGGAATCGAAGTTGTCGCCGTCGGAGCAGTGGAACGCATAGACGTTCCAAAGCGACGGATGGTAGCGCTCGGCGATGATCTCGAGCGCCTTCTGATAACCGGATGAAATGAACGTGCCGCCCGATTCGCCCTTGTGAAAGAATTCCTCCTCGGTCACTTCGCGGGCTTCAGTATGGTGCGCGATAAAGACGATCTCGACGTTGCGGTAGCGGGTCGAGATGAACTGGTAGAGCAGGAAGAAGAAGCTGCGGGCGAGGTATTTCTTCATCGTGTCCATCGAGCCGGACGTGTCCATAATGCAGATCACGACCGCGTTCGACTCTTCGCGGACATCGACCTCGATGTGCTTGTAGCGCAGGTCGTCCTGATGGAACGGGAAGCGGCGCTCTTCCTCTTCTTCTCCGTCGGCAGCGCCGGCTCCGGCACGATTCTCCGCGCTTCTGATGCTCGCCAGCTTGCGCATCACCCGCTGGCGCGCCGTGCGCCGCTTGTCGAGGCGGACGCGGATGCCGACATGACGATAGCCTTTGCGCTTGGAAGCGCGTTCGGTCTCGATCTCACGCAGCGCGCGGCGTTCGAGGTTGGGCAATTCGAGATCCTCGAACATGATCTCGACCAATTCCTCGAGCGTCACATCGGTTTCATAATAATCGACGCCCGGGCGATCGCCGGCCATGTCTTCGCCCTGGCCCTTGCCCTCGCGTCCGGTCTTGCCGACCACCTGGCCGGGCTTGGTATTGCCGTCGCCCTGGCTCGCGCCGCCGGAGTTGTCGCCGAAAACGAAGCGATATTCCTTGACGCCGCGCAAAGGAACTTTGATGACGCGATCGCGGTCTTTGCCGATGATCGATTCCTCGGCGATGATGTCGGCGATGTTCTCGCGGATCGCTTCGCGGACCTTCTGGCGATGGCGCAGACGGTCGCCGGCCGAGCGGTCGGAGCGTTCCGCGTCAGACGGCCGATATTCGCGAAAGATGCTGTCGACCATTTAGCGACTCCGCCTATGACCAAACTTATCAGGCCCCCATTCCCTTCGGGGAAGTGGCTGGGGGGGTACGTTGCTAGGCCGCGCAGTGTGGATGGAGTTTTTGCCGGGCACGCACTAACCAGTTACCGAGAACAAGTCAGCGCAACATTCGCTGACACGAGCTTCACCCCGTCGTCGATGTCCAAAGGGTCGCGCTGGGCATTATGCCCTTTGCAGAGCGGAACAATATACCAGCCGCGATCGGAATCGCCTTCCTTTTGAACGTGAGCCCCAACGTCTGCCAATGCCTGACAGGTTTCTTCAGCGCAGGTCGAAATTCCCAGAGCCTGCCCGCTAAATTTCACCCAATGCTTCAACCACGTACCGCATGCGCAGGTGTTATAACTTGTGCCGTTAATGTTTGTTACTCGCATTTCCCCATCGCCATCGCCGTTTCAATCCTTCCACAGGTTGTTGGCGGCGTATTTCAGCACCACGTCGACGCACGATTCGCAGTAGCCGTTGTCGAGCAGATTCTTGACCATCGCGTTGTACTTGTCGGCCTGCTCCTCGTCGCGGGTGCGCGCCTTGGTGATGATCCGCGAAATGTCGCGCACCGAGCTCATCAGCTTCTTCTCGATCGCTTCCTTGAGCGGCTCGTAGCTGCGATAGCTGACCTTCTCGCCGCGCCGCGATGTGGCCCACAGGTACGCGATGACTTCCTGGCGGAAGCCGTCGGCGGCCGACCCGATGATCGCGATCTGCTCCTCGATCGATTTCAGGAATCCCTCGTCGGGCGGCAGCTCCTCCTTGGTGTTGCGATCGCGGACCTTGGTCTTGTTCACATAGGCTTCGGCGTGATCGAGGTAGTTCTGGAACAGCGCCTCAGCCTGCTCCTGGTAAGAGTAGACGAACGCGCGCGTGATCTCTTTTTCGAGCAGGTCGAGATATTCCTTGTGCAGCGTATCCTGCAGGAACTCCAGATACTGCTTGCGCATGTCGTCGGGGAGGTCGGCCTCCTTGGTCATCGAGATCAGCGCCTCGCGCACGTTGATCGGGTTGATGCAGTTGCCGGAGACGTTGTCCGAGAGCGCGTTGTCGAGCGCCTTCATGATGAAGCGCGTCGAGATGCCGTTCATGCCTTCGCGCTTGGCATCTTCCTTGAGCTCCTGGACATCGACTTTCTTGGTGCGGCCCTTCTCGACCACTTCCTCGCCGTTGTAGAGGCGCAGCTTGGTCATCAGATCGCACTTCGAGGTCGGCTCGAGCCGCGACAGGATCGCGAACATCGAGGCGAGTTCCAGCGTGTGCGGCGCGACGTGGGCGCGGAAATCGGAGTTGCGGATGATCTTCTGATAGATCTTGACCTCTTCCGAAAGCCGCAGATTGTACGGCACCTTCACCACCACGATACGATCGAGGATCGCCTCGTTGGTGTGATCGGCCTTGAACTTCTGCCACTCGGCCTCGTTCGAGTGCGCCACGATGGTGGTGTCGACGTAGACCATCCCATGGCGTCCCGGCGCCGGAATCACCTTTTCCTGCGTCGCGGTGATCATCGCATGCAGATATTCGGTCTCGTTCTTGAATACCTCGATGAACTCGACCATCCCGCGATTGCCGACATTCAACGCGCCGTTGAGCTCCAACACGCGCGGATCGCCTTCCGAATACTGATCGAGCTTCGAGATGTCCTCGGAGCCAATCAGCACAGAAGTGTCCTGGTTGTTCGGATCGACCGGCGGCACCACGCCGATTCCGACGCGGTTACGCTTCGAGAAGCTCCGCGTCTCGACCGGGAATTCCTCGTAGCGTTGGTTGAACTCGACCTTCAGCCGATAGCGGCATACCGGGCACAGGTCGCCTTCGATATGCACACCAAGCATCTTTTCGAACTCGCGGCGAAGATGACGCGGAATCAGGTGCAGCGGCTCCTCGTGCATTGGGCAGCCTTGGATTGCGTAGAACAGTCCGGCCTGCTCAAGTCCGCGCTGGATGCGCTCGACGAGTGAGCTTTTGCCCGAACCGACCGGGCCCATGAGGTAGAGCACCTGTCGGCTTTCCTCGCCCTTGAGCGAGGCCGAATGAAAGTAGCGTACAATTTGAGCGATCGTGCGCTCGATGCCGAAAAATTCGTCAGCGAAAAAGTTGTAGACCTTGACCGGCTCATCCTTGTAGAGCCGCTTGGTCCGTGGATCGTCGGTCTCCTGGATGTCGCGGGTGCCGGCAGAGATAATCAGGTCATAGATGCGAGCGTGGGAAAGCTTGGCCGCCATCGGGTCGTTCTTGACCATCTCGAGGTACTCAAGCAGCGTTCCCTGCCATTGCTTGCTCTGGCGGGCGGCGCGGTCTTCCTGGATCACTCGTGCGAAATCGTTCCCTTCCATCAGCCTCGCTCCTTCTGGTCGGGTCGAAACGTCTTTGGGTTTGCTTCTTGTTTTCGTGGCGGGGAGGCTTGTGCTGTTTTTAAGCGACATGCCTGAACGCAGTATAACGGAAAAGCCTACAGACGATCAACGCGACATTCTCCGAACCGGCTGTCTGACAATAAAACTTCACATAGTTTATTCACAGGCATCAGAGTCTTTTATCGCTTTCTAACGACATCAACGATCAATTTTTCTGCTCAGCTACAATCGTCTCTCCAATGCGCAGCTTCCCGCAATCAAGCACGATTCGGGCCGCAAAGATTGCGTCATCATGCGCGAACGATACCCACCATCGCTCGCGAACCGCCTCCGCCAAATAGGCGGCCTTGCGTTCCATTGTAGTCATCGCGTCGAGATCGTAAGCCTGATTCCAGGGTCCGCTCATGTGCGAGCGGGTCGGCACGATGTCCGCAAGATGTGCAAAGCATTCGCCGTTTTCGTGCACCAGGATCACCTGATGGTCGCGTGTATGACCGCCTGTAACCTCAGCAACGACGCTGGACGTAAGCCGCGCTGCCCCTTCGATTGCCTCGATCGAATTGGCGTTCGGACCAAGACATTCTTCGACATGGCGATAAGCGGCGCGCAGCCGCTCGTTGCTCGAGCTGCGCGCGATTTCGAGTTCTCCCTTCTGGATGAATAGCCTGGCGCGCGGGAAAGCCGCTTCGAGACGGCCTGATTCCCGCCGCCGCACGATACCGCCGCAATGGTCGAAATGCAGATGCGACAGCACGACCGCCGTGATGTCGCCCGGTTCCATCCCGATCGCCCGCAGACCGTTGAGCATCCAGCCCTCGCCATGGTCGAAAATCTCGCGTTCCCGATCGTCCAGGCGGTTGCCGATTCCGGTGTCGATCAGGATCGCATCCGAGCCGCGGACGATGAGTGGACAGGTCAGGTTAAGCCGGATACGGTTGCGATCGTCCGGCGGATGGCTGCGCTTCCATAGTTCGCGTGGCACTACGCCGAACATGCATCCGCCGTCGTTGCGCCAGTAGCCGTCGGTGAGGAACACGATCCGATGCGATCCGATCCTGATTTCCGGCGGCCGTTCCATCGCAATGGTCCTTCAAGTGCCCGCCAGCCAGAGCCCCAGCGCCATCGCGATTGCGCCACCCAGCACCATGACTAAATTGAAGCGCGCTAACCGTCCGGTCTCGATCACGGTCTCACACGACCGTCCTTCGCGCCGCGCATCGACGAGCTTCGACGAGGCGCGCAGCGCGCCAAAGAGCGCAATGATCATAAGCGCATAGACGGTGATCTTGCCTTCGAGGATGCGCAAAAACTGCGGGCGGAAGTGGAAAGCGGTCGACGTTCCGAGCGTCCAGATGTTTCCCAATCCGGTCAACAGCACTATCACCCCGGCGGCCAGGCTTACGCGGCCGATCGCAGGTGCGGCTCGCGCCGCGAACTCCTGACGCTCGCCGGTCCCGGAATCGAGCACTGCGGCAGCGAGCACGAAACTCAGGGCCGCGCCGATCCAGAGCGCGCCCAGGGCCACATGAATCCATAGCAAAGCGCCACGCAGCGTCATTCCAACCCGACACCATGCTACCCCGCCAAACCATCGATTTCATCCCGCTTGGGCTATCCGAACGAAGTGCGCTAAGAACTCCAAATCGCGGCGCCGACAATCAGGCCGTACATCAGAGGTGACATCGATGCTCGACCCGTACATCGAGGGATGGCAACTGCGCGAGATGGCCCGCAAGGGCGAAGTGCGTCCGCGCGAAATCGCGGAATTCTTTCTGAAGCGCGTGAACGACCTGAACGCTCGGCTTGGGGCCTTCTGGCTCATCACGCCCGAGCGCGCTATGGCCGATGCGGAGCGCCTCGAGAAGGCCTCCCCGGCTGAGCGCGCTGCGATGCCGCTCTACGGCGTCCCGTACTCGCTCAAGGATATGACTTGGACGAAGGATTTCCCGACTACCTTCGGGTCGAAAAATTTCGAAAAATTTATGGCGCCGGCCGATGCCGTAATTGCGATTCGATTGCGCGATGCTGGCGGAATCATGCTCGGCAAGACCACGATGCCCGAGTTTGGCGGCCGGCCGACGACCGAAGGCGGACTCCATCCGCCGGCGCGTAATCCTTGGAATCCCGCCTACACGGCCGGAGGATCGAGCGGCGGAGCGGCCGTGAGTGTCGCCGCCGGGATGGCGCCGATCGCCGCCGGCACCGACGGCGGTGGATCGATCCGGATGCCGGCGTCGTGCTGCGGCCTGGTCGGTCTCAAACCGTCGCGCGGCCGGGTCACGCAGGCTCCGATGCAGGGCGAGGCATGGCATGGGCTTTCGTCGAACTGCCCGATCGCGCGCACCGTCCGTGATGTCGCGCTGATGCTCGACGTGATGGCCGGGCCGGTGATTGGGGACCCGTACTGGGCGCCGCCGCCCGCCCATCCGTTCATCCATTCGTTTACTCATCGCCCCAAACAGCTCAAGCTCGCTGCGATCGCGGAGAGCGCTGTCGCCCCGGTCGATCCGGAGGTGCGCGCAGCGTTCGATTCGGCGTGCGAGACCTTCCGCAAGCTCGGCCATGCTGTTGAGCCGCTCAAGATGGATCCGCTGGTGATGCTCGGCGATTCGGTCTCGACGGTTATCTGTGCAGGCGTGGCAAGTTATGGAGTGGAAGACCCCGAGAAAATCGATCCGATCGTGCGCAAGCTTTACGAGCGCGGCCTTAAAATCAGCGCCGCTGATTACGTCCGCTCGGTGCGCCAACTCCATAACGTCTCGCGCGAGATCGTGCAGCGGCTATCCCCTTATGACGCGCTGCTCACGCCGACGCTCGGCTGCACGCCGACCGAGTTGGGCAGGATGCCGAGCGAGCCGGAGCGATATACCGAAGAGCTGATGGGCTGGCTGATGTTCACCTCGCCGTTCAACTCGACCGGTCAGCCGGCGATTTCGCTTCCCAACGGCTTTACGCGCAAAGGCCTGCCGATGGGATTGCAAATCGTCGCCGGCCAGAACGACGAAATCGGATTGCTGTCGATCGCCGCGGCCTGGGAAGAGGCGCGCCCGTGGAACGACAAGCACCCGCAGATCGGATGACCGTTTTGACAACTTAGCCCTGCTTAAAGATCTCGAGCGCCCGCTGATGGTCCTTCATCACGGCCTGCGCCTGGGCCGGCGTGATGCGCCCGAATCCGCACGGCGCAGCGAGCCTGAAGTTCTTCAGGTAGCGACGCGCCATCGCGAGCCGCTCCTTGAAGCTTTCCATGTTGTGAATCAGGCCAAGGTACACGTCCGCATCGCCGACCTTGAGGTCCTTGAGCGCCGCCGAGTATTCGTCATCGGCGCGGTTCATCATCGGCAGGTGGACGAAATCGACGCGCCGCTTCGATCGCGCGACCGCCTCGCTCAGGAACCTGACCTCGTTCGCCAGTGTGGTTGCCGGCACGGTCGGCCATCCGCCGAGCGTGCCATAGCAGGCGTGATAGCCGAGCTGCACTTCAATCGGAATCGGCGCGCTCAGGCGCGCGAACTGATCGACGTAGCGCTTGAAACGCTCCTCGGTGATCGGGCCGAGCCATGGCAATCCGAACTCGATATCGACCGATTCGCACGCCGCGTCCCATTGGATAGCAAGGTCATTCGGTGGAATATGCTCGACCATCGTGGCCACCTCAGCAAGCATGGCCTCTTCATACGCCGGCTTGATCGCGTCCCATTGCGCCGGATCGCGAAAGTAGAGCAGGGTGGCGCTTTCGGGCGTGGGCAGCGCGACCATGAAGCGCAAATCCTGCGGCAGCACGCCTTCTTTCCTGAGCGTCTTGAACACAAAATATGAATTGATCGCGTCGCGCGCGTACCCCAGACGCCAGCCGCGATCCGCGAAGCCGACCCGCTTCACCCCCGGCTTCACGCGGAACTCCCATTGATCGTTCAGATCGCGCGGCTTCCATCGCTCGACGCCGTTGTCGGGCGCGGGCCGCTTGACGGTTTCGATCTGCGGATGGCCGTTGAAGGTGCGGTAGGCTTGCCCGTCGATCCAATGGAGCCGGTCGCCGACCTCGCCATCGGGCATGTACTCGAGATGCGGCGCGAAGGTCGCGCCCCACGTCCGGAAGACTTCCTCAACCGTGCTGCACGGTATGCTTCCCACCAGCAGTAGATCTTTGGCCATTGTGTCACTCCAATGGAATATCGAGTTTGGATGCGCGGTCACTGCTCCGGCGCGCGCCATCTTAGCGCGGAAAGAGCGCGGCGGATATCAATAATCGGCGGCTGATTTGCCCAATGCCGAATAACGATTCTGACTAAAAGTTGTTTTTTCCATTGAGACCGGCTCCCAACCTGGCCGAAGCTAGGGTTTGACCGTTTCGTGTCGGCACGCCTCAAATAGAGCGGCGATGCGCGGGCCGTATGGAGACCGTTGTCCGGAGCCGTCCTGCGCCGGCCATAAAATGCTGGTCATTCGGCGGATGATTATTTGATAGATATCGATGCCGGGCGGTGATAGTGATTGGTCACGAATCGGTATAAAATATGCGTGGCTGGATGCGTAGTCGTATGTTTCGTGCCAGCACAGTTTTCGCGTTCCTGACGGCGCTTGCGGTGGCTGTCACCTCCATTCCGATACCCTCGCAAGCGGCGGCCGACCCGGACAGCGCACCACTCACCGAATATCTGCATAACCATCGCTTACCCGCGGTCGGCGCTCAGATCACGACCAATGAGGACGGGTCGCGGACCGTAGTGCTCTATGGATTTGTCGCGACCCAACGCGGTTTCGACGATGCTGCGGCGCGGACGCGCGACTACCTGCACGATCCCTATGTGCGCATTATCAATCGGGTGAAGATCGACCCTGAGTTGCTGGCGTTGAACAAGCAGGGCCATCGGTCGGCATCGAGCGCCGACAATTCGCAGGCGTCATCTGATGCATCGAGCGCCGCAGTTGCCGACAATGCGCCGCCTCCTGGCGATGTCGGGGACATCCAGCAGTATGAAGCCCAGAGTCAGGCGGTCGATCCGTACGGGATTCCGGGTCAGAGCAGCGTCATTGGTGGCTCGTCGGTGCTGGTTCCTTTGATCGGCGGATTGCTCCTCTATGACATGCTGAACAGCCTGGGGTCATCCTACTATTCGCCCCCGCCTGGTTATTACGCGCCGTCGATGCCGCCGCCGGTTTATCCTTACAGGCCGCCCTACGCGGGTCATCACTACCACAACGGGAGGTTCTTCCGCTCAGGTTTCGCGTCGCCCGCTCCAATGGCAGAGCCGTACACGCCGCACTCCACCAGCCTTGCGCCGCCGCCGCGATATGTCCCACCGCCACCTTTCACACCGCCTCCTCCGATCCAGCATCCATACTTCAGCGGATACCACGGTTCGTTCGGCGGTGGACCGACGGGCTTTGGCGGCGGGTTCAGCGGCGGCTTTCACGGGGGCCATCGCTGACAATTTTTTGATCCGATCGCTAACGCTTGTACGCGCGCTTCACGCCGCGCGCGCCGAGCAGATCCTTTGCGACCAGCACGCCCGATGCGCCGTGCAATCCCGGCCCCGGATGCGTCGACGCGCCGATTTGATAAAGCCCGGAGATGGGAGTTCGATGGCGCGGGATGCCGGGGAGCGGGCGAAAGATAAAGAACTGGTTCGGCGTGCACGCGCCGGCGTAGGGATCGCCCCCGACGAGATTCGGATTCGCAGCTTCGAGATCGGCCGGCGAGAAGACCACGCGCTTCATGATGGCGCCAGGTATATTCGGAATCTGCCGCGCAAGCTTTGCGATCACACGATCAGCGACGCGCTCGCGCAGGTCCGAAGTCCAGCTTCCATCCGCGCCCTTGATTTCGCCCGCTGCGTCGCCGATCGGATGATTAGGCATCTCCTGCATCTGGATCCAGATGATCCATCGTCCGTCGGGGGCGCGCGACTTGTCGATCGCCATTGGCTGACCGACCACGATCGTCGGATCAGCGGGCAGCAGGCCGCGCTCGGCCTCGTTCACCGCGCGCGAGACGCCGTTGATTCCCGCCGAGACGTGGACCATCGCGGTGCGAAGCCATCGCTCATCGCCGCCCGGCCATTTCGGCGGCTCCGAGAGCGCGAGATGGATTTGCATGTCGCCGCGGCCGAAACGAAAGCGTTTCGCATTGGTAATCGCCCAATCGGGCGTCACTGCGCGATCGAGCAGTTTGAGGTAGAGCTGATGCGGCGTCACGCAACACACGACCGCCCGCCGCGCCTGAAACTCGCCGGATGATGTGCGGATGCCGACGGCGTGGCCGTCGCGCACGACTACCTGCTCAACCGGCGCATCCGTATGCAGTTCCGCGCCGAGATCGCGCAGCAGCTTTACGAAGCCGTCCACCAGCCGCGCCGCACCGCCGCGCGGTATCGGCATCCCGACCAGTTCGAGGGTCACCGCGATGAGTGCAGTCATGAATCCCGAGGTAGCGTTGTCGGGGCCGAGCCCGGTGTGCAGCACCCACGGGGCGAACAGCCCATGAATCGCAGTCGAGCGGAAATTCGTTTCGAGCCAGTCGCGGCTGGTGCTGAAGAGCTCACTGCCGAACTCGAGCATCCCGCGCACGCCCATCCGACGGATCGCTTTCGCTATGATGCCGAGCCCGGCCGTTGACCAGAGCTCCGAGCTCATCAAACCGAAGACCACCTCCGAGCGGGCCATCAACGATTCGACGGATCGATCCCACGCCGCGCCGTCGCCGGCGGCAAGCTGCTCGAAATGATCGCGATTCTTCTGATGATTGGTCGAGACGAAGGCCGCCGCGCCGTCGGGCAGCAGGCCGGCGGCCGAGTATTCGGTGTTGAGGTACTCGACGCCGCGGGCCGTCAGATCATCTTTGAGCAGGCCGTAACCTTCGCCCGAGACGAACAAAGGATGCCACGCCGAGTAGAGATCGTGGATGAAGCCGGGCTCGGTGATTTCGCCGCTGCGGATGTTGCCGCCGATCCAGGAGTTGCGCTCGAAAACGCCGACTCTCCATCCCGCCCGGGCCAGAATCGATGCGCCGATCAAACTCGAGATGCCGCTGCCGACAAATATCGCATCATAGCTGTTGGCCATCAGGCTCCCCTCTCACGCCCCGCAGGTCCGCAAATTGACTTCAGCGCTGGTACATTTCCATCGCAGTCAAATGCTCTTTCATGAGCGATGGAACTACCTCCGGCTTCAGCCGCCCATAGCCGCACGGCCCGGCGATGCCGAACTCGGGAATATATTTTTGCGCCTCGGTAATCCGGCGCCGATAGTCGGTGAGATCATCCATATGATGGATGACGCCGAGATAGAGTTTGGTGTTATAGGCTTTGAGATCACCCAATGGTGCGAAGTAGGACGAATCGGCGTGGTCAAGTATCGGAATGTGGACGAAATCGACGCGCCGTCCTGAACGCGCGATCAACTGGTTTGTATAGTCGACGCAGACGCGCAGATCTTTTGGCCGGATCATCGGCCAATCGGTAAGGTTGCCGTAGCAAAGATGATAACCGAGCATGACTTCTTCAGGTATTGGCGGCGAAAGCCGGGCCGCCGGCTCGACGTTCATCTCGAACGCGCGATGCATCGGCGCCCACGGCATCATCCCTTCGAGGATCCCGATCTCGACCGCGCAATCCCATTGGATTGCCAAGTCCTGCGGCGGGATATGGGCGAGCATTGTCGCGATTTCGGCGTTCAGCGCTTCCTCGACGCCGGGAGCCATCCGTGCAAAATCATCGGGATCGCGAAACATCGAACCGAACGCGCTGTAGGTCAGCGGCAGACAGACCTGAAAGCGCAGGTCCGCGGGAATCACACCTTTCTCGCGCAGCGTGCGAAACACGAAATATGAATTGATCGCGTCGCGCGCGTAACCGAAGCGCCATCCGAGGTCCCCGAAGCGAACCGTCTCGACTCCCGGCTTCACGCGAAACTGCCAGATATCGGTGAGGTCCTTCGGCTTCCAGTTCTCGCGACCGGCCACCGGAGCAGGGCGGTTGACGGTCTCGATTTCCGGATGTCCGTGATAGACGCGATAACCAAGGCCGACGATCCAGATGGATCGATCCCCGACCTCGCCGTCAGGAATGCAAGGCAGCCACTGGCCGAGCGTCGACGCACATAGGCGCATTACCTCTTCAGGAGTCTGCAGTGGCAGACTTCCGACCATCAGCAAATTCTTATCGGCCGCTTTACTGGTCATGATCGAACCCTCTTCGCGAAGCGGCTTTAGCGGAACGCGGGCATGACCAATTCAGCGAACTCGCGAAACACCTTGCGCTGATAATCGGCCGGGGGCAGCATGTTCAGTTCTTTAAATCCGACGCGTTCCATCGCGCGAATGCGCTCGATGATCTCGTCGACATCGCCGGCGAGACAAATTGCCTGGATCGCTTTCGGGGTTACAAACTTCCGCTCGTCGGGCTGCAAAAACGTGCAATGGCCGTCATGGATGTAGCGGAAACGTCCGCGTTCGGGGTAGTTGTTGACTCGTTTAAGGTAATCGTCCCAGACATCGGCGAAGAACGGCGGAATGGCCTCATCCTTTTTGCCTAGATAGCTCCAAATTTCGTACGCCAGATGTAGTACGCAGGTCACCTGCGATCCGACCTCATTGATGACGCGTTCGTCGGTCAGTCGTTCGCCCGGTCTCAGTATAATCGGGCTGCTTTGGAAGGTGGGATAAAAATCTGCCGGCAACTCGCGGCCGGCCTTCCGCGCGCCGTCGCGCACCATGTCGAAATATACTTTGCCCTGCTCCGGATTGGCGTTGTGAATAATCCACCCGTCGGCGAGTTCGCCGACCATCCGGATCGCCTTGGGTCCGTTGGCGGCCATATAAATCGGAATGCGATTGTCGAGATTAATGTAGTAGCGATCGCGATGAATAAACTTTATCGGCTGGGTCCTGCCGTTCATTGTATATTCGACTTCTTCGCCGTCGAGCAGACCGCGAACCACTCGAATATACTCGCGCAATTCCGCGAGCGGCATCGGATCCTGTCCCAGCATGCGCATCGATGTATGTCCCGTGCCGATGCCGAGAAAGACGCGGCCCGGAGCGAGCTGGTTGATGGTCGCGATCGAATGTGCGGTGACCGGCGCGATACGCACGCCCGGCGCGGCAATGCCGGTGCCGATTCGGATGCGTTTGGTGTTGAAGGCCGCGAGCGCCAGCGTCGCATAGCAATCCGACCACATCATTTCCGAGTCGGGCACGTACGCGGAGTCGTAGCCGAGTTCCTCCGCGTAACGGATCAGTTCCCATTTGTCTATGTGAGTATCGAACATTATCCCGAAATTCATTTTCGCTTCCTTCGGCCCTGCGCCGCATCCCGTCCGCGTTTTATCCCCGGTCGGATGGCTGCCTGTCTCTAATACTCGACGCCGGTCGGGCCGACAAGCAAATGCCTTCGCAACGAGGTCGGCAAATACTATAAGGAAGATGACGGCGGCGGCGGAAAGTCGGCACGCTCTGACGGGCACGGATGTGCCGGTGTCGCGAAATCTTGATGCCAGGAGAGCGATGAGCACGGAAGTGGCGCGACAAACGGCTTCATCAGGCATGAGCGGGGACGGTTTGCAGCATCTGCGGCGCACGATGATCGAGCGGGCGCGGGCTCTCGTCCCCACGCTGCGCGAGCGCGCCGGCCAGTGTGAAAAGCTGCGCCGTGTTCCCCAGGAGACGGTCGCCGATTACGTTGCCGCCCAGTTCCATCGTATCTCGCAGCCGGTTCCGTTCGGCGGCCTCGGACTCGACATGGACACGGTCTACGAGGTCGCCGCTGAACTCGGGCGCGGCTGCGGATCGAGCGGCTGGATGGGATCGTTCTGGCCGCTTCACAACTGGATGATGGGGATGTGGCCGAAGCAGGCGCAGGAAGAATACTGGGCGGACTCGCGCGACGTGCTTTCCTCGACCGCTTCAGCAGCCGTGAAGTGCAACATCGAACCCGCAAAAGGCGGAGTGCGGGTTAGCGGCAAGTGGAACTTCGCCAGCGGCGTTGATCATGCGGCCTGGGTGCAATTGATCATCACGGATCGCGAGCGCGCCGACATGATGCTGGTGCCGAAGAAGGATTTCACGATCGACGACAACTGGCACGTGCTCGGTCTCTGCGGCAGCGGCAGCAAGGCGATTAGCATTGAGAATGTTTTCATCCCCGAGCACCGGATCTGTCACGGCGCGCAGTTCATGACCGGCAACACGGCGGGCCGCGAACTCTACGGCACGCCGTTCTACAAGATCCCGCTGTTCAGCTTTCTCGGCTACTCGCTCGCCGCGCCGATCATCGGGATGGCGCAGGGCGTCGTCGACCTCTTCGAGGAGCAGATGCGCGGACGGCATGACAGTCAGACCGGCTCGCCGGTGATCGAGCAGCCCGCCATGCAGGTCCGGCTCGCGGAGTCCTCGGCGGAGGTCGATGCCGTCCGGCTGCTGATGCGGCGCGATCTGCGCGAGTTGCGCGAGTACGGCGAAGCCGGCGGTGAGATTCCAATCGTTGAGCGGGCGCGGATGCGCCGCGATATCGCATTCGCCGTCCGCACCAGCGTGCGCGCTGCTAATCGGCTGTTCGAGGCCGCGGGCGCGCATGCGATTTACGAAGGAAGTCCGATCCAGCGCCTGACACGCGATGTGAACGCGGCGTCGCATTCACTCGCGATCACGTGGGATGTGCCGGCTGAGAATTACGGGCGCGTGCGATGGGGTTTGCCACCCAACACGTGGCAATTGTAGTGTCAGAATGAAAGGTTGTGTGTTTCAGGCGCTTGAGTCTACAACCAAAAAAGGGGCGCTCTCATGCTTCGACTTTGCCGCTTGATGTTCGCCATTTCGCTCCTCCTGACTGTCGCGACGCCGTTATGGGCCGCCGCGGAGCAAGAGGAAGCGATTCCACCTGGCACTGTGATCAACATGCAGAACTGGCAACAGTACCAGAAGTACATGACCTACAGCATGAAGGTGCTGTTTGAGGGCAAATACATCTGGAAATTTCCGCCCGACTTTCAACTGGTGGTTGGACCCACCAAACACTATCCAATGGGTTCGCAGCCTTACGTCGAGGCAACCAGGAAATATGCCGGGCAGGTGAAGATCGTGAGCCTTCCCGACGGCGGTCACAACATCACGAACTATGTTGCCGGGATGCCATTCCCGGACCCGAGCGGTTCGTTAAAGGGATGGCAAATTCTAGTCGATGACTGGTTTGCGTATCAGCCATATCTGCTCTGTATTGCGCCTCTCGGCCAATACCATTTCGTCGATCGGTTCCACCATGTGACCTACGAAAGCTTTCTTTTTATGGAGCGTCGCGTCGGCCACATCGCCGATGACGATCAACCGCTTTACGATCCAAAAGCCCCCGGCGAAGACTTCGTGAGCATGGGTCAGATCATGAGTCCGGAGCAGGCGCGCTACACCGCCGTTCTGACGATTTACTATCTCGACCTCTCAAAGCCGGAAGATACGTTCCTGTTCATTCCGGCGCTCCGTCGCTCGCTGAGGCTTTCGAGCGCGGCGCGATGCAGTCCGTTGTTCGGTTCCGACGTGACCTATGACGATGCCCGGCACGGCGCGTTCAACGGAAATATTACCCGCTTCGACGCCGACTACCTGGGCGACAAGGCGGTGCTGATGATGCCGGAGTACGACGCAGCCGGCGCCCAGAAAGTCGAGAATTTCTACACGCCGCTGTTCTTCCCGCGCCCGAATCTCGGCAAATGGCAGGTGCGCGATTCGTGGGTGCTCAACGTCCATCGCATCCCGTCGCAAGCGCAGGGCTACTGCTACGGAAAGCGCGTGCTGTACGTGGACAAGGAAGTTTATCAATCGCAGTGGGCGGACCTTTACGACGAGAACGGCAAGTTCTGGAAGGTCGACTTCGATCCGCAGGACATCACGCCGGTGCCGGGCGAGGGCGCGTACTGGACCAACAACGGCGTCGGCGGCTTTTGGGATGTGCAGAACGCGCATTTGTCATCAGTGATGCTTCCGACGCTCGCCAACACAGATTGCAAAAATGTGAACGGCGAAGACTTCACGGATCTCGGACGCTGGGGCAGCGTCGCGTCGTTGTCGCAGATTATGCGCTAGCGCGCGACGATCTTGCCGGCGGATTTGGCGGCGTACGCCTCGCCGACCGCTTGATAATCGCGTCCTTTGCGGCCCGCCGCTTCCGCCACAGCCGCGGCCGCCTCGGGAATCGAGCCAAGACCCGCAGTCGCGGCGGCGAGTTGCTGGTACGGCTTGACATCGAAACTCGCCATCAGTTGCGCCCGCTGCGCCGTCCACGGCAGCGCGTTGAACAACTCGAACAGCGTCTGCCGGCCGCCGTATGAGTCGCACACCATGTCCCACGCAAGCCGCACGACGCGGGCGCGCTCCCGCGCTGACGCCGACGGACTCTCGAACATCTTCTCGAGCGCCGCGCCGATGTCCGGATTATCGAACGCCGCTTCGCTCGGAATGATGATCAACGCCTGGCTTGCGACATCGTGCAGGTACCCGATGATGCGCCGATAATTCTCGACCGAATACGCACGGCCCGTCGTGATATAGATCGGATTCGGCATGAAATGGCCTTCCGGTGTCACGTGGCCCTGGTCTTCGGCAGCATGGATGAACGCGCGGATGCTCGTCAGATACCGGATCATCTCGCCGAGCGCTTCCTGCGATTGCGGCTGCTGCGCGCGTCCCAGCATCTCGGGAATCAGCGAGTAAAGCCCGGTCAGCACCTCGGCTTTCACGGCGAGGCGCGCGAGGATGCTCCAATGCGCCCACTCGCTGATGCGCGGAAAAACGGTGGCGCAGAAGCTCGGCTCGCCGAGACTGAACACACGCTCCCACGGCACCAGCACGTCGTCGAAGATGAGGATGCAATCGTTCTCGTCGCCGAATTGACCCGCCGGATGATCGAACGCGCTGCCCTGGCCATGAACGGTGCGCGCCACCACGCGCAGGCCGGGCGTTGCAACCGGGATCGAAAAGTACATCACGTAGTCTTCGGTCATCGCGGGCCGCGGAAACGCGCCGACCAGGATTTCGTCGGCATGGCAGGCGAAGGTCGCGACGGTCTTCGCGCCCCGCACCACGATGCCCTCGGATTTGCGCGCGACGATTCGCGGCACGACAGTCTTCTCGAGCGGGACCGCGGGATGAGCCTGCGCATCGATGAAGGAATGCGCCAGCATCAGGTCGTGCTCGCGCGCGCGGCGCCAATAGTTTTCGATGTTGCGTTCAAAGCGTGCGTCGCCGCGGCTGAACTCGCGCTTGATATCGAGCATGCCGAGATGGAACAGCGGCACATAGTCCTGCTGGCGTCCGAACAGCCCGCCGGTGCGGCGCGCGATGGTCTCGGTGAAGCTCCGCCGGCGCACGATGTCCTCGCGCGTGCGCGGCTCGAACCAGTTCAGGCTCCGCACCTGGCCCTGTTCGTCGCGAAAAGTCCAATCCGCCTGGTTCTCGATCACCATGTCGTACATGCGGGCGAACGTATGCGCGACGCGGGCCAGCGCCGGTTCCGTGGTTACGTCGGAGATCTTCCGTCCGTCGAGATAGACTTCGCGGCCATCGCGAAGCGCCTTTAGATATTCCGCGCCGCTGCGCAGAGCCATATGATTACTTACCCTCGTGTGAAATTGCCGCGCGCACCCCGGCCACCGCGGCCGCGATCGCCGGCATATCGAGCGACTCCGCCATCAGGCCGACCTGCTGATCGTAGATCGCGGGGTCGAGCGCCGCGCGAACCTGCTCTTCCAGAATGTGGTAAACGGTGAGACCCAACCGGGTCTCGGCCAATGGCCCTGCGTACGTAGGATCGCCGATGGTCACGGTCTCCGCCGCGATAGCGGCGGCTTCCGGACTCGGCGTTCCCAGCACAACGATCAGATTGTCGCGACCGTGCTTCCCGACCGCGTCGATAATTGTCTGCTGCGTATGCGGGTCCATTGCCCCTGCGGCGGTTCAGACGAAACACTCGGTCGCCATCAGGACGACTTCGCCGCCCGCAGCCTCCACGCACGCCGCAATAGCCGGACTCGCCACACCATCGCGCTCGCCAACCACGATTACTTTCTTGCCAGCGAACATTACTCCATGCCCTCCGCAGCATAATCAGCCGCCGTTGCGCTCCAATATAAACGACATCCCGTCCGAATGTCCCGTCATCATACCGAGGAACAGCGACCCTTTCGCCATCATCATAACACGCCGCGCGGAACCGCCGTCGTCCAGCGCGCGCCGGGCGTGCGCGAGGTAACAGAAGGCTGATGCGACATGGCCCTGCGTAGGAGCGAACCCGGGCATTCCGCGCTGCGCCACAAAACCCTGCATCGCGTCGCGCCCGAAGAGTCCGCGACGAACGCCCATCGCCGCGAGCATGCGGTAATTCCGCTCCGGTACGTTGCCGCTCCCCTGCGGCTCCGTGAGCTCGGGATTGTGCAGCTCGGTCGCATACTCGTCGATGTCGTTAAGCGTGAGGCCCATCCCATCGAGCGGCGCGGTCACCAGCGCCTCCAGGATCGCCTCGGCCGACGCGCCGGAGCTAACCTTGTGACGGCCCACATGATCGAGACGGATGACGGGCGAACGGCCGTCGTCCTCGCTGACCACCGCCGCCACCGCGCCGAGCGTGTCTTCGAGCACCGGCATCGAATGCTTCAAATGACCCTCGAACTTCATTCCGAGCTTCGGCATCGATCCGCCGCCGACCACCGCCACACGGCGAAAAACGCCCGCCGCGACCAGGCTCGCCGCGATCACCATCGCGGGAATCGGTGCGGCGCAAAAGTTCTTTACGTCGGCGCCCGAAGCTTCGCCGCATCCCGCCATCTCGGCGATCGCCTTGCCCATGTTGCCACCGCCGCGCTGGTAGCGATCGCCGACCGCCTCCTCGGAGCATCCGATGACGTACTCGATGCTTGCCGGATCGATTTTATTGAGACGGAGGAGGTGCGCGAGGGCCAGCGCGCCGCTCGCCTTGCACGCGAGATTTTCGGCGATGACGGAGGCGGCGAGGTTTGCGTCTTCGCTGTGGCCGGTGGCGAGCGCGCCGGCATATTCACCGCTCCCGAGGTGGAGCGCGAGCGCGCCGCGCGCGTTTTCAGCCATCGGGTCGCCGATCGCGGCCGCGAGCTTCTGCGGTTTGAGCGCGTCCGACAACGGATGTTGCTCGAGCGCAGCGGCCGCGGCGGAGCCGATTTCCGGCGCAAGCTTCATCAGCTTGAACTGATCAGCGAGCGCCATCAGGCCGAGAAACTCGCGCTCCGGCATAATCTCGCCATCGGGTCCGAAACGCTGTCCGCCCTCGACGAGGCGATTGAAATGCGGCCGCGGGCCCATTTCGCGCGGATGAATCGCGCCGATGAAGGCCTGGTTCGGCGCGTACCCGACCGCTTCATCGAAGCTGCGCGAGTTTTCGATCAAGCGCCCGACAAGGCTGGCGTCCCGTGCAATCTCGCGCGCGGGCTTCGATCCGATCCGCAACAGACCGGGTACGTGCGCCATCACGGCGGAGGCCGCGAGCAGGACCGGCCGTTTGATCGTAGGCAAGCTCAATATTCCTCGACCGAACGGAATCCGCCGCCTAACTGATCGGCGGCGCCGGCGAGAAACAGGAAGCGCAGATGGAGCGGGCCGTTTGACGGCCGCGTCTCGCCTTCGGATTCCATAATGAGCGGGCCGATGCTGGCGTTGCCGATCACGCGCGCGACCGGCGGCAGGTCGATCGACTCCTCGTTGAGCCCGCAGCTCACGACGGCGTTTGCGCCCGGCGACATGAAAGTGAGCGAGCCCTCGACGCTGCCGTCGCCGCCGTGCGTCCAGATCACGATTGCGCCCTTCATGCCGAGCGCTTCGCATGCGTCGTAGGTTTCCATCGTGGCCGATTCCGGGATGCCGCCGCCGTACTTGGTCAACACGACGGCATCTGCACCGAGGGTATCATGCGCGAGATTCGCGGCCATTATGGCGCTGCGCGAGCGGCCGGCCTCGGTTTCGGCAGCTATGGTCGCGATTACTCCCGCAAAGTTAAGATCGCGGCCGTGGCGCGTGTAGAGCTCGCGGATCATCGGATGGTTTTGCGCCGTGTAGGTGTCGCCACCGAAGTTCCAATAAGGGGCAAGCACGGCGCCGTCGAGCACTTCGTTGGGATGGAGAATGGTCGGGAGTAGATTGCGGACGTTATCGCCGTAGAGGATCGGCTCGTCCGGTTCCGTCGGCATCTGCTGCGATGCGAGCATGTAGATGTAGGCGATGCGCGGCAACGTCGATCGCTCGCTCAGGGAAGACGGCGACAGAGTCAAGACTTCACTATCCTCCGACGGCGCATGCGAAGCGGCTTCGCCAAGATAAATTGCAGCGCGAACGCCGGCTTCTTTGAGCGCGCGATAGTAGCCCGCGCGATCGATGCCGGGTGCGGGATTCGATCGTATGCAGACGTTCGCGGTGTGGGCGTAGGGTGAAAACCTGGCGCTCGGACCGCGCATGTCGACCGTGAGTTTGTAGCGGTCGGACATCGCATTGAGGACCATCACCGCTGCGCCGCGCGCCACCGCCGTCTGACCATCACCGACCCGTGCCGCGCGCTCGAGAACCCCGGGAAAATTTCCGCCGTTTGCTTTGAAGCGCGGCTCGAATACGTCGAAGATGTCGGTGATTCGGCAATCCTCGTCCGGATTAGCGATCTCGATATCGACATCTGCGAGCCGGCGATCGCCGTTCAGCAGCGCGCGCAGCTCGTCGCGCGCGATCGTGAGCGTGCCATCGTGGATTCTGGTTGATGCGCCGAAGGTCGCCCGATAAACCGGCGCAGGCCGGAACTCAAGCCGCATCGCGGGTACCGTTGGATCCCAGCGCCTTGAGCGCATCGAGCAGGATGCGCCGGCGAAGCGCCCGCTCGGCGTCGAGGTCGAGGCCGGGGTCGCCGACCGGATGAAGGACGCTCCTGCCCGTCACGATGCGCGGCGAGCCGACCATCGTTGCCACCTGGCGCATCGAGCAGACCTGAGCGGTCGCAATCCCCATCCGTTCAATCTCTTTCGCCAGCGCCGCTCCGCAGCGCGTGCTGGTCCCTCAAGTCGAGGTCAGGATGACCGCCTGCACCCCTTCGTTGCGCAGCCGCGCACCGATCTCGCGCCCAATCTTACGCGCGTTGGTAAGTGACATGCCGAGCCCGGCCGTCGCGTAGACGGTCTCATGCAGGTGGCCGATCGCGCCTTCGCGTTCCAGCTCTCGCATCGCATCGAGCGGCACCAGCCGGTTCAGATCCTGGTTCACGAACTGCGTGTCATAACCGCCGTGATGAGCTTCGACGAGATCGGTAGTGAAGCGTTCGAGTCCGCCGATCGGAATGGTCGTAAAGCGATCGCAGTAGCCGTTCGGCATCCGATCGGGATTGCCCTTCACGACCAGGCCGCCATCGGTAACCAGCGCGACGTTTGCCGCGGAGAGAGCGGTTGCGAGCTTCACGGGCGCGACGCGATCGAACCTCGGCACGCTGACCTCGGTCGCGAACGGCTGGCCGGCAAGTTTGTGCAGCAACATGTCGATTGCTCGCTGCGCAGCAGTCTTGTCGCGCACGACTGGGCGCTTCATTCCGTGCGGAAAGCATCCCGCCTCCGCCGGCCGATCGATGGCGTCGCCCGCCGCGATGCGGCGCGCGAGCGCCGCAAGGCTCCTAAGCGCCTCAGCCATCGAGCGCGCCGTCGCGCCGGTGCGCACGATCAGCACGCGGCGGCGAAACTGATCGACGCCCGGATTCTCTTCATGCATTCCGGTGATCGCCGGCACGCCCAATCGATCTTGGAGCGCGGCGCAGAGCATCCCGCACGATTGGCCGTAGCGGCCCGAATTGAACGCAGGCCCGGCGATTACGAGTTGCGGCCGGAATTCGGCGATCAGGCCGACGAGTTCATCGGCGGTTGCTTCGGGAGCATCGGCAAAACAGTTGTCGCCGCAGAGCGCGGTTGCGACGATTTCAAAGCCGTTGCCGAGCTCGTTCTGCAGAACGCGGCCGGAACCGATCGCGCCGGGCTTAATCTGTGGTGGCGCGCCTGCCGCGGTCTCGCCGCCTAGCTGTCCGAAGAACTGATTGAGATAGTGAACGATTCGGAAGGATTCCATCTGGATTCATGCGTCGTTCGCCGCGACCGAACGACTCCTCCCGCGATGCCGGCCGTCGATGCGGGCGGCAGTTTCGAATCGCCGGCCGGTTCGCCTCCCCAGGCGGGTCGAACCGGCCGGCGCAAAATCGCTAGTGAGCCGCGACGCCTTCCGACGGCGCGGAAGTTCTGCGCTCCTGGAACTCGGGCATCACCTTAGTCGCGAAAAGCTCGAGCTCGCGCTTCATCTCGTCGCGGGTGACGTACCCCTGATCGCCGAGCCACAGCACGTACTCGGGATTGAGGGTCTCCTGGAGTTCCGCGATACGCCGTCGCACGTCATCGACGTTGCCCGCCACCATCATCTTGAGGTTAAGCAGGCTCTCGAAGTCAGGCGGGATGTTCTTGTCGACTTTGCAGTGGAAGTTCTGGAACACGAAGTAGGAGCCCGAGTGCATCAGGCGATGCGCCTCGCTGCGATCTTTATCGATGTAGATGAACTGGCACGAGCCCATCCGCTGGCCCAGCTTCAGGCATTCCCCTGACTTGGCGGCCTCTTCGACATAGGCCTGAAACACTTTCTTCGCCGCGTCCGGGAAGGGTGTGAAAACCATCGGGCGGACGCCATGGGTCGCATCCCAGCGTATGGTCCGTTCGCTGGCGGTGAAGGCCTGCCAGATCTCCGGATGCGGTTTCTGATAGGGCTTCGGCACCGCGGAAAGTTTGCGCAGGAACTGGCCGTCCATCTCGCCGGGCGCGCCGTAACGGTGGGTCGCTTCGTGGGGCGCCCAGAAATGGCCCTCGGCGGGGAAGGGTACCTGGTAGTACTTGCCCTTGAACGAGAAGGGCTCGTCTTTCCATGCCAGCTTGATGACCTGAAAGAGCTCCTCGAAGACTTCGCGATTGTGCTCATCGGCAGGCGAGCCCGCACCGGCACTGCCGAGCTCGACGCCGTAATGCTGTCCGAGCACATTGACCCAGCGCGGAAAGACGCCGCGCGCAAGTCCGCAGATCGCACGCCCCTTGCTCATCTGATCTGCCCACGCGACGTCGAGTGCGAGCCGGATCGGATCCCAAGTCGGCAGCACGAAGCCGAGCGGTCCAATCTTGATGCGCTTGGTGTTGAGCAGCAGCCGGATCAAATGAGGCGTCGGTGTTGCGCCCGCCTCGCATCCTTCGGTGTAAAAATGATGCTCCGAGAAGGTTACCGCGTCGAACCCGATATCCTCGCAATGTTGCGTGATATCGAGCATTTCATCCAGCATCTGCTGCGTCTTGTCGGTGCGATGAGCGATCGGCGCAAGCCGCTCGCGCTCTTCCGGTGTGGCTGGATAGGCTGGCAGGATGTGGAAAACGAACTTCATTCGCGGAACCTCCCGAGGGTTGCTGATCGATTAGTAATCGTAATCGCGGGTTTGCACAAGTGTTGGACAGCTTAATGCGGCCGACGCCTGATTTACGGGCACCCTGCGAACGGGCTTGACCGCCTGGCGCAGCCGACCGCATAATCCGGTCCCGCGCCCGAGTGCGATACAAGCATGAGTTCCCCCAGCTCCCAGTCGGTTGCCAGGCGCCGCATCAAGATGCTGCTGCCGGTGCCGATGCCGCCCGAGGCCTTGCCGCGCTTCGCCGCGCAGATTCCCGCTCATCTGATGCGTCCCGGGATCGAGGTCGAGTTCTTCGGCACACGCAGCGGCGCTTACATCCTCGACTCGCTCTACGAGACGGCGCTTGCCGATGCGATGGTCGCGGAGGCCGGGATGCGCGCCGAGCAGGAAGGTTACGACGCCATCTGCGTGAACAGCATGAGCGATTCCGGAGTCGCGCCGCTTCGTTCGCTGCTCAAAATCCCGGTGCTCGGCAGCGCGCACAGTTCGTTTCTGACTGCGTGTATGCTTGGCAAGAAATTTTCGATCATCACGATGTGGGAACCGTGGAAACTGCTCTATGACAAGATCATCACGGCGGAGGGCCTGCATCATCGGGTGGCCTCGATTCGTTCGATCGGCGTGCGTCCCGACACCGCCGCGCTGCTCGAGGGCAAGGAGGACATCGTGTTCGGCAAGCTCGAGGAGGCAGGCCGCCGCGCGGTCGACGAGGATGGCGCAGAAGTGTTGATCCTCGGCTCCACCACGATGCATCGATCGCACGCGCACCTGATCGAGCGGATGCCGGTGCCGGTCATAAATCCGGGGTTGGTCGCCTTCGAGCTTTGCGTGATGTTCCTGGAGCTGGGGCTGACACACAGCAAGAAGGCCTATCCGCCGCCGGAGCGCGTCGACGAGCAGGTCTTCACGAACATCCCAAAACGCTTTTAGGCAGACATCATAGACGGTGGAACTATGGCGAAACTGGTTGTGATCGTGGGTGCCGTCACCAAGCCGGGACGGCTCAACAAGGCGATGACCCGGATGTGCGAGCTGGCCCGCGAGATCGAACCAGACCTCGTGACCGATCTGATCAACCTTGCCGACTACAGAATTGCTTTCGCGGACGGGCGCGCGCCCGAGGAGTATGGTGACGACACCGCCGCCGTCGTTGCCCGGGTGCGCGCTGCCGATGCGGTGGTGATCGCGACGCCGGTCTACCGTGCAACCTTTACCGGCGCGCTAAAGAACCTGCTCGATCAGCTCCCGATCGAAACCTTGATGGGGAAGCCGTGCGGGATCGTCGCGATGGGCGCGACAGCTCATCATTATCTCGGCGCGGACTGGCATCTGCGCGATGTCCTCGCCTGGTTCGGCGCCTTCACCGCGCCATCGAGCGTCTACTTGGCGTCGGCTGACTTCGCCGAGGGCGAGCCGACCGAGAACGCGCGCCACGATCTGCGTGCGCTGGCCGCGGCGGTCCTCAAGATGCGCGCGCTCGCCTCGGACGCGACGAATTATCTCGGCCCGCTCCCGCTCGCTTCTCGCAAAAGCTGAATTCTCGCGCTGTACAACCGGGGTGGCGCACGCGGTAGACTGATCCGAAAAGGAGACCGCCCGGTGGATATCAGTATCGACATCGTTTCCGACGTCGTCTGTCCCTGGTGCTTTATCGGCAAACGGCGTCTCGAGAAGGCGATTGCGCAGCTCGAGGGCCATCGGGTGCACATTACCTGGCGTCCGTTCGAGCTAAACCCTGACATGCCGCGCGGCGGGATGGATCGTGAGCGCTATGTCGCTGCGAAGTTCGGCGGCCCGGAACGCGCCAAAGAGATCTATCAGCGCATCACCGAGACCGGCGCCGGCGATGGAATCGCGTTCCGTTACGATCTGATCGCCAAGACTCCCAACACCTTCGATGCTCATCGTCTGCTCTGGATGGCCGAGCGCGAGGGCGATCAGAATGCGCTCTCCGAGGTGCTCTTCCGCGCCTATTTCATCGAAGGCCGCGACATCGGCGATCGCGCGACCCTCGCCGCGATCGCGCCGCAGGGCGGCATCGAGACAAGCGCCGCCGAGTTGTTCCTCGAAGGTGAGCGCGGTGTCGATGAGGTCCGCGCCGAAGAGATGCTGGCGCAGAAGCTTGGCGTAAGCGGCGTGCCGTTCTTCATCCTCAATGGCCGCTACGCGCTCTCCGGTGCGCAAGACCCTCAGCTCATGCTCGCAGCGCTCAACCGGGTGGTGAGCGAGGGCGCCGAGCCCGCGCGCATCTTCGAGGGTTTGCTCGAGCCGTAGTCCGGTTTTGGCCGCCCCGTCTTCATCGATCGCGCTGCGCACGCCGTGGGAGGCGTTCGAGCGCCGGACGCTCGACTGGTTTCGCGATCTGGTCCGGCTCGATACCAGCAATCCGCCCGGCAACGAGCGCCTGGTTGCCGATTATCTGGCCGCGCGGCTCGAAGCCGCGGGGATCGATGCGGCGTGTGTTGAAGCCGCGCCCGGACGCACCAATCTGATCGCGCGCCTGCGCGGGCATCGCCCTGAGCTGCCGCCGCTGATGCTCGCATCGCATACCGACGTTGTCCCGGCGGAGCCGCAACGATGGACGCGCGCGCCATTCGGCGCAGAGATCGCCGACGGATGCGTATGGGGCCGCGGCGCAATCGACATGAAGGCGAAGTGCGCGATGGACCTTGCGCTGCTGATCGCCCTCCGACGCGCGGGTTTGGTGGGTGATCGCGATGTCATCGTAGCCGCGACCGCCGACGAGGAATCCGGGTCGCAGTTCGGTGCGCAGTTCCTGGTCGAGCGGCATCCCGAGTTGGTGCGCGCGGGTTTCGTGCTGAACGAGGTCGGCGGCTTCACGATGTATCTTGGCGGCCGGCGCTTCTATCCGATCCAGATCGCGGAGAAGGGCTTCGTTACCGTCCGGATGACGGTCGCGGCCGCGCCCGGCCATGGCTCGATTCCGCGCCCGACGACTGCGATCACGCGGATGGCCGAGCTCATCACGCGCATCGCGCACGCGCAGATGCGGGTGCAGGTCACGCCGCCGCTACGCCGGACCTTCGCCGCGCTCGGCCTCACGCGCGATACAGCTACGGCGCTGTTCCGTCCGATGCTATCGAACACCGTCACTCCGACGATCGTGAGCGCGGGTTACAAGGACAACGTGATACCGGGCGAGGCATCGGTGATTCTCGACGGGCGCACGCTGCCCGGCGAAGATGTCGCGAGCTTTCTCGCGGAGTTGCGCTCGATCGTCGGCCAGGAGCCGACGCTCGAAGTGCTGAAGAGCGCGCCGGCGTCGGAATCGAGCATCGATACGCCGCTGTATCGATTGATCGCCGCGCGCATCGAAGCCGCCGATCCAGGCGCGGCAGCCGTTCCCTGGATGCTTCCCGGGGCGACCGATAGCAAGTTCTACACGCGCCTCGGTGCGGCTTGCTACGGCTTTTCTCCGGTCAAGCTCGGCCCGATGACGCCGTTCGGCTCGCTCTATCATGGCAACGACGAGCGGCTGCCGATCGACGGCTTCTACTGGGGATTGAAGCTCTATACGGAAGTCGTGCTGAGCTTCCTCGGCATCAACTTCGATTCCGTCTTCGAGTAGATCAAGAGCGATTCACTACACTAAGGCTGTGGGGTCGCGGGCACCCCGGCGGGCGCATCGGTGGGATTATCAGACGGCGCCGGCGCGGGCATCGAATCCGCCGATGGGTCGGCGATCGCAGGCGGACCGGAATCCGGCTCGGTGGCTGGCGCGGGCGCCTCAGCCGCGGCTGCCGATGCCGGCTCGGAATCTGATGCCGCCGAATCCATGCTGGATGGCGTCGGCGGGACTTCCGGAGGCGGCGGCGGTAGCGATGCGCCCATCTCGGAGGCCGTCGCCTCGCCATTCTCGCTTTCCGGCGGCGCGAAGGTTATGAGCAATCGCGCCGGTTCTTCGAGCGGAACGATCGCGAAGCGCGAGACTGCCGTGGTGTTAATGGTGACGGTCGTGTCATGGCCGTCCGGACTCACCTGCACATCGCGGAAGATCGATTTGTCGAACACCAGGTGCGAATCCAGATGGAGCGAAGGCGCGGTGTTCTTGAGATGCAGCGTTAGCGTCGCCGAACTCGGGCCGCTCTGAAACTCCTTCTCATAACGGACGGGTGCGCTCAGATCGAAAATAACAGAGAGCGGCGGATCCGCCGATGAGAGCCGTATCGTACGCAATGTAATCGGGCCGGTCTCGGTCGGCGGTTCGACCGATGCGGTCTGCACGTTCTTCGGTCCACGCGTCAGGACCGGAAGTCCGTCTGCGCCATATGCGCCTTCCGCCATATCGGCGGCCGAGGCGAGTCGCGCACCGACCACCTGGCGATCGAAAGCCGAGCTCTGATCGGGATTAAAGCCGCTCTCCGCGAGCACCATCCGCAGCGGGTCTTCCTCGGTGTCGACCGGCTGATTCAGCTTGGCCAGTGCGGCTTTGGCCGGTTTGACGTAGATGCTCTTGGGATAGTGCATTGTGAGGGCAGTGTAAGCCTGCGCGGCGGAATATTTCTTGCCCTCTTTCTCCAGCGATAAACCGAGCTTGTAGAGCGCCTCCGGAGCCACCGGTGTGTCCGGATATTTCTCCATCAGCTCAGCCATCCGCGATTCGTCGGCGCGGAAGTTCGCCCGTGAGGCATAGAAATCGCCTATCATCAGCTCGTTGCGGGCCAGCAATTCGCGGCAGATCACGATGCGCTGGCGGGCTAGTTCGCCGAATTCGCTTTCGGGAAAACGCCGCTCGATGGTCTCGAACTGCTGGAGCGCCAGTGCGGTTTTGCTCTGATCGCGATCCGGGCTGCCGACCTGATCATAGTAGGTCATGCCAAGATAGTAGGTCGCGAGCGCCAAGTTTTTGCTGGTCGGATGCATCCGCTCGAAATCGTTGAGCGAAGCAGCTGCTTGCGCGTACTCATGCATCTTGTAGTAGGCGAGCCCGATTCTAAGTTCGGCCTCTTCGGCATAAGGGCTGAACGGGTACTGATCGATCAGATGCTGATAGTTGTCGATCGCGCCACGATACTGGCTGCTCGCAAAATAGGCTTGGGCCTGACTCCAGTAGTCCTCACCGGTTGGTACTTTACGCTGGCTGCATCCGGCGCCGGCAAACGCCAACACCAGCGCCAATGCTATCAGTCGCTCGCGACTCATCATCGGACAGCCGATTAGGGTAGACATCCCATCCCGCCAGCGCAAGCCGCGAGTCGCGATAGTCAACAGCGCACTTGATCGTCAGAAACGCCGGAAACTTGCAGCGAAAATCGGCTTGCCGGCGGCGATATATTTGCGCGCGAAGCCGGTGAAGCGGGCGCCCGCCGCTTCGCCACCGATTCTCACGAAGCCGGCCTCGCACAGCATCGCGAACATCGCAGCCGCCCACTCTTCGACGTCACTGGCGACGTGAATCGTCCCGCCCGGAATCAGCGTGCGCGCGATGCCGGCGGCCATCGATGGCGACATCATTCGATGCTTTTCGTGACGCGCCTTGGGCCATGGATCGGGGAAGTAGATATGATAGACCGCGACTGCCGCGTCGGGCATCAGCAGGTTGACGATCGTGCGCGCGTCGGCCTGCAGCACGCGGAGGTTGCTGAGTTCGCGGCGGCCGGCGCGCGCGGCGAGCACGCGCGCGACCGAGCCTGCGAGTTCGACAGCGAGGAAGTTGCGCTCCGGATTGGCGGCTGCGCGCTCGATGATGAAATCGCCGCGGCCCGCGCCGAGCTCGACTTCGAGCGGTGCGCTGCGATCGAAGAGCGCCGCGAGGTCCAGTATGAAAGCGGCGGCATCCGTCGCAACCATCACCTGTTCTGCCGCGGCGCGCGCGTCGCGGCTCCGCCAAACGCGCGCCGCCTTGCGTAATCGAGCCATCGTGAGATGCTTCCGTAAATCCCCGGCGCCGGTGAGGGCAGGGGCGGAGCGGCGCACTGCGCGCCGCCCCGCCCCTGCCGGCCACATCGGCCGCTTAATCCGCGCGCTTCAGAAACGCGTTGACGCGCTCCACCAGCGGCTTCAGATTCGTGTTGTCGACCAGCGCGCTCGCCATCTTCACCGGATCGCCGAAGAAAAATCGCTCGTACAGCAACTGGCGTCCCGCAAACGAGCTGCACGCCGCATCCCAGGCCAGGCGATAGAGCGCAACGCGCTCGCGCGCCTCAACGTCCGCGCCGGGCAGGTAGCGATCGATCTCAGCGCGAATCGGACTGTTGAAATCGGCTTCCGACGGAATCGCCATCATGCTCGACGAGCTGTTGAGCTGGATGATCTCGACCATCCGGGGATAGAGCTTTGGGAAGAGATTGCGCGCGACGTCGAGCGGCGGCCGCGACGGCGTGAACATCCCCCAGCGATCGGCGGCGGCGTCGGCTTCGCCGGCGCGCAGGAACGCGCGCATCATCTCGGTCACCTCGATCATCTCCGCCAGCCGCTCGCGCACATGCTGCAGGCTCAACGCGTCGCTGACCTCGGCGATCCGCGCGGCGAGCCCGAGCATGAATTCGCTCTTGGCGACGTTCTTCACCACCACCTGATGCATCATGTGGACGACGGCATTGGTAGTGCCGTAAAGCGCGTTGCATCGCGCCGGATCGCCGCACAGGAAGACGCGCTCCCACGGCACCAGCACGTTATCGAAGATCGCGAGCGCGTCCATCTCCTCGAAGCGCGAGGACAGCGGATGGTCGAAATGCGAACGATTCAGATCGAATGTCTCGCGGCAGAGAAAGCGCAGACCCTTCGCGTCGCAGTTGATTGCAAACGCGAGCGCGAACGGCTCGGCCTCGGGCTCGACGCGCAGCACGGTCGACGGGAAGACCAGCATCTCCTCTGACAGCGGGGCGAGCGTCGCCAGCAGGCGGCATCCGTTGACGATAATTCCGTCGCGGGTTTTTTCGACCAGGCGCAGCGCGAGATTGGCATCGGTATGACCGCCCCAGGTTTTGGCGCGGCTCGCGCGCGGATTTACCAGCGTATGCGTCGCGCACCAGTCGTGCTTGCGGGCCTCGCGATAGTAATTGACGATGTTGTCGCCGTAGCGCGGATCCGATTCGGCGAAGAAGTCGTGAGCCGCCGCCATCGCAGCGATGCTGCAATTGAGATAGTCGGGCGCGCGTCCCAGCATACCGCCGGCGTAATCGGCCCATCGCTTCATCATGCGCCCACGCCGCGCGACATCCTCGACGCTCTTCGGCTGGATGAACGAGAGGCCGGCGCGGTCGCCGTCGTCGGTGCGATAGGTCATCGCCTCCGGCGCTTCCATCTGGAGGTCGTAGAGCGAGGCTATCGAGCGCGCGCAGCGCTCGAAGGCGGGATGGGTGGTGACGTCGCCGACTTTCGCGCCGGCGATCCAGATGTCCGCTTTGAGCTTGCGCAGCGCGCTCAGGTAGTTATTGCCCGATCGTGCGCCCATGGCCACCTCCGATGCGCGTAGTATCCCGCGCCGGATGAGAAGTGCAAAGCCTCTCCGGGCGTCATCGATTGGCCCCGTTCTGTAATTTCGACCGGCGCCGAAGCGATGCAAAGGGTCTTGCGGGTCGTTTGCGCGTCGCTTACCCGGTTGGATCTTCCGCGACGCCGCGCGCCCATGGGTGACCGCACATGGCGGCATCGAAGGTTGCGAGCTTCAGCCCGTTGCGCCGCGCCAGATGAACCAGGTGCGCATCGGTGACGTCCTTGCTGGCGCGGACGCGAGGCAAGGATTGCGCGCGTGTTGCATCAGGCAGGAACCGATGGGCGCGCATGCCGGGGATGGCGGCCGGCGCCGCCATCGCATCCTCGAAGCTCGCGCCAAACGCGGGAGATAGGCTTACCCTGAGAAAGCCCATCTCGGTGATCGGATAGGTTGTGAAGGATCTGTTAATTCTGACCGCAGCGCAGGATCGCATGCCGCCGACCTGCGCACACTCAGGATCTCGGCCCGTCATTCTTCGCTTCAGCAGCCTCCGCTCTGAATGTGAGGAGGAAGCCTGGCTTGATGCCGGCGAAGGATTCACGACGGACGTGCGAAGTAGATGATCGCCTGGCCGGTGCCGAGCGCCGCCTCGTACGAGCCGAACTGTTCGCCGCGCCAGTTCCATCCCGCACCGCCCATCGCACCCGCCATCATCAGGTAATGTGAGAAGCGGCCCTCCGGCGAGCATCGGCGGCGGAAGTCGTTCGCATTCGCGAGCACCTCATCGTGATGTCCCGCCTTAAGCCATTCGATGATCTTCGCATCGTAGGCGCGATTCTCCTCCGAGTAGATGTCGTCGGGCGATGCAGAGGCCCGCTCCAGGATTCGATCGTATTCCCAAAATCGATGCGACAGGCCGCCTGATGCGATCAGCACGACACGCCGATCGCTCAATCGAATTGCCTCGCCGAGCGCCGCGCCGAAGGCGAGATCGTTTTCGACCGAGGCCGTCTGGCAGACGCCGATCGAGAGCACGCGCCGCCGCGCGCCGGGATTGAAATAGTACATCACGTTGAGCGTCGGATAGTGGATCGGCAGGTTCCGATGGCTCGATGCAACGGCGCGCACGCCGTTCCGCCGTGCCGCAAGCTCGATCGCGTGCGCGAGGTCGGGATCGCCCGGGTAGTCATACGGATGGTCGTGCAGCATCTGCGGCAACTCTTCCGAGGTGTAGACGCCGGCGAGCCGTTCGTGTGCGTTCAGCACGTATTCGACGGTCGTGAACCAATGCGTATCGAAGAGCACGAAGGTGTCGAACGGGAGCGCCTGCAGGCGCTCCCGTTCGACGCGTTCCATCGCCTCGTAAAAGGTGGATATCTGCCTGCCCATGTAAGCGCGGCGCGCTTCGAGATCGTGAATCATCAGGCGCGGCACATGCGTGGTCAGAATCGCGGCAACCACCTCACCCATGGCTGTCCTCCCCATAGGTCATGCAGATCATCCGCGGCTCGGTCCAGAACTCGAGGCTGTAGCGTCCGCCCTGGCGTCCGAGTCCGCTCTGGCGCGCGCCGCCGAACGGAGTCCGCAGATCGCGCAGGAAAAAGCTGTTGACCCAGACCATTCCGGCCTTGAGCCGATTCGCAACTCGGAGCGCGCGTTCGATGCGCGTGGTCCAGATGTAGGCCGAGAGTCCGAAGCGAGTGGCGTTGGCTTTTGCAATCGCATCTTCTTCATCGTCGAAGCGTTGGACGGTCAGCACGGGACCGAAGATCTCTTCGCACACGGCGCGCGACTTTTCGTCGATGTTGTCGAGAATCGTTGGCAAATAGTAGTAACCGCGCTCCGGTTTCGATGGCACGGAGCCGCCGCAAAGCAATGTCGCCCCGGCGGCCACGGCCTCGGTGACAAAGGCATGGACACGTTCGCGATGGCTTGCCGAAATCAGCGGGCCATACTCGGTGGCGGCATCGAGCGGATCACCAATTCTGATTTTTGAAACCTGTTCAAGCAGTAGCGCAAGAAACTCATCGGCGATCCGCCGATCGATCAGCAGACGCGAGCCGGCGACACATGACTGACCTTGGCTGCGAAAGATCGATCGCGCGACGCCTGCGGCTGAACGCTTCAAGTCGGCATCGGAAAACACCAGGTTCGGCGATTTGCCGCCCAGTTCGAGCGTGACGCGCTTGAGCGATCCCGATGCGGCGGCCATCACGCTGCGGCCGGTTCCGACGCCTCCCGTAAACGCAATCGCGTCGACGTCCGGATGATTCACCAGTGCGGCGCCGGTTGCGCCGAGCCCGGTTATCACGTTGAGCACGCCGGGCGGCAATCCTGCTTCGGCGGCGATCTCGCCGAGCGCGAGCGATGTGAGCGGCGCGAGTTCGGAGGGTTTAAGCACGCAGGTGTTGCCGGTTGCGAGGCACGGGCCGAGATTCCACGTCGCCAGCATCAGCGGCGAATTCCAGGGGATAATGATCGCGCCGACGCCCAGCGGACTCCGCGCCGTCACGCTCATCAGCTTCAGATCTGCGCCGAGAAACTTCGCGTCGCTGAACGACGCCTCCTGGGTCCATGCTTCAGCGGCCGCGGCGAAGAACCGGATGTTTTTTGCCGCGCGCGCGATGTCGTGATTCACGCATTCGCTGACCGGCTTACCGACATCGCGGGCCTCGAGCGTGCCGAGTTCCTTCGCGCGTCGCTCGATACCGTCGGCCATCCGGTTGAGGATTCGTGCGCGCGCTTCCGCGTTCATCGCGGGCCAGGGCCCGCTATCAGCCGCGACGCGCGCCGCTTCGACGGCGTCGGCAACATCCTGCTCGGCGGCGATCGCTACCTGCGCCAATTCGCGTTCGGTCGCCGGTTCGATCACCGGAAAGCGTGCATTGTGAGCGGCCGACCGATACGCGCCGCCTATAAAGAGATCAGTCGGCATGTTTCGCCACCTGCTCTTGAGAATTGTGCGCGGCCCGCTTTCTGATGTTGGGGGTCCTCCTGACAGATATCACGACTGCTTTCTTTCCAGATGATCGGCGTCTTCGTTGCAGCTCTTACCGCCAGATTTACGTAACCAGTATAGTCTGACGGCGTACCAGCGAACACCGTGCGCGTCGACACGAGTCATTGCGTGATTTCCAGCTTGACGCCTGCGACGACTGCTTCTAACCTCAGAATCGACCGGAGCCGCTTTCAGAGCGATGCCGTGGCTGAGCTTCCCAGCATAATTCCATTGTTCCCGCTGCCAAACTTCGTGATGTTTCCCGGCTTGCGCGTACCGCTGCACATCTTTGAGCCGCGCTATCGCCAAATGATCGCCGACATCGACGAAAGCAGCGGCATCGTGGGGATGGTCCTGCTGAAGGCAAACTGGGAAGAGGATTACTACGCGCGGCCGGATATCTTCGATATCGGATGCGCCGGACGCATCGACGAGCTCGAACGTCTGCCGGACGGACGTTACAATCTGGTCCTCGAAGGTCTTAGCGAGTTCCGGGTCATCCGTGAGCTTCGCGATCGGACTTATCGGCGGGGCGAGATCGAATGGCGTCCGGTCGGCGGTTCGGCACTGGCGACCGATCCCGAGACAATGGAGACCATCCGGGAGATTCTGTTCGGGTACCTTGGAACTAATTCCGCCGAACAGGCTTGGAATACGCTGGTTGAGGAGCGCGGACTTGGCGGTGCGGCGCTAATCAATCTGCTATGTTTCCACCTGGATATTGCGCCAATCGAAAAGCAGACCCTTTTGGAGGCAGGCCCTGAGCGCGTCGCGCGCCTGATCGATATCCTGACGTTCAAGATCGAGGAGCGAAAGCTCGGTCCTCACGGTCCCGACGGAAGCGGCACAATGCAGTAAAGGAGACCGGCTGTAAGAAAATCCGGCAGGGTCGAATTATGCAGCCCGCTGCTCACTTCTCGGACTGCCGCTACGAGTGAGAAGTCGGAAAGCGTGCAGAACTGCAACTCTGTTGTAGCTTTTACACCATAGTCACGCCGATAATTTTCGGCTAATCAGCGCCTAGCATCGCAAATTTTTCACTATCCGGTTGGCAACTCTCGGCGCCATTTTTCTGGCTGATGGATGCCAAAAAAGCGTGGTTAGATTCGTTTAAGCGATACCCGCTGACCCCAATCGAATAAGAGCCGGGCTTTCCAATCTAGATTGGCGCAACCTGCCGCTATACTAGGCAGACTATGGAAAGCGCCCGAAATCGTTGAAAATTCGCGATTATGCCAAAGCGGCGATAGGGCGATGAATGAATCTCATAGACGGGATCGATGCTCCGTCTGCACCGATCGTCGACAAATCCGGCGCCGAGTCGGCGCTTTTCGGCTGAATTGGAACGAATTGTCGGCAAATTCAATTCCGTTCTGATTGGGCGCGCCGATCGGCACGCGCATTGCTGCCATTCTTTTCAAAAGCCGCAGCAGCGGCACACGCCAAGGCCGGAAAGCGAGAGGGGAGAACAGGTCCACCATGGATTGGGAAAGCGGCGTACTAGGATCGCTCTTTACACCTGAAGTGCTGACGCCCGAACAGTATTACGACGAGCGCCGCGACGATAGCGTGATGCGTCCGGTGAAGCGTCTGATGATGGCGGTGCTTGAGGACGCGCTTCGGTGCTTCCAGAATAATGCGGTCACTCGCAACGGCGCGCGCAAGCGCCTTTTCAGCGAAGCCGAAGAGTGGCTCTGCAACGACGACAGCGACGGCCCATTCTCCTTCAATACCGTCTGCGAGACGTTGGGGATCGAGCCGCGTTACCTGCGTTCCGGTCTGCTCCGATGGCGCGAGGAGCAGCTCAGCGGCATCGCGACTCGGCGGCTCGCCCGACGGTCGCCCGTGGTCCGCAACGGCAAGATCAGCATCCGCACGCGCCGCGGCGCCAGGCGCGCCCACCGCGCCTGAAATTTTTCGCCATTTCGGCGGACTGGGGTTCAGCGCCCGCCGAGATGGCCGGCGTTTTCTTAATTTAATTAATTCTTCAGCCACGCTGAGATCCGCTGATGAATCCCGATCGGATCGGCGGCCCAGTAGCCGTGACCCGCGTCAGGTATCAACATGACTTCGGCGTTCGGAAGTCGCCCCTTCATGATATTCGCGTTCTCGGCCGGTATTATCCGATCCGCCGTGCCATGGACGATCAGCACCGGGCATTTGATCTGCGGCAATCGGTCGTACGTATTGAACTGGATTAGGCCCGCCACCGTGCGATCTGCGGTCTCCGGCGGCGTCGGCGGCGCCATCTTGAGTCCGGCTAGCATCAACGGCTTGATCTCCGGATGCTTGCCGATGAAGTCCGCCGGGTACAGCAGGGGGATTAAAACATCCAGCGCCTCTTCCGGCTTGGTCGCCATCAGTCGGACGCTCGCGATGAGTTTCTCAAGCACGTCGAACGGCGCCATTCGGGCGGTCGATCCCCCCGCCGCCGTGCATCCGAGCACCAGCTTCTCGACACGCTCCGGATGACGCAGCGTAAGCTCCTGCGCGATCATCCCGCCCATCGAGACGCCGTATACCTTCGCCTTTTCGATCTTGAGCGCATCGAGCAATCCCGCCGCATCGTCGGCCATCGCGCCAATCGTGTAAGCGCCCTCCGGCCGGTCTGAATTGCCGGTGCCACGATTGTCGAAATAGATCGACTTGAAGCCGCTAAGAAACGGGAGCACGGGAGTCCACGCAACCCCCGGCATCCCGAAGCCCATGATCAGCAGCAACGGATCGCCGCTGCCGAACGTTTCGTAGTTCAGGTTTATCGCACCGACGTTGGTTTTGGGCATCGGCGAAACGAGCGGATGAAAACGACCGGTTCAGGCCGCGGAGGTCATCGACAGAATAGAAGCGGAAGCGGGCCTCAATGCAACGCCGATTGCCCGGTGGGCGGCGGAGGAGCGGGCTGAATCTCGGGACCCTTCGGCGGCGGCTGGCCGACGAGCGGAACTTTCGCTTCGGACGGGTTAGCTTCGTAGGGCTCGGGTGCAAACTTGTCGGGCGGCGGCAACTGGGCCATCTTGGGCGGCCCGTAGAATTGATCGGCTTCGGGATTCATCGCTGGCGCAAGCGGGGTCCTGGTCGCCAGGTAATTCAGCGGACGCGTTACCGTCCATTCGAGGGCGAAACCTATCGGCGCGATAAAGTAGCTCGCGACCTTCAGGGGCTGCGAGTCGTCTTCGTCGTACTCACTCGGATCCTGCTGATCCTGGGCGAATTGCGCGTGCACGATCGGTGCGAGACCGAGGACGAGCGCCAAACCTAAACTGATTGCCCATCGCCGCATGGGCCTATTGTTGGTTCGCGAGCATAGCGAAGTCAATCGCACAGAACAGAGAGAAGCCAAGTCGCTTCCATCGTTCATCTGGATTAAGCTGAGAGCGACCGTGAGTCCGGCGTCGACGCCATCGCTCACCGCGGTTCTCGGGCCAGAAATGCCGCGTTCGCGACGTTACCTTCTGCGGGACGCGACGCGTGCTCTCACTCCCACCGGCGGCTTCCTCAAGGGTTTCGGCTTCACCCTCAATCCGTACGTCGGATGCGCGTTCGGCGAGCACGGGGGATGCCCGTACTGCTACGTGCGGATGCTCCCTGTGGCGCGCGCGGAAAACGGCCCTTGGGGCAGTTGGGTGATCGCCAAGCGCAACCTTCCAACGTTATTGGCGCGCGAGCTTGCGGAGCTCGAGGCGACCGGACGGCTCGACGCTGCGACGATCTTCATGTCGAGCGCGACCGACCCGTACCAGGGAATCGAACGACGACTCGGGCTGACACGCGCCGCGTTGGAAGCGTTCGTGACCGCTCCGCCGCGCCGAATTCTGGTCCAGACGCGGAGTCCGATCGTCGAGCGCGATATCGATCTGATTCATGCGCTCGGTGACCGCGCGATCGTCTCGCTCACGATCGAGACCGACGACGATTCGGTCCGGCGCATGCTCACCCCGACGTCGCCCTCGGTCGCACGCCGTATCCTGACCGCTCGCCGGCTGCGGGCCGCCGGAATTTTCACCCAAATCGCAATCGCGCCGATGTTGCCGAATCGCGCGGAGCGCTTTGCCGACCTTCTCGACAGTATCGCCGACCGCGTAATCGTCGATACCTACTTCGACGGCGACGGCGCAAACGGCCGGCGATCGCGCGCGCTGGAAATCGGCGCGCTGTACGAGCGTTCCGGGTTCGAGGGATGGTTCCGGCCGGGCGCAGAGAACGATTTGATGAGAGCGTTGCACGCGCGTCTCGGCGTCGGGCGCGTGCTCTTCAGCCGCGAAGGTTTCAACGCGATCTGAGATCGCTCAACTCCAACGGCGGGTTGGATTCGAGAACAGCGGCACGCCGAGCATCCGGTCGATAACCAGCCCGCCCAGCATCGCCGAGATGATCCCACCGAACATCAGCGCCTGCAGAAGAGTGACTATGAATTTCTGCTGCGGCGTGACATAGACCGTCGCGCCGTGATTCGTAAGGGCGGCGCTCTGCGAGACGTTGGGACTCTTTGCGCCGGAGCTGTAGGTCACGCCGAAGTATGCGAAGGCGCTGAAGCCAATGAGCGAAACCACGATGAGGTAGGCGATGAAGGCGCGGCGGATGCGTGACTGATGCCGCATCTGCTGCTTTGCATACGGAGCACCCGCCTGAAGCTGCGCCTCGTAGGTACGCCGATACGCACCTGCCGCAGGTTCCCGGCCCGGCGCGTGGATCAGTTCTTTGGCGCATAGCAGGCGCCGCAGCGCTGCACTCGCCCGCCGCGCCTCCAGTCCGAACGGTATGCTGATCATCAGGTAGCTGCCGGCCAACACCGCGACGATAAGCCCGAAGCCGGCCGAGCGGCCATGCACGGCGCCGACTCCGATCTCGGTAAGAACCAGGATGGTCATCGCGACCGTCAGGATCAGAACGATCGAGATCAGCGCCATCCAGTCGGGGCGCATCACGATCCCGATGCGCGTGCCGGCCGGCGCCGCCTCGACGCGCCCGAGAATCAGCGGGCGCAGCGAATTGCGATAACGGATCACGCGGCTAATCGCAAAGCGGTCGCCGTCGACTACGCCCTCGAACTCGCGCGCGTCCGAAAACGGCATCCGGAAAAAGCGCCGCTCCTCGGTCGCATCGCGCAACGCCGCGATCGCCTCCCGGGGTGTGCGATGGCTGATGATTTCGAAGCGACGCCACGGCGGCAGGATCAAATCGATCAACAACGGATGCTCGCCCGCGGCCATCGAATCGGCTAAACGGCTATTTCTGCTGCATCGGAGCGCCGCAGCATTTGAGCGTGCCGTTTCCGGCTTTGGTCACGATCACTCGCGAGCCGCACTTGGAGCATTCGTAAATCTTACCCAGCGTATTCGCCATATTTCGTCATCTACGTTCCAAAATTTTCTCCGTCATTTATCCGACGGACTCTACGCGCATCAACTTCCCTTGAAGAGCGGGCGACGCTTGTCGAGAAACGCCCGCACCCCTTCGCTCCGATCCGCGGTGGTCTGGAGCAGCGCGTAAAGATCTTCCTCCAGCCTTATACCTTGCACGAGCGTCATATCGTAGCCCTTGATGACCGCCTCCTTCGCCATCCGAACGGCGAGCGGCGCGCGCTTCAAAAGCGATTCGATCCGTTCCGCCGCCAGCTTTCGCAGCCGCGCCGGCGAGGCGGCAAGCTCGCCGACCAGTCCGGAGGCAAGCGCGGCGCGTCCGTCGATCGCTTCGCCCGTCAGCAGCATCCGCAGGGCGCGCGGGGCGCCGATGATGCGCGGCAAACGCTGCGTGCCGCCAAAGCGCGGCAAACGTCCGCGCTGCGGCTGGGTCATCGCGAATCGCGCCCGTGCGGCGGCAATCCGCAGGTCGAGAGCGAGCGCGAGTTCGAGCCCCTCGTCGAAAGCGTCGCCGTTGATAATCGCGAGGGTCGGCTTGGCGAGCGCGGCGAGCGATTCGACGAGGCGCGAATCGACGCCGGGTTCGAAACCGATGCAGAAAACCGCACCGGCTCCGGTGATCGCGAGCATCAGGATTTCGTCGTCATCTTCGACACGTTCGGCGAGCTCGATGAGCTGGCTCGCCATTACGGGCGTGATTCGATTTCCGGCGCGCGGGCGGTTGAGCGTCGCGAGGACGAAACGCCCGCGCGCCTCGACGATCAGCTCGCGGCCGCCGCGCGCGCGGCGCGCGCGCGGCGGCCGCGAATTGCGTCTGACTGCCAACGCTACGGCGCCTGCTCGCGCAGACGCTGGCGCAGAATCTTGCCGAGCGGATTCTTGGGCAGCTCGTCGACGAATTCGACGCGCTCGGGACGCTTGAAGCTCGCCAGACGCTCGCGGCAAAAGGCGATCAGCTCTTCGGCCGTGGCTTGCGCACCCGGCCGCAAAACCACAAACGCCTTTACCGTCTGACCCCATTCGATCGACGGGACGCCGATCACCGCCGCCTCATCGACCGCGGGATGACTCATCAGGACGGCCTCGACTTCGGCGGGTGCGATGTTTTCGCCGCCGCGGATGATCATGTCGTCCTTGCGGCCCGCGAAAAAGATGTACCCTTCCTCGTCGATCCAGCCGAGGTCTCCGGTCGCGCGCCATCCGTCGGCGAGCGCCGCATCGTCCGCGCGGCCGGCATAGCCTTTCATGATGCGCGCGGTGCGAATCACGATCTCGCCGATCGCGCCGCGCTGGAGCCAATTGCCGCCATCGTCGCGCACGCGCACCTCGACATCGGGCAGCGGCCGCCCGATCGAATTGAGCCGCTTGAGTTTGAGTTCGAGCTCGGCGGGCTCGCCGGTCAGACGATGATCGTCGGGACCGAGCATCGTCAGCGACGATGTAGTTTCGGTCTGGCCGTACGCGTTGACGAATCCGACCTCGGGTGGGAAGGCCTCGATCGCCTTGCGGATGACCGCGAAGGGCATCGGCGCGCCGCCATACGCGAGGTTGCGCAAACTCGACAGATCGGCACGCGCGAAATCCGGATGGTCGAGAAGCTGCTTCATCATGGTCGGTACGACGAATGCGTGCGTGACGCGCTCGTTCGCGACCAGGCGGAACCATTGCGCGGCGTCAAACTGCGGCATCACGACCATCCTGCGCCCGGTCCAGAGGTTCGTCATCAACGCCGTCATTCCGGCGATGTGGTAGAACGGCACGCACACCAGCGCGACGCCGCGATCGCTCCCGTCGGCCATCTCAACGTTGGCGGTCACGTAAGCCGTGAAGTCGCGATAACTGAGCATCACGCCTTTGGGATTCGATGTGGTGCCGCTGGTGTACATGAGCACCGAAGTTTCTTCGTCATCAACCTCGGCTTCGGTCTCATCCGGCGCGCTGGATTCCATCAGGGAGGTGAGATTGGAAATCTCGGAATTGCCGCGGCCGGTGGCGATGAGCGCCTCAAGATTGACCCGCGAGCGGAGCCGCGCGGCAAGATCGAGGTAGCGATCGCCCGCGATCAGGAGTCGCGCGCCGGCGGCCTTCAGCATGTATTCGAGCTCGGGCTCGCGCGCGCGATAGTTGAGCGGTAGGAACGTCATCCCGGCGCGCGCGGCGGCATAGTAGGCCGCAACGTAGAGGTCGGAATTCGTGTCCAGCGCTGCGATAACGTCGCCGCGCCTGGCGCCGACCGCGCGCAGCGTCGCCGCGATTCGCGCCGCGCGATCATTGAGATCGGCGTAGGTCAGACGCCGCTCGCCGAAGACCAGAATTTCGTAATCGGGAACGATCGATGCCGGGATGGTTATGAAATTTACGGTGTTCAAGAATCGATTATCTCGCTGTTCAAACTTCGCGTCAGGCGCGAGCCGAGGCGGCGTTCGAGCGCGAGTCCGCTACGGAGGTCGAGCTCGAGGCCCTCGCGCACCGCGGTCTTGACGAGCGCGACAACCTCGCGCGGCATCGCGGCCATCTTTCGCGCAAGCCGCGCCGCCGATCGTCTGAGTGCTGCCTTCGGCACCACCTCATCGACCAGTCCTACAAGCATCGCTTCGCGGGCGTCAATCCATCGCCCGGTGAGGCACAAATCGAGTCCGCGGCCGAGTCCGGCCCGGCGCGCCACGGTCTGCGTGCCGCCGACGCCGGGAATCATGCCGAGGCGGGTCTCCGGCAGACAGATGCGTGTGTCGTTGGCGGCGATCGCGACGTCGCACAACAGCGCCATCTCAAGTCCGCCGCCGACCGTGAAGCCGTGGACGGCTGCGATGGTTGGGATCGGCAAAGCCAAAAGCTTGCCCCAGACATCGCGCCGAAAGCGCACCCAGCGCGCGACGATCGGCGACGGCGCAGAGCCGAACTCGGTCAGATCTCCGCCGGTCGAAAAGGCGCTGCCCGCTCCGGTCATTACCATCGCGCGAACTTCGGGATCGTCGTGGAGGGCGTCCATCACCTGCTCGAGATCGTCGCGCATCGCGATGTTGTACGCGTTGAGCTGCGCGGGCCGGTTCAGGATGACCCACGCAATCGCGCCGCATCGTTCGAAGCGGACAGTGGAAAAAGGAGTCACTTCAGACCGAATGGAGCTCCGCGCTGGAAACGCTGGCGATCGCCGGCCGGCCCCGCTCGTAGACCACCCGCCCGCCGATAATCGTGATGTCGACCGGCAGATTGTGCAAATCGGATGCGCCCAGCTCGAGCGGCGACTTCGGCACCACGATCAGATCGGCGAGACTGCCGATCGCGATCGTGCCCGCAACCAGTCGGGCGAGGCGCGCACCGTGGACTGTGAACAGGGCGAGTGCGTCGGATGGAGCGAGCGCTTCCTCGACCGCAATTTGATCACCCTCGAGCGACGCTCGAGCGATCGCTGCCGCCATCGCCGCCAGCGGACGCGCGGGCGTCACCGGCGCATCTGTCCCGCCGGCGAGATTGATTCCCGCCGCTGCCAGGCTTCGCGCGCGATAGAGCGAAGGCCAGAGCCCGGGCTCATCGAGGTACTTGGCGCCGCGATAATAGATGAAGCCGGGATTGGTCACGACCCACGCCCCGGTCGCGGCAACCCGGTCGATGTAATCAGCCGGTATCATGCCGCCGTGCTCGATGCGGCAGACGGCGGCCGCGCTCGCGCCGAAACTCGAGTGCGCCTCCTCGATCGCCGTCAGCGCCCATTCGAGATCCTCGACTTCGGTCACATGAAACGCGCAATCGAAGCCGCGCGCGAGTGCCGTCGCGACCCGCCGCGCGATCGGGCCCGCGCCGTAGGACACCCCCGGCATGAACTTGATTCCTGCGATGCGCATCCCGGCCTGGGATGCCGCCACGGCCGATTGTTCCGCAGTCTCCAGATACCGCGCCCCGACCATCACGCCGATGCGCTGCGAGATTGCCGCGCCGGCGGCGAGCTTGGCGAACAGCTTAACTTCGTCGGGACCGTTGCGAACGGTCGCATCGGTGAAAGCGGTCACGCCCGCCGACGCAAGCTCGCGGCTGAAGGTGCGTGCGCGAGATTCAAGCTCGGCGGCAGTGACCAGCGGCAGTCCGGCGCTGATTGCCTCTTCCATGCCGACGACCAATCCGGTCGGGCGTCCGTTCGCATCGCTTTCGATGAAGCCGCCCGGCGGCGTTTTTACTTCCGCGCCATCGAGCTTGAAATGTTTGAGCGCCCGCGAATTGAGCCATGACGCATGAAGCGTAGAATGCCGCAATCGCAGAGGATTGCGCGGCACCGCCTGATCCAGTTCGGCAAGGGTCGGGCCGCGCCGCTCGTGCATCAACGCCTCATCGCATCCGAAGGCCCGGAGCCAGTTGCCGGGCGGCGTCTTGCTGGCAGCGATGCGCAGGCCGGCGAGCAGATCAGGAATCGTCCGGCAGCGCCAGATTGATACTCCGGTGGCAGCCGCGGCGGCCTCGAGGAAGTGCAGATGCGAATCGACGAGCCCGGGCGCCACGGTGCGGCCCGCCAGTCGGATAAGGTGGGTGCGCGGGCCGACCAACCCCTTGAGATCGGAGAACAGACCGCAGGCGACGATCGTGCCTGCGGTTACCGCGACCGAGTCGCTGTCCGGATGTCCGAGAATCTGCCCTTCGTGCAGAACCAGGTCAGCCTTTTCCATCTTCAGCACCCCCCCGCCGCATCCTCCGCCAGCGATCCTCACGCGCCGCCAGCCGAACCCGCAACCAGACGAGGTCAGTCGGAAGAGGGCAGGGGTTTGGCTTCCTTCAGCTTCATCGGCGCGTCGCAGCACTCGACCACGCCATCGCCGGCTTTGTTGCACAACACCTCAGTGCCGCACTTCTCGCATTGATAACGTTTGCCCAAAGCGTTCGACATCGATGCTCCTTAAAGTACTACTTGAAGGGCAGATCGCTCACCGTCGCCGGCCGCGCCCCTGCCGAATCCTTTATCATGACCGCGGTACCCGGCGCCCATGCGCTATGATGGATTATCCCCAACCCAAGCGTCCCTTGGCCGGGCGATGAGGCGACGCTGGTGATAGTTCCAACCTCGTGACCGTCGAGTTCCACCACTGCGCCGATCGCCGGCGGCGTGCCGCAAACCAGCCGCAGACCAAATAATTTCTTTTTGAGCGAACCGTGCGCAGTCGCGCGCTCGAGCGTCTCCTGCCCAACGTAGCATCCCTTGTTGAGGGAAATGGCGCGCTCGAAGCGCGCTTCGAGCGCCAGGGTCTTCTCGCCGGTATCGATTCCGACGCGGGCAAGACCGCGTTCGACGCGCAACGTTTCGAACGCCGCCGCATCCGCTTTCTGAGCCTCGGGCGCGTGCGCTTCCAGTTCGTGAACGACGGCGGCAATCGACTTGCGATTGCCGAGCGCGGTCACTGCGGGCCAATCGTAACGCGGCAGATGTGCGATTCTGAGATCACCGTCCGAAACGAAGCGCCACAAGTCGAGCGCGGCGATCTGCGGATGCGTACGGCTGACAAGTTCGACCGCGCGCGGACCCTCGACATCGAGCACGGTCCAATCTGCGAGTTCCTCGAATTCGACGTCATCGGCGACGAGCAAGCGTTCCAGATGCGCGCGGGCGCGCGGCCAGAGCTCGCGATCGATCTCGATGAGGAAGTCGTCGGGCTCGGCATAGACGAACAGGTCCGCGATTACATGAGCGCGCTCGTTGAGCACCAGCGCCGGGGCGGCATCGCCGGGTTGCATCCCGCGAACGTCGTTGCTCAGCATCCCATGGAGAAAGCTGACGCGGTCGCTGCCGATCACACGAACCAGGGCGCGATCGTCGAGTATCCGCCATGCTGCGCCGGCGTGGATCGCGCGATAGATACGGCCATCGACGGCCGCGGTAGCGACCGGGTCGGGTTCGTGAGTCATCTCATCGCCGTGAAGATCGATATTAACAATTTAAAATTAACAAACCCGAACCGGCGACGACAACGCGGTCCGGTGCTATGGCTCCGGCTGGGTGCGAGACGAGTTGTTCTATCGCGCGGCGCATTTTCGTATACTCAGACGGTCCACGGGAGGGCCGACTATATGGGTGCCTTCATTTTCGGGGTGATTATTGGGATTGCGATTACTGTAATCCTGTTCGTTTATGACGAGGGCGAAGTTTTTCTGAAACTCTCGCGCCAGATCAAGCTCGTGGTCGCGCGCTACAAGGAGCCGCAGCGAACGGGCCAGAATTGAAACCCAGGCATGAATTGGATCCGGCACGTCTCGGCGGGGGGGCGATGGCAACAGGTGCGGGTAATCCTCGCCGTGCTCGCGCTGGCCGGACTAATCGGAGGGTTGGCGTGGGCCGCTTCCGAACCGGCAGCTGCTGCGAGTCATCTTAGCGATCAAGCTTTCGCGTTCCTTAACAGTATCAGCGGTTCAGGCTCGAATCCGCTCGTCGGACCGGTGGCGGGATTCGCCGGCGATGCGCAGACTTTGGCCACCGCACTGAAGCGCGGTGATCAGAGCGGCGCAGCAAGCGCGATGGCGTCGCTTGCGGCCGACAGGGCCGCGGTCGACGGCGCGCTCAGCGCGCATCCGGACGCCGCCGCCGCATCGCGATGGCGCGCGCTTAAGAGCGCGCTCGATTCGCTCGCCGCGGAGGTGAAGCCGAACGTGGCGGTATCTACCGCCGGTCCGCCGGCGGTAGATACCGCCGCATCCGGCCCGTCATCCGGGGCATCGGCGCCACCGTCGGGACTGGCCGCTTCCGCGGCGAGTCTCAACGGTGGACCGCAGGTCGCAATCACGTCGCGCACCCGGGAGGGTGGCGCGCTCCAAGTCAAAGGATGGTTCGCGGGAACGAATCTGAAATCGGCTGGAATCTATTCCGGCCGGCATCGACTTCAGGCGCTACATCTCGATCGCATCGTCGGCGAGCAACGCGTCAACTTTGATCTCAAGCTGACTGGCGTGCAGCCGGGAATGGTGTTGCGCGTGTATGATCAAAACGGGCGCAGCAGCGAAGCGATGCTTGAATCTCCAGCGGAGGTGGCGTCGGCGTCCGGCGTCGAGGTGATGCGCGGCGATTCGCCGGCCTCAGCCGGGGCCGATACCGGCACGGCTGTTGCGGCGCCCTCGCTGGAGTCCAGCAACACTGCGGTGATCCCGAGCGCGATCCCGGCGCGTCCGCCGAATTACAATCCCGGGGTGCTCGCAGGAGTTCAAATCAATCTTCTAAGCGTGAACCAGGTGAGCGCGATTCCACGGCGCTACGAAGTGACGGGTCAGATTGTCGGTAGCGGCGTGCGGCGGGCCGGCGTTTACGTCGATGGGCGGCTCGCGCAAACGATTCCCATCAGCCGCGGCTCCGGCGCGATCAGCTTTGATACCACGTTTCAGATGCTGGGCAGCGAAGCGACAATCCGCGCTTACGGGGTTGGCGGCAATTTCGTCGAGACCTCGGTCGATCTGGGAAGCGCCGGCTCCGCTCCGCTCTACGGAACGACGCCCTTGGTCGTGAATCCTTACGTTTATGGCGCGAACCCGTATGTCTACGGCGCGAGTCCTTACGCAAATCCATACGCGGGGAATCCGTACCCGTATGGCAATCCATATGCAAACCCGTACGGCTACAACAATCCGTACGGTTATCGATCGCCATACGGCTACGGCTATGGCGGCTATGGCAACGGCTATCCGCCGCCGAACATGCCCTGGTGGCAGCGCTTGTTGCCGTGATCGATACTTGAATGCCCGGCCGCCATCCGTTAGGGTTGATGCTCCCGACAGCCTCTTCGTGATTAGATTGAAATTATGTTGATTCAGGCCACCCAGCTTCGTCCGGGATTCGTGATCGAGTACAACAAGGATCTCTGGCGCGTGATGACCATCAGCCACATCACACCGGGTAACTGGCGCGGGATGGTGCAAACCAAGCTGCGCAACCTCAAGACCGGCTCGCAGACCGAGAACCGGTTCCGCTCGGAAGATCGCGTCGAGCGGATCATCCTGAGTCAGGTCGAGATGGAGTTCCTCTACGCGGACGGCGACCAGTACCATTTCATGAATACTGAAACCTTCGATCAGATCGCGATTCCGGGCGAATTGATCGAAGACGTGCTGCCGTTTCTCACCCCCAACCTCAAGGTCGAGGTCGAGTTTTACGAGACCACACCGCTCAACGTGCGGCCGCCCAAGACCATCGATCTGCGCGTGACGCAGACCGACCCGGGAATCAAAACCGCGGCCGTGACCAACACGCTCAAGCCGGCGACAACCGAGACGGGACTGGTCGTGCAGGTGCCGCACTTCGTCTCCGAAGGCGACCTGATCACGATCAACACCGAGACGCACGAGTACGTGGCGCGCGCGAAATAGATCGCCGTCAGGACCGGTCTGGTCCTTGCCTCGCTCCGAAAAACCGACCGCCGCAACGACCGATGCGCATCCTGCCGGACGCGCGCTCCGGTTGGGCGCCGATCTCTACGCCATTCAGACGCAGCCCGGGCTTGAAGGAATCGCGCTTGAAGAAGCCGCGGCGCGAATTCCTGGGGCACGCCCGCTCACCGACCGTGTGATGCCTGAGCGCTCGGGGCTCGGCATCTTCACCGCGCGATGCTCGCCGGCGCTGCTGAAACTCCGATGCGCTGAAGATCTGTTCGCGGTCATGGCTTATCGTCGTGCGATTGATGGCGACCTCGAAGCGGTCCGTGCGGCCGTCCGCGACACATGGCATTTGGAATGGGCGTTGCAGGCGAGGACGCGCTTAATGCCCGGGAGCCGCTCCGGACGGCGATTGCGATTCCGCGTCGTCGCGCGGATGGCGGGGGAGCACGAGTTTCGCCGCGTGGATTTTAAGCGCGCCGTCGACAAGGGCGTCATCGAACGCGCCGACCACGCATGGCATCTTGACGAGGAGCGCGCCGACCTCGAAATCTGGGCGACGCTCATCGGCGATGAATTCATCGCAATGCTCCGGTTGAGCGACGATCGCATGCGCCATCGCGAATACAAGATCGCTGATCGGCCGGGCTCGCTGCGTCCTGCAGTCGCCGCGGCGCTCGCCTGGCTCTCCGGGCCCCGCGATGACGATGTGGTGCTCGATCCGGCGTGCGGCATCGGAACGATCCTGATCGAGCGCGCAGAACTCGGACGCTACAAGCTGCTGCTCGGCGGCGATCACGATTCCGAGGCGCTGGCGGCGGCGCGGCTCAACGTCGGCCCGCGCTACAAACCGATCGAGCTACGCGTTTGGGATGCGGTTGCGATGCCGCTCGCGGACCGCAGCGTGAGCGCGATCGTCACCAACCTGCCATGGGGAATGAAATTCGGATCGCATCGCGACAACCGCCGTCTTTATCCACGGCTGATCGAGGAGTTCAAGCGCGTGCTTGCGCCGGGCGGACGGATGGTGATGCTGACGGGGGAGCGCGCGCTGATGCGGGAGCTTATCGCCGATCGCGCGATCGCGCCCGAGCGGGTATTGAAGGTCTCGATTCTCGGTGCTTTCGCCGAGATCTTCGTATGCCGGGGTCAGGCATGATAGCCGGCGTGGGCGGGGCCGCCGCGCAGGCGAAGATCGCGCGCCTGCGAATGCCACGGCTCCGGCAGCTTCACCTCGCGCGCATCGAGCCAGTTGTCTTCGAGCCGGTAAAATTCGCGGGTCGGTTCGAAGAAGATGTGAATCACGACATCGTCGTAATCGAGCACCACCCAGTGAGCGAGATTCAACCCTTCAACTGACATCGGACGCAGGCCCTCGCGTTCGAGCCGCTCTTCGATTCCGCGCGCGATGGCCTGCACCTGAACATCGGAACGGCCGGTCGCAATCAGGAAGTAATCCGCGATCGAATTCAGATGCTCGACTTCGAGCACCTTCACGTCGTACGCCTTCCGATCGAGCGCGCCTTCTGCCGCGGCGATGGCCTTATCCCGCGAATTCACAACTATCGGCGGCTCTCAGTACAGTCCATGACGCTCGATATAATCCAGCACATCATTGGGCACCAGATAGCGAATCGATTCCCTCCGGCGGAGTTTATCACGGATGAGCGTGGCTGAGATTGGCAGGATCGTGGTTTCGACGAAGGACAGCGTCTGACCGCTCGGATGCACGTAATGATCCTGCTGCTTAATGTAACCAAAGCGTTTTAGAACGGCAACCACGGTCGCGTGATGACCCGATTCAGTATCGTCCGCCGCCACCCGGCTGTGCACCACGAGGTTGCAGAGCGTGACCAGCGTGGCCGCCTCCTTCCAGGTTTCGAGATCGACGAACAGGTCGGCGCCGAGCATCAGGAACAAGGTCGATGGCTGGCGGAGCGTCTGAAGGAAATGGCGCGTAGTGTCGACGGTGTACGATCGTCCGAGGCGGCGAATCTCGGTATCCGAAACCATGAAGTGACGATTGCCCTTGGTCGCCAGCCGCACCATCGCGAGCCGATGCTCCGCGGGAGCGAGCTCGCCTTCGACTTTATGGGGCGGCGAGGCGGCGGGAACGAAATAGATCAGATCGAGGTTAAGCGCCTCGCGAACCTCCTCGGCGGAGCGCAGATGGCCGAAATGGATTGGATTGAAGCTGCCGCCGAACAGCCCTACGCGCATCGTGCTATCGATGCCCCGCCGGTTCCGTCAAATGCGTACCTGTCCGTGGCCATGAATCACGTATTTGTAGGTGGTCAGCTCACGCAGGCCCATCGGACCGCGCGCATGAAGGCGATTGGTCGAAATTCCCGTTTCGGCGCCGAAACCGAATTCGAAGCCGTCGGTGAACCGCGTCGAAGCATTGACGTACACCGTAGCCGAATCGACCTCGCGTTCAAAGCGCGCCGCCGCCTGCGCGTCGTTGGTGACGATCGCGTCTGCCAGATGCGATCCGTGTCGCGAGATAAACTCGATCGCTTCGTCAAGCGAATCGACGATCCGGATCGCGAGCACCAGGTCGAGATACTCAGTGTCCCAATCGGCCTCGGTCGCCGGGCGCGCATCAGGCACGATCGCACACGTCCGCTCGCACCCGCGCAGCTCCACGCCCTCCGTGATAAACCGCTGCGCCATCGCAGGCAGGAACTCGCGCGCGATAGTCGCGTGCACGAGCAGATTCTCCATTGCGTTGCAGACCGAGGGGCGGCTGCACTTGGCGTTGAAACAGATCTCCTGCGCCATCGCGAGATCCGCCGCGCGATCGACATAGGTATGACAGATGCCGTCGAAATGCGGCAGCAGCGGCACGGCGGAGCCTTCGAGCGCGCGTTTCAGCGCCTGACCGCCGCGCGGAATGATCAGATCGATCAGCGCGGGCTGTCGCTTCAAAACCTGAATCACCTCGCGATCGGGGTTCGCGACGAAGAACGCGGCATCGGGCGGCAAACCGGCGGCTCTGAGCGCATCGCTCACGAGCCGCGCGAGACATACGTTGGTCTTGAGCGCCTCGCTGCCGCCGCGCAGCACCACGCCGTTACCGGATTTGAGGGTCAGCGCGGCCGCATCAATCGTGACGTTGGGCCGCGATTCGTAGACGATCGCGATTACGCCCAGCGGCACCCGCACCTTCGCGATCTCAAGCCCGTTCGGCCGCTGCCATTTTTCAATTATCTCACCGACCGGGTCAGGGAGCGTGGCGATCTCTTCGACACTGCGGGCCATCGCCGCGACGCGTTGAGCGTTGAGCGTCAACCGCTCGACGAACGCCTTGCCGTTGCCGGCGCGTTCGGCCGCTTCGACATCGTGGCGGTTCGCCGCGATTATTTCGGCGCCCGAACTTTTTATCGCGCCGGCCAGCTTCGTGAGCATCGCGTTCTTGCGCTCGGTCGGCGCGAGCGCAAGCCGGCGCGCCGCTTCGCGCACGGAGTTGAGCCGGCCAATGATCTCGTCTTCAAGCGTCACTTTAACTCCTCAGCAGCACCAGGTTGTCGCGATGAATGATTTCGTCGGCTACCTTGTATCCGAGCAAGCGTGGAATCTCGTAGGAGTGGCGTCCTTTCACCTTCAGGACGTCGGCGGCCGGATAATTGACAATGCCGCGGCCGAACTCGACGCCTTCGGCATCGAGCAAGCGCACACAATCGCCGCCGGAAAACTCGCCGCTGACGTCGCGGATGCCCGAGGCGAGCAGGCTCCGTCCCGAATTGCGCAGCGCTTCGCTGGCCCCCTTGTCGAGCATCAGCGCGCCTGCCGGACGGAGCGCATAAGCGATCCAATGCTTGCGGCTGCGGAGCCGTTTGGGCGTCGGCAGGATGAGTGTGCCTGTCTCGCACGCCGGATCGAGCACCTCCGCGAGGCCTCTGCGATCCCTCCCCGACGTGATCGCGACTGCAATTCCGGAGCGCACCGCCTGGCGCGCCGCCTTGAGCTTGGTCGCCATCCCGCCGCTGCCGAGCGGTCCGGCGCTCTCGGCGACCAGCCCGCGCATCGGCGCTTCGACGTCAGCGATGAGGGGGATCAGATGCGCGTCGGGACGCTTGCGCGGATCGCCCGACAGCACGCCCGCCACGTCGGTGAGAATTACAAGCAATTGCGCGCCGACCAGCGTCGCCACCAACGACGAAAGCATGTCGTTGTCGCCGAGGCGAATCTCGTCGACCGAAACGGTATCGTTTTCATTGACGATCGGGATCACACCCGCGCCGAGAAGCGTGGCGAAAGTCTGACGTGCGTTGTTACGCCGCCGGCGATCGGAAAAATCCTCATGCGTGAGCAGCAGTTGCGCGACAGTGCAGCCGCGCGCGGCAAACGAGCGCGCCCATGCCGCCATCAACTCGATCTGTCCGGCGGCGGCCGCCGCCTGGCGCGCCGCGATGGTCGTGCCGCGAAGCTTGCCGAGCCGCGCCCGTCCCGCCGCGATCGCGCCCGAAGTCACGATCACGACTTCGCGCCCCGCGGCGATCGCGCCGTCGACCTGCGCCGCGAGATCGTCGATCACGCCGGGGCGCAGGCCTTCGTTGTCCGAGAGCACCGCGCTCCCGACCTTGAGCACGACTCGGCGCGCGCGTTCCAGCAGCGCGGCCTTGTAGCTTAGCTGCGACATTCGACCGCTTCCGCGCCGATTCCGAGCATCCGCTCGAGTTCGGCGGCGAGCTCGGCAAGGCCGCGGCGTTTCATCGCGGAGATGGGGAAGACGCGTAAGCCGGCGCGCTTCGCGATCCGGATTGCGAGCCGGTTCGCGGCCTGGGGAGTGACCAGATCGAGCTTGTTCAGCGCAATGAGCGCCGGGCGTTCGAGCAGCGCGGCATCGAAAGCCCCGATCTCATCGCGCACGATTGCGAAATCCTTCCCGGCGTCGCCGCTCGCATCGAGGACGTAGACCAAAATGCTGGTTCGCGAAAGATGGCGCAGGAAGCGGATGCCGAGGCCGTGGCCGAGGTGCGCGCCCTCGATGAGCCCTGGGATGTCCGCGATCGTGAAGCTCTCGCCGCTGGCCGTCATCACGCGCCCGATGTTCGGGGTGAGCGTGGTGAACGGATAGGGCGCGATTTTCGGATGCGCCGCGGTGAGCGCCGCGAGCAGCGTCGATTTGCCGGCGTTCGGCAAACCCACCAGTCCGACATCGGCGACCAGCCGCAACTCGAGGCGCACGGTGCGCTGCTCGCCGGCCGTCCCCGGCGTCGCGATTCGCGGCGCGCGCCGGGTCGGCGAAGCGAAGTGCATATTGCCGCGCCCGCCTGCGCCGCCGCGCGCGATGACCGCGCGGCTCCCCGGCATCACCAGGTCGGCAAGCAACTGACCGGTCTCTTCATCGAAGGCGAGCGTGCCAGGCGGCACGCGCACCACGAGATCGCGGCCCGCGCTGCCATACTGATGCTTGCCGCGACCGGGTTCGCCATTGCCGGCGATCAGCCGCGGCTTGTACTTGAAATCGAGCAGCGTCAGGAGACCTTCATCGACTTCGAGGATCACGTCGCCGCCGCGTCCACCGTCGCCGCCGGCGGGTCCGCCGAACGGGCGATACTTTTCGCGCAGGAACGCGATCGCGCCGTCGCCGCCTTTGCCGGCGCGAACGTAAACTTTCGTCTCATCGATAAAGCGCGCCACAACCGGGCCATTATATCAGGCGGAAAAGCGGGCCGCCGACCGCGGGATGGCTTAGAGACAGAGTTCGGCGAGCATCCGCAGCGCCTCGGGCTGGCGCGCGCTGATAAGCATCGCGGTCACCGGCGAAGCTTTCCAGGCTTCGAGTCGTTCCGCGATTCGCGCGCGCGGTCCGACCAGCGCGATTTCATCGACCAACCGATCCGGAACCGCCGCCTGCGCTTCATCGCGCCTGCCGGCGAGGAACAGGTCCTGGATTTTCTGCACTTCGCCTTCATAGCCGAGGCGTGCGGTATACGTCTTGTAGAAATTCCGATCGCGCGCGCCCATCCCGCCGATGTAAAGGGCGAGATGCGCCTTGATCGGCGCGCGGCACGCGTCGAGATCGTCGCCGACGACGCAGGTCACGAAGGGCGCGAACTCGAAGTTCACAATAGTCCGTTTGCCTCCGCTTCGGCGAAAACCTTCTTCGAGATGCGGCTTGAACAGATCGAAGCGCTCGGGCACGAACCACATCGGCATCAGCCCGTCTGCGATCTCCGCGCTTAGCGCGATGGCGCGTGGATTCACCGATGCGCAGTAGATCGGCAGGTCGGCGCGGCCATGGATGATGCTCTTGAGCGGTTTGCCGAGTCCGCTCGCATCGGCGCCCTTGTACGGAATCTGATATTCATGCCCCGCAAATTCGACCGCTGCCTCGCGCGCGAAGATTTTGCGCAGAATCGCGATGTACTCGCGCGTCCGCACGAGCGGCTTGCCGTACGAAACACCGTGCCATCCCTCGACCACCTGCGGGCCGGACGGTCCGATGCCGAGGATGAAGCGCCCGCCTGAGAGTTGATCGATCGTCATCGCGGTCATTGCGGTCATCGCCGGAGTCCGCGCCGGCATTTGCATGATCGCCGTCCCCAGCTTGATGCGGCTGGTGAGCGCACCGATCCACGCGATGGTTGAGACGGCGTCGGAGCCGTAGGCTTCAGCGGTCCAGACCGATTCGAAGCCCAGGCGCTCCGCCTCCTGGATCGTCTCAATCGGCAGTCTGACTTGCGCGCCCGAATAGCCGACCTGCACGCCTAATCGCATCGGAAACCTCCCGCGGGCCGATTCGCTCTATGCGTCAGATACAAAAAAGCCCCGCGGGTTGCCACGGGGCTTGGATGCTCGCGATGACAGCCGCGCTCAGCCGGCGGCGGGTCTTTCGCTTGCGGCTTCGGCCGGCCCTATCTCCTGGACGCTTACCTGCCGGCGGCCGCCGCGATACGGCTCGTATTTCACGACCCCATCGATGCGCGCGTAGAGCGTGTAGTCGCGGCCCATCCCGACATTGCGTCCCGGATGGATCCGCGTGCCGAGTTGGCGCACGAGGATGTTACCGGCGTGTACCGACTGTCCCGCGTAAATCTTGATCCCGCGCCGCTGCCCCGGACTGTCGCGTCCGTTGCGCGTCGAGCCTTGCCCTTTCTTATGCGCCACGGCTGATCTCCTCTATCTTGAGGACCGTCAGGTCCTGACGATGGCCATGCTTGCGGCGATAGTTCTTGCGCCGCTTTTTCTTGAAGACGATTACCTTGCTGCCGCGCGGCTGCTGGACGATCCTGGCCTTGACCGATGAGCCTGCGACCAGCGGCGTGCCGACCGCCGGCGCCTCGGTATCGCCGAGCGCGAGGACCTGGGCGAGCTCGATGTGGCTGCCGACGTCTCCCTCGATCCGCTCGACCGTGATCTGGTCGCCGACCGCAACGCGGTATTGCTTGCCGCCTGTTTTTACGATTGCGAACATGATGAAACCCGAACCCCTTTAATTATTGGTCGGGCTTGACGATGTCAACGGAGCGGATCAATCCAATCCCAAACGTTCGCGGCCTTCCGGAGAGATCATCTGCGGATTCCACGGCGGATCCCACACCAGCTCGACGTTCGCTTCTGAAACGCCCGGCAGCATCATCAGCTTCTCGCGCGCATCGAGCGCGATGGTCGCGCCCATCCCGCAGCCCTGCGCCGTCAGCGTCATCTTGACGTTGACGCGGCTCGCGCCGTCTGCGTCGGGATGAATCTCCATCCCGTAGATGAGTCCGAGATCGACCACATTGACCGGGATCTCCGGGTCATAGCAGGTCTTGAGCGCCTCCCAGACCATCGATTCAAGATCGGCACCGCCGACCGGCGTCGCCGCCTGCGCGGGCGTCTTGCCGAGCGCGTCCGCATCGTGGGCCGCGATGCGGAAAAGTCCGTTGTACGCCGGCACCTGAACCGTGAAGGTCCCGCCGAGCGACTGCGTGATCATCACTTCGCAGCCTTTTTCGAGCACGACCTTATCGCCCATCGGGACCTGGGTCGCCTCGCAATCGCGCGTCAGTTCAATTCGTTCCATAGTCATGTCCTTGTGACCGAGATTTTAGCTCGAGCCGGAGCCCAAAAACCAGTCGCGATTGTTGTACCGCCCGCGCTCTGCTAAAGCGAACGGAAGACGAAAGCCGATGGGGCGGAGGTGGCGATGCTGACGGGGGTCGAGGATCGGAGCGGCGCGACTGCGCGCGAACGAATCTACTCATTTCTGGCCGAGCGGCCGGCCGGCGCCGGCATCGACGAGTTGATGGCGCTGCTGTTTCGCGGCGCCGGCTCCGATCCGGAACTCGGCCCGCGCATTCTCGGCCGCCTGCTCGGCGACGATCCACATTTCTCATTTGACGCCGCGACCGGCTTCTGGTCGCTCAGCAGCAACGTTAGCCTGCGCATCCCGTTGGATGCCGCTAACTTCGTGGTGGTCGATCTCGAGACCCTCGGCGGTCGGCCCGGGCCAGGCACGATTATCGAGATCGGCGCTTACCGGATGATCGGGCGGCGCATCGGTGAGAGCTTCCAGAGCCTCATCCGCCCGCGCGCGCCGATTCCGTCGTTCATCACGCGGCTCACATCGATCACCAACGAGATGGTAACGGATGCGCCGCCCATCGAAGACGTCCTGCCCGCGTTTCGCACCTTCCTCGGTGACGCAGTGATGGTCGCGCACAATGCCGCCTTCGATTTCGGCTTTCTCGATTTCGAGTTCCGCCGCCTCTTCGGCCTCGGCCTGCTCAATCCCGTCCTGTGCACGCTGCGGCTTTCGCGCCGGATGCTGCCCTCGATCAAACGCCGCCGGCTTGATGCGCTCGCAGAGCATTTCGGGCTGTCGACCGAGGGACGCCATCGCGGGTTGGGCGACGCGCGGATGGCCGCCGAGCTGCTTTCGATTTTTCTCGAGATGGCCGCCGGGATGGGCGTCGCGCGGCTCGACCGATTGCTCGATCTGCACGGACGCACCCCTGCCGGGCGCCGGCTCGAACGACACGTCGCGCCCGAGGCGATCGCGGCGCTGCCGCAGGCGCCGGGCGTTTACTTGATGCGCAACGAGCGCGGCGAGTTGCTCTACGTCGGCAAGGCGCGCCGGCTCCGCGATCGCGTCAGTTCATATTTCAACGGCGGGATGGGTACCAAGGCCAGGGTCGCGGACCTTGTAAGCCACGTTTATGCGATCGAAACGCGGCCTGCACGCTCAACGCTGGAGGCGGCGCTCGATGAGGCGGCGCTGATTCGCGAATTCAAGCCGCCGTACAACCGGATGCTCAAGAACGGGCCCAACGCCTGGTTCCTGAAGATCGATCTTTCGGATCGATTCCCGAAAATCACGTCGAGCACGAAGATCACGACGCGGCGCGGCGTGATGCATCTCGGCCCGTTCGTCGGACGCGGCAATCTCGACCGCTCGATTCGCGTGCTCTCGAAGCTGCTCGGACTGCGCACCTGCAGCGGACGCCTCGCACCCGACGCCGAGTTTGCGCCCTGCATCTACGGTCAGATGGGGCATTGCGCGATGCCGTGCAACGTCTCCGTCGATGAAGACGAATATGCGGCGCGGGTCAGTAAAGCACTCGAATTCCTCCGCGGCCGGAGCGGGCCGCTTCTCGGCGAGCTGGCGCGGGCCCGTGATCAGGCGTCGGCTGCGATGCGCTTCGAGGAAGCGCGACGGCTCCATCGCGATCTCGAGTCGCTCGCGATGCTCTCTGCCCGCGTGACGCGGCTCTCGCAGGTGGTGACCGAGAACAACCTGGTGATCGTGACGGGGAATGGCGACGATCGGATGCTCTATGTTGTGCTGAGCGGGCGGCTCGCGATGACGCGCCGGTGCGATTCGCCGGAAGTTGCGCAAGAGGCGGCGCGATTCATCGCGGATAATTATGAGCGTTACCGCGCGCGGCCCGTGGCGCGCGGAGAAATCGAAACCCTGACCATCGTCGCCCGATGGCTCCGCGAGCGCGAGCCGAACGAGGGACGCCTGATCTACCTGAATGGCCCGATAATTCCGGATGACGCTCTCAAGCAGGCGCTCGGCTTGGATGGCATTGCATTGCCACGTCCGGCTGCTCACAATTGCGCATAGGGGTTTTACGTTAGCTCGAAGAGGGGGATCCGATGAGAAATCGCGTTCTGATCGCTGCCGCCATCGTGTCGGCGCTGGGCGCCGCAACGCCGTCCATGCTGTTTGCCGCCGGATGTCCGAGCGAGCCCGGATGGGACTATACAAACAACGGCCCTGCTGAGTGGGGTACGCTGTTTCCAGTGTTATGTGGACTCGGCGTCCGCCAGTCGCCGATCGATATCAACACCTCAAGCACAATCCGGACTGTGCTTCCGCGGCTCAAATTCAATTACAACGTCGCAGATGTCGTCACGCTGGACCATGACGACCAGACGCTGGAAAACCATGGCGCAGGAAACTCCATTGTTCTGGGCGGCGTCCAATACAACCTCATCAACATCCACGCGCATACGCCAAGCGAGCATACGATCAACGGCGAATCGTTTCCGCTAGAGCTGCACTTCGTGCACGTCAGTCAGGCGGGACAGATCGCAGTGGTAGGAGTGTTCGTAAGGGAAGGCAAACCGGATAAGGACATCATCGTGCCGCCCAGCGGATCGGATCCCTCAACGGTCAATTTTAAGCTGACCGGCCTTATCCCGAAGAACCGCGCACGCTTTAGCTACGATGGTTCGCTGACTACGCCGGGACCGGATCCGGCAACCATCGGATGCCCCGAAACCGTGCTCTGGACCGTGATGAAGCAGCCAATCCAGATGTCAGCCGATCAAATCCAGGCATTCGAGGCATCAGGGTACGCCTGCTGGTCAACGAATAATACGGCGCGCCCGGTCCAGCCGGTTAACAATCGGTTTGTCTTCGACTCGCCGAGCTGAATCTCATCAGGGCGAAGCGATTCGTCTGTCTCGAGTTGTTTTTAAGAGGCCAACGAGCCTGTAGTCTTGCAAAGCGCTGTTATTCAATCTATTTAGATGTATTTGACGTTCTGGAATCGGGAGTTCCTACAGGAAGCTGAAGAATGAAAGTACGAAGCTGGTTTTCGGATGTGAGCGCATTCGCCCTTTGCTTGGCGCTGATCTTAACCGCCGCCACCTGGACACGTGCTCAGGAACCGCAATCCGTCCCGCAAAACGGGGTCGGTGCGGCGTCTCAAGGCGGGCTGTCCGCGCCATCTTCGTCTCCAACTACAGTGAAGTGCGTATACGGTGTGCCTTGCAACATAACGGGTGGACAAGCAGTTACCTGGGGTCTGCAGGCGTATTGTTACATAAACGGCGTCCCGCAACTGGATACAATTACATTTTCCCTGAGCGGCGTGCCGCCGGGAGCCAGCTCTCCTCCGCCGTGCAAAAATTTCTTCGATCCCAATCCGCTGCATCTGACTTCGAGTCAGCCCACGTCGTTCACGATGTGTCTTAAGACCGCGCCGGAGACAAAAATTCAAAAGTACACGCTGGTGCCTTCGGGGAACGGAAACATTTGCGGTAACTACCCGTTTAGTCCTTCCAGCACGCAATTGATCGTGGCGCCGCAGATTAAAGGTCCGCAGGAGGTGTGGTGGTTCAACGGCATAACTCCGCGAGGGTGGGAGGGCGAAACCAAAGTAACCCTTACCGCCATACCATCAGGCGAGAAAAGCTACTCATGGACGATTACCGACGGCGCGGACTTCGCGCAATTTTCAAACGGGGAAGCGACTGAGACTACCACTAACAACACCGTAAAGCTGGAGCTCAACAGCGCTCCTCCCGGTTCGCCAGGCGGCAATTGTTCGATTCCGCAGAACAACATCACGGTCACAGTGTCGGTGAATAATGTAACTTCGGCGCCGTTCAAGCTGACTGGGAAGATGCCTGCCTCGATTAAACCGAACAAGCCAATTTCGGACGTGCCGAACCTTTTTTCCGGCTACAAATCCACCATCTTCTACGAACTCGATGACCAGTTCGGGTGCGTACTGCCGAAGAACGTTGACGTGCGCGAAGTTTTCACGGTTACAACCCCGATCAAGGACGAGGACACCAATTGGAACATCGGACAATTGGCGGGCGCTCACCCTAATCTGTCCAACCCCAGCGATATCAAGGACGTGATCACGGGACAAAGCGCTATTACTGCGAACGGGATTCCCAACCCGCTGCCGGCGATCCCCTGCCCAATTTGTCCGGCGTGGTCGGTTCGGGTCGAGCACTGGTGCGGCTACGTGGAAGTCGGCAGCCAGGCTGAAGGCAAAGGCGTGCAGGTGGCGACCCTGACCTGGCAAAAATTCGTGAATCACGCACGCCACTGCGATTTGGCGTCACCACCCGCCTCGTTCGATCCGGGCGACGTGCCCGCCTGTCCGGGAGTGGGCCAAGCCAACTGTCCCAGCAATTAGGAGAAGCAGGGATGAAACGCGACGAGGAATCGGGGCTTGCCCTGGGCGAGGAATCCCGTTTCGCGGATGCCGGTGGATGAAGCTAATCAGGGGACGCGACGCCGGCTTTCAAATGCCGCTCGAGAAATCCGAGGGCTTTCGCCCATGCGTCGCGGGCTTCTGATTCTCGATAGACTTCAGGGCGGGCGTCGTTGAAAAATGCGTGCGGGACTTTCGGGTAGATGATCACCTCGCCGGCCTTGCCGAATTTTTCCAGCGCCGCCTGAAGCCGCAAGGCCTGCTCCTTCGGCGCCCACCAATCGAGTTCTGCGCCGATATAGAGAATCGGGCAGCGCAGCGCGCGTAATCGATCGTCATCAGCTACCTGGCCATAGAACGGCGCCGCGGCCTTGAGGCCCGCCGGCTCGCAAGCCATCTCGATCGAATAGGTGCCGCCCATGCAGAAGCCGGTCATCCCGACCCGATCGGCGATCGCGTTCGGCTGCCGACCGATCCATTCGATAGTCCGCATCAGGTCGTCGATTCCATCGGCGATCTTTAGCGCGTCCATCAGTTTGAACGCGGTGTCGCGATCCTGCGTCACAGGATGACCGAAGCGCGAATAGAGGTCGGGCGCGATCGCGAAGTATCCGACTCGCGCGAAGCGCCGCGTCACGTCGCAGATGTGCTCGGTCAGCCCCCACATCTCATGCACGACGATCAGCGCCGGATGCGCTCGATTCGCATTCGGCCGCGCGACATATGCGCTGATTTCGCCGGTGGCGCCCGCGAACGATACGCGCTCCGTTACGATTCCCGGCTCCTGGAGCGGGTTGCTCATCGACGGCGCCTCAGGAGGCGAGCGAGGAGGCTCGGGTAGCGCGCCGCTCCAGTTCCGCGGCATAGCACTCAGCCATCTTGCGTCCGTAATTGCCCCATCCATCGAGGGAACGGACGCGCGCCAACGCCGCGCGGCCCATCGCTTCGCGTTTTTCCGGATGCTCGTACAAATCGACGAGCTTCTCGCGAATCGCCTCCGGATTACGGATCGGAACGATAAATCCCTCGACGCCGTCGGTGAAAAGATCCTCGCCACCCGTGTTGGTGGATGCGATCACGGGCAGCCCGCACGCCATCGCCTCCGCCATTACCATGCCGAAACCGTCTTCGATTGATGGCAACACCAGCACCGAGCCCTGACTGTAATATTTGTACAGCTCCGTTCGTGGAATCACGCCCTGGTAGCGGAAGAGATCCTCGTGTCCCGCTACGATTGCTGGAGTCTCCCGCATTTTGGACCCAATCAACCAGAGTTCAAACTTCGGCAGGCGCAGCGACTTGACCGCCTGGAGCAGATAGAGGAGGCCCTTGCGCGCGCTCAGATGGCCGACGAAGAGGACGCGAAAGATATCGTCGCCCTTGGGGACCGGGCGAAAAGCCTGGATATCGACACCGTAGGGATTAAGTCGCAGCTTGCTTTCGGGCACCCCCTTAGCCACGAAGCTCCGCCATGCGAAGCGCGACGGGATTGTGATCAGGTCGCAGGTTTCGTACTCAGCCAGTTCGCGCTCGATGATGCGCGGATGAGTCGGCGTCATCGGGAATCCCCATCGCTCGCATTCCTCCCGCCCAATCTCCTGCTGGAAGAGCATATGCGAGCAACCGCGATCGCACACCGTGAGCGCGCCGTATCGCTCACGCGCCGCCTGATGGCTCTCGAGCCCGTAGCTCGAGAGCGCATGGAAGACGTCGCAGGGCTCCAGATTTCGCGTGACCCACCGATCGAAACTTACTGCGTCATTCGCCTTGAACCACGCAGGCGCCGATATATGTGCGCGTGCGGCAAGGGCCGTGGCTGTTACGAACCACGGAAAACTGCGGACCTTAGATCGCGGGACGACGTCAACCCGCGAACGCGGATAGCCAGTATAAAGATTTTGAAGATGACCGAGCCGCTCCATCTCGCGGGCGAGATCGAAAATGTGAAACCGGGTCGACGTCGCGATCCCTACCCGCATGCACTCAGACCTTTACGTCATTCCGCGGCCGCGGTGGGGATGAATCCGACCGTGCCGTTGCGCATCCGAATCTGCAGCCAATCGCCCGAGATACCGATGACGTTGACCCAGCGTCCGCGATGCACCTGCGCGAGGACGGCGCTGGTCTGATCCGGGTTCTGATAGACCGGAGAATTCTTGGTCAGCTCAAACCGCTTTCTGATCGGCCGGACCTTGTATGCCGGAGGTGGCGCGCCAAGTGCGGCGGCCGCGGTCGGGGTTGCCGCTGGCGTAGGAGTCGCCAGATTGGGATTCAGCGCTTGCGCCGCAGCCATCTCGATCTGCGCCTCTTCCTGGCGATTCGGTTCCGCCATCAGCAGCGATGCGAGCGCATAGTGGGCCGCGGCGTTGCGCGGCTCCAGTCCGACCGCTGTCCGCAGTTCGACTTCGGCCGCGCCGAGCTTGTTGGTTCGCGTCAGGACGCGCGCGAGCATGATGCGATATGCGGGATTGCCGGTATCCAGCGCCACCGCGGCGCGATACTGCTCTTCAGCGGCTCCGGTTTCGCCAGCGTCGAGGTAAAGATCTCCCAGCGCGGCGTGTCCGCCGGCGCTTTTGGGATCGAGTTCGAGCGCCTTCATCAGCTCAGCCTTGGCCTCGTCGTTCTTTTTCTCGGCGATATAGGCATTCGCGAGCGCGACGTGCGCACGCGCATTGTTTGGATCGAGCTGAACCGCCTGTTGATAATCCGCTTCGGCCTGCGAGAAACCCGACGATTGCATCGCCTGGTCGCCAGCCTTTATATAGTCTTCAGGCGATTTATGAGCGCATCCGGTGAGCAAGCCGGCTGCGAGAAGAATCGAGCCGGCAGTCATCAGGCTGGCCCTGATTCGGGCTGGAAGCAAACTTTTCATCCAGCCTGACGAAGTAAAAGTCGCGTTGCGCATCACCGTCCACACTCCTTTTCTGCCCCTGTTCCACTTGGCGCTTTCGATCATCTTCAGGATCCCCGGCGGGAAAAGCCGATTCTCATCATGTTGAGGGATGGTCAAAAATAGTCAAGCATCGTAGTCGACGCGGACCGCCTGGCTTGGCGTGACGTGAAGCTTGCGTTATAAGAAAGCGCCGTGCGTATCGTGCTGATTGCTGCCAAGCAGCTCGAATTCGCCAAAACCCGGCTGGCGATGCCGGCTGGCGAACGCCGAGCGCTGGCCGAAGCGATGTTCCGCGATGTCCTGAGCGCCGCGATGAGTGCCGAGGCGCCGGATCAGGTTGCGCTGGTCAGTTCGGACCATGAGCTGCTTGCGATGGCGCGCGCGGCTGGCGCAATGACGATTGATGAGCGGTTTCCGCGCGGCCTGAATGCCGCAGTGCGGTTGGGTACCGAAGCGCTGATCGCCGAAGGCGCGAAAACCGTCTGCGTGGTGCTGTCGGACATCCCGCTTGTGACCGGCGCGGACATCGATGCGATGTTCGCTGCGACGCACGACGAACAAGGCGTGGCGTTGGCCCCCTCGCGCGAGCTCTCGGGCACCAATATGATCGCTCGTCGACCGCCGGACGTTATCGCAACACGATTCGGACGGCATAGTTTGATGCGCCATCTCGAAAGCTGCGAACAGGCGGGCATCCGATGCGAGATCGTGCGTCTGAGCGGCCCGTCGATGGACCTCGATTTAATGAGCGACCTGGCTGACTTCGTCCGCATCCCTAGTTCGACCCATACCTTCAATCAGCTTTCGCGTCTCGGTTTGGCTCAGGCCTGAAAATTTAGCGATGAATTTTGTGGTCGCTTCGATCGCGCGTCTGGGAGCGCTGATTATCGACGGGGTTGTCATTCTGGGCAACTTTTTCATCTTTCTGTTTACTGCGTTGTTCTACATCGTAGTGCCGCCGTTTAAGCCGCGCCTGGCAATTCGTCAGATTCGAATCATCGGCGCAGAATCGACCTTTCTGATTCTGCTGATTGGCACCTTCACGGGCATGGTGCTCGGGCTTCAGGGCTACAACACGCTCCGGCGCTTCGAGTCGGAAGGCGCCCTCGGGACAGTGGTGGCGCTCACGCTGGTGCGCGAGTTGGGGCCGGTGCTGACGGCGTTGATGATCGCGGCGCGGGCGGGTTCCGCGATGGCCGCGGAGCTCGGCTCAATGCAGGCCACCGAGCAGATCGACGCGCTGACCGTGATGGCGATCAATCCGATTCAGTACCTGGTATCGCCGCGCGTGATCGCGGGCCTGATCAGCTTTCCACTGCTGACCGCGATTTTCGATGTCATCGGGATTCTTGGCGGTTACGTGATCGGCGTCGACTTGATGGGTGCGCCGGGCTCCAGTTATCTGAACGGGATTGCCCAGAACATGGACGCGCACGATATCGCCACCGGCATCTACAAGGCGCTGGTCTTCGGGCTGGTAGTAATGTGGGTCTGCTGTTACAAGGGCTACCATGCGGAGCGGATGGCGACCGGGGTGAGCCGCGCCACCACCGAGGCGGTGGTGATGTCCAGCGTACTTGTACTGGTGTGGGACTATTTTATGACGTCGATACTTCTGTAACGATGAGCGGTTCCATGGGGGTTGATCGAAACGGGGGAGCCAATGCGATTGAGGTTCGCGACCTGCGCCGGCGCTTCGGCGCGCAAGAGGTGCTGCGCGGCGTCGATATCGATTTTCCGCGCGGCCAGATCACCACGATCGTGGGACCGAGCGGCTGCGGCAAGACCGTTTTTCTGAAGCATCTGAATTTGCTGCTGCGGCCGGATTCAGGGCGGATTGTCATCGAGGGTATCGATGTCACGGCGCTCGGCGGGCGCGCGCTCGATGCGGTGCGCGAGAAGTTCGGGATGTTGTTTCAATCCGGCGCGCTGTTCGACTCGATGCCGGTGTTCGACAACGTCGCCTTTCCGCTGGTCGAGAAGACCAGCCTCAGCCGCGATGAAATTGCGGCTCGGGTGCGCGAGATGCTGGCTGCGGTCGGGCTCGAAGGGATGGAGAAGAAGTATCCGTCGGAGTTGAGCGGCGGGATGCAGAAGCGGGCCGCGCTCGCGCGCGCGCTAATTCATCGGCCAGGCATTTTGATGCTGGACGAGCCGACCACCGGCCTCGACCCGACGCGGATCGGATCGATTCACGCGCTGGTGCGGCGCACCCAGCAGCGGTTTGGCCTGACTGCGGTGCTGGTCAGCCACGACGTGCCGGACGTATTCGAGATCTCGGACCGAATCGCGTTCATGCACGAAGGCAGAATGCGCCTGCATGGCACGGTTGCCGAGGTGACTGCGGCTCACGATGAAACATTCGAACGCTTTCTCGCAGGGAAAGCGTCGGGGGAGGATGAGGTCCCGGCAGTCACCGGGTAACTGCAAGCATGTACGCGACTCGCACGACTCAGCTTATAGTCGGGATCTTCGCAATCCTCGGAATTGCTGCGCTCGCCTTCCTTTCGTTCCGGCTCGGTAATGTCAATATTTTCGGCAGCCCCGGCTACGTACTGTTCGCCAATTTTGACAATATTGCCGGGCTCAAGAACAACGACCGGGTGGAAATCGCGGGTGTGCCGGTCGGCCATGTACAATCGATCTCGCTGCAGAACGACCGCGCCCATGTCGGGCTCTTCATTGACAAAGGCGTGCAGGTCGACAGTGAGGCGATCGCCGGGATCAAATCGAGTGGCATCATTGGCGACAAGTACGTTGCCATACAACTCGGCAGCGGGGATACATTGCCCAACGGCGGCACAATCATGCAGACCCAATCCGCGTTCGTGCTTGAGGATGCGATCGGTCAGGTAATCAACAGTCTGGGCTCGGGGGGAGCTCCAAAGGAAAAGCAAAAGCAAGGACAATAAGTAAGGGTAGTATGAACGGAAACAGAAGCGTCTTATTCGTCGATCGTGGTTCTTTCGTACGCCGCGCGCTGGGCGGCTTGACAGCAGTATCGATCGCGATAGCGATCGGAATCGCCGCCCGCGCTGATTCCGGCGACCCCACGGCGGTCGCCAGGACGCTGGTTAACCAGGCGCTGAGCGTGCTTGGCAGCAACATGACAACACACGAGAAACAGGAGCGGCTACGCGGCGTAGTTGAGCAGAGTTTCGATTTCACCGAGATGTCGCGCTCGGCCCTCGGCTATCATTGGCGCGATCTCACGCCGGCTCAGCGGCAGGAATTCACCCGCGTCTTTACGCAGTTCATTGAGGATTCCTACCTGAGCAAGGTTTCGGACTACCGGGGTCAGACGGTCACGTTCACCAAGACCATCCAGCTCGCGCCCGGCTACAGCCAGGTGAGTTCGAAAGTGAATCAGCCCCAGGGCGGCGAACCGATCGCGCTCGACTATCGGCTGAAATACATAGGCGGTCAGTGGAAAATCTACGATGTCACAGTCGACTCGATCAGTATCATCGCGAACTATCGCAATCAGTTTAACCGCGTGATCAACAACAAGGGCTTCCCAACCTTGATGGCGGATCTCAGGGCAAAGAGTACGCAATTGGCCAATGCTTTGGGAGAATCCTGAAAGCGTGACTAGTCAATGCCGTTGCAAGCTATTATAGTTGGCTGCGTCCGCCAGAGCGGGGGAGGGGCCGAAAAATTGAAGGTGGAAGGTAGGTTCAAAATGAAGTTGCAGCGAGAGAGCTGCTCGGTTCGCGATGGCTTGTCGCTCGGCGGCTTCATGGCGGTAATCATGATGGCGGCGATGATTTGTGTGTCGCCCGCGATGGCCGGTGAAAGCGGCGCAGCCGCATCGCCTCCGCCAACCTCCGGCCCGCCGCCCGGTCCGAACAACGGCCAACCGTACCCAGACCCGCTCGAGCCCTTCAACAGCACGATGCTGAACTTCAACCTCAAGGTTGATCAGTACGTCGTGTCGCCTATCGCCCGCGGCTACGCAGCCGTGGTGCCGCGGCCTGCGCGTGAGAGCGTCGGGAATTTCTTCAGCAATGTCGGTGTCATCCCGCGCTTCGCGAACAATCTGTTCCAGCTTCGTCTGACGCGAGCCGGCACGGAAGTGGCCCGCTTCGGGATCAACACCACGCTCGGCGTCGCCGGGCTGTTCGATGTTGCGGATACGTGGTTCGGTCTCAAGGAGAATCGCGACGACTTCGGGCTGACGCTCGGCCATTACGGTGTGCCGACCGGGCCTTACGTGGTGCTGCCGTTCCTAGGACCATCGACGATCCGCGATACGGTCGGCCTGGTCGCGGACGGCGCGATGAATCCGCTCGATTGGCTGACACCGTGGTATGTCTACATTCCGGCCAACGTCGGCCAGTTTGCTTTGGCCGGGATCAACTACCGCTCACTGCATTTGAATCTATTTGAAGAGGTCGACCGCTACGCGATCGATCTCTACGGCGCGGTGCAGGACGGTTACATGCAGCGGCGCGCAAATCAGCAGAGGAAGGTCGACGAGGGGACCGTGTTTGGACCGTAGCTGCCGCCAAATTTTGATTACAAAAACGCCCGCTTCGGATCGACGAAGCGGGCGTTTTTTTGGTCGCGTGTCAGCTCTCAGGAAAGCGCAGAGCCGTTGGCGTAGCCGACGCCGCCATTGCCGGCAGCAGCGGCCGGCGCGTCCTTGGATGGCGCCACGCCGACTTTGAAGCTCTCGGCCAAACGTTCGAACTCTGCCTGCATCTCGCTCACCGACTCAAGGCCGCGCGCAAGCTCTGCCACCTTGCCTTGCAGCTTCCTAGCCGGTTCGAGCGTACGGGATAGTTCGATCAGATGGTCGTGAAAGGCCTGGCCAATCTGGGCGAGCTGCTCGTGCAGGCCCTTCATCGGCTCGAAGTTGGATGCGAGTTGCGCGAGCTGATCCTGGAAGGCCTTCATCGGTCCGAAGTTCTGCGCAATATGCGCTATTTGCTCTGCGAATGCCTTCATCGGCGCCAGCGCGCGAGAAGCGCTCTGCCCGAGGATGTCGACCTGCTCGAATGTCTTGGTCAGACGCGTAAGCGACTCCTGGAAGGTTCGGGTCGGCTCGAAGACCTTGGCGACGGCGGCAGCGAGCTGATACTGGCTCTTCGCTTCGGCAGCTCCATCGGCCGCGGTCGTCACGTAATTCAAAACCTCGCTCGTCAGACTATTCGCCACAACCGCACCTCTCTCCACGGAGGGATTTTTTGGCTCAACACCACTGCCACTCCCGTCACCATCGCCATTCGATTCGGTTCCGTTGCTGCTTAAACCGCCGAGTAGCGGACTGGCAATCGGACTTCCGCTCCGACGCTCCTGCACGCGAATCATCGGCGGCTCGGGTTGGAGCAAGAGCTTTCTCAACTCATCGAGTTTCAGGTTCATCTCCCACCCCGAAGCATATTGGGATTTCAAGCCAAGCTGATTCCAGCAAGAGATGTTCCATAAACACGACGATGTGCAGCCGATGCGATCTGGTGATTCAGTAACGAATTCCGACACTTACGAGAGATACGATTTGCCTAAATTAGCGCTTGATATCGAAAATCGATTAGCGCGGACGGCTCTGGATGCCACCTTGCCTCGGGCGAAGGCCCAAGTGCGACGTTCGAATCAGGATGTTGCATGAATGAGCCCAATTGCTGGCGAACCTGCAACAATTCTCCCGCAAACGAAATGGAGGCCGACGCGAACTTCCGCAGGCTAACGCGTCATGCAGCCGTGGGTTTCACATGCTCCCATGCGTGATAGGAACTGCGGACCAGCGGGCCCGACTCGACGTGTCGAAAGCCCATGGCAAGTCCCGCACGGCGCAATTCCGCGAATTCCTCAGGCGGCACATAGCGCGCAACCGGAAGATGATCGCGGGTCGGCCGCAGGTACTGACCAAGCGTCAAAATATCGCAATCGATCGAGCGCAAGTCGCGCATCACGCGGAGCACTTCGTCGAGTTCTTCGCCAAGCCCCAGCATCACACCCGCCTTGGTGAGCAGTTGACGGTTGAGTTGGACGGCGAAGCGGCGCGCATGGCCCAGCACGTCGAGCGAGCGCTCGTAATGTCCGCCCGGGCGTGCGGTGCGATAGAGCCGCGGCACGGTTTCGATGTTGTGATTGTAGATATCGACCGGCGCACGGATCACGGTCTCGACCGCGAGATGATCGCCCTTAAAATCAGGCACCAGCACTTCGACCCGCACTGCCGGCTGAAGCATCTTGATCGCGACGGCCGTGGCTGCGAAATGGCTCGCGCCGCCGTCGGGCAGGTCGTCCCGATCAACCGAAGTTACGACGATGTGTGTCAGCCCGAGCCGCGCCGAGGCTTCCGCGATTCGCCGCGGCTCGTCGGGATCGAGCGGGCGCGCCTTGCCATGCGTGACGTTGCAGTACGGACAATTGCGCGTGCAGACGTCGCCCATCAGCATGAATGTGGCCGTTCGATGCGAGAAACATTCGCCGATGTTGGGGCAGGCGGCCTCCTGGCATACGGTGTGAAGCCGCATCTCTCCGAGCAGCGCCCGGGTGCGGAAATACTCGGGCGAGACCGGCGCGCGGACCTTGATCCAGTCGGGATGCTTGCGCCCGGCGATCATGTGATCTCACTCCGAGCTTCGCAGCGCGCGACATCGGCGTCAATCAGGTTCCAGAGCGAAGCGGCGCCGATTGACTCGACAGATTCGTACCCGAATCGAGCGGCGAAACTCTGTTCGATGACGGTCGCGACGCGATCGACGGAGAGTTCCGTATAACCCAGCGCGGCTGTCGACGTCATCTCGCAGTCCGCAATCCCGCACGGTACGATCGCATCGAAATACTTCAGATCGCACTCGACGTTGAGTGCGAAACCGTGAAACGTGACCCAGCGCCTCAAACCCACGCCGATCGACGCAATCTTTTGGTCGCCGACCCAGACGCCCGTCATGCCGATGCGCCGCGTGGCAACGATTCCGAACGCCCCGAGCGCATTGATAATCGTGGCTTCCAGATCGCGCAGATAACGGCCGACATCGCGCGCGGCGCCGTCGAGCTTGAGAATCGGATAACCGATTAGCTGGCCTGGCCCGTGATAGGTAATCTGGCCGCCGCGCGAGACGCGATGCACCTCGATGCCGTGCGGCCGATGGCGCAGAAAACCGAGATCCGCGCCGCGCCCCAACGTGAAAACGTGCGGATGCTCCAGCAGCAGCAGCGCGTCGCCGATCGCATCGGCGAGCCGCGCGCGCACCATCGCATCCTGCAGGCGGAGCGCGCCAGTGTACTCAACGGTTCCCAGCCGTGCGATGCCAAGTTTGCGCGCTTCGCTCATCTCAAAAGTTGATCGCCTCGTCCTCGGCGGCTAGCGCTGCTTCCATAATACCTTCGGAGAGCGTCGGATGGGGATGCGGCGTCCTGCCGATTTCGGCAGTCGTGGTTTCGAGCGCGCGCCCCAGCACCACTTCGGAAATCAGATCGGTTGCGCGATGCCCGATAATCTGGCACCCGATTACCTCGCTATACTGGCGGCTCGCAACCAGCTTGACGAAACCCTCGGCCTGGTTGACAGCGACCGCCTTGCCGATCGCGCGGAACGGAATTTTGCCGACCTTCACGTCGATTCCACGCGCGCGCGCCTGTGCTTCTGTGAGTCCCACCGTGGCAACCTCGGGCTCGCAATAGATGCATCCGGCGATTGTAAGCAGATCGAACCCGGGTTCACGGATACCTGCCATGATCTCGACCGCTGCGATGCCTTCGGCCGAGGCTTTGTGCGCGAGCAACGGCGTGCGCGCGACGTCGCCGATCGCGTAGATGCTTGGCGCGCTGGTCCGGAATGAATCGTCGATCGTGATGAACCCGCCGCGCCCGATTTCCACGCCGGCGCGCTCGAGCCCGATTGAGGCACTGAGCGGCACTCGTCCTACTGCGACCAGCACCGTCTCAGCCTCGACCGTGGCCGGCTGTCCGTCCGCATCGAGCGCAATCGCCCATCGATCGCCACGCTTCTCCATCGACCGGTAGCCATGCCCGAGCATCACCTTCACGCCGCGTTTGACGAACGCGCGCCGCAACTCTTCGGCGATTTCGGCATCGAACCCGGGGAGCATCTGCTTTTCCAGCTCGACCACGGTCACATCAACGCCGAACGCACGATAAAAATAAGCGAACTCCAGGCCGACCGCACCCGCGCCGATCACCACCAACGATTCAGGCAAACGATCGTGGACGAGCGCCTCGCGGCTTGTCATCACGCCGTCGCCGATCTTCATTCCCGGGAAGAGCCGCTCGCCCGATCCGGTCGCGATCAGAATTTTCTCCGCTTCGAGCATCGAAACTTCCGGCGGAGTCTTGTCGGGTGCGGGCTTTAACGCGACGGTATGCGGTCCGCTCAAAGCAGCGTCGGCTTCGTAAAGATCGACGTGATTTTTCTTCAACAGGTAGCGGACGCCGCGCGAGAGCTTGTCGGCGGCCTCGCGCGATCGCGCGATGACGCGCTGGAAATCGACGCGAATATCACCGACCTCGATGCCATGCTCCTTCGCCGCGCCGCGAATCGCTTCCATCGTTTCGGCGGAATTCAGCAGCGCCTTGGATGGGATACATCCCCAGTTCAGGCAGACCCCGCCCGGACGATCGCGTTCGACTACTGCAACGCGCATCTCGAGCTGGCTTGCGCGAATCGCCGCGACGTAGCCGCCCGGGCCGGAACCGATCACCACCAGGTCATAGCGTGAGTTAGCCACGAATCATCCTTCGGAGATTCCGGTGGGAGGAGGGCGCAGCAGGTGCGCCCCGCGCTCGAGTCAGCCGACCAGCAGGCTCGCCGGATTTTCGAGGAAACGCTTGATTTCCTGCAGGAAGCGGCCGGCCACGACGCCGTCGATCACGCGATGGTCGCACGACACCGTGACCATCATGGTCTTGCCGATCACGATCTGCCCGTTGCGCACCACGGGACGATCCTTGATCGCGCTGACAGCGAGAATCGCAGCCTGGCCCGGCACGATGACCGCGGAGAAGTGCTCGATGCCGAGCATGCCCATGTTGGAAATCGTGAACGTGCCGCCGGAAAGCTCCTCGGCGGTGAAGCCGCCCTGCGCTGCCTTCGACACCAGGCGATGAGCGTGGCGCGCAATCTCGGGCAGCGACTTGCGTTCGCATTCGTGGATAACCGGCACAATCAGACCGTCTTCGACCGCAACTGCAACGCCGATATTGATGTGGGGGTAGATCGAGATGCCGTCGTTTTCGAACGAGGCGTTCATGCGCGTGAAGCGGCTGAGCGCGAGCGCCGTCGCCTTTATGATGATGTCGTTGTAGGAGACGTCTTCGTCGAACAGTTCGGTCGCTTCGAGCGAGTTCTTGAAGCGCACCGTCTCTTCCATGTCGATTTCGACCGTGACGTAAAAGTGCGGGATTTCGCGCTTCGAGAGCGCCATCCGCTGCGCGATAGTCTTGCGCATCGAAGAGAGTTCTTCGCGCGAGCCAGGCGCGCCTTCGCGCGGCGCGACCAGCCGCCGGAAGCGAAACATCTGCTGCTCGCGGAGAAAGTTGTCGATGTCGCGCTTTGTCACCCGGCCATCAGGACCGGTCCCGCGCACCGCGGACAAATCGATGCCCGCCTCTTCGGCAGCGCGGCGCGCGAGCGGGGAGGCTTTTATTTTCGAACCATCGCCGGACTCGACCTGGCGCGGTGCAGGCGGATGAGCCTCGGGCTGGACGACGCGGGTCGGCGGCGCCGGCATCGCAGTCGGTGCGGCAGACGGATGCGCACTCATCGCGGGATGGAACGGCGGCGGTGTCGCGAGTCCGTTGCCTTGCTCGGCGGGCGCCGGATGCTCGCGCGCGGTCGGTATCGCGGTGACGGGCTCTTCGGGCTCACGGGCCGTTGGGATCGCAGTGACAGGTTCTTCGGGTTCGTGTGCAGTCGGAATCGCCGTGACGGGTTCCTCGCGCTCGGCGCCCGGCTTGCGCATGATCGCGATCACTGCGCCAACCGGCGCGCTCTGACCCTCGGGCAGTCGGATTTCTTCCAGCACGCCTTCATCGAATGACTCGAGCACCATGTCGGCCTTGTCGGTCTCGACCTCGGCGATCGCTTCGCCGTGGCGAATCGAGTCGCCGGGATGCTTGAGCCAGTGGATGATCTTGCCCTCCTCCATCGTATCGGAGAGCTTCGGCATCGTGATCTCGCTCATCGTAAAGTCCTTCCCTGGTTATGGCTGAGGCAAAGCAGCGCGCCGCGAACTGGAGAGGAGCACCGGAACGTTAGCGCCGCCGTTTCAAAGCGATTGGGCGCGCTCCTAGACCAGGCGCTCGGCGACCTTGACGATGTCAGCCGGGCTCGGCAACGCGGCCCGCTCCATCCGCGCATTATACGGCATCGGGACGTCCTTCGTCGCCACGCGCTCGATCGGCGCATCGAGATGGTCAAACGCGGCCTCGTAGATTTGCGCCGCTACTTCGGCGCCGGCTCCGCCCGTACGCCATCCCTCGTAAACCATAATCGCCTTGGCGGTCTTCTTGATCGATTCGACGCAGGCGCCGATATCGAGCGGATTGAGCGTGCGCAGATCGATCACCTCGGCATCGATCCCTTCATTTTCGAGCGCTTCCGCGGCGCGCATCGAATCGTACACGCACTTCGAATAGCTGATAATCGTAACGTCCTTGCCCTGGCGCATCAGGTTGGCCACGCCAAATGGCACCAGATGCTCGCCTTCGGGCACCTCGCCCTTCATTCCGTAGAGCGACTCGTGCTCGAGAAAGATAACCGGATCATCCTGACGGATAGCGGTCTTGAGCAGTCCCTTGGCGTCAGCGGGCGAGGCGGGAATCACCACGCGCAGTCCCGGGCAGTGCATGAAGTAGGCTTCGAGGCTCTGGCTGTGCTGCGCGCCGAGCTGATGGCCGCCGCCTTGCGGCGCGCGGATCACGATCGGCACCTTGGCCTGGCCGCCGAACATGTAATGGATCTTGGCGGCGTGATTGACAATTTGATCCATCGCTAACAGGCCAAAATTGACGGTCATCAGCTCGACGATCGGCTTGAGACCGCCCATCGCCGCGCCGATTCCCGCGCCGACGATCGAAAGCTCCGAGATCGGCGTATCGCGCACGCGCTTTTCGCCGAAGGTGGCAAGCAGCCCGTCGGTGACCTTGAATGCGCCGCCGAAATAGCCGACCTCCTCGCCCATGATGAACACGCGGTCATCGCGCGTCATCTCTTCGGCGAGCGCCTGGTTCAACGCTTCACGATAGGAAATCTGAGCCATCAGCTCTGCGGCCCCCCGTTTTCGACGTAAACGTTCTTCATCAGATCGCTGAGCGCGGGCTCCGGACTTTCGTCGGCATAACGGACGGCATCATCGATGATCGCATTAACTTCGCGCTCGATCGCCTCCAGCCGGCTCTCGGGAACGCGACGCTCGCCGACCAGACGGCGGCGCAGCGTCTTGATGGGATCGCGCTCCTGCCAGATGCGCTCCTCGCGCTTGGAGCGGTACTCGGCCGGATCAGACATCGAATGGCCGCGATAGCGATAGGTCACCGCCTCGATCAGCGATGGGCCTTCGCCTTCGCGCGCGCGCGCTGTCGCTTCCATCGTGGCTTGGTAAACGGCCAGCACGTCCATCCCATCGACGCGCACCCCGGGCATCTTGTAGGGCTCGGCGAAGCGGTAAAGCTCCTGCTGGCAGATTGCGTTCTGCACCAGCGTGCCCATGCCGTAGAAATTATTCTCGCAGATGAAGATCACCGGCAGCTTCCAGAGCGACGCCATGTTGAGCGATTCGTGGAACGCTCCCTGCGGCAGCGCACCGTCGCCGAAGAAGCAGCAGACCACTTCCGGCTCTTCCTTGTACGCGATCGACAGTCCAAGTCCGACCGCAAGCGGCAGGCCGCCGCCGACGATCGCGTAGCCGCCCATGAAGCGCAGGTTCGGATCGAACAGATGCATCGAGCCGCCGCGGCCGTGTGAGATGCCGGTCTCCTTGCCGAACAGCTCGGCCATCACCTTGCGCGGCGGCGTGCCCTTGGCCAGGCAATGGCCGTGCTCGCGGTAGGTCGAGACCACGTAGTCTTTATCGTAAAGCGCAAAAATCGCTCCGACCGCCACCGCTTCCTCGCCGGCATAGAGATGGCAAAATCCGGTTATTTTGCCGCGTGCGTACATCTCGGCGGTGCGATCCTCAAACCGCCGGATCAGGTTCATGCGCCGGTAGAGTTCGAGCAATTCGCTCTCGCCGAGCGTCAGCAGCGCGCGCTCGGCCGTTAGTTTGTCACGTTCCAGCGCCATAATTCAGTCACTCCCACGCCGTCCTGGACAGTCAAATTTGAAGTGTAGCGCAAGCAGGACGCCAGGGTAAATGCGAGGCCGCCGTGACGACGCGCGCCGGTCATATCAGCCGTTGTTGCGCAGCTTCAAAAACCGGCGCAAACGATCGTCGATGAATCGGTGACGGTCCGAGCCGGCGCAACGCATCGAAGTGATCAGCCGTGCAATAACCCTTGTGTTGTCCGAAGCCGTACCCGGGGTAGCGCTGATCGTGCTCACACATGATCCGGTCGCGGGTTACCTTCGCGATGATCGATGCGGCCGCGATGCAGAAGCTCTTGCGATCACCGCCGACGATCCGTGTCTGTTCAACGGCCAGCCGCGGAATGCGCTTGCCATCGACCAGCACGTGCTGAGGCGGCGGACAAAGCGCCGCGATCGCGCGTTCGCTCGCAAGCATCGTTGCCCAATAAATGTTCAGCCGGTCGATTTCTTCCGGTTCAGCCAGGCCCACCCCGATAGCGCGGGCGCACTCGAATATCTTCGGATAGAGCTTTTCCCGGGTTTCAGCGGATACCTGCTTCGAATCGTGGACTCCTCGGACGAAGGTTTCAGGGGGAAAGATTACGGCCGCGGCGACCACCGGCCCGGCCATCGGTCCCACCCCCGCCTCATCCAATCCCGCAACGCTCTCGATGCCTAATCGCCACAGTCTGCGTTCGTACCGCAGGTCCGGCCGCTTGCTCATCGGCCCCGCCTCCTGATTTCTCAGGATGCCCATAATTGGCGATGGAGCGCGTCAAAGCAAATCATCGGGGGATAGAATTCAACAGGCGAAACCCGACCATCGGGGAGTAAATTCACCCGTGATTTCCAGATATTTTTGCCCAAGGATGACCAGCAAAGAATGCCACTGCCTGTGGACATCTTCGATGGCCCGGGACTCCTCGATCGTCACGTGCTAACTCATCATGAGCCAATCAGACTGCATTTGCGAAATCCCAATCAACCTTGGCGGCATAGCGATTGCTTCATGACGGTCCAACCTAACTGGCCGCCTGGAGCGACCGGTTCATGGGAGAGTGGGGAGATGACATACGAAGACAGCAAGGTGATGACCGTCAAAGAGCTTTCAGGGTACCTGAAGGTCCATCCGTCAACCATCTATCGCCAGCTCCGGCGCGGACGTCTCCCGGCGTTCAAAGTCGGCAGCGACTGGCGCTTCAACGTCGAATCAATCGATCGCTGGCGCCTCGGCCAGGATGGCATCGAGATTCTCGGCCGCGCTCAGGCTTAACTGACTCCGCCGCCACCGCCGCCTCGGATGGGGGAGCACGGCCCGGCTCAACTGGACCCCCGGTCCTCGTGGGCCGGGCCGGCGTAACTCATTACGAGCAATCCCCGCAGCGGATCGATCCGAGCGATGCGCACCGTGATCTGCGCCTCGGTCGGGAGCGGCGGCGCGCCGTGCAATGACCCGCGGATCGCGTAATCGTTGAGCTCGGCGCTCTGTCCGTCGCGGAATGCGGTCGCCGCGAGCTCTCGATCGATCGCGTTGCGCTCGAGATAGCGCAGTATCCAGTAGCGCTTCGCGCGGCGCTCGAGTTCCTTCGCCTCGATTTCCGCATTCTCGGTATTCGCGAGAATCGTCAGCAGTTCGTTCGCATCGTACGGCCGCGGCCCGGTCTCACCGAGTGCGACGATGAGCTGGCGTTGCAGGACCAGGTCGGCGTAGCGGCGAATCGGCGAGCTGAGTTGCGCATAGCATTCGAGCCCGATTCCCGCGTGATACTCGGGATAGAGCGATAGTCGCGCGCGCTGCATCATCAGATCGCCGCCGTTGCCGGGCTGCACGCGATAGATCATCGGCACGCGATGGTCGGCGGCGTAACGGGCCGCGACATGATTGCTCAAGACCATGAATTCCGCGACCAGGTTACGGCTCGGAGAATCATGGTCGATAATCTCGATATCGATCTCGTCGCCGCGCACGCGAACCTTCGACTCGCGCCGGTGAAACATCGCAGCCCCGGCGCGCCGGCGCCGCTCGCGCAGCTTGGCCGCCGCGCCGTTCAGCCGCCAAAGCGCGGCGCGGATCGGATCGGAATCGCCGTTCGTTCCTTCCGCGAGCATGCGGTCGGCGCCGCGGTAATCGAGCCGGGCCCCGATGCGCATCCGGCCGGGGTAAATCGACTGCGACAAAATCTCGCCCCCCGCCCCGATGCGGACGTCGGTAGTGAGCACCGACCGCATCTCGCCCGCGATCAGACTCGCGCGCACGCACGAGATTTCCTCCGGCAGCATCCAGATGGTCGCTTCAGGCAGATAGACGGTCGCGGCGCGTCCGGCCGCCTCCTTGTCCATCGCGCCGCCGCGCGGGACGAAGTCCGCCGTCAGCGCGATATGGACGCAGACCCGCAGCACGCCGTCGGGCTCGACAACACAGCTCAGGGCGTCATCTACTTCGAGCGTCTCCTCATCGTCGATCGTAATCGCGAACAACTCATCAGCGATCGCCGCGCGCTCGGGCGGGACCACTTCAACCGCCTCGCTCCGGACAGCCTCGCTGAAGCCACTCGGCAATCCACCGATCAACGCGAAGCGCGGCACATCGGGCAGCGCGCCGAGCCGATCGAGCACCTCGACCGCAATCTCGGCGGGCGTCACATCGGGCATCGCATGCGCGAGCAGCGCGTCCATCTCCTGTCGGCGCGTGTAAGGATTCTTCAGGTAAGCGTTAAGTTCCGCCGCCAACTCTGAGCGCTCGGGTTCGGGCGGCAACGGCTCACCGTCGAGGATGCTCCTGACGAGAGTTCGTGTGCGGCGCGCGCTTTCGCTCTTCAGACGCTCGCGGCTCTGCTGCAGACGCAGGCGCTCGACCTGTTCGGCGCTGCGCGCGATGAAATCCATATGACGGCGCGTGAAATAGAGCCGATCGTTGAGCAGCGCTTCGAGCACCACGGCAGTCGCGGTCGCCGAGCGCCGGCCGAAGAACAACTCGGCCAGCTCGTTGGCGGTGAACGGCCGATTCTGCTCGTGCACCACTTCCCACAGCAGATCGAGATCCAACTCGGCGGCGAGCCGCCCGCGCTCGGCGTCGATCTCAGCGAGAACCGGGGCGAGATTGGCGGCATCGGCGCGATGCTCGGGATGACGCACCAGGATGAGATCGCGCGCCACGCTCTTCTCGCGTCCGCTGGAATCCAGGATGCCGACGCGGCTGTCGTTCTCGCGCACGACCATCGCGGGGCGGAGCTTTCCCTGGTCGAGATATTCGACGATTGCGCCCAGGTACTTCGATCCGCCGCTCATGATGATTTCCATTTTGACCGTGAGGCGAACGCAACACTATAGAGAAAGAATGGCGGAGGAAAAAATTGCGCTGACGCTGCCGCAGGAACTCGCCGCGGAACTGAATCGGGTGGCCGCCGCGCTTGGAATCGGCGGAATTCAGGAGGCGGCGCGGATCGCGATCGAGGATTGGATCGCGCGCCATCGCCAGCCGGCCGAGGCCGCCGATCCATCCGACAAATATTTCGTAAACGAAGCCCTGGACGAGCTGATCGCGAAGCAGCGCAAGTAGACAGCCACCGTCAAGTGGCCTTTTGAGCCGGAATCACCCTGACCAACCCGGAAGTGTGGGCGACGACGCTAGCTGCCGCGCATCGGGCGCATCACAGTTTCCACGAAGCGCCGATAATTGGTGAGCGTCCGGCCATCGGCGTGCGGGCGCAGGATCACTTCGTCGGCCCCGGCCGCGAAGACCTTGCGGATGCCCGCGGCGACGAAGTCGGGCGGGCCGCACAGGCAGGTCGCGTTGATCGCCTCGGGCGTCACGAAGCGCCGAAAATTCTCGCCGATGCCGATCTGGTAATTCTCGTAAAGCCTGAGATGCTTAGGCGCGGGCAGCTTCGCCACTTCCCGAGCGAACTCGGCCAGCACCGGATCCATCGCGTCGGCCGGTCCCTTGAACGTGTCGAGCCGCAGCCGCAGATGGGCGATTATCCACGGACCGAGCGCCTCGCGCGGACCGGGCGAATCCGCGGTCTCGCCGGATGCGGTGACGTATACGCCGACCATCGCGGCGATGTGAAAGGGAGCGCTGCGGCGCTCCGGCGGTATCGCCGCGCGCGCGATCTCCACCCACGATTTCAGTATTTCCGGACTCGCGCCCGACGTGATGAGCCCGTCGCCGACTTCGCCCGCGATCGCGAGCGATTTCGGCGCCGTCGCTCCCATGATTAACGGAATGCGCGGTTCGAGCCGGATGAAGCCGTGATGCTGATGCACGAGACGCACGATCGATTCGCGCTCGCCCTCCCGATAGGGCGCGTTTTCGCCCCGGAGCAGCGCGCGGATCGTGATTGCTTCGTCGCGGAATTCGCGGAGCCCGACCGGCGGCATCCCCATCGCCCGTCGCGCAGTGTTGCCGGTCGAGAAGCCGAGCGCTACGCGTCCCGGCGCGAGCTGGTTGATGGTCGCGATCGAGTGCGCGGTGACCGGCGCGATGCGATTGCGGGCGACCGCAACGCCGGGCGCGATCCGAATGCGTTCGGTGTTCACCGCGATCAGGGCGAGCGCCGCATAAACGTCCGAATGGACCATCGGCGAGTCGAACAGCCATACGCCGTCGAAGCCGAGTCGTTCGAGTTCGATCGCCTGCCGGTAGAAATCGATGTAGCAGGGCGCCGCGACCGCGAATCTCACGGGTAGCTCACAGGCATCAGCGCCACGGTGTCTTGATGTCCTCGGTGTCGCCGGTCTCCGCGTTCACCAGCACCACTTCGAGTCCTGTGTAGGAGCCCTTGGGGAAAAAGACATAGCCGCTTTGTGTAAAGCCGCGGTAGATTTTGCCGGGCTTGAGCGCGAGCGAATTGATTTGTTGATTTGCCTGCCTGTGCGATGACGCCACTCCGCTTGTGACGCCGGTGAGGACCGCTTCCGCGCCGGCGATCGCGCCACCCAACAGCGCCCCCTGTCCGACCGCGCCGAAGGCCGAGCCAGCCGCGGCGCCGAGTCCCGCGCCGATGCCGCCGCCGACCCCCGCGCTTACCGCGCCGCTTGCCAATGCGGCCTTGAGTTCGCCTGCGCCGCCGGCTTCGCGCGCCGCCTCGCCGCTCGGAATCGGCGCGACCCGCTCGCCAACGTCATTGACCGCAAAAACCTGGTTGGGCGCGACTACGCGCGGAATGTCGGTGCCGTTGGCGATCGAGATGTAGACCGGCGTGATCGATCCGACCGGTTTGCCCGATTGCGCTGCAACGTTGACCATCCCGGACTGCGGAGTCGCGACCACGTGCGGCGTGTCGGGAAGCGGCGCTGACGCGACGCTGCAACCCCCAAGCGCAACCATCGCACTCAAAGCCAGCATTGCACCCCGACTACTGCGGCAACGGCTGAGCGATCGCGCCATCGTGCGATTATTTTATTAAGCGGCGTATCGCGGACGCAATTGACCCATGGCTCGCTTCACTATTCCCGCATCCGCCTGATATCGTCCGTTTCACCGGGCGCTTGGTCGCTCGAATTCCTACTGGGAGCGTGCTGGATGGGCGCGAGGGAGATGGGAGCCCGTGTCAGGCGGGTCGAGGACGTGGCGCTCCTCACCGGCCGCGGCAACTATGTCGGCGATCTGAAGCTGCCCGGCTTGCTCCACGTCGCGTTTCTCCGCAGTCATTATGCCCATGCGCGTATCCGCGCGATCGACGTGAGCCGCGCCCGCGCGCTCGCCGGCGTGCGCGCGGTGCTCACCTGGAATGACCTGCCGCCGTCGGCGCGCGGTTCGATCCCGATGGGTTCGGTCATTCCGCGCGTGGTGAAGACCACATATCGCTCGGAAAGCGAAGTCACGCAGCCGCTGCTCGCGCGCAACGAGGTCTGCTACGTCGGCCAAACGATCGCGGCGGTGGTCGCGGAAAGCCGCTATCTCGCTGAGGACGCCGCCGAGCTGATCGAGGTCGATTACGAGGAGCTGCCCGCGCTCGGCGATGGCCGTGCGGCCGTGCGGCCCGGCGCCCCGCGCGTGCATCTCGATGCCGCCGATAACGTCGCCTGCCGCCTCTCGCTTATCAAGGGCGATGTCGATGCGGCGTTTCGCTCGACCAACCATGTCTACGGCGTCTCGCTCCGGACTCATCGCGGCAACGCCAGCTCGATCGAAGGGCGCGGCGCGGCGGCGATGATCGATCCGGCCGGCGACCGGCTGACCGTGTGGTCATCGTGCCAGGCGCCGCATAACAACCAGCGCGTGCTCGCCGAGCTGCTCGATCGAAGCCTCGAAAGCGTTCGCGTGATCGCGCCCGACGTCGGCGGCGGCTTCGGTCCCAAGGCGCCGTTCTATCCGGAGGAGGGCGTCGTCGCGGCAATCGCGCAGATGCTCGGCGCGCCGGTGCGATGGCTCGAAGATCGGCGCGAGCATTTTCTCTCGACCACGCGCGAGGGCGATCAGTTCTGGGATGTCGAGATCGCGCTCGACGGCTCCGGCAGGATTCTCGGCGTGCGCGGCACGATGCTGCACGACAATGGTGCTTACCTGCCGATCGGAATTATCGCGCCGCATACCGCGGCCGCCACGATGCACGGTCCGTACGTCATTCCGAATCTCCGCCTCGAAGTGACGGTCGCCTTCTCGAACACGGTGCCCAACACCGTGGTGCGCGGCGCGGGCCGCATCCAGGGCGTGTTCGCGATGGAGCGCATGATGGATCGCGCGGCGGATGCGATGGGAATCGATCGCGCCGAGCTGCGCCGGCGCAACTTCATCCAGCCCCATCAAATGCCGTACTCGCTCGGGCTGCCGTATCGCCATGGCGAGATGCTCACCTACGACAGCGGCGATTATCCCGCCTGTCAGGCAAAGGGACTCGAGCTCGCCGACTACGCGAATTTTCCCGCGCGGCAGAAGGCGGCGCGCGAGGCGGGCCGTTATCTCGGCATCGGCGTCGCCAATTTCGTCGAAGGTACGGGACTTGGTCCGTTCGAAGCCGCGACCGTGCGCGTGTTGCCGACGGGAAAGATCGCGGTGCACAGCGGTTCGTGTCCGCAAGGGCAGGGCCATAAGACCACGCTCGCGCAGGTGGCCGCCGATCAGCTCGGGGTTCGCCTCGAGGACATCTCCGTAACGTGCGGCGACACGGGCGCGATCGCGATGGGCGTCGGAACGGTGTCGAGCCGCTCGGGCGCCAATGCCGGCTCGGCCGTGCAGATGGCGGCGAACGAGGTGCGGCGCAAGCTGCTCAAGCTCGCGGCGCAGGATCTCGAAGCGCTCGAAGACGACCTCGAACTCGCCGACGGCCGCGTTCATCTTAAGGGCGATGCCGCGGCGGGCGTCACGCTCAAGGAACTGTTCGCAAACTCGCTCTCGGGCGCGCGACTCGGCGGATGGATGCCGCGCGGAATCAGCCCCGGTCTCGATGCGACCGTCAGCTTCGTCCCGAGCGCATCGACCTTCTGCAATGGCACGCACGTAGTCGAAGTCGAGGTCGATATCCACACCGGCCTGGTGCGGATCGTCCGCTATGTGGTCGCGCACGATTGCGGCAATATCATCAATCCGACGATCGTCGAGGGTCAGATTCAGGGCGGCGTCGCGCATGGAATCGGCAACGCGCTGTTCGAGCTGATGGCCTACGATGCCGGCGGCCAGCCGCTCACCGCCAACTTCGCCGACTACACGCTGCCGACCGCCGGCGCGGTGCCGCCGGTCGCAATCGCGCATCTGCATACGCCGACCCCGATCAATCCGCTGGGCGTAAAAGGCGCTGGCGAGGGCGGCACGATTCCGGCGCCGGCCGCGATCGTGGCCGCGGTCGAGAACGCGCTCGCGCCGTTCGAAATCAAAATAGATGAGTTTCCGCTGACTCCGCTGCGCATCATCGAACTGCTGAGCGGCTCGTCGCGATGGCGCGCGATGCTTGCCTGAACCACGTATCCAGAGCAGCGCCGATCTGCTTCATTATTCAGCTAACCATTTGGAGCTGCGAGGGGAGTTTATGACGGTTCTCGAGCGGACATGGCTGGTGCTGCTCGCGGTCGCGGCGGCTGGATGCGCTGGAGCGACCGCCACGCTGCAAAATCGGAGCATACCCCTGGCTCAATCGCGGCCATCCTCGATCGTGGTCTATCCGTTTGCTGCCGATCCGTCCGACATCACGCTAAACCAGAGCATCATTCAGCGCGCCTATCGCAACATGTCGGGCGAAAATATCGACGCGCAGCAGATTAAGCTCGCGCGCGACACGGCGGAGAACGTATGCCTCGAGATCGTGAGCACGCTGCAGAAGGAAGGCTGGTCGGCGACCTGCCTCGAGCGCGGCACGCCGCCGGTCGGCGATAACCTGCTCGTGGTTGATGGCGAGTTCAAGGACATCAATGAGGGCAATCGGCTGCGCCGCCTGGTGATCGGCTTCGGCGCGGGCGCGTCGAGCATCGATGCCAGCGTTTCGATGTATCAGAAGAGCAGCGACGGCTATCAGAAGCTGCTCGATTTCACGACTCACGCCGAGAGCGGCAAGATGCCCGGCGCGGCCGTGACGGGTGGCGCGGGCGCCGCGGCGGGCGCAGGTGCCGCCGTTATTGTGGGCGCGAACGCCGGACTCGGCGCAATCAAGACCTACAAGTCATCGACCGGCGAACTTGGTGACAAGACGGCGAAGGAAGTCGTCGATCAACTGAACGGCTATTTCTCGCAGCAGGGCTGGATGCAGACTCAGTCCGGCACGTGATCGCGGCTGGCGGTACTCAGTCCCTGCGCTTGCCGCTTCGCGGCTGCTGATGCTTTGGTGATCGACGAGCGCCGGCGTGCTTCGGCTGTCATGGCGAGAGGCCGGGGTGGTGAAATGGTAGACACAGAGGACTTAAAATCCTCTGGACCTAACGGTCCGTGCGGGTTCGACTCCCGCCCCCGGCATTCAAAATACCGCGTCATGCTTGGCGATTTAGCTCGCAGCGCGATCGATGTCAAGCGCGAGACACGGTAGAATGAGGTGTTACTTTGGCTGTACTTTGGCTGTTCTCTAGACAAACGAGAGGACGTTGAAGCGATCAGACCGCAGCGAGCCATCGGGAATGACACCCAAATAGGACCGCACTGCTCGATGCACGATTGCTTCTCGTCTCCAGCATTTGCAGCATTGCGGCGAGCGGTTCGCGCTAAACATTGATGTCATGCGGTTCGCCCAGCAGATGAAGGAGCGACAAATCGAGTGGGCGAGGCTTGCGGGGAAGGGTCAGTTCCTGGAAGAGAAGCGCGAGTGGGTCCTCAGAAAGGGACTCGAAGGGGAGAATCTATTCGATCCGAGCTGGGTGAGATTGATCGACCGCCCAAAGCAGCACCGATGGTTCAGAGCGCTAAATTCCAGCAAAGCATTCGCTGTGAATCTGTTTGGCCTTGTCGCCAGCGATACGAAAGTAGCAGCTCGTGCCTTCAGTCGATTGTTTCCGGTAGTGTCGCGGAGTTGGTGGAAAAGTGAGGTTCGCTCAAGCGCCCGCGCCGGCAGCCGCCGCCTTGCGTACATGCGGGCCATGGTCGGACAATCGGCATCCCGACCGCGCCGGAGAGGTAGCCGAGTGGTCGAAGGCACCAGATTGCTAATTCGGTACGGTGGCTTTTCCCAGATCACCTCAGGTCAGAAAACGTCGGAAAATCAAGGCCTTCTTGCTTGAGACCATCGTCCCAAATCGCCTGAATTCAGATCGTCTTGGACACTTTTGGACACTTTGGGCTGGAAATTCTTTAGCAATTTTGCGAAATCTGCTAGAAGAAAAAATCCCAACGCCGAACAAAGGTAGTCTTCTACCGAGAGTACGGCAGCGTCAACGTCCTCAAGGAATCATGACCTACGTCATCCCAACCAGGACGCGTGACAACATGAAGGCGGAGCGGAAATCTCGAAAGGAGTAATGGGCATGGCAGGGGAAATTACTATCAAGGGCCAACCCGCAAAGCGCGGCGATAGGATGACGAAAGCAAAGGGCGGAGGTGGTTGGAGGCTCGCAGCTATCACGGGCAAGAAGCGGATTTTTGTGGCCACGTTGCTAGCTACCTTCAATTTTGGCAACAGGCGAATCGGAGTCTTCAGCGTGCCCAAATAACGAAGCTGGGAAACCTCCGGCGAGACACATGAAGAATATTCGTAAACGAAATCCAAGCAGCGACGCGGCTGAAATCATTCATCGGCGCTACTACGAGGGGCGTCCTCAAAGATTGGCCGAACTGGCCGAAGCTGAGGCGAACGACACGGTTGCGCGCAAGATTTACGAGCTTCGCAAGCGCGCGGACCTCACCCAGGAGCAACTCGCCAAACTCGTCGGCACAACCACGTCGGTAATCAGCAGGCTGGAGGACGCCGATTACGAGGGGCATTCGCTGGCGATGCTCAGGCGTATCGCCAAGGCGCTGAACAAGCGCGTCGAACTCCGCTTCGTCAACGCCAGCCGAAGGACAAAGGTCGCATAGGGAGGAGTACGTGACTCGTTTCGATAACGAGCCGAAACCGAGAGTTCGCTAGTCGGACGAAAACATTTCACGGCGGACGAAGAGTTCAATCAGAAATATGGCAGAGAAATCTGTTCATGATCTTGAATCAAACGCGATTGCTTTCTTCAGCAAGGAATTGGCAGAACCATTCACCGTCGCGATTGAGATACTCAATCTCGCCAGCGCGGTCCTGGGAATAGACACGCCAGGAAAGCTAGCCAAGGCCCGCATCGTCCGGCTTTTACTCTTGCAGCGGATACAGAATGATCTGAGGTGCTGCATCATTCTCGCGGAACGGGGCTATCCCCTTCAAGCCTTAGGCCATGCAGCAAGCATTTTCGAGGGATGGGTCACAATTGCCGCAATCAACAACGAAGGCGACGCGGTCAAGTGGCTCTCTCACGCCGATGAAAGTTCAAGCTTCGGTCGGATACGCACTCTCACACGGCAAGCGCTGGACGGCACAGTCGGCAATTCCGATGACGCCGATCGCCTCTACTCTCAATATCAGCAAGCCTGCATGGCCAAGCATCTCAACCCGATCGTGGAACGCGCCAGGGGCTACACTGTGCAGGCCGGCCAGATTCAATTTCGACCGGGGCCTGACATCAGTGACCGCGCGATACAGCAGGCCTGGTATGCAGTGGAACGCAGTTCCCGGTTCGCATTTTTCGGCATTCTGGCTTTCATTCACAATGACACCCCACCGCTATCGAAGGAATTGCAGGACAGGACAACAGCAACACTCAACACGCTTGAAAAACTTCAAGCCAAATCGGCCAAACTTTGGTCGCAAAACTATTCTTCCGGAGAGAGTCGCACTTAGAAGCTCGCGTCCCCAGATGTCGTTCCCCCATTCAAAGATCAACGCGCGCCGGCGTCCATCTCGCCCTCCTTCGGGCGATTCGCTCCGAAGCTGACTCTGCCTCGTAGCTGACGGACGCGACAGTCTGCGTCAGTTCAGCCATTCGGTCGAAACAATTCACGTTCACAGTAGCGTACGCCGAACCCTCGTCCGGCGAGAGCACGGCGGCAACGTAGATGCCGCAGCGCCTGCAAACCATGAAGTCTGCGGTTCCCAGCCCGAACCGATACCGAATCACCTGCTCAGGCTCGCGTGCTGAAATCCTCAAGTGCCCGCTCGGATCCGAAGTCGTCCGCACGCCATGTTTTCGGCAGAAGGAACACTGATCCTCGCGCACTTGAAGTTGGGCGAGTGGGATCGCCGTCTCGAATTCGAGGGTAAGGTTTCCGCAATGGCAGCGACCCGTCAGACGTTCCATGCTTCACCTATTGGGTAGCGTCGCGGAGTTGGTGGAAAAGTGAAAGGGCGTCAAGATCCGGCGAGTTGAGCCACAACTTGCGCCCGCCTTTGCGCGGGTGCCGGAGGATGACGCCGTGGAGAGGGATAGCGGGAGTAGGTGGATAGGAAAAGG
>JAJPIG010000011.1 GCA_021324855.1 Pseudomonadota bacterium | reverse complement strand
CCATTCGAGTTCGCGCAACTCAAAACGGAGAGACAGATTCCGCCCCCTGCGGGGGAAAATCACAACCGACTCTACTTATGAACTGATGGGCATCGGGGTGCAGGCCAACATCAAGATGAATCGGCGAGAAGCCTTATCCGAATTCTATGAGATCCTCGACCGGGTCCGAGTTAGGCACGGAGGATTCAAGCGGTTGGCGGAATGCCACGGCCGAATGGGCTGGCCGACCCGAGGGGTCTACTTCTTTTTCGAACCTGGCGAATTTCGCGAAGATGGACGAAGCGAGCGCGTCGTTCGCGTTGGCACGCATGCCGTGTCTCTCAACTCGCGGGCGACACTCTGGACGCGCCTACGTCAACACCGAGGGCGCGTGCGCGGGCGCAATCCTGGTGGTGGCAATCATCGTGAGTCGCAGTTCCGGTATTTGGTCGGCGATGCTCTGCTTGGCTCCGGTTACCTCTCACAAGAGGCATCGCCTCAGTCATGGGGCGTCGGCAACAGCGCACCCGCATAAGTTCGTCGCGCTGAGCACGCACTGGAGAGAGCAGTAAGCGACCGAATCCGCGCAATGCCGTTTCTTTGGATTCCCATCGACGATCCCTCCGGGCCCCAAAGCCTGCGCAAGGTTGTTGAGCGCAACGCAATAGCCCTCCTCAGCAACTTTGAGCGGGAAGCGATCGATCCACCTTCAGCTTCGTGGCTTGGTCTGCGCTCGCGCAAACGCAAAGTTCGGGAGTCGGGCTTGTGGAATATCGACCATGTCGACGAAACGTTTTCGCCCGAATTCCTCTCGGTGATTCGCGATCGTATCGCAGATATTCCGGCGAGCTCACGACGCCATTCCAGCCCGAACTGATCCGGAACCATGACAAATTCGGACAGTTTTCGGACAATCGGCCGCAGTTCGACGGAGTGGCAATCGAGATGACTCTGAAAGTCTTTGAATTTCTTGGGGTTTTTTGGAGCCACCCGTCGGATTCGAACCGACGACCTGCTGATTACGAATCAGCTGCTCTACCGACTGAGCTAGGGTGGCCCGCACGCGCCGCCTGCCAAAGACGACAGATTAATCCATACGCATCGGCTCAGCAAAGGTCCGGGCGACAGGGCAGGAGACGCCTGTCCGTCGCGGCGTGTTGACCCCAAATTCTGATTGCTCGTGCTGCCCGATTTTTTCCGCCGCGGCCTTAACGCCGCTTCGAACGGGTTCGAATCGCAACTCCGGAGACGTCGTCGCAGTTTCCGAGTTCCAAAATTTCTCCACTTCCGTACCGCTCGCGCATGTGACACGCTGTTAGCTTCGTCAGCGGGTGTATTCGTGAAGATTGGAATTCTCGGTGCGAGCGGCACGGGCAAATCGACGGTCTTTCGCGCGCTCACCGGATTGCCTCCGGCGGCGGGACAGACCGACGCCAAGAATCGCACCCGGCCGGGTCAGATCAAAGTCGGCGATCCGCGCCTCGATCTGCTCGAGAGCATCTACGGATCGAAGAAGAAGATTCCCGTCGAGATGACCCTGCTCGATTTTGTCGCCAATCCAAAAGAGCAGACGAAACAACTCGATCCGTCGCTCTTCCCGCTGGTCCGCGATCTCGATGCGTTGCTGATAGTAGTCGCGACGTTCGCGAGCCCCGGTCCAATCGGCAACGCGATAAAATCGATCGATGACGAACTCATCTTTGCCGATTTCGATCAGGCCGAACGCCGGCTCGAACGCGTCCGCAAGGATCGATCCGCTTCCGATTTCGAACGGACCGCGCTGGAACGCATCCTGAAGTGGCTCGAAGGTGGCTCGCCGCTGCGCCTTCTCGAGATGACGGCGCAGGAAGAACGCACGTTTTCGAGCTTCGGTTTTCTTTCGCGCAAGCCCGCTCTGGTGGTGATCAATTGCGATGTCGATGACGCCGCGACGCCGCCCGATCCGAAAGACGCGGAAGTTGCCGCATCACACGGCCTGGACCTGTTCAAGCTGGCGGCCGCATTCGAAACCGAGCTCTGGGAACTTTCACCTGCCGAGCAGATCGATCTGCTGAAGGCCGCCGGCCTCGATGCACCCGCGCGCGATCGCCTGGTCCGCGCGCTCTATCAACGGCTCGGGCTGCTCACGTTCTACACCGCCGGCGAGCCGGAAGCGCATGCCTGGTCGCTGCCCGCCGGTTCGACGGCGCTTGATGCTGCGGGCCGTATCCATACCGATATCGCCCGCGGCTTTATTCGCGCCGAGGTTGTGAGCTTCGAAGATTTCGCTGCGCTGCGCTCTGATGCGCGGGTAAAGGAGGCGGGCAAGCTCCGACTCGAGGGCAAGGATTACGTGATGCGGGACGGCGACATCATCCACATCCGGTTTAAAATCTAACGAGACGCCCTGTTATTCGATGTCTATCACGGCTATTGTGTTGGCCTTGATATGAACGTCGTGTGACTTGCCTGTCCGCGAGCACCTATTCATGATTGAACAAGGTTCCGATTCCGCACACGAGGCCTACCCCACCGTCACATGAAGCGGCTCGAAACCTTCATCATCGTTCTCGCACTGGCGTTTTACGTTTGGTTTCTGAAGCATTTCGGCTTCGCCCAAGTGCTCGATTATGTCCGGCTGGTCGGCTGGGGCCTGAGCTTCACCATTACACTGGAAACGGCCTCGCGAATCTTCAACACGCTCGGATGGCGCGTAACGATCCGCGATTGCCCGGGCAATCTTTCACTCTTCGAGTTGTTCGCCGCGCGCATCTCGGGCGAGGCGGTCGACTATGTCACGCCGTCAGCGCAGTTGGGCGGCCAGTTGCTGATGGCGATGATGGTGCGGCGCAAGCTGCCGATGGCGCGGGGATTGGCGACGGTCGCGGTCGCGGCGCTGGCTGAATCGGTCGGCCAGATCCTGTTCATCACGGCTGCGCTCATGGTCTCGCTCCCGCTGGTGTGGCATCTGCACGATCTGCTTTGGCCGGTGATCGGCGGGTTCACGGTCGCGGTCGCGCTGGCGGTCGGCTTCTATTTCATCCAGATCAAGAAGCCGTTCGCGACGCTATGGCGCGCTGCCGACAAGCTCGATCTGCCGATGATGCGCGGCGAAGACCTGCGTCAGGCCGCGGATCAAGCGGACGCGATGCTGCTCGATTTCTATGCGCATCGGCGGTTGCGCCTCGCGGCTTCATGTCTCTGCTATCTGCTCGCCTGGAGCATGGGTCCGGTCGAGATTTATATCCTTCTCCATCTTCTCTATGAGCCGGTCACGGTGCAGACCGTGCTGCTGGTCGAAGCGCTCGGCTTGCTCATCGAGCGCGCGACCTTCATGATCCCTGCTAAACTGGTAAGCCAGGAGGGTGGCAAGGCGCTGATCCTGGCGATGCTTGGTTATTCGGCTGATGTGGGCTTTGCGATCGGCTTCCTGCGCCGCATCAAAGAGATGGTCTGGGTGATGTTTGGGCTCTGCACGCTCACCGCTCATCGTCTGATTACTGACCGCACCGAGCGCCTGCTCGAAACCGAGGGTGCGCTCCAGGGCGCAGAAGGAGATTAATCAATGAAATTTGCAGCCTCAGCGGCCGCGGCGATCGCCGCCGCGGTCATCGTCATTTCAGCCACCGTCGCGCTCGCCGGAGTGGTGGTCGAGGAAAAGGAGACCGTCGATCGCGGCGGCGGTCAGCCACCTGTTGAGCACGCCCGCACGATTATGATCCAGGGCAACAAGCAGAAAATCGTCAGCGAGCATGACACGATGATCACGGATCTTGATAAGGGCGTGATGATGCTGATCACGCCATCGCGCAAAACCTATAGCGAGATGCCGTTTCCGCCGAAGGGGATGATGCCGGGCGCGGGTATGGCGAATGTCAAGTTCACAAGGAGCGGCGGTTCCCAGACGATCGACGGCTATAAGTGCGAGAATTACACCGGCGTCAGCCGCATGATGGGCACGCATTCAGACATCGTCGAATGCTTTTCGACCAGCGCACCCGGCGCTGACGACTTCACCGGCTTTCAGAAAGCGATGGCCGAGAAGCTCAAGGGCACCAGCGCCGCCGCGATGGTTGCGGGTGTGCCGAACGGCGTGCCGCTCTCGTCGCAATCGACCACCAGCATGAAGGGGCTGACGATCCCCGGGATGCCGCCGGAGCAGGCGGCGAAACTCGCGCAGATGATGGCGAATCGGCCGCCGGTCGTAACTAGGACCGTGGTGACGAAGATCACGACTAAATCGCTGGGCGATGACGAGTTCGCGCCGCCTCCCGGATACACGAAGCAGCAGATGCCGACGCGCATGCCGATGCCGCACGCGCCATCGAGCAGCGGAAGCGGTTCTGGCGCTCCCTCGGCTCATTCGCTGCCCGAGTAAAGAGCGAATTTCCTTCTTTTCCTCTCCTTGCGGACGAGAAGAGGGAACAGGGGCAGGGCGCCGGACCGTGCGCCGCAGGATTGTTGGCTTCCATTTGGATGAAAATCGCGACTGGGTCGCGGAGCTCGAATGCGGCCACGGTCAACACGCGCGACACCAGCCACCCTGGCAGCTTCGTCCGTGGGTGATGACCGAAGCAGGTCGCCGCTCGCGGCTCGGCGTCGAACTTGATTGCCGCAAATGCGATGAAGGTGCGCCACCTGACGACTGGTACATCAACCGCAGTGCGCGCTGACTATCTTCAGTCGATCAACTCGGCACCAGCGCAATAGCGCGGACCGGGCTGCCGCTGCCCGCCGCGATCTTGAGCGGCGCCGCGATTACCATCGCGCCCGTCGGCGGAAGTTGATCGAGATTGCAGAGGCTCGCCAGCCCGAACTTGCCCGCCCCATGCATCGTGGAATGATTCGGGAACGGCGGATCGAAGGTCGCCGCCTGGCCGGCATCGGTGCCGACGGTCTCTACGCCCACCCCGAGCACATCGCGTTCGCGCGCCAAGAACTCCGACGCGCTCTTATGAAATCCGGGACTATGCGGTCCGGTCGGCGAATTGTTGAGGAACGCATCGCCAGTGCGCTTGCTCCAGTCGGTGCGCAGGAGCAGCCATGCGCCGCGCGGAATGCGACCGTGGTCCTTCTCCCAGGCCAGGATGCGCTCCGGCGTCAACAGGAAATCAGGGTTTGCGGCGGCATCGCGCGAGGCGTCGATCACGCAGGCCGGCCCGATGAACTTGGCCGGCGAAATCGTGTCGGTCGTATTGTTTGGCAGGTCCTTGCCGGTCACCCAATGCACCGGCGCATCGAAATGCGTGCCGGTATGCTCACCGAGATCGAGGTTGTTCCAGTACCATCCCGGCCCGTGCGCATCGAATTTCGAGATCACTTCGATCGACAGCGGGTGCGATTGCGCGAACTGATCCGGCAGATGGATGATCGGCGTATCTGGCGCCAAGCGGACTGTGAGATCGACCACCCGGACCCGGCCCTCGGCGAGTTCCGCGAGTAACATCTGGAGTGCCTGCGATGCCATCGTGGAAGTACCTCCTCGGCTTCTTATAGCGTGCCGTTCGTAGGAAATGGAACTTGCACCAGCATCCGATCGGAGATTTTGACAGCGGCGCGGGTTTGATGAATAACTCGTGCTAGCGCTTGATTACCTCTCCAAGGACGAACTTGCCATGAAAGTCAAAGCCGCGGTCGCACACAAAGCCGGCGAGCCGCTAAAGATTGAGCAGGTCGAGCTCGAAGGCCCCAAGCAGGGCGAGCTGATGGTCGAGATCAAGGCGAGCGGCGTGTGCCATACCGACGCCTTTACGCTCTCCGGCGCCGATCCCGAAGGACTCTTCCCTGCCATCCTCGGTCATGAGGGCGCAGGCGTTGTGGTCGAAGTCGGCCCCGGCGTTAGTTCGGTCAAACCGGGCGATCACGTGATTCCGCTCTACATTCCGGAATGCCGCCAATGTAAAGCGTGCCTCTCAGGCAAAACCAACCTGTGCACCGCGATTCGCGAGACGCAGGGCCGCGGCGTGATGCCCGACGGGACCAGCCGGTTCTCTCTCGGCGGCAACAAGATTCATCATTATATGGGCACCTCGACCTTCGCGAATTACACCGTGCTGCCCGAGATTTCGGTCGCCAAGGTGCGCGAGGACGCGCCGTTCGACAAGATCTGTTACATCGGATGCGGCGTGACGACCGGCATCGGAGCGGTGATCAACACTGCGAAGGTGCAGGTCGGCGATACAGTGGTGGTCTTCGGCCTCGGCGGCATCGGCTTGAACGTGATTCAAGGCGCGAGGCTTGCTGGCGCGGGGATGATCGTCGGGATCGATCTCAACTCTGGCCGTAAGGCGATCGCAGAAAAATTCGGGATGACTCATTTCGTCAATCCCGACGAGATTGAGGGGGACCTGGTCCCGTACCTGATCGATCTGACCGGCGGCGGCGCTGATTTCTCCTTCGAGTGCGTCGGCAACGTCAAGCTGATGCGCCAGGCGCTCGAATGCTGCCATCGCGGCTGGGGAACTTCCGTGATCATCGGCGTGGCTGGCGCCGGCCAGGAGATTTCAACGCGCCCGTTCCAGCTCATTACTGGACGGACGTGGAAAGGCACCGCTTTCGGCGGCGCACGCAGCCGCCGCGATGTACCCAAAATCGTCGACTGGTATATGGAGGGCCGCATCAACATCGATGACCTCATTACACACGTGATGCCGGTCGAGAAGATCAACGAGGCGTTTGACCTGATGCATGCGGGTAAATCGATCCGCAGCGTCGTAACCTTCTGACGATCGAACCCGCTTGAATGGCCCCGACCGTTCGAGGATCATCCTCACGTGGTCAGGGCTTCAGGCGTGGCGCTGGTAATCGCGCTGGCAGCCGCTCTCGGCGGATGCTCTCATAACCAGGCTGAGACTCCCCAGCAGCATTTTCTTGAAGCGCTCAAGCGCGGCAACTCCGCGCAGGCGAGCCAGATTTGGCTCCAGATGACTCCCGAGGAGCGCGTCAAGTTCGAGCGCGGACAGGGACTGCAGCCCGCGATGTCCCCCAAGGAAATGCAGCAGGACGTGATGCGCCGTGTGATGGAAGAGGCGGCGGGCGACGCGCCCGACCAGCCCTCGGTAACGCCGCCCTCGGGCGGCGGCCTTAGCGACCTTCCGCAATATCTGAAGAGCGCACCGCCGGCCGGCGCGAGCCCCTGAACCGCCGCCCCTCTCCGTCCGATCGCAATCCACATCACGGCTCGTGATGGAGCCGACGAGGTCACGGTCGATGGATTTCGAATTTTCCGCGGATCACAAGTTGATGCAATCGACGCTGCGCGATTTCGGCGCGCGCGAGCTGGCGCCGTTCTACGCTTCGCGCGATCGGGATGCCGATCTGCCGCGCGAGCTGGTTCGCCAACTGGGCGCGATGGGTCTGCTCGCGCCGATGGTCGAGCCGCGCTTCGGTGGTAACAATCTCGACTACGTCGCGCTCGGAATCGCGCATGAAGAGATCGCGCGAGCCGACTTCAACGCCGCGTATGTATTGCTGCTCTCGGCGCTGGTCGGCGCGATCATCGCCCGTCACGGCGACGATGCTCAGCGCGCCGCGATCCTGCCGTCGATCTGCCGGGGTGAGACGCTCGCCGCTCTCGCCGTCACCGAGCCCGGCGCAGGTTCCGATGCGGCGCATGTGAAGCTCAATGCGCGCCGCGACGGCGACCACTACGTCCTTGACGGCGAAAAGAGCTCGATTTCGTTTGCCTCGGCGGCCGACGGCGCGCTGGTGATGGCCCGCACCGGCGCGGCGGATTCCGGAGCGCGCGGCGTGAGCGCGTTCTACGTCGATCTCAACGGCTCCGGCATCACGCGCACGCGCTTCAAGGATCTCGGCTCACGCGCCGTCGGGCGCGGGTCGTTGTTTTTCGATTCGGTGCGTGTGCCGGCCGCAATGCGAATCGGGCCGGAAGGCGCCGGCTTTGTCCAAGTGATGCAGGGCTTCGATTTCAGCCGCGCGCTGATCGGCCTGATGTGCCTCGGCGCGGCCGGGCAGAGCCTGGAGGAGACCTGCGCCTATGTGACCGGACGCCAGGCGTTCGGGAGCACGCTCGCCCGCTTTGAGGGCGTCTCGTTTCCGCTCGCGGAGGCGGCGGTCAAACTCCGCGCCGCGCGCCTGCTCTGTTACGAGGCCTTATGGCTTCGCGATCGCGGCGCGCCGCACGGATGGCTCGCCGCCGGATGCAAATGGTGGGCTCCCGAACTTGCAGTAGAGGTGATTCACCAATGCCTCCTCCTGCACGGTCATTTCGGCTACAGCCTCGATCTGCCGCATCAGCAGCGGCTCCGTGATGTGATCGGGCTCGAGATCGGTGACGGCACGGCGCAGATCATGAAGCTGCTCGTCGCGCGCGAGATCCTCGGCCCCGCCGCCCGGCCGTACTGAGTAGAGTAATCAGCGCGTCAGCTAATGGAATTGGCTCCGGCGTCCAGGAATTGCGAAACCTGCGTCTCCACCGCGGTGCCCCGGAAAAAATCCGGGCGATTCGCGGTCCAGAACTTCACCGCATGGCCGAACACGAACTGACGCAGGTTCTCCTTCGAGATTAGTCCGCGCTCGACCAGCTCGTACGCTTCCTCCGCGACCTCCGACATCTCGGGCACATCCCAATGCCCGATATCGGACCCATAAAGCGCGTTGAAGCGAATCTCGAAGGGTATCCCGTTCGGGTGGAACGCCATCGCATTCAGCGGGTCGTCGCCTTCGCATCCGAAATATAATTGGTTCACAAAAATATCCCGGATGTCTTCGGGGCCGTGAATTCCGCTTTGCGCGAACTCGTCGAGCACGAACGGGTATTCATCCGTGATCGGCAGAAACGAGTAATTGTCGACCACCATGCTCGCATCGCCCTCGCACTTCCGCCGTCCGTAACGCCGCGTCAAATCGGCCATCAACCTGCGATCGATCGCATCCGGATTGTAACGCTCGACCGCTTCGCGATTGCGCTTGTGCCAGTGCGCGATCAAATCGCAATAGAGCGACACCGCCCACGGAATGCCGCCTTCAAGAAACGCAAAGCGGAGCATCGGAAAACGTTTGGGAACGCCGCCGAGCACGAGCCCTTTGCAAACCGCCTCGGCGCTCGCCGCGAAACTGCCGATATGATTGTAGACGTAGTTCGAAATCGATTGCCGGCTGCCCCACGTGTAGCCGAGCGAGTGAAACGTGGGATTGATTCCGAGCTCGACACATTTCGCCCAGAAGGGATCGTAGTCGTAGTCGCTGTCGAGGCCATAGACGTCGAGCCAGTATGCATATGCGTTGGCGTCCGGATGCTTGCGGGCGAGCGCCGGAATCGGGCGCTTGACGTAACTCGCGACCATCGCGGTCTTCATCCCGAGCTCTTCGACCGCGTACTCCAGCTCCGCGATCGCTTCGTCGGGCGTATGCATGGGTATCACGGCCGCCGCGGTCAGGCGGTCCTCCAGGCCCTTCACCATGTCGGCGCGCATCTGATTCAACGCGCGGCAGGCGGCGCGCCGTAATTCATCGTCGGGAAGTCCAATCGCGTGAAATCCGACCGTTGTATATAGCACTGAGTAGTCGAGTCCCAACTCGCCCATTCGCTCGTAAAGCAACTTCGGGAGCATCGCGGTCGCGCGATCGACCGTGTTGCGGGCCGGAATCGCCCACCACGGCAGGCGCGTTATCCGATGTGCGCGATGCTCGTCAGCCGAAAGCCTCGTAAACCGCTGATCGCGGCTGCGAAACCGCTCGCGAAAATCCTGCGCAAGCTTCGGTCCCGCGAGTGACTCTATATATTCAGAAAGGATCAATGCGTTCTCGACCGTATGACCGTCCGAGTCAATAATCGGATGGTCCAGGCCCGCGCGTACGACCGCTGATTTCGAGAGACCGTTCCGGTTCATCTGCGATTACTCACTCGTAAGCCACAGCGGTTTAATGCGAGTCAGTTGAATACCTACTTCCAGCCGTTCGCGACCAGCTTGTTCACGTCGCTCTCAACTGCCGTGCCTTCGAAAAACTTCGGATTGGTCGAGGTCCAGAACTTCACGGCGTTAACGAACACGAACTCGCGCAGCTCTTCGGCAGTAATCAGGCCGTCTTCCACGAGTTCATAAGCCTCCTCGGCCACTTCCGACATGTCAGGAACATCCCAATGCCCGATGTCCGAGCCGTAGAGCGCATTGAGCCGCACATTCATGGGAGTGCCGTGCGGACGAAACGCCATAGCGTTCAGCGGATCATCGCCCTCGCAGCCGAAATAAAATTGATTGACGAAGATGTCGCGGATGTCCTCAGGCGAGCGAATGCCGCTCGGCGCCCATTCGTCGTTCAGTTCGCGATCCTCGCCGATCTCCATCGATTCCATCAGCGAGCCCAGCACCCGATCGGAACGCCCTGCGATGAATCTGTCGCCGTAACGGCCGGCGAGCTCGAGAAATCGCGACTTGTCGACCAACGCGGGATTGTAGTTCTCGATTCCCTCGCGGTTGCGCTTATGCCAGTGCGATATCAAATCGCAAAAGAGCGTCCGCGCCCACGGGATACCGCCTTCGAGGAAAGCGAAAGTGAGTTTCGGAAAGCGCTTCGGCACACCGCCCAGCAGCAACGATCTGCATACCGCCTCGGCGCTGGCCGCGAAGTTGCCGAGATGATTGTGTACGTAATTGGTAATCGACTGGCGCGTGCCCCATCCGTAGCCGACCGAATGGAAGGTCGGCGAGATGCCGAGCTCGAGGCATTTTGCCCAAAACGGATCGTAATCGTATTCGCTGTCGAGCCCAAACGTGTCCATCCAGTATGCCCAGGCGCTGACGCCGTTGAAGCGCTTTTCGACCGCCGCGATCGGCCGGCGCACATAACTCGCGACCATCGCGCTTTTGAGGCCGAGGTCTTTTACGCAATGCTCGAGTTCTGCGATTGCTTCCTGCGGCGTATGCATCGGGATGGTCGCGGCAGTCGTCAGCCGGTCGCTGTAATCGCGGAACATGTCGGCGCGCATGTCGTTGATCGCGCGGCATGCGGCGCGCCGGACTTCCTCGTCGGCAACTTCGATCGCGAGAAAAGCCAGCGTCGGATAAACGACTGAGTAGTCAAGTCCCATCTCGCCGAGCCGCTCGTATAGCAACTTCGGCATCACCGCGGTCGCGAGGTCGACCGTATTGCGCGCCGGAAGGCCGCGCCACGTCGGACGCATCGCGCGCCGCTCGCGCCGCTCCTCCATCGTGAAAGATTTCCAGCGTGGATCCTGAAAGGTGCCGTGAAAGGCGGTTTTCCAGCCGTGCACGACGCGGTCGCCGCCGACCGCCTTCAGATAGTCGAGCATCACCGGCATTAGTTCGAACGTATGGCCGTCGGAGTCGATGATCGGATGGTTCAGGCGCGCTCGAACACGGGCGGACTTGGATTCACTTCGCGCCGTAACTGATGCTGCCATAGTACTCACTCCTCTCCCACGGCCGTTGTCGATGGGCCAGTGGCTATTTGAATTGATCAGGCATGAAACCGCGCGCGCCATCGATCGATCGCCGCGCTGTTCTTCACCGTCTTTGGAACCTTGCCGCTCAGGATGGAGCGGATCGTGTCCACCGCCATGTCGAAGCCGCCGGCCTCGACGTTCTGGCCGTGGCCGATGATATGCGGCGTGATAATCAGCTTTCTGGGATCTACTTTTAGCAGCGGACTGTCGCGTTCCAGGGGCTCATTCACGAAGACGTCGAGTGCTGCGCCCGCGATTACATCCTGATTAAGCGCCACGGCGAGGTCGGCCTCGTTGACGACGCCCCCGCGGGCGGTGTTCACAAGGTACGCTTGCGGCTTCATAAGCTTGAGCTCGCGCATCGAGATGAGGTCTCGGGTTTCGGAGGTGAGGACGACATGGAGGCTCACTACATCGGATTGCGCCAGCAGGTCTTCAAGTTCGACCTTCTCGACTCCGAAGCGGCGCGCCGCGTCAGCGTCGACGTACGGATCGTAGCCGATCAGGCGCATCCCCCATCCTGCGAGCCGTTGCGCGGTCTCCTGAGCGACGCGTCCAAGTCCGACCAAACCGACGGTCCGGCCCTGCATCATGAGACCGCGATTTTCGACCCGATACCAGATACCATCGCGCGCCTCGGCTTCGTTGCGCTTGAGTCCCTTCATCAACACGACGATCAGCCCGATGGTCGCTTCGGCAAGGCCGATGAAGTTTTCGGGCGCGGGACTGTTGCAGACCAGGACGCCGCGGCGCGTAGCCGCTTCCTGATCGATCTTGTCGACGCCGATCACCGCGCAGACCAGAACCTGGAGATTGGGACAGGCCTCGATCACGCGCGCGTCGATCTTGTCGCGCGGGCAGACCAGCGCCGCATCGGCGTCGCCGATGAGGTTGATCAATTCTTCGCTGTTTGGATCGCCGCCGCTGTACCAATTGAAAGGACCGACGGTAACTTCATAGCCGGCTTCGATCAGAGCGTCGCGTGCGCGAGCGTGCGGCGGTTCGCGGGTCAGTACGACCTTGCTGTAGCGTCGGCTCATCGATCACCGCGCCGAGCGGATTTGCGGACCGTGAACAGGACACGAGCCGCATGCCGCCTATATCGCACAGTAAGCAGGCGAGAGTCAAAAACCGACCTCATGGTCGGTGATTTTCCCACGGTGGGAGGCCTCGCGATCAGCCCTTACTGCCGCTCCGGCGGCGCTCGCCGCGGGGACGTGTCGATGCCTGTCTTCGCGTCTGCGGCGCAGCCTCGCCTTTAGCCGATGCAACGCTTTTGCCGCGCTTTTCGAGCGATGCTTTGAGTGCGGACATCAGATCGATGACCTGGGCGTGGCGGGGCTCGGTCGGCGCCTCGGTGACCTGCTGACCTTCGAGCTTCTTTTGCGCGGCTTCCCGGACGCGTTCGCGGTAGGTGTCGTGATACTTTTCCGGCTCGAATTTTTTCGTTGCCAGATCCTCGATCAGACGCTTGGCGAGGTTCATCTCAGCGGCCTTGACGCTTTCGTTCTGGCCGCGATCGATATCGGCGATCGAACGGACTTCATCAGCATAATAAACCGTATGCAGCATCAGGCCGTCCTGGTATGGACGAACGATAACGAGATGCTCCTTGCCGCGCATTGTGAAGGTTCCGAGCGCCACGCGCTGCATCGTGGTCATCGCTTCGGTGAGCAATCGATAGGCTTTGGCGGAGCCGGGCTCGCATCCGAGAAAATAGCCATTCTCGAAATAGATCGGATCGACCGCCGCAAGCGGTAGGAACTCGGCGATTTGGATCGCATGGTCGTGGCGCGCCTCAAGGTCCTTGAGCTCTTCATCAGTGAAGACCACGTAGCGGCCCTTCTCGACTTCGTATCCGCGCACGAGTTCGCTGCGATCGATGATCGCGTCATCGACAGGACAGTAGATGCGCTGCTGGATACGGCTTTTGTCCTTGGCATGCAGCAGATGAAAGCTGACCGATTTGGAGGAGGTCGCGGGAAAGACGGCGACGGGAATCGACACGAGGCCGAATGAGATATTGCCGTTGGCGATTGGCCGTGCTGCCATGGGAAGGTGCGCCTCCGGACGGAAATCGTAGCTTACCCGAGGTCCGGAAACAGCCCCACTCAGCGGGTCCGCAACAGAAATCTCCAAAGGCAAATGTAAGGCGAAAATGGCGCTCGATACCTACCACGAGAAGCGCAGTCCTGATCGGACGCCCGAGCCGTTCGGCCCGCCGGGCGCGAGCCGCCGTATCGATGGCGGTCTGTTCGTTGTCCAGAAACATTCGGCGCGGCGGCTCCATTATGACTTCCGGCTCGAGATGGAAGGCGTGCTGCGATCGTGGGCAGTGCCGAAGGGTCCATCGCTCGATCCTGCGCGGAAGCATCTCGCCGTGATGGTCGAGGACCATCCGCTAGATTACGGCAATTTCGAGGGTGTCATCCCGCCGGGAAATTACGGCGCCGGCTCGGTAATCGTGTGGGATCGCGGATACTATCGCGCGATCAGTCCGCCCGGCGACGTCGCACGGAGCATCCGCGACGGCAAGGTGGACATCGAGCTGCACGGGTTCAAGCTGCACGGCGCATTTACACTTGTCCGTACGCGCGGAACGCCCGGGCAACGCGGCCCGTCTGACAAAGAGAATTGGCTGCTGATCAAAAAACGCGACGAATGGGCGAGCACGGACGACCTCGAAATAATGCGTCCCCGATCTGTGCTGTCGGGGCTCACGGTCGAGGAGATGGCGGCGAGCGGGGAGATTGCCGCCGAGATCGAGCGCGCGGCCGCACAGCTCAAGGCGCCGCGGCTTCTCGCGCCGCCGAGCGTGAAGTCGTTCCCGCTCACACTTGCACGGCTGCACGGCGAGGCGTTCGACAGCGCGGCGTGGCTGTTCGAGATCAAGTACGACGGCGTGCGCATGATCGCAATTCGCGACGGCGGCGAAGTGCGGCTCTATGGCCGCAGCAGCGCGGAAATCACGACGCGTTATCCCGAGGTGACGCTGGCGATGAGTCGCCTCCCGTTTGAGCGCTTCGTCATTGACGGCGAGATCGTCGTTTTGGATGAGTTCGGAAAGGCGAGCTTCCGGATGCTCCAGCGGCGCATCGGCATCACAAACGCCGCTGAGATCGAGCGGCTCGCGATCGAGCAACCGGCGACCTGTTACGCCTTCGATTTACTGAGTGTCGCGGGCTATGACCTGCGCGGCATCGCGCTCGAGAATCGCAAGGCGATCCTGGCGCGGATGGTGCGCGGCGACGGCATTCTGCGTTACTGCGACCACGTGGTCGAGCACGGGCGCGAGTTTTACGCACTCGCCGCCGATTCGGGACTCGAAGGGATTATCGCCAAGCGCCGGGACTCGAAGTATTCCGGACGCCGAACCGGTGACTGGCTCAAAATTAAATGTCCGCGGCTTGGACGCTTCGTGATTGGCGGATGGACCGATCCGGCCGGTAGCCGATCGGGATTCGGCGCGCTGCTGCTCGGCCAATACGAGGATGACGATCGTTTGCGCTTTGTGGGGCGCGCGGGGACCGGCTTCGACGGAGGGTCGCTGACTTCGATCAGCCGGCGGATTAAATCGATCGCGATCGATCGATCGCCGTTTCGGCCTCATCGCGCCGGCGAGCCTACGGTTCCGCGCGGCGCACACTTCTGCCGCCCGGAGCTGGTATGTGAGGTGCGCTACGCTGAATGGACCGAGGGCGGCGTACTGCGGCATCCGGCGTTCGTCCGCATGCTCGATGACGCCGATCCGAGGGAGTGTCGCCTGGAATACACGCCAACTGAAGAAGAGCAGCGTCGATCGAAACCGCAGCCCGCATCAACTTCGCGGGTCACGGCCGAGAAGGATATTGCGCCCGTGCGAGCACAACGCACGTTTCAGATCACGCATCCTGAGAAGATCTTCTGGCCCGAGGAGGGCTACACCAAGGGCGACCTGATTAGTTACTACCTGGCGATTGCGCATTGGATGCTCCCCTACCTCAAGGATCGTCCGGTGGTGCTGACGCGCTATCCGGACGGATTCAAGGGCAAGAGCTTCTACCAGAAGGATGCGCCATCGTTCGCGCCGTCGTGGATTCGCCGGGAAAAAATCTACTCGCGCGACGCTCATCGATGGATTTCGTACTTTATCCTCGAAAGCGCGGAAGCGATCGCTTACATGGCTAACTTGGGCGTGATTCCGATTCATATCTGGGCTTCGCGCGTACCACATCTCGAAAATCCGGATTGGCTGCTGTTCGATATCGACAGCAAGGAGTCGACGACGGTCGCCGCGATCAGGGTTGCGAACGAGGTCGGCGCGGTGCTGCGCGAAATCGGGATGCGCCCGTACCTCAAGACCTCGGGTCAGATGGGAATCCACGTGATGGTCGGACTCGAGACAAGCTACACCTACGAGCACGCGCGGATGTTTTCGGAACTGGTGGCGCGAGTGGTCGTCCAGCGGATGCCCGAGCATGCGACACTCGCCCGGCCGGGCTCACGCCGGGGGCGCGCCTACATCGATTACCTGCAACTCGGCCACGGCAAGACGATCGCCGCGCCATTCGCGGTCAGGCCATGGCCGGGCGCTCCGGTCTCTGCGCCGATTACGTGGGACGAACTCAAACCAAATCTCGACCCGCGCAAGTTCACGATCAAAACGATGCCTGCACGGATGGAGCGACTCGGCCGGGATCCATTCCTGGGTGTGCTCCAGGATCGCCAGCGGCTCGAGCCACCGCTGAAGAAGCTCGAGCCGATGCTGGCCTAGGAACGTGCCGCCATCTGCCGATGCCACCGCATTGGCGTCTGATAATCAGCGGCGCGCCCGCGGGGTCGGCAAGCGGCGGTAAATATAGTCGAAAGGCGCGCTAGGCTTGCGCGCGAACGACGTTCGAGGCTTGCAGGCCTTTCGGGCCCTGGGCGACCTCGAACTTCACTCGTTCACCCTGCTCGAGCGAACGAAAGCCGTTCCCGTCGATCGCGGTGTAGTGGACGAAAACTTCCTGGCCGTCCTCCATCGTGATGAACCCATAGCCCTTCTTGGGGCTGAACCACTTGACTGTACCGCTTGTCATTCTCCCCCGAACCTCCTGAACTAAAAAAGGCGGGCCCCCTCCCGAAGGCCAACCTGGATGCGCAGGTCATGTGCCCGCGCATATACCATAAGACGGGTTGTTACCAAATAGGCATGCCATCAAAAAATTTCAACCGATATGGCACACGATGGCGCGGCAGAGAGGCGTTCAACCGACTACTCATCGGGTTTGCCACGATGAGCGCTAATGCGCCCAGTCTGGAAGCGGCCGCGCGTGAATATGGCAATGGTCGGGAATCTGCCGCATCACCTCATCCATAACGAAACGGCCGTCGCCATAACGGAACCGCGCGACAACCGTCAGCGCTTCGACCATGAACGCACGCTCGAAATCGCTCGCCTCGGAGCGATGCTCCCCGAGCACGGCCATCGGCGTGCCGCATGAATCGCATTCGAGGATCGTGAATCGAAACGGATGCGTGAAGCGGCAATAATGCTGCGTGTACTCGCGAAGCTCACACAGTTCGCAAGGCATCGAAAAACGCAATTCATCAGAGCCGCCGGGCCCTGTGGTTAACTAATGCGTCGCTGCCGGCGTCGCGGTCGCTTTCGGATGGCTGCCCATATGGGCCGGGCCGCCGCCGGTGGTCTCGTGAGCGCGCCGCCGGCACTTGTAGACCGTCGACACCGAAATCTTCATGTCCGCGGCGACTTCCTTGGGCTTTTTGCCGGAGTCAAGCTCCTGCATCACCTTCGTGCAATCGGTCTTCACGCCGCGAGCGGCGCGCGCGTTCGGCGCCGAGAAGCCGAACGCCATCATCGAACCAATCGCCAGACAAGCCCCCATTTTAGCGAGCCGTTTCATCGTAAATTCCCCCTGGGCAGCGAAGTGCTTTCAAAGCGCGGAGTATGCCAAAAAACAGTTGCCGCGCAAAGCGATGTCCAAACTTAAGGCAATCCGCCGATAACTTGCCCAGATGCATCGTAGAGCGTGACCGCACCTTTGCCGTCATTGCCGACAGTCATGGCGGCAACGGTCTTTCCGTCCGGATTCAGCAGCACCACGCCCGGCAATCCGTCGGGTGTCACGTCGATTCCCGCCTGCGTCCCTTTTTCGCCGAACAAACGCAGGGTCGGAGCGCCCTGCTCGCTAACCTCGACAGTCGCGCGCAGGTTGCGCTTCTTATCCATCAGGGCGAGTCCGGGACGATCGTTGGGCGCGATGCCAAGGGCGGCCTGTGGATTTCCTTCAGCATTGTAAAAGCGGACCCGGGCGACACCGCGCGGAGTGACCGCGAGCGAGACGCGCATCGTGCCGTTGGGATCGTAGAGATCGAACGATGGCCCCGCCGACTCGTCCATCATGTGAATCTGCGCGCGCTTGTTGCCGCCATTGTCGACCATCACGAATTCCCGAGCCGTCACGGTTTGCGCGTCGATGCTTTTGAGCGCAGCAACGTGATGATGCTTGACCGCGCCGAACGCGGAGCCCGAGCTGAGCAGCAGGTTGGACGCGGCGCCACCCAGCGTAGCCGCAGTCACGATCACCGGTAGATACCACCAGCGGCCATTCCCACCCATTTTTCCGAACCCTCCCTTGATTCAGAAATATGCGAGCCACCGTTGATTAGCATAAAGCGGCAGTCCGATGGCATCGCGGGAGCATCCGGCGCTTCAATTCAGAGTGTACCGGCGAGGTTGCTATCGCTGACGCGCGCTCGGAAACGCAGGCGGCCGCCGCTGCTTGACTGCTTCGACGCCCTCGGCCACGTCCGCGCCGAAGAATTCGATCATCTCGAGCGCGAGCGATGCATCGAAGGCCGGCCCGGCCATCCTGAGCCAGTGATTCAGGCTGCGCTTCGTAAAGCGGATCGAATGCTGCGGACCGCTGCCCAGCTTGCGCGCGACCTCGAACGCGCGGTCCATCAACTCCGCCGCCGGCACGCAGCGGCTTACCAGTCCGATGCGCTCGGCCTCCTTGCCATCGATGAAATCGGCGGTCAGCAGGTAGTACTTCGCCTTCGCCATCCCGCACAGCAGCGGCCAGATGATCACCGAATGGTCGCCGGCGGCGACGCCGAGCCGGATGTGGCCGTCGGTGATGCGCATGTTGTCGGCGGCGATACTGATATCGGCGAGCAGCGCGACCGCCAGTCCCGCTCCGACGGCAGTCCCGTTAATCGCGGAGACGATCGGCTTGTCGAGATTGATCATGTTGTAGACGATGTCGCCCGCTTCGCGCCAAATCCGGACGATTTCATCGTGGCGGCCAACGACTTTGTCGATCAGCTCAAAATCGCCGCCGACCGAGAAAGCCTTGCCTGCGCCGGTCACCAGCGCGACGCGCGTTTCGTCATCCTCGCCGATGTCCTTCCAGACCTGGCTCAGCTCCCAATGCAGGCGGCTGTTGGTCGCATTGAGGACATCTGGCCGGTTGAGTGTAATCAGCAGGATTCCCGGATCGTGCCGCTCGAACTTGAGGAACTGGTAATCGCCGTATTGCATGCTCCGCTCCATCGCGGTTGGAAATCAGCGCGCGTAGATGTCGATGATTTTGCCGAGCAGCTCGATCGCCGCCTGGCGTGGACGTTGAAACGAGTTGCGCCCGATGATCGAGCCGAACCCGCCGCCCTCGTGAATCGCGCCGACCTGCTCCAGCAAAGATTGGTCGTCCTCGCGCGCGCCGCCGGAGAAGATAACGATGCGGCGGCCATCGAATGCGCTTTGCACTACGTGCCGGACGCGCGCGGCCAGCGGTTCGAGCGGCACTTTCAGATCTTCGTAAACCTTCTTCGCGGCCGGCTGTTCGAGGTGCGCCGTCGGCAGCTTCACCTTGATGATGTGTGCGCCGAGCTGCGCCGCGATTTGCGCGGCATACGCGACCACATCGAGCGCGGTCTCGCCATCCTTGCTGAGTCCCGAACCGCGCGGATACGACCAGACCACCACCGCCAGCCCGTGGTCCTGCGCCTCTTCGGCGATCTCGCGCAATTCCTCGTACATCAGGCCGGCCTTGAGCGAGCCCGGGTAGATTGTATAGCCCACCGCCGCGCATCCGAGCTGCAGCGCGTCCTTGACGCTGCCTGTCACCGCAGGCGCGGGATCGTCCTCTTCGGCCAGCAGGTCATGATTGTTGAGCTTCAGGATGAGCGGGATTTCGCCGGCGAACTCGGCTGCGCCGGCTTCGAGAAATCCGAGCGGCGCGGCGTAGGCGTTGAGACCGGCGTCGATCGCAAGCTGGAAATGATACAGCGGGCTGTAAGCGGGAGGATTCACGGCGAAGCTGCGCGCCGGCCCGTGCTCGAAACCCTGGTCGACCGGCAGAATCACCATCTTTCCCTTGCCGGCGAGCCGTCCATGGTTAAGCATCCGCGCGAGATTCGCGCGCACGCCGACGTTTGCGGAATCATACCAACTCAGAATTTCACGTACTCGCTTGGTCATAACCACCTCTCGAGAATCTTTTGCTCAATCTTGACGGTGGAGTAACTCGAAACCGCACCACGCCGCCCCGATGAGCGCCGCGGCCTCGTTCATCACGACGCGCACCTCGATGCGCCGCAAAATTTCGCCGAGCCGGCCTTTGTCGTTGAAGGCGCGGACGAACCCGCCGCGCTGGAGAATCGGCAAAATCTTCGGCGCGATTCCGCCGCCGAGCCAAACGCCGCCGGTTGCAAGCGTCTTGAGCGCCAGGTTGGCCGCCTCCGCGCCGTAGATCTCAACGAACATCTCGAGCGCGCGAACGCATAGCGGATCGCGATCGTCAAGCGCAGCTTTGCTCACAACCGCAGCCTCATCTTCCGCTTTTTCGAGCTCCGCTTTCAGCCAATCAGGCTCCGGAGGGCCGCTGCTTTCGCGCAGGAAGCGATAGATGTTCATAAGGCCGGGACCGGAGAGCACGCGTTCATAACTCGCATGGCCGAACTCGGCAGCGACGAACTTCATCAGCTCGATCTGCTCCGCGCCGCGCGGCGCGAAATCGCAATGGCCGCCCTCGGTCGCGACCGCGAGATAGCCGCCATCCCGATCGGCAATCAGCGCGGCTTCGCCCAGTCCGGTCCCGGCGGCCGCGATTGCCATGTTGGCGCCGGCGCGGCGAGCCCCCGCCTGCAGCATCACCGATTCGTCCTGCCTGAGATGCAACACGCCGTAGGCGGTTGCTTCGAGGTCGTTCATGAGACGCACCGAAGCGCAGCCGAAAGCCGCAGCCAGTGATGTCTGCTCGATCTTCCACATGATGTTGGTCGGCTGGCTGCGGCCATCGATCACCGGTCCGGGCACGCCGAAACATAAGGCGTCCGGGGGCCCGGAGCCTTTGAGAAATTCCGCGCACAGCGCTTCGAGGCTTGGGAACTCCGTCGTCCGATAAACCCTATCCCGCAGCCGCTCCGGCCCGCTGCTCGTCGCGCGCCACAGCGCCAGATGAGTCTTGGTGCCGCCGACATCGCCGGCTAGGATGACTTGTTCGGCCATAGCGGTCCCGCGTCAAGGATTGCGCCAGGCGCGTCCGTCCGCGGCGATCATCAGGGCCGACTCGATCGGGCCCCATGATCCGGCGGGATAGAGCGGCGGTTCGCTCGGCGCCTCCGCCCAGGCGTCGAGAATGTTCTGCACGAACTGCCACGCGGCTTCGATCGTATCGCGGCGCATGAAGAGCGTCTGATCGCCGAGGATCACATCGCGCAGCAAGGTCTCATACGCCTCGGGCGACGCGGTGGTGTAATGGAAATCGACCTTGACAGGCGCAAGCCGGACTTCGGCGCCCGGCAGCTTCGAGATGATATTCAGCGCGAGACCTTCGTCGGGCTGAATCCGCAGCACCAGGACGTTCGGCTCAAGCGGCGGGCGCGGCGGATTGTTGTACAGGATGCGCGGCACGGACTTGAAGTAGATCGCGATCTCGCTCGCCCGCTTCGGCATCCGCTTGCCGGTGCGCAGGTAAAACGGCACTCCCGCCCAGCGCCAGTTCTCGACGAAGCAGCGCAGCGCGACGAAAGTCTCGATGGTCGAATCGGGCGCGACGTGCTCCTCGCTGCGATAGGCGTTCACCTTTTCGCCGGCGACCACGCCCTCGGCATACTGTCCGCGCACGACGAAGCGGCCGATTTCGTCGCCTTCAAGCGGTTTGAGCGAGCGCAACACATCGAGCTTCGAGTCGCGCACCGCGTCGGCGGCCGTGGTGCGCGGCGCCTCCATCGCGATCATGCACAACACCTGCAACAGGTGGCTCTGCACCATATCGCGCAGCGCTCCAGCGTGATCGTAATACGCGGCGCGCGTGCCCACCCCTTCCTGCTCGGCCACCGTGATCTGCACGTGATCGACAAAGTGCGATGACCACAGCGGTTCGAAGACCGAGTTGGCAAAGCGCAATACCAGCAGGTTCTCGACGGTCTCCTTGCCGAGATAGTGATCGATGCGGAAAATCTGGCTCTCGTCGAAGTAGCGCGCGAGCCGTGCATTGATTTCGCGCGCGCTCGCCAGATCCGAGCCGATTGGCTTTTCCACAACGACGCGCGTGAATGGCGCCCGCTCGACGTCGGCCGGCTGAATCATGCCGCTTGCCTTTAGACCGTTCGAGCAGGTGTCGATGAACGAGGGTGGAATCGCGAAGTAGAAGACGCGATTTTCGTGCGTACCGGCCTGCTGATCGATCTCCGCGAGGCGCGTGCGCAGTGCGTTGTAAGTCGAAGCGTCGGTAAAGTCGCCGCGCACGAAATGCAGCAGCGGCGCGAACCTGCTCCACTGCGATTCATCGAGCGGCCGGCGCGAGAACTGCTCGATCCCGCTGCGCGCGAATTGACGGTAGGAATCGTCATTCAGATCCTCCATCGAAAACCCGACGACCGCAACATGCTCCGGCAGTTCATTGTCGATCGAAAGATTGTAGAGCGCGGGCAGCAGCTTGCGATGGCTCAGGTCGCCAGCGCCGCCGAAGATTACCAGCGCGCACGGCGGCATCCGCTGCTTGATTCGGGACGGATGGATTTCGACGGTCTGGCGGGAGTCCTGGGCCATGCGTCCTACCTTCCAAGTGGGGGCGGCTTAAGGCCCCCGTTCGGTTCAGCTCTTGTAGCCGGCGAAGCGAACCACTTAGCGGCGCGCGGACATCCGATCGTCATTCACCAGCGCGTACAACTCGGTGCGGTCGAAAATTCCGGCCACCGCGCGCGTCATCGCAACCGACAGCACCTGCCCGGGCTGATCGTAGATCGCGGTCTCGTCCTCGGGGCTGATCGCATTGCTGTCCACAGGCGGATCGTCATAATTCGAGCCGCTCTTGCCCTGCCAGAATGGCACCGTGAACGGCGGCTTATAGATTGTCACTTCGACCGCGAATTCCGCTGCACTGAACCAGGCCGGGCCCGCGTCGCCGCCCGGGCCTGGACGTTTCGTCACCCAGCAGCGGACGATGCGGCTCTCGAGCACGTAATCCTCGTTCAGGTCTTTCGCCGGAACGTAGACCGCATCGGGCGCAAGCGTTGCGATCAAGCCCGCCTCGGTCGCGGATTGCTGGATCGCGTTCTGCACCACCGGCGCCAGCGGCGGGGCGTAGAGTTCCTCGACCGCGCGACCGGTCGCATCTTCAGTCATGCCGATCGCGGTGTTGCCCTGGTACGAAGTTGCAGCGGCGCCCGAAATCGCGGTCGCCTGATGAGCGTCGACAGGCATCAAAATCAAGATCCGCCGCTTGGGATAGCTATTCTGATAACCTTTGACCAGGTACGGGTAATATTCAATGTTGGTGATGGCGGGCGCGGCCGTGCTCAACGAAGACTGTCCCGCCGGGGCGCAACCGGCAAGCCATAGCGCGCCGGTCAGAGCGACCATCGCGAGCCATGCTCTCCCCGAATCCGGCACCTGATTCCCCCGCCTAACTGCCGCTGGCCTGCGCTCGATCACGAAACAGGAACAGTGTTCCTCCAACCTCGATGCGATCGCCGCTTTTCAGCACCTGTCGGCCTGCGAGCGGCTGTCGATTCACGATTACCTGACCGCCCCCTGCGGGACTGACCACGAAGTTGCGGCCTTCGCGCCGGATGAGCGCATGCTGCGGCATCACACTGCTGTCACCGAACAGACCGACATCGCTTTCCTCGGCGCGCCCGATGGTGGTGACCGGCTTAATCAGCGGGTATTCGCGGCCTTCGCGCGCATTGCGGCTCTGGCTTCGCACGACCATCAGCCATCCCCGCTTGAGCAGCTCACCGACCAGCCCGATGAAAAATCCAATCAGCATGCCGAGCACGATGATCGCGATGGCGCGGCCGAATGCCTGCGGGAAGATCGCGGTGAGAATCTGGTAAATAAACCCGCCGAGAGCCCCGCCGATGACTCCGCCAATTGCGCCGTTGCGCCGGCGCGCATTCGATCGCGTAGCCCATCCGGCGCCGAGTCCGACGACCAGGCCCAGCAGCGTCCAGCCGATTATCCGGCCGGGCGTTCCACCCACGATATCGAACGCATACTCGCCGACCACCAGACCCGCCGCGCCGCCTATAATGCCGAAAACCGCGCCGCTGCTCGTGCCGCGCATCGCCTGCCGCCATTGATCGACGCTGAGCGCTTCGATCGAGGCGAGAAAGACCGCGATAAAGAGCCCGATCAGCGCGCCGAGCAGGATGTCGCGGCCGTAAACGCTGCGGATGCCAAGGAAGGGCTCAGCGGCGCCCCATGCACCGAGGCCGCCTAGACCGCCCGCCACGGCATAGAACAGGAGCTTTTCGCGAGAAACGCTAGAAGCCATCGGTCACCCACAGCATTGCAGCTAGCGACGCTCCGGTTCAAGCACCGTTCGTAACCGAGCCGGAAACCGGATCGATTGTCGAGATCAGTTCGCCACCGTGCTCCAGGTTCCGCGCGAGCCGGAGGGAGTCGATTCGAACGTGCCGCTCAGATGATCGCTCGCGCGTGTGCCTTCGAAATAATAGGTCTCGGTTCCGTATGGCACCTGGAACTGAAGGCGATTACCGCGCACGAAGCCCTCGATTGAGGTGAGGCCGTAGCCGGGCTCGTTGACCACCAGCTCGCCGTGCAGGAAGCCGTTGGGCTGCGGACGAAGCCGCAGTTCCATACCGACGTTGTTACGCCCGCCGATACCGTTGATTTCTCCGCGGGCCAGAAGCGGGCTGTCGAGCGGCGGAAACGCGCTGGTGGCAACCGGCGGCGAGGCTGGGAAACCTCCGCCCATCGCGCCGCCGCTCATACCCGACGATGCCGTCGTCGAGGCCGGCGGCGGTCCATCCTCGACAACCCGGAACTTGCGCTGCGCGAAGTATTGCCCGTTGAGATAGAAATTTACCGTGTAGACGCCGGGCAGGAATGCGCCACCAGCGGAGTTGCCCACGCGCCCGCTGAAGGTCGCGGTGCGGGCTGTGCGCGGCACCACTTGGATGTCATCAACGCTGCCGAGCATCCCGCCGCTGGGCGCGATGTAAGCGGCATCAACCCGGTATTCATTGGATTGCAGTCCAAACAGCCGATTGGCGAACGACACCTGCCACCCAACGAAGAGCACTTTGGAAACCTTGAAGCTGGTGGATGGACCGGAAAGCTCGGTGCCGCTCTTGGTGGTATTGACAAATTGGATGCTCCTGAGTTCGAGCGGGCGCCGTCTGCGCTCCTCGAGCATCGCAAGCTCTCGCTCGCGTTTCTTCTCATCCACCGACGGTGCTGGCGCCGGCGCCGGGACCGATGCGGACGACGACGTCCCCGCCCTGGTACGCGCCGCAAGGTCTTGCGTGACTGTGAAGCGCTGCTCGGCCAGGAGTTGATCGTTGGAGAAAAGCGCGACCTTGTAATCGCCAGCCGGCCTGGTGCTGACGTCCGGCATCAACACGACGCCGCTGAAATCGACGGCCTTGTCCGCCGGCCCGATGAACCGGCTCGCTGTGCTCATCGCAATCTGATGGCCCGCCGGGTCATAGAACCTCGCATCGATCTTGTCGTTGATCCCCTCGAGTCCCGCCATCCTGTTGATGAACGATGCGTTCCATTGCATGTAATGCGCCGAGTTGATGTCGGTATCCTTGAAGGTCGATTGAGGGCGCGACAGCGGCGTGCCTTCGCGGGTAGAAAGCGCTAGCGTCATTCGCTGAAAATCAAGCGGGTGCTTACGGATCTCGGCGATCAGCTCTTCGTGTTTCCAGGGCAAACTGTCGATGTAGTCTTTGATTCCAAGCTGATTCTGAAGAGCGGGATTGCGGTATATGTAAGTCGCACCGAACGCGCCGCCGCCCAGAATCAGCGCTACTAACGCGATTCCAATCGCGCGGCGCATCGGATGCGCGGGCCGCGGCCGAACCGGGCCGGTATGGTACGGCTCCGCAGGCATCACAAGGTCCGCCGTGCCGGTGCGTCCGCTCACGCCGGAGCTTTCGGCGGTGAGTCCGCGCCCGTAGAGCATCATGTCGCGGAATTCCTGGATAGATTGCGGGCGCGCGTTTACATCGTATTTGAGCGCGCGATCGATCGCCCCGGCGAGATTGCTCGACACGTCAGGCCGCAGGTCGCGCACCGGCGGGAAGCTGAAGGGTGGAAACTTTTCAGGGTCGCGCCCGGTCAGAATGTAATGTAGCGTCGCGCCCAACGAATAGATGTCGCTGCGAGGATCGACCGCGCCCTGGTATTGCTCGGGCGGCGCGAAGCCCAACGTTCCGATCATCGTGCCCTTGCGCGCGGCGCGGAACAGGCGCGCGATGCCGAAGTCGATCAGCACCACGCGGCCGCGCGGCGTGAGCATCACGTTCGACGGCTTCATGTCGCGATAGATGATCGGCGGCGTGAGGCCGTGCAGGTAAGCGAGCACGTCACAGAGCTGGCGCCCGATGTCGATCACCAGCCCCTCGGAGAGCGGACCGCCGCCGCCTGCGGCGAGTTCCTCTTCGAGGTTGCGCCCCTCGATGTACTCCATCACGAGGTAATGGCGATTGCGTTGATCGAAACGGTCGGTGATGGCCGGAATCGCGACGTGCTTCAACTGGGCCAGGGTATCTGCCTCGCGCGCGAAATATTCGTTGGCCTCGATGCGTTGCTGAGGGTCGATGAAATGATCGACCATCTCCTTGATGGCGCAGGGGCGATTGGCGAGGCGCTGGTCACGTGCGAGATACACCATCCCCATCCCGCCGCCGCCGAGCAGCCGCTCGATCTGGTAGCGGTTCTGGAGAATCGTGCCGGTCTCCAGCGGCCCGCTTGCCGTCGGATCGGATGATGTGGGCGGATTAGCCATCAATCAATCCGCAAAAACAACAATCACCGATACGTTATCCGTTCCCCCGCCCGCATTAGCCGCCACCACCAGTTCGCGCGCCGCGGCCGCCGGCTCCTGATGACGCCGAAGCACCTCGGCGATTTGCGCGTCGTCGACATGCGCCACCAGTCCGTCGCTACACAGCATTAGGCGATCGCCCCGCTTGAGGCGAAGCTCCTTCGCCTCGGCGCCCGCCGCTCCGCTTGCGCGCGCGCCGAGCGATCGCGTGATGACGTTTTTGTGCTCATGATGCCGCGCCTCTTCGGGGCTGATCTGTCCGATCTCGACCAGCCTCTGCACCAGCGAGTGATCCCTGGTGAGCTGACGTAATTCGCCGTTCTCGAGCAGGTAGGCACGGCTGTCGCCGACCCATGCGAACGCGGCCCTCGGCGGCACCGCGAGCACGCCGACCGCCGTCGAGCCCATCCCGCGCGCCTCCGGATGCGCCGCCTGGTACTCAATGATTTTCGAGTTAGCCTCCTCCAGCGCAGCTTGCAGCAGTTCCGCCAAGTTAGCATTCGGTGCAGAGTCGAGTCTGGCCTCAATGTAATTCCGGATCGCGCCGACGGCAATTGCGGCCGCGATCTCACCCGCCTCGGCGCCGCCCATCCCGTCGCATACGACGTACAGATGCCGCTCGGCGGGCTCGACCTGCGAGTCGCGGCGGTAATCGATCGCCATTACGATGTCTTCATTCAATTCGCGGACCATCCCAACGTCCGTCATCGCGGCCGAGCGCAGCTCGATTGCCCCTGCAAGCTTCACCAGCTCGGCTTTCATCGCATCCACATTCGGCCACCGCCCCTCCGGATTGAAGACCAAGGCACGCCGCACCACCTGTTCGAGCGCTGGCGTGATCACGTGCGGCGGATAGAACCGGATCGGACCGGATTCCTCGCGCCAGCTCTCAGATTCAAGGCGCTCGCCTGTCAGGCAAGTGTAGAGCAGGGCCCCGATCGAAAAGATGTCCGCGCGCTTGTCGACCTTCCTAGCACGATAGATTTCGGGCGCCGTATAGCCATCGTTGAAGATCGGATCGGCCTGCAGCTCATTATCGTTGCTGACGCTCTCAAGGCCCGCCACCTTGATGCGTCGGTCGGCGCCGTAGCCGATCGATTCGGGGCAGATGTCGTTAAGGCGGAGCGCGCGCCGATGGAGAAAGCTTACTGCCTGGCAAAGCTGGATCGCGACGTTGATCGCTTCCGCTTCGCTCATCTTGATGCCGCCCTTGCGCTGCGAGAGTGGCGTGAACGGCTCATCGGGATAGACCAGGTAGACGCGGCCATCGGCGGCAAAGCCTTCGATTGCGCGCTGGAAGGCGGCGTGCTTGAGCGTCATTGAGAGCGCGAGCACACGGCCGAAAGCATCTCCGAGATCGTCGACGCCGGCGGCCGGTTCCGGTTCGGATTCAGCCGGTTTCGACTGCTCAGGTTCCACTTCGACAGCCGCCGTTTCGGCGAGCAGAACCTGGCCCACTTCGCCGGCTTCGGGGGCTGGACTGGGTTGCTCGGTCGGCTGCTCATCTGAACCGCTCGGCGCCGGCGGGCTAAGCTCCGCGGTTTTCGCGCGTGGCCCGGCGGGATCTTCATCCGGAACCACTGGAGCTGCATCGGGCTGGGCGCCATCGCTCGCGACGTTCGATGCTGATGACGACTCCGCCTCAAGTTCGCGCGATGACCCGACTCGCTCGCGGAGTTGATACGCGACCTTGTTGCCGGATTCCTCGCGCGTAGCCCGATAGCGGTTCTCAATCGAAGTTTGGCTCAGAAGTTCAACTACCTCGAAGCCGCCTTTGAGAACGGTCCCTGCCGCGAGCGGGGAAAGCGACGGCGCGGGCGATTGCGGATCCGTTGCGCTCAATCCCTGACCGCATCGCTCACAGAACCGGGTTCCTTCGGACGCATCTTGACCGCATTGCGGGCACGTGATCATAAATTCTCAGCTTTCTCGAAACTGAAGCCGCGTTTCGCCGAGGACGACCTCATCGCGATCTTTGAGCTTATAAAGCTGGTCGCGCCCAAGTCGGCCACGACCGCCGATGTAAGTGCCGTTCAGGCTGCCGAGATCGCGGATGAAGTAGTCGTTGCCCTTGCGGATGATCTCGGCATGCCGGCGCGAGACCCGGCCGATACCGTCTTTGAGCGATGCCAAATCGATATCGGGCCGATCGGCCGCATTTATCGACCGCCCGATTACCATGCGCCCAGCGACCAGTTCGAACTGCGCGCCCTGCGCCCGTGCAATTAGCTTGGGAACCGGGCCGGAAGGCGCCCGGTGAGCGGCGCCGTTCGAATTCGGACGTGGAGCTGGGGTCGGGGCCGATGCCGGAACGCGCACCGGCGGCCGCGATACCTGACGCGGCACAGGCTTGGCCGGCGTTGGCATCGAGGAACGCGCAGGCGCCAGATCCTGTGTCTTGGCCGTCGATGATACCGAGGGCGGAGGCTTAAGAGGCTCGGTAACCTCGGTGCTGATCTGATGCGGCGTGGGAGCGAGCGCTTTGATCACGTTCTTTAGGCGCTCGACCCGGCTGATTGTCGGCGCGGGCGATTCAGCCGTAGGCAGGACCACTGTCTTCATCGTCGATGAAGCCGGTGGCGCAGGGCGGGCCGGAAGAGCTGGCATCGCTGCGCTCCCCGGCAATACGACTGTCGCGACATTCGAGATCGGACGAACGGCGGCGGGAGTGAGGCTGTGACTGGCTGGGGCGAAGGTTTCCTCCGGCGTGTCGGACGGAGGCTCCGGCAGCGCCTCCTTCATCTCGAGGGCGGAGGCCGGCCGCTTCGCGACGTCCTTGTCAAGCGCCTTCATTACCACGCGCTCGGTTTGGATCGAGACATCGGGGGCCAGTTCACGGACAGGTGGAAAGCTGAAGGGCGGTGCGAGCTGCGGATCGCGTCCGGTCAGCAGATGATGCATCGTGGCGGCGAGCGAGTAGAGATCAGAGCGCGGCTCGGTCTTACCCATATACTGCTCGGGCGGCGCATAACCGACTGAGCCGATCTGGGTCCCGCGTCCGCCCGGAGGCAGGAATCGCGCGATGCCGAAATCGACCAGCATCGCGCGTCCGTCCTTGTCCACCATGATGTTGCCCGGCTTCAGATCGCGATAGACGATCGGCGGGTTCTGCGAGTGCAGGAAGATTAGGACGTCGAGAATCTGGCGCGACCATTTGAGCACCGCCACTTCGGGCATCCGCCCGCCCGGTCCGAACTGGTCCAGCAGATGCTGTAAATCGCCGCCGGCCACGAACTCCATTACCAGGTAATGGCGGTTTCCCTCGGTGAAGAAATCGATGATGTTGGGAATTCCCGGGTGGGTGAGCATCGCAAGGACCCGCGCCTCGCGCGTGAAATCCTCCATCGCTTTTTTTTCATGCACTCCGTCGCTGACGATCATCTCCTTGACCGCGACGGGACGGCTCGAAAGCCGGGTGTCGTTGCCGAGATAGACCCGTCCCATTCCCCCCGCGCCGATCATCTTTTTGATGCGGTAGCGGCTGTCGAGCAGATGACCGGTAGGGAGCGGCTCTCCCCGTTGCATTGGTACTGATTACCGGAATCCGACGGTCTGGCGGGCCTGCCCGGATTCCGGCAAACCCTCAGGAAATCGGGTCGACGACTAGCTTCAGGAAAGTCTTGCCGATAATGATCTCATCGCCGGATTTAAGCTCAACCGGAGTGCCCGGAGCCAGGCGCGGCTGACGATTCACATAGGTTCCGTTGAGGCTGCCCATATCCTCGACCGTTATCTTTCCACCATCAATTCGAAGCAGCGCATGCTTGCGCGATACTTTGGCTTCCGGATCGTATTTGTCGAGGTCGACTTCGGGGAACGCGCCGGTTTCAGGATCCCATCGCCCGATGACATTGTTGCCTTCATCGAGGGGTAGCTCCTGTCCCTTGCCCTCGCCGCGAACAATTTGGAGCTTAGCTTTGAACGCAGAGGCCACTGCTGCTGCGGGCTCAACCGCCGGAGTCGGAGCGGCGGGCGGCGGTGTGATCTCGCCAGTCGGCGCCTCCGACGCTGGCGCTGCAGCGCCTCCCGCCCCGGCCTCCGCTGCCGGAGCCGCCGGCTCCGCCGCGGAGGCTTCGCTCGGCGTGGGCGCAGCTCCGCCATTGGGAGCGCCGCCGGCCGGTGCGCTGGCCGCGACTGGAAGCTTCGCGCCGCATCCGTCGCAGTAATCAAGCCCGTCGATATTCTCGTAGCCGCATTCGCTGCACTTAACCATTGTCTTTAGGCCCCTTCGCGGGTGACTGTTCGATAATCCCGTCCGCCAGATCCATTTTAATCGGTCTCAATCCGGTTTGCTGAATTCCTTCAACGCCTCAGGGTCGAGCATCTGCGTCTTGCGCACGACCGCCTGCGCTTGCAGAAGTGTGGTCTTGGCCGCCTTGGTCTGAAGCGTCTGGGTCTTCTTGACCTGATCCATCAAGCCCGCGAGCGCTTGGGTCGCCTTGGTATTGCCCAACCGTTGCGTGCCTTGGATCGCGTTGCTCAACAGGCGCGTGGCGCGATCGACGTTGCCGGCCTTGAGTTCCTCTTCGGCACGCGCCTGGAGCTTGGCGATCGAGACCTGGTCGACGAGGTTCATCACGCGCCCGTTGACCCGGCTGGTGAGCGTGCGATCGAGGGTGTATTCCACGGTCACATCGGTATTGACGCTCCGCTCGCCGGCGCCCGGAACTTCGTAGTGAAAGCTCGCCTGGCCGATGCGGACCGGACCCGGACGACGCGGGGGCAGCACCAGCGTCAGCAGGACGGAGCCGGGCACGCCCGCCTCGAGATCGCCAATCTCGTAGCTGATGTTGCGTTCGTCGCCGACCAGCGGCGTTCCGAGCGCGTAGATCTCCGGGCTGGCGCGGAACGCCTCGCGAATCTGGACGCCCTGCGAGAGCGTGAGATCGATACGGCCGTTACGTAGCGTGATCGCGCGCAGGCCCTGCAACTCATCGTCGAAGATGCCTGGAATCTCGGAGGGATCACCGATGAAGTGATATTTTCCGTGCGAGTCCTGTGCGATCCGCATCAAAAGCTTCTCGTTGAATTCGACACCCACCCCCATCGCCGAAAACGACATCTGGTCGCGATTCTGATTGGCGAGATCGATGCAAGCAGTCTCTTCGTAGGTTTGACCGTCGGTCAAAATGAGCACCCGGTTTAGACGATTGGCAGTGAGGTTTTTCTTCACCTCGTCGATCGCCATCCGCATCCCGAGCGCCATCTGGGTGCCACCGCCGATCTCGAGCAGGTCGATGTCATCGATAGCGTGCTTGGCACCTGCCTTGTCGCGCATCGTCTCGGGTGAGGCAATAATCCGCGCCTGATCGGCGAACGCGACGATCGTCACCTTGTCTTCCGGCGTGAGATTGTCGATCAGGAACTTGACGGCTTCGATTACGAACTCGAGGCGCCGTTCGTCGTACATCGACCCGGAACGATCGAGCACCACGCCCAGGTTGAGCGGTAATCTGCCGCCTTGGCCACTGGCCGCACCTTGCGCAATGGCTTCGAGCAGCACGTAGAGCACAAAGTTTTCCGCACTTGAAAGGACGTATTGGCGGCTGGGAAGCGCCTCAAAGCTAAGCTGCTCGGCCATTAGCAAAATCTCCTTGACCAATTCTAGGTTCAAGGGTCGCATCTAGCAACTGACCGGCCATCACATTCGCGATCCGGCGCCATCGGCGGCGATGGCCGTTTTCTTGGGCAATCGCGCTGAGCGGCAGAATGCCCAGTATCGGAGCTCTATCACAGTATAGACGACCGACGCCGCTTCCGAATGATGTTTGACCACCGGCCGCGATCTGTCCTAGATAGCTCTCGTTCCCTGTGGAGTGATCCCGACGATGGTGCCGCCGACTGGCCATAAGGGGCTGAATTTAGCCACAAGTGCCTCTTTCACCATACGCAGGGGTATGATGTAGTGAATGATGGTGCTAGCGAGGTATGTGGGGATGGTGGCGACGCACATGTGTCTGAAACCGTCCGAGGGGACCGCGTTAGACTCGAGGATTTACCGGGTTCTTTCCCTGTACAATCACGCCTTCAACAATCTGATATCGCACGGCAGCGTCGGATAGCGATGACTACCGCTCAGGAGCGTTCTAATATCTCCATGCTTTCACTCGAAAAAAAATACCTATACAGGCTGATCGAAAGTTCGCCCGACATCGTGATCGCCGTCGACCGTGACGGCGTGGTGATCTATTACAACGACAGCGCGCGTCGAAGCCTCCACTATGTTCCGAGCGAGATTATCGGGCAGAAAGTCACCCGCATCTATCCGTCGATCGACGAGGCACGCCGCGTGATGAAGGCGATGCGCGAGTCACCCGACTCGGGCCGCATCTCGAATTTTGAAACCGTTTTCCGCGACAAGGACAATCAAGACCTGCCGGTAGCGATTTCCGGCTCGATTATTTACGACGACGAACATCGCGAGGTCGGATCGATCGGCTTCGCCCGCGATATCCGCCAGATGCGCCAGCGGGAGCAGCTTGCGACCGCCGGCGAAATCGCCGTCAGCCTCGCCCATGAGATCAACAACCCCCTCGAAAGCATCACGAACAATCTCGACCTGCTTGGGCGCGACATGGAAATGCATCTGAGCGGCGCGGAGCGCGTGGTCGAAAACGAACGCCTCGAATCGATTCGGCTCGGCGTCAAGCGCGTGCAGGCGATCGTCCGCCGGCTCGACGACATGGCGCGCACCGGCAAGTACATCACGCGCGATTATCTCAAGGGCAAGCGGATGGCCGATCTCGCCTGCGAAGTCGTTTCCGAGGAGACCGCGGCGAACGGCCAGCCGCGTCCCGCCAGAGAATGGCCGCTCTCCGGAATGGCGGTGTTGGTGCTCGACGATGACGTCTCGGTCGTCAATTCGCTCGCGGACATCCTGCGCGCCGAGCGATGTGTGGTCTACACGGCGACCCGCCCCAGCGCCGCGCTGGGCCTCATCCGCAACGTGCGCGTCGATGCAGTGTTGTCGGACGTCGTGATGCCGGAGATGGACGGCTACGAGTTCTACCTGCGCGTCAAGGAGGAGTTTCCCGACCTGCCGTGCATCCTGATGACCGCCTACTATTACGACAAGGATCACGTCATCAAGCGCAGCCGGATGCGCGGGCTTGAGGGCGCCATTTTCAAGAAGCCGGTAAATCCCGACAAGCTGCGCGACCTCTTGTGTGGCATCCACCAGAAACCCAGCTCGCCGCGCCCCGCCCCCGCCGTTTCAGCCTGATAGGGATTCTGTCTCTACCCGCCCACTTCGCGCGCGATCGTGATAATCGCCAACTCGACTGCGCGGACCATCAGATCGAGCGTCATGCTCGGCGCACCACGATGGCGCGCCGCCTGACGCGCCTCGTACGGTAGATGGATAAAACCGACCGGAATCGCCGGGTTCCGGCGCATCGCGTGCAAGCCGGCGTACATTACCGCGTTGCAGACAAACGCTCCTGCACTCAGCGATAACGCGGCGGGGATGCCCTCGCGCATGAGCGCATTGAGCATCCGATCGAGCGGCAGCCGCGCGAAGTAAGCATCGGGCGCGCCCGCGATCACTGCGCGGCTCCGCCCTCCGCCGCCCGCTTCGTCTTTCGAGAAAAGATTGATCGCGACCCGTTCGAGCGAAAGTGCCGGCCGTCCGCCGGCCTGACCGAGACCGAGCACCGCCTGCGGCTTAACCCTCGCGATCGATTCCGCGACGCGCCGCGTCGCCGGCCCCATCGCGACCGGCAGCCGCATTGCCCTGACTTCGAGGCCGTCGATCGTCCTGCGTTTGAACCGGCGCGCCACCTCCCACGACGGATTCACCCGCTCGCCGCCGAACGGCGCAAACCCGGTGAGCAGCAGGATTGGCGGCATCGCCTACGATTGGCGCGTCGGATGATCGATCGGCACATCGTCGTGATTGCCCCATTCCGCCCACGAGCCGAGGTAATTGCGCACGCGTGTGAAGCCCGCGCGCTTCAGCGCGATGTAGGCATGCGCCGCGCGGTAGCCGCCCTGGCAGTAGGTGATGACCTCGGAGGCCGGGTTCAGTCCGAGCCTGGTGAAGCGCTCGCGCAGTTCCTCGGGCGACTCGAAGGCGCCCGCAGAATTCTTGAAATGGATCCACTCCTGATGAATCGCACCGGGAATCGCGCCGCCATGACGCGCCCGCACGTTCTCGCCGTAGTACTCCTCTGGAGTACGCACATCGAAAATCTGCACTCCGGGCGTGCCGAGACGCTCGCGAGTATAGCTCAGCGAGGCGACGATCTCCGGATGCTCATGCTCGCGAAACGGCGTCGCCTTGACCGCCGGCGCCTCGGTCACGAGCTTCTCGCCGGCCAGCGCCTTGAGTCCGCCGTCCAGCATTTTAGCGCCGTGGTGCCCCACGTATTCGAGCGCCCACGCGCCGCGCGCCGCGCGCATCCCGGAGTCATCTTCATAGAACACGACGGTCTCTTTGCCGCTGATCCCGAGCGTCGAGCAGATCCATTCCATCTGCTTGCGGAACACCTGCAGGCCATGCTCGCTCGTGTCATAAAAGGCGAATGGGTAAGGATCGAAATGGCGCGCGCCGGCAAGATGTCCCGCCCAGTAGTCCTTCGGCGGCCGCGCATCGACGATGATTACCGCCGGGTCATCGCGATGCTCTCTGAGCCAGCGCGCATCCACCAGGTATTGATCGGTCGCCATGATGCCTCCTTCAGACCGGCTGGGGCGTGCAAGTCATCTCGCCTCGCTGCCGGTCACTTCGCTAATAGAGCGCCATCCACCCTTCCGCATCAAGCGCATCAGACCGCGCTTGATGGTTCCGACGAGCGCCGGACCCTCGTAAATGAAGCCGGTGTAGATTTCCACCAGGCTGGCGCCGGCCGCGAGATGACCCCACGCATCCTCGGCGCTGAAGATCCCGCCCACGCCGATGATCGGGAGACGGCCTTCCGTCGCGCGATAGACGGTCTGGATTAGCGCGCGCGCCCTCGCCAGCAGCGGCGATCCGCTGAGTCCTCCGGGCGGCGCGTCGACAAGTCCGTACTCGGCGCGCGCCAGCGTGGTGTTGCCGGCGACGAAGCCATCCGCGCCATGGGCCGCGGCGGCCGTACAGATTTCGACGATCGCGGCGGCGTCGAAATCGGGCGCGAGCTTGACGAGCAATGGAGGTGCGGTTTGGAGCGCACGGCGCGCGGCGACGATTCGATCGAGCAGGGCAGCGAGCGCCTGGGGCGCCTGCCAATCGCGCAGCCCGGGCGTGTTCGGCGAGCTCACGTTGATCACAATGAAGTCGGCGAGCCAGCCCATTTCGGCGATCAGGCGCGCGTAGTCGTCGGCGATTTTCTCTGGCGGTGTGCTGCGATTCGGGCCGAAATTCAATCCGATCCGGATGCGCCGCGGATGGGCGCGAAATCTTTCGACGCGCCGCATCGCTGCATCCTTTCCGAGGCTCGGAAACCCCAGTCGATTGATGATCGCGCGATGCTCGGTAAGCCGCCACATCCGAGGCCGCTCGTTCCCCGGCTGCGCCAGCGGCGTGATCGTGCCGAGTTCGGCAAAGCCGAAGCCCAGCGTCTCCCACGCGCCCATCGCGCGGGCGTCCTTGTCGAGCCCGGCGGCCAAGCCGACCGGGTTGGAAAAATCGATGTTCCAGACGCGGGTTGCGAGCGCCGGCGGATCGGCGCGGCGGATCGCAGGAAGCACACCGAGCGCCGCGAGCGTCGCCCGATGGGCAGTTTCCGCATCGAGCTGGAACAGGATCGGCCGCAGCAGGGAGCGGTAGAGCAGGTGCGACACGGCCGTCATCGAGAGAGGACTGTAGAAGCCGCGCCGGCCCCACGCAATCGGATGTCTCCGCGTGTTAATAATAAACAGGCCCGCGCGATGCAGTCGGTGGCGCTTCGGGCTAGATTGAGACGTCGCGAGCGGAACTGAAGCGCGCGGCCCCGACCATGAGCAATCACACCTCGATGCAGGTCAAGTTGATCGATTTCGCGGCGGCGCCGCTCGAAAAGCTCTACGCCGCCTTCCGCACCTGCTACAGTTCCGAGACGCCGATCGAAATCTGGGAAAAAATCGAAGCCCGGAAAATCAGCCACGAGAAGATCCGCGAGTTTATCGGCGAGCGGCTCAAGACCGGCCATTCGTCGCCGCTTGAACAGGTGGTCTTCTGGTTCGCGATCGCCAATGTCTCACGCTCGCTGTCGCATCAGTTCGTCCGTCATCGCGTCGGCATCAGCTTCGAGCAGCAGAGTCAGCGCTACGTGAAGTTCAAGCAGGATCGCCTCGCTTTCGTGATGCCCGAGTCGTGGCGACGCGCCGGTCTCGAGGACGACTTCGCCGCGCTGCTCGATCGCACCTCGGAGCTTTACGCGCGTGCGCTCAAGGCTGGGATCCCAGCCGAGGACGCGCGCTTCGTGCTGCCCAACGCCGCACCGACCAACTTTCACGTGATGGTCAACTTCGCCGAGCTGCTGCACATCTGCGACGTGCGGCTCTGCGTGCGCGCGCAATGGGAGATCCGCCGGATGGTTGCGATGATGCGCGCGGAGGTGAAGCGCGTACTCCCCGAAGTCGCGCTTTTCCTGCAACCCAAGTGCGGCGAGAACCGGATGGGCTACTGCGACGAATCGCTTGAGGATTGGCAAAAGTGCCCGATCGGCAGGGTGCGCCCGCACAAGGCGGCGCTGTTCGAACTTCATGATCGCTATGGAAGCCGCAAGGCCCAGGCACTCGGCGACGCCGAGTACCGCGCCGTCGAGGAAAAAGAACTGCTCTAGCCGGGACGCGATCCGCGCCTCGATTCTCGAATGTCTCCGATGCCCCGCGCTGGTGGCAAGTCGCTCGCGCGCCGTGCCCGGAGCCGGCCGGATGCCGGCGGACGTGATGTTCGTCGGGATCGCGCCGGGACGCTTCGGCGGCGATCGTACCGGCGTCCCGTTCAGCGGCGATCGCTCCGGCCGGATGCTGCGCGAGATGATCCGGCGCGCCGGCTTGCGCCGCGTCTTCATCACCAACTTGGTGCGATGCAATCCGCGCGATGCCGCCGGGCGCAATCGCGACCCCAGCGCGCGCGAAATCGCGAACTGCCGCGATCATCTGATGCGAGAGCTCGAAATGGTGCACCCGCGAATCGTCGTATGCCTCGGGCGCATCGCATGGCGCGAACTGGTCGGCCGCGATGCGGCGTTCGATCCGCACAGCGCGAAAGCAGTGCTTCGCGACGGTGCAACTTATGTCGCCATCTATCATCCGGGCTATGTAATTCGCGGCGCCTATCCCGTACGCGCCTACGCCCGTGATTTTGCGCGGCTCGCCCGCCTGATTGACTCGGCTTCCTGTAAGCCGCAATCCTGAACCGTCGATGCAGATCACTCCCGAAAACGTCAGCGAGGGATTGCGCGATGCCGGCTATATCGCGAATCAGCGCATCGAGACCGCGATCTTCCTCGCGCTAGCGCTCGACAAGCCGCTCCTGATCGAGGGGCCCGCGGGCTCCGGCAAGACCGAGGTCGCCAAGGTCGTCGCCGCGATGCTCCACACCGAGCTCATCCGGCTGCAGTGCTACGAGGGGCTCGACGAGGCGCGGGCCCTCTACGAATGGAACTATCAGAAGCAGCTTTTGCGCCTGCAGGCCGACGAGTACCAGGGGCTTCGATGGGAGGACGTTTCGGAGCATCTCTTCTCGCGCGACTATCTGCTCGAGCGGCCGCTGTTGCGCGCGATCCTCGCGCCGCATCGGGTGGTGCTTTTGATCGACGAGGTCGACAAGGCCGACGAGGAGTTCGAGGCCTTCATGCTCGAGCTGCTCTCCGATTTCCAGGTGAGCATCCCGGAGCTCGGCACCATCCGGGCGCGCGAGCGTCCCGCAGTGGTGCTGACCTCGAATCGCGCGCGCGAGCTTTCGGAGGCGCTCCGCCGGCGATGCCTCCATCTGTTCATCGATTTTCCGTCGATCGATCAGGAGCGGCGCATCATCGAAATCAAGGTGCCGGAGCTCGACACAAAGCTGGCGGAGCAGGCGGCGCGCTTCGTCAACGCTCTGCGCAAGGCCGGGCTCAAAAAACCGCCCTCGATCGCGGAGTCGCTGGATTGGGCGCGCGCGTTGACGCGGCTCGGCGTGCGTGAACTCGAGGCTGCATCGGTGCGCGCGACGCTCGGGCTTTTGCTCAAGCATGAGGACGACCGCGTGAAGATCGAGAGCAAGGTCGGAGCACTGATTTCGCATTCGCATCCGCGATGACGACCCCGATGCGCGAGCAGCTCCTGCGTTTCGTCGACGAGCTGCGCGGCGAAGGCGTGCGGATCTCGGTCGCCGAGACGCTCGATGCGATGCGCGCGGTGGCGGCGGCGGGTTTCGAGCGTGGCCCGATGCGCGAGGCGCTCGCCGCGAGTTTAATCAAGGACGAGGCCGACCGTCCGCTCTTCGATCGCGCCTACGCGCAGTTCTTTGGCCGCGCGCATGCAGCCGAGCCGCGCCAATCAGATTCGCACAGCGGGGCGCGCGCGGCGCGCGGCGGTCCCCCGAATTCCGGTGCGGGCGTGATGCCCCGGCCGCGCGAGGAGCCTGAGGAGAGCATCGCGAAGGCCGCTCGTAAAGCAAAAATTCAGAAACCGGGGCAATCGGATCAAGTGCGTATTAAGCCCGCGGGCGAAGCCGATAGAGATTTCAGTGACGAGGCCGGCGAGAAAAATTCCGAGCGCCGCGAGGCGGTGGGAACCGAGGCGACGCGACAGGCGCGGCTCGCCGCGATCGAACGCGCGCCCTTTGAGCATTACTCCGCGCTCGACTACGAGATGGCGCACGATCTACTCGCGATTCTGATCCGTCGGTTTCGCGTGCGCCTCGGCCGGCGGCTGAAGATCACGGGGCGCGGCCGGGTCGATTTCCGCCGCACGATACGCGCCGCGACCCAACGCGGCGGCACGCTCGTCGATCTCCGCTTCCGCGCGCGCCGTCCGCGTCATATCGATGTCCTGATTCTCGCCGACGTCTCGGGCTCGGTGCGTTACGCAGCAACCCTGATGCTCGAATTGATCGCGGGCGTTCGCGAGTCGTTCCATCGCGTGCGGAGCTTCGTCTACATCGATCATCTCGCGGAAGCCGGCTTCGAGGACGGACATCTGGTGATGACGCCGACGCTCGATCCCTACGCGCGCTCAGATTTCGGTCGCGTGCTGGAGGAACTATGGGAGCGGCGCAGCGAACTGCTCGGTCCGGCCACGCTGATGATCGTTCTGGGCGACGGCCGCAACAATCGCCGTCCGGCGCGCGCCGACCTGCTCGGCGATATCGCCCATCGATGTCGCGCGGTTTACTGGCTGAATCCCGAGCCGACCGAGCGATGGGGCGCGGGCGACAGCGCGATTAATCAGTATGCGCGCCACGTCGCCGCGCTGATACCGTCGCGCACACTGCACGAGCTCGAACATGCGCTCCTCGAGGCGGTCTAGTGCGGCTTCCCGCGCACATCAGGTCTCAGTCTGATTTAGCAATTGCCGCGAGGGCCGGGCGAAGCTGCTCGACGAGCGCACGCCGCTGGCTGAGCGCCGCGGCCTCTTCCTCGGTCAGCTCGGCCAGGTATTTTCCCGAGTCGCGCATCACGAGGACTGCGCGATACGGAAACCCCGGCTGAATCCGATCATAGACCCGCCCGGCGATAACGCCTTCGAGCGCCGCGATGACCGCGCGCTCGTGAAGCGCGTGCGCGTCGCGCCACACGATCGCCGCGGCGGCTTTGAGCCGCGCCGTGCGCTGCGCGTCCGGCACGCCGTGCATCCGGTTAATCACTTCTTCGGCCAGCTCGCGATCCCCGCCGCCGCGCGCGCCAAGCCATCGATGGGATCGGACGCCCGGCTCCCCGCCGAGCGCATCGATTTCAAGACCACCGTCGTCGGCGAGCGTCGGCAGCTTCGCGGCATCAAAGTAGAAGCGCGCTTTCAATAACGCGTTGGCAATGAAGGTTGCGCCGTTTTCGATTGGCGCATCGGCGATCTCGAGGTCGGCCAGCGACACCAGCTCGATCGCGAAACCTCGCATCAAAAGTCGGTACTCGGCGAGCTTGGCCGGATTGGTGGTCGCGATCAGCAGCCGCGTCATGAAGGTGCCGGTGCGAGCCGTTCAGAGACGCGGTTGATAGGTAAACTTGAGGCGGGAACGCGCGCGATGGTCTTCGAGCGCCAGTGCGATCAGGCGGTCGAGCAAGCCCTTGAGCGGCAGGCCCGAGGCCTCCCACAGCTTCGGGTACATGCTGATCGCGGTGAAGCCGGGAATCGTGTTGACCTCGCTCACGTAGATTTCGCGGAGGTCGGGCTTGGCGAGGAAGTCGACCCGCGCCATCCCGCGCAATTCGAGCGCGGTGAAGGCGCGAATCGCGAGCGCGCGAATCCGATTTGCAGCGCGCGCCGGAAGCCGCGCCGGAATTTCGATCGCTGCGCCGTGCTCATCGACATATTTCGATTCGTAGCTGTAGAAGCGATGCGCGCCGCGCACCACGATTTCGCCGACCACCGATGCGGCGGGCCGTTGGTTGCCGAGCACCGCGCATTCCAGCTCGCGTCCCTCGCAGGCCGCCTCGACCAGCACCTTGCGATCGTAGCGCAGCGCCTCTTCGATCGCGCGCGCGAGTCCGCGCGGGCCTGTGACGCGGGTGACGCCGATCGACGAACCGAGCGCGTTGGGCTTCACGAACACCGGCCATCCAAGACGCGCAGCCTGCCGCCGCGCCGCGGCCGGATCGTCGCGGTAATCAGCATCGGTAATCGCCATGTACCGCACCACCGGCAATCCCGCCTCGCGGAGCAACCGCTTCTGAACGTCCTTGTCCATTCCGATCGCCGAGCCGAGCACGCCTGCGCCGACGTAGGGAATGCCCGCGAGATCGAGCAGGCCCTGCACTGTGCCGTCTTCACCGAAGGTGCCGTGAAGGACGGGAAAGATCACATCGAGGCCGCCGCGCACGGCCGCGCGTCCGTTCGCCGGCGCCACCAGCGCGCGATGGTCGGGATAGGGCAGCAGGCTTACAGCAATGCCGGTGCGTTTGAGGGCGGCAAGGCGCGGCGCCGCCGCGCCGAGCATCTTGAGCGCGTCGGTTTCGAGATACCAGCGGCCGTCGCGGCTGATGCCGATCGGTACGACATCGTAGCGCGCGCGATCGATTGCCGAGATCACCGTGAGCGCTGAGCGCAGTGAAATCTCATGCTCGCCGGAGCGTCCGCCGAACAAGACCCCGACCCGAAGTTTCCGCCGCCCGGCCATCGATCCGAACTCTCGACCTGCTAGCGCGCCGCAGCGCGTTTGGTTTCGCGATTGCGGAAATGCGGAATCACCTCGGTGGCGAAGAGCCGCATGCTCTCGCGCACCTTCGCGCTCTCGATTCCCGGCAACGACATCTCAAGCACCAGGTGCGTAAAGGGATCGATGGCGAGCCAATGCTCGAGGCTCCTGACGATGTCGTCGGGCGATCCGATCAGCAGGGTGGTGTTGTTCGCGGCGCCGAACACCTGCTGCATCTCGTTGGGCGGCGGGACTTTGCGGAAACCCTCGTCACCCGGAATATCGGCGGCATCGGCAAGCCACGCGCCGAGGGTGCGCAGCGAATAGTGCGCAGCGTGCGAGGCCTCGGCCCATGCGCGCTCGGTCGTTGCGGCGACGTAGCCATAACGAACCTGGCCGATATGGAAGTCATCGGGATTGCGGCCCGACTCGCGCAGCACCTGCTTGTAGACTTCCGACGGCCGCTTGTCGCCGAAGATGCCAAGACCGCCGGCGCCGATCAGGTGATAGCCGTTGCGCGCGGCCCATTCGATGATCGAGCGGCTGCGCCCGCCGAGCCATAGCGGAGGATGCGGCCGCTGGACGACCGGCGGATCGAGGAGCGCATCGGTCACGCTGAAATATTTGCCTGCGAACGTGACGCGCTCGCCCGATAAGAGCCGCCGCACAATCTCGACGCCTTCGCGCAGACGGCGCGCGCGCTGCGTCGGCGGGATGTTGTAGCTCACGAATTCATCGGGCTTGTAGCCCTGGCCCATGCCGAGATCGAGCCGACCGTTGGAAAGGACATCTACCACGGCGGCGTCCTCGGCGACGTTGATCGGATGGTGCAGCGGCATCAGGAGCAGGCTCGTGCCGATGCGGATGCGTTCGGTTTGCACGGCGACCGCGGCTGCCAGCGGCAGTACGCTGGGCGAGTAGCCGTCCCCGACGAAGTGATGCTCGTTCATCCAGACGTGATCGTAACCGAGCCGCTCGGCCTCGACCGCGAGCTCGAGATGCTCGCGATAGAGGCGGTTAAATTCGCTGCGGCCCACATTGATGCCGCGGAACGATTCCTTGAGTCCAAAATCCATCGGAACGGTCTCCTGCTCAGGTTTCCTCGGACATGGTTCAACCGCGCCGCGAAGGCGCTCGGCGCATTATAGCGGACGGCTCGCGTAGTCCCGCATCCTCCGAATACTTGCGGGCGATTTTGGAAGCTGTCGAGAAACGATCAGCGGCGGTAGTTGGGCGCTTCCTTGGTGATGAAGACGTCGTGGACGTGGCTTTCGCGCTGGCCGGCATCGGTGATGCGGATGAACCTGGCGCGCTTGCGCAGATCATCCAGATTCGCCGCGCCCACGTAACCCATCCCGGCCTTGAGCCCGCCGATTAGCTGCTCGATGTTCGAGGCGAGCGAGCCGCGATGCGGTACCCGGCCTTCGATCCCCTCCGGCACCAGCTTGGTCTCGGGCACATCTTGCTGGCCGTAGCGATCGCGCGTCCGTTCCGACATCGCGCCCAGCGAGCCCATCCCGCGGTAAAGTTTGTACGTGCGCCCCTGGTAAAGAATCGTTTCGCCCGGGCTCTCTTCGGTACCGGCGAACAGCGAACCGATCATCACGCTGTTCGCGCCTGCGGCGATCGCCTTCGCGATATCGCCTGAGAAGCGGATGCCGCCGTCAGCGATGATCGGGATGCCGCGCGGCTCGGCGATCGCGGCGCAATCCATGATCGCGGTGATCTGGGGCACGCCGACTCCCGAGACCACGCGCGTCGTGCAGATCGATCCCGGGCCCATCCCGACGCGCAATCCGTCTGCGCCCGCATCGCAAAGCGCCCGCGCGCCCTCGGTGGTCGCGATGCTCCCGGCGATTACGTCGAGGTCCGGGGCTTCGCGCTTGGTGGCGCGCAGCGCTTCGATGACGTTGCGCGAATGGCCGTGCGCGGTGTCGATGCACAGTACATCTACGCCGGCGCGCTTCAGCGCCGCGACCCGCTCCTCGCGATCCGGCCCGACACCGATCGCCGCGCCGACCCGCAAACGGCCCATATGGTCCTTGCTGGAGGCCGGGTAGCGCGTGGCCTTGTCCATGTCCTTGACGGTGATCAAGCCGCAGAGCCGCCCGCGATCGTCGACCAGCGGCAGCTTTTCGATCCGATGAGTCTGCAGGATCTCCTTGGCGCGCTCGAGATCGATTCCGACCCGCGCGGTAATCACCTGCTTGGTCATCACCTCGCGTACTGGCTTGTCGAGCCGTTTCTCGAAGCGCAAGTCGCGATTGGTGAGAATCCCGACCAAATGTCCGTCGGCGACCACCGGCAGTCCGGAGATCCGATGACGCTCCATCACGGCCAGTGCGTCGCTGATCTTCTGCTCGGGATTCACCGTGACGGGATCGACAATCATCCCGCTTTCGTACTTTTTGACCGCTTCGACCTCGGCCGCCTGGCGATCGACAGGAAGATTACGATGGATGAAGCCGAGGCCACCAAGCTGCGCGATCGCGATCGCGGTGCGCGACTCGGTGACCGTGTCCATCGGGCTGGAAACCAGCGGGATGCGCAGGCGGATCCGGGCGCTCAGCGCAGTTGTGACATCGCAATCCGAGGGCAGCAGGTCGGAGGCCTGAGGCAGGAGGAGGACGTCGTCGAAAGTGAGTCCTTCACGAAGCTCCTCGTGGTATGCCATGGCCGTGATCTCCTAGATGCAAAAAAGCCCGCAGCTTCCCGCGGGCTTCGATTAACAGAATTCGTGTTCAGGATGGCTGTCGAAAAAGCGCGCCATACTCTTATTTAACAAACCGAGGGCGCGCGATCAATTCAGCATCTACAGCAGGCTGGTCAGCGTCCGCACCAGGCTGGCTGGCGCTTGTCGAGAAAGGCGCCGATCCCTTCCTGTGCATCGGCCGCCATCGCATTCAGCGACATGACTTCCCTGGTGTAGTCGTAGGCTTTGGCCTGGTCGAGATCGATCTGCGCATAGAAGGCCTGCTTGCCGATCGCGATGGTGAGCGGGCTGGCGTTCGCGATTTCCAGCGCAAGCCGGCGCGTCTCGCTAGCCAACTCGGCATCGGGCACGACGCGGTTGACGAGCCCCCACTGCTCCGCCGTCTGCGCATCGATCATGCGGCCCGACAGCAGCATCTCCATCGCATGCTTGCGGCCGACGGCGCGCGACAACGCGACCATCGGGGTGGAGCAGAAGAGCCCGATCTTCACGCCGGGGGTCGCGAAGCGCGCACCCTCGGCGGCGATTGCGAGATCGCAGGTCGCGACGAGCTGGCATCCGGCGGCGGTCGCAACGCCGCCGACGCTGGCGATGACAGGTTGCGGAATGCGCTGGATGGTGGTCATCAGCTCCGTGCAGAGATCGAAAATCTCGCGGTAGAAGGAGAGCTCTCGGCCGCGCAATTCGACGAGGTCGTGGCCGGCGCTGAACGCCGCGCCGCGGCTGGCGAGAATCACGGCGCGGGCCTGACGATTCGCGCCGATCTCGCGCAGCGCCGCGATCATTTCTTTCATCATGTCGGAAGAGAGCGGGTTGCGCTTCTCGGGCCGGTTCATCGTCAGCGTGACCAACCCGTCGCCTGATTCGATCTGTAGGTTCGCTTCCATGGTTCACTCCTCCAGCTTCGAATCTAATTCTGACAGACAAAATTCCGGCAGTAGAGGTTTGATCGAGTGGCTATTAATTTAAGATGATAAATCGATGAACTCGTCAAAAGAGAAAGGGCCTCGGTTTAAGAGGCCCTTCCGTTCATACGAGGCTTAGTCGCCCCGGCTTAATCCAGCAGTAAGCCCGGCATCCTTAGCCAGCCCCTGAGAACGATTTCTCAGGGGAAAAGATTTGATTGGTTACTTCTTCTTTTTCTTTCCGGCCTTCTTCTTCATAGCTCTTTTTAGCTTGGGTTTGGATTTGCGAACCGTGCGTTTAGCCTTTCGCTTAACTGGCATAGACACCTCCTCTGCAGCGCCTCTGCTGGACAAGCACCAAAACTAATGGGTGGCCAATCTGGTTTCCCACCTCGTGGGCGCGAATATATAAAAACGTTATTCCACGATCAATACGTTCGTCTAAAATTTATAAAAATATTCTAAAAACTGAGAACGTCCCGAAGATAGGGACATTCCGAAAATTAGAATGACGTTCAGGATTAGTAAGCCTTGCGGAAATGCGATCGAGACCTTAGGATCGCCATGATGCCTGACTTAAGCAACGGGCTGCGGCGTATCTGGCCAACGCTAATCCTTGCCGCGATCGCGATCGCGCTCGCCGTCGATTGCATCAAAGGCCCGATGGGCGTACGCGATTTGATTGCGCTGCGGCAGCATCAAACCCGCCTCGAGACGGCCCGCGACAAGCTGGTCGCCGAGAACGACGCGCTTGATCGGCGCGCCGCGAGTCTGAAGTCCGACGATCGTCAGATTGAGCGTCTCATCCGGCGCGAACTTGGCTACGCCCGGCCGGATGAGCTGATCTATCGCTTTTCGAATTCCGCTGAACGGCCTTAGAAAAATCTGCGCGGCAGCAGGCGGCACTCGCGCGCCTTACGTTCGAGTTCCTCGCGAAAATCCGGATGCGCGATTCCGATCAGAGCGCGCGCCCGCTCCGGCACCGACTTGCCCTTGAGATTGACCATCCCATACTCGGTCACAACGTACATGACGTCGGTGCGCGGGGTCGTGACGATGTTGCAGTCGGCGATGCGCGCGACAATCCGGCTCTCGCGCCGGCCACCGCGCTCGTAGGCCGACGACAGGCAGAGAAACGCTTTGCCGCCGCGCGAGGCGTATGCGCCGCGAATGAACTGGAGCTGGCCGCCGGTGCCGCTGATCTGCCGAACTCCCGCCGATTCCGAGCAGGCCTGTCCGCTTAAATCGATCTGGGCCGCGTTGCAGATCGAGACCACGCGATCGTTTTGCATGATGTGATGCGGCAGGTTGGTGTAATCGACCGGGCCCGCGAAACAGGCCGGATTGCGATCGAGAAATCGGTAGAGCCGCGTCGATCCGGCCGCGAAGCAATAACTCATCTGGTATCGATTGGTCTGCTTATGAGCGCCGGTGACCTTGCCGGTCTCGTACAGCGTCATCAGGGAATCGACGAACATTTCGGTGTGGACGCCAAGTTCCTTGATCGGCGATCCGGCAAGGAGTTCGCAGACCGCGTTGGGCATCGCGCCGATGCCGATCTGGATACAGGCTCCGTTCTCGATTTCGGATGCGATCTGCTCGGCGACCTTTTGTTCGACGCGACCGGCGGGCGGATTTTGAAGCGTGGGGAGCGCGGTGCTGCCCGCGTCGATCACGCCCGTGACCTCGCTGATATGCACTCCGTTTTCGAGGCCGAAAACGTACGGGACGCTTGCGTCGGTCTCGACGATAACGGTTTTCGCCTTCTCGGTGACGGCTTTGTGATAGGTAACTGAGGGTCCGAAGTTGAAAAAGCCGTGCTCGTCTATGGGCGCGGTCTTGAGCACCGCGACATCAACCTGGTTGAAGCGCCGGTAGTAATCCGGCGCCTCGCCGAAGTTCATCGGGATGTGATGACAAAGCCCTTTATCATGCATCGCACGTTCGAGGCCGGAGAAATACCAGGAGAGATAGCTGATGTGCCGGCCTTCGGGATCGGCTTCAACCGCGGCGCGCGGACGCATCGCGAGACACCCGCGGATCTTGACGTCCTCGAGTTTGGATACCCGCGCGGCAAGCGCCTTGTCGAACAGGTCGGGTTGGCCAAGCCCGAATCCGTAATCGACCCAGGAGTTGGAACGCACGAGTTCGGCCGCGCGCTCGGCGGTCATGGTTTTGCGCTTCAGCTCGGACGCGTAATCAGCCATCAGCTACCTCGATTCGCGATTGCCGTTGCTTCTTTCCGAAGCTCGGCTTGACTGTGCGCGCCGCATGCGATTTCCTCAGCACGCATCTCGTCAGACAATGCCAACGATTGAGTCAGTCAGGCAAGCGCCGTTCGAAACCGGCCGGTCCGGCCATAAATCGAATCTGATTATCTTCCTGACGGTCTTTATCGACCTGCTCGGCTTCGGCATCGTGATCCCGTTTCTGCCGCTGTTCGCTGAACAGATGCGGATTGCCGCCGGCGGCATCGGGCTGATTCTTGCGGCTTACTCCATCGCGCAGTTTGTTTGCGCTCCGATCCTGGGCCGCGTTTCCGATCGAATCGGACGACGCCCCGTCATAATGCTCGGCCTGCTCGGATCATCAATCAGCTACGTGATCTACGGTTTTGCGGGGTCGTTCGCGATGCTGCTGATCTCGCGCGCGGTTCACGGCGTCTGCGCCGCAACCGTTTCGACCGCGCAGGCTTATATCGCCGACACCACGGACGAGGCCGGCCGCGCGCGCGGGATGGGAATGATCGGAGCCGCGTTCGGGCTCGGTTTTGTGCTCGGGCCGGCGATCGGCGGAATCCTCGGCCATACAAGCCTGAGGACACCGGTATTCTTCGCCGCCGCGCTGACCTTCGCGAATCTGATCTTCGCCGCCGCGGCGTTGCCTGAATCGCATCGGCCGGAGCCGGGCGTGCGCGTCGATCTGACCGCGGCCGCCTCCCGGATTGTCGGTTTTTCGCGCGAACTCGGGAATCCGTTTTTGACGCGGCTGTTTACAATCGCCTTTCTGATGACGACTGCGATGGCAGTGTTCGAGGTGACCTTCGCGATCATGATTCCGGCGGTCTATGGTTACGGCGCGCTCGGCGTGGGAGTGTTGCTCGCTTATGCGGGGTTCATCCAGGCGATCGCACAGGGCTACCTGCTGGGCAAGCTGGTTGCGCAATGGGGGGAGCGAATAGTGCTGATGGCCGGCGTATTGATCTTCACGGTGGGCATCGCACCCTTGGCGAATCTCGGTTCGCACACCCTGATGATAGTTTTCCTCGCCATGCTCTCGCTCGGGTACGGCTTCGCCAGCCCGGCCATCGCGACGCTTATTTCAAAGGTGAGCGAACGCCGGTTCCAGGGCGAAGCGCTGGGTGTGAATCAATCCGCGATGTCGCTTGCTCGAATCGCGGGACCGATCGCCGGCGGCCTTCTCTACCAGTTCTTCGGGCCGGGAGCGCCGTACTACGCGAGCGGAGTACTCGCGGCCGCCGCGTTCATGATTTTGCCGGCCCGCAGTGCGTCCTCACTTGACGGGAGAAAACTGGAGTGAAGTGGTTCATCGTCTTTCATCTTTTTGGCGCGATTTTCTGGGTCGGCGGCCTGCTGATCGTGAGCAGCATCCTGGGAGTCGCGACGCGCGAGAGCGGCGCGGCGCAGGACGCGCTGATGCGGCTCACGCACCGACTCTTCAACTCGGTCTGCAACGCGGGCGCCGTGATCACGATCATCTTCGGTGTCCTGATCATCGCGAGCGAGCCGCAGGTGATGGCCCGCGGATGGCTTCACGTCAAGCTCGCCTCAGTGGCCTTGCTGATCGCGCTGCACGTCTGGATGCTGTTGCGGGGCCGGCGCGTCGGCAGCGGGCCGGGCGCGGCGACGCGGCGTGAGTTTCTGATCGTCCACAGCCTGGTGAGCGTGGCGCTGCTCGCGATTCTGGCGATGGTGATAATCAAGCCATTTTAGCGTCGCGCTAAAAGCGATCCTTGAGCTCGCGGGCGCGGGCGAAGATCGCCACCGGATCGTCGCGCAGCGAAGGGTCGGCCTTCTTCAGATTGGTGCGCAGCTCGGGGCTGTCGACGCGCAGAAACGGGTTGAAGCGCTTCTCGTCGCCGATGGTCGATGGAATGGTCCAGTTGCCGGCGGCGCGGGTCTTAAGCGTCCAGTCGTACTTGGCCTTCAGATCGGGGTTGTTCGGCTCCAGCGTGAGCGCGAATTCGAGATTGCGCTGCGTGTACTCGTGGCCGCAGTAAACCCTGGTATCGTCGGGGAGCGCGGCGAGCTTGCGCAGCGAGGCGAGCATCGTGTCGGCCTTGCCCTCGAACACGCGGCCACATCCGGCGATGAACAGCGTGTCGCCCGAGAAAACCGCTTTGAGGGTCGGAAAATAGTAAGCAATGTGCCCGTTGGTATGGGCCGGGATTCCGAGCACTCGCGCCTCGAGCGACGCGACGCGCACCGTATCGCCGTCGTCGACGGCGTCAGTCAGCGCCGGAATCCGGCCGTTCTCGGCGCGGGCGCCGTAAACCTTGAGTCCGGGCACGGCCTTCACGAGGTCGAGATTGCCGCCCACGTGATCGGGATGCCAATGCGTGGATAGGACTGCGACAAGCTGCAGGCCTTCGCGCTTGACGGCGGCGAGCACCTTGTCAGCTTCAGCGCAATCGACTACTCCGCATTGCTTCGCGGCGTCGTCGATTACGAGGTAGGCGAAATTGTCCTTAAGCTGGGGAACCGGAATGATTGCCATCGGACTGTGCTCCCTTGGATGAACTAGCCGACGATATTGTAGCCCACGTCGACATAGACGGTCTGCCCGGTCACGCCGCTTGCGAGGTCGCTCAGCAGCGCCGCACCCATCCTGCCGACCTCCTCGGGCCTCATCGAGCGCTTGAGCGGCGCGCGCTCTTCGACATGATGAGCCATCGTGAAGAAATCACGGATCGCCGATGACGAAAGTGTCCGCGCGGGACCGGCGCTGAGCGCATTGACGCGGATGTTCTTGCCGCCGAGGTCCGCAGCAAGATAGCGCACGCACGCTTCGAGAGCGGCTTTCGCAACGCCCATCACGTTGTAATTCGGAATCGCGCGGACCGCGCCGAGATAGCTGAGCGTGAGGATCGCGCCGCCGCCGCGCCGCTCCATCAACGGCTCCGCCGCGCGCGCCAGCGCAACCAGCGAGTAAGCGCTGATTTCGAGCGAACGAGTGAAGTTGGTCCGGCTGACGTTCAGGAACCGATCGCGCAGGTCTTCGCGTTCGGCGAACGCGACCGCATGCACCAGCATGTCGAGTCCGCCGAATTTCTCGCCTGCGCGCGCCATCGCGGCGTCGATCTGCCGGTCATCGTTGACATCGAGCTCGCCGATCACTTCGGCGCCGATCTGTTCCGCCAGCGGCCGCACGCGTTTTTCGAGCACTTCACCCTGATAGGTAAGGGCAACCGATGCGCCCTGGGCGCGAAGCTCGCTCGCGATCGCGAAGGCCAGGCTTTTGTCATTGGCGACGCCGACCACCAGCGCCGTCTTTCCATCAGCGATTCCCATGCATGATGCTCCCGAAAATTTGCGCGCCGCACGCGCCCTGCGAGCATAATCCGGCGCGAGCGACGCGGTCGAGTGCAGCTAGAGCTCGATTCGCATCCCGTCCGACGCCATCTCCATCGCGACTTCGGATTGGCGATCGAGCACTTCGCGTCCGAGATGCGTCAGCACCATCCGCTTCACATCGAGGCGGGGCCGTTCGTTTGCGAGCCGGGGATAATTGAGATGAAAATCCAGATGCGCGCTCTCGAAATAGGTGCATTCACAAAGAAATAGATCGGCGCCGGCGGCAAACGGCACCAGCTCTTCGGTCCATCCGCTGTCGCCGGAGAAGACGATCGTGCGTCCGGCGAGTTCGATTCGGAAAGCGAGCGACTTGTAGCGCTTCATGTGCGGCGTCCGAATTGCCGCAACCCGCAGCGGGCCAAAGCTGGCGCGCTTGCCCGGCTCGAGTACGGTCCAGCGGCTCTTGCGCACCACGTCGAGAGCCTCGGTACCGGGGAACATTGCACGGACCAGGGTCATGGTGTGGCGTTCGAGGCGCTGCGGGCCGGCGATCGCCAGTCTGGTCCGCCGTCGACTTTCGTACGTATACTCGAGGAACAGGAACGGCAGTCCGCCGAAATGATCGCCGTGCAGATGGCTGATCAGGACCAAATCGATGTCGGCCGGATTGATCGCAGCCCGCTTGAGCGCGGTCAGAATCGTCGGCCCGGCTTCCATCAGGATGCGATAGCCACCAGCCTCGATGAGATAGCCGGAGTTGAATCGTCCATGACTGGAGAACGCGTCGCCCGTGCCGAGGATCGTCACGTGAACCGGTGATTGGCTCGAAGCCGGTGGTCGCGAGTTCATCAGGTGCGCCGCATGTTAGTATTCAGGATGCATTCAGGCAAACAAGGAAGCGGATTAACATGAAACAGATAAAGGTCGGCGTTGGGGTTGGTTTGTGGCGGTTCGGTCTGCCTGCGCCTGAAACGATCGCCAGCGTCGCCGAGCGCGCCGAGGAATGGGGCATTGACTCTTTCTGGCTTTCCGATCATCTGCTCGCACCGACTCCCGAGCTCGACGTGGTGGCAACGCTCTCGCTAATCGCCTCGCGCACCTCGAAACTCCGGCTCGGGCCCAGCGTCTATCTCCTCAATCTGCGCCATCCGCTGATCGTCGCCAAGTCCTTCGCCTCGCTTGACTACCTGGCGCGCGGACGGATCGTGATGGCGGTCGGGACGGGTGCCAACCTCGATGACTACGCCGCCTGCGGCGTCCCGCTCGAAGGTCGAGGCGCGCGCCTCGACGAGGGGATCGAAATTCTGCGGAAGGTCTGGCTCGCACCGCAGGTCAGCTTCGCGGGGAAATTCTATCAGTTCGACAACGTGACCATCGATCCGCGGCCGGTGCGTCGTCCCAACAACGACTTCGGCACGATCGATCTGTGGATCGGCGGACAATCGAAAGGCGCGCTGATGCGCACGGCGCGGTTGGGAGACGGCTACTTCGCCTCGTTCCAGACCCCGGATGAGTTCGCCGACCACATGAGGCAGATTCGCGACTATGCCAGGGGCTATGGACGCGAGAATGCGCGGATCGAATCGGGGCTCATCCTGCGCTGCCGCATCAGTACGTCGAAGAAGCGCGCGCTCGAAGAGGTCGATCCCAAGCTCTGGCGGCTCGGCCAGGTTGACGGTGATGCCGTGCTCAAGCGATCGGCTTACGGGTCGCCCGATGACGTGATCGAGACGATGCAGAAATATGTCGCCGCCGGACTCGACAAGTTCGTGCTCTGGCCGCTCGCGACGCCCGAGGACTGGCCCCGCCAGATGGAGCTTATCGGGCGCGAGGTCGCGAGCCATTACATCAAGATGGCCGCCTAATCCGGCAACTGAGAGTCATCAGCCTCTTCCAGGCTCGCGGCAGGCAGGATTTCCGGGGCGAGGTCTTCAAGAAAGCGCGAAGCACGGCCGAGCACGTAGCCGGTTGCGCGATCGAACATCTGGATCGGATAGGTCAGGTAGAGTTCGTCGCGGGCGCGCGTGCTCGCAACGTACATCAGGCGGCGCTCTTCTTCGAGCTCATCGGGCGCGACGCTCATCGGGCCAGGGAAGCGTCCGTCGGCGGCCCAGATGAGGAACACGACGCGCCATTCGAGTCCCTTCGCCGAATGGATCGTGCTGAGCGTCAGATAACCTTCCTCGGGATCGACCGCGAGCACGTCGCCGATCGAATCGCTCGGCGGCTCCAGCGCCATGTCGGCAAGCATCGCTTCCAAACTTCGATAGCGCGCGGTGATGGTGTGGAAGTGCTCGAGATCGCGCTCGCGCTTCGGGTAGTCGTCGGGATACGCCTCGCGCATCAGCGGCAAATAGTAGTCGAGGACCATTGCGACCCGGTCGGCCGGCGTTTTCGCTTCATCGCGAAGGTCCTTGCAGAGTGCGATCAGTCGCGCGCCGGGCGTCACCTCATCCGCACGCTCTCCGGTCTTGCGCGCCAGCGCTTCGGCAAGCGCCGCGATTGGGTCATCGGCGCTGGCGACCGCCTCGATCAGGCGTTCGGCGCCGCGATGTCCGATTTTGGGCAGTAGCATCAGGATGCGAAGCCATGACACCGGATCGGTCGGATTCGCGACCACGCGCAGATGCGCCAGCACGTCCTTGATGTGCGCGGTCTCGATGAATTTAAAGCCGCCGCGCTTGACGAACGGAATATCGCGGCGCTGCAGCTCGAGCTCGAGATCAAACGAATGGAAACTCGAGCGGAACAGCACTGCGATGTCGTTAAGCGCGACGCCCTCCTCGCGCAGCTCCAGGACTCGCTGCGCGACGAAGCGCGACTGCATATGCTCGTCCTGCGCGCGCACCAGCAGCGGGCGAAACTCGCCGCGGCGCTGGGTGAAGAGCGCCTTGGTGTAGCGCTCCGAGGCGCGCGAGATCACCTCGTTGGCGACATCGAGGATGCCTTGCAGCGAGCGATAGTTCTCCTCGAGCTTGATGACCTTGGTGCCGGGGAAGAGAGCCGGAAAGGCCAGGATGTTGCGAAAGTTCGCGCCGCGAAACGAATAGATCGACTGCGCGTCATCGCCGACCGCCATCACGTTGCGCCGCTCCGTACCAAGCAGCCGCACGATCTCGGCCTGCACCAGGTTCGTATCCTGGTATTCGTCAATCATGAGGTAACGGTAAGTCGCGGCGAGGCGGCGGCGCACGGGTTCGTGATTTTCGAGCAACTCGACGAGCCGTTCGAGCAAGTCGTCGTAATCGAGCAGGCCGCGCTCCCGCTTATAGCTCTCGTACTGCGCGGCGATCTTGAGGATCTCGGCTTCCGACTCGGCCAGATGCGGAAAATCGGCCACGATCTCGTCCGTCAGTTTGCGGCGCTTGTTGCGCGCCATGCTGATCACTTCGGCGAGCGTGTTCTTCTTCGGAAATCGCCGATCGCGCGAAGCGAGGCCCATCCGGGTGCGGATCAGGTTGAGGACGTCCTCCATGTCCGATCGATCGAGGATCGTGAAGTTGGGTTTGAGGCCAAGCACGGCGCCATGGCGGCGCAGGGTCGTGTTAGCGAAGGAATGAAACGTGCCGCCGGCCACACCGCGGGCTTGCTCGCCAAGCAGATCTTCGACCCGGCGCAGCATCTCGTTCGCGGCGCGACGAGTGAATGTAAGCAGCAGGATTGCGCCGGGCGGCACACCGCTCTCGATCAACCGCGCGACCCGATAGATAAGCGTGCGCGTCTTGCCCGAGCCTGCTCCCGCAACCACCAAAAGCGGGCCATCGCGATGGCATACGGCGGCGAGTTGGGCGGGGTTCAGCAGTTCGGCGTAACGGATGCGATAGCGTTCACGCTCCGCCCCCGCAGCGGAGTCGCGCAGCATGATTACTTTGTCTGCCACTGTTTGGAATTCTAGCACGCCCCCGATAAGGCGCGATCGGGCGGCTCGTTACCATGCGCCCGAGCCGGCGTCGGCCGGATCGGGGGCGGGATGAATACCGCCCTGCTGAATCTCGCGGTAGACCTGATCCCAGGTGAGCGTACCGGGCGATGCGGAGGCCGCAGGCGGCGCATACATCCCGGAATCGGGCGCAGCGGCAATATTCGACCCGGATGAGCCGGAGCCCAGATTTCTGATCTCCGGGTTCACCGCGATGCGGTTGATCATCACGACGCGCGGGTCGTTATGGAAGTACTTTGCCGCACGCGACGCCGCATTCTGCTTGCCCTTCTCGGTCGCAACGTATCCGTAGAGCATTACCTGCGTGCTGCCATCGGCCCCCTTCGACACCGAAGCGCCGACCAGCGGCAGATGATGCTCGCGCAAATAGCTCGTCAGCGCCTCGCTCGCTGGACGGTCAACGTTCGAGCTTTGCGCCCCGGCGTTGCCGACGATGGCCTGGAGCACGGCCGTTACGACCGCCAGCGTGGCAACAAAGACGACGAAAACATGTCGATGCCGAGTCCGCTTCATCTGCAAGTGCCTGCGATAGAATTATTATCACATCGCTGCCGGCGGCGCCTTGGAAGCTGCCATTGCCTTCCCCGCCCGCCATCGGTGCAAACGGGAGTCTCCGACGGCCGCTCGGTCGAGATTACCCACGGTCTCACAGCTCAGGAGCTCGTGGTTCAAACCTTCGACAATGCGCTGCAATCGGGCGACAAGGTCGAGGCCATGCCGATGAAAGACAAGCCCTACGTCGCGTCCTCAAATAGATCTTCCGTTCGCGAGTTTGCGGCTCCAAGGCACCCGCGGTCCCGGCTGACCGCGGACGGCCCGCTCGCTCGCGAAAGCGCAGGCCCGGCGCGGCCGCATGGTCACCACATCGGATCGTAGGGCCAGAACGACAGGTTCATCTGCTCCTGCTGGACCGTTTCCTCGTTCAATTGCGCGGCTTCAGCCTGTTCGTTCGCCATGCGTTGCTGGACGCGCAACTTCTCGAACTGTTGATAATTTTTTTCCCGGCCGATGTAGATGCAATCGCAGTAGTCCGGGTCGGCGTACCAGTAATGGAGCTGGCCGCCCTTGACGTAGTACCGCATCTTGTACGGCGTCAGCGCTTTCAGCGCATTCTCGCGCTCGGGTGTGTCGGCAGGATGCATATGGAAGCCCGCCGCCGACAACAAAGGCTCGATGTGCTCCGCTTTCTGCTGGGGAGTTTCGGCGCATCCGCTGACGACCAACATCAGCATCGCACCGCCAATCAAACCCTGAACCAGGTTACGCATGCCCGCAGTTTATAATGGTTTGCGGGGCGGGGTCTCAACCGCCGGAAAAAAAGCCGGCGGGTCCCGTCTGGAACCCGCCGGTCCGGCTGCCAATGCGAAATCGCTGATTAGTAATTGAACTCCACGTTCAGCCAGAAAGAGTGGCTGTCCCGCGGCACCGCGTTGGGCGTCGTCGGAATCCCCGCGGCCTTATCGGCCGGGAAAGTAAACTGACTGTGATAGAACATCAGATTCTGAGTATCCAATGCGAATCGCAGGTACTCGTTATACTGATAGGCTATACCGACGATATACCTCTGAAAATCGATCGGGTCGGTCGGTATCCTTGTATTCGGCAGAAACCATTCATACATGCCGAAGAAGGTGAATGGCGTGTTCGGGATATGATAATGGCCGAACCAGTCAAACCCTTCCTGGCGAGTATTGCCCCGGTTGAGAATTCCATTCACCATCGCGGTCCATGCCGTATACTGTGGTGGTCCCGATATCCCAAACTCCTGCGGAGGACCGCTGCCGGAGAAGAAATTGCCCGAGCTGAAGGCGTTCTTGCCAAGGTCGTACTCGAACGCGAGGCCGAATTGCTCGGTCTCGTAATGGATCAGATAAGCCATACGATAGAGGGCTGAGTTGGGACCCTTGCTGGTGCCGGGGAGTTGCGCGGCGTCGGGTGTCGTATTGCCGTAGCCGTAGTTAAAAAACCCGGTCAGCCCCAGGCCGTCGAAGCGCCAGTTGGCCCCAAACGGGTAGACCGAAACTCGCGCCATTCCCTCCTTGGTATTGGTCGCCTCATAGGTATGGAAGCTCGCGTTGTTGTACACGCCAACGTCGTAGTCGACGTACTGCTTCTCGTTGAAAATAAGCGGGCCCTGCGCCGAGAGTCCGAGCTGCGAGGATGACAGGCTCAGGTAGTTCCACGGCGTCAGGTTGACGAAGCGGAACTCGTACATCTGCTCTTCCCAGTCAACCAACGGGTTGGGTTGAGATCCCAGCGTGATGGTGTCGGTCTTGGCTGCGTCCCACCACTGGAACCCCTTGCCGTATCGCAGGTAGGCGTATTTTACACGGTAACTGTAATTGCCGTTGAGGCTGCTGCCGACTGCTGAGTTGGTCCCGAATTTTTGGTTCGCCGTGCCGAAAGTTCGATACAGGTTCGGGGTCACTCGCACCGTCCAGTCGTCGGTCGGCGAGAACATGAAATTCAAATAGGTTCGAGTAATGTCGAAAGAGTTCCAGTAATTGTTACCCGGACCCGGCGAATTGAACTGGGTCAGCTCCTGTGGACCGAACCCGGTATGCGTGAAAAGAGTGTAGCTGCCATAAACGAGCGTACCGATCTTGATGCGACTCCCGAAATTGCTGGCAAACGTCTTCCACGCCGGCTGCATCGCTGCGACCTTCTGTTGCAGATCGGCGTTGCTGGCCTGGAGTTGCGCATTGCTTGCCTCAAGGCGCGCTTCTGATTCCTGCACCCGCTGGTCAACCTGCTGTTGAACCTGTTGCTGTATGTCAGCGCTGCTGGCGCCCTGGATCTTAAGCGGCAAGCGGCCGTGACCGGGGCGGATAAAGACTTGTCCGGTTCGTGGATCGACATAAAGCTGTTGTGCGGTGATTCCGGATGAGAGCTGGGCAAATGCCCGAAGGGGAATCAAAGCCGTGGCGATCACGGCGAGTATCCAAATAGTCGCGACTATCGTCCTGGTTTTCATGGCTGCGTTCCGCTCCCCGAATTTGGATGAAGTGCGCTGGCGGGCGGGCGCTGCAATCCGCTCCTTGGGACCATCGGTTGGAAACTCGGCGGTGGCGGCAGCGCCTTGCCCTGCCTGATGTCCGCCAACTCAACCGTCGTGTACTTCTTGCCGTTGCACTGATATTGGGTCGGCGTCGAAATCGCTATGATGCCGCAGTTTTCGACCTGCGGCGGACCTTCCATCTTCGCGTCGCGAAAAAACGGCTTGGACAGGTCGTTGAAGTTGTACCCGAAGACCTGGTTCATATCGGCACAGCCGCACAACAGAAGCATTGCTCCTGCCATCACCCAGACTGCTCGCCTACCGCCGGTTGGATCTCTCATAAAGCAATCTCCAAATGTCTCACCACGTTGTAAGCCGTCCTTTGCAACTGAGTTCTCGCTCCGAGTTCGCGGACCGCACGCGCATCGTATCCGGGCCCTCGCTGTGCGAAGTTCACCGTGGTCCGAATACAACCGGCGCGAACGAGCCCCCTCGCTTCGGCGCGCAACTTACGGAGTCAAAATTAAGGGCGAATTAACCGAGCATTGCGGAGTATTGAAATTTGACCGATTAATTGGTGACTTGCCGATTCGACACTGAATGCCTGCGCACGTTTGCTTTTGTCCGCGAGCCGGATGAAAAATCAGCCCTGATTGAGCGGGTTTCCTTTGATGCCGGGTGCGTTGGATGGCATAACCGTCGTTGAGTTCGCGTCGAATCTGCCGGCGGCGTATGCGGCCATGCTGCTGGCGGAGCATGGCGCGCGGACGACGCTCGTCGTATCGCCCGAGCGCGCCGCGAGCCTGTCCTCGCCGGCGCGTCGCGTGTTCGATCGCAGCAAGCGTACGTTGACGCTCGATCCAGCCGCGCCCGGGGCGCGCGCCGCAGTCGAGCGACTGATCGCCGCCGCCGATGTAATCGTCACGGGCGATACGCCGGGGCGATGCAAAGCGCTCAGGGTCGATTATGAATCCGTAACTCATCTGAACCGCGCCGCGATCGGTCTTTACCTGCCGCCCTTCGGCGGCGCGGGACCGCTCGCGGATATGGAGGGCGGCGAAGAGCTGGCGGCGGCGCTTTCTGGAGTCACCGCCAGTCAATGGGCGCGCAGCGGCGATCCGGTCGCGACGATTTTCCCGGTCGTCAGCTACGCCACCGGCGTGCTCGGCGCGATTGGCGCAACCGCCGCCCTCATCGCGCGCGACCGCTCGGGCGTCGGGCAGGTGGTCGAGGTGCCGATGATCGCCGGGGGCCTGGCGTTGCAGACCGGTGCGGCGCTGCGGCATCCCGCGATGCGCCCGCTGCATCCGACCGAGGGCTCGCAGAATCCGTTCGGACCGATTCCCTGCTATCGCATCTTCGAGGCGGCCGACGGCCGCCACCTCTTTATCGCGTGTGGAAATCCGACCTTCTGGAACCGCTTCACACTCGCGATCGAGCGGCCCGACCTAGTTGTCGATCCGCGTTTTGAATCTGCGCCGTGGGGACTATCGAATGAGAATCGCGAGGCGCTGCGCGAAATCCTCGAGCCAATCATCCGGAGCCGGCCGATGGCCGAGTGGCTCGAAATTCTGCGCGAGAATGATGTGCCATGCGCGCCGGTTGTCACGCGCGCTGAGTTCTTCGATACGCCTCAGGTCCGCTACATGGATGCGCGCCGTGAGCTGCGCGATGCGCTCCTCGGATCGACCATCCAACCCGGTACGACGATCCGCCTGAGCGCCACGCCGGGTGGGATTTCGCTCGACGCCAGCAGCGATGGCTTCGTCGGATCGAAGCAACGCAATGACGCGCGGGTCGAAACGAAGCCGGCCGATGCGCCGCCTCTCGACGGTATCCGGGTGCTCGATTTCTCTTCGTATATCGCCGGCTCGTTCTGCGGAATGCTCCTCGCACAACTCGGCGCGGAAGTGATCAAAATCGAAAGCCTGCAAGGCGATTCGTTCCGCTCGATGGAATTCGCATTCATGGGATGGAACCAGGGCAAACGCAGCCTCGCGCTTGACCTGACACGAACCGAGGGGCGTGACGTGGCGAGACGGCTCACTGAGTGCGGCGATATCGTGCTCGAAAACATGCGGCCCGGCCGGATGCATCGCTTCGGTCTCGACTACGAAAGCCTGTCGGCAAAAAATCCCGGCCTCATCTATATGACTATCACCGGATACGGCAGCCGCGGCCCCGAATATAATCAGCCCGGCTTCGATCCGCTGCTCCAGGCGCGCTCCGGCATGATGGCGGCGCAGGGTGGACCAGACGGCGCGCCGGTCTACCTGACCTGCTCGCCGTGTGACTACGGCGCAGCGATGCTGGCGACGCTCGGCTGCACGCTCGCGATCTTCGCCCGGCGTCGCGCCGGCCGCGGCCAGTTCTGCGAGACCTCGTTGCTGCAGGCATCGATCGCGTTTCAGGCGGGGGAACTGATCTTTTACAACGGCCGTCCCGCGCTCGAGAATGGCTCGGCCGAATACCGTGGCGCAGCAGCGCTCTCGCGCGCCTATCGATGCGCCGACGGGCGCTGGTTATTTCTCACGGTCGACGATGAACTTCGCTGCCGGCGGCTCCTGGAGCATATCCAGTTCAATCGAACAACGGACTATGAGTCGGCGCGGAGCGAACCCGCGGACGGCGTATTGGCCTCGCGGCTCGCGGAATGGTTCGCGGCTCGCGCCTGCGATCGGGCGCTCGCGGAGTTGCGGGCCGACGGAATTTCCGCCGTTCCGGTTAATCGCGTGAAAGATCTGTTCGACGATCCGCAGCTCGTCGCGAATCATCTCTTCGCGAATCTCGACCATCCCGGCCGCGGTCCGGTGACGCAGACCGGAATCCTGATCAAATTCGCCGCGACACCCGGCCGGTTGCAACGGCCGGCGCCCGGACTCGGGGAGCATAGCGAGGCTATTCTCAAGGAGCTGCTCGGAATCGGGTCCGGCGAGGCAAACGCATTGCGCGAAATGGGCGTGCTCGGCAAATAGCGCGATGCAGGGCGCGATCGAGTATATTCAGCCATCCAAGTTCACCATGAATGGAGCCCGTTGATGCCCACTTGTGCGCTTTCGCTCTCGACCTTCTCCCGGATGCCGTACCCGGCGCTTGCGCATCTTGCACGGGAAGCCGAGGATGCCGGATTCAGCGGCGTCTACGTGCCGGAAGCCAACAACGATGCGATGCTGGTCGCGTATGCGATCGCGAAAGCGACCAGCCGCATCATTATCGGCACGCGCGTGATTAATATCCATCTGCGATCGGCAATCACCTGTGGCGCGGGCGCGCTGATGCTCCAGGAGGAATCGGGCGGGCGTTTTGTGCTCGGCCTCGGCGTCGGCCATCGCGCGCTCCTGAAGCCGCTCGGAATCGAAATGGGGAACGCGCGCGAGTTTTTGCGCCGCTACATGGAACTGCTCGTGCCGATTCTGAACGGCGGCGCCATCCCAAACTTTCCGTACCAGTTTCGTCCCGCACCGCAGCGCATTCCGGTCTTCTTCGCGGCGCTCGCGCTCGGGACGGCGCGGCTGGCCGGCGAGCTCGCGGACGGCCTGATGCTCTACATGTGCCCGCCGGATAGGATGCGCATTATGATCGATGCCGCCCGGAACTCGGCAGCCAAGGCCGGACGGGGACCCGAAACCGTCAGTGTTACGATGGGCCTGCCGGTGTTCCTCGACGATCATCTCGATGCCGCTTACGCAGCGGCGCGGCGCGACCTCGCGACCTACCTCGGACTCCAGTTCTATAACCGGATATGGGCGGCGAGCGGGTTCGAAGCTGAGGCGAAGCGGGGGCTGGACGCGGCGGAACGCGGCGACCGCGCCGCCGTCGGCGCGGCGATGACCGACGCGATGATCGACGCCGTGGCGCTCGTTGGGCCAGCCTCACGTTGCCTCGCGCGGCTCGAGCAATATCGCAACCAGGGTGCGATCACGCCGGTGCTGGTTTCACACGCCGTGCACGGCGACTATCTCTCCGCGGTGCGCGAGAACATTCGGGTTTTTGCGCCCGCAAAATAAACGCGAATCCAAAGGAGCGTCGAAATGGCTGAGCTGACGCCGGAAACCGTTATGCGCGTCGCACGTGAGTTCTACGACTACCCGATGAACGCGGAGACCGCCGCAGCGGTGGCGAAGATCGCTGACGCGATGCTGACCGACGCGCGCCGGCTGAGCGCACTCGGCCTCGACGGCGTGGAGCCGCCGTTCTCTTACGCCACGATGGTCGCCGAAGCGGAACGCCTTCGCCGGACACTCTCAGGCTCCTGAGCGTCAGCAGATTCGATGGTTCGCAGCGACCTACTCGAGCTCGATCTCGCCTCGTTGAGCGAAAAACTCCGCGCCCGCGAGGTTTCGGCGATCGACGTCACAGAAGCCTATCTGGAGCGAATCGCGGCGACCGAACCGCTCATCAACGCATACATTACGGTCACTGCAGACCTCGCGCGCGAGGCTGCGAGCGCGGCCGATGCCGAGATCGCGGCGGGACGATGGCGCGGCCCTTTCCATGGCATCCCGGTCGGGCTGAAGGATCTCTGCTGCACGCGCGGCATCGTGACCACCGGCGGCTCGAAGGTGCTCGCCAACTTCGTACCCGATGACGATTGCACGGTCTGGTCGCGTCTGAGCGAAGCGGGCGCGATATTGCTCGGCAAACTGAACCTGCATGAGTTCGCGTGCGGCGGCACCTCGAACAATCCGCATTTCGGCGCTGTGCGAAATCCGTACGATACGGCGCGCATCCCCGGCGGCTCGAGCGGCGGATCGGCGGCCGCGGTCGTTGCGCGCTCGAACCTCGCAACGATCGGCACCGATACCCGTGGATCGATTCGACAGCCGGCGGCGCTCTGCGGATGCGTCGGGCTCAAACCGACCTACGGCCGCGTCAGCCGCTACGGCGTGATTACGCTATCCTACACGCTCGACCATGTAGGACCGATTACCCGTACAGTGCGCGATGCCGCGCTGATGCTCAATGTTATCGCCGGCCACGACCCCAACGACTCAACCTCGAGCCGAGTCGCGGTTCCTGACTACACGCGTTTCCTCGGCGGGGATCTTAAGGGCGTGCGGCTCGCCGTTATCCGTGATCTTGCGGAGTGGTACGAACCCGAGATCGAGCAGTCTTTCGATGAGTCATTGCGAATCATGAAATCGCTTGGAGCGGAATTGGACGAGGTGTCAATTCCTTCCTTCAAACTCGGCGTGCAGGTGACCGGATTGGTCGCACGGCCTGAGATGCTCGACTATCACCAGGATTGGCTGCTTAGACACGCGCACGATTACAGCGACGCGGTGCGGCCGCTGGTTGAAGGCGCGATGGTGATTCCGGCAACCGCCTATATACGCGCGCAGCGGGCGCGCGCCATGATGATCGCCGAGTCATCCAGCGTGCTCGAGGCGCACGACGCGATCGTCACGCCAATGTGCATGACCACAGCACCGCGGATCGGACAGGAGCTGGTCCGCGCGCCATCGGGCGCCGAGGTCCCTTATCTGCCGACTTTTATCGCCTTTACCGGCCCCTTCGATTGCACCGGTCAGCCCGCGATCTCCGTGCCCAGCGGGCTTTCGCGCGCTGGCCTGCCGATTGCGGTTCAGATCGTCGGCCGCGCCTTCGATGAAGGTCGCGTCCTGCAGATCGCCGGCGCCTTCGAGCGGGAGCGCGGTCCGCTGCCGCCGCCAACGCTTACGGAGGGAACGGCGCGATGACCGCGGCGCATCAGGAAATTCTGTCGCTCGATGTCTCCGCATTGTCGCGGCTGATCCGCGAGCGCAAGCTATCGCCGATCGAAGTCACCGACGCTTATCTCGCGCGAATCGAGCTGACGGAACCGAAGCTCAATGCCTATCTGACCGTGACCGCGGATCTGGCGCGGCAGATGGCGCGCGAGGCCGAGGCCGAGATCGTCGCAGATCGTTGGCGCGGGCCATTTCACGGCATCCCGGTCGCGCTCAAGGATCTCTGTTGCACGCGCGCGGTGCGTACGACCGCCGGCTCGCGGATCCTCGCCGATTACATACCCGACCACGATGCGACGGTCTGGACGCGACTGCGTGAGGCGGGCGCGATACTGCTCGGCAAACTCAACCTGCATGAGTTCGCGGCCGGCGCCAGCAGCAATAATCCGCACTGGGGACCGGTGCGCAACCCATACGATCTCGAACGCATCCCGGGTGGATCGAGCGGCGGATCGGCAGCGGCGATCGCGACGCGCTCCGCCGCCGCGACGATCGGTACCGACACCGGCGGATCGATCCGAATACCCGCGGCGCTGGCCGGGTGCGTCGGGCTGAAGCCGACCTACGGCCGTGTGAGCCGCTACGGCGTAATCCCGCTCGCCTTTTCGGTCGATCATGTCGGTCCGATGACACGCACGGTGCGCGATGCGGCGCTGATGCTGAAAGTGATCGCCGGCCATGATCGTAACGATTCGACCAGCAACGCGGCGCCGGTGCCTGACTTCACGCGCGGTTTGAACGAGGGCCTGCGCGGGCTGCGGATCGGCGTCATCTACGAGCTTAGCCGCGACCTCGAACCCGCCGTCGAGGCGTCGTTCAAAGCGGCGCTCGATCTGATGGGCGAGGGACTCGGCGCGACGGTCGAGGAAGTTTCAATTCCCTACCTTGCAATGTCGGCCGCGATGACGGCACGCACCATGGTGGTGCGGGCGGAGGCGCTTGAATATCACGAACGCTGGCTCAGAGAGCACCCCGGCGATTATGGCGACGATGTCCGCCGACTGCTTGAGCAGGGAATGGCGGTGACGGCTAGCAATTACGTCCGCGCGCAGCGAACAAGAGTCCTGATGCTTACGCAGTCCGAGAGCGCGCTCGAAGATTTCAATGTTCTAGCCTGTCCGACCTGCTCGATCACGGCGCCGAAGATTGGCGAAGAACGCATCCAGCTTCCGAATGGACAGCTCATCAACGTACTGGCCGCCCTCTCATCGTTCACCGCGCCGTTCAATGCCACCGGTCAGCCGGCGATCGCCGTGCCGACCGGACTTTCGCCTAGAGGCCTGCCGATCTCGATCCAGATCGTTGGCCGGGCCTTTGATGAAGCAACGGTGCTGAGGGTCGCGCACGCCTACGAAGAGGCGCGCGGTCCCCTGCCGCCGCCATCGATCTGAACCGCTTCAGCGAAGGCGGATTTGGCAGGTGACGAAATCGTGATCGGAAAACCGCGTAGACCAGGCTGAACTCTGCGCGGCAACCACCGCGGCCGAACCCGGCACCGCCTCCATCTCGCGCAGCGCTATCCAATCGAGCTTGGGACGGAGGAACCGCGGGACCAATTTCGCGAACGTGAAGGTCGGCTGCTCGGGTACATTCGCGCCCTCAAAGTCGAAGCCGTATTCTTCCAGAGCATCGAAGAGCGGCTCATGGGAACGCGGCTGATGCCGGCGACGGCGCTTCAACGGGATCGAACGGGCGACGCCGATCGGTATACGATAGGCGCCGATCTCGATCGTGGTGGTGTTCAGGTCCCCGCCTATGACCGCCGGCCCGTCGGCCGGAAGTGCTTCGGCGATGGTTCTTACCTGGCGGGCGCGAAACTCCGGGCCTGCGCGGCTCTCGAGATGCGCGACGGCGACCAACAGCGGTATCCCATCGATCGAAATGGCCGCGATTACGCCGTTGGGCGCGCCGGGAAGATGGGCGAAATCGCGGCGCGGGTAGCGCGGCGTGGGAATTACACGCACCTCCTGGAGCGGCTCGGCGGAGAGAATCGCGTTGCCGATGAAACGGCTGACCGGTTCGCCCGGGCCAGTCGGGACGCCCCAGACAGCGCCGAATGCGAAGCTCATTCCCATCGCGTCGGCCACCTCGCGCGCGAACTCGCGACGCGCCGAGTGTCGCACGCGCCATCCCGCCTCACACAGTAGGATCAGATCGGCGTTGGCGAGCGGGGGACGCCTGAGCCGCGCGACAATCGCTTCTACTCGTGCGCCGCCCTTCGCGTTAAAGACCACGACGCGAATCGGAAAGCGGCAGCGGCGCGATGGCCGATTGACGACGATCGGTGGAAAGTGCGGGCTGTGATGCGATTGACTGTGGGAGGTCGCCAGCTCAGCCATTGTCTCGGATCAGTCGCGCAATTCAGCTTCAAGCGCATCAATCGACGTGAGCGGCGCGGAGCAGGTCCGGTCGCGGCATACGTATGCCGTGAGCTTGCCATCGACTGCCGGGCGTCCGCGCGCTGCTTCCGGCAGAAATCCGCCGCCATCGGCTACAAAAATCGCGCGATTCGGGATGTAAAGCTTGCCGATTCGCGCGAGCCATTGCGTCAACTCATCCTGACCTGCCGAGCCGCGCACCAGCACGATTTCAACCGCTCCGCGCTGGTAGAAATCGACCGCCTCAATCAGATGGGCGAATGCAAATGGCTGCTTGGCGAGCTGATCGCCGTACAGGCGAATTACCCGCGCCGCCTCCGTGAGATAGCGCTCCTCGCCGGTGTAGGCGTGGAGCCGCAGCAGGGCCATCGCCGCGGCGCTGTTGCCCGAGGGCGTGGAACCGTCGAACGACGGCTTGGCTCGGACGATAAGCGCTTCGTGGTCGTCCGAGGTGAAGTAAAAGCCGCCGCGATCGCGATCGAGAAAGCGCTCGAGCATGACTGCAGCTAGCGCTCGGGCCTGATCAAGATAGCGGACGTCCTGGGTCGCTTCGTACACGTCGATCATCGCGCCCGCCATCAGCGCGTAGTCTTCAAGATAGGCGTTCAAGCGCGCCGCGCCGTCCTTGTACGAGCGATGCAAGCGATGGCCATCCCACAGCCGCGTGATCGCGAACTCTGCGGCGCGGACTGCGGCGTCGAGATAACGCCGTTCGCCGAGCGCACGGTAGCCTTCGGCCAGCGCGCCGATCATCATCGCGTTCCAGGCCGCAAGAATTTTTTCGTCGCGGCCCGGTTTAACGCGCTTTTCGCGCGCCGCGAACATTCGCGCCGTAATCTCGTCGAGCGCCAGCCGCATCTCGGCTTCCGATTTCTGGAACAGTCGCGCGGCCTCGCCGAGGTCAATCGTGCGATGCAGGATGTTGCGGCCTTCGAAGTTCCCCTCCTCAGTGATGTCGAAGTAGCGCTCGGCGATCGGACTGCGGTCAGGACCGAGCAGTCTTCTCACCTCGTCCACGCTCCAAATAAAGAACCGGCCTTCCTCGCCCTCGCTGTCGGCATCTTGGCTTGAATAGAAACCACCTTCGGGGTCGGTCATTTCGCGCAGAACGTAGTCGAGGATACGCTGCGCAATGTCGAGGAACTCCTGATCTCGCAGCGCGCGTCCCGCATCGAGATAGAGCCGCGCCAGCAGCGCGTTGTCGTAGAGCATTTTTTCGAAGTGCGGCACCAGCCATCGATCGTCTACGCTGTAGCGATGGAAACCGCCGCCGAGCTGATCGAAGATGCCGCCCTTCGCCATCTTCGTCAGCGTATGACTGACCATGTCGGCAAAGGTGAGGTCCGCATCGGCATCGACCACGCGCAGAAACAAAGAAAAGACGAAAGTGTTCGGAAACTTCGGCGCGCCGCCGATTCCGCCGTTGACCGAATCATAAGCACCGGCGAGCGCCCGCGCTGCCGCCTGGGCAAGTTCTGCGCGCGGCTCGCCCTCCGACGGTTCGATGTGCGAAAGACCTCGTAGCGCTTCGGTGAGGCTCGCTACGTTTTTGCCGATCGTATCCGACTGCTCGCGCCACGCTTGCGCAATCGCGGCCAGGACACGCCCGAATCCCGGCATCCCCTGCCGATCGACAGGTGGAAAATAGGTGCCGCCGTAAAACGGCGTACCTTCGGGTGTGAGAAAGACGGTGAGCGGCCATCCGCCGCGACCGGCGATTAGCTGCACGGCGTCCATGTAGATCTGGTCGAGTTCGGGACGCTCCTCGCGATCGACTTTGATTGGGACGAAATCGCGGTTCATCGCACGCGCGATTTCTTCGTTCTCGAACGACTCGCGCTCCATCACGTGACACCAATGGCACGCCGAATAGCCGATCGAAAGCAGGATCGGACGATGCTCCGCTTTGGCGCGCGCCAGCGCCTCCTCACCCCACGGATACCAGTCGACCGGATTATGGGCGTGTTGGCGCAGGTAGGGACTTGGCTCGTTGATGAGCCGATTGGGCTTACGGCCGGCGCGATCGCTCTGATGGTCCGTCATAGTGGGGATGCCCGCGGATTTTCCGATCGCCAATGGCGCGAACTGAATGGAGAACGTTCCTGAAGTGTCCAACCTATCATGCCGCGTGTGGGCATACTACGCGTCTGGTCGTGGCGGCGCGATCGTAGTTCTTCGCACTTCCCGCAGCTCATCGGTCTCACCAAATCTTCCGGTCCTTTTAGCAGGCACGCTGAATCAGGCACCGGTCTGGAAGAGGGTCAATGCGTGCGCATAAAATTTCGGCGGCGCCAATGACACGACCCGAAACCAGCGTTAACGAAACGATGCTCTCGAAGCCTCGCCCCTTGAGCGAGGACGCGACGGCTGTATCAACCGACATCGTTTGGCAGCGAGCGGCCGTCGGCGTGATGATTCTGGCGGCGGTGCTGTTCCTGGTTCGCCTTGGGACGCGCGCCCTGTGGGCGTCGGAGTTTCGATGGGCCGAGATTGCGCGCGAAATGTTGGCCAACAACAACTATTTCTGGCCCACCATCAACGGACGTGTCTATTACGACAAACCGCTTGGCACCTATTGGCTGGTAATCGCCGTAGCGCATCTGAGCGGCAAGATGGATGAGGTTGCGGCGCGTCTGCCATGCGCGATTGCAGGTTTGATCGGCGTCGCCACCCTGATGCTCATCGTGAGTCGGCTTTACGACTGGCGTAATGCCGCATGGAGCGGCTTCATCCTCGCGACTAGCTACAGTTTTGTTTTTTTCTCGCGTCACGCGTCCGCTGATGTCGAAACTGTCACTGGCGAACTGATCGCACTCGCCCTTTTCTTGCACAACGAGGAACGGGGCGGCGGATGGTGGCTCCTCGCGTTGTGGCTGGTGATGGCGCTGACGTCACACATGAAGGGATTGCTCGGCTTCGTCCTGCCGATCATGGTAATCGGCGTCTATTGCTGCTGTCGGTACGGGGCGAGCGATCTGTGTGGCGGTCTATTGCACGGCAGTGTCGCACGACGTTTCAAATGGCTGGTCGAGCGCAACCGCTGGTTGTTCAACTGGACGACGATCCCGGCTGCGCTAATCGGAATCGCGTTTTACGCTACTCCATTCGTGATCTCGAACCGCTTGATGCATTCAGATCGCGGGCTTTACCTGGTCTATCGAGAGAATGTCCTTCGATACTTCGAGCCTTTCGACCATCGCGGGCCTATCTACCTGTACGTCTACGTCATCTTCCTGCTGATGGCGCCGTGGTCGGTGCTTCTCCCCGGCGCGCTGGCGCAGATCCATCGCGTGCCCGCCAACACGGCGAAGGAAGCGGAGGGCGATCGCTTCGCGATGGTCTATTTTTGGACCACTTTCGTTTTTTTTACGTTGTCCGGCTCGCGGCGCAGCTATTACTTGGTGCCGATTCTGCCCGCTGCTGCGATGATCGTCGCGCGTTTTGTGACCCAGTCCGCCGAATCGCTCGATAGCGTTGCATCGTGGCTGACGAAGGTCGGCTATTGGATTCTCTCCATCGCGACAATGCTTGGATTTGTCGCGCTTTTTCCGCCTTCGTGGATAATGCCGCGGCCGCTCGATCAATTGCCGATGCTGCCTGAGCCTGCGATTTACGCGCTCGCTTGGGTCGCTTCGGTCATCGGCGCGATTTACGCCCTCAAGAAAATGACGCCGATGCGAATCGGCGTTTCGGTCGGGATTATCGCCTATCTTTCGATGGTTTACCTCTATATTTTTGCGATGCCGGCGGCGGAGGCGTACCGCGGTGAGAGGCCATTCGCTGCCGTAGTGATGAAGGCCGTCGGACCGCAGCTAAATTCGCTCGCCTACTACAACAATCTCGAAAGCTTCTTCTATATAGAGCCATTCATGACCCATCCGCTATTCCTCGATCCCGACACGTTGCATCATGCAATTGACAAAGGCCGGGTACGGTGGGTGATGGTCAGGGAACGCGACCTTCAGAAGCTCAAGCTCGACGGTTCGGTCGTCGCGCGCGAGGAATCATTCCCGTGGCAGGGACAACGCGGAATTCGCGATGCAGTCGTGCTCGTAAGACTTAAGCCCAAAAATCCGGGCTGAGCTGTCAGAGCCGCATCGGCATCACGACGTACGTGAACTGGCTGTCCGACGGCGTCGTGATGACGCCCGGACTTACTTCGTCAGTCAACCCAAGCACCACGTCACTGCCGGATTCGACCACGCCCAGCATTTGCAGCAGATAAGTGGCGTTAAAACCGATCGCGAATTCTTCGCCTTTGAAATCGACATCGATGGTCTCGCTCGCCTCGCCCATCTCGGGGCTAGTCGATGAAACCGTCAGCGTTGCGGCTGAGAGTCCGAGCTTAACGCCGTGGTATCGTTCGTTCGAGAAGATCGCCGCGCGCTTTATCGCTGCCGTCAGCGTGTCGCGCTCGACCCCGATCTGATAGCGGCTTTGCTTTGGAATGACGCCTTTGTAATCCGGAAATTCGCCCTCCACCAGGCGCATCGAGACCTCGGTTGATGATCGCTTGATGTATGCGATTTGATTGTCGATTTGGATTTGAACGTCGCCCTCTTCGGTGCGATCGAGGAGACGCCGCAGCTCGACCAGCCCCTTGCGTGGAATGATGACCCCCCCTTGCATCGAGAAGCCGCTCACTTCGCGATCGATCATCGCGAGCCGATGACCGTCCGTTGCGACCATCCGCGCCGAACCCGGCGCCGGCGATTCGATGTAAACGCCCGTCAGGTTGTAGCGCGCTTCGTCGGGGCTGACGGCGAAGATGGTCTTGTCGATCATCGTTGCCAGCAGTCCCGGAGCGACCGAAATCTCGGCCTTTACGGTCTTATCGGATTTCGCCTCGGTCTTGTGAGGCATGGCTGGGAAGCTGCGCGGATCGAGCCCCATCATCATGAACCGCGCGCGGCCGCATCGAAGCTCGACCCAATCATTTTCCAGGGACTTAAGTTTGACTTCCTCGCCGCCGGCTTCGCGCACGATTTCGAAAATTTTTCGCGCATTAAGGGTGATCGTTCCGCCGCCGTTCGATCGGCATGCAAGCGCCGTGCGCACCCCCACTTCGAGATCAGTCGCCGACAGATTCAGGCTGCCGTTTTCCGCTTCGAGCATTACATGACCGAGAATCGGAACCGTGTTGCGACGTTCGACGATGCCCTGGACCAGCGCAAGTCCATTCAGCAATGAAGTCCGATCGATCGAAAGTTCCATTTAGTCTGTCCTATTACTAATCATAATTTGATCATGATGATCAGTAAGATCAGTAGGTCTTGTTCATATGTTATGACATCAGTCAAACACTTGAAAATAAAAGCAATTTGCCTTCATCACGGATGTGGGGTCGGAGTCCGTATCGAAACCGTACTTTCGGATTCGAAATTTCCCTTGTAGATAGGTTCTGATTTATCCACATCTTGTTCACAAAGCTGTTAACTTCATCGAGAATTTATGCCGCACGGCTCATGACCTTGAGCTCGCGGGCGATTCGATCGATCGAATTGCGAAACGCTGAATCGTTCGAAACGCGCCGCGCAATCAGGTTGTAGGCGTGGATGACCGTCGAGTGGTCGCGGCCGAAAGACTCACCGATGGTTGGGAATGAGCTTTCAGTCAGCTTGCGGCATAAATACATCGCGACCTGTCGGCAGAAGGCGATGTGTTGCGTCCGTTTCTTGGATTTAAGATCCGCAAGCCGGATGTGGAAGAAGTCCGCCACCGCCTTCTGAATCGCTTCGATATCCGGCTTCAAATCGTGGTCGCGAATCAGGTCGCGCAACGCCTCGCGTGCAAAGTCGACGGTGATAAGGGTCTTGTTGATCGATGCGAGCGCCGCGAGCCGCGTCAGACATCCCTCAAGCTCACGCACGTTCGATGAAACGTTCTGCGCGATATACAGAGTGACGTCCGGCGCCAAGTCAAGGTTTTCGAGGACTGCCTTTTTCTGCACTATCGCCACGCGCGTCTCGAGGTCGGGCGGCGAAATATCAGCGATCAATCCCGATTCGAAACGGTTCCGCAGCCGCTCTTCAAGCTCCGGAATGTCGCGTGGAACCTTGTCCGAAGTGAGTACAATCTGGTGGCGCTCGGAATGAAGTGAATTGAAAGTGTGAAAAAATTCCTCCTGAGTTCGCTCGCGTCCCGCCAGGAACTGAACATCATCAAGGATCAACATGTCCACGCGGCGGAAACGGTCCTTGAATTCGCCCATCTTGTCGCGTCGGAGCGAGCTGATGAGTTCGTTCATGAAAACTTCTGCCGGCATAAACAGCACCTTGCGGCGGCCGCCCCCGGTGGCGATAACATGGTGACCGATCGCGCTCACAAGGTGAGTCTTGCCGAGACCAACCCCGCCGTAGATGAAGAGCGGATTGTATTTCTCGCCCGGCATCGTGGCGACCGCCTGCGCCGCAGCGTGAGCGAACTGGTTGCCGGAGCCGACGACGAATTCAGCGAAAGTATAACGCGAGTTCAGATGATTGGGCGTCATGCGATCGCGCCGTTCTTCAGCACGGTCGTTCCGCGGTGGCCGCGCTGTGGCGACCGCGGGCGCAGAACCGTTCCCATTACCGTTGCCGTTATGCTCGGATACGGTGATCTTGAGCTCGAGATCCTCACCCACTTCTGCAGCGAGCGATCCGCGGAGCACGTCGAAATAGCGATCCTGCACCCAATCGCGGAAAAACCGATTGGGCGCTTCGATGACCGCGGTTCTTCCCTTCAGGCCAAGGAAGTTCAGCGGGCAGATCCAAGTCTCGTATCCGACCTGTCCTAGCTTGTCACGCACCCTTCCCGAGGTTTTTTCCCATAATCCGTCCATTGGTCCCCCTCCGCGGCGGGCGACCGACCGCGCACGCGCGCGCTTCGGTCGAATGAAAAATTACACACAACTTTATGCACATCTGTGGATAAATAAATTTTTCTTTGTTCCAACCATGATCTTCGTTGATCAAGCGGAGCGCCTATCAACTTGATTCTGGATGAGAGCGGAATCTGAGAGCTTGTTTTTCAGGAGATCGATTACAGAAGAATGCCAACCCGTTTCGATCGCCACTCTGCGCCGCCCCAGCGAAAACGCGCGACAATTTCCAATCACGCGCGCGCAAATTTAACAACGAAGCAATCTTGATAAACTCTTTTGCACGCGGGTACAAGTGAAACCCGCACGGCGGTCAAAAAGCGTTGATTTTCTGACGCAATATTCGGAGCGGATCGCTCAGAAGCGATCGCCGCGCACGCGGAGATTTTTCAGCTATGCTCTCGATGGCTCCAGGAGCGCTCAAGAACGTGCGGAAAAAATCCCTGCGCGCACACGGACAGAGTTCGCTACCATCGCACTCAGATCGTTCGACCGGGTTTCCGATCGGAGGAGCGTTGCAAAGGGCGTTCAACCCATGTCAATCGCGAGGCAAGCGACGCCGTACAATTGCAGAAGGTGAGAGAACAGTTTTTAATGCTCGAAAACCGTCGCAAATCGAATTTTGACACCACCGCGAAATCGATGGCCTCGAAATGAACACTCGCGAAAAATCCGATCGGCTGCACAAGCGGGCGGCAAAAGTGATCCCGGGAGGCGTCAATTCTCCCGTCCGTGCCTGGAAAGCAGTCAATGCCGCGCCGGTCTTTATCGCCGATGCGGCCGGGGCCTACGTAATCGATCAGGACGGCAATCGATACGTCGATTATGTGGGCGCATACGGACCCGCAATCCTTGGCCATGCTAATCCCAAAGTCGTCGCTGCCGTCCATGAGCAGGCGCGCCATGGCTTCGGCTATGGCGCTTCGATCGAAATCGAAATCGAACTCGCAGAAACCATCGCGCGCGCGGTACCTGCCGCTGAGAAGGTCCGTCTCGTCAGTTCGGGGACGGAAGCCGGGATGACGGCGCTGAGAATCGCTCGCGCCGCCACCGGCCGGGCGAAGGTCATCAAGTTCGATGGCTGCTATCACGGCCATAGCGATTCTATGCTGGTGCGGGCGGGATCAGGTGGTATGACGCTCGGTCAACCTGACAGCGCCGGAGTGCCCGAGCCGATCGCATCGCTCACGATGGTCGCGCGGTATAACACGTTGGATGACGTGGAGCGATGTTTTCGGACTGCGCCGAACGAAATCGCGGCTGTAATCGTCGAGTCTGTCCCCGCGAACATGGGTGTCGTCGAGCCGGCTCCCGGGTTTCTTAAAGGGCTCAGCGATCTCGTGCATCGCCACGGCGCACTGCTGATCTGCGATGAGGTCATCACGGGTTTTCGACTTCGCTTCGGTGCGGCGTGTGAGACCTACAAGGCCGAACCCGACCTGTTGATGTTCGGCAAGGTGATCGGTGGAGGGATGCCGATTGGTGCGATCGCCGGACGCGCCGACTTGATGGACCTACTGGCACCGGAGGGTCCGGTCTATCAGGCCGGCACCTTGTCGGGTAATCCGCTTTCGGTGCGCGCGGGGCTGGAGACGCTGAGAATTCTCGCCGCTCCCGGAGCGTATGAGACGCTTGAGGCAGCTTCGGCACGACTTGGCGACGGTCTGCGCGACGCGTTACGCAAAACCGGTATCCGCGGATGCGTAAATCGCGTCGGCTCGCTGCTCACGATGTTTATTGGCGAGGATGCGGTCGTCGATGCGGATTCCGCGCGCCGCGCGGACGCGAAGAAATTCGCCACGTTCTTTCATCGCATGATCGAGAGCGGAATCTATCTCGCCCCGTCCCAGTTCGAAGCGATGTTTGTATCGCTCGCACATGGCGGCGAGGAAATCGAGCGGACGATAACGGCAGCGGATCAGGCGCTTGCCTCCGGGCTCGAGCCCTGATGATATAAGTAATGCGAAAATGGAGCTGATGCTCGATTTAGCGAAGCTTTTAGTTCCGAACGCTAAAGGAACTCAACTTGCTTCGCAGACCTCTATGAATGAGCCGCGCAATAGCTCTCCCGGCAACCGGGGGCAGAGTCTTCGCCTGGCCGCGATCGGCGTCGAATTCTTCTCGACCATCCTTGGGCTGGTCGTTGCCGGCTATTTGCTCGATACCTACTTTAATCTGACTCCATGGCTCGGCGTGATCGGTCTCATCCTCGGGCTGGTTCTCGGAATCTATCGACTGATCATCGGCCTCAGGCATCTTGACCGGTAACCCATGAACGGCGCACCGAAATCCGTCACAATTCCTGGTGTCGAACGCACTACCGCGATCGTTGGCGTCATCCTCGCGATCGCGCTCTACGCGACCGCGGGCCCAACGATCGCTTTCGGTGCGATCACCGGCAGCACCTTCATGATCGTCAATTTCTTCCTGCTGGCGATCGTCGGGCGTGCGATGCTCGCAATGAGTAGCGAGAGCGGTGGCCTCTCGTGGCTAGGGATCCTCCTGATTCCAATCAAGCTGCTGTTCTTTATCGGCGTCTCGTACCTGATCGTTAGACGCTTGGAAGTGAATCTCGGCGCTTTTATCGCCGGCGTCTTGACTCAGCCGGCTGCCATCCTGATTGAAGTCTGGCGCACGGCGCCGCGAGTTAGATCGATTGCGCAACCCGAAATCAAAGGAAATCAGGTTTGAATCCGGTCAATTTCATTGACATTTTGAGCTTCGGCGGGAGAATTCCGCCGGTTGTGGTCGGAACCTGGATCGTGATGGCGATCCTGCTGGTCTTCGCGCTCGTTGCGCGGAGCGCGCTCGCCGGTGCGGCCGATCCTGCGGTTCCGGATGAGGGCCTTACGGTCCGCTCGGCTTCCGAACTGATCGTCGGCGGGATGGCGGCTTTTGCGCGCGATCTGCTCGGCGAGCACGACCTCAATACCTACGTCGGATTCTTCGGCTCGCTTTTTCTTTTTATCCTAGTGGCGAACTTCCTTGGCTTGGTGCCCGGGATGGAGCCTCCGACCAGCGACACCGATCTGACTTGGGCGCTCGCGGTCATCTGCTTCGTCTACTACATCTACCAGGGCTTCAGGATCCAAGGCAGCAAGTTTCTGAAAAGCTTCCTCGGTCCGGTCTGGTGGCTCTCGTGGTTCATAGTGATCATCGAGATCATCGATAATCTCGCGCGCCCCTTTTCACTCGGCATCCGTCTCTTCGCCAACATGTTCGCCGACCATCGCGTGCTGAATGTTTTCACCGGTCTGACCAAGCTGATCGTACCGGTGGTGTTCTATGCACTGGGCTCACTGGTCTGCGTGGTGCAGGCGTTCGTTTTCGTCCTGCTGGCGATGGTCTACGTGATGCTGGCGAGTCACGAACACTAGTCGGGGGCCGGTTAAGCCAGGAGTCAAATTTTCGCGGCCAAGTTCCGTCCGGTTCGCGGTGTGGAAGAGGATAGAGGGGTTAAAAAAAGAGCCATGGCCGGCGCTGATAGCCGCGGAAAACAAGGAGGAAGGGTAATGTTTCGAAAGGTTTCCGGATGGTTAGGCGCCGCGGCGGCGATCGTGATCGCTTCGCCGATGCTTGCGATGGCGCAAACAGGAGCAGCAGGAGCCCCCGGCGGGGGCGTGCGCGCCGGATTGATCGCGCTCGGCGCGGGCCTCGCGATCGGCATCGGCGCGCTGGGATGCGGCATGGGTCAGGGACGCTTGGCGGCCTCCGCGATGGAGTCGTTGGGGCGTAATCCCAACTCCGAGCCGCAGATCCGCACGTGGTTGATCATCAGCCTGGCATTCGTCGAGTCATTGAGCCTCTACGCGCTGCTGATCGCCTACATTCTGCAGGGCAAGATTTAACCGGCCCGGTCAAGACGAGATGCAAATGGGGCCCTCTTGGGCCCCATTTCATTTTCGATTTCCATCAAATCCCACCCACCCATCCGCTACAGAATACGAGTCACCACCGATAAACGACGCATCTTTGAGCCGCGCGTCGAGACGGCCGAGCGTCGCATCGAGTTCGCCGAGCGCGTTACATCAGGCGGCTAGAGCGTTGGTTTCGCCGTCGTACCTCGATGCGTTCGATTCCCGTTCGCTTCGGTCCGACGTGTCAGTCGCGCCGATGCGTCCCGCGCAGGACATCGATCGGTTCGCGACGCCGTTCGCGTCGGAGCAATACGTACATCGCGCCCGCCCCGCCATCGCCGGGTCTCGCCGTCGCGAAAGCCAGAACGTAGCCGCTAATGGCGCCGTGTGACAACCAGTGCGCGGTTGCGTGTTTGAGTATCGGATGGCCGCCGGGCGAGCCGCGTCCGCGGCCGTGAACGATCAGCACGGCGCGGCGACCCTTGCGCACTGAATCGACGATGTAATCGACCAGTGCGAGTTTGGCGGCGTCGCGCGTCATCCCGTGGAGATCGATATGCCCTTGCATCGCAAACTCCCCTCGGCGAAGCCGCGTCACCAGCCGCGGGTCGATTCCACGGCGCATCCCTTCGACGTAATCCTCGGTTTCGGTCAATTCGAATGGCGCCTGCCCGGAGACCAGGTCGGAGAGTTCGGCCATCACCTCGGCCTCTTCGCTGACGATGCTGACCGAAACTCGCGGTTCAACCGCGATCCGTGTGCCGGCATGCGCCAGCGGCCGGGCGCCATCGACGGCCTGCCGGAACAGCGCGGCGTCAGTGACGACAGATGCGGTCGCGGCGGGTTTGGGAGGCGCTGCGGGAGGTTCTGCCGGTTTGCGGCGCGCGATCTCCTCGCTCTTCTGGCGCATCAGCTTCGGAAGCTCGCTGAGCGGCGAGCGGAAAATCGGCTTGGATGACGGCGTCTTGTCCTGACGCTGACTGCCTTGGCGGGCGGGTTTGCGCTTGCGTGCCACTACGCCCCTCCGCTCTTATTTTAGCTGGTCGCGGACAGTCGCCGATACGGCGGCCGGCCGCGACCCGTGCGATGGAACGCAAGCCGGCGAAATCCGAGCTCGAGGCGGCGCTTCACAAATGGTGGCGCAGGACCATCCGATGCCGCATTTGTGCGACGATCGCGCCGTGGCGGAAATTTCCGCCGACCAGCCACGGCACTCCTCGCCACGGTTTGATGATTCTCGGCGAAGCACCCGGCCGCGTCTCGCTCGACAACGGGCGCGGCTTTTCGAACCCGCGTAATCTCACGATTCGCCGCGCCTTTGCCCGGGCGATCGCGCCGCGCAAGCTCGAGCTCGAAGAGATGTTCTATCTCACCGACACCGTCAAATGCTGGCCCGCCACTCCGAGTGGTGCGAATCGCGCGCCGCGCGAGCGCGAGATGCGCAACTGTGTCGCACGCCATCTGAGCGTCGAGCTCACAATGATCCGGCCGCGGCTCATTCTCGCTTTCGGAGCGCGCGCGGCGCGGGCCGCCCTGGGCTATCCGGTTGTGATGAGCTTGGCGCACGGCACGGCGCATCGTAGTGTTGACGGCGTGCGCGTTATTCCCCTGATGCATCCGTCGACCGCGAATATTGCCGGGATGCGGCGCGCGGGCATCGCTTCAATCGCGGACTACGAGGAGCGGCTCGCCCGGTTGATGCACGGAGAGCTGCGACGGCTGCTGCAAACGAGGTGAAACGATGCGTCGTGGGTTAATCATCGGCGGTTCGATAATCGGGCTGATCGTGATCATCATCGTCGCAATCTTCGCCTACGCGGCCCTCAATCTGAATTCGATCATCGCGGCGAACCGGCAGCGAATTCTGGATAAGGTCAGCGACTCGCTGGGACGGCCGGTCGCGGTTTCGGCCATCAAGGCGACGCTCGGATGGGGTGTGTCGCTCGATCTGAACGGTCTGACACTCGCCGACGACCCCGCGTTCTCATCTCAGCCGATGGTCGCCGTGCAGGATGTCTATTGCCGGCTGGAGCTGCTCCCACTGCTCTCGAAGCATGTCAGGATCGTTCGACTCGACATTCAGAATCCGGAAATACATGTGATTAGGAATGCCGCCGGTGAACTCAACATCGCGGCTGTTGGGAAGAAGTCAGCTAATAAACCGACCGAAAAGCCTCCAACACCGTCGCGTGCTCCACAAGCTTCGCCGATGGAGGCGACGGGCGGCCCGGCACAGGCCGGGGCCGGTGCACTCGGCGCGCTGGCTCAGCTTTCGGTCAACAGCCTCTCGATCAGCAACGGCACGATCGTCTACCAGGATCCAGCCTGGGGACCAAATCCCCTCTCGATTCGCAAGGTCGATCTGGACATCGAGAACTTCCGTCTGTACGCGCCGTTCAATCTCAAGCTCGCCCTGGCGGCGCTCGGTAACGATCAGAATTTGAAGCTCGACGGCCGGGCCGGACCAATCGTCCGCGACGGCGGCATCGATATCGATGCAATTCCGCTCGCGTTCGCGGTCGATGTCGGGCCAATCGCGGCCACGGATTTGAAATCAATCAAGCCGCTTGCCAAAGCGATTCCCCCTGAACTTTCGATCGACGGTCCGATCTCGGCCGGCGTCAAAGTTTCCGGTACGGTCGGTGCGCCTGCGTTCGACTTCAACACCGACCTCAGCAAAGACCACGTGGTGTACGCCGGGATGCTCGATAAGGTTGCCGGCGTCGCGCTCACTGCGGCGGCGTCGGGCTCGCGCGCTAACGGCAAGCTCGCCATCAAGGAGGCGCATCTGACGCTCGCCGATCTCCAGCTCAAAGCCGCCAATCTGATGATGGAAAACGGGCTCTTCGCCGCGCGGCTAGACAGTAACCGCTTCGATCTCGGCGATCTCGGACGCACGGTGATCGCACTGCAGAAGGAGAAACTCTCCGGCCAGGCGGAACTGCACGCCAATGTGGCGATGGCCGCGAAGAAGCCCACCGTCGATGGCACTCTCACGCTGGCCAACGTCGCGCTCTCGCCGGGCGGTAACGTCCCAGGGCTTAGCGGTTTGAGCGGCGATATCAAGCTGAGCGGCAATCGCGGCGATGTCGGCCCGCTCAATTTTATGCTCGGCGGGCAGCGCGCGACGTTGGTCGCGCACGCGACCTCGATTCAGCCGCTGGTTGCGACCTACGATTTCAGCGCCGACCAGATTAAGACCGCCGGCCTGATTCCGTCGCGGCCGCCCGACGAGATCCTCAACAATTTGAAAGTGAGCGGTACTGCACAGGGTGTCACGAGCGCTCCGGCCATAACGGCCAACCTAAGCTCCTCCTCCGGCAACGTAAACAACGTCGCGTACCAGAATCTGAAGCTCGACGCGCAATATGCCGACAAGCGCGCCACCATCCGTTCGCTGGCGCTCGGCGCTTTCGGGGGTACGATCGGCGCAGCCGGCGCGGCCGAGTTCGCGTCTGCGCCGCGGTTCAATATCACTGCCGATCTCAACCAGGTCGATCTCCAGCAGGCGCTGGCCTCGCAGAAATCGAAAGCTGCCGATATTGTTCGCGGAATCCTAACCGGCGACGTCAAGGCCAGTGGCGCGGGCCGGAATTTAGATGAAATCAAGCCGACGCTGGCCGGGAACGGACGGCTCGCAGTGCGCAATGGCAAGCTGGTCGGCGTCAACGTGGTCGCGACCGCGCTCCAGAAGGTCGACAACGTCCCCGGAATCGGCGCGCTGCTCCCAATGTCCGCGATCCAGAACCATCCGGAGTTGTTCAAGAATCCCGACACTGATATCGATCAGGCCGACCTGAGCTTCGTCATCGAGGGTCCGCGCATCACAACCCACGACCTGACAGTGCGCGCCGCGGACTACTCGATGCTGGGCGACGGATGGTTCGATCTCAACAAGCAGATCGATATGGCTGCGCAAATTATCCTGAGCCGGCAGTTCAGCAGTGAGCTGCGCGCAGACAAGAGAAATATCGTCTATCTGCAGAATCAGAACGGCCAGGTCCAGATCCCGCTCCGGGTGATGGGTGAGCTGCCGAAGCCGAGAATCCAACCTGACGTGGGTGAAATCGCGCAACGTGCAGCATCGCAGGCGATCCAGCAGAAGGGCCAGAATCTGCTCGGCAAATTTCTCGGCAAGAAGGGCGGTGGGCTGGGCGGACTGCTTGGTGGCGGAGCCGGCGGCGGAAGCGGCGGAGGCGCTCAGCCGCAAGCGACCCCGGCGCCATCGAATCCACTGGGCACGTTCAAGAATCTTTTTTGAAGGTTCAGGCACCGCAGGCGCGCCGCGATCGAGATGATAGTGCGCTGTTTGCGAGCGCTTTCCTGTTTATCGTTTGGCGGTCGAAGCTTCGGCGACTCGAGCGTCGGCTCGTTCGATCCGATCTCCCACGGCTCTGAATGAGCCCATAGGACAGATCCGGTCGGTAATCCGGCCGGAGATTCTCTCATTTGAGAACGGTAATAAAAGATTAATATTGCATCATTCTAGTTGAGTCTGCTAAGACCCTGTGAGAACAAATCGAACCCCCGAAAGGCTGATTGATAGTGGCGACACTGTTATCAGGCATCTTCGAGGCTTTGTTCGATTATCTCGGCCCCCAGACCTGTCAACCGATCGTGGGTCTCTATGTCGGTGGCGTGATGTTCGTCTATCTCGCCGTCAAGTACACCGAACAGCGACGCATGTTCAGGTATTACGCGCTGATCGCGCTCATCCTGATGGCCGTCGCAGCCTGGGCAGTAACCGTTTGATCTGACGTTTCGACGCCTGGCCGGCAGCCGTTCAGAGCGTGGCGATCTCGCGATGCAACCGCAGCAGATCGCGAATCGTCTCGGGCTTGCGCCGGCCCATCCCGCACTCCGTAGCAATCCCGAAATCGCTGACTACGGTGCTTGCCGCCGCGATGCGCCGTTTTGCTCCGTCAAGTCCGTCAGTGAAATGCACCAGACCGAGGTAGAGTTCGGTGCCCGGCTTGAGCTTGAGGCCGCCGAGCGGCGCGAAGTAATCGCGATCGACACGGCCGCGCGGCACGGGCAGATGCACCCAGGTGATCGGGCGGCTGATCATCGTCGCCAGCCGATTCGCGAGCTCGACCGCCGGCCCGGTATGCTTCGGCTCGACAAGGTGTTTGTGACCGGGATCGCCGTAACAGAAATGCAGTCCCATCTCGACGTCCGCCGGAACGCTGTCCGCGGCGCGCGCAATGCCTGCCACGATTTCATCGCGCGTCGCGCCCGCTGCGAATAACTTCCGCATCGCCTCGGGCCGCTCGGAGACGGTGTCGAACTCGATCATGTCCGGCGCGATGTCCCATTGGATCGCAAGGTCGCGATGCGGTATCGCGCGCGCCATTTCGTCGACCTCTTCGAACATCCGCCGCTCGTAAATCCGCCACAACGCCGGGAACGATGCCGGTGCACTGAAGCTGAATGCGACCGCGAACGGCGTTGGCATGCTGACCTGCATGCGCGTCTCTTTCGGAATCTTGCCCGCCGAACGCAGCCGCGTGAAATCCTTGTACGATTCGATCGCCCATCGAGCGTAACCCAGCGGTCCGAATTTAACCCCTTCCGGACCGTTTCCGGGTTTGATGCCATAGAGCGTGAATTCCGGCACACCAGGTACGGTCCGAGTAGCGGCAGGCTCGAGACCGACCCCATCGCGGAACGGCTGCGCCTGACATCCAACCCAATTGAGGCGGACCGCGCCGGTCTCGCCATCGGGAATTCGACGAGCAAGCTCGCCGAGCGTCGCGCCGGCGGCCTCAAAAACTTCGGCTGCTGAGCCGAGTGGAACGCTGCCCAGCAACAGTACGGGCCGTGACTTCGTCGATGCAGCCATCGCGATTACCTCCTGCGATTGATGCTCTCAGCGCCCTATCTACCAGAACGCTGAATATCGGCAAGAGTTGATGTCGGTGGTTGTGCCGTGCGCGCTGCGGCTCAGGCATCAGCGCCCGTTGGGATGAATATCGCGAAGATGGCGCCGCATCCCTTGCCCGCGCTCATAGCGACAATCGTGCCGCCATGAAGCTCGACCAGCGCTTTGACGATGAACAAGCCGAGGCCAAGGCCTCCGCAGCGGCCTTTCGGCGCGCCGTCATCCTGCGCGAAGCGGTCGAAGATGTGAGGCAGCAGAACGGGATCGATCCCCTCCCCAGTGTCCCTGATCCGCAGTTCAGCTCCACCTTTGACCGACTTCGCCGCGATCTCAACTATTCCACCGCGCGGAGTGAACTTGATGGCGTTGCTGATCAGATTGGAAAGCGCCTGCTGGATCCGGTCGGAATCCGCAAACAGTGCAATCGATGATTCGGAGAGTTTCGTGATCAGTCGGACCCCGCGTTCCTCGGCGGCCGGATTCATCATGTCGACGACGGCGCGGACGATCTCAACCAGATCGACAGGGGTGCGATTAATCGCCAGTCGACCGCTGACGATGCGGCCCGAATCGACCAGGTCGTCAACCATATTCGCTAACGTATGTGCCGCGCGTTCGATTACGCGCACCGAGTGCTGAATCTTCCCAGAGGCATCCGCATCCTGGGCGAGCAGGCGGTTCGACAGCACGATCGCATTGAGCGGGGTGCGCAACTCGTGCGAAACCATTTCGAGAAACTCGTCCTTGCTGCGGTTTGCTGTTTCCGCCCCGTTCTTGGCAATCTGAAGCTCACGCTGAATCGCCTTAAGCTTGGCCAGGATCAGGCAGATGGCTGCGCTCTCGATCGTAAAGGACGCGAGGTTGGTCTGATCTCCACGTGAGGCAACTACAAACGAGCCCGACGGCGGTAGCCCCCATACGACAAAAATCTCGCACAGCGCTGCAGTAACGAATCCCGGGCCGAGGTCGAACAGCCACGTGCTGAGTGCGATTGGCAGGTAAAACGTCGCATATGGATAAAGCGACGCATCGCCCAGGAGTTGGTCGAGGACTGAACGAAAGCCGATCGCCAGCAGGGCGAAGCAGATCGCGCCGAGATAGCGCATCAGGCCCTTGAAGCGAATGATCTCCCACGACCCCTGGGTCGATGGGACCGAGAACAACCTGGTCGAAATTTGCGCGATCATTTTAGAATACCTCGATGACAGCGCTGCGCTTCCGAGCTGCAACAGCCCTTCATGCTTTTTGATCACGACGAGAATCGGCGACGGCACAATCGCCAGTTCTCTCGCGCGATAGTTTCCGAAGTGCGGCGACTCATTCTCGCATTGCATCCTCGCACGATAACGCGAACGTCGGCGTGCTAATTCAGTCGGTGGGAGGATAAAATCAGTAATTCAGGTTTAAAACTAGTAGTGAGAAGCTAGCAAGGAGAAGGGGATATCGCAAACAGTCCGAAACCCTCGATCGGAACGTGTCCGATCGGCATGCAAACCCGTTCGTCCGTCATATTTCGAGGCCGGCGGGATTTAGGACAGCCGCTCCGACCTTCCCGGTGTCCGAGAAGGCCTTATGCTGCCGAGGAGCCGCGGCGCGGGCGCCTGCCGATCGCCTCCGTGAGGCGGGCGACCGTCGCCGCTTTTTCGGCGACGCGGCTGCGCTCACGCTCGGCAAACTCCGGCATCACCTCACGCGCGAAGAGTTCGTATGCGCCGCAGAGCGCCTGATGCGGCATCTTGCCGCCCTGGCCCATGAAGATGATCTGATCGATTCCGGTATCCTCGAAGCCGCGGAGCAGCTCGCGCACCTGATCGGGCGTGCCGATGCAATCGGTCTTGCCGAGCGGCAGGTTCACCTCACGCGGATTATTCCGATACTCGTCCCATAAATCGGTCTTGCCCGGCTCGTGATCGGTGAGCGTCCAGTAATGCGCAAGCCCGTAGGGAAAGAAGCCCTGGTTTTCGCCGGCGATCTGGCGAGCGCGCTGCTCGTCGCGATCGCAGAAAAACGGATACATAACTGCGATATTGGGATTGATCGCCGCTCCGATCGGCTCGCACTCCGCTTCGAGCGTGCGATAGTAATCGCGCGCCCATCCCGCCGCTTCTTCCGGCGACATAAAGGCGAAACACAGCGCACCCATCCCGAGCCGCGCGGCGGTCAGGATAGTTGCGTGACGCGTACAGGCGAGCCATAGCGGCGGATGCGGCCGCTGATAGGGCTTCGGCACCAGGTTTCGCACCGGCAGATCGAGGTATTTGCCGCGGTAGCCTTGGAACGGGACCTCGACCAGCAGCCGCGTCACCGCTTCTACGCCCTCGCGCCACATCGCGCGCTTCTCTTCCATCGGGACGCGGAAGCCCTCGAGCTCGCTGATGCAGGCGCCTTCGCCGGTGCCGAATTCGATGCGCCCGTCGCTGACGAGATCGAGCGTCGCGATCCGCTCGGCGACGCGCGCCGGATGATTGATCAGCGGCGGCATCTGCACGATCCCGTGGCCCAGTCGAATCCGGCTGGTGCGCTGCGTGACGGCGGCCAGAAAGATCTCCGGCGCCGAAGAATGCGAATACTCTTCGAGGAAGTGATGCTCGGCCACCCAGAAATAATCGAAACCGAGGCGATCGAGCAGCTCGGCCTGCGTCAGAGTGTCCTTGAAGTAGCGATGCTCGGTTTCGAGATCCCAAGGCCGCGGCACCTGGTGCAGATAGAATGCGCCGAATTTCATGATCGCCTCCTGTTCTGGCGGCACGACAAAGCCGTTGCCTACCAAGGGGTCTCAAATTTCCCGAGCAATTGCCACTTCAAGTCTAGCCTTCCGGGCCGAGCATCTTTTCGGGGCGCATATGCTTGTCGAACTCTTCGCCTGACATTAGCTTGAGCGCGATCGCCGCATCGCGCAGCGTGGTCCCCTCGGCATGCGCTTTCTTGGCGACCTTGGCCGCGTTGTCATAGCCGACGATTGGCGCAATCGCCGTCACGAGCATCAGCGAGTCGTGCACGAAATGATGCAGCCGGCGGCGGTTCGCCTCGATCCCAAGTGCGCAATGTTCGGTGAACATGTGGCAGGCGTCAGCGAGCAGCCGGATCGAGTTCAAAAGGTTAAAGATGATAACCGGCTTGAAGACGTTGAGCTCAAAATTCCCCTGTGAACCGGCGAAGCCGATTGCCGCGTCGTTGCCCATCACCTGCACGCAGACCATCGTCATAGCCTCGGACTGGGTCGGATTCACCTTGCCCGGCATGATCGATGAGCCCGGCTCGTTCTCGGGCAGGAGCAGCTCGCCCAGGCCGCAGCGCGGACCTGAGCCGAGCCAGCGGATGTCGTTGGCGATTTTCATCAGCGAGCAGGCGAGCGTCCTGAGCGCCCCCGAGGCCATCACCAGCGCATCGTGCGCGGCGAGCGCCGCGAACTTGTTCGGCGCGGAGCGAAACGGCAGCCCCGTCAACTCGGCGATTACCTGCGCGGTGCGCTCGGCGAATTCGGGATGGGTATTGAGGCCGGTGCCGACCGCGGTGCCGCCGATCGCAAGTTCGTAAACGTCGGGCAGGATCGCATCGATGCGTTTCAAATTCGCATCGAGCTGCGCAACATAACCCGAGAACTCCTGACCGAGCGTGAGCGGCACTGCATCCATCAGGTGGGTGCGGCCGATCTTGATTAAATCCTTGAATTCGCGACTTTTCGCATCGAGCGCGTTGCGCAGCTCGCGGACGGCCGGAATCAATCGATGAACCAGTTCCTCGGCCGCCGCGATGTGCATCGCGGTCGGGAAGGTGTCGTTGGAGGATTGCGACATGTTGACGTCGTCGTTGGGATGGAGCGGCTTTTTTGAGCCCATCTTGCCGCCTGCCATCTCAATGCCGCGGTTCGAGATGACCTCATTGGCGTTCATGTTGGTCTGCGTGCCACTACCGGTCTGCCAGACGCGCAGGGGAAAGTGATCGTCGAGCTTGCCGCTGATGACCTCATCGGCAGCGGCGATAATCAGGCGCGCTTTCTCGTCAGGGAGCTTGCCGAGCTTCTGATTCACGATCGCAGCGGCCTTCTTGAGAATTCCGATCGCGCGGATCAGAGGGCGCGGCATCCGATCATCGCCGATTGCGAAATGGATCAGCGAGCGCTCGGTCTGCGCGCCCCAGTAGCGATCTTGGCGGACCTCGATTGGGCCCATACTGTCGGTTTCGGTGCGGGTCTGGGTGACGGTAACTGAATCGGTCGGTTTCATTTCAATACCACCATGGTTTGTGCTAGGCGTTGGCCCCAAGTGTCAGCCGGTTATTGTAACCGAGAATTCGATCGTGCAAAGTGGCCGATGCGCAAGCGTTGCGCGATTCGAAGATTCGGCCGGCAGTGCGGCATCGCGCGGACTTTAATTGGCCGTCGCGCCGCGATAAGTTCAGTCCCTGGAGGAGAAGAGAGTCAGCCATGCCATGGGTTATAACCCGCCTTTGCATTGATTGCCTGGATACCGGATGCGTCAGCGTCTGTCCCGTCGATTGTATCTACGAGTATGTCGGGTCGGACAAGGAGCATTTTCCCAACCAGCTCTACATAAATCCCGACGAATGCATCGACTGCGGTGCGTGTGAACCGGAATGCCCGTGGCAGGCAATCTTTGAGGAGCCGGCAGTGCCCGAAATCTTCAAAGACGACATCGCGCTCAATCGAAAGTCAGTCGAATTGAGCGACCAGTTCAAGGTGAAAACTTTCACCGCGACCGAGCACCCCACGCCCGAGCAGGTCGCCGCCAACAAGAAGAAATGGGGCCTCGATCCCAACGCCTGACGCGTCGGACCGGTCAAATCATCGCATCATCGCAGCCGGGCGGGAGATCCTGTCCGGCTGCCGAGCATTTGAGACCTTAAACAGGTTTTGCTCGACCGCGCTATCAGAGCTGCAGCGTGACGATGGTCGCGCCGGCGCCGCCATGATGCGGCTCGGCTTCGCGAAACGAAGCGCAGTAGGGCGAGTCGGCCAGGTAATCGTGAATCGCCTTGCGCAGCGCGCCCGAGCCGATTCCGTGCACGATCCTGACTTCAGCGCGATTCGTCAGATAAGCCTGATCGAGGAACTCCTCCAGCCGGCGGAGCGCATCGGACGTGCGCATCCCGATCAGGTTTAGTTCGCCGGCCTCCGATGGCGCTGCCGCAACCGTGACGGTGGGTCCGCGCGCCGGCGCGGGCGCCACCTTCGCGCGGCGCAGGCGATCGGGCGAGACCTCGATCCGGAGCGCGCCGCGTCCGATCACCGCGCGATTCTGATCGAGCTGGATTAACTCGCCGCGCAAGTCGCCCACCTCGACCTGATCGCCGACGCGCAAGGGCGCTTGCGGAGCGTCCTCCGGCCCCGATCTACCGCGCGCCTCGGGAGCGAGCCGGGCTGCGCGTTCCGCGGCTGCGCCGACGATCGATTTGAGCGCGGCGCGCGGCCGCGCCTGCTCGCGCAGCTCGCGGGCGAGGTCCAGCCCCTGGCGGCGCAAATCCGCGATCAGGCTCTCGGCCTCGCCGCGAAGCCGCACAGTCTCAGCCTCGAACTTCGCGCGCGCCCGATCAAGCTCGGCGCGGGCTTCGCTCTCGCGCCGAAGGAGCTCTCGTTCGCGCCCGGCGATTCGCTCGCGTTCCGCCCGGAGCGCATCGCGCTCGCTTTCAAGCTGACGCAGCACCCGGTCAAGCTGGATCGTCGTTTCGCCGCGCGCCGCCTCAGCCGCGCGGATGATCTCGTCGGGCAGCCCGAGCCGGCGCGCCACCGCGAGGCCGTAGCTTTCGCCGATAGCATGCGGCCGTAGTCGATAGAGCGGCGTGAGCCGTTCGGGATCGAAATCGACCGCGGACGCTTCAAAACCGCCGCTCGTGTAGGCGTGCAGCTTGACCGCTGCGGAATGGGTCGCGATGCCGAGCAGGCAGCGGCGCTCGCGAAAGTAGTTCATCAGCCCGATGGCGAGCGCGGCGCCTTCGGCCGGGTCCGTACCCGCGCCGGGTTCATCGAGGATGACCAGTGCCGGCTCAGCAAACGATGCGACTATCTCTCGCAGGTTCGCGATATGCGCGGCGAAGCTCGACAGGTTGCGTTCGATCGACTGCTCGTCGCCGATATCGACGAAGCATGAGTGGAAGACCGGAAGACGAGCATGCTCGGCAGGAACCAGCAGGCCCGCCTGCGCCATCATCGCGAGCAGCCCGACGGTTTTGAGCGCGACGGTTTTGCCCCCGGTGTTCGGCCCTGAGATCACGATGCCGTGCTGGTCGGCGCCGATTCGGACATCGATCGGCACCACCTCGCGTCCGCTCGCGATCAGCATCGGATGCCGCGCGCCGGTGAGCTCGAGCCCGCCCTCGACGATCTCCGGCTCGCTGCATCCGAAACGCTCCGCGAAAATCGCCGACGCGTTCAGCAGGTCGAGCCGCACCATCGCGTCAAACGTCATCCGAAGCTCGCGCACGTAGCCGCGGACCATCGCGGTAAGCGCTGCGAGGATGCGCCGCTCTTCGGCTTCGGCCTCGCGCTCCAGCATCATCAGCCGGTTGTTCAGCTCGACCGCCCACAGGGGCTCGACGAACAGGGTCTCGCCCGAAACCGAGCGATCCTGCACGATACCTTCCAGCTTCTCCGCGTAGTTAAGGCGAAGCGGCAGGACGAAGCGCCGATTGCGCACCGTGACGAGATAGTCGGAAACGAACGGTTCCATCCCGGGGCTGTTGAGCGCCCGAAACAGCCGCGCCTCGAGGTCCAGGCGGCCCTCGCGAATCCGGTTGCGCAGCCGGTTGAGCTCGGGACTGGCATCGTCGAGCAGGCCGCCGTCGTCGGCGAGCGCAGCGAGCATCGCATCGGCCAGCTCTTTCGGCGCAACCAGCATCGAGGCAAGGGCGGCGAGATGCGGGAATGGTTCGACGCGCGAACGCATGAACGCGGCGACATGCCGCGCCGCGATCACGAAATCGCGAATCCGGACCAGCGATGAACCGTCGAGCACCGCGCCGCCCCGAGCGGCGGCGAGCAGCAGATCGCGCTGATCGGTGAATTCGCCGACAGGCAGCGCGCCGGCATGGCCGCGCAATTCGACCAGTTCGGCGGCGATGCGCAAGCGAGCGCGCACCTCATCGGCATCGGTCGCAGGAGCGATCGCGGCAATCGCAGTGCGCCCCGGTTCGGAGGCCGCGAGGCCCTTGACAATCTCAAGTACCTTGTCGAATTCGAGCGCCCTTAAATCACGTTCGCGCATGGCAGGCTGCCGGGGCTTCGCCCGACATCTTTCAGACCGCTAGTATCTAGCCTAACTCAGGCCCTGGCAGCGAGCAGCAGGTCATCGATGGAACGGATAGAGACGCGCATCAATCCGCAGAGCGAAGATTTCCGCCGTAACCGCGAGCTGATGGAGGCGGCGACGAAGAAGCTGCGCGAGACCATCGCGCGCATCCGCCTCGGCGGCCCCGAAGCCTCGCGCGAGCGCCATGTAAGGCGTGGCAAACTTTTGGTGCGCGATCGCATCCGCGGCCTGCTCGACCCGGAAAGCCCGTTCCTCGAGCTGTCGACGCTCGCTGCGTTCGGGATGTACGACGATGAAGCGCCGTCGGCCGGCATCGTCACCGGCATCGGACGCGTCCATGGACGCGAGGTGATGGTGGTCGCAAACGACGCGACCGTAAAAGGCGGCGCCTACTATCCGATAACCGTGAAGAAACACCTGCGCGCGCAGGAGATCGCGACCGAAAACCGCATCCCGTGCGTCTACCTGGTCGATTCAGGCGGCGCGTTCCTGCCGCTCCAGGACCAAGTCTTCCCCGATCGCGACCATTTCGGGCGCATCTTCTATAACCAGGCGCGGATGTCAGCGATGGGTATCGCGCAGGTCGCAGTCGTGATGGGCTCGTGTACGGCGGGTGGAGCGTACGTCCCCGCGATGTGCGATGAAAACGTCATCGTCAGGAACCAAGGGACAATCTTTCTCGCCGGGCCGCCACTGGTGCGCGCCGCGACGGGAGAGCAGGTGAGCGCCGAGGAACTGGGCGGCGGCGATGTGCATACACGAATTTCAGGTGTGAGCGATCATCTCGCCGACGATGATCGGCATGCGCTGGAGATCGCGCGCTCGGTGCTCTCGAACCTCGGTCCCGCGCCGACAGCTTCGATCGTGCAGGGCGAACCCGAGGATCCATATTACGATCCGGCCGAGCTGTACGGGATCATCAGCAACGATCCGCGCAAACCATTCGACGTGCGCGAGGTGATCGCGCGAATCGTCGACGGCAGCCGGATGCATGAGTTCAAGGCGCGCTACGGCGCCTCGGTAGTGACCGGCTTCGCGCGGATTTTCGGCTACCCGGTAGGAATCGTCGCCAACAACGGAGTGCTGTTCAGCGAATCCGCGCTTAAGGCGACGCACTTCATCGAGCTATGCTGCGCGCGTCAGACGCCGCTCTTGTTTCTGCAGAACATCACGGGGTTCATCGTCGGCAAGCGCTACGAACAGGGGGGCATCGCAAAGGACGGCGCCAAGATGGTAAACGCGGTCGCCAACGCGCAGGTGCCTAAGTTCACGGTGATCATCGGGGCCTCGAACGGCGCGGGCAATTACGGGATGTGCGGACGCGCATATCAGCCCCGGCTGCTCTTCATGTGGCCCAACGCGCGCATTTCCGTGATGGGCGGCGAACAAGCGGCGAATACGCTGCTCACCGTCAAGCTCGATCAGCTCAGGGCGCAAAATCAGACCATGAGCGCCGAAGAGCAGGCCGAGTTCATGCGTCCGACACTCGAGAAGTACGAACGCGAATCGAGCTGCTATTACTCGACGGCGCGGCTGTGGGATGACGGCGTGCTCGATCCGGTCGAGACTCGCAACGTGCTGGCGCTCGGCATCGCAACTTCGCTCAACGCGCCGATTCCGCCCGCCGCCACCTTCGGCGTGTTCAGGATGTGATCGACAATCGGGTCTCACCCCTTGCGTTGCGCGCCGGCGGCGGTGAGCAACGAGGCGAGTTCGGTCAAATCCTGATCATTGTAATACTCAAGCTCGACGCGGCCCGGAGTGCGGCCGCGCGGCCGGACAATCGTGACTTTACGCTTGAGCGTCCGCCTAAGCGCCTCGGCCAGCGCCGCCATGTTCGGATCGCGCCCGGCTCCATCGCTACTGCCGCGATGCGTCGGCGCGCGCCGCTCCTTGTGCGCCATCGCTATCTGCTCGGCGCCACGCGCCGTGATGCCTTGTTCTGCGATCCGGTTGGCAGCCGCGATCTGCATCTCGGCCGATTCCAGGGCCAGCAGCGGACGCACCTGCCCCGGACTTAGCCGCCCCGCCTCGACCATCGCGAGCACCGGCGGCGGCAACTCGAGAAGCCGCGTTGCGTTACTGACGTATGGTCGGCTCTTGCCGACGCGCGTCGCAATCTCCTCGTGCGTCAGGTTGAAATCGCGATTAAGCTGGCTGAGCGCGCGCGCTTCATCGATCGGATTCAGATCCTCGCGCGCCAGGTTCTCGACCAGCGACATTTCGAGCGCGGCGCGATCATCGAGCGCGCGCACGATCACCGGTACCGTCGATAATCCCGCTTCGCGCGCCGCACGGAGTCGCCGTTCCCCGGCGATCAATTCGTAGTGCGGCATCCCGTCGGCGCCGGCGTTCGGCTTGGGGCGCACCACCAGCGGCTCGATCACGCCCTGCGCTTCGATCGCGCGGCGTAGCTCCTGGAGCCGTTGTGCGTCGAAATGCCGCCGCGGTTGAAACTGCCCGGGCTCGATCCGATCCACTGCGATCGTCATGAGCGCGCGATCGTCGGAAGACTTCGTTTCAGGCTGTGGCTCCGGATGTGGCGGCGAAATCTCGACCGTGCTTTCGAACAGCGCGTCGAGACCGCGGCCCAGGCTTTTGCGGATCATGCCAGTACCTCCGGGAATTCAGACAAACGTGATATGCGGTGGGTCATGATTCGGCAGATGGTTGTTCGGTGCGCGCCGCGACCTCGGCCGCCAGCCGCCGATACGCCTCCGCGCCGGCCGAGCGCCCCTCATACTCGAAGATCGAAAGCCCATGGCTCGGACTTTCGGAGAGCCGCACGCTTCGCGGAATGACGACCGCGAATACCTGGTCGGGAAAATGGCCGCGCACTTCGCGCTCGATATCACGGCTAAGCCGGTTGCGCGAGTCGAACATCGTGAGGACGATTCCTTCGATTCGCAAGCCGGGGTTGAGTGCCTGGCGCACCCGGCGAATCGTGCCAAGCAGGGCCGAGAGCCCTTCCAATGCATAATATTCGCATTGCAACGGGATGAGGACCGAGTCCGCGGCGACGAGAGCATTGAGCGTGAGCAGGCCAAGGGACGGCGGCGAATCAATTAGAACATAGTTATATTCTACTCTGGCTGATTCTACAATGTGCTTGACGCGCAGTTCGCGCGCTTCAGCCGTGGCCAGCTCAATTTCGGCGCCGACGAGATCCGCGCCCGCCGGCGCGAGCATCAGGTTGTCGCGTACCTGGCGGATGATCGCGGAGAGCGAGAGCCGCTCGATCATCGCGTCGTAAATTGAGACACGCGGCGCGCCAGGCTTGAGGTCGCTGGCATCCCGCGTCAATCCGGAGGTCGCGTTACTCTGAGGATCGAGATCGATTAGCAGGACGCGCGCGCCCGATTGAGCGAGCGCTACGGCGACGTTGATCGCGGTCGTCGTTTTACCGACCCCGCCTTTCTGATTGGCTATCGCGATGACGCGCCCCACGGCCACCACCAACTCATCCGACTCATCGCGCGACGACCATAGGAGCGGCCGCCGGCCTGATCCTTATCGCCCGCTGACGGTCATCGTTTCACGTGAAACGATGAATCAATCAACAATGCTGGATTATAGAATCAATTCTCGGGGACGAAAGCAAACCGCGGCCATCGACGAAGCCGCGGTTTTTACACAGGCGAGAATTCCGAAAAAGCGATCAGGCCTTGCGCCACATCACGATGGCGCGCGGGACGGTCTCACCGCGGCGAGCGACCTCGTATGGCGCGCTTGCGGCGAGTTCGAACCCCACAATCCGACGTGCCGTCAGATCGGCGGCCTGGCGCGGACTCGCGTAGAGCATTGCGAGGCCGCCGCGCTTGAGGGCTGCTTTCGCGATTGTGTGAAAATTGTTGACGCCATCGAGCGCGCGGGTCATTACCAAGTCGAACGCGGAACTGAAGGTCGACGGCGTGATGCGATCGCCTTTGACCGTGAGATCGAATAGCCCGAGTTCCTCGGCCGTGACGGTAAGGAAGGTCGTCCGCTTGCGCCGCGCCTCGCATAGTGTGAAGTGTGCCCGCGAAGCTGACGCCAGCACAAGGCCGGGAAAGCCCGCGCCGCTCCCCAAGTCGAGCACCTCCATCCCCGGCTGTAGAGCGCGGCCGAGGTTCGGGAGCTTCCCCGATGCGGCGAGCGCGACGGGCATGAGGCTGTCAATCACATGGAACGCGAGATCATCGACGTCATGAGGGCGCGAGGTGAGGCTCATCTTCTCGCCCCAGATCGCGAGGAACATCGCGAAGCTTCGGACCCGCGAGAAGAATGCTGGTGTAAGATCCAGCCCGAGTGCCCGCGCTTCATCCTGAACGATTCGGCTGACCTCAGCGCCTATCGACTCTGGATCGGACGGACGACGCGTGACCGCAGATGAATGTTGGACCGGGACGCGCCGCGTTTCACGTGAAACAACACTATGCCGCTCTGCCACCATCGCCACTCCTCAGATGTACCGCTAGAATTGAAAGCGCCGCTGGCGTGATTCCCGGCATCCGAGCGGCCTGACCGAGCGACCCGGGTCTGGTTGCGTTGAGCCGTTCCCGGACCTCGGTTGAAAGCCCGAGCACCCGCCCGTAGTCGAACCATTCTGGAATCACGGTATTTTCGAGTCTTCGAAACCGCTCGATCGACTCCAACTGCCGGCGCACGTAGCCATCGTACTTGATTTCAACCTCAAGCTCTGCCGCCTGATCGACCTCGAGCGTCGACGCTCGATTCGCCATTCGCATCAGCGCGGCATACGAAACCTCAGGTCGCCGCAGCAATTCTATCGCACGAACGGACTGCGTGATCGGCGACGTGCCGAGCGTCGTAAGCTCCTGATTTACCTCATTATTTGCATCGATAATAATTTCAGAAAGTCGTTCTATTTCTTCTGTGACGGCGGCCGTCTTCTCTGCTACTCGCGCGCTCGCTTCCGAATCTAGCAGGCCCAGCCGTTCACCGATCGGCGAAAGCCGCCGGTCGGCATTGTCCTCGCGCAACGTCAGGCGATACTCGGCGCGCGAGGTGAACATGCGATACGGCTCACCGCCGATCCCGCGCGTCACCAGATCGTCGATCATCACCCCGATGTACCCCTGGTCGCGGCGGAGCACGAGTGGAGTTTCGCCACGAAGCTTCAAGGTCGCGTTGATTCCGGCCATCAGCCCCTGTGCGCCGGCCTCCTCGTAGCCAGTGGTGCCGTTGATCTGACCAGCGAAGAACAGGCCGGAGACGAGCTGCGTCTCGAGCGACGGCCGAAGCTGGCGTGGATCGGAAAAATCATATTCGATCGCGTAGCCGGGTCGCATTATCTCGGCCTTTTCAAGCCCTTTTATCGAGCGAACCATCGCGATCTGCACATCGAGGGGCAGGCTGGTCGACAAGCCGTTGGGATAAACCTCGACCGTGTCGCGCCCTTCAGGCTCAAGGAAAATCTGATGCCTTTCCTTGTCGCGAAAGCGCATCACCTTGTCTTCGATCGACGGGCAGTAGCGCGGGCCGCGACTGGTGATCACGCCCGAGTACATCGGCGAACGATCGATCCCGCCACGGATGATCTCATGCGTGCGAGCGTTGGTATACGTCAGATGACACGGAAGCTGCGCACAATCAATCTCTCTGGTCCGAAACGAAAACGGAGGTGGCGGATCGTCACCAGGTTGGAGTTCGAGCTCGGAGTAATCAATCGTCCGCGCATCGAGGCGGGGACAGGTCCCGGTCTTGAGCCGCCCGATACGAAAGCCGAGCTCCGCCAGATGTGCGCTTAGCCCCATCGCGGCGAAATCGCCGGCCCGCCCGGCCGGATAATTTTTCAATCCGACATGTACGAGACCTTTTAAGAACGTACCGGTGGTCAGGATCACTGCCGGCGCTTGAAAAACTTCACCGATTTGCGATTCGACGCCACGCACCGCGCCGTCCTCCACGATCAGCCGCTCGACCGAGGCCTGCCGGATGCTAAGGTTGGACGTACGCTCGAGCACGCGCTTCATCCGCGACCGATAGGCAGCCTTGTCGGCCTGCGCACGGCGGGCGCGCACGGCCGGTCCCTTGCGCGTATTCAAAAAGCGGAACTGAATTCCGGTCTCGTCGATAGCGAGACCCATTTCGCCGCCGAGCGCGTCAATTTCCCGCACCAGGTGGCCTTTTCCGATTCCACCGATCGCCGGATTGCACGACATCTGGCCGATATGATCGAGGTTGAGCGTGAGCATCAGCGTCGCTGCACCCATCCGGGCCGCTGCGAGCGCTGCCTCGATGCCGGCGTGGCCGGCGCCGACCACTATCACGTCGTAGCGCATAGGAATTCGAGTTGCTGATTATCGCCGATCGCAACCCCGCTCGCAAAAGCTTTGCGCAGGTTAGGCGGCGACGAGGTGATGGTCGACTTGCCGCACTCTTGTGCCGGTCAGGGGGATGGAAAGCTGCGTCTCCCAGACCTAGCTATACGTAGAATTAGACTACGAATTGTAGGATGACGAACCACGGATAGCCAGGACATCACTCCGCCTTGGATTCCCGGGCGAAGGCATCGTCCCACGAAGAAGGGATCTAATTGTTGCCGCGCAGCATCCAGCGGATGAATCGCGTTGGTCCCATATGCGGCGCGACCGCGCGCGTCGTGTCTGCATCAGCGCCGGCCCTGACGAACGTTCGTAGCGCGCCGTCGTTTTCCCACACTGAAAGGGTCCAGAAAATGCGCGCGCAGCGGGCGCGCGAACAACGCGAAGCCAACCACTCCCGGCGTCTGTTGCAACTGAGCAACGATGCGCCGCGTATGAATCAGAAAATTGGGAATTCGCCAACGCGAGCGCAGCAGCGTTATTTCCCGATACAGAACTCGCGAAAGATCACGTCGAGCACGTCTTCGACTCCGATCGCGCCCGTGATTGCGCCCAACGCGTCAGCAACCGCGGTCATCTCGACCGCAACGATCTCCGGCGGTATCCGGGAAAGTACTCCTTCCTGCGCGCGCCGGAGCGCCTCGAGCGCCCGTCCCAAAGCCTCTCGATGCCGTACGCGCGAGATTGCAACATCGCCGGCGCCATCCCCTCCGGACGTCGCTTCGATTTGCGCAAGCAGTGCAGTTCGCAGCGCATTCACGCCGATGGCCTCGGTCGCTGAAAAATCGATCACCGGCGCGCGCAGTCCGCGCGCCCGCAAATCGCGTTCGTTGATTTTTGCCGGCAGGTCGCTCTTGTTGAGCAGCGCGATCGACGGACGCCTCTCAGTCAGCGCGATGACGCGGAAATCCTCATCGACAAGGGCACTTGCAGCATCGAAGACCGCGATCAGCAGATCGGCGTCGCGCGCCCGTTCGAGCGCGCGCTCGATGCCGATCCGTTCCACGTCGTCTCCGGACTCACGGACACCCGCTGTATCTTGGAGGATAACCGCATAGCCGTCGAGCTCGATGGTGTCCTCGATCACATCGCGAGTGGTGCCGGGAATCGGTGTGACGATCGCCCGTTCCGCACCCAGCATCAGATTCAGGATGCTCGACTTGCCGACGTTGGGTCGTCCGACGATCGCGGCGCGGATTCCTTCGCGCCGAATTCGACCGCGCTCGAAACTTGCGTGCAGCTCTGCAACGTCACTGGCAAGCGCCTCGATCGAGGCCGCAATCTGCTGCGGCTGAGGCAAATCGAGGTCTTCATCGGCGAAATCGATCGCGGCCTCAAGATGCGCCAGGATCGAGACAGTCTGCTTCCGCATCCGGTCGACGCGCGCCGCAAGCGCGCCGCCAAGCTGCGCGATCGCAAGGCTCAACGCGCGCTCGCCACGGGCCTCGACCAGGTCCCGGATCGCCTCGGCGGCGGTCAGATCAATGCGGCCGTTCAGAAACGCACGCCGTGTGAATTCACCGGGCTCCGCGTAGCGCGCGCCGGCGGCGATTGCGAGGCCGAGCACGCGCCGCACGAGGTAAGGCCCGCCATGGCAGTGCAATTCTGCAACGGACTCGCCGGTAAGTGTCTGTGGCGCCTCGAAGAACACCGCCATCGCGCGATCAATCACCATACCGCGCGTCGGATCGCGAATCTCGCCGAGCGTCAGTCGCCGATGCGGCGGTTGCCTCGCAGGCCGCAACGGTTTGGATGGCGACCAGATTTCCAGCGCGATGCGATGTGCATCAGGGCCCGATAGACGCACAATCGCGACTGCGCCGCGTCCGGGAGCGGTCGCCGGCGCGACAATTGTGTCTTCGACATACATCTGAGCGGCCTGCGAAGAGCTATCGTAAGACGCTAGTTTGACCGTCTAGCAATGGCAAGCTAGTTTGCGCGTCGAACTCGGAAACCATCTTCAGGATGTGCAGATGAAAACCTCTTACTCAGTTCAACTGAACAACCGACTCGCCTTCGCTGTTCCTTCGTACGGCTTTAAGGGGATGCTCCGGCTGGCGGAGATGGCCGACGACTCGCCGTTCAACGCGGTGATGGTCGGCGACAGTCTGTTCGACAGTCCACGCTTCGAACCGATCGCGACGCTTGGCGCGGTTGCGGCGCGGACGCGCCGGGTAAAGCTTGGCGCTGCTATCATCCAGCCGCACTTTCGCCATCCGGCGATGCTCGCATTGTCGTGGGCAACGCTTGATATCGCGAGCGAAGGGCGGACCGTTCTCGCATTGGGAATCGGCGGGGGTACGCCGCACGGTGTCGGCGCGGAATGCCGCGAGGTCGGGATTACACCCGGCGAACGGGGTAAGGTTCTCGAGCGATGCGTTGGCGAATTGCGGGCGATTTGGTCAGGGACGCACCCGCGAATCAATCAACCGGTACGCCCGATACAGAAGCTCCCGCCGATCTGGATCGCGGCCGGTATCTACCAGCCAGGCTCAGACGAGTTCTCGGCGCAATCGGGTAACATTCCGGATGAGGGTCAGAAGTATCTGCCGGGACCGCTCGATCGCGTAGCGCGCCTTGCCGACGGCTGGCTCACGATCATGGCCACGCCCGACGAGCTTCGTCGATCGCTCGCCGTGCTGCGCAAGGCGGTTGCAAGCCACGGCCGCAAGCCCGAAGCGCTCACCGCGGCGACTGACATCTGGATTAATGTGGGACCCGATCCCAAGGTCTGCTTCGAGCGCATCCGGAGTGCGATGAGCCTGTACTTCAATGGCGACCCGGTCTCAGATGGCACGCTCAATCGATGGTCCGTTTACGGACCGCCCGAGATGTGCCGCGAAAAGCTGGCCGCGCTGGAGGCGGCCGGGATGGACCATATCGAGCTGGTGATCGGCGAGATGGAGCCGTTCAAGCAGTTCGAATTGGTCGTGAACCAGGTGCTTAGCTAATCACAAACCCGCTTGCCCGGAGTGTCGCGGTATGGTTCGATTGGGAAGCTGACTCGCCGCTACATTCCGGCATTTTCAGGACCAAACCCAGGACCGGCCAGAGCGGCCGGCAAAATGAGAAAAATTGGCCCTCAGCGATGAAAAGGACCTATCAACCACACAATCGCCGACGCAAACGGACCCACGGCTTTCGCGCCCGCATGGCGACGCCCGGCGGACGCGCGGTGCTCAAACGCCGCCGCGCCAAAGGCCGCAAACGACTGGCCATCACGATTCCGCCCAAGCAACCCGGCTAACCTCTCTGCCCGCGGCCGAGAGCTTCCGCCCTGAGGATCGTATCCGCCGCCGTGCAGAATTTCTTACGCTGCAGCGTCATGGAATCCGCGCGCAGAGCCCGCATTTCGTGGTGTACGCGATGCGCATCAGCGAACCGACGTGCACGCGCCTGGGGATCACGGTCTCGCGGCGGATCGGCAGCGCAGTGGTGCGGAATCGAATCAAGCGCCGCGTCCGTGAATGCTTTCGACGCACGCTGCGCGCGATGATGCCGGCACAAAGCGGAATGATCGTGATCGCGAAGCCCGGCGCCGGCGCGATCGATTCTGCTACAATGGTGCGTGAGCTCGCTGCCGCGATCTCCTCGATCGGTCAACGACTGTGAAGCCGCGATTTTCCACCGCTCTCGCGATTGCAATACTGGATGTTTATCGGGCGATCGTGTCGCCGTTGATTGCGGCCGTGCTGGGCGATGCCTGCCGGTTCCATCCGAGCTGTTCGGTCTACGCCCGCGAGGCGATCGCGGAATACGGACTCGGCCGCGGCGGATGGCTTGCGATGCGTCGACTGCTGCGATGCCGTCCGTGGGGCGGGTGGGGCGAAGATCCGGTGCCTGCGCGGGACCGCATTGCGAGCGCATGAGGAGAAATAAGAACTAATTGGATACCCGGCTATTGATCGTTGTGATGCTCTCGGTGGTGCTGATCTTCGCCTACCAGGAGCTGGTGCTTAAGCGGCTCTATCCGCCGCATCCGAATCAACAGACCGAAAGCAGCGCCTCTCCCAGCGCCGCGACGGCTCAAGGGAGCGCGAGCGCCCCAGCGACCGCGTCGATTCCGCAGCTCATCGCGAACTCGCTGGTGAATGCGACCCCGGCGACGGCGCGCGATATCGAAATCGAGAGCCGGCTCTACGATGCGATCGTAACAACGCAGGGCGGGCGCCTCAAAAGTCTGCGGCTCAAGCAGTATCGCGAGACCGCCACACCCGGGAGTCCATGGTATCAGATGGTCCGCGACGGGCCGGGAGCGCGGCTGCCCCTCGGACTGGTCGTGAATCGTGGCGGAACGACGCTTACCGATTCGGGACTGATCTATACGGCCGACGCGCCATCGGAAATCAAAGCCAATGGCGTTGAGCCGGTAACGCTGGTGCTCACCGCAAAGACTCGTGACGGCCTCGAAGTAACGAAGCGCGTTACGTTCGGTGACAGCTATGTCTTCAATCTCGATGTCACCCTCGACGGCGCAGCGGGCGGCGTGTCGCAATCCGGGTTCAGCATGAGCCAGTCGCTGGCGACACGCGGTAGCGGTTATCGCGACATCCCGGAGCTTCAGGCCGACGTCCAGGGCAAGGCGCTGACCGAGAGCGAAAAGCAACTGGAAAAGGCGAGCGCGACCGCGAGCGGCGTTATCACCTACGCCGGCTTCGGCGATCGGTACTTCCTATCGGCGTATCTTCCGATCGACCCGCGCGCGGGCACGTTGGTGATGACCTACAGCGCGGACCAAGCCCACGCCCGCCTGCTGTTCGACCATGCGACGCATCTCAGGACCGACGCCTACTTTGGGCCAAAACAGCTCAACATCCTGGAGGGCGTGAATCCCGCGCTTTCAAAGGCGATCGATTTCGGCCTCCTCGGCGTGATCGCGCTGCCGTTGCTGCGGGCGCTCCAGCTTTTCTACCACTTTTTGCCGAACTACGGGGTTGCTATCATCCTGCTGACAATTGTGGTGCGGCTCGCGACGCTGCCGATGTCGATCAAGGGGCAGCGCTCAATGATGCGGATGCAGCGGCTCCAGCCGCAGGTCGAGCGCATCCGTGAAAAGTTCAAAAATGACCAGGAGCGGCTGAACCGCGAGATGGTCGATCTTTACAAGCGCAATCATGTCAACCCGCTCGGCGGATGCCTGCCGATGGCGATTCAGCTTCCGATCCTGTACGGCCTGTATGAGGCGTTTTTGAACGCGTTTGAACTCCGCCAGGCGCCGTTCATCGGCTGGATTCACGACCTGTCGGCGCCCGACTGCCTGACGATACCTGGAATGCCCGCGATACCGATGACCAACCTGCACGGCATCCCCGTGCTGGTCATCCTGCTGGCCGCGACATCGTTGCTGCAGCAGTGGCTCTCGCCCAAGCAGCCGGATCCGAATCAGCAAAAGATGATGATGTACATGCCGGTGATCTTCAGCCTTATCTTCATTAGCCTGCCCGCCGGCCTGACGCTCTATTATCTGTCATCGAACGTGCTGGGCATTCTCCAGCAAGTGTTCCTTAACTACGAATTTCGACAGACTCCACCAGCAACCGCATGAGCACCAGGATTTCGACCGAACAGACCGCTGCTACCGTCGAGGCTGCGATCCGGCAGGCGCTCGAAGAACTCGGCGCCCATGAAGATGACGTGATTATCGAGGTGCTGAGCACGCCGCGCTCGGGCGTGCTGGGACTCGGCGCGCGCCAGGCGCGCGTGCGAGTCACGCGCCGTCCGGCCGAGGCCGCGAGCAGCACGGTCACTTCGCCGCCACCCGCTCCACCGCCCTCGCGGACCGAGCCGATGCGCCACGCGCCGATGCGTCGGCGCGAAGAGCAGACAGCGACGTCACCGCCGGCCCCGGTCGCCGAAGATCGTCCCGAGCCGCAACGATCGCGGCCGCAGCGCGAAGAGCGACAGCGCTCACGCGGCGAACGGCCGTCGCGGGATGATCGACCGCGCCGCGAAGATCGTCCGCCGCGCGAGGGGCACGCCCCGCGTGGCGAACCGCCTCAGCCCCGCGCCGCCGCAACTGGAAACGATGCGGCCGAGGCCGAAAACCAGGGGCCGGACATGCGCCGCATCGAGGATCGCGCCGAGCAGACCCGCGAAGCGACAGACATCCTGCGCAGTATCCTCGACCTGATGGGCGAGAAAGGTGAGATCACCGAGGGCGAGCACGATCCCGAGTGCATCGAACTGCAAATCAAGGGCGACGGCTCCGGAATCCTTATTGGACGCCACGGCCAGACCCTCGATGCGCTCGAATACATCGTAAATCGCATCCTTGCACGCCGCGTCAGGGAAGCAGCGACGATCGTGCTCGATACCGAATCGTATCGAGCCCGCCGCCGCAATCAGATTCATCGGATGGCGCTGTCGAAGGGCGAGCAGGCCAAGCGCGAGCACGCGACCGTCAAGCTCGATCCGATGCCGCCACGCGACCGGCGCATCGTGCATTTGGCCCTGAGGGATGATCCGCTCATAACCACGCGCTCACAGGGCGAGGGTTACCTGCGATCGATCGAGATCAGTCCGGTCGGCGGCGGAGCGCCCCTACCCCGTGAAAGCGGTTCTCGCGAACGCGGCCGTGATCGCGAACGGGGACGGGAGGAGCGCAGCCGTGAGCCAGCGATCGGCGAGCAGGGCGGCTTCAAGCACGGCCAGAAGCGGATTGTATAACCAGAAGCGGATTTTCTGATCGGGTCGCCGATTCCTTCATTCTGACCATCGCGCCAAACGCTCGCAGTACGTTCGCGGCGAGAGCGAGCGACTATTAGGTAGTCCCGGGAAGGCACCCAGGTATCCGTCGTCCGCGTCGCTGCGATATAAGATGCTTCGGCGGCCGAGCGGATGAAAATCGAGAACGCGATCAATATCGAAGACCTGCGCCGGATGGCGCGGCGGCGATTACCGCGCATCGCGTTTGACTACATCGAGGGCGGCGTCGAGGATGAGCGATGCCTCGCGCGTAACGAGTCGGCCTTCGCACGTCATCCTCTTTTGCCGCGCTACCTGGTCGACGTCTCGCAGATCGATCAATCGACGACGCTCTTCGAACGTACTTATTCGCGCCCGTTCGGCATCGCGCCGACCGGGCTCGCGGGTCTGTTCCGCGCCGGCGCCGATCTGATGCTTGCGGAAGCGGCCGCCGACACCAACATCCCATTCGTGATGTCGGGCGCGGCGACCGCTTCGATTGAGGCCGCGGCGCGCATCGCGCCGGCGCACGCGTGGTATCAACTCTATTGCGCGCGCGACCCGAAGATCAGCGAGGACATGATTCGGCGGGCGCGCGACGCGGGCCTCGCCGCGCTCGTGCTCACGGTCGATATCCCCGTTAATGCCAAGCGCGAACGGAACCTTCGCAATGGCTTCGCGCTGCCGCCGCGGCTCACGCCGGGCGTGGTGGCCGAGGCGCTGACGCATCCCGGATGGATCGCCGAATATCTCCGCCACGGACAGCCCCATTTCGAGAACTGGACGCCATACGTGACGAACGGTGGCGATCCGAACCGGTTGTTCGCCGCGCAGACGCCCGCGACCGTCACCTGGCGCGACCTCGAAAATTTCCGGCGGCTCTGGCCGCGTCACCTGATCCTGAAGGGGGTCATGCACCCTGACGACGCAGCGCGCGCGATCGAAGCGGGCGTCGACGGAGTTTGGGTATCGAATCACGGCGGGCGCCAGCTCGATCAGGCGCCAGCATCGCTCGATGCGCTGGTGGCGATTCGCGAGCGAGTGGCGGGTCGGGCCGCGCTGATGTTCGACGGGGGCGTGCGACGCGGCGGCGACATCGTGACTGCGCTGTGCCTCGGCGCGCAATTCGTGTTCGTCGGCCGGGCCACGCTCTATGGTGCGGCGGCGGGCGGGATGACTGGCGTGCGCCGCGCGCTCAAGATTCTCACAGACGAGATCCACCGCGTGATGGCGCAAATCGGATGCGCACGCATTGCGGAACTCGACGAGAAGTGCCTGATGCGCAGGACCTAAGCGCGGTCGGAAGGAGTTTTTTTCAACCCTGTAAGAAGGGCGCCGCATGGCGCCCTTCTACCGTCCATGGTTGTCCGGCTACGCCGCCCGTCTCAAGCGCAAATGCGGTGCATGAACTTCTCGGGAATCGGCTCGCCCCATTGCGAGTTAAGTCCTTCCTCCGCGCTCAACACGTTCGATCCGTTACTGGCGTTCAGACGATCGCTGTCGGCCCAATGCTCGTGAACGCGGCCCCATGGATCGGCCCAGTAATCGTATACCTGACTGCCGAGGATGTGCCGGCCGACGCCCCACATATGCTCGTACTTGCCGAGCTTCATCAGATACTCGTGATCGACAAACACCGCATCGATGTCGGGGACCTCGAACGAAAAATGGTTGAGCCCGGCCTTGTCGTGCTTCATGCAGAAGAACACATGATGGTCGACATAGATGTCGCCGCGGTCGCAGCGGTTGAACGACGCGATGATGTTGTCCCTGCTCTTTACGTAGATGTCGTCGGAAGAAATAAAGCCCAGGTGCTCGCGGAACCATTTAAGAGTTTCCGCGAGGCGCGGCGTGCCCATCACACCGTGCGCGATGCGTTTGACGGTCGTGGGCGGCTTCGGCACGCGCATCAGGCGCCCTGCGCGGCGCAGCGGCTCATCGCCGGAATTGGTGGGTTCGCGATGCACGTCGAGCGGCTTGAGTTGCTCGATCCCCCACACGACCTCGATCTGATAGCCATTGGGCTCCTTCAATCGCACGCGCTTTCCGCCGCCGGGCTCATCGATGTTCTCGATGCCTGACGCGCCGGGCGCCTTGGCGATTTTCTTTAGGTCATCCTCGCTCGCCGCATAGAAGGCCATGCCGATGAAGGCCGGGTCGCCCTTCTCGGTGACATGAATATGATGCGGGGAATCGGAGCCGCGCATGTAAAGCGCGTTGTTGGTTCGTGCCGTCGTGATGAAGCCGAAGTGCTTGCCGAATTCCTCCTGCAGATCCAGATCGGGCGAGCGCAGCCGCCCATAAGCGATATCGGTTACCTTGATCAACGCCATTGCGATGCCCTCCGCACTTGGTTCGGGTTTTATAATCCTGCCGTTCAGGACAGATTTTGTTTGAGAAACGACACCATCTTCGGCCACAGCTCGAACGCCTGCTTCTCGCGATAGCGGTCCGGCCTGTGATCGGCGAAGAAGGCGTGGCCCGCGCCGGCGAAGGATTCCATCGTGACCAGGTTGAGCGTACCCTCGCGCTCGAGCCGAGCGCGCAACTCGGCTGCATGCGCCGGCGATGGGTTCTGATCCTCCGCGCCGAACACTGCGTAGACGGGCTTGCTGAGATTCTTCACCAGGTCCACGACCGGAGTCGGATGGAGCTTGCTCGTGCCGGTGTCAGGGGTGATCGATCCGCCCCAGCAATCGACGGTAGCATCGACCTTGTCGCTGCTGCAGGCGAACAGCAGTGCCGACCGACCGCCCATACAGAACCCGACCGTGCCCACTTTGCCGTTGCACATGGAGAGGCTGCGCAAAAGCGCGGCGCCGTTCTCGAGGTCGCGCACCGTCAGCCGATCATCAAGCTGCTCGGCCCGCTCGCGCACCCGCGATTCGTCGGTGCCGAGTGCGATGCGGCTGAAACAGTCGGGGACGAGCACGACGAAGCCGACGTTGGCGAAGCGTCGCGCGACGTCGCGGGCATGGTCGCTCACGCCGAAGATGTCATGGACGATCATCAGGCCCGGGTACTTGCCGTTCTCGCGCGGGCGCGCGAGGTATCCGCCGATGCGGGCGCCTTCACTTATGAAGCTCACCTCCTGGGTGGCCAGGAGTTCAGGACGTTCAACTTGACCGGCTACGGCTGCCATCTTGCGATGCCTCCTGAATCGTTATTCCGGCGTGGCCGTTTCTGAATCGCTTATACTCTCAGATGGCACGCAATCGCCAGAGCAGATGATCATCGCAGTCCGATGATCTTGTGCGTCTGGAGAGTCAATCGCCAGCGTGGATTGTCCATACAATAGCGCGCCGCCTCCGCGCGGTTCGCGGCCAACTCGAGGCCGTCCATCGGTTGCAAGAGCAAGTGGCGGAAATTGAGCTGCTCGAGATCAAGATCGGACGGCATCAAGCCGGGTTGCGGATAAACCAGTTTAAGTTCGTCGCCGCTGCGCTGGACCCAGGGAGCGCCTGCCTTCGGACTTACGCAAATCCAATCGAGGTCAGGAATCGTGATCGCGATGGTACCGTTAGTTTCGATCGCGACTTCGAAGCCGCGGCGATGAAGCGCGCGAACCAGATCGTTGTCGAGTTGAAGCATCGGCTCGCCACCGGTCATCACGACGAAGCGCCGGCAATTCCCGCGAAACTCCCGCTCGACGATCGCCGTCAGTTCGTCGAGCGTGTAATTGACGCCGCCGAGAAAGTCCGTATCGCACCATCGAGAGCACGAGCCCGGCCCGCGCGCACGATCCTCCAAGCGTCCCGTCCATAAGTTGCAGCCCGCGAAACGGCAAAAAACCGCCGCCCTTCCTGCGTTCGCACCTTCTCCCTGGAGCGAATAAAAAATCTCCTTAACGCGATAAGCCCTGCCCATGAATTGGAAAAACATAACATTTTTGTGACTTTTTTGCCCGTATTTCGGCTTATTCGGAGCCGGGAACAGCGCTTAAAATTGCTTAGTTTATCGGTCCAAAGCCCGCATAGATTGTTTGCAACGAACATAGAACCGGCATAGGATTGAATACTGCTGGCGTGGCCCAAATTCGCACAGCCCTTTCGACGGAGGTGATGAACATCCAGAAACTCTCCGGCAAATTCAGAAGGCTTCCGGGCTACAGGAGTCATATGAAAACAAAATATTCAAAGGGCCAGACGGCGGTGATTATCGCGCTCGTGTTGCCAGTGATCGTTGGTGCGGTTGCGCTCGGCGCCGATTTCGCCGTGATGTACTTCAATTGGTTGCAGTTACAGAAGGCAGCTGACTCAGGCGCGCTCGCCGGCGCCGGATATCTGCCCAATGACACCACCGACGCGAACACCGCGGCGACATCCTATGCTCAGATGAATGGGCGAACCGGTGACACGATTAATGTGACGGTCGATGGTTCGAGCTTCCCGAGTTGGGTCGAAGTCCGGATGTCACGACAGGTTCCTTATTTCTTCGGCCGCGTGCTCGGACTGACGAATGCCACTCTCAACGTGACGGCCAGGGCTGGCATTACATCGGTCAGCGGTAGCAACGGACAGGGTGGTCACACGCTCCCGATATGGATCGATTGTCCCACGGGTCAGTCATGTCCGGGGACGCTAGGCACCACTATATCGCTTAACCTCGGGGGATCGAGCGGCAGTTATGGCGCCGGAAACTGGGGAATCTTGCAGCTACCCGGCATGTCCAACAGCAATGGCAAGCCGTACATGGAGAACCTGACGAAGACTGGATGGGTGTCGCCGGACCCGACCAATCCACTTGACAACATCACCTACAATCCGGACGGACAACCCGGCTGCACCGTGTCATCCTGGTGTATGCCGGTTAATACCGGCAATGCCGCTCTCCAAGGAGCGGTGGCGGGCATCCAAGATAGGATCACGCAAGGCTCGGCCAATTACCCAAGCGATAATCCCGTCCCTCCGAGCGTCGGTCCACCAACAACGACTCCCAATGCGAATGATCCGCGGGTGGTCATAATCCCGGTAGTAAACGCGACTGGCGTGACAGGCGCCAGCACTCCGGTTCCGATATTGAACCTTGCCACGGTCTTTCTCGATAGCGTTTCGCAGACCGGACCTCAGAGCTGGGTCCTCAACCTGACGTTCGTCCAGGTTGATCCCAACGGCGGCGGCGTCCCAGGCGGCACTACTCAAACTTGTGTTCAGGGGGTCGCTGGGGTCTGCACAGTCGTCCTCGAACAGTAGCGACGCTGGTCGAAACTCAACTTCGCGCCATCTGCGAGTAAATGACGGGCGCCACGCCATCGGGCGGGCGCCCGATTCATTTATTGTACGGCGAACCCGTCGTAGACAGTTTTATTTTCTCGTTGCGCTGCTGCAACGACTACACTCGTGTGCGCTTCGCTTTGTCCGGCAATATTGTTTTTAAATCGCTTCTGCCTGCAGAGTTTTCCCGGCATGGAAGCTGCTCCTGCCCTCCATGGAATTTACCGTCCGCCGATGCGGCTGGGGAAAGGACCATATGAGGGGCAAGAGCAAAGGCCAGACGATGGTCATCATCGCACTCGTGATGCCGGCGTTGCTGGGCGCGATTGCGCTCGGCACCGACGTCGCGATCTTCTACTTCAACTGGGTTCAGCTACAGAAAGCGGCTGATGCCGGCGTTCTGGCTGGAGCGAACTACCTGCCTGATAATCCGACTCAGGCGACCAACACCGCCAATGCCTACGCGGAAAACGACGGTGCGGCGGCATCCGAGATCCAGTCCACGACGGTTAGTCCGGACGATCTGACGATCTCGATGACCTTGAAGCGCACGGTGCCGTATTACTTCGCCAAGGTGCTCGGGCTGTCGAACGGCACGGTTTCGGTCAGTGCGTCGGCCTCTCCGCAGTACGCGCCGAGCACTGTGAACGCCACCTCGCCGTCGCAGGTTCCGCCAGGCGGAGACAACAATGGCAATAACGGCACCTATTGCGCGAGTACCGGTAGCTGCGGGCTCGTCCCGATCGGTCTCGATTCGAATACAAAATATTCGGACGGCAGTTCGATAACCCTCCAACAGGGTCAGGTCGGTCCTGGTAATTGGGACTTGCTCGCGCTCGGCGGAGTCGGCGGCAGCAATCTTAGGACTAACATCGCCAATGGCTATAACGGGATGGTCAGCGTGGGCGATTGGGTCACCACCGAGCCCGGCAAGAAGGTCGGTCCGGTTGACCAGGGCTTTCAGGATCGGCTTACGCTCGCGCAGACGGTCGATCCGAACGGCACCTTCTCGAATCACACGCTTAATGATCCACGGGTTCTGATTGTACCGGTGGTTAATTGGGAAGGTCAGAATGGCCGTTCACAGGTGCAGGTGACAGCCTTCGCCACACTATGGCTCGACAGTTACAGCGGCGGCCAGGTCAACGTGCATTTCATCAGCCAGGTGATCGCCGATAGTTTCGGCAGCCCCGGAGCACCATACTTCGGCTCACGCGGGCATCCGATTCTCACGAAATAGGTTGGCATTCTGCTCCGACGATGAGCGGTTTCAGGTGGAGGAAAGAACAGGAGACCAACTGACGATGGAGACGAAAACTGTAGGTAACCATGGAGGACGTTTCATCGATAGCGCCGCAATCCGCCGAATGATTGCCGGCGGCGGAAAGGCGCAGGCCGCGGTCGAGTTCGCGATCATCCTGACGGTCGCGCTGATCGTGCTGGTGATCGGCGTTCAGTTCGCGATCATCGGCAATGCCGCGCTCGCACTGGGGCAGGCAAATTATCAGGGCGCCCGATGGGCCGCGGTGAACCCGAGTGCGACCCAGTCGCAGGTCAACAGCTATATCCTTTCGGTCGCATCGCCGACCATCAGTGCGAATAACGGCAGCTATCTAACTACAACCTTGAGTCCGGCGCCGCCTTGCGCGTTTGGCAATTCATTGACGGTCTCGCTCACCTTCGATGTTAAGCATCTGATCGCGGTGCCCAATCCGTTCTTGGGCATTAGTTTTCCAACGTCGCTCAGCAATTCAGAATCTGCCTTCTGCGAAGGATGACAGGGGAGGGAAAAAGATGAAACCATTACGCTACCTATCGGTCCTGCTGCTCGCTATTGGGATGACTTTCACCAGCGCGCGGGCGTCGAACAATGTGACCATGCAGGTGACGAACAATACTCCGTACACGATGACCGAGTTCTACGCGTCGGGCAGCGACGTTTCGAGCTGGAGCACCACTAACCTGATCGCCGGCCAGTCGCTGGCTCCCGGACAATCGATGACCATCAATGTCGGCAGTGCCGATAACTGCACCTTCGACGTGATGGCAGTGCTGTACGGCGCATCGCAATACGCCTACCAGTACTCGGTCAATCCCTGCCAGGGACAGGGCTGGACGATAACCCAGGGACAGTAAGCGGGAATTTCGTCGCTTAGCAGCCGGCAGCGCGTCACGCTGCCGGCTTGCGCTTCCGTGGGCGATTCATCTCAGCAACGCGCCGATGAACCGCTCGCATTCCAGATGGAATTTCGTGATCACCTGATCCGAGCCGCACGTCATCCCGAAATCTACGCCCAAGTTGTGCTCGAAAGAACTCGTCAAGTCCAAACTAACAGACCCGATTCAGTGCGCCGAGGTGATCGGCACGATCCGATAAATCGCCAATTCCGGTTGCGACGCAAAGGTCTTGATCCGAAATTGACGGGCATCCGGCAGCTCCGGCTTCACCTCGCCTTCCTTCCAGCTCACCAGCCACCCGCCGCCCGCCTCACCGACATCGCGCTCGATGATCGCGCGGGCCGCCGCGGGATCGTGCCCCGGAATCGTCACGCGCGGATTCGGGCCGTGAAAATAATAGTTGAACGGAATCGAGTAATAGCCGAATGGAAACCCGCCGTTGGGGACTTTGCCCGCCGCGCCGTGCGCGACAAAGCCGGTCTCAAAAAAGATTGGCTGCGCGGGCGATTTAGCCGCATCGATTGCGCTCACCAGCGCCGGCCACGGTTCGCTGGCGACGTGTGTATAGGGCATCATCATGATAAAAGCGATTGCGAATCCGGCGGCGGCCAGGTTCCGCAATTTGGTGCTCCACAGCGCGAGGATATCGGCTGTGAGGATTGCGAGGCCGGCGAACGACGGCAGCACGTAACGCGGCGTGAACATCGGGCGCATCACAACCGATCCCGCGAGTAATCCGATTAACGGCAGTAGCGACCATGCGGCGATCCATCGCAGCGGCTCAGCGCGGGCGTTCTCGATTCTGGGCCCGAAGACCATCGCGACACCCAAGACGGCGGCGAGCAACGCCGCCGCGGCTCGCTCGGCGATCGAGTAATGCCGCGTGCCGATCCAGTCGAGCCAATGGCCGGAAACGAGCTGATGACTTTGCGTCATCGCGATCGGCAGATACGGTGCGAACAGGACCGCTGTGACGACCATCGCAATCCACGGATACGACGTGGAGCGGCCGCGGAGAAGATCGCGCAGCAGCATCCCGCCCTCCACGCCGAGCAGCAGAATCCCGCTCATGTGTGTAAACAGCAGCGCCGCGCCGAGCAGGCCGCACCACAGGGCGCGCCCGGCGCTTGGACGTTCGCGCACCCGCCACATTGCGATTAGCTGCGCCAGCGCCATGAATAACAACATCGCGTAACCGCGTGCGCGGTAGGCGAAGATCATCGCGAGCGGGTTGAAACACCAGATTGCCACCGCCGCAACGCCCGTCTCCGCATCGAACAGGTCGCGCCCCGCGATGTAGACCAGCCCGATGCTCCCGATGGCGAAGAGCAGCGAGAGCGAGCGCAGCGCCATCTCACTCGCGCCGAAGATCCCAGTGTAGTAATGCAGCGCAATGTAATAGAGGAGCTGCTTGCCCGGGTCATACAAAACCGGGATTGCGATGATCGCGCGGAGGCTCGGCTTGGCAGCCGCCCACGCGCTGAACGCCTCGCTCGCGCCGAGCGGCTCGTGGCCGAAACGCGAAAGGTAGGTGACGATACTGCCGGCGATCAGAACGGCCAGTGTGATTCGCGTGCGAGAGAAAGCCTCATCGATCGCAACTGGCTGCCCGGCCGTCGACTCCATCCCCCGCTCCCGCGCCTTTTATATCGGAGCGTGACAAGCGAATCCACGCGGCCTGATTGTCAGTCGGTCGGCGGGAACGCGACGCTCGCGGTGCCGATCACAAGCCGTTCGGCCTCTTCGTTCTCGATCCAGACATCGATTTCGACCGATCGCGCCTCGCGCTCGATATGCGTGACGAAGCCGTGCAGCGTAAGCCTGCGTTCGGGAAGCACGATTGCGCGGTAGGTGGTGCCGATGCGCGTCAGACGGCCGGGTCCGGCGCCGAGCCAGTCGGTCACGAGCTTGCTCAGCAGGCCCAGGCTAAAGTTCCCCGGGATGATCATCCCCGGCAAGCCTTCGGCGCGCGCCGCTTCGTCATCGTGAAAGCGGCCGGAGTCCATCCCACACGCGGCTGCGAAAGCGCGGGCGCGCGGCTTTTCGATCACGATCTCATGCGGGCCGAGCGACTCGCCGACCGCGACGGAATCGAAATGCCTGCCCGTATTCGCGCTCATCCGGGCTCGCCGGGGTTGCGATGGACGAAGCGATGGTCGACGTGGGCGACGGTCTCTCCGCGTTGGTTGGTCAATGTGGATCGCAGCACGACGAAGGTCATCGTGCCGCTGCGCCCGGTCTTTTCGTACATCTCGCGGACAACGGAAGTCAGCGTGATCGAATCGCCGGCGCGAATCGGCGCGAAGAACTCAACCTCCTTGCCGGCATCGAAGCCCCGCCCGAACCGCGGTGTGTAATGAAAAAAAGCCTCGGTATTGCGGAACGTGACGGCAAAGGACGGCGGCGCAACGATTGCGCCATCGGGCCCGGGCCGACGGTAGTTCTCATCGCCGAGCGCGTCGCAATAGGCCGCGATCGCTTCGGAGGTCACAACCACTGGCTCGGTGGCCTCGAACTGCTTGCCGATAAGCGACTGATCGACGGCCATCTCTACGTTCCTGCCATTTCGGGAGCGGCGCGGCGCGGCCGCGGACGATTCGGCCGAAAATCAACCGGCTCGTAGCGCCCCGACTTGAGCTCGCGTACCAGCTCGTCGATCGTTCGGACATCGGCGTCGAAGCGCGTCGCGCAGAGTCCGATCAGGCTCACCATATGGCTGTCGGATCCGCCGATCGCGCGATAGCCGTAACGATCCACCAGCGCCGCCGCGCGTTCATTTTCGCCCTTGCGCGAGCCGCCGTTGAGCAGTTCCACGGCCGTCACATTTTCAAGCGGCGGCTTGGTCTCGTAATGCTCACACAGGCCGACGGTTGGACGCCCCGGATGACATGGCACGACCACGCCGCCCAGCTCCGCCACGCCGTCGATCACCTCCTGCGCGGGCAGCCGTACGTTGCTGAAGTCGAAGCGGCGCAGGATGTCGTCGTTTACGCCGAAGACCAGCATATGGCCGTAGTCGGTCTCGACTTCCGACGCGCGCAGCACCATCACGTCGAACTGGTCTTCGAGCGCGCGATAGTCGGCGGCGCGATTGTACTGGCGATGCTCGGTGAGCACGATGCCGTCGAGGGGACGCTCGGCGCGCCGCAGCTTGATCCAGTTAAGATAGGCCCCGACCGGCGCGCGCGAGTCGTCCGATGCCTCGCTGTGACTGTGCAGATCGATAATCGTCGCCATCCGGGATGCTGCCTTTACGGTACCGGCCGGAACTTCGCGAGTGTCACTTCGGGCGTAACGTCGTCGAACACCACCGTCACCGGCATCCCTATTCTAACCTGTTCGGGCGGGCAGTCGACAATATTGGTCAGAAGTTTGAGGCCCTCATCGAGCTCGACATACGCGAGCACATAGGGGAGCGATTCGCGAAAACCGGGCGTCGCGTTCTGCCAGGTTGTCGTGAACGTGTAGACCTTGCCGGCGCCGCGTGAGCGGAGCCATTCGGTCTGCGACGAGAGACATTCGGGACATAGCGCGCGCGGGTAGTAGCGCGTCGCGCCGCAATCGCGGCATCGCTGGAGGTACAACTCGTGGCGCTTGAGCGCCTCCCACCATGGACGATTTTCCTCATCCAGATGGGGCAGCGGCTTGGCGTAGGCTTTCGATTCCGCGGCCATCGGGGCTCATCCAACCTGATTCGACAGGATCAACGTCGCGCCGGAATGACGCGTGCCGAGATTTCCGCCAGTGCCATGCACGAGCGCGATTTGGCAATCGCGGACCTGGCGCGCGCCGGCCTCGCCGCGCAACTGGCGCGCCGCCTCGATCAGCAGGAACATCCCGCGCATCCCGGGATGATTCGACGACAGCCCGCCGCCGTCGGTGTTGAGCGGAAAATCGCCGTCGAAGCGGAGCCGTCCGCCACTGACGAACGCGCCGCCTTCGCCGCGCTTGCAAAAGCCGAGGTTCTCGAGCGTGACGATCACGGTGATCGTGAACGAATCGTAGACCATCGCGAGATCGATTTCGCGATGGCTCACACCGGCGCGCTCGAAGGCGAGCCGCCCCGATTGCGCCGCTGCGACCTCGAGGAAATCGCGCGTGCCACGCGCCGTATGGCGCACCGCCTCGCCCGCGCCGAGCAGGTAGACGGGCGGCTTCTTCAAATCGCGCGCGCGCTCGGCCGAGGTGACGACCACCGCGCCGCCGCCGTCGCTAATCATGCAGCAATCGAGCAGATGGAGCGGCGACGACACGATGCGCGACGCAAGCACATCGGCGACCGTGATCGGCTCGCGATACTTCGCGTCGGGATTGAGCGCGGCGTGCTGGCGCGCGATCACCGCGACCTCGGCGAGCTGCTCGGGCGTAGTGCCGTAGTCGTGCATATGGCGCTGCGCAATCATTGCGTAGGAGCCGACCGTGGTCGGTCCGAACGGCAGCTCGTACTGATCGCAGGGTTCGCCGCCGCCGGCCACGCCGCCCGTGCCGATCGCGAAGCGCTGCGAGGCCGCCGTCGAGCCGTAGACGATCAGCACCGTCTCGCAGAGGCCGGCCGCGATCGCGGCCGCGGCATGCGCGGTATGCGCCACGAACGACGAGCCGCCGATCGCCGTCGAGTCGACATAGCTCGGCGTCAGGTTGAGGTAGTCGCAGAAGCCAAGCAGGCCCATCCAGCCCATCCCGACGCCGGTCGTGCAGAGGCCGTCAACGTCCTTGATCGTGAGGCCCGCGTCGTCGAGCGCGCCACGCGCGCTCTCCGCCATGATCTGGAACATGGTCTTGTTCGGCGCGAAGCGCGTCGGATGTTCCCATGCGCCGACGATCGCGGCCTTGCCTCGCAGGCTCATCGGGCAATCTCCGCGAGAAATTTTTCGAGCGCCGCGTTCACTTCGGCCGGGCGTTCGATCGGCGCGTTATGCGCGGCATCGGCAATGACCACGACCCGCGCCCCTCTGATTCTGCCCGCGATAAATTCGGCGTCGCCCGGCGTGGTTACGCCGTCCTCGGCGCCGGCGATCAACAGCGTCGGTTGGTCGATCCTCGTGAGCGAGTCGCGGAGATCGGCGGTATTGCACGCCATCAGATCCGTGTAGCGCACGCGCGGGTCGGTCTTCACCTGTTCCATCCACGACTCGCGGACGACGGAGAAGTTTTTCTCGACCGTCGCCTTCGCGAAGCCGTCGTTGGTGAAGGCCTGCGCCGCGCGTCCGACGGCGACCGCCCGGAGCGCCTCGAGCCGTTCCGATGGCAGGTTCAGCTTCGCAGCGGCGGCAATCAGCACCAGTGCATCAGCGCGCGCCGGATGCCGCGCGGCCAGGTCAAGCGCGATCATTGAGCCCATCGAGCGCCCGACGATCACCGCCGATCGCATCGCGAGCGAATCCATCAGCGCGACAGTGAAATCGGCATACTCGCGAATCGAGCCGAAGCCTTCGAGCCCGGTGGAGCGGCCGTGGCCGGGAAAATCGAACGCGACGGGGCTATGCGCCGCGCCGAAGTGATCGATCTGATGATGCCAGTTGTGGCCGTTCGAGCCGGCGGCATGGAGGAAAAGCAACCGGCGTCCACGGCCAAGGTCGGGCGCAACACCGGGCAGCGTGGTCGCGCCCGCATAATGAAGATAGATCGCGTGGCCTGAGACGTCCCAGTACTTGGTCGGCATGCCCGAGATTCGCTACTGTGCGATTTGGGTTAGCTATGCGGTTTGAAGCGCGCTTGTCAAACGTTTGCGCTTCCATTCGATGCGCCGCGCGCGCTACATCGATAGGCACTGGAGGACGCCATGGAGACCATCCGCTTCGACGACCTCGAAAAGCTGCGCTCGAAGATCAGCGATCAGTTCGGCCCGTGGAGCAAGCCGATCGCGGTGACGCAGGAGAAGATCAACCAGTTCGCCGATGTGACCGGCGACCATCAATGGATTCACGTCGATGTCGAGCGTGCCAAACGCGAAAGCCCGTTCAAGGGACCGGTCGCGCATGGCTTCCTGACGCTCAGCCTGATTCCCGCGCTTACCACGTTTGACGATTCGGCGACGGCGTGGAAGGTCACCGGCTATCGCAACGTGGTTAACTACGGCGCGAACAAGCTGCGCTTCGCTCAGCCGGTGCCAGCGGGTGCGAGCGTGCATGCGCGCACGCGGCTGCTCGCGGTCGAGGCGCGCCCGCAGGGGACGCAGGTGACGACCGAGGTGCACATCCACGTCGTCGGCCAGGATCGGCCGGCGGTGATCTACGAGTCACTGATTCTGTACGTAAAGTAGCGGAAGACTACGCGCCGCGGCCGAAGAACACTGCAACGCATCAGATTGGGCAGCGTCACTCGATCTGATAAGTCACGCTGACTTCGGCGGTGTAGCTGACCTCGCGCGGCGTCAGGCGCGGCAGAGCGTTCGGAATCGATGCGGCGCCGAGCGCTTTGGCGCGCTCCGTCAGCGCCGTTGTACTCTCGTCGGCGCTGTCGCCTTTGGCTTCGACGACAAACGACAGCAGCATCGTGTCCGGCTTGGCCTTTGCCTCGCCCCGCCCGTTCACTTCGATCGTGCGGCCGGCTGCAGCGGCGAAGGGTGCCGCGCCGAAAAAGATGATTACAAACAGCGTCCCAAAGCCGGCCAGGATTCTGCGTCCCACTCTTTCTTACCCCTCTCCTTTTGTCCGATGAAATTCAGGCTTGCGATGCGCGCAAGGTTTCCGCGGCGACACGATGCGCTTCCAAGGCGCGCGGAATCTCCTCGCGCTTGCGGCGACCGAAGCCGCACGGCGCGCCGAGTCCGAATTCCGGGAGATAACGCCGCGCCACCTCGATCCGCCGGCGCAGCGGCTCCGCGTCCTGCTCGTGATCGTGAATCATGCCGAGGTAGATGCGCGCGCCGGGTATCTTCAAATCGCTGAGCGGCCGATAGAAATCGTCGTCGAAGCGATTCGCCGGCCCCGGCATATGGATGAAATCGAATCGGCGTCCGGCAACCGCGGCCGCCGCGTTGGCGACCTGAACACAGAGCCCGAAATCCTTGGGCATCACCATCGGCCATCCGCCGAGCGTGCCGTAGCAGAGATGGAGCCCGAGCCAGACGTCCTCGGGAATCGCGCTCATCCTGAGCCGTTCGATCTCCCCAACGAGCCGCTCGAGCTTGCCTTCGCCCGGCGTCCACGGCAGGAAATTTTCAAGGTCGACCATCTCGCTCGCGCAATCCCATTGGATCGCGAGGTCGCGCGCGGGAATCTGCCGCACGATAGTCGCGATCTCGTCACGCATCGCGGCTTCGTAGCCCGGCCCCACGCGATCCCAATCCGCGGGATCGCGAAACTGGAGATACAGCACGCTCAGCGGCAATGGGATGCAGACCTGGAAGCGCGCGGCGGCGGGAATCACGCCCTGCGCGCGGAGCGTCTTGAAGACAAAATAGGAATTGGCCGCGTCGTGCGCGTAGCCGAGCCGCCATCCGGGATCGCCGAAGCGCACGCGCTCGACTCCGGGACGAACGCGGAAGCTCCAGTAATCGTGGATGTCACGGGGACGCCAGCTTTCGACCCCGTTGATCGGTGCAGGCCGGGTGAGCGTCTCGATCTCAGGATGACCGTGCATCACGCGATAGGCCTGGAACGTGATCCATCGATGACGCTCGCCGACCTCGCCGTCGGGGAAGCAATCGAGCGATGGGCCCAGCTTTTCAGCGAGCGCGCGCATCACTTCCTCCGCCGTATCGAGCGGCACGCTCCCGACCATGAGCAATTCTTTGGTTGGCCCCGCCATCATGCGCCGCTCAAATCACCGCACCTCAGAGGGCATATGTCAATCGGACCTTCAGGCGCCCTCAGCCTCCCCCAATTTGGGCGAGGGCAAAGAACCGTGCGATGCGGGGGGCTGCGATCAGATCGAGGCCCGAACAGGTCGGCACTCCCATAGATGGCCTCGGCGATCGCCGCCACCGTCCAAGCCGGTAACGCCGTGCCGGGATTGGTATCGCCGAACGTCAGATCGGCGGCGATGAGTTCTTCGGCTGGCCAGGCTGAGGCAGGGCTGAGCCCGCGGGCCGCTATCCGCCTCCGAGCTTTCTGAATTGCTCTGCAGTTTGCGCAGGATAATATACGACCAACACTTCAAGATTGGTCAAATGTGAAGTGCTACAATCAACGGTCCGGTATATAAAAGCATACGTGACAACATTCCCGGAGGCGTCCGTCCAGTCCCCCGTCCAGGCATGAACGCAGATATCGTGTTTTCCTCTTCCGTCTATGAAGTGACGCCAACCCTGTACCTGAGATGAGGGTAATGTCGGATTCAGAAAATCATGCGTGAGTGGTTTCCATCCGGCATCCTTAAGGTGATCGGAAACCCAGCCAATCACCCCTGAAGCGGGAAACTTGGTGTCCAAGAAGTAGTCAAGCTGTGTTTTGCCCTCGACCTCGCTATATTTCGCAGCCTTAGCGCTAGGGTACTCAAGCAGTGCTTCAGGATATTCGCGCGTGTAGACAAAATGTACCTGAATCAAGACTAAACCAATTATAGCCCAGACCGCGAAAATCTTGCCTCGAACCGCCATATTGATACTCCTAACGCCCTGGCCATCAAATCTAAGGGTTTCGGCGGCGCCAAATACCAGGACCAGGCGGGTTATTCTTTTGGCAACCTTGCTGTGGACCCGGATAATTCAAGCAAGAGCAACCACCATTGCCCAGCGGTATGCCTCGCGTGGTGGGCCCGTTCCCGGACTCTACGTCCCCAGAGTATAGGTCAAAGGAGCCGTCGCACTCTCGACACCCCCAGTAACAAAGACACCCGAGAGTCGCGCAGCCATAGTTGGGGGAGCAGATGACCAAACTGTCGCGAGACTTTGTATTCACCCATTCGCCGCCACAATCATTCACGCCCACCAACATGATCCGCCCCGCCAGCGGTTCCTGCCCCGGCGCCCATTCCGGGTATTGGCCGGTGGTCGCTCCCTGAGCCGCCGGCCGTCCGCCCGGATGCTTTATCTCCCAACGTATGATCGGCGGAATGTACGGATGGCCGCCGCCGAACAGATCGAGGCCGAACAGGTCGGCAATCCCATAAATTGCCTCTGCGATCGCCGCCACCGCCCAAGCCGGCAACGCGGTGCCGGGATTCGTATCGCCGAACGCCAGATCAGCGGCGATGAATGCATTACACGCCTCCATGCCTGCGGCGGCGCCGTCGCCCACGGTGACGAAGCTCCGCTTGAGCAAGGGTTAGTGAGGGGATCGCTGTTGAGTCTCTTTGAATCGTTCGACGCTCCGCTGTAGCTTGCGCACAGTCGAGGCCGAATCGTACGAAGCTATCACCTCCAAATCAGTCAAGTCGGAAGTACCATATCCGGGCTTCCTGTACCGAAGTGCATAACGTACGATGTTTCCGGAGGAGTCCTTCCAATCGCCGATCCATTGATGAATCAATTCAGGCTTTTTGCGCTCATCGACGAACTCCAACCAGCCTCTTACTTGAGATGTTGGAAGGCCCGGGTTCAGGAAATCCTCCTTAAGGGGCTCCCAGCCTAACTCCTGTAACCTGTTGGAAATCCAGCCGATAAAATCGGAGGCAGGATACTTAACATTGACGTGATAAGTGAGGTCGTTTCCATTCCGTCCGGACGAGACGTTTGATGCCTTGGGATAAAGCAACAGAGCGCTCGGACGTTGAGCAGCATCAGCGGGTCGCTGCTCAGCGCCGATCGTACTTATAAGAAAAATTAAAATTAAAAGGAAATAGACTTTAGCCCGTAGAATTCTCACGGTCCGTGTGCCCCCTATCTATGTCCTCGCCAAAACTTCATATCAGGACAACCCTTCTGCGGGCTGGCCGGAGCGGCTACACAGCCATCGCCCCTTCCAATCGTCCATGGACCTGTCCCAGAGTATAAGTCAAAGGAGCAGTCATCACAGTTGCGGCATCCCCAGAACTGTCTACAACCCACATCCCCATTGGCAGGCTCCTCCCCTCTCCCGGTACCGGTGCCTGCCCAGCCTAACGCTTCCGGGGGGCGCCGAGGTATCCATTCGCCTTGGCATGGGGCATACGGGGCGGTGGTGAAAACCTGGCCAACCAACATAACCCGGCCTGCCGACGGTTCCTGCCCCGGCGCCCATTCCGGGGATTGGCCGGTGGTCGCTCCCCGAGCCGCCGTCCGCCCGGATGCTTCAGTTCCCAACGTGTAATCGGCGGAATGTACGGATGGCCGCCGCCGATCAGATCGAGGCCCGAACAGGTCGGCAATCTCATAGAGAGCCTCGGCGATCGCCGCGGCCGGAATCAGATCGGCCGGATCGATCATGCCCACGGTAAAGTCAGCGGCGATCAGAGAAGCGATGAAGTCGGATCCCGCCACGGCCCGCGGTGCCCGCGACACAGGTCGCTAACCCAACGGTTCCAACCGGGATGGCCGCTTAAGCAGGGCTATGCTTCGACCCGAATAGCATCTTTCACAGAAAGCACCATTATCACTACACCAACTGCGAAGAGCGCGACCAGAGCGCTCTGCCCAATCGGCGCTAAGAATTGCCAGATTCCGAACGCCAGCGCCCAGTTCGCGTAATGAATGGCCTGACGCTTAATGCCCTCCGAGCTTTCGAGCACATATGGTACGTTTGTGCACATCAAATAAATCATTCCGGGCAAAATCAAGAAAATCAGGCGCGGGTCTATTCGCATGTTGCCAGGCCCCGCTTTCAAATACCATAAGCATATGTTTCCTAATACCTGCGCGATCAGTATCGCGCAGATTGCGATTTTAATCGTTCTTCGAGTCCCCTTTGTTAGGTTTACATTCTGCATAAATGGAGCCTCATGATACGGCTTCTCATAACATCTCTAGAACTCAGGCGTCCCGACGCCTGTCGCGCATGCACCGATGGTTGCGATCGTCGCAGTGCAAAATGGTATTGCTACTTGGCAAGCTGGTTCAGCAATCCCAAAACCCTGGGCGCATGCGTATCCGCTCGCCCCGCAGACTATCGGAGGAATAATCAATGGGCCAGCGAGCGCGTTGGCTATGCATACGCTGAACGCCTTCGAAAAGCGGCTTCCGGAGCGGGCCGTTGGGGATGGTGTCGGAGAAGACGTCTGCGGCCGGGGCGTCGAATTTGCAGTCGCCCCCGGGGTTGAATAATCGCCCACCAACATAACCCGCCCCGCCAGCGGTTCCTGCCCCGGCGCCCATTCCGGGTATTGGCCGGTGGTCGCTCCCTGAGCCGCCGGCCGTCCGCCCGGATACTTCAGTTCCCAACGTATGTCACTACGTTTCCTGACGCATCGATGACGCCCACCAGGCGGCCGTCGGGATCATGCACGTATGTGTGATGTCCGCGTAAGTGAGCGAAGAGGCCGCAAATACAGCCAACACCAACGAGATTAGCCCACAGTTTTCCCCGGCAGTTTCGGCCTGCAGCACCAGATGCTGCCGCTTGATCCTGAAGGCGTGTGACGGCGCTGGCGCCCGCGTGAATTCTCATTTTCCTCCTCCTGATTAGGGGTCCGTTAAGACGAATTAAGGAGGCTTGACTCTTCTTAAACAGGGAAAAACCACGACACGTGACTAAAAATCTTCCGCCTGCCTGTCGATCGAGGCGCAGCTTGACATCGCAGATCGGTGTCTTTTAGAGCTACATCGCCGGGAACGTTTGGCGGTTGTGCTTTGCGGAAAGGATCGAAGGGAATCAATTCTGCGCCATTGCGCTTAGCGCGCGTACGCCAGAAATGATCTTGAAAGTACCCATGTTAGCAAATGTTTCGCACCCGCCACCGTTTTTTTTAGACACTCGGCGAGAACCTCATGCGATCCTTACGGCCGCGCCCCGGAGCTTCGAGGCGCGAGATTTTCTTCGGTGCAATTGATGTTTAGAAAGGTGACAAGACCCTTTAGGCGGCTCGCGTCGGCCGTGCCACAGATGAATTCGTTCCGGCGCGGCTATTCGAACTGGCGCCGTTCAAAGCTCTGGCCCTGCCGTTCAGGGACGAAAGGGCCACAAGCCGAGCAGAGCGATCTGGAGAAGTTTTTCGAGGCCCGTAAGGAAGGGCATGGAATCTGGAAGTGGAAACACTACTTCGACATTTATGACAGGCACTTCAGCCGATTTCGGGGAAGGGAAGTTCATATCCTTGAAATCGGGATTTACAGCGGCGGCAGTCTCGAAATGTGGAGGGAGTATTTCGGTCCAAAAGCCAGGATCTACGGCGTCGACATCGAACCGGCCTGCAAGGCCTACGAGGACGGTTCAATCAAGGTTTTCATTGGTGATCAGGCCGACCGCGGGTTTTGGAGACAGTTCAAAAAGGATGTACCAGAGCTCGATATCGTCATCGACGATGGGGGGCATCAGAGCGAACAGCAGATAGCCACATTCGAGGAACTGCTTCCACACTTGCGGGCAGGCGGCGTCTATCTATGCGAGGATCTCCACTTCGCCCACAACAGATTCGCAGCATATATCTACGGATTCGCGAGTAATCTAAATGCGAGCCAGCGATGGGAACGGAATTTCGACAACCAGGATCGACGGCTGGTCTGCACGGCGACTGCGTTTCAATCGGCCGTGCGGTCGGTACATCTGTATCCGTTCGTGGCGGTGGTCGAGAAGAGAGACACGCCCATCGACGAATTTCTCTCGCCGAAGCGGGGAACAATCTGGGCACCGTTTGGGAGGTAAGACCTTTGAGTTTGACACCAAGTGTAATTGCGCCGGGATCGTGCAAAAAGTAGTTCGTCAGGAGCGGAAGAGCCTTCATCCGCGGCTCGGCATGCTCTGAAAAGCTCGCAGCGCCCGGGTGAAACCCGATGGAAGTGCGAGCGGGACGCGACGGTCTAAAGGTTTCCGAAAAACGTTTCCGCGCGATCAGCCCGGGCCGGACCAATCGAAGGGGATGTGCTTGCTCGATTTGCCGGTAATGTCCCACTTGAGGCCCATCGCGTCGACGCGGTTCGCTGTCGTGTCACCCCAGGTCGCGACCGCGCCGCCGGTCTCGGAGCCCGGCGGATTGAGCGTCTGCACTAGCTTGCCCTTGGGCGTGGTCGGTCCGCCAAGGGCGCGCGCGGCTGCATTCACCTTGCCCGCGATCTCGGCGCTCCAACTGGTGAGATCGGCGGCGACTTCGAACTTGATTGGCGCGACTTCCATACCGAGCATCTGCGCATGCCCGGTGACCCCGTTGAGCCACGCCGGGAAGCCGCCCGCCTGTCCGCCGAAGATCATCCCGAGCGCATCGCGCTGCCGATCATTCGCGCGCGCATCGAGGAACAGACCCATCCGCAGGTCGCGCGCCTTCCCCGCCCATAGATTGCCGCTGAATGAGGCGACCAGAACCAGGTTGAGACCGTTCAGCGCGACATCGCCGAAGCGGCCTTCGCGAACATGATAGGCGAGCACGCCGAAGCATCGGTCATTGGTGGGCGGCTGAGCGAACTCGCACGGGCACGGGATGTCGCAACTACAGACATCGAACCAATCCCCCGCGACACGCCACTTCGGTATGTCGGCCATCGGGATGCCTCCTCTTACGGCAGATGCATCGAATCCAACTTCCGGGTTAGCATCGCGGGTCGGAATCGCGCAAGTATCGCGAATCGAACTGTCGCGATGCGTGCATCAGTTGACGACGCCGAGCGGGTGAAGATTCAGATGCGACGTTCAGCGCAGGCTGCCTGAAAGTGCATCAAAGAAACGAATCAATCAGATCGTGCTAGACTACGAGCGCAAGAGAGGAACGGAATCAATTCGGAGCCGCCGCGCGCGCTTTTTTATGCTGTCCGCGCCGCGAGACGCCCGACGATCGACCGGCTTGATCGCGCTCCCATTGCTCGATCGCTTCGCGGCTGAAGCGCCAGTTGCTGCCGACGCGAAAGCCGGGCAATCGACCCTGTCTCAGGAGGCGATAGATGGTTGTCGGATGGACGCGCAGATGTTCGGAGAGTTCCTTGATGGTGAATATTTCGTCTTCAGAAGCCATGGTTTGTGCCATATACGCGAGATTTTAAGTAGGCAATGCTTCTGCCAAAGCCCTCTATCCATCCTCCGCCCTGTTTTCACCATCTAACTTTACGTACAAAATGTCAAGCATGATCAAGGTGGTAAAGACATAATAAAGTAGGTCTAAGCTGAAACCGTGTCGTTCTGATTACGTCGCGTAACAGGCCGGTGATACGGGGTGCGGACGGTGGAGAACGGAGGACAAAGTGAATAACGATGTTATAAAACTCAAAGAAGTCGATAGACTCGAAATAACCACGGTTCTCGACAATACCGCCGACATGCTCCTTCCGGGTAATCAGACCGTTCAGCGATTCCCGCGCGGCAAACGGCTCGGCGAGAAGGTGCTGCGCGCCGAACATGGCTTCTCAGCCATCGTGCGCGTCTTTTCCGGCAACACCGGCGAGGCGATCCTGTTCGATGCCGGGCTCAGCCGCGACGGCCTGATGCACAACCTCGACGTGCTGGAAATCAAGCCCAACGAACTTCATGCAATCGCGCTGAGCCACGGTCATCTCGACCATACGAACGGCCTTGCCGGGATGCTTCGCCGGATGGGCCACCAAAAGATGCCACTGTTGATCCATCCCGATGCGATGCTGCAGCGGAAGGTAGTCTTCCCGGACGGTCACGAGATGGCGCTGCCGCCGCCCGACAAGCGCGTCCTGCGCCACGACGGAATCGAGTTGATCGAGGAACGCGGCCCGTCGTACCTGCTCGGCAACTCAGTTCTGATTACCGGGCAGATTCATCGCTCGACGCCGTTTGAAACCGGCTTTCCGACCCATTGGGCGAAAATCGGAAAGGAATGGCAGCGCGACCCGCTAATCCACGACGATCAGGCGCTGGTCGTAAACGTTCGCGACAAGGGACTCGTAGTGCTCACCGGATGCGGTCACGCGGGCGCGATCAACACAATCCGCTATGCCCAGGAACTGACGGGAGTGCGCCGGATTCACGCGATCATCGGCGGGTTCCATCTCTCGGGCCCGATCTTCGAGCCGATCATCGCGCCGACAATTGAGGCGCTCAAGGACATCGGTCCGGCGATGGTCGTGCCGGCGCACTGCACCGGATGGAAAGCGACTCACGCGATCGCGCGCGAATTCCCGGACGCGTTCGTGCAAAACAGCGTCGGCACGCGTTTTGTGATCGGCTAGCGCCGTCGCCGCTAGATACTGTCGCTGACCGCGTCCTCGCGCATCTTCGGTTCGGGGCGCGTCTCGATCGGCGTGTAATGCCGGAGCTTTTCGCCGATGTAGACCTGGCGCGGCCGCGCGATCTTCTGCTCCGGATCGCGCACCATTTCGGCCCATTGCGCCATCCATCCCGAGGTCCGCGGAATCGCGAACAACACCGGGAACATCGTCATCGGAAAGCCCATAGCCTGATAGATGATGCCGGAATAGAAGTCGACGTTGGGGTAGAGCTTGCGGCTCACGAAGTAATCGTCCTCGAGCGCGATTCGCTCGAGTTCGAGTGCGATGTCGATCAGCGGGTTCTTGCCCGTGACCTCGAAAACCTCGTACGCGGTACGCTTCACTATCTTGGCGCGCGGGTCATAGTTCTTGTAAACCCGATGGCCGAAGCCCATCAGCAGCCGCTCGCCGCTCTTCACCTTTTTGATCATCTCGGGCACGTTCTTGACCGATCCGATCTCCATCAGCATCCGTATGACCTGCTCGTTGGCGCCGCCGTGCAGCGGACCGTAGAGCGCCGCGATCGCCGCCGCCGTCGCCGAGTAGGGATCGACCTGCGAGCTCCCCACCGAGCGCATCGCATTGGTCGAGCAGTTCTGCTCGTGGTCGGCGTGCAGGATGAACAGCACGTCGAGGGCGCGCTCGAGCACGGGATCGGGCTTGTACTTGAGCTCGGTCATCTTGAACAACATCGAAAGAAAGTTGCCGGTGAAGCTCAGATCGTTGTCCGGATAGACGTACGGCAGGCCGCGGCTCAGCCGGTAGGCGGCGGCGGCCAGTGTCGGCAACTTGCCGATGAGCCTGCGGGTCTGCAGCCGGCGCGATTCCAGGTCGAAAATATTCTTGGCGTCAGGATAAAAGGTCGAGAGCGCCCCGATCGTCCCGCACAGCATCCCCATCGGATGGGCGTCGTAGCGGAAGCCCTCCATGAATTTCTTGATGTTCTCGTGGACCATGGTGTGCGTCTTGATGTTCCGCTCCCAGGCCTCGTAATGCTTCACGTCGGGCAGCTCGCCCTTGACGATCAGGTAGGCGGTTTCGAGGTAGTTGCTTTTTTCGGCCAGCTCTTCGATCGGATAGCCGCGGTAGCGCAGGATGCCCTGGTCGCCGTCGATGAAGGTGATCTTGCTGCGGCACGAGGCGGTGTTGGTGAAGGCCGGGTCGTAGGTCATCAGGCCGAAATCGCCGGGGTCGGTTTTGATTTCCCGAAAATGGGTGGCGCGGACCACGCCGCCCTCTTCGATCGGAAATTCGTACTGTTTGCCGGTGCGGTTATCGATGACGGTAATGCTGTTCTTTGGCATGGCTATTTCCTGGAATCGGCCTGTTCCGAGCACCGGGAGGATGAATTCAGTCCCGGGCAAGCCCCTCGATTTTGTTGATTAACTTATAGCGTGAAGCCGTATGGCGGAGAAGCGCAGGATGGCAAAGCCCAGCTTTACGGGTCGGCCGCAGGCCGGAAAATCGGAGAACCGTTGTGTTCAGGAGCCGCCGAAATTTTCCATGAGGATCTTTTTCAATTGTTCGAGCGCTTCAGGCGAGAATCGGATCGATTGACTCACTTTGCCAGGAAGGCGGCGGTGTTTTGAGCCGTAGGTATCGATCTGCAGAACTTTGCTGCCGTCTGAGCGGTGGACGATAGAATAAGTGCCGTCTGCCTCAGTATGTCGCGAGTCCGACTCTAAAACTCGCATTTTCAGTTCCCTGACAATAGCCAACTTACTCGCCCCTCCGCGTAGCCTAGCAAGGCGCGACGTCGACGGTTCCGGTTCGCTTCTCTTCGCTTACAGGATTTCCTGCGGCTTGCAGCGGGCGCACCAGACGGCTTTGGAGTCGCTGTCCCATTCGTTGTAGTCGCCGACGATGTCCGTGAAATCTTTGATCACAATCATGACCACCTGTTTGCAGCTGTAGCATCGAATGACACTGGCCCATCCCTCCGAGAGCTTGGCGAGATGCTCCTGAAACTTCTCGGTGTTCTCGAAGTCATCCGGCGTCACTGGAACCTTGGGTTTGGCGGCCTTCCGCCTAGTCGCGATAGGCATCGTGCTCGTCCCTCCCTTGGACAAATTCGCGGCTTCTTTTCACGAATGATCCGGGCAACCTCAAAAAAAAAGAGGCCCTTGAATTCGATCGCGGAACCCGTGTGCGCGGCCCAAGCTCTTCTTTTTTGAAACACCCGATATTGAGAACGGCTGGCATGGAAATCCGGCGGTCAAAATTTCGTGCTCTGGAATCTGCGACGAAGCGATCTGCCTAATATCACCGGCCGGCACCTCACCGAAGTTTGCGAAGTAGGTTTTCTGTGCGTGGACATCCCAGTCAGAGGAAAAGACGCAGCGGCACCCTACGCTTTCGAAGGCCAAACGCATTCCGCCGATGCCGCAGAACAAATCGACAAACCTAGCTGGCTTCAAAATCGCGCCCCCCGTTGAGCAGTCATCAGGCACCTCGCAGCGGCCGGTCCCCCAGCCCAGCCAATCGCGAGCGTCGATCGCCTGCGGGTGCAAAGCTTGCGCGCGTTCAAACGAAACTGGGCCCCCTCGGTGATGACCATCAACATACCGTGAAGCGACACGCGGGTGAAGCGTCTCCGGCCGATAGACAAACTGTCATCTCTCTCGCTAACTTGCCGAGCTGATGGCTGCCGCGATCGAGCAAGCGACGCCGGTCGAGCCCGCTCCCGGAGGGAAACCTCCCGCCGCCGGCGAACCTGCGCCACTGGCTCCCGGCGCGGCGCCCGCATCCGCGCCCAACGATTCCACGATCCGCATCGCCCATCTTTCCGATCTTCACTTCGGCCGTGGCTTCAACGGCCCGCTGTGGAACAATCTCCGCCGCATCGTCCGCGAGCACGCTCCGCATCTGATTATCGTCACGGGCGATCTCGTCAACAGCCCCTTTCGCTGGACGCTCAAGCGCGCCCTCAAGGCCCTTGAGATGCTGGCCCGCGAATCGGCCAAAACTCAGGCGGGCGCGCCGATCAACAATCTGCTGCTCGTGACCGGCAACCATGATGTCCGCGTGCTCGGCATCTGCCCGATCCGATGGCTCAAATGGCTGGTCCCGCTTATCGGCCTCGTCATCTGCGCCGTTTTGTACGCGGCCCTGCGGTTGTTCACGAACCTGGGCTGGGGCTGGGCAGTTTATCCGGTGGCCGCGGCTGTCATTACGGCGTTGGTTGCACGAGTGGCTTGTTTCGGCGATTTCACAAAAACGTTCAAAAGTTATCTGCTGATTCGGCCGACGCATTGGACCGATCTTCGGCTCGCCATCTATCCGTTCGATTCCTCGTCGCGCGGTCGCAAGTATGCACGCGGCGAGATCGGTCCGGCGGAATTCGTAAAGGCGCAGGAGCCGCCCGAATGGCGCACCCTCGACGGCTCCAAACCGAATGAACCGCCGCCCGAGCCGCGCTATCGAATTGCGCTGCTGCACCATCATCCGCTGCCGATCCCTTACGACACCAGCCAGGAACCGCTGATGATCATGGAAGATGCGGGTGCGTTCCTGAGCGAGATCAGCAATCAGCGGATACCGTTGGTGCTGCACGGCCATAAGCATCACCATCATTTTTCACGCGTCACGATCAATGCCGGGATGAACGAGCAGTTCGAGGCGAGCGTACTGGCCGCGGGCACCGCGACCGCCGGTCGACGCCCCGGACGCTTCGGCTTCAATTTCAATCTGCTGACGATCGAAGCCGACGGCAACGCACGTGTCCTGCCCTACATCGCGGATGGCGGCACTTTCCGGCCCGGACAGGCATTCTGGGCGCAGGAGCCTGAGGTTTCCGCACGCCGCAAGTTCATCGAGGCGGCTGACCAGCGCGGCTTCAGCGGCGGCACGCTGATGTCGCTGATCAACATCAATGAGGACGGCGACGCGCGTCATGTTTACGAGATCTGGGGCTTCAAGATCGGCAAGGGCGCCCAGCCGCTCGACAAGCTGCCGTACAAGGTGAACGCCGGATCGCTGGTTGGGCGCGTCGAACGCTTCGACGCCCATCCGCTGCCTCTCGGATGGACCGCGGGGCTCCAGTTGCAGCGCGACCCCGATCCCAAGCCGGGGTCGCAGTCGGCCACGATCGATTTCGGACGGCAACTCACGTTCGAAGATCCGCCCGTCAACTACACTTGGGGCTATTGGGGAATCAACGCTTACGCGATGTCGCAGGAGCAGTACCGCGAGATGTACGGTGACGCCGGCGCGCCGATCGAATCCGCGATGGTTACCCTGCAGCATTGTCCCTATGCCGAGCTGGTGGTAATCGTGAATTTCCCGCAGGGTTTCGTAATCGACGGCCAACCAGAACTGCTGATAACCCACGCGGTTTCCGGACAGCCCGCCTCGGCCGTCGCCGATCGGTTGCGGCAGAATCTTTTCTACAGCCGCGAAATTAACGTGCTTTTTCTGCGCATCCCGCATCCTCCGCTCGGCCTGCGATACCAGGTGCGATGGCGGCTTGCGCCGGAGCCGAGAATTGGTGCCAACGCGGCGCTGGTTGGCGCAGTACACGATATGTCGCAATGGCTCCTCGGCCTCGCGACGCCGACCTCCGCGGACGATCCGATGCGCGCGCTGTTGGTCACCCTTGAGGAGATCGCACGCGAACATTTCGGGCTTGCCGATCGCACCGAAGATCCGCTCGATCTGGATCTGATGGCCTACGACGCGAAGGCGCGCGAGTTGCGAATCGTCGCAGCCACGTTCGTCGCCGACGATCCGCGCTGGCGGCTCAGGTTGAAGTACGGCGCGGGTATCGCCGGGCGGGCGTTCAAGAGCCGCCGCAGCCGTCTGTTCATCAAGCAGCGCGCGCTGCTGGAGAGCGCCCCGTTCTACTTCGTGCCGATCGACGGCGGCGTGGTCTCCGAGAGTGGTTCCGAGATTTCAGACGAAGTCATCCTTTCGCTTCCCCTGAGCCATCCCGATGAGCCCGATGCGGTCTACGCGGTGCTCTCGATCGGCTCGAAACGTCGCGCATCGAAACTGATGGAACTGACGGAGGAGAAGCTCGCCATCAAATTCGAGGAGTTTCGCTCGGCGGTGGCAGGAGCTTGCTTCGACGCAATTCAGCAGCGTATGCTCGAATAACGGAGTGAGCCGGGATGAACGACAGCGATATCAAGATTTCGCCGTCACTGTTCGCGCCCAAGAGGGTCGCGAATCTTCCGCGCGAGCCAATCGAGGCGCTGAAGGCAAAAATCCTGACCCGCTACCTGGAGCGTCTGGAGCGCGGAAGCGTCCAGGCTATCCCATCAACGCCCAAAGCGCCGGCTCCGGCCTAATCCCCGCGCCTCAACATCGCGCGCTCGATCATCGCCTGACGCTCGCTTCCGAAGGCGGCGCATGGCAGCCTGTCCCTATTCGGGGGACTGAAGCCGTCGATGTACAAAATGCTGGCTGTGCTCTCGGCGTTCGTGATCGCGACTATCGCGGCGCTCGGCTACGCCGGCGTCATCCTGATGATGGCGATCGAAAGCGCGTGCATCCCATTGCCGTCCGAAGTGATCATGCCGTTTTCGGGCTACCTGGTCGCGACCGGCCGCTTCAACCTGCAATTGGTCGCGATTGCCGGGGCGCTTGGATGCCTGCTCGGTTCGTACGCCGCCTACACGGTCGGCGCGAGCGGCGGACGCTGGGCGCTCGAGCGATGGGGCCGCTACGTCCTAATCACTCCGCACGAACTCGCGATCGCCGATCGCTTTTTCGATCGCTTCGGCCGCGCCGCGGTGTTCATCGGACGCTTGCTGCCGGTGGTGCGCACCTTCATCGCGTTTCCAGCCGGGGTATCACGGATGCGCCTGACGCCCTTCAGCGTTTACACACTCGCCGGTTCATATCTCTGGTGCCTGATGCTGGCGTGGATCGGCATGAAGCTGGGCGAGCACTGGGAATCGATCGGACCTTATTTCCGCCGCTTCGACAATTTGGTCGCGGTTTTGATCGCGATTGCGATCGCGTTTGCGCTCTATCGCCGGGTCCGCGGCATCGCTTCTTTCCATCCAGCCATTGCCGATTGCGATCAATCGCGATCCCGCGAGGCAGAACGTGGCCGATAATCGATTCGATCCCGCAGAGCTGGTCGAGGTTTTCGCCGGCATGGATTCGTTTCAGGTCAGCATCGCGCGCGATTTTCTGACCGAGGCCGGAATCGAGAACTTCGTCTTCGACGACGAGTCGTCGCGGATGCTCGGCTCGACCGCCGCGGTGCCGACGCGCCTGATGGTGCACGCGGACCGCGCCGATGAGGCGCGCGAGCGGCTGAAGGAGCTCGGCTTCGTATCGTGATCGCGGTTGCGGAATCGCGCCGCGGTTGGCTAGAAGAAAATTCAAGGAAGCATCATGGGCGACGGACCGAAGGTCTATCTCAATTACGATCAGGCGGAACTCGATCGCAATTACGATCAGCGCGCATGGGCGCCGAATGCCGACGAGGTCATCAAGCAATGGACCACCGGCAGCGCCGCGGCCCGCGCGCGTCTCAAACATCGCGCAAGCCTCGCGTACGGACCGACCGAAGATGAGACCCTCGACCTGTTTCCGGCCGCCAGTCCGGGCGCGCCGATCCTCGTGTTCATCCACGGCGGTGCGTGGCGGAATCTCAGCAAGGAGGATTCGAGCTACGCCGCGCCCGCGTTCGTTGCGGCGGGCGCGAACTTCGTCGTCCTCAATTTCGCGAACATCCCGAAGGTGCGATTGCCCGACATGGTCGCGCAGGTGCGGCGCGGCGTCGCGTGGGTCTACCGCAACGCGCGCGAACTTGGCGGCGATCCCGAGCGGCTCTACGTTGCAGGATGCTCTTCAGGCGGTCATCTGACCGCCAATGTGCTGGTGACCGATTGGCCGCGGATGCACGACTTGCCGAACACGATCATCAAGGGCGGGCTGTGCGTCAGCGGGATGTACGATCTCGAGCCCGTGATGCTCAGCGCGCGTAGCAGCTACGTAAAGATCTCGAAGGAAGAAGAGGCGGAGCTGAGCCCGGCGCGCCATCTCGATCGTCTGCCGTGTCCGGTCGCGATCGCGTACGGGGAGAAGGAGACGCACGAGTTCCAGCGCCAGGCGCGGGATTTCGCCGCGATGCTCAAGCCGCTCGGCCGGCTTTTCGATTTAGTCTTGCTGCGCGGCCTGAATCACTTCGAGGTCGGCTCCGCGCTCGGCGATCCGAACAGCGATCTTTTCCGCCTCGCAACGCGCTTGCTCGATCTCAAGAGCTAGCATTCCCGGTCATCGTGAGCGAAGCTTCACTCCGCGGACCACTTCGGAATGACAACCCGGAACGGGAGCGGCTACCGCAGCTTCGGCATCACCAATTCCGCGAAATCGCGATAGACCTTGCGGCTGTAGTCGGCCGGCGGGAGCAATACGATCTCGTTGAAGCCGAATGATTCCATCGTGCGCAGCCGCGCCACCAGCTCGTCGGGCTCGCCGGTGAGCGTAAATTCCGCGATCGCTTCCGGCGTGATGAACCGCCGCTCCTCGGGCTGCAGAAAAGTGCAATGCCCGTCGTAGAGCCGCTGATACCAGGTATCCCTGGGAAAGCGTTCAACGCGGGTTAGAAAATCGCTCCAGATGTTCGCGAAGCACGGCGCGATGAGTTCGTCTTTCTTCCCGCCGAACAGCCACATCTCGTAATTGAGATGCAGGTTGCAGGCGACCTGCGAGCCGGTTTCATCGATCACGCGCCCGCTGGTCAGCTTCTCGCCCGGCCGCAGCACGCATCCGGCCGTAACGAAACTCGTATGGAACCCTGCGCTTGCAGGCCGGCGGCTTTTCTTCATCCCGATGCGCAGATGCTCGAAGAAGCCGGGCGCATCGCGCTCGCTCGCGGTCGAGCCGATCCATCCGTCGCAGGTTTCACCGGCAAGCTCGATCGCTTTCGGACCATTCGCCGCCAGGTAGATCGGAATTGGCCGATCTAGATCGATGAAGTAACGATCACGATGCAGGAACTTTATCTTTGCCGGATTGCCGCGATAATCGTACTCGACTTCCTCGCCCGCCAGCAGCGCCCGGAGCACCCGGATGTATTCGCGCAACTCGCGGAGCGAAACGAAGCTCTGCCCCATCACGCGCATCGAGGTGTGTCCCGAGCCGATGCCGAGGAAGACGCGGCCCGGTGCAAGCCGCGCGATCGACGCGATCGAATGCGCGGTGACCGGCGCGATACGTGTGCCGGCTCCAGCGATGCCGGTACCGAGTTTAATGCGCTTGGTATTGGCGGCGGCGAGCGCGAGCGTCGCGTAGCAGTCGGACCAGATCATGTGCGAGTCGGGCACCCACGCGCGATCGTAACCAAGCTCCTCGGCGTAGCGGATCACGTCCCAGTCACCGATGTGGGTCGCGAACATGATTCCAAATTCCATGGCTATTCCTCTCAGGCCGGTGAACGCGGACTGCGCACGGCGTTCAGTCATCAACAGCGTGCAGACACGCCCACAGTACAGATGCGTGGGCCTTTTGCTCCGGCCGATCGGCGTGGGCGACGATCGCGCCGGCGCCGACCATGACGGACTTCAGCCGCTTCAAACCGCTCCGGCCTTAATCGCCGCCGCGACCGCGCCGCGCTGTATTTTGCCGGTCGCGGTACGCGGGATCGCGTCGACCACGTAGATCTTTTTCGGGCATTTGTAATCGGCCAGGTGCGCTTTGCAATAGGCGAGCAGCTCACTCTCGGACGCGGGTTCGCGCAGCACCACCGCCGCCGCGACTTCCTCACCATAGGTCGGATGTTCGACGCCGAAGGAGACCGCCTCGGCCACTTTAGGACAGCTCATCAGCAGATCGTCGATTTCGAGCGGTGAGATCTTTTCTCCGCCGCGGTTAATCATTTCCTTCAGCCGTCCGACGAGGCGCAGGTACCCGGCATCATCAAGCACGCCCTGGTCGCCGGTGCGAAACCATCCATTGGTGAACGAGCGTGCATTGGCCTCTGAATTGTTCTCGTAACCGTCCATCACGGCCGGCCCTCTGATGACAACCTCGCCGGCCGCTCCGGTCTTAAGATGATTTCCGTTCTCATCGACGATGCTGATTTCGACTCCGGTGGCGACGCCGACGCTGCCCGGCTTGCGTTCACGCGGCGGCAGCGGATTCGACGCCATCTGATGCGATGCCTCGGTCATCCCGTACGCCTGGAGCACCGGTACGCCGAAACGCTCTTCCATCTGGCGCATCGTGTCCGGCGAAAGCGCCGAGCTGCACGAGCGGATGAAACGCAGATGCTCGGCGCCGGCGGGGCGCTGGCCGTCAGCCCGGTTCAGCAAAATCTGGTGGATGGTCGGGACGGCGGTGTACCAGGTAGCGTGACCCTCAGCGACATGCTGCCAGAAACTGCCGGCGGAAAACCTTTCCGGCACCACAATCGCGCCCCCGGTCAGCAGCGTCGCGAGCACCGAGGCGACCAGGCCATGCACATGGAACAGCGGCATCACGCACATTGAAACGTCCGCAGGCGTGAGCGCATAGGTGGCAGCGACGTTGGCGGCCGAGGTCGCGAGATTACGATGCCTGAGCGGAACGCGCTTGGGCCGTCCCGTCGTGCCGCTGGTATGCAGCACCAGCGCTACGTGTTCAGGGGACGGCGGCGCGGCGTTTTTCGTCTTGGTGAGATCGGAAAACACCAACTTGCCCGACGCACCGAGGGCGACGCTCGCGGTCGGAATCTTTCGCGCAGCCGCAGCCGTCCGGGCTTCGGCCGCGCCCTCGGGCGGGACGATCAGCAGCTTGGCGGAAGTATCTTCGAGAAAGAAATCGAACTCCTCGCGTCGATACGCAGGATTGAGCGGCGCGGCCGTGCCTGCGATCGTCGCGGCGAGAAAACAGACCAGCGTCGGCACGCCGTTCGGCAGCGCGATCGCGACACGTTCGCCGGGCCGGATTCCCGCGGATGCGAACAGATCGGCGGCGGCGCCCACCTGCTCGCGCAAATCCGCGTAGGTAAGGCGCACATCCGAATCGGGAACGATCAATGCCGTGCTCGATGCCGGCGCCTGGCCAATCAAATCCCAGAGCGTGCTGACCTTCTGCATGATGCTCGGATTATACGATGAACGCGGCGCGGGCAGGAACCGCGGGCGCATTCCTTACACCGCCGCGCAATTGCTAGATTCATCGGACGCCGCGGACTGCGCCGCGAGGAAAGCCACGATGAAAGTTTCACTCTTCTATCTGCCAACCTATCTCAAGGAAATTCATGGGCCTGCGGCCAACCTCTATCGCGACATCCTGGAGGAAGTTGAATTTGCGGATAGCGCCGGCTTTCACGCGGCCTGGTTTGCGGAACATCACTTCTTTGCCTACGGCGGCGCGATCCCATCGGCGATCCTGCTGGCCACGGCGGCGGCCGCACGCACCCGGCGCTTGCGGATCGCGACGGGCGTCGTCCAGTTGCCCATCAATCACCCGATTCGCGTGGCGGAGCAGGTCGCGATGCTCGATTCGATTTCCGGCGGCCGCGCGATCTTCGGAATCGGACGCGGCTTCGAGCGCGCCGAATACGACGCGTTCAACATCCCAATGGAAGAGAGCCGCGCGCGTTTCAACGAGGCGCACGATTTGATCATCCGGGCGTGGCAGGGAGAGCGATTCTCGTTCGACGGCCGGTTCTTCCGCGTGCGCGACACCGAGATAGTTCCGCAGCCGCTCCAGAAGCCGCATCCGCCGATCTATCTCGCCGCGATCATCACGGAAGAGTCGTTCTTATGGGCGGGCCGGATGGGTTACAACCTGATGTACGTACCGATCGTGAGCACCCGCGACGAGATGCGCGAGCGCTTCGCGATCTATCATCGGGCGCGCGCGGACGCCGGTCACGATCCGAAGACCGCGGAGATCATGGTCGAGCTGCATTTCTACATGGGCGAATCCGCCGCGCAGGCGAAGGATTATCCGCGCCCGTTCGTCCAGCAATTCCACCGGAGCGCGGCCGATGCGAATCGGGTCGAAGCGGATGCCGCGCAGTATAAGGGGTACGGAGGGCTCGCGGCCAAGTTCGAGGAGTTGGCCGAGCACTACGATCACATCTACCCGGAGCGCGCGATCTTCGGCGATGAGGAGCAGATTTTGGCGCGCTTCGCCGAGCTCGCCGAGATGGGCGTCACGGAAATCGCGCTCAAGATCAATTTTGGCGGGATGCCGCAGCGCGAGATCATGCGCTCGCTCGAGCGCTTCGCCTCGCGGGTGCTGCCGAAAATCTCCTGAGGTTCGGAACGGCTACTGCACGGTCGGTGCGTACTGGATGCCGGAGGAATCGCTTCCCGACCCGCCCAGGGCGCTCTCTCCGGTCGAGTCGCCGGAGTTCTGGGAGTCGCCGAGATAGCTGGGCTCTTCCGAAAGGGGATCGTTGCCGCTGTCGAGCGGAGACGGACGATCGAGCGCCGACCCGGTTTCGGTGGGGGGCTCGCCGAGCTGGCTGCCCATTCCGCCGCCCTGCTCGGCGGCGACGCCGGACCCGTTGATGGTCGCGCCATACTCGCCCATCGTTTGCGCGCCGGCATACGAGCCCACAGCCACGATCATTCCGGCGCCGAGCGCGATGGCCAATAAGGATCTCCCGCCCGTGATGATTTTCATTTCGATTTCCCCCGCACCCCTTCAAGGACGCTGATAAGCCTAGCTGCGTCGCAGAAGCGAGGATAGTGGTCTGAGCACCCGGAAGGGCGTACTTTGCTCAAGGACCGGGTATGTTCATAGGATTCGAGTAGTCATTCATGCTGCTATAATCGATGCTGCTACCGAAACCATCTCCTTGAAAATCGGATGGACTATAGTTGGTTCCGCCGGAGAAATCCGCCGAATAATCGGTTGCCTGGTAATCGGTCGAGGTATCCAGATCGCTCCCGTAATCGGTCGCATTGTCTGTCTGATCGGTTTGGAAGGATGGCCGGAAGTCGGTCATACTCCTGTAATTGATCATCGCGGCATGCGATTCGCTCCCGGAAAGGCCCGCATCGTTGATGGTAGCGGCGTACTCTCCCATCGTCTGTGCGTTCGATGGCGCCGCGGCCATCGTGATCCCGAACGCCACAACGACTAACGGAAGCAAGTTTGTCGGCATACTTATGCTTATCATAGCTCACTACGCAAAATCATAACCATGTATCGCGGATCAGATGCAAACGTGACCTCTCTGGCCGCACTCCGAGGAAAAACTCCTGCGGTTGCGCATCGCGCGGTTTCGATATAGCGCCTTAAGGCGTAGCTGGTCCTGGATTTCGAATGATGCAGTCGCAACCCGTCGCCGACCGCCGCGGCTTCGCTCTGATGCTATGTGGACTCGGCGCCTTCAATCTGATCGCGTGGCTCGCGCTGGCCGATCTTGCACTCAGGATCAATGCCTCGATCCTCGGGATCGGCGCGCTTGCGTACTTCCTCGGGCTGCGTCACGGCTTCGATGCCGACCATGTCGCAGCGATTGACAATGTGACCCGCAAGCTCAGGCGCGATGGCCGCCGCTCGCTCACGACCGGGCTCTTCTTCGCGCTGGGGCATTCGACGATCGTGATGCTGCTCGCGCTCGGACTCGTGCTGGAGAGCGCGATGCGTCAGGGCGCGGCGATGATTAGCGCGCTCCATCACACCTTCCTCGGCACCATCGTGTCCGCTGCCTTCCTGACGGGAATCGGCCTGGTCAACCTGATCGTGTTTATTCAGCTTTATCGCGCGTTTAGCGCGCAGGCGCGGCGTCCGGCGGCGTCCGATGGCGTCGGCCACGAAATCGAGATGCTGTTGCAGCAGCGCGGAGTCATCGCGCGGCTGTTCGCGTTCATCTATCGGCGGATCGATTCGGGCTGGAAAATGTTTTTCGTCGGCTTTGTGTTCGGGCTCGGTTTCGATACGGCGACCGAAGTTGCGCTGCTTGCGATCACGGCAGAAGCAGCCGGCGACGGCCGCTTTCCGCTGATCGGTGTGATGGCCTTCCCGCTGCTCTTTACCGCCGGGATGACGCTGGTTGACGCGCTGGACGGCGCGCTGATGATGCGCATCTATGACTGGGCGTCGGCGGACTCGCTCAAGAAGTTGTTCTTCAACCTGGTGGTGACGGCGCTGACCGTGGCGATGGCGCTGATGGTGAGCCTGATTGAATGGCTACAGATCCTCAGCGCCGGTTTCGCGCTCGACGGTCCGCTTTGGCGCACCGTCAATGACCTCGATTTCGGCAAGCTCGGGCTCTCGATGGCCGCGCTGATGGCGATGCTGTGGGTCGGCGCGTGGTTTCAGTATCGGCGCTATTTCAGCAGTGCGGAGGGCGTCGACGATGCTTGACATTTTCGCCGCCGCTTGCGAGTCGAAACGATCATGAAGGCCGGGCGCAGACTGATCTTCACGGGCATCCTGATCTATCCGCTCGCAATCCTGATTTGCCTGATGCTGGTGCGCGGCGCGACCGGGCCGGTTACGAACGATCAGCCGCTGATGCTGCTGCTCTACCTTATCGCCGCTTTTCCGTTGGCCGTGATCGTTACCGGCACGCTGCTGCTGAACCGGAATCGCTAGGCCGCAAATCCAAGGGGAGGAGTTTTTCGATGGGTAGCTTCTATCGCGCTGACGTGCTCGGTTCGCTGCTGCGCCCGGCGCATTTGAAAAGCGCGCGCGAGGCCTGGTTGTCGGGCAGGCTCGCTGCGAGCGAGTTGAAGCGCATCGAGGATCGATGCGTTGACGCGGCGATCGCGATGCAGGAAGGGGCGGGCGTCGACGTGGTCAGCGATGGTGAGTTGCGCCGCTCCTGGTTCTCGGGCCTCTATACCGACGCGCTCGAAGGGCTCAGCACTGCGGCGCAAATCAAGTCGCGCATCAGCGGCGAGGGCGCGGCCGCGGAGACCCGCACGCTCGACGCGCCGGTAGTCACCTCGAAAATCAGCCGCCGGAATTCGTGGGCGATCGAGGAGTTCGCGTACGCGCGCGGCAAGGCGCGTCTGCCGCTCAAGGTCAGCCTGCCGAGCCCGCTGATGATGTACCTGAACTGGTCGCGCGATCATTCGAAAAGCGCTTACCCCGATCCGTTCGACCTGTTCGCCGACGCCGCGCGCGTCCTGCGCGCCGAAATCGTCGAGCTTGCGAATCTGGGCTGCACCTACATCCAGATCGACACGCCGGAGATTTGCGTGCTGGTCGATCCCGCCTTTCGCAAGGCCGGCTTCGACGACCATGGCATCTCGAGCGCACGCTCGCTGACCGACGGGATGGACCTGATCAACTCGGTGGCCGCGCCGATTCCGGGCGTCACGTTCGGACTGCATTTCTGTCGCGGCAACTACAAGGGACACTGGTTCGCGCAGGGCGGCTATGAGGCGATCTCGCAATGTTTCCGGCGCGCGACGAATTACAACCATCTGCTGCTCGAATATGACGATGCCCGCTCGGGCGGCTTCGAACCGCTGCGCGACGTGCCAGATGGCGTCAACGTCGTGCTCGGCTTGGTCTCAACGAAAACCAACACGGTCGAGTCCGTCGATCAGGTCGTGGATCGCATCGACGAGGCCAGCCGCTATTTTCCGCGCGAGCGGCTCGCGGTCTCCACGCAATGCGGCTTTGCGTCGGTCTCGGAAGGCAATCCGATCAGCGAGGAAGTGCAGGAAGCGAAGCTCCACGTGGTGGCCGAGGCGGCTCGCCGCGCCTGGCCGCGCTAACGACCGGCGCGCAATGGCGCCCCGGCCACCCATTGGAATCAGAAGATCAGCGACAGCGTGTCGCCGACCACTCGGAACGGAAGCATCACGATTGTGCCGATGGCATGCGCCGTTGCGCCGAGCACGCTGTCAGGCCGGTCGGTGGTCGTCGTGGTTGTGGTCGTGACAGTGGTCGGCGGAACCGCCGTATCGGTCGGCTCCTCGGTTGACGCGTAGGTCTTCGGAGGCGGATTCACCGTCCGCGTGACCGTGGTCTGCGTGTGCTCAGAGCCGCCCGAGCATCCGCTGATCGGCGCGATCGTGAGCATCGCAAGCGCGGCCAACGCGATCCCGATCTGCCGCTGTCGCAGCATCATTCGATCACGCCCGCCGTCCATAATCAGCTTCGGGCATTGGGCAGGTAGTTGCCCGGATTTTCCGCAAGGTCCTCGGCGACCTTGGGGTTATTGCGCAGAAAATCAGCGAAGGCGGGATGGTTGCGCGCAAATTCCGGGTCGTTGATCAGATGCCTGTTATGGTGAAGCTCACGCACGATTCCGGGATGCTCCTGCGCGAATTCGTCGAACGCATGGTACCCGGCCATGTCGAGATCGGTGGTGGGAGCGCCGGCCGAGTAGATGTAGACGCGAGGCGCGGTGCTGTTCGACGCGCTCGCGACCGTCTGAGTAATGGTCGTAGCTGTGGAACTTTCCATCTGGGCCATCGCGGGAATCGCAGATAGGCCGAACGCCGCGATCACAACCATTATCATCCGGATGTTCATAAATTATTCCTCCTGGCTTTCCGCCGTTCGGACCGCAGGAGTGGTTGCGAGTCTCGTGCCAGATGCCGGGTGCCTTGGATGTGTGGTCACGCGAGCCTTTCGGATGTAATTGTAAATCTTGCTTTCTAGGGGCATTTTTCCGTAATCAGGGCAATTTGCGAGGCGAAAACTATGGCGTCGGCTGCTGACGATCCTCAATCTGCGATTTGGTTTCCGTCCGAGGCGTACATCCGCGGCAGCCATCTTGAGCGCCTGATGAACGCGCTCGGAATCGCGCTCGATCCCACCGCTCCCGACTACGGCTACGGCGAACTTTATCGTTTGAGCATCAACGATCCCGACCGTTTCTGGCGCACGACATTCGAGCAGCTCGGAATCGAATGGCACACGCCCTATCGCGAGGTGGTCGATCTTTCGGCGGGGCCGCAATGGCCGCGATGGTTTCCGGGCGGGAAGCTGAATCTCACGCACAATGCGGTCTATCGTCATACGCGCGGCTCACGGGCGTCGCAGACCGCGCTCATCTGGGAGGGCGAGGACGGCCTTACGGTGAGCCTGAGCTACGCCGATGTAGGCGACTTTGTCGCGCGCGCTGCGAACATGCTCCGCGAGCTTGGCGTGCGCAAGGGCGATCGGGTCGGAATCTATCTGCCGATGATCCCCGAGACGGCGATCAGCGCGCTTGCGATCGCGCAGATCGGCGCGATTTTCATCCCGATTTTTTCCGGCTACGCGGCCGAAGCGGCCGCGGTGCGGCTCCGCGATGCGGGCGCGAAGCTGCTGATCACGGCGGACGGTTTCTATCGCCGCGGACAGACCGTGCCGCTGGAAAAATTCGCGCGCGAGGCGGCGCGCCTTGCCGGATGCGTCGAGCAGATCGTGATCGTACGCCGGCTCGGCGCACACGGCGGCGGCGAAGGATTCTTCTGGGATCGGCTCATCGCACGACAATCGCCGTGCATTGAGGTTGAGCCGACCGATGCGATGGACCCATGTCTCGTCATCTATACGTCGGGCACCACCGGACGTCCCAAAGGCACCGTCCATTATCACGCCGGCTTCCCTTTGAAGGCCTCTCAGGACCTCGCGCATCTGTTCGACCTGCGCGAAGGCGAAGTCCTGTTCTGGTTCACAGACATGGGCTGGATGATGGGCCCGTGGCTGATCGTCGGCGCTCTCACGCTCGGTGCAACCGCCGTGCTCTACGAAGGCGCTCCCGACTATCCCGCGCCTGATCGCGTCTGGAGCATCGTCGAGCGCCATCGCGTGACTCACGCCGGCCTCTCACCGACGTTGGTGCGTGGTCTGATGCCGCACGGGACGGAGCACGTCGCGCGTCACGATCTCTCATCGCTCAGGATTCTCGGGGCGACCGGCGAACTGTGGAATCCGGAAGCCTACATGTGGCTGTTCGAGAACGTCGGACGGCGCAAGCTGCCGATCATTAACTATTCCGGCGGCACCGAGATCGCCGGCGGCATCCTCGGCTGCGTCGTGATGCGGCCGATCAAAGCCTGCGGCTTCAACAGCGCGGTTCCCGGGATGCGCGCCGTGGTGCTCAACGAGCGCGGGGCCCCAGTGGTCGGCGAGGTCGGAGAACTGGCCGTGATGAACGCATGGCCTGGCATGACCAACGGCTTCTGGAACGATCCGGAGCGCTATCTCGAAACCTACTGGAGCCGCTTCGATGGCGTCTGGGTACATGGCGATTTCGCGTCGGTGGATAGCGACGGCCATTGGATGCTTTATGGGCGCTCGGACGACACGCTCAAGATCGCCGGCAAGCGGGTGGGGCCGGCCGAGATCGAAGCGGCGGCAAGCGAGCTCGAGGCGCTCCGCGAAGTGGCCGCGGTCGGCGTGCCGCATCCGACCAAGGGCGAGGCGCCAGTCGTGTTTGCCGTGCTGAGGGACGGTGAAACTGCGGCTCCCGCGCTCGCGGCGAAGGTCAGCGATCAGATAGTAGCGGCGCTCGGCAAGCCACTCCGCCCGGAGCGGGTCTACTTTGTTGCGGAGCTGCCGAAGACGCGCAACGCCAAGATCATGCGGCGCGTGATTCGCGCCGTCCATCTCGGGCGCGATCCGGGCGATCTCTCGGCGTTGGAGAATCCCGGCGCGATTGCCGGGATTCCGCGCGCGGAATAACATCCAACGACTGGAAATTGATGGAAGCCGAAGGCGCAATACCGGCCGCGGAACCCTCGCGGCCGATACTCGTCACGGCCGCCTGCCTAATCGGATTTGCGGGTGTGCCGATGACGGCCTACTTCGTCATCCGCAATCGCGAGGCGATTATTGCCTTCAACGGCTGGCCGTTCATCGTGGCGCTGATTTGTTTCGGCGCGCTCGGCCTCGCCGGCCTGGTCGGTTACTGGATGATGCGGCGGTGGGGTCTGTACCTGTATGCCGCGATGACCGCGCTCAGCCTGGGATATGCTCTCGTCAGCGGATCCTTCACCTTTAGCGGCTCGGTCAGCTCGATCGTAATCACGGCGATCGGATGCCTCTACTTTACACGCATGCGTTAGGCTCGATTCGCGCAGTTTTCTTGCTGCCGCCGATGCGAGATTATCGGTTCTGCCGCCCGGCGCGCTGTTCATCCGCCGGCCGTCCGAAAGGAACACAACATGATCACACGGCGTGAGATGATGAAAGCGATCGCATCAGGATCGGCCGCGATCGCCGCGATGCTGAGCGTGGGAGCCGCGATGGCCGGGGAGTCGTCGCCTGCCAATCCGACCGCGAATGACAAGGGCGTCACCGTGACCGAACTGATGCGTCACGCGCTGCCTGACGCGCCCGGCCATGAGGTTTCCATCGTCACGGTCGAGTACGGCCCGGGTGCCTCCTCCACCGCCCATCGCCATCCCGGGTCAACCTTCGCCTACGTGCTCGAAGGCGCGATCGAAAGCCAGGTCGAGCCGGGAAAGCCGCAAATCTACAAGGCCGGACAGATGTGGTACGAACTCCCGAAGCACGTGCATCGCATCTCACGCAATGCCAGCACTACCGAACCGGCCAAGCTGCTTGCGTTTCTGGTGATGAAGAAGGGCCAGCAGCTCGTTCTGCCGGTGAGCTGAGACGTTGTCGGCCGATGAGGAATTTCCGATGAGTGAGGTACGCGCGCGATTTCGCAAGGCGCTGGATTCGGGCCTTCCGGTCATCGCGCCGTTCGTTTACGACGGACTCACTGCGCATCTCGCGCGTGCGGCCGGCTTCGACGCGGTCTACATGACCGGCTTCGGCACGGCGGCGGCGCGCGGCTACCCCGATCTCGGCCTGCTCACGATGAGCGAGATGGTCGACAACGTGCGCGTCGTCGCGCGCTCATCGGAATTGCCGGTCATCTGCGATGCCGACACCGGCTACGGCAATCCGATCAATGTCTGGCGGACAGTGCAGGAGTACGAGGCCGCGGGGGCGGCGGCGCTCCACATCGAGGACCAGGTCTGGCCGAAGCGATGCGGCTTCATGGCGGGCAAGCAGGTGGTTCCGATGGAGACGATGCTCCCGAAAATCCGCGCCGCCTGCGATGCGCGGCGCGACCCAGACACGATCATCATCGCGCGCACCGACGCGCTCACTCCGCTGGGATGGCCGGAGACCGAGCGCCGCGCACGCGCGTATCGCGATGCGGGCGCAGACCTGATTTTCGTCGACGGCATCACCAGGCTTGAAGACCTGCGCCGCTACTCGGATGCGCTCGGCGATCTGCCGCTGCTCTACAACGGACATCTGGTTCCACTCGAAAAGGCCGGCGACTATCGCTTCCGCGTGATCATCCATACCGCGACGCTTTTCACCGCGTACGTGCGGCTGCGCGATGCCTATCGCGAGTTGCAGCGGACCGGAACGATCGTGGGCGCGCCGGGCTTCGAAATTCTGCCGGAAATCACGGAGATCCTTGGCGCGAAGGAAATCCTGGAGCGCGCCGAGCGCTACAAGGAGTGATTTGACGGAGCGCCGCGAGTTGTGTTCTGCTTCGAGAATCAAAGCCCGGGAGAACTCGGATGGCGATAGCCGAAAACGATCGCGAATGGCTGTCTGAATTTCTGAAAAAACGTCATGCGGAGAAGCGTCCGCCCGCGACCGCGGCCGAAAAAAAATTGCTGGCGGGATTTTACGGCTATCGCGGCCGCCAGGAGATCGATGCGCTCTGCGGCGTCTCGGCCTTCGCGCTCCGCAACTTCGATCTTGATTACAAGTGGAAAGCCTTCCTTTGCGAGCATATCGGCGAAGAGGCCGAGCACGGCGAGCATTACATCCGGGCCGGCGACAAGCTCGATCCCGAGGAGAACCACTGGCTTGAATCGCCCGAGTGGGAGGGCACGTACGGACTGTGGCGGCGGTGGATTTTTCCGATCGGCGAGCGCGGGATGCCGGGGTTCATCATGGCGCTGCTGATGCAGGTCGAAGGCTACGGCGGGCTGCTCGCGCCCATTCATCAGGCTTGGGATACGCCCGAGGTAATTGATTGGCGCCTGAATCATCAGCTCGCGGAAGAAGAGGACCACGAGATCTTCATCGTGAAGGGCGTGCGCGAGCTGGTTTCGCGATGTACGCCGGAGGAGCGGGGCAAGCTCATCGCGACGCTCGCGATGTACGAGCAGGACCTGATGCGCAACGGTTACATCGGCGACGAGCGGTTCCATCGCGAGCTGCTGATCGGACGGCTCGGCGTCTCAACCGCGCAGTACGGCAAGCCGTTCAAATGGGCCCGCAACCGGCTATGGCGGGAATGGTTCGGATGCGAACCGCCGCCAATTCAATGGCCGGCGTGGTTCGCCAAGGTCGGAATCAACCCCGACGCGTAGCCTGGAATTCCGAAGATTCAGCCAAAAAAGAAGGCGGCCGGGTTTGAAAGCCCGGCCGCTCTTTCGATAGTACGCTCCCGCCCCGCTACTTGCCTCTGCCGATCAACTTGATTTTCTGCGGCTGATGCAACGCATCATCGCTGATGACCAGCGCTGCACTGACCGGTCCGAAGTTGAGCGGCGTGAAAACCACGGTGATGGTGCAGGAATTCAACCCGGGCGTGTTGGGAAGTACGCCGCTGCAGGTCTGCTGCGCGATCGTAAAGGATGGATCGGTTGGCGTGATGCCGCTGATTGCGATCGGAACCCGGCTTTTGTTGGTCAGCTTGATCGTGTGCTGAGTGCTGGAGACGCCGACAGGGACCTTGCCGAACACGATTTCGGTCACGTTTATCCTGAGGTTCGGCGAGGTGCCGGTGCCGCTGAGCGTGACGACCTGCGGGGCGTTATGTGCGTTGTCATTTATCTTGAGTTCGCCCGAATGGAGTCCGACGCTGGTCGGCTGAAAGATCACGCCGTAGGCGCAGGACGCTCCGGGCTTAAGCGTAAAGCCATCCGTACAGGTCGTGCTGGAGGGATCGATTCTGAAGTCGCCGCCGGGATCGTCGATCTCGGCCGCGTTCATAACCACGGGCACATCTGTCTTGTTCTTCGGGTTAACGACTTTCACCTTGACTGGTGCGCTTGCCGCGCCGGTTCCAGCGGCAAAGGGCTCGGACGGAAAAGCGATCTTGTGCGGAGTGTAAGATAGTACCGTGCTGGTCGGAGGGCCCGGCGTTGACGTGGGGGTCGCCGTTGGCGTCCGTGTCGGTATGGAAGTCGGCGTTGGGGTCGCGGTTGGAGTCGGCGTTGGGCTCGGCGGAGGATTGTTATTGTTCAACGCGACCGCATCGATGCCGAAATCCGTGCAATCGCCGCTGCAGACCGTGAGGCTGAACACCAGCTTGTCGATGTTGGGGCCGGACGTGTCCTTAACCCCGATATAGATCGGATCGCCATTCGCGTCGCTCTGCTCGCTGACCGTGCCCAGCGAGGTCGCGCCATTGAATGCCTGAATCTGCGCAGTGAATTGCCCCGGCGTATCGGATTGTACAAACGCGCCGCCACCCGAGATTTTGTGGTTGAAAGTGAGCGTGAGCGGACCGTTGCCGCCGTTGCCGGTATCCGAGGTCCATAGCAATTCGTCGCCTGCGCTCATCCCGGAGCTGACGCCGCCCCAACTGCATGGCGAGGCCGGGCATACAACGGCCGTGAGGCTGCCGGAACCGGCAAGATCGCAGGTGACATTGAGCAGTTTCTCGGAGCTGATTGGAAAACTCGCGCCGAGCGAGGTCGCATCAGGGCCCAGATTGGCCCACTGGATCGAGTCGTTGGCGCTCTGACCGCCGCTGGTGGTGATGAGGCTGAGACTGTCGGCGAGGACCGGGGCGGCGGCGACTAGAATCGCCCCTGCGATGCTCAAAATTGCGCTACGTTTGGACATCCGGCACCTCCTCCCGACAAGCGCCGCTAACAGACCGGTTGCAGCGATGATGTGGTGCCGAAAGTGCCGTTATTGGACCAGATGCCGCCGGCGCCGAGCGAGGGATTCTGGCGGAAAAACCACGAAAAAAACGCCAGTTCCTGCAGATTGTATTTGACGCCGTTGGACATAAGGGCAGTGATGTCAGGAGTTCCGCTCAGCGGATCGCCGACCTCGAGATTGTTTTGGCAGCCCGAGACCTGACCGACGTTACCCCAGCCGGGAGTTAGGTTGCCGCCGGACGGATCATCCATCCACTCTCCCACCTCGTGCGCGAGGACCGAAGTGTCCGAGACGTTTTGGAAAACTCCAGAGGTGTCGAAATCGAACGGCGTGAAGGTCTGCATCGGGTAACCGATCGCGTCATGGAAGCCGAGGACGCAACAGTTTCCTGAGATGTCGGTCGAACCGACAGCTTGAACGACGTTGAACATGAGCAACAATGGAAAATTTGTCGGCAGCGCCTTGCCGGCGAGCGTCGTCGGGATCAGAGTGTTCTCGACATAGGGAACGAACCAGTTGTAATCGATCACCCCAATCTTGCCACACCCGCCGTAGGTGGAGGCGTTGTAGGTCTGGCCGCTGCCTTTGGGAACGTTAATGGTGATCGCCGAGAGCGTGGTGACCGGGCTGAGCGTCGTGTGATAGCGATCGCCGGTTACGCTCACGTCAGTCCAGAAATTAGCGCGTTGGAAATCGTCGACATATTGCCCGCTTCCGATGTCAACGCCGTTGAAGGTGAAATCGAAGGTATTGAGGATCGGCGACTGCTGCAGGAGGGTCAGCGGCACACCCGCCGGGCTGCAGGTATGACTCACCGTCGGATCGAAAACGCCGCCATCGGGCATATTCATGATCAACGGCACAATCACCGCCGGGACATTGGTCGTCCGCGCACCGTGCGCGAATGGGCTTCGGCCGACCATCTGGCCGGTATAAGTGTTGTTATCGACCGGAGAGGTTACGGAGTAATTCCACAGCGGGATCGTATTCGAAGCAGCCGCCCCCGTGCTGCGAGGCGCCGCGCCGCCGGGAAAGTTGTGCCATGGAATAACCGTAGTATATCCGCGCGGCTGCAACGCGCTCTGTTCATGCGCCGGGGTTGCGATCGAGATTAGGGTGCCCGCAGTCAGTGCGATGGCGAGTGCCGTTACGACCGTGGAGCCACGATGAAAAAGAGTTCCAAGCAAGTCCGCCCCTCCAGAAAGAAGTGAACTTGCGCAGCATTAACGCAAATTCACTATAATCCAGCGTATAGACTGAACATCGACGAGTCAAAATTCACGTGCAAAGATTTGAGATAACCTGAGTTATCTCAAAGGGTTTCAGTCGATCGCGATACCTGCGAATGAAACTGCCGATTGGGTGGGGGGTTCCATCGCGATGTCGTAATCGAGCAGACGAGCGCGATGACCGGCGAGGAGGGCGAGTTGGGTATAAATCGGCGCCAAACCGCAGATCCGATAGCGATCGCGTTCCCCCGCAACTTCACCGAAAAAGCCGCCCGCATCGACTTTTTCTATATGTCCGACGAGCCGCCGATCGGCTGCGCGAAGCTCGCCCGCCCTGGCCTGGTCGACGCCGAAGTCATCGCCGAATTTACGCCCGATATGCCCGAAATCGACCCCGGCGACGATCGTTACCCGCCGCCTCTCGCGCGCGATTGCGGAGCCCAGCACCTCGAGGAATTCGCCAACCCGCCGCTCTGAAACCGGCTCGACTCCTCGCGCGACCATCGGATGAAACGAACTCACTAGGATCGGCACTACGGTGTAGTTCTCGATGCCAAGCGTATAGGCGAGAAACAGCGCCTGGAACTCGATCGAATGCTCGTTGCGATGCAGCAGCTCGTCGGCGAAGAGATCGCCGGCGCGGTAATTTTCCTTTAGGTGCGCGACAAATTCGCGATCGGTGCGCACGGCGCCAAGCGGTGTCGCGTAATCCTTGAGCGTGGCCGTGAAAAGCTCCGGGCCGGCGCCGTAGTGCGAGGTGCCCAAAATGACGACCAGCTCGGGCCGCTCTTTCGCGGCGGCAAGCTCTGCGTATGCGCGGGCGTAAGTGAGCCCGCCGCGGCGCGGATCGATATGCGGCGCGATTAGTCCGTGGATCGCGCCGTTGGAGGCCGCCGGCTTCGGCGCCGCTCTGGTGAAAAATTCGTCGAGTTCGCTGCGGAGCCGCTCGGGCTCCTGGTGGTAACAGAGTCCGGCATGCGCCGCCGGGCGTGCGGGCGCAGCCGCGAACTCCGCACGCATCGCGCGCACCCGATCTTCGAAAGCGGGTGATTCGAGGAAATAGCCGCGATCGAGCTCAGCGATCAGCCTGTCGAGCTGCTCGGAAGTGAGGATTTCGCCGAACTGCCGGGCGAACTCGGCCTGCAAATCAAGTCGTGAGCGCGTGCCGTCGAATAACGTGATCAAATAATAGGCGCCGAAGCCGAGCACGATCGGATCGGGCGCCGCGCCGCTTGGATCGCGTATGCAGACCATCCGTTCGCCGTTGTGCTCGACCGGGAAAGCGTCGAGCGGCCTGATCCGTGGGTTTTCGATCATCGAGGATATTGAACTATTTCAGCCTGCGGTGCGCTAGACTGACGCCGCCGCAATCGAAGCGGCGATTCTATCATTGGCAGGGAGCGACGATGGAGCTTTTCGACGCCATCTACAGCGCGCGCACGATGCGTATGATCAAGCCTGACCCGGTGCCGCGCGAAATCCTGAATCGGGTGCTCGATGCAGCGATCCGCGCGGGCAGCGCCTACAACAACCAGCATTGGACCTTTCTCGTTGTTACCGACGCCGTGCAGAAAAAGGCGCTCGCGGATATCTATCGGCAGGGTGCCGAGCACGTCCGTGACGGCTATGCGAAGCGCGTTTTGCCGCCGCATATCACGCCCGCAGAGAACCTGAAGGACCTCAACTCCGCAATGTATTTGATCGAGCACTATCACGAGGCGCCGGCGATTATTGTGCCATGCCTCTACAACGTTCCAATCAAGGTGCCGTGGCTCACGTCCGAGCAGAATACGCTGTTCGCGCTGCGGCTGGCCGGCGCGAGCATCTATCCGGCGATTCAGAATCTTATTCTCGCGGCGCGTTCGTTCGGGCTCGGCACGGTGCTGACCACGCTTCACCTTTGCTACGAGGACCAGGTCCGACGCGTGCTCGGGATTCCCGATGATCACCTGAGCTTCGCGATGATGCCGATCGGCTACCCGGTCGAGGAGTTCCGCCGGGTCACGCGCAAGCCGGTCTCGAAGGTTGCCTTCGAGAATCGATGGGGCACGCCCTGGCGAGCGTGAATGCCGGTCCCGAGCGAGCCGGCCTCTCACGGCGAGACATCTGACTCTTCGATGGCGTCGAGGAGGACCGGCCGCAGGCGCGTACGGGTTTCACAGCGCCGGGCGAAACCGACGCGCTATCGAATCGCGCGTACCGAGGAGCTGCCAACCGGAACATCGCTGAAGTTTACGATGCCGCTCCACGGTGTCGACGAGGAGTGCTTCATTGTCAACTTCGGCGGCACGTTCCATGCCTACGTCAACCGATGTTGCCACATCCCGCTCGCGATGGACTGGGTAGACAATCAGTTCTTCACCGCCGACGGCAATTATCTTCTGTGCCAGACGCATAACGCCTGCTATGAGCCGGAAAGCGGGGAATGCGTCGCTGGTCCGCCCGGCACGCCCGGCAAATTCCTGCGCAAAATTCCTCTCGAAGTGAGAAACGGAATCATCTACGCGGCGCCTCAACATGAATGACCCTTATTCGTTGGAACGCGTTAGCATCGACCGGATGGCTCGACTGCGCATGGGCCAAAAGAATTCTGTGTGGCGTTCCTGTAGTCCGGCGGCTTTGCCACAGGTGTGGGCGTCCGACGCGGAATCCCCCGATTTAAACCTCGCGAGAGTTAAATACATTTGGCGCGATCGATAGGCGCAACGCGCGTGCGATTACGTCCTGGGCGCGAAGAGCGACGGCCGATTCTCCACACTAACTGGTGATACGGAACGGCTCCCGAGTTTCAGCCTCAAGGGCCGCTCTTTTGGACCGTTCACGCGTTGCATGTCAGTTACATGTCAATTATATGTGATAACGAGTGTGGAAAAAGCTCAAGGTTGTTTTCCGCGGCCGTGACCCTCCAGCAGGACAACCCTGTCGAATAACTTGGCAACAGATAGCGTCATTCATCTGATCGAACGCTACAAGCGCTTTAGGGCTGAAAAAGCGGGAGAAACGGAGCGCCGCGCCGAGGAGTTAAAGGCGAGACTCGGGACCTTTTGGCCCCAATTCCAAGCTGCCCGTGCGGCCTATGCCGAATCGGAGCGGAGGGAAGCTCCGAAGTTCAATCTGCTCCGGCTTCTCGGGCTCGTAGAGGTGGAACAGGCCCATTCCCGCATCCTAGCCGACCTGCTCAATCCACGGGGAACGCACGGGCAGGGTGGTTTGTTCCTTGAAGCCTTCTTGGATCACGTCGGTCTACGCGATATCAAACCCAAATTGATCGCTCCCGGGGCGCACCTCGAGGTGTTTTACGAACACCCCATCACCGGCGGCAGAGCGGATATTGTTGTACGCTGCCTTCCGTCGCTCCTTCTCGTCATCGAAAACAAGATCAAAGCCGACGAAAGCATGGCCGATGGGAGGGGACAGCTCGAAAAATATAGGAAGTGGCTCAACCAGCAAGCAGCCGCTGAAAAACGGCTGATCTTTCTCACGATTCACGGTGATAAGTCGCAAAGCGGCGTGGAACACGTTGATATCTCCTACCTCCGCGACATACGCAAGTGGCTTGAAGACTGTTTAAAAAGGGTTGCTGCACCCGCCGTTCAGTACCTGGTGCTTGGATACGTGCAAGCGATCGAGGATCTGCGCAGTTTGAAGAAGGAGCCAACCGATGCCACGCGTCTATGACGAGCTTGTCAGTTTCGTGCTTAAGCCGGAAAATATCGAGAGTGCGCTCGATTTGGTCGACGTTGTACCCCGCGCAATAGACGAGCTTCACATCAAGTTCTGGAAGAAGCTGAAAGAAATCATCGAACAGGGGTTGGGCGAACGTGGAGTCGCAAACAAATTCTCAGTTAAAGGCCGCCCCGCGGACCCAGAAGATTTTATTGAGGGCGACGGTACGTTAGAACTCACATCGGTGCAGACGACTGACATGCCCCTTTTCTGGGCCTACTGGGTAGAGCAAGACTATGATCCGCGAGCTCGCAGTCGGAGCGAAAAGAAGCTAGCGCCAATTTGGTGCGGATTGGGCTTCACTGGACAGGCACGCCGCATGAAGCAACAGGCGGCTTCGCTTCCCACATGGGCGAAGCAACTACACGACCAGCTAGGCGTTGATTGGATACGAGACCCGGACCCCGGGGAATGGTGTTATGTTGTTCACGCCGAACCGGCAAAACTCAGGGCTAGGAGCGAAATCATCCGCCTGGCTCAAGGTGACGACCTCGAACAGGAAGTGGCCAAGCTTCTCTTCGACCTTTTCGATAAGACTCATAAAGATCTGGAGTCGGAAAACCGGATGCTGTCAAGTCCCTAAAATAAAGCGCGTCGCCCTTAATCCGCGCCATCATATGTGTCTCGCGATATAGTTTGTCAGATCGGCGCGAGGCGGCGCATCTTCGGAAGTGAGCGGAGATAGACAATCAGGGTTCCGGCGAAGAGCAGGACGTTGAGCCCGGCCTCGAGCCACATCCGCTGACGCGAGGGCGCGCCGACGCCGAAGCACCCGCAATCCAGCGTGAGACCGCGCGCCAGCGCTGAGGCGAGCGCCGCGAAGAAGATAACCGAAAGCAGCATCAGCCCGAGTGCGGCGACGCGGCGCGTGCGCGGCGCGAGCATCAGCAGACCACACAGGATCTCGAACGGCGGCAGCCCGAGCGCGAGCGGACTGATGAACGCCGGCGGCAGAATCGCGAAGCCGAAGATGTTGTCGGCGAAATCGCCCGGGTCGCCGATTTTAGCCATGCCGGAAATCACGAACAGGATGCCGATTCCGACGCTGATCGCGAGCGCGGGATAATCGTGGCGCGGCGCGCTTCGATCGATCATGGCGCGTTCCCGGTTGTCGCAGGCAGCTTGTTCGCCGACCAGACTTCCCATCCGCCGGTGAAGACGCTCACATTGCTGTACCCGAGTGTGAGCAGTGCGTTGGCGACCATTCGGCTGTCGTGGCAATCGCCGCCTGAGCAGTAGACGATAATCGGCTTCTCCGTTGCCGGCTTAAGCGTCGGCGCAAGCCGCCGGTAATCGCGCGCGAAATCCTGGCGCGAGAGATTGAGCGCGCCCGGAACGTGGCCCTGGGCGTAAATCAGCGACGGGCGCGCGTCGAGAATCAACGTGTGCTTACCGGCAAGCGCGGCGCGGAATTCCGGCAACCCGATCGTCGCCGCCGGCGCGATCTTGAAGGGCGGCGTAGCGACGAGATTAGTGAGCTCGGCGTCGAATCGTTGCTCCGGGGTCTTATAGATTATCGGCAGCGGATTCTTCGCGAAGCGATCGATCACGAGGCCGGCAGCGAGCGAGATTACCGCGATAATCGCGACCATCGCGAGGTCGCGGATTAGCTGAACGCGCAGAGCCGATGTCTCGCTCGCGCGTTGCATATCGACGGGCGTAGTGCGGGCAGGGGTGCTCATCCGATCCGACCTTTGATTACTTCGCATTCAGTTGGGGGCGTCAAGTCGGGGGTATAGGACGAGCCGTCAGCATGGACACGAGCCGGTGAGACCTGTCGGTAAGTCAGCTCCGATCCACGCTCAAGTGTGACCGTACAAACAAGGTCTCAGGCCGGGGCGCTGCGCCCGGCGATGAGCGCCAACATCAACTCGGTCCAGCCATCGAAAATCAGATCGATCCCGATGAACATGCCGATAACCCAAAGTCCCGACACCGGCCACGAATCCCAGATCATCGCGCCGAGTACGATCGATACGATGCCGCTCAGGATGAGCCAGCCGCGATGATGGAATGGAAGCGAAAAGGCGACGACCAGCCTGAAGATGCCGATCGCGACGAGCAGCATCGCGATGAGCAGCGTGAGCGTCACTGCGGCCATCGCCGGATTCGTGATTATCAGGAAGCCTGCCACGGCGTAGAGCACGCCGGCCAACAGGTTGAGGAAGAAGCCGTGCCAGCGGCGGCGCACGACCGCGTGGATGATTGCGAACAGGCCGCCGAAAATCAGTATCCAGCCGAGAAAGAGCACCGACAGCATGGTCGTGATGAACGACGATCCCAGCGCGATCGCGCCGAGCACGATCAAGACGATTCCCCAGGCGAAAAACCATCCGCGATGTTCCCGAACTTCATCGATCCCGATAGTCAAAGGACTAGCAGCCATTTCATCCACCTCCGCTCTGGACTAGAGTTCGACTTCCGACCGCGCCGGCATCGAAGCCGGGCGCGGCATTTTCCGCGATAGTAGGCTAAAGGCGCCGGCGGACAAAGTTGGCAGGCCAACGTTATTGCTCGATGCGTTCGGTTTTTGTTATGCAAACGTAAATTCCGGCGCGAGGGGGTCCGCTCCTTCACGATCCGGCGTTGTGCCCTGAAACCCCTGTGGAGGCCGTGGAGAGTCGATGAAAGTCGTGAAGATACCCTTGCTGATGCTGGCGATAGCGATTGGAACCTTCGCCGTCTCTTGGCCGGTGCAGGCGCAGGAAGTCACGCGCGAGGAAGCGCAGGCGGTGCTTGGCCGCGTCAGCCAGGACGTATGGCACGCGCAGCATAGCTCGACAGGTTACGGCCGCGTACAGGCGCTCTACACGGAGGGCGAGCGCGCTTATTTCGCCGGGAACTATGCCGAGGCCGTGAAAAAGCTCAAGATGGCGGACAAGATCGTGCGCGGAATGCCGAACGACTTCAGCGAGGAAGTCGGCGGACCCGAGATCGGTGCGCCGCCTTCAAATCCCCCGGTGGTGCACACTGCTCCCTGACCGACGCCTCGGTACAGATTATTCGTATTCGTCGCCGAAATGGGCGCGGATGATACGCGCCTTGAGGTATTCGAGCGTGCCGAGATCTTCGACAATATCGCCGCCGGTATCGTAGAAGAAGAGCTCACCGTTTTTGGTGCGGCCCACCGCGATGATCCATTCCAAATCATCGCGATCCTCGAGCAGATAGTTGATGGTCTGCGCCACGCCGCGGCCGGGAATAATCGTCACCTTCGGCCGTGGCTGCTTTTCCTTTTCCTGCTTGGGCATCGCTTTAGTTCAGTCCCCGGCGGGAGGGTCGCTGCCAACTGCTTCACTAGATTAGGAACGCGTCGCCGCTTAAGTCAATAGCATCTCGGCCATCACCTCGACATGATGCGTGTTTGGAAAAAAGTCGAAGCCCCGCACGGTCCCGGCGCGATAACCCGCATGCACCAGCGGCTTAAGGTCGCGCATCAGGGTTGCGACATTGCACGAGACGTAGAGCACGCGGCGCGGCCTGAGCGCAGCGATCAGCTTGATCAACTCGGCCGCTCCAGCCCGCGGCGGATCGAGGATCACGAGGCTCGGCCGATAGCGCGCGCGCCCAAGAAAACTCGCCAGCGCGTCCGCTTTCATTGCGATGAACTGCGCGTGCTCGAGGGTGAGCCGGGTGGCGTTGCGACGCGCCGCGGCGATCGCCAGTTCGTCTGCGTCGACGCCCGTAGCGCGCGCGCCGCGCCGCGCCGCCGGCAGGCTGAAGTTCCCTGCCCCGCAATAGAGATCGAGCACCTCGTCTCCCGGCGCAATCGCAGCCGACGCCATCACTGCCGCGATCAGCTTGCGATTCTGCGCGCGGTTCACCTGGGTGAAGAGATCGGCGTCGACTTCGAGTATCAGACCGGGTTCGAGTTCGATCGTAATCCCGGTTTTGCCGATCAATTCGCGCGCGCCGCCCCCGCGGACGATTAGCCCGCGTACGATGAAATCGCCGGCGAGTGTCTCGCGCGCCTGTGCGATGTGTTCCGGGGTCGGCCGCGAATCGAAATGCGCGACGACCACCTGGTAATGATCGCCCGCGACCACCTCGATTTCGCGGCATCGCCGACCGAACACGGCGGCGAAACGAGTGGGAACCGAAATCGGCGCCGCCGCCACGATGCATCGATCGACCGGAACGATCCGGTTGCTCGCTGCGGCGTGAAAACCGACCTCGCCGCCCGCTCCGACCTTGAAACGCACGCGCGATCGATAGCCGAATTCTTCCGCCGCCGGTTCGATCAGATCGTCGACCGGAAGCTCGACACTGAGCGCGCGCGCGAACTCAGAAGCAATCAGCCGCGCCTTGGCCGCGAGCTGCGCGGGATAGTCGAGCTGCTGCCAGTCGCATCCGCCACACCGTGGGATGAACGGACACGGCGGCACGCGGCGATGATCGCCGGCGCGCACGATGCGCTCGATACGGCCGATCGCGTAGCCTTTGCGTTCGCTTTCGATCTCAACTTCGAGCAGATCGCCCGGCGCCGTATTCGGGACCATCACCGCGCGTCCGTCGAGATGCCCCACGCCCCACGGACCGAGCGTCAGATCTTCTATTTCAATCGTCGCCATCGAACCGATGAACCGATCAGAACGTGACTCTTATTTTAGCATCGCTTCGGCGCCGGATCGTTTGCGTATGATTCAGCAGAAGCGCGCGGGCGTTATATGATATACGCAGCCGCCGGAAGATTGGCCGGCTTCACAGGTAATTGATGGCAACCCGCGCTGACCCCCATACGACCGTCGACCGCGCGCTCTCGGAAGATCGCGCGCGCTATCTTGATCTTTTCGCTGAGCGGCTTTTCGCCCGCCAACCGGCGAGCGTGGTTGCGCGGATGACTGCCGACGCCCGCCGCGCGATCGCGGCAGAGGCGTTCGAGTTCTTCTACCGGCGGAGCGAGCCAATCAAGCTCCAGGTGATCGCGGCTCCCAACGGCGAGCCGTTGGTCACGATTCGCAACGTGATGGAGGACTGTCCGTTCATCGTCGACAGCGTGCTCGAGTTCTGCCATGCGATCGATGCGCCGGTGCGGATGCTGCTGCATCCGGTATTCGGGGTCGCGCGCGACGCAAACGGACAAATTCAATCCTTCGAACGGATGCGCGCCGGCGAGCGGCGGGAATCGTTGCTCAACATGGAAATCGAGTTTCCGGGTGGCCAGGCGCGCCTCGCCGAGGTCGAAACCTCCTTGCGTGAGGTGCTCGAGGAGGTGCGGCGCGCGACCGGCGATTTCGAAGCGATGGTCGCGCGGGCGCTGGAAATCTGCCAGGAGACCGCCGGTCTGCGCGAAATGATCGAGTTGCGCGATTTTCTGCGCTGGCTGGTCCAGGGCGGCTTCGTATTTCTGGGCTATCGCCGCTATCGCGTGGTTGCCCCGCAGCGTGAACCGGCGATGCTGGAGCTCGATCCGGCGCGCGAACTGGGAATCCTGCGCGATGCGGCGATGCGCTCGCGCTTCGCCACACCGCGTCCGGCGCGCGAGCTGCCGCTCGAGCAGCGCAAGCTCCTCTTCGACGGCCCACCCCTGATCATCGGCAAGACCCGGCGCGAATCGCTGGTCCATCGCCGGCGCGCGATGGATGACATTGCGATCCGGCGCGTGAGCGCGGGCGGCGAAATTTCGTTCGACCGCTTTCTCGGGCTCTTCACCTCGAAAGCCTATGCCGAAGAAGCACAACATATCCCGGTGCTGCGGGCGAAGCTTGCCGACCTTATCGAACTCGAGCACGCGCAGCCCGGATCGCATGATTTCAAGGAGTTGGTCGCGGCGTTCAACAGCTTTCCCAAGGAAGAGCTGTTTCGCGCGTCGGTCGAGGAGCTTCGCGAACAGCTCCATCTGATTGTCGATGTAAAAAGCGAATCGACCGTGCGTCTGAGCCTGAATTCCGATCCCGAGCGCGGCGTGGTCGTCGCGATGGTGCTGATGCCACGCGATCGATTCTCGGCCGAGGTCCGGACGCGTATCCAGGAGACGCTGGCGGCCCGGCTCGGCGGCAAGGTCATCTACTACCATCTCGCGCTCGGCGAGGGTTACACCGCGCGGCTTCATTTCAGCTTCGCTGCGCCGCCGTTCGCGCCGTCGCTGCTTGCCCCGCTCGAGACCGAGATTCAGCGACTTGCGCGTACTTGGAGCGATCGACTGCAGGAGGAGCTCAATAACAGATTCGGCGCAAAGCGTGCGCAGGAGCTGACGCGGCGATGGATTAATGCCTTCACGGCGGATTACCAGGCCAGCACTGGCGTCGGGCGTGCGGTCGCCGATATCGAGTGCGTTGAGGCGCTGCTCAAGACCGGCGGCACGCACGTCGAAGCCAGTGCGGCTGACGACGGCACCGAGGGCGTGAGCGAGCTTAGAATGTACGAGCTGGGTACGGCGCCGATTCTCTCAGAGCTGATGCCGCTGCTGCAGAATTTCGGTCTGCAGGTGATCTCCGAGGACGCGCACGAGATGCGGCCTGACACCGGCGGGGAGAAGCCGCAGACCGCCTTCGTGCAATCTTTCCGCGTGCGCGGCCTCAAGCACGAAACGGTTACCAGCCCGGCCGGCGCCGCGCTGATCGCCGAGGCCTTTAACGCGGTCGCAAGCGGCCGCGCCGAGAATGATCCGCTGAATGCGTTGACGGTAACCGCGGGTCTCGCATGGCGCGAGGTCGCTCTGATACGCGCCTACCTGGCCGCCGGGTTTCAGATGAAGCTCGCGCCCGCGCGTCCGGCGCTCTATCGTGTGCTGCTGCTCCATCCCGAACTCGCGCGTATTCTGGTCGATCTCTTCGTCGCCCGGTTCGATCCGGATCGTGGCGACAGTTCCCGCGACGCCGAACGGCTGCGCGCCGCGTACCTGGAAAAGCTCGTCAACGTCGACAACATCGCCGACGACCGCACCGCGCGAGCGATACTCTCGATGGTCGAGGCGACGGTACGATGCAACTATTTCCTGCCGCCGGCGCCCTCGGACCCGTACCTCGCTTTCAAATTTGAGAGCGCGAAAATTCTCAACCTGCCCGATGTGCCGCCGCTGTACGAAATCCACGTGCACAGCCCGCGGATGGAAGGCTGTCATCTGCGCGCTGGTAAAATCGCACGCGGCGGAATTCGTTTCAGCGACCGTCCCGACGATTTCCGCACCGAAATTCTCGAGCTGATGAAGACGCAAACGGTCAAGAACGCGATCATCGTGCCGGTCGGCAGCAAGGGCGGTTTCATCGTCAAGCCGCGCAGCGGCGGCCAGCCGACGCATCAGGAGGTCGTCCTCGCATACGAGACGCTGATCAACGCGATGCTCGAGCTGACCGACAATCTCGTCGGCGGCAACGTGGTGCATCCCGAGCGCGTGAAAGTGCTCGACGGCGACGATCCTTACCTCGTGGTAGCCGCCGACAAGGGCACGGCCGCGTTTTCGGACATCGCCAATGGCATCGCGGAGCGGCGGGGTTTCTGGCTCGGCGACGCGTTCGCGTCGGGCGGGATGCACGGGTATGACCACAAGGCGCTCGGCATCACGGCGCGGGGCGCGTGGGAATCGGCCAAGCGCCATCTGCGCGAGATGGGCCGCGACCCGCATCGCGGCGCGCCGATCACGATGGTCGGAATCGGCGACATGTCGGGCGACGTTTTCGGCAACGGTCTTCTGCAATCGAACAACCTCAAGCTCATCGCCGCCTTCGATCATCGCCATGTTTTCATAGATCCCAACCCCGATCCCGCCGCGAGCTTCGCCGAGCGGCGCCGCCTCTTCAACCTGCCGAACTCGCAATGGTCGGATTACAATCCGGCGTTGATCAGCAAGGGCGGCGGAGTCTACAAGCGCGGTCTCAAGCGGATCGAGCTAAGTCCCGAGGCGCGCGCGGCCCTCAAGTGCGATGCCGATGCGCTCGACAGCGACGGATTGATTCGCGCGATCCTGCGCGCCGACGTCGACCTGCTGTACAACGGCGGTATTGGGACCTACGTCCGCGCCGAAGCCGAGACCGACGCCGAGGTTGCCGATCACGCGAACGACGCCTGCCGCATCACGGCGCGCGAGCTGCGCGCCCGGATCGTCGTCGAAGGCGGCAATCTCGGACTCACCGAGCGCGCACGCATCGAGTACGCGTTGCTGGGCGGGCGCATCAATAGCGACGCGATCGATAACTCCGCGGGCGTCGATTGTTCTGACCATGAGGTCAACATCAAAATTTTGATGCAGCCGGCGGTGTCCCGCGGCGCGCTCCCACTGGAGGAGCGCAACCGCCTGCTGGCCGATGCCGCCAACGAAGTCGCCGACAGCGTGGTCCGCGACAACCGCGACCAGGTGCTGTCGCTGAGTCTGGAGCAGGTCCGCAGCCGCGCCGACGTCGATACCTATCGCGAGCATCTGACGGCAATCGAGCAAGGGGGGTTCTTCCGCACTCGCGAGAAGGCGCTGCCGAGCGCAGAGGCGCTGCGCGAGCGGCGCTCGAGCTTCGCCGGCCTCACCCGTCCCGAACTCGCCGTGATCACCGCCTACACCAAGATCGATCTGGTTGCCCGCCTCGAGCGCTCGGCGCTGGTCGACGATCCCTACTTGCTCGAAACGTTTGTGCGGCCTTATTTCCCGGCCGCGATCGCAGCGCGATGCAGCGACGAAATTCCGCATCATCGCCTGCGCCGCGAGCTCGCCGCGACGCGAATCGTCAACCAACTGGTCGATCTGATGGGATCGATCTTCGTCTTTCGAATGATGCGTGATCTTGGAATTGAAGCGGACGAGGCGGTGCGAGGCTGGGTGACGGCGGCGGGCCTGCTCGATCTGCGCCGCTGGACCGAGCGGCTGCATGAAGCGGGCGAGAGTCTCGCCGCCGAGGCCGAACAGGCCGCGTTTTTCGCGCTGGCCCAGGCGGCGCATCGCGTTTCCACGTGGGCGATCGCGAATCGCGATGCGGCGTCATCGATGGGCGAAACCGTCGCGAGATTCAAGCCGGCATTTGACGAGCTCACGGGCTCATTCGAGGATTTCCTGATCGGCGCGGAGCGCGATCGCTTCGAGCGCACCTATCGCGATCTGCGGAAGGCGGTGCATGAGGAGCGGCTGGCGCACGATCTGACGCGTCTCGAATTCGCCGATCATCTGCTCGACGTGCTCACGGTGAGCGCCGGGGCCGCGCTCGATCCAAAGAACGTCGCGCAGGTCTATTTTCGGCTGAGCGCCGGAATCGATTTCGCCACACTGGAGGCCGCGCTCACCGCGATCGACGGCGATCGATGGGACCGGCGCGCGGCGCAGGAGCTTGCGACCGAGCTGGGGGGGATGCGAATCGAATTCTGTCGGATGGCGTTGAAGAACGGGCGCGACGCCGATGCGATCGCAAAGCTGCGCGAGACCCGGCCGCGCGAGTTCGTCGCGCTCGAACGGCTGCTTGCCGAGATCCGCACCATGCCGCGAATCGGCGTGCCGGCGCTCCAAGTCGCGGTCCGCGCCCTCTCGCGCCTGGCGCGCAGCGCCGCCGCCGCAAACCGATCTTAGGCTTCGGCCGGCCGGGGAAGCTTGGCGGTTTTGATCGGCGCCATCCCGCGCGCGGCTGCGACCTCCTGATTGGTGAAAGCCACCAAATCCTGGTAGAGACGCACGCCCGCCGCGATGAAGAAGGCGATAGTCGCATAAGCGACGGCGACCGCGAGCAGATCGGTCGTAAAGACGATCGCGCTAATCCATCCGGTGAGCACGGCGACCGGCCCGAGAATCCAGCTCATCACGAGGAACATCGCGCCGGTCCACGCGTTGTAACCCGACCATACGGCGAGAAATACCACAATTCGCATCGCGACTTTGAAAAACCGCCCACGCATCAGGTCACGGCTGTAAAGCAGGGAGTGCCAACTGCGATGCTGATCGAAGACCAGGGCGATTTGCGAAAAGCAGACGAAGAAAAATGCTATCAGCGCCGGGAACACGAGCAGGTGCCAATCCAGCAACAGTGTGAACGGCGCGGAGGAGGTGAGGATGAATGCGACAACAATCGGTCCCAGGATCAAGATGATCGCGACCGCCGCCACCAGCAACTGCAGGATGAAAATCAGAGTCGACGGCCCCGCCAGTTCGATTGCGCGTCGGTAAACCGCAAGCGCCTCTTCGATAAGCGTTGGCGCGCGCGCCCCGCCATGGATCCGATCAAGGGTGCACAGCACGACCAGAGTGCCGAGCACCAGCGTCATCAAGATGGCGATGATCTGAAGCGTTGTCACAATCCAGGGCGCGATCGGCAACGGCCCCGGCGGTCCCACGGGCTGATACGGTACCTGGACGGGCGTGAAGCTCACGCTATGCACACCCATCCCGAAATGACGCGCGAGCGCAGATTGCAGATTGATCGCATCCGGCAGCAGGCACAGCGATGTGATCACAACCAGCGGCGCCAACGCCAGGGTGAGCAAACCGACGTTGCCGCGCAGATCGTTGACCGCGTTGGCCAGATAGATGAAGCTGCTTTTCAGGCGCGGCGGCTGGGCCACAATGCTAACGAGGTTGGCATCCGGCGCGCCGGCGCACAAGCGATACTGCTATACTTCGATCAAAGGTTCGGCCCGCCGGCGCCGACAGAGGAAGGTCTGCCATGGCTCAAGACGAACGGGCGGCAAAGATCGAGGAAGAGAACCGTAACATCCGGCGACTCCGTTTCCTCGTGAACCTGGTCTACGCGACCATCGCGCAGGACGATTCGATGACGCTTGAGAGTGCCTGGGAGCATGTTCGTGCGCTCAAGGGAGCGGCGGTCGCGATGTTCCCCGGCAAGGAAGAGACCTTCGATCTGATTTATCTGCCGCGCTTCTCGCGGCTGCTCGCCGAGCGCTTCCGCGCCAACTGAAGCGGCTCTCTCGATGCGCCGCCTGGCCGGGCTGATTGCGCTCCCCAACGGTTCGACCCGTGCGGGGATGGTAAGCTTCTCGGGCCGCATCGAAACAGTCGAGATACGTGCATCGCGCTCTGCCGATTGGATTCTGCCCGGTCCGATCGATCTCCAGGTCAACGGCGCGGGGCGGCTGAAGGTTGCTGATGCCACGCCCGACAAGATCGTCTCGCTCGCGCGGCGGCTCGCCCGCGAAGGCACAACTGCTTTCCTGGCAACCGTGATCACCGCCCCGCTCGAGCGAATCGAGGCGGCCGACCGCGCGATTGCGGCTGCGCGTGAGGATCAAGATGAGGGCGATGGCGCGGCGATCCTCGGGATGCATCTCGAAGGACCGTTTATTTCGCCTGCCCGCCGCGGGGCGCACCCGCGATCGACGCTTAAGCCGTCCGGCGATGCATTGAGGCGGGTGATGCGGCTCAGGTCGCTGCGCCTGATCACGTTGGCGCCGGAGCTTCCCGGCGCGCGCGCCGCAATCCGCGCTTTGGTCCGGCGCGGTATCGTGGTATCGCTCGGGCATAGCGAGGCGACGTTGGAGCAGGCCCAAGCGGCAATCCGATGGGGCGCGCGGATGGGAACCCATCTGTTCGACGCGATGCGCCCGATGCATCATCGCGAGCCCGGCCTCGCCGCAGCTCTAATCGGCTCGGAGGCATACGTGGCAGTGATTCCTGACGGCGTCCACGTGCATCCTGCGATGCTTCGAATAGCGGTGCGCGCGCGGAGCGCATCGGGAATCATTCTTACCACTGACCGTGCGCCGCTGACCGGCGGAATCCGCGCCAGGGGCGGCGCTGCGCGGCTTGCAGATGGCCGTCTGGCCGGGAGTATCATCACGATGATCGACGGAATACGCCTGATGGTCGAGCGGGTGGGCGTGAGCCCAGGAGAGGCAGCGTTGATGGCTGCGACTAACCCGGCGGTACTGCTCGCTCTTAAGGATCGCGGCCGAGTCGAGTCGGGTAGCCGCGCGGATTTGATCGTGCTCGACCGCGAGTTAAAGCTCAAGGCCGTATATATCGGCGGACGCGAGTTGAATTAGGTATCGTCGGGCCGGAACGATGGCGCTCAACAAGAGCTGTATAGGCAGGGAATATCCGCCCGTCGAAGTGCGCGTCACAGGCGACGCGATCCGGAACTACGCGCTCGCCTGCAACGAGGATAATCCGCGCTATATCGACGCCGCCGCGCCCGGCGGAATCATCGCGCCGCCGCTCTTCGGCGTCGTTGTCACCTGGGAATCGCTGCTGCGCGCCTCGGGCGATCCAGAGGTCGGCGTCGATGTGATGCGGCTGTTGCATGGCGAGCAGGACATGGAGTTCCTCGCGCCGATTCGGCCGGAGGACGTAATCACTTCGCGGTCTCGCATCGTGTCGATCGAAACACGCGCCACCGGCGAGGCGCTCGATATCGAAATCATCGCGCAGAATCAGAACCGGGAACCGGTGCTTCGCGCGATCACGGGAATTTTTATCCGCGGCGCGAAGCGCGAGCGCTCCGCGCCGGCCGCCGGCCCGCGCGACGCCGGTCGTCCCGAAGGCGAACCGATGGTCGTGATGAGCCAAGCGATCGATCGCGATCAAACCTTCCGATATGCCGAAGCTTCGGGCGACCGCAACCCGATTCATCTTGATGAGAATGTCGCGCGGATGGTTGGCCTGCCGGGCGTCATCGTGCACGGGCTCTGCACGATGGCGTTCGTGGCGCGCGTGATGGTCGACGCGCTTTGTGATCGCGATCCGGTTCGCCTCAAACGTCTGCGCGTGCGCTTCGCCCGTCCGGTTTTTCCCGGCCAGACGATCAATACGCTCGTATGGAGCGACGGGGGCAACGATGCCCGACGACGGTACGCGTTCGAGACATACAATCCGGACGGCCAGGTGGTGATTCGCGGTGGCATCGCGGAGGTGGCGTTCGGCGGCAGCAGGTGAGTTTATGAATCGCAAGCTCACGATCGGAATGAGTCTTTCGTTGAGCGGTTCGTATGCGGCGATGGGCCGGCAAGCCGAGGCCGGGCTCGCGCTGTTCGTGAAGGACATCAATGCGGGCGGCGGGCTCGCGATTGGCGGCGATCGATACGAGGTCGCGCTCGAATGCCACGACGATGGCAGCGATCGGGGGCGCTGCGCCGAAATCTACCGTTCGCTATGTTTCGAAAACCGCGCCGATTTGATTTTCGGCCCCTACTCGAGCCGCCTCGTCAGAATCGCGGCGCCGATCGCCGAGCAGGCCGGAATGGTGACAATCAATCACGGCGGTGCAGCGGACGATCTATATGAGCACAAGCTGCGCATGATGGTCGGCGTGCTGAGTCCGGCCAGCGATTACCTGAAAGGGTTCGCCCGGCTAATCAGCACGATGAAGTTCCTGCGCAAACGGATCGCGATCGTTGCGGCGCGCAACACCTTCGCGCGCGAAGTCGCGGCCGGCTTCGAGAGCGCTTGCGCCGAGCGGTTCGCATGGCGGCGCGGTGTGCGAGTGCGGCTCAAGTTCAACGGCAATGTCGATCCTGACGATCCGCCGGCACATCTGATCGCAGCGATCGCGCGTAATCGCATCAACGTGCTAGTTTCGGTCGGCAGCTTCGGCCACGACGTCAAGGTGATGCGGATGATCGTCGGCCGCGGGATTAATCTGCCGGTGCTGGCGTGCGTCGCGGCAGGCGTGGTCGGCTTCGGCGACGAGATGGGCGAGCGCGCCGAAGGCATCGTCGGTCCGAGCCAATGGGAGCAGGACGCGGAGATCGATCCTGAACTTGGGCCGAGCTCGAACGAATTCGTGCGCCGGATGCGGGAGCATCGTCCCGACGTGGTATGTGATTACCCCGCCGCCCAGGCCTATGCCGCGGGATTGTTGACCGCGACCGCCCTCAAAAACGCCGAATCGCTCGATCAGAATCGGCTGCGCGCGGTGTTCTCCGATCTAAGAACCAGCACGTTGTTCGGCGGCTTCGCGATCGATCGTATCACCGGTCGCCAGGTCGGCCATCAGATGCTGCTGGTGCAATGGCACGGGGGACGAAAGGTGATCCTCGAGCCCGAGCCACGGCTCGACGTTGGCGCACTCGAGTTTCCCTCCGGATGGCGCCTCCTCATGTCCTCGTTCCAACTCTTCAAGATGAGCCGCGGCAAACAGGCTCAAGACGACAACCCGAGATAATTTGCCGCGCTAATCCTTCCAATTGGCGAGCGAGAGCCCGAGCTTCGACGCTGACTCGTGCGCCGCGGCACGGAAGATGCCGCGCGTGATGAGCGCCAGCGATTGCTCGGCGCGCGCGCCATAGATCTGCATCCGCGCGTGGTTCACTGCGGGATCGTCAGGTGCGGCGGCATACGCCCAATCGATCAGATGCGACGCGAGCGCCAGGTCGCCGCCGTTCAGGTGGCTCATCGCACGGGCGACCATCCGGCTGACGCCGCCGGCAAGCTCGGTGACCTCGCGTCCCTGCGCCGCCGCCATCGCGGGCTTCAGATGCGCCGGCATGCCGTCGTACCATCCGCCTTCGGCGCGGTAGATGTTACGCACGATGTAGTCGGGCTCATCGTAGAGCGCGCGCAGGTATGGACGGTCCGCGAGCATGGTGGGTGGCTTAACCTCGGCGAGCGCGAGTTCAAGCGGCGCGCCGTCGTTCAGCATTGTAAGCGTCTGATCGTAAATGCTTTGCAGGAAATCGGCGGTCTCGCTCAAAACCTGGCGGATACGGATCGCGCCGAAGATCGGCAATCCGTGCCCCGGGACCATCACTTCCGCGCCGCAGTTCGCCATTACGCGCAACGCCTCGGCCCATTCGCGCGCATACCCGGTCGGACCGGCGGGATTTCCTGCGGCAGGCGCGGCCCAGATGAAGAAATCGCCGGCGAACAGAACCTTGCCTTGCGGCAGATAGATCCAGCATTGATCGTCACCCGCGCCGCGCGCGTGATGACATTCGAAGCGATGGTTTCCGGCAGTGAGATTGAATTGATGATCGAAGTACGTATCGGGATAGACGAACTCTGCCGGCCACTGCGCGTTGAGCTGGCCAAAGGTTCGGCGATATGCCGCGCGGCTGTACGACCCCGTGCGTCGGTAACGATCGAAGCGATCGGCGGTTGCGCGATGGCCGACGACACGCGGTCGTGCGGCGCGTGTTTTCGCAGATTCGGCCGCGAGCGCGTTCATTCCCGCGACGTGATCGACAGCGCCTTGCGTGTAGATCACGCTGCTGACACGCGCCGGCGAATATCGGCGCAGCATGGTGGCAGCATCAGTTCGGTCCATCGTCATCCCAGCGTCGACCATCACGATGCCGTCGGCGGTTTTGACCGCGCTGAAATTGGCGAGCCAGTTGAAGACCGCGATGCCCTCGGCAATCTCTTCGAACTCGCCGCTGGGGCGAAACGGATGATGCTCGTGGATCGAGATTTTCCCGCTCAGAAGCTGTTCTGAAACTTCCCGGAAGTTGCTCATCGTTGCTGATTATCGGCGCCGTTGCGCTTTTCCGGCAAGCGCGCCGCCCAGCGATCGGGAGGCGTGGTTGCTAATCCCGCCGGCAAAAAGATATGATTTTTCTGGGTTTTTAGCGCCACTGGATGGCTTTTCTATTGTTCACCGGAATAATTGAAGATCTCGGCACGATCGAAGCGCTCCGCAGCTCGGAGCAGGGCGCCGTGGTTACGATCCGCACCAGCCTGCCGATGAACCGCATCCGAATCGGCGATTCGATCGCGGTCAATGGCGCGTGCCTGACGGTTATTAAGAAGGGCCGCGGCGCGATTGCGATGGAGGTCTCGGCCGAGACGCTCCGACGCACGACGCTCGGCGATCTCAAACCCGGCGCGCCGGTGAATCTCGAACGATGCCTCACGCTTGAAAAGCTCGTCGGCGGCCATCTGGTCTCCGGCCACGTCGACGGCGTGGGCCGCGTGGTCGCGATCGAGCCGGAGGGAGATTCGCGGCTTTTCACCTTTGAAGTCGCCGCCGATCAGGCGCGTTATTTGGTCGAGAAAGGTTCGGTCGCGATCGACGGCGTCAGCCTGACGGTGTTCGGAATCGAGAATCAGAACTTTCGTTGCGCACTGATTCCTCATACGCTCAGAATGACAACGCTCGGCCATCGCGAGGTCGGCGCGCGCGTCAACATCGAGAGCGACATGCTGGCGAAATATATCGAGCGGATGCTGGCGGTGCGCGGCGCGCGGCCATTTGCCGGCGCGATCGCGGGAGGACAATCATGAGCCTGATGCAGATACCGCGGCGAATCGAGTATGCGCTGCGGGCCATGATTCATCTCGCCGATCGGCCGGGCGGCGTCGCGCGCGGACTCGAAATCGCGGAGCGCGAGCATATCCCGAAATATTTCCTCGAGAAAGTGATTCGCGATCTGATGCGCGGCGGGCTGGTGCGATCGCATCGCGGGCCCGGCGGCGGCTATGAGCTGGCGCGGTCGCCGGAGCAAGTGACCTTCAAGGACATTATCGAGGCGGTCGAAGGTCCGATCACGCTCAACATCTGCGTGGACGGCTCGAGCATTTGCGCGCTGCAGCCGGCCTGCCGGATGTACCGCGTCTGGGAGGAAGGCCAGCGCGTGCTGCTGAAAGTCTTTTCTCAGACCACACTCAAGGAAATTGTCGATTCACGCCACCCCACGATCCACGCCGCGCGCGCCATCCCGGAGTTGCGCGCCGACACGGCCGCGGCCAAGTCCTAGCGTGCCGCTTAATCCGGAACGCTCCGTCATTACTTCGAAAATCGATTCATCCGACGTGATCGCAGCCTAAGATGTCCGCCGCTCACGCCCAGGGCGTCGCCCGGACGGGATTCACCGAGAAGACCTTTTATCTCGAGGAGTTCTACGGCAAGAGCCTGCTGTTCGCGCTGATTCCGCCAGCCGGCGAAACCGCCCGGGATCTCCCTCCGCTGCTGCGCACGCTGCGGGAACTCAGGCGCAATCATGCGCGGTGTATCGTGATCGTCTCCGATCAGTTGCTGCCGAAAGTCGTCGCGCGAATGGGCCGGATGGCGCCCGCTGGCGAGCCGCCGGTGTTCGATCCAGCGCGCGGGCGGCGCTCGCGTCCGTATCCGCCCGATGCCGCCGTTGCCGCCATCTGGCAGGCGCTACGCGCAGGATCGATAGTGGTAGCGGGGACCGCCGCGAAAACGCCCGCCGAGCTGACTGTCTTCGCCCAGGAGCTGGCGAGCCGGCTGCGGGTCTTCAAGCTGATCCTGCTGGATCGGCAGGGCGGACTCACCGCGCGCGACGGCGCCCGGATTTCATTCCTTGAACTGCGCGGAATATCCAAGCGAATTAAGCCCGAGCGCGCGGCACAGCGCCGCGCGATCCTGCGCGCCGCTGCCCGCGCGCTGCGCGACGGCGTGGGCTCGGTGAATCTGACCTCGCCGCAGGGCATTTATGAAGAGTTGTTTAGCTTCGTCGGTACCGGCACCCTGATGACGGAGCGGCCGTACGGTTCGGTTCAGCCGGTTTCGATCGATGATTTCGAAGAGGTCGAGGCGCTCATCGAACGCGGCCAGAATGAGGGCGTCCTGCTGACGCGCACCGCCGACGAGCTGGCGGCGCTGCTGCCATCGTGCTTCGGTTATCGCGTGGGCGACGAGCATCTGGCCGGCGTCTGCTCGCTGCTTACGGAACCCTACCGGCGCGACGGTGCGGGAGAGATTACCGCATTATACACTTTGACGCGTTTTGCCGGGGAAGGAGTAGCGGTGGAGCTGGTGAAGGAAATTCTCAATGAGGCACGGTCGCGCGGGCTGCGCTACGCATTCGCCTGCACCAGCGAGGAACGGGCGGCGCGTTTTTTTGCGCGGCTCAAGTTTCGCCGCGTTACACCGGCCGACGTGCCGGCCGCGAAATGGCGCGGCTACGATCCCAGCCGGCGCGCGCGTCTCCATATCTTCCGCTTCGAGCTGGCTTGAGCACGATTTTAGAGACCCGACCGATGATCACGGCGGCGCCGGCGCGGTCCCCGATCTCCCGACATCTCCATGCGTGGGCCATCGTCTCGCTGATCGTGATGCTTTTAATGTTGACGCTGCATCGCCTGGGCTCGGGGCCGTGCGATCCGCCGTCCCGCAATCCGGTCGTGCGGTTCGTCCGCGGCGCTTTCTGCGGCGCGGACATTTGCGGCACCAACGAAGCGATCGAAGGGGTCTTCGTGCAGGATATGGTCGAACGCGGCCACGTGCTGTTTCCGACCGGCCAGGGCGGAACGGTTATGTACAAGCCGCCGCTGTTCCATTGGACCGCTTTCGCGGTCGACAGGATCTTCGGAATCAAGCGGGTCACCGCGTTCAACTTGCGCATCCCGTCGGTCCTCTACGCGTTGGCCACGGCGTTGTTGGTCATAATTTTCGCGAGCAGCCGTTTCGGCCCGAATACCGGTTTGCTGGCCGGCTTGATTCTCGCCGGCTCGTATCAGTTTATCGGCCTCGCGCGTGCGGGCCGCGTCGATATGACGTTGACGTTCTTCGAGGCGCTCGGACTGCTGAGCTTTCTCTGGTGGATGCCGGCGCGGGGAGTCGCTCCGTCGCGCCGCGCAGCCGCGTTGCCCTATTTGTCCGCGGCGGCTCTGGGAGCGGCCGTAGTCGCGAAGGGACCGGTGGGCTTGCTGCTGCCGGGGCTTGCGATCGCGCTTTTAACTTTCACCGAACGCCGCGTGCGGGAGCTGATCGGATGGTTTGTCCCCGGCCCGGCTTTCGTTGCGATCGCGATCGGCTCGAGCTGGTATGGAGCGTGTTTTATCGCCGGCCGCTACGGCTTTCTCACTCGCCAGCTCGGCAGCGAGAACTTCGGACGCTTCCTGGGCACGCTGGGCGCGATGCCGCCCTGGTATTACGTCAAACCGCTGCTTCTGAACTCCGGCCCGCTCAGTCTGCTGGCGCCGATCGCCGTGTTCTTTGCGTTCCGCTTGCCGCGCCCCGAATTGAACCTCGCCTTCGCCGAGGCCAAGCTGATGCGCCCGGTGATGGAAGAAGCCGAGCGGCGGCGCAATGCGGTCCGTCTGCTTGCGATCTTCTGGGTGCTTACCGTCGTCTTCTTCACGCTTGCCGCCTACAAGCGGCGCGCCTACCTGCTGCCGCTATGGCCCGCGTCGGCCGTGCTGATCGCGTGGTGGTTCGAATCGCTGGGCAGCGAAACCGGCGCGCGTCTCGCGCGCGGCGCGTTGGCCGTGGTGTGCGCGATGCTGGTGACATTCGATTTCCTTTATCTCCCATGGCGCGAGCAACGCGATTGCGCCAACGATTCCTATCGTCCCGCGGCGCAGATGATCACCCGTACGGTCGGCCCGGGCGAGCCGCTCTACGTTTTCGGCTTCACCGAAGATCTGGCGCCGCTGGTCTTCTACCTGAATCGCCTGGTGACGCCGATCCATGGACGGCTCGGCGATGCGCCGCCCGGTTACGTCCTCGTACCGGGTCAGGTCTGGGCGATGGTGCGCGGGCACGCGCCTGGTCTGACCCCGGTTCTGATCGCTCCGCACGGACGATTCGGACTGGTCCTGCTCAGCCATGGGCGCTTTTACGCAATCCGCAGCAGTGAGAAGCAGGATGCGAGAGCGGTCGCGGCGCGCTGAATCGCACCCGCGATCAATTCACCTTTACACGTTTCGACGGCAACGCTATGCTCATTTAGTCAGCCCGATGCCGCAGGATTCTGACCCGCCTTGCTAAAAGACTCGTAGGTTTCTTGCCCGGAGTTCTGACGACAACTCAATGAGGAGGGCCTTTGATGCCCAGTAAGCTATATGTGGGTAACCTGCCGTTTTCGGTTACCGGGGACGACCTGACGGAGTATTTTTCGCAGGTCGGGACAGTCGAGAAAGCGGTGGTGGTCACCGACAAGTTCTCGGGACAGTCCCGCGGGTTCGGCTTCGTCGAGATGGCTGACCAGGAGTCGGCCGAGAAGGCGGTTCAGTCGCTGAATGGAACGGATTTCAAAGGCCGCACAATCAAGATCGACCACGCGCGCGAAAACAGTGCTCCGCGCCGTAGCGGTCCAGGCGGTGGCGGCGGTGGCGGCGGTGGCCGGCGCGGTCCGGGTGGCGGCCGTGGTAACGGCGGCGGCCGGCACGATCGCTGGTAGTCTCAGTTCAGCTTGAAGATTAGTTCAACCTGAAAAATAAATGAGGGGCGCGGCCGGAGATTCCGGCCGCGCCCCCATCGTTTCTGCTGCCGGTGCGATGACGGGCTGCGACGTCAGAGCAACACCCCGCGGAAGGGATCGTCACGCTCGGGAGGATGCTGCAGCAGATTTATCGCCCAGCGGCGCGCCTGCTTGAGCGCATCCTCGGCGCGCCGGAACAACCGCTCGCGCCACATTGTGCCCCATACATAGACGTCGACCGACGGCTCTTCGCTGAGCGTCACATCGATCATCCAATCTTCGAGCTGGGGACCGCAAACCAGGAGGCGCACCAGCCGGCCATGATCGAGCAGCACGCCGCGCGCCTCGCGCGGAATCCGGAATTCATCCTTGATGCGCTGGACGACCTTCGGCGAATAGTGCTCAGGCGTCATCTCGACGTGTACCCACTGCCCGGGCTCCGGATTTGCCTGGCGTGCGATGCGCAGGTTGTTGTCAGTGAGATCGTCCTTGGCGCGTTCCTGATCGTAATCGCGCGCCGACTCGTAAAAACCCATCGCGACCGGTAGTTTCGGCAAGTCGGCTTCGGGCTTGTCGTTTTGGCCCGCATCGCCGGGCTTGACCGGCTGGTTGCGCTTGCGCTTGACGGTGGTCTCAACCCACCATCGGTTCTCGACGTTCGGCTTGCGCGGCTCGGACGCTCCTCGGGTCGCCATCGTCGCTATTATAGACGACCGCTATGAGGCGCGCGCGATGCGTCGCCGCGGCCGCACGGTCGTCGCGTTGGCGCGCCGTCGACGCGGAACGCCGATCAGCCGGCGCGCAGAGGCGCTGCGCCGTCCCGAACGGCGGAGGCCGTTGACCATCCGGCGCATGAAGACATCGGCTTTGCGTTCAGCGTCCGTCCATAGCAGGTAGTGGCCCAGCTCGTGGTAGACCATCTGGATCCACATCCGCTCCTTGTTGTAGATCCGGCCGCGTTTCCAGTTCTCGGGATGGACCAGGTGGATGCGGCCATCCTCGTAGGTTTTGCCCGCCGTTTTGCCCCAATCGATATACTCGAACCATTCGATTCGTGGGCGCTTTACGGCATAAAAGCGGCACAAATCCGAAACCGCGCGATTGAAAGCGGAGACTCGGTGGTGACGAAAAAAAATCGAAAAATTCCGATCGATTTCGCGACGCGAGGCAACCGGGGGGATGATCATGCGCATGGTGGAAGCAGCCCTTTTGATGAAGATGGACGCAATCTTACGAAGCGCCCGGGAAAATAGTCAATGAAGATGCGATCCATCCTGAAATTCACCGCTAAGCACCCAGGAAATAAGGGAGAAGAAGCGTGATTAACCGCCGTGGGTCGCGGGCCGGTTGACTCTGCTGCTATGATGGCCTGCGAAGCCCGATCGCGAACACGCCGCACCAAGGAGACGACGATGGACAACTTCTATGATCGCGGGAATCTGAAAAACGTCCGCAAGTTGCGCGAGCTCAAGCCCGAGTCCTACAACAAGTTCATCGAGTTCAGCCAGTCGATCTTCAAAGATGACGCGCTGTCGAACAAGGTCAAGCAACTGATCGCAATCGGGGTGGCGCATACGACTCAATGTCCCTGGTGCATCGATGTTCACGTAAACGCTGCCAAGGACCTGGGCGCGACCGACGAAGAAATTGCCGAGGCGGTGCTGGTCGCGATGGAAATTCGCGCGGGCGGCGCCTTCACGCATTCGGGGATCGCGTTCGGCCTGATCGCCGAGCATGAGCAGGGTCACAAGCACTAGAAATCGAACATGGCGCAGAACGGCTTGAAGTTTCGCACCACCCGGCCGGTTAAAGTGGGCAGCACCATCGTCGGTGGCGGCGCGCCGGTGGTGGTGCAATCGATGTGTGCGACGAAAACCATGGACATCGACGCGACAGTCGCACAGGTGCGGCAACTTGCCGGGGCCGGCGCGAAAATCGTGCGGATTGCGCTCGACAACGAGAAAGAAGTCGCCGCGCTGAAGGAGATTCGCGCGCAGACGCGTGGCGTAAACCTGTCGGTCGACCTCCAGGAAAACTACCGCATCGCGGACAAAGTTGCGCCGTACGTCGACAAGATTCGCTACAACCCCGGCCATCTGCACCATATCGAGAAATCGAAATCGATTCCGGACAAGGTCCGATGGCTCGCGGATGTGGCGCGCGATCATGGCCTCGCCATCCGAATCGGGGTCAACTGCGGTTCGGTGGCGCCCGCGTTCCTCGAGAAGTATGCGGGCGATCAGATGACGGCGATGGTGGAGTCGGCGGTCTGGCATTGCGAAATGATGGACTCATACGGCTTCGACCGCTTCGTCGTGTCGCTCAAGGATTCGGATCCGGCAAAAGTGCTCGAAGGCAACCGCCGCTTCGCGGCGCGCCGTCCCGATGTGCCGCTCCATCTCGGCGTGACCGAGGCGGGATTGCCGCCCGACGGGATAATCAAGACGCGCCTCGCGTTCGAGAAGCTGCTCGCCGAGGGCATCGGTGAGACAATTCGCGTCTCGCTGACGCTGCCGCACGAACGCAAACACGAAGAGGTCGAGGTCGGTTTTCAGATCCTGCGCGACGTGGCCGCGGGCCGCTTCATCTCGGTGCCTGATTTCGGCAAAGGCCTCAATATTATCTCGTGCCCGTCATGCTCGCGGGTCGAGAATGACAAGTTTGTCGAGCTTGCGCAGGCGGTCAAAGAGATGAGCGTTTACGCCGCGGCGCACAAGATCACGATCGCGGTGATGGGATGCCGCGTGAACGGCCCGGGCGAGACCGACGATGCCGACCTGGGGCTGTGGTGCGGGCCGACCACGGTTAATCTCAAACGCAAGGACACCAAGCTCGGCAATTTTCGTTATGACGAAGTTCTCGGCAAGCTCCGGCTGGAACTCGACAAGCTGATCGCCGAACGCGCCTAGTCACGCCGCCACCCGGAGTGAGATTCTCTCTACAGGATGACCGCACCGGATGCTGATCGAAGAGTTGGCGGGCCGGCAATCGCGACTGTCGCCCTCACGCGCCGTTTCGGCGACCTGACGGCCGTCGCGGACGTTTCGCTCACGGTTCCGTACGAAGAGATCTTCGGACTCATCGGCTCGAACGGCGCCGGCAAAAGCACCCTGATCAAAATGCTCACCACGCTGCTGCCGCCGTCATCTGGCGAAGCCCGGGTGTGCGGCTTCGACGTGCGCCGGGAGGCGGCCGAGGTGCGCCGCCACATCGGCTATGTTCAGCAGTTGCTATCTGCCGACGGTGCACTCACCGGGTACGAGAATCTGCTGCTCTCGGCACGGCTTTATGCGATTCCCCGCCATCAGCGGGCCGCGCGAATCGCGGAGGCGCTGGAAATGACGGAGCTGACCGACGCCGCCGATCGCCTCGTTCATCACTACTCCGGAGGAATGATCCGGCGGCTCGAGATCGCCCAGAGCATGATTCATCATCCGCAGGTGTTGATGATGGACGAGCCGACGGTCGGGCTTGATCCAATGGCGCGGCGCGCCGTGCACGATCACGTGCGCAAGTTGCGCGAAAGCCTCGGCATGACGATCTTCATCACGACCCATGATATGAGCGAGGCTGACGAGTTGTGCGATCGAATCGCGTTGATGCACCACGGACGTATCGACATCATCGGCACGCCAGCCGCTCTGAAGGCCGAGGTCGGCCCGCGAGCGACGCTCGATGATGTGTTTGCGCATTTCATCGGCGTCGAGATCGAACCGGGCGGCGGTTACCGTGAGGCGCGGCGTGCGCGACGAAGCGCCCGAGAGCGACGACAATGACTGCCAGCGAGGCGATCGCCGGCTACGGCATCCAGATGCTCGGCGTTGCCGACGCCGAGTTGCGCAAGCTGCGTCACGACGCCACCGAGATGGCCACGCGCGCGGTACAGCCGGCGCTCTGGCTGCTGCTGTTCGGCAGCGTGATGGAACGGGTGCGCGGCCTGAGCGGCGCGAGCGGTGCTTCATATCTGAATTTTCTCGGGCCCGGCATCCTCGCTCAGAGCGTGCTGTTCGTCGCCATTTTCTACGGCATCAATACGATCTGGGAGCGTGACGCCGGCATCCTGAACCGATACCTGGTGAGCCCCGCGCCACGGAGCGCGCTCGTGCTCGGCAAGGCGCTCTCTTCGACGGTGCGCGGCCTGTCGCAGGCAGTCGTGGTTTACATTCTGTCGCTGGCGCTCGGCATCGAGGTAAGCTTCGCGCCGGGGAATCTCGCCGCCGTACTTTTCTTTATCGCTCTGGGCGCCGGACTCTTCTCCACATTTTCAGTAGTGATCGCCTGTCTCGTCCGGACGCGCGAACGTTTTCTCGGAATCGGGCAGGTCCTGACGATGCCGATTTTCTTCGCGAGCAACGCAATCTATCCGATCCGTCTGATGCCTCGATGGCTGCAAATCATCTCGAGGTTGAATCCGCTTACCTACGAGGTCGATGCGCTGCGCAAGTTCATGCTTCGCATGCCGGGCGGCAGGCTGACGGTAACGACCGATCTGGCGGTACTGGTGATCGCATTGGCCGTTCTGGTCGCGATCGCCGCGCGTCTCTATCCCCGGATGGGCGAGTAGTTCCGTCCGGCGGTGCTGACCGTGTTCACCGCCTGACGCGTGATGAGTAACCGCGAACTACGCGGCGCGAGCCCCGACCAGACTTCGAACGGTTGCTGACAATTCGACGAGATCGACCGGCTTGACCATATGGCCGTCAAAGCCGCTCGCCAAGATCTTCACCCGGTCCTCGACGCGACCGTACGCCGTCAGCGCCAGCAGCGGCAACCGCGTTGATAAGCGCCGGGTTTGCTCGCGATTGCGAATTTCACGCGCGAAGAAGAATCCATCATGAACCGGCATCTCGACGTCCGCGATGATCGCGTCGGGTTGGTTACCATCGAGCAGGTTCAAAGCCGCTTGAACTGAGCTTTCGGCATAAACGGTGGCTCCGAGCGAACCGAGGAGATTCGTGAGCGCCTTGCAGGTCTCGGTATCATCGTCGACCACCAGCAGAATCAATCCATCCAGCCGCGGTGCGATCTCCTGCGTCGGCCCAACTGGCGGATGCCGTACTGGTTCCAACCGCGGTGAAGCCGGAGGCAACGGCAGACGTACGATGAACGTGCTTCCCATGCCGATCCCGTCGCTATGCGCCGTTACCGTGCCGCCGTGCAAAGCAATCAGCTCCTTTACGATTGAGAGGCCGAGGCCCAGGCCGAGCCCGCGCGCACCGCGCCCGGGCTCCTGCCAGAAGCGGTCGAACACAGAGGGAAGCGATGAGGGGGCGATCCCCTGCCCGTTGTCGGCGACTACGATCTCGACGTGGGAATTGACCCGCTGCAAACGGACCTGCACCTTGCCGCCCTTCGGCGTGAACTTGATCGCATTGGAAACCAGGTTCCAGACCACCTGCTCCAGACGCTTGGGATCACCGGCGATCGGCCTGATGCTCGTGTCGATAACGTCAACCAGAGCGATCGACTTGGCGTCGGCTGCAACCCGCATCGAATCCACCGCGCTCTTCACGACTTGCGACAGGTCGGTCGGTTGCACATCCAGCCGCAACCGACCGCTCTCGATCCGGGAAACATCCAACAGGTCTTCGATCAGTTGAGCCTGAGTTCGGGCGGCGCGGTCGATGGCTCGGGCCCGCTGCCGCGAATCTTCGTTCAGGTTGCGGTCGGCAATCAGGATATTGGCGGTGAGGATGATCGAATTCAGTGGATTCCGCAGCTCGTGCGAAACTGTCGCAAGAAAATTGTCCTTGGCCTGATTGGCCTCTTCCGCTCGGGCCAGAGCCCTCGTAAATTGTCGGCTGGCGCCATCGATTTCGCGCAATCCCCAATAGCTTAGAACCACCGCTACCAGGCCGCACAACGATGGGACCAGAAGAAATATCAACGCGTTTTGGATTTTTTCCTTGCCGGTGCGCCGCGCGCGCAATCGATCTTCTTCGTCGATAATTTCGTCGAGCAGGTTCGATGCGACCTGGTTCTGTGCGTCGAGCTGCCCGAGGCGAATTACCGCTGCGGGATTAAGATTAGGCCGCGACATCAGCGTTCGAAGCGCACCGATCCAAGCGCCCTCGACGTTGCTGACCTCCAACAGGCGTTTTGACTGCGCCGGATTGTCGGCCCTCAAGTCGGAAATTTCGGCAAGCGTCGCGGTCAGCCGTTGATCAGCGTTGCGCAGGTCGATCAGATATTTCTTGTCGGATGTGAGCCAATACGATCTGATCGCAACCGCCATCTCGCGCAAGTCGAGTTGCGCATCCTTGGTGCGTCGAATCACCCGGTCGGTGTGTTCGACCCAGCCGACGCTCGCGACTTGCGCGTTGACGCGCCACAAGACGATCGCTGCCAACAGCGCCATCGCGAAGAACGGCGCGAAGTAGCTGATTCGAAGGTCCCGTCTGAATGTGCCGGCAGGCAACTATCCCACCTCCTCCTGAAGGCAAACACGGAGATTCGGTAGGTCGACCCGTCGCATGCACGCATGCCCGTATTCATCGCAACAGGCGTTTTTTGCGGGGCCGGCGCCCCGCGCGGCGGAATTCTGCCCCAAAAATTGTGCTGCAGATTAGTTTGGCGCGTCAAGCCGCGAGCGCCGATGATTTTTGCGCAAAAGATAATTTGACCGCGCGCAAGATGCAGTACCGGCTGACGCGGGAAATGATCGGCTCACTCTATCTTCTGATGCGTTGCGCGCCAGTCCGCGAGAAACTTCTCCAGCCCAATCTCCGTCAGCGGATGATGCAGCGACTGTTTCAGAATCGCGAAGGGGATCGTCGCCACGTGGGCCCCGGACTCGGCTGCGCGCAGCAGATGGCCCGGTGAGCGAATCGACGCGACCAACACCTGGGACGGCAGACTGTAGTTGCTGATGATCCGCACCAGTTGCGCGATAATCTCGAAGCCATCGTGTCCTATATCGTCGAGACGGCCGACGAATGGCGAGAGGAACGCCGCACCGCATTTGGCTGCCGCCAGTCCCTGCAGCGGATTAAAGATGAGCGTGACATTAACGCGGATGCCGCGGCGCGAAAGCGCGCTGGTCGCCTTGAGTCCGTCAATCGTGACGGGACATTTGACCACGATGTTTTTATGGAGCTTCGCAAGCTTAAGTCCCTCCTCGAGCATCGCGGCAGCCTCGGTCGCCACCACTTCGGCGCTGACCGGTCCGTCGATTAGCTCGCAGATCTCGCGCAGCACCTCGGCATAGGGACGTCCGCTCTTCGCGATCAGGCTCGGGTTGGTGGTGACGCCATCGACGATTCCCCAACTCGCCGCCTCCCGAATCTCCTTCACCTCCGCCGTGTCGAGAAAAAACTTCATCGCGTGACGACCTCCCGTCGATTGGTTTGCGCGCGCAGCATTTCCGCGCTCATCAAAGTGACCCGTCCCGGAGCTTTCAGCGCCGTAAGCAACTCCGAGATCGAACGGTTGAGCTTGGGATGGATCAGCGCCGGCGCCAGCTCGCTCATCGGGACCAGCACGAAGCGCCGCTCGTGCAGCCGCGGATGCGGCACCTGCAGCGAGCGCGAATCGATCACTTCCTTGTCGAAGAAAAGCAAATCGAGATCAATTACGCGCGGGCGATAAGGTCCGCGCGCCCGTGGCTTGCGTCCGCGGACGCGTTTGCGGCCCATCACGCGTTCGATCCCGTGAAGCCGCGCGAGCAGCGCCGGCGCCTCGAGCTGGGTCTCGATCTCGACCACGCCGTTCAGGAACGGGCCGCCGCCGCGCACCTCGATGGGTTCGGTTTCGTAAATCGACGATTGCCGGACCAGCCTGGTGCCGGGCAATGCCTGCAGCCGCGCAATCGCCTCCCGGTAGTTACCGGCCCTGTCTCCCAGATTACTGCCAATCCCGATGAAGACCCGATGGGGCATCCCCACCCGTCACAATCGTAGCGCCGCTAGCCTACCCACCGCCTCTTTTAACCGTTCGCTCCCGACCGTCATCGAGAAGCGGACGAACCCCTCACCCCCTTTGCCGAATCCGGAGCCGGGCGTAATCACGACGCCCGCCTCTCTGAGCACACGCTCGGTAAACGAAGCCGAGGTGTAGCCGGGGGGAACTTGCGCCCATAGATAGAAGGTCGCGCGCGGCACCTCGCAGGCGAGGCCGAGCTTGCGCAGCAACTCGACCATCAGGTCGCGCCGCTCCTTATAGATCGCGCAATACTTGCGGACCGATTCGTCGCCGGAGTCCATCGCCGTAATAGCCGCTTCCTGCACTGCCTGGAAGACCCCGGAATCCATGTTGGTCTTTACCAGGCCGAGCGCGCGGATGAGCTGCGCGTTGCCGACGGCGAATCCCACGCGCCATCCGGTCATCGAATAAGTTTTGGAGAGCGAGTGGAACTCGATCGCGCATTCCGCCGCGCCCGGGACTTCGAGGACACTCGGCGCGCGATAGCCGTCGAAGGCGATCTCGGAGTACGCCACATCGTGCGCCAGGATGATGTCGTGCTTCAGGCAGTAGGCGACCGCGGACTCGAAGAACGGTCGATCGATCGTTGCCGCCGTCGGGTTGTTCGGATAGTTGAGCCACATCAGCTTGGCGCGCCGCGCGATCTCGGGCGGGATCGCACCGAAATCGGGACGAAAGCTGTTCTCGCGCCGCAGCTTCATGAAGTAGGGCTCGCCGCCGTTGAAGACGCATCCCGAGAAATAGACCGGATAACCGGGATCGGGAATCAGCACGATGTCGCCCGGATCGACCACCGCGGTAGCGAAATTCGCGATGCCTTCTTTTGAGCCGATCAGCGCGAAGACCTCATGTACCGGATCGAGCTTGACGCCGAACCGCCGCTCGTACCATCGACACGCGGCCTGGCGGAAGCGCTCGAGGCCCTCGTAGTCGGGATACCGATGGTTGAGTGGATTTTCGGCCGCCCGCTGAAGGCTCTCAATTATAGGACGCGGCGTCGGCAGGTCCGGGTCGCCGATTCCGAGACTGATTACATCGACGCCCGTCTGCTGGAGCTCTCGTTTCAGCCGATCGAGCTCGGCAAAGAGATAGGGCGGCAGCAGGTTTAACCTTGCAGCAGGCTTGATTTGCACTTACGAGGCCACGCTCCAAACCGAATGTTAACTGTCAGAGCTATCATAGGCCGCCGGCGGTTTAAACCGGGCCCTTGCCGGAAGTGCACAGCGCTCGAAGCGGGCATGGACGGCCACGATACGTTGATCATCGAGGCTTTTTCCGCTTTAAGTCGGTTTACATGCGTTCGACAAAATGCGGCTCGACCATTATTTTCTCTTGCCGAACGTTGAGCGCAGTGTTAGTAATTTTCGCGTTTGCGGATCGAACGAGGCGGGGGTGGCGCTTTCTCGGCAGGGCCGCTCTCTGCTGAATAATTATGCGACTGGCGCGGTTGAGGCTTCCGCTCCGCGCAGCGGCTCGGAGGCGCGTGAAACTGCACCCGAATGGTAACCGGCTCGCGACTGTAAAACCGGATCTGACGACACGATGAACCGGATATTGATCCCCGTCGCCCTGGCGACGTTTGTGGGCGGCTTGACCGTGCTTGCCTTTTCGCAGCGGCCTTGGGCGCCGCGTCAGGATGTCGAGCAGCCCATCCCGTTCAGCCATCGCATCCATGCGGGCGTGAACAAAATTCCCTGCCAGTACTGCCATGAGTACGCGCGGCGCTCGCAGACCTCGGGCGTGCCACCCGTACAACGATGCGTCGGATGCCATGGGGACGCTTTGGTCGGCGGCCTGCAGCCGGTTACACGGCCATGGACGGATCATGCGCAGCCGCCGTTCGAGATTCGCTGGAATCGGGTCTATACGTTGCCCGACTTTGTCAAATTCACTCATCAACCGCATATCTGGGCCGGCGTAGCCTGCCAGGAATGCCACGGTCCGGTCGAAACGATGGATCGCGTCGAGCCGGTACACGAAATCAACATGGGTTTCTGCCTCAGCTGTCACGAAAAGCGCGGCGCCACCCAAGACTGCTTTGTCTGCCACCATTAAGCGAGGGTTCTGATGTCAGAAGGGCTGAGCAGACGGTCGTTCCTTAAAATCGCCAGTGCGGCGGGCGCAGCCGCGGCGATTCCGGGATGCGAACCGGTCGGGCGCGAGTTAATTCCCTACGTCGTTCCCGACGAAAACGTGATCCCCGGCGTTCCCTCGTTCTACGCAACGGTTTGCTCGGAGTGCAGCGCCGGCTGCGGCGTGATCGCTCGCGTCCGAGAGGGTCGGGTAATCAAGCTCGAAGGCAACCCCAAGGATCCGATCAGCCTAGGTCGCCTATGCGCTCGTGGTCAGGCGGCGCTGCAGGGACTGTACAATCCGGACCGTCTGGCCCATCCATTCGTACGCCGTGATGACGGCCGGCTGCGCCGCGTCTCATGGGATGTTGCGACGCGGGAACTTCTTGGCCGGCTTGAGACCGCGGCGAAGGCCGGTAAGGATCGTGTCGCCTATCTGGCGCGGCCGCAGGGGCCGACCTTCGACAAGGTTGCCAAAACGTGGCTTTCCGCGTGGAATTCGACCAAGGCGGTGTTTTGGGAGCCACTTGCCAGGCCGGTGGCGCGACAGGCCGCTCAGGAATGTTTCGGCCGCAGCGACGTGCCGGTCTATCATCTTGATCAAGCCGAAGCTCTGATTTCGTTCGGCGCCGATTTCAACGAGACTTGGGAGTCGCCGGTTGAGATGGCGCGCCAGTATGCTGCCTTCCGCGCGCCGAAAGAACGGCGCGGCAAGCTCTCGATCGGCCGGTCAGCCTACGTCGGCCCGCGGATGAACGTTACGGCCGCCAAGTGCGACGAATGGATCGCGGTGAAGCCCGGTCACGAGGCTGCCATCGCGATGAGCGTGCTCTATGTCCTCGTCCGCCAGGGTTGGGTATCGCCGAACTCGGGTTTCGACATCGGAACCCTGAAGAGCTTCGTCCAGGGCTACGAACCCGACACGATCAGCCAGCAGACCGGCGTTCCGGCCGAAGCCATTGTGCGGATGGGACAGATGTTCGGGCAGGCCGAGGGCGCGGTGGCGCTTGCGGGTACCGATGACAAGGAGACGCACGTCGCTGCATTCATCCTGAACGCCGTCACCGGAAATCTCGGCAAGACCGTGGTCTTCCTCGAGGATGCGCCGGCATCGCCATACAGTCCGCAGGCTGATGTTGACGGGCTTATCCAGGCGATGAGCCAGAAACAGCTCGATGTGCTCGTTGTTTCGGGCGTCAACCCGGTCTATTCGATGCCGCCGGCGGCGAAATTCAATGACGCGCTGCGCCAGGTGCCGCTCGTGGTCTGGTGCGGACTGGTGCCCGACGAAACCGCAGAGCACGCGCATCTGCTACTTCCGGTTCATCATCCGCTCGAGGCTTGGCGCGACATCGCGCCGCGTGCGGGTGTGAACGGAATCGGTCAGCCTGTGATGCAGCCGGTATTCGAGAGCCGCGACCTCGGCGACCTGATGCTCACCACCGCCCGTGCCGCGAGCGCCGACAGCAAGACGGTGCCATGGGAGAGCATGGCGGACGCGGTCAATGCGAGCTTTCAGGCGATTCAGAAACAGATCGGTGACAAGAACAAGCCGGAGGATTTTTTCGCCCAAGCCTTGCGCGATGGTGGCGTCTACGCCGAGGCCAAAGCGGTCGAGGTCAAGTTCAACGCGTCGGTGTTTCAGAACAAGCCCAAACCGCCCGGAGCAGGCCCCGACCTCGCGCTTGCTGTCTATCCGCATTTGTTTCTTTATGACGGCCGCGGCGCCGACAAGCCGTGGTTGCAGGAAACCCCCGAGCCGGTTGATCAGATCGTATGGGATAGTTGGGCGTCGGTTCATCCCGAAACTGCCAAGACGCTGGGAATCAGCAGCGAAGAGGTAATCGAAATTCAGACCGATCAGGGGATGGCGGCGCTGCCGGCGCTGATTACGGAGCACGTTCGCCCCGGCGTGATCGCGGTCCCGTTAGGCCAGGGCCATAGCGCCTATGGACGCTATGCCAAGGGCCGAGGCGTGAACGGCTTCTCGCTGCTCGCCCCCGGCGCGCTCAGCGCAACGGTCAAGGTGCGCGCGACGGGCGCCAAAGGCCAACTCGTCACGCCGCTGTTCTCGGAAGACATGATGGGCCGCAACATCGTCGAGGCGATGAGCATCGAGGACCTCGCGCGCGGTGTGGCACCCGAAAGAGAGAAGGCGCCGGGTCCGTACGAGATGTACTCGGCGTTCAAATATCCGACGCACAAGTGGGGCATGACAATCGACGTTAATGCGTGCGTCGGATGCAGTGCGTGCGTTGCCGCCTGTTATGCCGAGAACAACCTTGCGTTCGTCGGCAAGGATGGCGTGGCCAGCGGCCGCATCATGTCCTGGATGCGCATTGAGCGTTACGCGCCTCCCAAGGATCAGGCCGACAAGGCGCCGTTGCTATACATCACGCCGATGCTATGCCAGCAATGCTCGCATGCGCCGTGCGAGCCGGTCTGCCCGGTGTTCGCCGCCTATCACACACAAGAAGGCATCAACGGTCAGAATTATAATCGCTGCGTCGGCACGCGTTATTGCGAGAACAATTGTCCGTACAAGGTGCGGCGCTTCAACTGGTACAAACCGGAATGGCCCGCGCCGCTCCATCTGCAGCTCAATCCCGATGTGACGGTGCGCGGGGCAGGCGTGATGGAAAAGTGCACGTTCTGCATCCAGCGCATCGTGTATGCCGAAATAAACGCGAAGACCGAAAATCGACCGTTGCGCGACGGTGAGACCGTACCTGCGTGTGCGCAGACCTGCCCGACTAACGCCATCACTTTCGGCGACCAGAACGACCCGCAGAGCGAGATGATGCGCCGACGCAAAGATAACGAGCTACGCGCCTATCGGGTGCTGAATGCCGAATTCAACACTCTGCCCTCGATCACTTACCTGCGCGAACTCTATCACGAGAAAGGGAGAGCTTAAGTGGCTGCCGCCGTCTCGACAACTACTGCTCAAGCGCCGACTTTCGCCGATATCGACCGCGAGGTTCGCCGGGTACTCAACCCGGGAGGGCTTCAGTACTGGGCTTGGATCTGTTTCTGCCTATTCTTCGTCCTGATCGCTGGCGCCCTTTGGACGAATCAAGTCTATGAAGGTTTGGGCGTCACGCATTTGACGCAGCCAACGATGTGGGCGGTTTACATAACGAACTTCGTCTTCTGGGTCGGTATCGCTCACTCCGGCACGCTGATCTCCGCAATCCTCTATCTGTTCCGCACGCGCTGGCGCACGGCGGTTTATCGCCTTGCTGAGACGATGACGGTTTTCGCCGTTCTCACGGCGGGTTTGTTTCCGATCATCCACCTCGGACGGCCTTGGTTTTTCTATTGGCTGGCTCCTTACCCCAACGAACGGTCCCTGCAGCCGGATTTTCGCTCTCCGCTGGTGTGGGACTTCTTCGCAATTTCGACTTACCTCACGATTAGCAGTTTGTTCCTGTTTATGGGGCTGATTCCCGACGTCGCCAACGCGCGCGATGCGGCCAAGGGCTGGCGCAAGACCTTTTACTCGATCATGTCGATGGGATGGCGCGGAACGGACCGTCAGTGGCGACATTTCTCGATGGCTTATCTACTGCTGGCCGGTTTCGCCACGCCGCTGGTACTTTCGGTCCATAGCGTGGTGTCGTGGGACTTCGCGATGGCGCAGCTACCCGGGTGGCACAGCACCATCTTCGCGCCCTACTTCGTCGCCGGCGCGATTTTCTCGGGCGTCGCGATGGTGCTGACGCTGCTCATCCCGATCCGCAAGATCATGGGTCTTGAGGATCTCATTACGCCGTGGCATCTCGACAACCTCGCCAAGGTGATCCTGTTGACCTCGCTAATCGTTTCGTATTCCTACATCTGCGAGTCGTTCATGGTGTGGTACAGCCAGGATGCGATCGAGCTCGCGACTTTTCATCAGCGCTACTGGGGTCCGCAAGGCTACTTGTTCTGGATGATGGTCGCGTGCAACTGCGTCATTCCACTGCTGCTGTTCGTGCCCCGGATTCGGATTAGCGCCGTCTGGTTGTTCATTATTTCGCTGTTTGTGAACGTCGGGATGTGGCTGGAGCGCTTCGTCATTATCGAGGGTTCGCTGGCGACCAACACCGAGCCGTCGCAGTGGCGTTTCTACCATCCGTCGGTCACCGAAATTTTCATCACGGTAGGCAGCTTCGCCTGGTTCCTGATGCTGTTCTCGTTGTTCGCCCGCTTTCTGCCAATCATTTCGATGACCGAGCTCAAGGAAGGCATTCAGTGGCTGCGCGAGGCGCTGCGCGACAACTACCGGAGGGCCGCATGAGCGACGTCCGGATGGTCGCCTCGTTTCCCGACGAGGAGCAATGCGTCCATATGATAGAGCGGCTACGCGAGGCGCGGCTCCGTCCGAAGGCCTTTTCCCCGATCCCGAGTGAAAAGATCAGAGAGGCGCTCTATGAACAGCCGAGCCGAGTGCGCGCGTGGGTGCTTGGCGGCGGCATCTTCGGCGCGCTCTCCGGATTCGCGATCACGATCGGTACTTCGTACGAGTGGAATCTGAATGCCGGCGGTAAGCCGATCGATTCGCTGCCGCCCTACCTGATCATCGTGTTTGAACTGATGATCCTGTGCGGCGGCCTCGCCGGTCTGCTGAGCTTTTTCTTCTACAGCCGTCTGCCGGTGCTTGATCCGACGCCGGGATACAGTGAGCACTTCAGCAGTAACCGATTCGGTGTGGTGGTTGATTGCGCCGATACCGAGAGCAGCCGCATCGAGGCGCTTTTGAGAGAGGGCGGCGCCGAGGAGATCACGAGCGAGCCGTTATGAGCGACGGACGGCATCGCCGTGCGCTTTGCCGCCGCGGTCGGAACATGGAGTGCCGGCCGTGATGATCGAGAATCAGGACTGAGACGATATAGGGCCGGTCAATATGGCTAATTCTGAGTCGACATCGCGGGCTTCCGCGCCCCAGGCGCATGAACCGATCCGGCTTTCGCTGGGTCCGTGGACGGTGCTCGCGGTTACACTGGTGGCTATTGGAGCGCTCGGATTTTTCGTCGCGCTCTCGCAGGGCCTGGCCGCGCGGGCATGGCAGGCCTATTTGGTCAATCTGCTCTTCTGGATGGCCATTGCGCAGGGCGGGGTGGTGGTGTCGGTCGCTTTCTACCTGAGCCAGGGGCGTTGGGCGGGGCCGGCGCAATATCGGCTGGCGGAGATGTTTGCAGCCTTTCTACCACTTGGGTTTATTCTGTTCTGGGGTTTGTGGGCCGGCCGCACTGAGATTTTTCCCTGGATTCTGCATCCCATCGAGAAACAGGCGATGTGGTTGAATGCGCCGTTCATGTTCGCGCGTGATGGCGGCGGTCTCCTGCTGTTGACGCTTTTAAGCCTGTGGTTCGTTTCGGCCTCGCGTCGCGACGTGGTCCGCGAATGGACGCGGACGCCTAATAATATTGCCCTGCCGCCCAACATCATGCGGCGATTGTCGCCGCTCACGGCTTTGACGTTCGCCTTTGTCTTCTCTCTGATCGCCTTCGACCTCATCATGTCGCTGTCGCCGCAATGGCACAGCACGCTCTTCGGCGCATGGTTCTTTGCGACCTCGTTCTGGAGCGGGATTGTCGCGATGGCGTTCACGGCGATCATCCTGCAGGCCGTGTTTCAGGACCGCATCGTGTTTTTTAATCGCCGTGTCCAGCACGATCTGGGCAAGATGGTGTTCGCCTTTTCGATCTTCTGGGTCTACCTGCTGTTCGCTCAATACCTGGTGATCTGGTACGGCGACATCCCTTCGGAGACGTTCTTCATCGTGCGACGGTCGATGATGCCGTGGGTGCCGCTTTCGATCGCGATGATCACCTTCGTCTGGGTGATACCTTTCTTCGTCCTGCTCGGTGTTCGCCCCAAGCGGACGCCGAAAATTCTGGGAACCGTCGCGTTGCTGGGCTTGATTGGAATCTATCTGGAGATTTACGTGCTCGTCGTTCCCTCGCTGTCTCCCACAGTGAATCCCTACGGGTGGGTCGAGATCGCCGTGACGGCTGGTTTCCTCGGTGCTTTCGCGCTCTGCGCCTTCCCGGGCTTGAAGCGAGTCGTGGCGGCGGGTTCAGAGCCGTGGACCCCCGCTGGAGAGATGGAATGAGACTCGCGGATCGATTGAAGAGAAACGTTCCCGCGCTCGCCATCGCGACGTTCGCCGGCGGAGCGCTCGGCGCGTGTCAGCCGTACAACGCGCCGATGAACACGTTGTCGACCCAATCCGACCTCGCCAAGTGGATCACTTCGCTGTACATGCAGGTGACGATTTGGGACACGATCATCATGGTCATCGTGCTGGTCGCCATGGTGCTCGCGATTTTCGTGTTCTCCTCGCGCGAAGGCGATCCGGGTGAGCCGTCAGAACACGAATCTGACCTGATGCTCGAGCTCGCGTGGACTGTCGGGCCGGCGCTGATACTGGTCTTCATCACGGTGCCGACCATCCGCACGATCATGAAGACGCAGCCGACGAAGTGGCCGGCGGATACTCTGACGGTCGAGGTTCGCGCCCATCAATGGTGGTGGGAGTTTGATTATCCGGGTCTCAAGATTCAGACCGCTGACGAACTGCATTTGCCAGCGAATCGAGTCGTCGACATCAAGCTCTATTCCGAGGACATCATCCACAGCTTCTGGGTGCCAGCGCTCGGCGGCAAGCGCGATGTGATCCCGGGCCAAATTAATCACATTACGGTGGTGCCGCAGGTCCCCGGCGAATACTATGGCCAGTGCGCTGAGTTCTGCGGACTCTCGCATGCCAACATGCGCTTCCGCGTGGTCGTTGACACGCCCGAAGGCTTCAAGCAATGGACCGCGGCGCAGTTGGCGCCACCCGTCGAGCCCAAACAGGCCGCGGCCGCCGACGGCGAGAAAATCTTCAAAAACGCTCCGTGCGCAATTTGCCATCAGATTCGCGGCATTTCAGGGTTTTCGCCGCAGTATAGTTACGGGTTTCGCGGGCCTGACCTGACCCACTTCGGTAGTCGCGGGACGCTGGCCGGATCGATCCTGGAGAACACGCCTGAAAACGTTGCGCTCTGGATTCAAAATCCGGATAAACTCAAGCCCGGAGCCCAGATGCCCACGCTGGGCTTGCGCGGCAAGGATCTGCAGGATTTGGTGGCGTATCTGGAGAGCCTAAAATAGGAAGTTACGATGGCTGCCCAACCAAAGACGCTGGAATACGAATATCCGAACTACCTCCAGGACCCGCGCGGCATCTGGAGTTGGCTGACCACCATTGATCACAAGCGTATCGCCATACTCTACGGCGTGAGCGCGTTGTTTTTCATGATGGTCGGCGGGCTCGAGGCTATGCTGATCCGGGCCCAATTGATGGTGCCCAACAATCATCTGATCGGGGCAGCAATTTACAACGAGCTGTTCACGATGCACGGCACGACGATGATCTTTCTCGTCGTGATGCCGCTGGAGCTTGGCTTCTTCGCCAACTTCATGATCCCACTGCACATCGGCGCGCGCGATGTAGCGTTCCCGCGCCTCAATGCACTTTCCTACTGGGTCTTTATCGCCGGCGCGATTTTCCTGCATCTCGGGCTGGTGCGCAGCCTCGCCGGAATGCCGGACGCGGGATGGTTCGGCTATGCGAACCTGACCGAGCGGATGTACTCGCCGGGCATCAATATCGACACTTGGGTGCTTGGCCTGCTGATCCTCGGCGTTTCGACCTTGCTGAGCGGCCTTAACTTCTTCGTCACGATCGTCAACATGCGCGCGCCCGGCATGACATTCATGCGGATGCCGATGTTCATGTGGGCCATGCTGGTGACAACGATCCTGATCCTGCTGGCCTTCCCGGCGCTGACCGTCGGCTTGGTCTTCCTGTTCGCCGATCGCTTCCTCGACACGCACTTCTATCGCGTCTCGGCCGGCGCAACGCCGATTCTATGGCAGCATCTGTTCTGGATCTTCGGCCATCCCGAGGTCTACATCATGGCGCTGCCGGCCTTCGGCATCATCTCAGAGGTCATCACGCCATTTTCGCGCAAGCCGCTGTTCGGCTACCCGATGATGGCCTACTCTCTGGTGCTGATCGCGTTTCTCTCGTACGGCGTCTGGGGTCATCACATGTTCGCGACCGGAATGGGTCCGATTGCGGACAGCACCTTTGCGATCACGACGATGCTGATCGCGATTCCCACTGGCATCAAAATCTTCAGTTGGATCGCGACCGTGTGGGGCGGGCGGCTGCGGTTCACGACCGCGATGCTCTTCACGCTCGGATTCATCGTCGAGTTCACTGCGGGCGGTTTGAGCGGCGTTATGCATGCCAGTCCGCCGGTCGATCTGCAGCAGACCGACAGCTACATCGTAGTTGCGCATTTTCACTACGTGCTGTTCGGCGGGATGATGATGGGCATCCTCGCCGGCTTCTACTACTGGTGGCCGAAGATCACGGGCCGGATGCTGAACGAGACCATCGGGAAATGGCAGTTCTGGATCACCCTGTGGGCGTTTAACGGCACCTTTTTCCCGATGCATTTTCTCGGCGTCCTTGGAATGCCGCGGCGCATCTATACCTACGCCCCTAACATGGGCTGGGATTTCTGGAATTACTTCGAGAGCATCAACGCGTTCATCCTGGGCTTCGCCTTTCTGCTTTTCTTCATCAATCTGGTCTGGAGCACGCTGCATGGCGAACATTCCTCCGCCGATCCCTGGGATGGGCGCACGCTCGAATGGTCGATACCTTCGCCGCCTCCCGCATTTAATTTCGTGACTATACCGATGGTCACTGCGCGCGACGCTTTCTGGGTGCGCAAGTATGGCAGCGTCGGCGCGCACGGTGTGGCGCCAGCTATCTCTGGAGGCGCGGCGGCCGCGCCGGTCGGCGCCCCGGCGGAGGTACATGAACACATTCACATGCCGGCGCCATCGATCTATCCGCTGATCTTCGGGCTTGGGCTTTTCATGGCGGCGCTCGGATGCATGATCTGGATTCGCCTCATCCTGATTGGCGGTGCGCTCATTCTGATGAGTATCCTCGGGATGGTCTTCGAGTATCCGACCTTCGGCCAGTTCAATCCTGAGGCGCTTGCTGAAAGCACCCTTGGCCTCGATAATCGCAAGCTGGGCATGTGGGCCTTCCTGGGGTCTGAGTGCGTATTCTTCGCGTCATTGATCTCGACCTACATGGTGTACAAGGACCGCAACCTGGGCGGGTTCGACGCGATGATCCTCAACATCCCGCTGACCTCGTTCAGCACCTTCATCCTACTAACCTCAAGTCTTCTGATGGTGCTGGCACTGGCCGCGGTGCAGCGCGATGATCGCAAATGGGGCGCGATTTGGCTCTTCGGCACCGCCTTTTTTGGAATGATCTTCCTTGGCGGCCAGGCCTACGAGTTCACCGACTTCGTGCTGCAAGGTCTGAAAATCCAAACCAACCTGTTCGGCCAGACGTTCTACACTCTGGTCGGCTTCCATGGTATCCACGTGCTGATCGGCGTGTGTTGGCTACTGGTGCTGGCGTTTACGACGGCGGCCGGCAAGATCGGCAAGGATCGCAGCTTGGCGGTGGAGATCGGCGGCCTCTACTGGCATTTCGTCGATATTGTCTGGGTCGTCATCTTCACGCTTATCTACCTGATGCGGACGGTGAAACACGCATGAGCGACCACGCGATTAAGAATCCTCACATCGAAGCGCACGCCGTCGCGCACGAAGAGCATCCCGGGCCCGGCGTTTATCTGTTGGTCGCGGCGATCCTGACCGTCCTTACCGCGGCCGAAATCACAGTGTTTTATGTGCCGGGATTACAGCCGGTGCTGGTGCCGATCCTGTTAGTGCTGGCCGCGGTCAAGTTCGCGTTCGTCGCCGGGTTCTACATGCATCTGTATTATGACAGCAAAGTTTTCACGATCTTCTTTGGCTTTCCGCTCCTGCTCGCGCTGCTGATCGTGCTTGGCCTGCTGTTGCTGTTCGCGCATCTCCAAGGAGTTCTCTCGTTCACGATTCCCTGAGGACGCGGCCCGATGGGTTCGATGGGCGAATACAGTCCGAGCGTGATTGGCGCAATCCTCGCGCTCGCCGGGATCTACGCCGGGGCATCGTGGAAGCTCGGCAAGCGACCCGGCTCACGCCAGATCCTGGCTCTTGGTCTGGCGCTCATCATAATGTGTTTCGCGTTGACCGGACCGATCGATTACTACGTCCGGGAACGCTCGTTCGCGCTCTACATCTTCCAGCAGATGCTGCTGGTGTTCGTGATTCCGCCGCTTATTCTGCTGTCGCTTCCGGACTGGATGGCGCGCGCGGTCTTCACCCGGCCGTGGATCGAACCGGCTTGGCGAATTATTACCCGCCCGGTGGTCGCGTTTCTGACCTTCTCCTCCGCCTTCACACTGATTCACTATCCGCTGCTCTGCGATCACATCTGCCACGTGCGGCCGCCCTACGGGGACATCCGCGACCTGCTGCTCATCGTCGGCATCGTGCTCTGGTGGCCGCTGCTCAGCCCGCTTCCGGAATTTCCGCGGATGTCGTACCCGACGCAAATCATGTATCTGTTTCTGCTGATGATTCCGATGACCGCGGTCGCGGCCCCGATCACGATGGCGGAAACCGTCCTGTACATGTTCTATCGCGTCGAGCCGCATCCTTTCGGACTGACGGCACACGCCGACCAGGTTCTCGGCGGGCTGATCATGTGGGTTGGGCAGGGCGTCTACCTGATGTGCATCTTCACTGCGATCTTCTTCCGATGGTCGCGGCGCGACGACCGTGAAATCCCCGCGATCAACCTGCGCCGCGCCGCAGACCTGCGCATAGTACAGCGCCGTAGCGCCTAATCCAGCCAACTTCCATAGCTCTTTCGTCTCGTACTCGGACTTTGCCGGCAAGGTTGCAATTTATCGTGCGCCGGGTCTAAGCTTTGATTCTGACAAGCAGAGCTTAATTATCAGTTAAGCAATGCTTAAATAGATATCTCACGTTATGAGCGAGGAACTTCCTGGGCGGCCTAAGGTTTCACGACGGAGGCCAGCGATGAAGCATTCACGAGCGCGAATCATTCTTGACGGCGTGATCGCGGGCATCTGCGGTGGCGCGGTCATCGCAATCTGGTTCCTTCTGCTCGACGCCGTGCGCGGGCAGCCGCTTGCCACACCTGCATTGCTTGCCGCGAGCCTGCTCCCTGGCTTGCACAATGCCGCGGCCGGCGGCGCAATCTCGATCACTCTGGTAGCCGAGTATACCGCCTTCCATTTCCTGACGTTCATCGGTATCGGCGTCGCCGGCGCGGTCATGATGGAAGCCGCGGAGCGTGACCGCGCGCTCTTCCCGTCGTTGTTGCTCTTCGTCTTTGCCTTCGAGGTTTTTTTCATCGCAGTCGTGATGTTGCTCGGGCCGGCTGCGGTTGCCGTGATGCCGTGGTGGAAGGTGATGATCGGAAACGGTCTCGCCACCGCCGCGATGCTGCTGGTGTTTCTGTGGCGGCAGCCGATATTGCTCGCGAGCCTGGCCGGACCCTGGATTGGAGTTATAAAAGAAGGCGTGGCGGCCGGAGTCATCGGCGCGGTAATCCTGGCCGTGTGGTTCCTCGCCTGCGATTACGCGGCAGGTCAGGCGTTTCGCACGCCGTCACTTCTCGGATCGGTTATTCTCGGCGGCGGGGCGGGCGGCCCAATCTCGCTGCCAATGGTGGCCGGCTACACGGCGCTTCATTTTATCGCGTTCATCGCTTTCGGCGTTGCCGCCTCGATTTTCGTGGTCGGTTCGGAGCGCGAGCCGCTGCTTGCATTGGGCGTGCTGGTGCTGTTCCTGTGTTTCGAGGTGGCGTTTTTTGGATGGATAACGCTGTTAAGCGCGGCAGCGCTCGAAGATCTCGGATGGTGGCGAATCATCGGCGGTAATCTGCTCGCGCTGGCTGGTATGATCGCCTACTTCGAGTACGGCCATCCACGTATCATCCCGCGCATTGGGCAGCGTTGGAACGAGATCGCTGCCGAGAGCGCGCCGAGCGGCCGGCGCATGGGGGGTCCGCAGCGCGTCGCCCGCTAGAGGCCCAGCACGTCGCGCATCGAGTAGAGTCCGGGCGGCTGATGCTCGAGCCATGCGGCGGCGCGTAATGCCCCGCGCGCGAGCGAGTCGCGGCTCTGTGCGCGATGGGTCAGTTCGAGGCGCTCGCCCTGCCCGCCGAAAATTACGGTATGATCGCCAACCGCGTCGCCGGCGCGCATCGCGAGCACTGCGATCTTGTCGCGCTCGCGCACGCCGGTGATTCCCTCGCGCCCATGAATCGCGTTGCGCGCGAAATCCACGCCGCGCGCCTCCGCGATCAGCCGGCCGAGCGCGAGCGCAGTGCCGCTCGGGGCGTCGAGCTTGGTGCGATGATGAATCTCGATCACCTCGGCGTCGAAATCAGGAAGAATTTTCGCCGCCTCCGCCACCAGCCGCATCAGAACGTTCACGCCGACGCTCATGTTGGGCGCTATCACAGTGCGGGTGCGCGGCGCGATCGCGCGCGCCTTGGTTTCGAGCTCGGGAGTGAAGCCGGTCGAGCCGATCACGATCGCGGCGCCATTCGCGGCGGCGATCTCAAGGTGCGCGATCGAGGCTGTGGCAGTGGTGAAATCGAGCGTGACCGTATCGGGCGCGGCCAGCGCCGCATAGGCATCGGTAATAGCCACGCCGAGCCGTCCGATTCCCGCCGTCTCGCCCGCATCGCGTCCGAGCGCTGGCGCGCCCGGCGCTTCCAATGCGCCGACGATCTGATGGTTTTTGTCGGCGGCAGCGAGCGCGATGATCAGCCGGCCCATCCGGCCCGCCGCGCCTGAGACAATGAGTTTCGCCATCGCTTTTCAGCTCAGCGCCGTTTCCCGGTCACATCGAGCGGAGAATCTCGACCGCCTTCAAGTGGTTCTGCTGGATCTGCGGCAGGCGCGCCACCGGCTCGCGGCCGAAACCGCACGGCGCGGCAATCCCGAATTCGCGCAGAAACTTGCGCGCGAGCCCAAGCCGCGTACGGAAGCCGTCGAGATCGTCCATATCGTGAATCACGCCGAGATAGATGCGCGTGCGGCCAACGTTCAGATCGGAGAGCGGACGGAAGAACTCATCGCGCGTGCGCTTGAGTGTCGGGATGTGCACGAAATCGACGCGCCGCTTCGCCGCCGCGACGATCGCATTCGTGAACCGCACCGGCATCGAGAGATCCTCCGGCTCAAAACAGGGCCATCCGCCGAGCGTTCCGTAGCAGAGATGAAACCCAAGCATCACCGATTCGGGGATGTCAGGCACCAGCCGTCCAACCTGCGCGACGTTGCGCTCGAATGCGCCTTCGCGCGGCAGATACGGCAGTTGCCCGGCGAGGTCGCCCATCTCAAGTGCAGCGTCCCATTGAATCGCGAGGTCGTCTGAAGGAATTTTCTCGACCAGTTTGGCGACCTCAGCGCGCATCGCAGCCTCGAAGCCTGGAATGATCTTCGAATACTCGGCGAAATCGTGAAAATAAGGAGTGATGACGCTGTAGGTCAGCGGCAGTGACACCTGGAATCTGACATTTCTCGGAATTACGCCCTCGTCCTTCAGCTTGCGGAAGATGAAGTAGGAGTTGACGGCATCCTTGGTGAACCCGAGACGCCATCCGGGATCGCCGAACTTGACCTCCTTGACCCCCGGCTTGATGCGGAAGCCCCACTCGTCGCGGAGATTGCGCGGACGCCATCGCTCGACGCCGTCATCCGGCGCGGGGCGACTGATGGTTTCGAGCTGCGGATGGCCGTTGAAGACACGATAAGCAACGCCGTCGACCCAGTACTGGCGGTCGCCGACTTCGCCGTCGGGCATGCACGGGAGCATCGGCGCGAGCGGCGCGGCGAAATTGCGGAACACCTCTTCGACGGTTTCGAGCGGTACACTTCCGATCAGAAGCAGTTCATTCGCCATGGGCAGGCCTCTACGATGATCTCAATCGTGCGTCATATCGCGATTCCGAAAGACGCGGCGCGTGAAGCTATAGACCTTGTCCGGAGTATCCGGGCGCATCCCTACACCATACGGCAGACCCGGCGGTATTGCAGATACGGGCCACAGGTCGTGTGCAGAGGGCGGATCATGATGCGCGTGGGTAGTGCGACGCGTTGAGGACTCTGCATGAATATGGGCGATAGCGTTGATGTGTCGATGCTCGTCGTTTTCGATCGAGGCGAATAACAAGAGGAGCAGCACACCAACGATGATCGTCACCAGCATGAAGCCGAGGAAACTGCTTGGTGTGAAAAATCCTGAGCCGCCAACCAGATATGCGATAGCGATGATTCCGGCCGTAATCAGCACCGGACGCAAAACCCGCGCGGCGGTGTGACGCGAGGTCATCGGAGTCGCACGCTGCCACTTCGAGCGCAGTGAGCGAGGTGGGACGTCCTGGTTGTCCCGCCGGGCATCACATTACGAGCTGGCGGCCTCGGGCGCAGTCGCAGCGGGCGCTGCGCTAGCAGGCGCTGCCGCGGCGGAGCCTCCACGCTTGGCCTGGTAATGTTGCTCACAGAGGCTGCCCTTGAAGCGCGGCTTGCGGCACTTTTCCTCGGTGCAGGTTTTATAGCGCGGCTTTGGCATCTCGCCGCGCCGCCACAGCCGATAGTGCATCCGGCAATAATGCCGCGCGATCGCCTCGCGAACGCAATCCTTGGCCTTGCAATTCCCTTTCGATGCCATCACTTACCTTCGAATTCTTTAGAACTCTGCCTTGAGCTCGCGGCTTAGCAGACCCTCGACAATATCGCGAGGCGGCTCGGCTTCATAGAGGGCGCGATACACTCCCTCGACGATCGGCATCTCGACATGGCTTCGCCGCGCGAGCTCGACGATCGAGCGTGCGTTCGCGAAGCCTTCGGCGATCGGCTTACCCTCGCCATGGCGGAGCGCTTCGGAGAGCTTCTCGCCGCGCCCAAGCCGCACGCCGAGCGCGCGATTGCGCGAAAGATCTCCCGTACAGGTCAAAACCAGGTCGCCCAGTCCGGCGAGCCCCGCGATGGTTTCGGGACGTGCTCCCAGCGCGGTTGCGAGCCGGGTGAGCTCGGCGACTCCGCGCGTGATTACCGCAGCGCGGGCGCTGGCGCCGAGTCCCAGTCCATCGCCGATCCCGGTTGCGATCGCAATTACGTTCTTGACCGCGCCCGCCAGCTCGACCCCGCGCACATCCGTGCTGCGATAGACGCGGAGCGCGCCGTGCGAAAAAATCTCCTGCACCTCGCGCGCGGTTTCCTCGGCCTCGGAGGCCGCGACCAGCGCCGCCGGCTTTCCGACCGCGACTTCGGCGGCGAAGCCGGGACCGGAAAGCGCCGCGAGTCGTACGCCCGGCGCAAGCTGCGTCGCCAGCATCGCGGTCATCGTGAGCAGCGTCCCTTCCTCAATACCCTTGGTCGCGCTCACCACGATTGAATCGGGACGTATCGCGCCGGCCACGGCTGCGATAGCGCCGCGCGCGAAACTCGACGGTATCGCCATCACAATGATGCTGGCGCCGCTGACCGCGGCATCCCAATCGTCGGAAATTTCGAGACCCGGCGGGAAAGCGACGTCCCGCAGATAGGTAGGATTTTCGCGTCGCTCGCGGAAAAGACGAAGCTGGGCGGCGCGGCGGACGCACAGGGTGACGGGTCGATCGGAGCGGGCCAGGATAACGGCAATCGCAGTTCCCCACGCGCCCGCCCCGAGGATTACAGCCGGGTTTGTCTTCAATGGGCGTCGCGCAGCACGCGATAGATGGGTTCGAGCTCACGAAACGCGTCGAGCAGTTCGGCGCGATCGAGACGGAGCGCCTCGCTGCGTGACCATCCGAAACCGATATCGATTCCGCCGGTTTTCTTTTCGAGACTTTCGCATAACTCGGCGAAAAACTGCTCATCGGCAGCGACGCCGGGCGGAAGCCTCTGGAAATCCCACTTTTCGTAGCGCGAAATCTTCGTGCCGCGCAATGATCGGGCGAGCTCGCCCGCGCGCCGCTCCAATTCGCGCGCCATCGCGGGCCGATGATCGGCTTCGGACTTCACCACCGCGCGCGCATGGACTCCTACGCTGGAGATGCAGAGCGCAAGATAGCCGTAGCGCTTATAGCCGCGCGGCGAGGGTCCGAATGCGGTCCAGGTTTCGGGCGGTGGATTCACGGTGCGCCGCGCGTGCTTGGCGACATGCGGAAAAAATTCGAGGTGAAGCCGTCGCCCGAGTTCCGGCGCGAGCTCATCACCGAGCCGCACCAAACGGGGGCGGAGGTTGGCGTAAATCTGTTCCATTCTCTGGCTAAAGCCCTCGATTTCGAAAATCTTGAAACTGGCCAGCGTGAATCCCAATGTCGCCACGGTATGTCTCAACGGCGCCGCAGCAGGGCTATTTCGCGCGTGGACGCTCGTAGGTGATACCGGCACGATGGGCCTGCTCCCAGTTGCGGCCATCGAAGTAGCCTCGTTTGAGATCCGCGGGGTCGATCCCTTCGAGGCAGCGGATGTTCACGTCGATCTTGTCAGGATCCGAGCGCGGGACGTAGTAGGGCGCACATCCGCAGATGGCGCAGAAGTAATGTTTCGCGACGCCGGTGTTGAAGGTGTAAGTTACGATTCCATCGTCGGCCGTGAGCAGCCGGAAGCTCCCGCGCGGCACGATCCAATGCAGGTAACCCTTGCGCGTGCAGATCGAGCAGTTGCATTCGATCGCCTCGGTCAGCTCGCCCTCGACCTCGAAGGCAATTTCTCCGCAGTGACATCCACCTCGATAAGTCGCCATAGCCGGTAGTCGTTTCGGCGCCGATAATCTCGTGCGTGGGCGCCGCGTCGCGCGCCAAGTTTAGCGGTTTTCTGAGCGGGCGGGAAAGGAAACGGGTTGCAGCCGGGCGCAAGGCCGTGTTTAGGTGGAAATCGACGGCCGGGAGCCGTCGAAAACTCGATGAACCGCATCAACGCGGCGGAAGAGATTATGCGGCCGGCGCGCGAGCGCGGACTCGATGATCTTCCGGCTCTGATTGCCGATGGCCGCACGATTACGCATCGGGAGCTTGGTGCGATGGCGCAGCGCGCGGGCATCGCGATGCGTGCAATGGACATCGCCCATGAGCATCGTGTGCTCATGATGCTCAATGACAGCGCCGAGCTGGTGAGTGCCTATCTCGGCGCGATGATGATCGGCGCGGTCGCGATCGCATTCAACACGCGTTCTGCGCCGCCTGACCTTGAATTCGCAATCGAGGACAGCCGCGCCCGCCTGCTGATTATCGATCGCGAGTATGTCCCGATTTATCGAGCGATCTCCGGGCGTCTGAAAAACCCGCCGCAGGTCGCGATCGTCGGCGATGCGGATTCTGAGTTTGCGAATTTCGTCGAACTGACTTCACGTGCATCAGGCGAGCTTGCCGCGGAGCCGATGTCACCGGACGACATGGCATTCTGGATTTACACCTCGGGCACGACCGGCACGCCGAAGGCCGCCGTACACCTCCATCATGATGTGCTGAGCGCGGGTCCTTACCTCGAGCGATGCCTTGGCGTGCGCGCCGGTGATCGACTGTACTCGACGTCGCGGCTGTTCTTCGCCTATGCATTGGGTAACTGCCTGTTCGGCTCGATTCGGCTCGGCGCTACGGCTGTGCTCGATCCGCGATGGCCCGGCGTCGACACGGTGGCGCAGGTAATCGAGCGCACGCGGCCGAACGTGGTTTTCAGCGTGCCGACGCTCTATCGCAACTTGATGGCGTCGGGACGAGCACGCGAACCCGGATTTGCCGCGGTGCGTGCTTACGCGTCTGCCGGCGAGCGGTTGCCGGCGGCGCTTGCCGAAAGCTGGCATCGGACGACCGGGGTGAGGATTTTCGAAGGGATGGGAACATCGGAGACGATCTACATGATTTTCTCCAATTCGCCGGCGAACTATCGCGCGGGATCGTCAGGTAAGATTGCGCCAGGCGTGGAAGTCAAATTGATCGATGAAGACGAGCGTCAGGTCACCGAGCCGGGCAAAGTCGGCGCGTTATGGATTCGGATGGCATCGACGTGCGATCGCTATTGGAATCAGCAGGCGATTACCAGGCGCGCGTTTTCCGGCGAATGGTTTCGCACCGGCGATCTCTATTCGTTCGACGCCGACGGCTTCTGGTTCCATCATGGGCGCGCCGACGAGATGCTTAAGATTTCGGGTCAGTGGGTGAGTCCGGCCGAGATCGAGGAGTGCGCGGCGGCGCTGCCGGAAATCGCAGATGCGGCCGCGGTTGGCCTTCCGGATCGCGACGGACTGGTGCGGCTCGCGCTCGCCGTGGTCGCGCGCGCCGGCAACGTTGATCGCGAGCGGCTCACGGCCGAGCTTAAGGCGACCCTCGCCCGCAAGCTTTCGATCTACAAGTGTCCGCGCGATATCCGGTTCGTCGAGCAGATTCCCCGCACCGCCACCGGCAAGCTGCAGCGCTTTCGATTGCGCCAGGAGCTTGCGGCCGTCGCTGACGGCGGCAGGCGCTATTAGTCGTAGATGGGCGGCATCCCGCGGGGGCGGGTGCGGAAGCGCCGATGAGTCCACAGGAACTGTTCCGGGTAGCGGCGCACCATCGCCTCGACGACTGCCACGAACCGGCGTGTGTTCTCGATCAGATCGGCGGCACCGTCGCCGCTCGTCTGCAACGGGACTTCGGGTTGGATCTCGATACGATGCGTCCGATTGTCCGGATTACGCACGATGAAGACCGGCACCACGGGCGCGCCCGAGAGACGCGCGAGGCGTGCGAGACCGCTGGCCGTCGCCGCAGGCTCTCCGAAGAACGGCACGAAGATGGCCTCACTCCGCTTCGCGTTTTGATCGAACGGGATGCCGACCAACTTGCCGCCGGCCAGCGCGCGCAGCACCGCACGCGCCGCCGCGTGCTTGCGAATGATCTCGACCCCGGCGCGCTCGCGCACGAAGCTCATCAGGGCGTCGCCGGCGAGAAAGCGCTGGGTATGATGGACGAGGCTTATCTGGAAGCCTTTGAGCGCGTGCGCTGCCGGAAGCAATTCGAAATTGCCGAAATGAGCGGTCAGGACCAGCGTGCCGCGCCCGGGATATTTCGCCTTGAGCTCATCCCAGTAATCGAAACGCTCATAGGTTACTCGCTGCTTGAAACGGCGATAGAAAAAACCGCCGAGCCGGACGTACTCGGCGGCTGAGCGTCCGAGATTCACGTATGAAGCGCGCAGGATGCGATCGCGCTCGGCGGGGGTTTTTTCAGGAAACGCGATCGCGAGGTTCTTCCTGCCGATGCGGACGTGGCGGACATCGAGCCGGTAACCGAGCCATCCGCCCAGGATGCCGAGCGGATAGAGGATAAAATCCGGCAGCAGGCTGAACGCATGGACCAGCACAGCCATCGCCCAGAACAAAATGCGATCGTGCGTATGGAGCCGGAGTTTGCCGCTATCCTTGGCGGTTGTACGCGCATCGCCAGCGCGCGGCACGGTGGCTCGCGGCCGAGTCGCAGCGAGACGGTCGTTGATGGCAGTCGGCTCAGGCACTATCCAACGCGATGGAAGCTCTCGCCTCAGAGGACCGCGCGTTCGCGTTTGGGCCCCTTGGGAATGACGACCAGGCCCGAGTCGGTCACGAAGAAGCGCTTGCGGTCGCGTTCAAGATCGTAGCCGATCTCGTCGCCCTCCGGAACATAGACGTTCTTGTCAATGATCGCGTGGCGTACGCGCGCATGTCGGCCAATCTCGGCGTAGTCCATCAGCACGGAATCCTCGACCAGACTGTAGGAGTGGATGAAGACCGAGCGCCCAAGCACGGAATTGCGCACCGTGCCGCCCGATACGATGCATCCCTCAGACACGATCGAGTGCAGCGCCTGGCCGCGGCGTCCGGCTTCATCGAATACGAACTTGGCCGGCGGCTGTCCGTAATATGCAGTGCGCAGCGGCCAGTACGGATTGTAAAGATTCAGGTGTGGCCGTGCATCACGCAAGTCCATATTGGCTTCGTAATAGGCATCGAGCGTACCAACGTCGCGCCAGTAGCTCAGATTGACCTCGGAATCGCCGCGAATCCGGTTGGTCATGAAGTTGTAAGCGTAAACCGGGACCTCCGGGATGAGCTTGGGAATCAGGTCGCGGCCGAAATCATGATGGCTGGTGTCGTTGCGCGCATCTTCGATGAGCGCTTCGGTCAGCACCGACGGCGCGAAGATGTAGTTGCCCATCGATGCCAGGCATTGGTCGGCCGCTCCAGGCATCGGACGCGGATTCGCGGGCTTCTCCTCGAAGTTGCGCACGCGCGATTCTGAATCAATCTCGAGCACGCCAAACTCACTGGCCTCTTCGACCGAGACCGGCAGGGTGGCGACAGTCACCGCGGCGCGATGTTCGACGTGAAAGTCGATCATCTGCTGAACGTCCATCCGGTAGATATGGTCGGCGGAGAACACCGCAACCAAGTCGGGCTTGCTGTCCTCAATCAGATTCAAGTTCTGGAAGATGGCGTCGGCGGTGCCGAGATACCAGGTCTCGCCCATCCGCATCTGCGCGGGAACGGGCGTGATGAAATGGTCAGACATCACGCTGCCGAACTGCCATCCGTCCTTCAGGTGCTCGATGAGCGATTGCGAGCGCCACTGCACGAGCACGTAGATCGAATAGATGCCCGAGTTGACGAGATTCGAGAGAACGAAATCTATAATCCGGTATTTGCCGCCGAATGGGACCGCCGGCTTGGCGCGATCGCGGGTCAGCGGATGGAGCCGCGTGCCCTGCCCGCCGGCCATCACGAGACCAAGCGTTCTCATACGGGAGCCATAGTTGGGGCGAATCTCGTCCATCGGGCGGAAGCCGGTCTATCAGTATAAGGTCGACTCACAAAACGCGAAAGGTCGTTTGCGGGCTTTACCGACAATTCACCGAAAAAGTTAACGGTTCGTCAATCAGATGGAAAAACTTCAGGTGGGGATGCCATGTAATATTAGCACTTCCCTGGCGTTGCCTCGCGGAAACCGGAGTAGATACGGGCGCTTTTGATTTGTTCGATGGAGCATCGCGTCGGGCACGAGGCTTGCGTGAAGCATTTTGACAGATGTTGCGTCTAATCGTTCCGAGGGTGCTGAAACGATTCAGGCGCCGAAAAGAAGGTGATGATAATGCAGGCAATCGCAACCCACCATGAAACGAATTCCCCCACCGACGGAGTTGTCTACCGGACCGCATGTCAAAACCCGGGATGCGGTTTCACGTTCGATCTGAAGATCACCGCTGAAAACGCCGGGCTGTTGGGCGGCACGATGCCATGCCCGCGGTGCCGCCGGCGTGGCGGGATGCTGAAACGCGAAGGTCGGCTCGGCGAACGGCTCTTCGCCGCGAAGCTTACATTCCGCGGGATCGGCGCCGGCCATTCCGCCAGCGATGAAGGAGACCTGTTCTCCGATCGATTGAACTGACTCCCCAGGTAAGCAGTCGGGACCGTCGCCTCCCCAGGTCCGGCCGACTGCTATGCCAGCAACGGACGCCGCTCGCTCGTCGGGCGGCGTCCGTTTTAACATTTCGGCGTGAGAGCTCAGACACCGGCCCCAGGCTCGATCGTGATGCCCTCGAGACTCTGGATGCTCGGCCGCTCCAGCATCCGCTTGAGCCAAGCATCGACATTGCTGCGATTGATACCGGGATCGATCTCGAGCGCTCGCAGCACCAGCAGGCGTGGCGCGAAACCAATATCGGCCACAGAAAACTCCGTCGCCAAGTACTGCTGGCCCTGCAGCTCGTGGTTAAGGTAATCAAGTACGCGATCAACCGATTGGCGCAGCCGTGCGACCCGATTGGCGTCGCGCTCCGCCTCGGCCTTGTGCATCTCGACCATCAACTGCCCCACTTGCGGTGTGAATGAATTGTCCGCGAAGTCTTCAAACAGGCGGGCGCGCGCCCGCAACGCGCTGGAACCGACGGCCGGCAGAACCGGCGGCTCCGGATACTCGTCATCGAGGTACTCGTCGATGATCGTCGAGTCGTATACCGTGGTGTCTTCATCGACCAGCACGGGCACGCGTGCGTACGGATTGAGCCGCACGAACTCGGGTTTGCGATGCTCCCCTTGTGTGATGTCGACCGGGATCAGCTCAAATTCAAGGCTCTTCTCGGCCAGCACAATTCTGACTTTTTGACCGAACGGACAAGGCAGGAAGTCGTAGAGTTTTATCATCGAGAAGCCAGCCTCATTCAGGTCTAACGGTTAACTTGAGATTTGCCTCGATATCCGGCTCGAGCCGGACCGCGATGGTATAATCGCCCAATTGTTTGATCGGCTCGACCAACAGGATCTTGCGCCGGTCCACGTCGAAACCTTTCTCGCGCAGCACCCGTTCGATGTCGATGTTTGTGACCGATCCAAATAGCTTTCCCTCCTCCCCGGCGCGCGCCGACACGGTCAAAACGAGCGCCTCCAACTGCTCCTTGTACTTCTGCGCGGCGTTTTTCCTAGCCTCGCGGCGGGCAAGCGCGATACGCTTTTGATTTTCGAACGCGCGCAGATTGCGCGCATCGGCCATCACAGCCAGCTTTCGCGGCAGCAGATAATTTCGCGCATAGCCGGCGCGCACTCGCACCACGTCGCCGGTGCGGCCGAGGTTCGCTACGTCTTCGTTGAGTATTACCTGAAGGTTCATCGTTCAGTCCTGCCTCACGCAAACTAGAGAAAATCGCCGAAGCTGCCGGCCTCCGGACTTTGCGGCTTGAGCCGTCGAAAATCGATCCACATATCGAAAATTCCGGCGGCGCAGACCAGGGCCGCGAGCACCGGCTGAATGGCGGTGACGAAATAGATCAAGCCACGCGCCAGCCCCGGCATCGAAAGCATCTTGAAATAGAATGCCATGATCGCGAGACCCTGGCAGAAATAAATCGTCGCCACGCAGACAAAACCGTCGAGCGCGATCGTGCTGATCGCCGTGACCGGCACGAACAATGCAAACCCGGTCGCGAGCAGCACCCAGATAAGCCATTCGGGCGCGGACCATCGCGCAAGATCTGTGAAGAGCCGGTATCCGATGCGTCCATGATCGAGCCATCGCCAGTACACCGCGAGGTCGAGCAAAACCGTGGAGGCCGCGGACAGCGCCACCAACGCGGGGCTGAGCCGCACCGTCACGTCAAGCACGGTAGCCCTGGTCTCCGCGTTCAACGGATTGTCCATCCCGAGCATCCGGTAGAACTGCTCACCGCGCGTCATCCCGGTGGAAAGTGAATGGCGCAGCGCGTCGGCCAGCGCGGCCGGCGAACCCGCCGCTGCAAAAGCGGCGAAGGTCCCCGCGATCAGCATCGCCACGCTCGCCACCATTACGACCATCTCAAAGGGCCGGCGCTTCTCGAGCATATGGCAGATAATCATGCTGGCGAGCCCGAACGTGACCAGATAAGCAATTCCAGCCGGCCATCCGATCGCCAGCGTGATTGCCGCCGCGGCCAGCGCCACCGCTCCGACCGAGCGGAACAGCCAATCGTCGTGGCCCAGCGCGTAATCCATGATGGGTACCGGCGCGAAGATCATTGCGGTCGCGCCCCCGATCGGGATTATCTGCGCGGCAATAAACAATGCCGCCGTGATTAAACCCGACCTGATAAGCCCGATTGTCGACCGCAGCGTCATACGCTCCGATCAGACTCCGAGGGTCGAAAACGGCAGCAGCGCAAGAATCCGCGCACGCTTGATAGCGACCGCGAGCCGCCGCTGATGACGTGCACAGTTGCCCGAGGTGCGGCTCGGAACGATCTTGCCACCTTCGGTGACGAAGCTCTGCAACGTGCGCACGTCCTTGTAGTCGACCTTCAGCGTTTTGTCGGCGCAGAATCGGCATACCTTGCGCCGCCCGCCGGGCCGCCGCCGTCCGCGCTCGCGCCCCTCCATCTGGAGGTCGCTGTCGCCGCCTCCGCGTGGTCCTGGCCGCCCAGGGCGGTCGCCGCGGGGCCGCTCGGCGGTAATATCAGTCCGTTCTTCCTCTGCCATTGCTTACACCTGGTAATGGTTCAATCGTCTCGCTCGACCGGAGATTCGAGCAGCTCAAAGGTCTCAGCCACCAACTCGATTCTGGGCCTTTCGACGGTAGCCTTTCCGCGTGCAGTGCTCCTCATCTGTCCCGCGACCCGAACTTGCAGGCCCGGTTTGAGAAGCTTGGATGCCTCGCGTGCGCGTCCTCCAGTGATCACCGCCGTCAATACAAGTTGATCGCCGTCGGCGCCGCAGTCCACGGCAATCCGCAGGACCGCGATGCCGCTGGGTGTGCTTCGAAGCTCCGCAGGTCCGACGATCCGGCCCCATAACTCAGTTCGATTGCCCTTCACTTCCGGATGTCGTGGGTTCGGTCGCCGCCGCTTCCGTCGTAATCTCCGGCGGAGCATCGGGCACCGCTTCGGCCTCTGGCGGTCCGACTGTCTCGCTGCGCGCTTCGGCGGCGCGGGCCTCGGCCGCAGCCTTATGCTGCGCGATTCGCCGGCGGTTCGCCTCGACCTCGGCGCGCGCTTTGGGAGCGTCGGTGTCTGGATCAACCAGGACCGACAGATAGCGCAGCACGCCATCGGTAAGTTTCAGGTTGCGCTCGACTTCGTGAGTCGCCGCCTCGGGCGCCACATAATCGAGGCGGACATAATACCCCCGACGCTCGCCGCGGATCGGGTAGGCGAGTTCGCGCGCACCCCATTCCTCGGTGTCGACAATTTCGCCACCGTTCGTGCCGACCAAACCCTCGAACCGTCGGATGGTTTCTTTGGTCTGTGGTTCGCCCAAATCCGGGCGCAGGATGAAAACCGTCTCGTAACGACGCACAGCGACCTCCTTGTGGATTAAGCCCCCTCTCGGGAGCAAGGAGCAAAGAATAGAGCCTAACATCGAAGAGCAGGTGGCTCAAGGCGAAGAAGGGACGGCCACCTTGAGATCTGCTTCGGAAAAGATCCTTAATCTCGCATTATCTTGCCTGTCGGTCGTTACCTTGCGGGCCCTGAACCGCCGCCTGGAATGGGGTTCGGATCAAGTCTTCGATAGCCTTCGCGGGACGACGATGTTAAAGCTGTGCCATCTTCAGAACTTGAGGCATTCATGAAACTAGTTGTATTCGAGACCGAGACCGATTCGGGCGGCCGCCGTCCCGGCGCGATGTTCAATGCCGATGGCAAGGATTTCGTCATCGATTTGAGGTCCGCGTTTGCCGACACCGGTGAAACGCCGTCCGCCTCGATTGCGGAGGTGCTTGCGCCCGAAGCGCTCGCCGCCACTGCAAAGATCGTCGACCGCGTGCGCAACGATTCGAGCATCGCTCAGCGCAAGGTTGTGACCCCGGCTTCGCTGGTCCGCCTGATGGCGCCAGTGCCCGAGCGTCCGTTCGTTATCTGCACCGGCGCGAACTACTTCGAGCCTAGCGACGTGATGAGCACCGGATCGCCGCCGGGAGTCGGGATGGGCCGCAAGCTGCCGATCTTCATGAAGCCGGGGGACGAGGTTGCGATCACCGTCGACGGCATCGGCACGTTGCGCAATTCCGTCGCGGCAGGTTGATTCGTCAACTGAGGACCAAGCCGTGAGCGATCGAGCGGAGCACCCGAAGCTGCGAATGCCATTCGCGGAAACACTCGGCATCCGTTATGTCAGCATCGAACCCGATCGCGTGGTCGGTGAAATGGAAGTGCGCACGGAGTTCTGCACGACCCCAGCGGTGCTTCACGGCGGCGCGATGATGGCGTTTGCGGACACCCTGGGCGCGCAGGCAACAGTCGTCAATCTGCCCGAGGGCAAAAGCACCACGACCCTGGAATCGAAGACTAACTTTTTCGCACCGGCGACGATCGGAAGCAAAATCATCGGCGAATGCATTCCGCTTCACCGCGGGCGCCGCACGATGGTGTGGCAGACGCGCATCACGTCGCCCGAGGGACAATTACTCGCGATGGTGACACAGACCCAGATGGTGCTCGACGCGGGCGGCGCTACGAATCGAAATCCTTTCGGTAGGTGACGAAGTTCGCAGTCACGCGCGCGCCCAGCGCCTCGGCCGTTCGCCGCGACGCCCAATTGTCGTCGTGCACGAGCGTGTAGCCCGCGTAGCGCATTCCCTGCTGCGCCATGGTGAGAAATGACCGCGCAGCCATGGCGCACGCCACGCCGCGCCCCCGCATCCGATCGATCACGCCGATGTTGATGAGCGCGCCGCGCGTGCCGCCGCCGCGCTCGGGGCTGAGCTTCACCCCCTGGCGCACGCGGGCGAGCAGGTAGCTGAGATCAGGTACGGAAAAGACGGTGCCGACCGGCTCGCCGTCGGCCATGGCAATCATGGAGAGATCGGCAACCGGAGAATCCCACAGCGACGCCATCATCGGACGCACCTCTTCGCGGCTCACCGGGTTCCATCCCCAATGGCGCGCAAAGGAGGCGTTGGTGACGTCGGTCCAGGTATCGATCGCGGCGAGGAAGCCGTACTCGCGCCAGCTTTTGATCACGACTTTAGCCGCGGCGGTAGCTTCGATCATCCTGCGATAACGTTCGATCCGCTCGGTCGTCAACGCTGCCGTGTAATCGCTTTGTCCTTTCTCGGTCGCGAAGCCCGCGTTCTTGAAATAGCTGTGGTAGTAATCAGGATTCCCGCGCAGCAGAAACGATGGCAGGCTGCCGTAATTGTCGATCGCATATGGATAATCGAGAAACGCCGCGAAGCCGCTGCGCGCCGCTTTCATCCCGCGTTCGCGAAGCCATTCCATTGCCCGCTCGAGCATCGCTGTGACGGCTTCATGCTGGCCCGGCAGCGCCTCGAAATGGATGAGCTGGCCGAGCGGCTCTTTCCAGTGCTCGATATAGCGATGGTTAATAACCGCAGTGACGCGCGCCACCAGGCGCTTGTCGTTGTAAGCGGAGATCGGGGCCAGATTCAGATGGCCGGAGAGCGGGCTTCGTCCTGCCAGCAGCGCGATCTCGTTATGAATGTCAGGCGGCCACCACGCATCGCGCTCGCCGTAAATCTGATAAGGAAGGCGCGCAAACTCTTCGTGACCCTCGCGGCTGGTTACCCATTGAACGCTGATGCTCATGCGGGGAGATCCGGCCGGCTCGCTGGCGACGGTCGAGTGCCGGCCGCGTGACATAACGGCCCAGCTCACGGCGCTGGATTACTTGCCGGGCACGGTCGGGACGGAATCCATCAGGCCCGGCGAATCTTGCGCGAAATCGAGTTTCTGCACGCCAGCGTAGGGATTCTTCCATTTGCCGAACTCAATCGGGTCGCCATCGACGTACAGCTCCAACTCGTTGCCGTCGGGGTCCTTGAAGTAGACGCCGCGCGCCACGCCATGATCGGTCGTGGCAACTACTTCGACGTTGCGCGCCTTCAACTCGCGATAAGCTTCGCGCAGCTCGTCGTAGCTTCTCATCCGAAACGCGAAATGCAGCAGACCGACCTGCTCGAATTTGCCGCCGTCAGCATCAGGGCCCACTTCGAGCAGCGCGAGCTCGTGATGATCGTTGCGATTAGCGGCGAAAAACGCGATCTTGAACTCTGGCACCTCGCCCATGAACTCAAGGCCCAGCACCTCGGTGTAAAATTTCCTGGAGCGCTCCAAGTTGCGAACCTTGATCACAACGTGACCGAGACGATGGGGACGAATCATCGAACTTGCTCCTCGGACAGCGGTTTTGCCGGCGTCACCGGCATCCGTTCCTAACTTCTACATCAAACCCGGGGCCGAGTCACAGGGCTGCGATGCGCCCGGCGGCCAGTGTGGCGGAGGCTCGCGAGCGGGCCTCGTCGGCGCTGGCGATGAGCGTTTCGAACGCTGGGATTCGGTCGTCCCATTCGATCAGCGTTGTAACCGGACCAATCCGCCGGACCGCATGCTCGTAAAGCTTCCACACCGCGGCGCTCACCGGATGATCGTGCGTGTCGAGCAGGTAGTCGCCGTGATCGCTATAGCCGGCGAGATGGAATTGCGCGACACGGCGGGCGGGAATCGCGTCGATGTAACGGATCGGATCGAAGCCCTGGTTGAACGCCGTTACATGGATATTGTTGATGTCGAGCAGAATCCCGCAATCGGCCTGATCGGCGACGGCGCCGAGGAATTCCCATTCCGGAATCGTCGAGGCGCGATAGGTCAGGTAGCTCGAAATGTTCTCGAGGAGGATCGGACGTCCGAGCATCATCTGGACGGTGCGGACGCGATCGACGACGTGGTGGAGCGCTTCGTCGGTAAACGGCAGCGGTACGAGATCATGGAGGTTATGTCCGCCGATGCCGCTCCAGCAAAGATGGTCGGAGATCATGGCCGGCTCGAAGCGGCGCGCGAGCTCACGCAACCTCACGAGATAATCACGATTCAGCGGGTCGCACGATCCGATCGACAGCGCCACGCCATGCATCACAATCGGATAATCGCGGCGCACCGCTTCGAGCACTTCGAGCGGTCGCCCGCCATCGACCATGAAATTCTCTGAGATGATTTCAAACCAATCGACACGCGGACGCGCCTCGATGACCTGCGAGTAGTGCGGCCGGCGGAGACCAACGCCATAGCCGAGCGCTGGAAAATCTGAACCAACCATCGATGTTTCAAGGCCGGGAGCGGCGCCGGCATTCGATCCAGCGCCATCCCGCATCATCGTGCTATGAGCTTTGGGGCTTGCCGCCCTTGTCCTTGCATTCCTTGTCGGACGAGGTCATTACGAATCCCTGCCCCTTGCACGAGTTCTGACCGGGGCCCGGGCTGCTGGCAGTCTTGCACGCACTCTTGCCCGAGCAATCGTTACCGCCAATGCATTTGACCTTGGCGGTTTGCGCACCGCCCGTCGAACTGCCAGAGCCGGAGCCCTGCGCCTGCGCGCCCGTGGCGGCGAAAGCCAGCGCGACCGCACCGGCGAGAATCGCACCCGAAATCAGGGTTTTATTCATATCGATGTCTCTCCTCGGATAGCTTTGCATTCCGAATCGTGAGATTCGCTCAAGCATGACCTGCTACGCAAGAGTGGACTTTTGCGAAAACCTCGCCCCTCCCGCCATGGGTCCTCGTTGTCCGTCGGGAACTCCCGGTTGCGGCGATGGAAGTCGAGCTAAGTGTGAACGAGGCGGACTGCGCTCTCGCGTCGTGATGCGCCGTCACTATTCTCAGCCGGACGGATTATCCCGGCGCGTTCGCCGTTATGATTCGTCGCGGGCCGTTCGAACAGCGTCATCTGATGCGGCGTGTGGCTCTTTGGAATCTCAACCGGGTAGCGCCCGGTGAAGCAAGCATCGCAAAAACCCTCGCGCTCCTCGCCCTGGAACGAGTAGAGCCCGTCCCAACTCAGATAGCCGAGCGAATCGGCGGTGATCCAGCGGCGAATTTCTTCAATCGAGTGGTCGGAGGCGAGCAGTTCCTCCTGAGTGGGCGTGTCGATTCCATAAAAGCATGAGCGAGTGGTCGGCGGCGCCGCGATGCGCATATGAACCTCGCGCGCGCCTGCCTGCCGCAGCATCGGGATGACCTTGCGCAGCGTCGTGCCGCGCACCAGAGAATCTTCGACCAGCACCACGCGCTTTCCGCGCAGCAACTCGACGACGGGATTGAACTTGATCTTCACGCCGAAATGGCGAATCGATTGCCGCGGCTCGATGAAGGTGCGGCCTATGTAATGGCTTCGCACCAGCGCCATCTCGAAGGGCAGCTTCGATTCCTCGGCGAACCCGAGCGCGGCGGCGTTGCCCGAGTCGGGCACCGGTACGACAATGTCGGCGTCGGCGGGGCATTCGCGGGCCAGCGCTCGTCCCTGCTGCTTGCGCACCTGGTAAACGTTGCGGCCGAACAGCAGGCTGTCAGGCCGCGAAAAATAGACATATTCGAAAATACAGCGCCGCGCGGGCATCGCCGGGAACGGACGCATCGTTCGAATCCCGTCCTCGCCAATAACCAGCATCTCGCCCGGTTCAATTTCACGCACGTACTCGGCGCGAACCAGATCAAGCGCGCAGGTCTCGGAGGCGACGATCGTCGCGCCGTTGAGTCTGCCGACCACGAGCGGCCGGAAGCCTTGCGGATCGCGCACCGCGATCAATGTGTTCTCGGTAAGCAGGACAAGGGAGTAAGCGCCGCGCACCTGCCCGAGCGCATCGGCGACGCGCTCCGGCAAGGTGGCCGCGCGCGAGTTCGCGATCAGATGGATGATGATTTCGCTGTCCGAAGACGACTGAAAAATCGAACCGGCCTGCTCGAGCCGGCGGCGCAAGTCTTCGAAATTGACGAGATTACCGTTGTGCGCCAGAGCAAGTCCGCCATGCGCATACTCGACCACCAGCGGCTGGCAATTGCGAATCGAAGTCGAGCCGGTCGTCGAGTAGCGGTTGTGCCCGATGGCGCTAGTGCCCTCGAGCCGGCCGATTACCTCGGCATCGAAAATGTCTGCGACCAGTCCCATCCCGCGATGCGAGGTGAGCGACTTGCCGTTGGAAGAGACGATGCCGGCCGATTCCTGCCCGCGATGTTGCAGCGCGTAGAGTCCGAGATACGCAAGGTTGGCTGCTTCGGGATGGCCGTAGACGCCGAAAACCCCACACTCCTCGTGCAGATCGTCGAGTTTCGCCTCTTCGGCCGAAAGCTCAACTTCAAGCGTCATCGATCGCCGATCCTTTCGGGCAGCGCCCGTTCGTAGATCTCCTGCAGCTCACGCAAATCTTCGTCGATTACCGATCCTATCCGAAGCCGCGCCGTTCCCGTAACCCGTCCGATGGCGGTGATTTCGAGCCCCGCCCCCCTGAAAATCTCGGTCAGCCCGGGCGCATTCTCCGCCGGAGCGGAAACCACCACCGTCGACCGTCCTTCTCCAAACAAATCGATAGCCGAATCAAATCCGGGCGAAAGCGTAAGTTCGGCGCCAAGCAGGCCTTCGAGGTTGAAGCACGCCTCGGCTACCGCGACGGCAAGACCCCCGTCGGAAACATCGTGACACGATCTTATCAACCCCCGTTGCGCTCCATCAACCAGGGTATCAACGAGCGCACGCTCGCGTCGAAGATCGATCGGCGCAAGCTCGGCGTCATCGGAGCCGAACAGCGCCGCATACTCACTCGATGCGAATCCCGGTCGACCGCTGCGGACGACCAAAATGGCGTCGTCGGCATGGCTGAAGAACTGCGGCACCCGCCGATGGCAATCCTCGAGCACGCCGACTATCGCAATCGTCGGCGTTGGTGGTATCGCACGGCCCTCGGTCTCGTTGTAGAAGCTGACGTTCCCGCTTACGACCGGCGCATCGAACGCGAGCGCCGCATCGCGAATTCCCTCCACCCCGCGGACGAACTGCCACATGATCTCCTCGCGTTCCGGGTTTCCATAGTTAAGGCAGTTCGTAATTCCGACCGGTCGCGCGCCTGCGGCAGCGACGTTGACCGCCGCCTCGCACACAGTCGCAATCGCGCCGAGATAGGGATCGATCGCGCAAGCGCGCGGATTCGAGTCAACGGCGAGCGCCAGCCCGCGCTGAGTGCCTTTAATCCGCAGCACAGCCGCATCGCTGCCCGGTCCGAGCACGGTGTTGCTCTGCACGATCGAGTCATACTGTCGGAAGATCCAGCGCTTCGAAGCGACATTGGGGCTCGCAAGCAGACCGCGGAGCGCCTGGCGCGGGCTCGGTATTTTATGCGTTGCACGATTCATCATGCGTGCCGGCTTGCTCGGCGCTTTCGCAGGACGGTCGTATTCCGGCGCATCGTCGGTGAGCGCGGCGACTGGTATATCGGCGACGAGCTTGCCGCCGGAGCGCACGCGCCATCGGCGGTCATCCGTGATCGTGCCGATTTCGACCGCATGCAGATCCCACTTGGCGAAAATTCGCTCCAACTGGGGTACGCGGCCGCGCTCGGCGACAATCAGCATCCGCTCCTGCGATTCGGAAAGCAGGATTTCGTAGGGCGTCAGTCCCGGCTCGCGCAGCGGCACGCGATCGAGATCGAGCTCGATGCCGAGTTGGCCGCGCCCGGCCATCTCGCTCGACGACGAGGTCAGCCCCGCCGCGCCCATATCCTGGATCGCGACGATCGCACCGGTCTTCGCCGCTTCCAGGCAGGCTTCGATCAAAAGTTTCTCGGTGAATGGATCGCCGACCTGCACGGTTGGCCGCTTCGCTTCGCTGCTCGCGTCGAACTCAGCCGAGGCGAGCAGACTTGCGCCATGGATTCCATCGCGGCCGGTCGCGGAGCCCACGTAAAGGACAGGATTGCCGACGCCGCTTGCACGCGCGCTCAGCAGTTCGCCGCGCCGAACCAATCCCAGGCAGAAGGCGTTGACCAGGATGTTGCCATTGTAAGCTGCGTCGAACATCGTCTCGCCGGCAACGGTCGGCACGCCGACGCAATTACCGTAGCCGCCGATGCCGCCGACCACGCCGGAAAGGAGATAGCGGGTGCGCGGATGATCGAACGAGCCGAACTTGAGCGAATCCATGCTCGCAATCGGCCGCGCGCCCATCGTGAAGATGTCGCGCAAAATTCCGCCGACGCCGGTGGCGGCGCCCTGGTACGGCTCGACGAACGAGGGATGGTTATGACTTTCGATCTTGAACACGGCGAGCCATCCGTCGCCCACGTCAATCGCACCAGCGTTCTCGCCCGGTCCCTGTACGACGCGCGCGCCACGCGTAGGCATCATCCGCAGATGCCGCCGCGAGGATTTGTATGAGCAGTGCTCGGACCACATCACCGAGAACACGCCGAGTTCGGTATAGGTTGGCGTGCGCCCGAGCGCGCGCTCGATGCGTTCGTATTCGTCGGCGGTAAGGCCGTGTGCCGCAGCGAGATCGCGATCGACCGCGGGCTCGCCGGGAAGTGCAACCGGTGCGCTCATCGCGCGCTCTCGATGATCGATTCGAAAATCCGCCGGCCGTCCACTCCACCGAGCATCGGCTCGACCGCGTGCTCCGGATGCGGCATCAGGCCGAAGACATTGAAGCGCTCGTTGGCGACGCCGGCGACCGCGCGGGTTGAGCCGTTAAGATTCGCGGCCTCGCTTTCGCGGCCATCGGACGCCACGTAGCGCAGGATTACCTGGCCGCGTTCCTCCATGTTGCGCAACTCGTCGTCGGGCGCGACGTAAAGTCCCTCGCCGTGTTTAATCGGGATGCGCCAGAGCTCGCCGGCGCGCGCGGCGCGGGTAAACGGCGTGTTGGAATTTTCGACCCGCAGCGTCACGCGCTCGCAGATGAACGACAGCGAGCGATTGCGGGTCAGCGCGCCGGGCAGCAGATGAGCCTCGCACAGGATCTGAAAGCCGTTGCAGATGCCCATCACGAGCCCGCCATCTGCGGCGAAGCGCGCGATGCTTTTCATAATCGGCGAAAAGCGCGCGATCGCGCCGCAACGCAGGTAATCGCCGTAGCTGAAACCTCCCGGCAGCACCACGCAATCCGCGCCGCCGAGGGCTTCATCCTTGTGCCAGAGCGGCACGGCGTCCTGGCCCATCACGTCGCGCAGCGCGTAGAGCGTATCGCGATCATCGAGCGAGCCGGGGAACGTAACCACGCCCCATTTCATCCGGGCTCGACCTCGAAGCGGTAATCCTCGATCAACGGATTGGCAAGCAGTTGATCGCACATCCGGCGCACGGCGGCCGATGCCTCATCCGGGGAGCGCGCTTCGACATCGAGCACGATATAGCGCCCGACGTGCACGCCGCTTACGCCATCGAAGCCGAGGCTTTTGAGCGCGTGTTCAACCGCGCGCCCCTGCGGGTCGAGGATCCCCTTTCTCGGCGTGACGAAGACTTTGACCCGCAAGCTAAATTCCTGCGCTCAGGCCTCGACCCGGCGCAGCATCTCCTGGTATGCCCCTTCGACGTTGCCGAGATCGCGCCGGAAACGATCCTTGTCGAGCTTCTCGCGCGTCTGCTTGTCCCAGAAGCGGCAGGTGTCGGGGCAGATCTCATCGCCGAGCAGGATGGCGCCGTGATGACGTCCGAATTCGAGTTTGAAATCGACCAGTAGAATCCCGCGCTCATCCAGAAAGCGGCTCAGCACCTCGTTGACCTTGAGCGCGAGCGTGTCGATCGTGCGGAGCTCGGCCGGTGTCGCCCATCCGAAGACCAGCGCATGGTCGGCGTTGATCAGCGGATCGTCGAGCGGGTCGGATTTGTAATAGTACTCGACCACCGGACGCTTCAGCGGCTCGCCTTCCTCACGCCCGAGCCGTTTTGCCATCGAGCCTGCGACGATATTGCGCACGACCAGCTCGACCGGAATGATTTCGAGCCGTTTGCAGAGCATCTCGCGATCGTTGAGGCGCTGGACGAAATGGGTCGGCACGCCGTTGCGTTCGAGCAGGGTGAAGAACAGTTCCGACATCCGGTTGTTGATAACGCCTTTGTCTTCGATCGTGCCGCGTTTCTTGGCGTTGAACGCGGTCGCATCGTCCTTGAAATAAGCGATTACCAAGTCGGGATCGGAAGTGCTGTAAAGCTTCTTCGCCTTGCCCTCGTAAAACTGTTCGAGTTTTGCCGGAATATTCTCCATCGATGCCTCGCACTGTAAGGTGATGCAACTATTCTGACACAGAGCGGGACCGACGATCAGCCGCCGCAGAACGAATTATTCACACATTTTTGCCGGCCGGCGGCTTAGGGCAAAAACGCTCAACCAGGTCTTCGGCCAGGCCGATATAACCGCGCGGGGTGAGCCCTTTGAGCGCCTCGCGCGCGGCCGGGTCGAGCGGCAGCGAGGCGACAAATTTTTCGATGCCTTCGCGATCGATGGTGCGGCCGCGCGTCAGCTCCTTTAGCCGTTCATAGGGATTTTCCAGCGCATAGCGCCGCATCAGCGTTTGGATCGCCTCGGCGATAACCTCGAATGCCTGCGGATCGTCGAGCTCGGCTGTCATCCGGCGCTCGTCGAGATCGACCCGCGAGAGACCGCGCGCGAGCGAATCGAGCGCGATCATCACATGACCGAAGGCGGTTCCGATCGACCGCATCGCGGTCGAATCGCTCAGATCGCGCTGCCATCGCGAGATCGGGAGCTTGGTCGAAAGATGCTGGAATAGCGCGGTCGCGAGGCCGAGATTGCCCTCGGCGTTCTCGAAATCGATGGGATTCACCTTGTGCGGCATGGTCGACGAGCCGACCTCGCCGGCGACCGCACGCTGGCGAAAATAGCCGAGTGCGACGTAGCTCCACATATCGCGCGCGAAGTCGAGCATCACGGTGTCGATCCGCACCATCACGTCGAACAGCTCGGCAATGAAATCGTGGCTCTCGATCTGCGTGGTCAGCGGATTCCACTTGAGCCCAAAGCCCTCGACGAAGCGCTGCGACAGCTCGATCCAGTCGATCTCCGGACAGGCCAGCTGATGCGCGTTGAAGTTGCCGACCGCGCCATTCAGCTTGCCGAGATACTCCTGGCGCCTGAGATGACCGAGCTGGCGTTCCAGCCTCGACGCGAACACGGCGAGTTCCTTGCCCATTGTGGTCGGTGAAGCGGGCTGACCGTGGGTGCGCGCGAGCATCGGGGTGGATTTGAACCGCCTCGCCATTTCGGCGATTGTCGTCGTCACGCGTTCGATCTGCGGGGTCAATTCGCGTTCGACGAACTCTTTGAGCATCAGCGCCCACGCGATGTTGCTGATGTCCTCGGAGGTGCACGCGAAATGCACGATCTCCGCGGGCAGCGCGGGATCGATCGCGACAAGCTTGTCCTTCAGGAAATACTCGACCGCCTTGACGTCGTGATTGGTCTCCGCTTCGAGTTTTTTGACGGCGCGCGCGTCGCGAAGCGAGAAATCTTCGTAGATGCCGCGCAGACGTTCGCGAGTTGCATCCTCGAGTGGAGCGAGCGCATCGAACCTCGGATGCGCGGCAAGAGCGAGGTACCATTCAATCTCCACCCGCACCCGGTAGCGAATCAACGCATACTCGCTGAAGTAGCCTTCGAGCGCGCGCGTCCGCCGCCGATAGCGGCCGTCGATCGGGCCGACCTCGGTCAGCGCCAGGTCGATGTCCTCGTGCTTCGTCGTCATAGGTTGGCGGGCGAAGATTATCTGGGCCGCTCAGCGTCCGGTGTGCCCGAAGCCGCCGGCGCCGCGCGCCGTTTCCGCCAGCACTTCAACTTCTACCAGTTCGGCGCGGCAAACCGGAGCGATGATCATCTGTGCGATACGGTCGCCGGGTCGAATCACGATCGGCTGCACGCCGAGATTCACGGCCAGCACCTGGATCTCGCCGCGATAGTCGGCATCGATGGTGCCGGGCGAATTGATGAGCGCGAGACCCTCGCGAATCGCGCGGCCGCTGCGCGGGCGTACCTGCGCTTCGAAGCCGGGCGGAAGCTCGATCGCAAGGCCAGTCGGAATTGCGGCGCGCTCCAGGCTGCGCAGAGTAACGGGCCCATCGAGCGCCGCCGCCAAATCCATTCCGGCGCTATGCTCGCTATGATAGCGAGGTATCGCAGCGTCCGGCCTCGTCCGTTTTATCCTCACCTGTACCGATTGCACAAATTTTTCTCTCGCGCTCCCGCGGAGATTAACATCACGAGGCCGCAGTTTGCTCAATGCCGGTTGACATTCTTAATTTACCCGCCATAGCTTCTTACAGATAAGGTTAACTCAATGTATCAAAAGCGCCCGATGTATCCCTCGTTGCCTATGATAGCCGCAATTGCCATCGCCGGGATCGCGGCCGGGGCCGGAAATTCTAGCGCGCAGGCAATACCTTTGGAGCGTGCCGCGAGTATCGGCGGCGCCGGAGCCGTCTACACCGTGGGCAGCGGCAGCTACTATCTGTCGCGGAACATTGTGCTCAAGGGCAACAACGCTAACGCGATCAACATCACCGGCCCCAACGTCTCCATCGATTTCCGCGGTTATTCGATAATCGGGAAGAGCGGAGCTGGCGGTATCGGTATAAATGCAGCGAACCAGCCGAACGTAACTATCCAGAATGGAAACATCATCGGGATGCGCGGCGGTGGCGTGATTGTCGGTAATGGGAGCACGGTTACCTCGATGCACATCGCGGGTGGCGGAGCGGGAATAGTATGCGGCTCGTCGTGCGTGATCGAAAATAACTCGGTCTCCGGCAACAGCGGCGACGGCATCAGCGCCGCCGGTCTTATTCACGGGAATACTGTCGATGGCAACACCGGCAATGGTATTACCAGCAATGGCATCACCGCCGGCGCCAACTCGTCAATCACCGGCAACGAGGTGAGCGGCAATACGAGTATCGGTATCGCGATGCAACCCAAGGACGGGTTCTCGAACAACGTGATCAGCAGTGGCGCTACGACGATCAGCGGCGGTGTCGATGCGGGCGGCAACGTCTGCAACGGTTCGACAAGCTGTCCCTAAACAAGCGAAATCACCGATTTGCCAGCGCGAGGAAGTCCGCGAGATGAATCGCGCGGGTCTTGGCGCCGCGCCGCCGCAACTCGGCCTCGATCTGGAACTCGCAGCCTGGATTCCCCAGCACCACGTAATCCGCTTTGGTCGCGATGATGTTGTCGACCTTGCGGCGAACCAGCTCGCGCGCCATCGCGGGCTCGGTCAAATTGTAGCTGCCCGCCGAGCCGCAGCAGAGATCTGACTCCGCCATCTCGACCAGCGTCACGCCCGGAATTGATTTCAGCAACTGGCGCGGCGTCTCACGCACGCCAAGGCCATGCGCCAGATGACACGAATCGTGGTAGGTGACGACGCATTTAAGCTCGCGTCCAACCGGCAGCTTCGCGCCGACCAGCAGTGAGCTGAGATCCTGCACACGGGCCGAGACCTCGCGCGCGTCGGCGGCGTACTCGGGTTCGTTCTTGAGCAGCTCGCCGTACTCGGCGATCGCGGCCGCGCATCCTGAAGCGGCCGAGAGTATCACTTCTGCGCCGCTGCGCTTGAGCGCGCGCACATTGCGCCTCGCGAATTCCAGGGCCCGCTCGCGATTTCCCGCGTGCAGGTCGAGCGCGCCGCAGCACTCGGTCTCGCCCAATTCGATGACCCGAAAGCCCGCCGCGCGCAGCGCGTGCTCGCTGTTGCGGTTTTCGGAGTCGGCCAGCACCTGCGCGACACATCCGTGATGCACCAGCGCGAGCGGCCCGTCAGCGCTCGCCGTCCATTGCATCCACGAATCCGACGCAACCCGCTCGTCGCGCCGCGGCACCAAATCGAGCCATTCCGCCACGCTGCCGGGCATCAGCGCTCGGATAAGGCCTCGCAGATGAAGTCGCTCAGCGAGCCGAAGCGGCGCGATCAGCCGTCGCAGGCGTTCCGGATAGGGGAAGATCGCGCTGATTAGCCGGCGCTTGGCCCGTTCGCGAAAGCTTCGACGATGATTGCGTTCGACGTAGTCGGCCGCGCGCTCGATTAGCAGCCCGTAATGGACGCCCGATGGGCACGCGGTCTCGCATCCTCGGCATCCGAGGCACAGATCGAGATGGCGCACGGTGCTGTCGTCGAGTTCGATGCGTCCTTCGGCCAACGCCTTCATCAGGTAGATGCGGCCGCGCGGCGAGTCCATCTCGCGTCGCGTCAGAACGTAGGTGGGGCACGATTCGAGGCAGAGGCCGCAGTGCACGCACTCGAAGAGCCGTTCGTAATCGACCACATCGCGGCGCGGCTTGGCGGCCGGCGTGCCGGGCGATTGAATGGCCGGCTGCTGAGTCGGGTCGGGGACGGAGGCGGGCGCGGCCATCGCGGTTAGATTCCTCCGATGAAGCAGCCGGGATTGAAGATGCCGACCGGATCGAAGGCGGCTTTAAGGCGGCGGCTCAACGCAAGCACACCATCGCCGGGCGCGCCGAAGAAATCGAGGCCGCCGCGAATAGCCGGCGGCGCTGAGAGCAGGCGCAGATGGCCGCGCGCTACGGCCGCGACCTCGCGCCATCGCGCGACGAGCTTCGCCGCCTCGTCCGCTGCAAGCTCGCCGGGCATGAAAAGCTCCGCGACGCCGCATCCGGCATGTGCGCAGAACTCCGCTGCACAATCCTGCAAACTCCGATGTAGCGATGCCGGCAAAGTCGCAATACGGGCGCTGATACCTGGGACGGGCAGCGTGAAATCGCGCAGCCGCTGATAGAGGCGCAGCGCGCTCGCAAGCCGGACGACCTCGACCTCGGCATCGCCGGCCAGCGCGCGAATTTTGTCGGACTGATAATCGATCTCCGCGCGGTTGCCGCAGAATCCGACGATGACGCCGAAGCGATCCCGCGCGACGCCGAGATTTTGCGCGATACCCGGGCTGGCAACCTCGAGATGAATCAGCGGCAGCGCATCATGAATCCGCGCCGCCGCTTCAAAGGCGGTCGCAGGATCGCGGCACGAGAGCATCGCGATCGTATACCGCTCGGGCATCGGGCGCACTTTGAACGTTGCCTCGATCACGACTCCGAGCGTGCCGAACGATCCCGACATCACCTTCATCAAATCATAGCCGGTGACGTTTTTGACCACGCGGCCGCCGCCGCGCACGATACGCCCGCCGTGCCCGACGAAGCGCACGCCGATCATCAGGTCGCGCACGCCGCCCTCGGTAAGCCGCAGCGGGCCGGCCTTTGATGCGCCGATCAAGGCGCCGATTGTGACGCTCGACGGATCGGGTGGATCGAGCGGCAGATGCTGCCGATTCGCCGCGAGCGCCTGGTTCAATGCGCCGAGCGTGATGCCGGCCTCGGCCGTGACCGTCATGTCCTCGGGTTCGTAGTCGACGATGCGCGACATTCGCGCGAGGGATACGCCGAGCGTGACGTGCGTGCGCCGAATCTCGGCGAGCGTGCGCGCGCCGCCCAGCGGGGCGAGCGTGATGCCGTCGACCTCGCACTTGAAAACGATTTTCGACAGTTCGTCGGCGTTGCGCGGCTCCACGATAAGGTCGGCCGCGAGCGCTTCGCGCCCCTCTGGCGTGCGCAGCCGATCGGCGCCGATGATCGCGCTCAGCTCGGTTGCGGCCCGGAGCGCAGGATGCCGCTCTGTCTCATGCTCGGCCTGCATCGTCAGAGCGCCGCTTGCCGATGTGGCGTCGTGACTTCGACGCAGGCGCCGGGCGTCGGGATGATCTTGTTGGGATTCGAACGTCCATCCGGATCAAAGACGCGGCGCAGCTCGGTCATTACCATCAGATCGTCGGGCGAGAACAAAAGCGGCATCTCCTGAATCTTTTCCGCGCCGATTCCGTGCTCGCCGCTTAAGCTTCCGCCGAGCTGCACGCAGGCCTTCAGGATGTCGCGGCCGGCCTCGATCGCGCGCCGGACCTCATCGGGATCGCGCTCGTCGTACAGCACGATCGGATGAATATTGCCGTCGCCGGCGTGAAAGACGTTGCCGATTCGCAGCCGATAATGCTCGGCGATCGCCGCGATTGCGCGCAGAATCTGCGGGAGACGGGTGCGTGGAACCACGCCGTCCTGTGTGGCGTAGTTGGGTGCGAGGCGTCCGACCGCGCCGAAAGCCCGCTTGCGGCCCTGCCAGATATTGGCGCGCTCCGCCTCGTCGCGCGCGATGCGAATTTCGCGTGCGCCGCATCCGCGCACCAGCTCGCACACGCGCACCAGGCGCTCGTCCATCCCGGCGGCGAGGCCATCGAGTTCGATAATCAGCACGGCCTCGGCGTCGTCCGGGAGCCCGATATGGAACGCGGCCTCGACCGCGCGGATGATCAGGCGGTCCATCATTTCGATCGCGCCCGGAATTATTCCGGCGGCGATTGTCGCCGAGACGGCGCGGGTCGCGCTCTCGACGTCGGGAAAAATCGCAAGCAGCGTCTGGCGCGCCTCGGGCTCGCGCAGCAGCTTGAGCGTGGCGCGCGTCACGATCCCTGCCGTCCCTTCCGCGCCGATGAGCGCGCCGACGAGATCATAGCCCCATCGATCCTCGACCGGACCGCCCAGCTCGACGATCCCGCCATCGGGCAGCACCAGCTCGACCGCCAGCACGTGATTGGTGGTGACGCCATACTTAAGCGTATGCGGCCCGCCCGAGTTCTCGGCGATGTTGCCGCCGATCGTGCAGGCCATCTGCGAGGATGGGTCGGGCGCGTAGAAATAGCCGTCAGCTTTGACGGCGTTGGAGACGTGCAGATTGACGACGCCCGATTCGACCTCGACGCGCCGATTCGCGAGATCGATCGCGAGGATCCTGTTCATCCGCGAGGTGCAGATCATCACCGGCGCCTGTATTGGCAGTGCGCCGCCGGAAAGCCCGGTCCCGGCGCCGCGCGGCACGAACGCGATTTTCCGCTTGTGCAGCGCCTTCAAAACCGCGCTGACTTCGGCCGTCGTGCGCGGCATCACGAGCAGGTCAGGCCGGCTCTTCTCGATCGTCCAGCCGTCGCATTCGTAGACTTTGAGCTCGCTGGTGCGTTGGACGATCGCGTTCTCGCCGACGATCGCACGCAACTCGGCCCGCAGATGTTCGTCGATTGGGCTCGCGCCGGAGCCGTTGGTCTCCATCGCGACCGCCACTGTAGCATGAAGATCGATTGCGCGCCGTAAACTCGAACGCGCTTTTGCGGCGCGCGACAGATACGGTCATAATAGCGCGAATAATTCCTGACGGCATCGCCGCAGTCGCTGATTACAAGCCTAAGCGCGACGCGCGACGATACCGATTCGAGGAGAACCGCCTTGGCAAACGCCCCGGAACTCAATCCCGCGCAACGCACGCTGCTCGGGCCCGGCCCATCGAACATCCATCCGCGCGTGATGCGCGCGATGATCGCGCCGGTCGTCGGCCATCTCGATCCCGACTTCGCTGCCGTAATGGAAGAGGTCAAGCAGCTTTTGCGCGCTTTGTTTCAGACCGCGAACGATCTGACCTTTCCCGTCTCAGGCACCGGCTCGGCCGGGATGGAAGCGGCGATCGCCAACCTGATCGAGGAAGGCGACGAGGCGGTGATCGGCGTCAATGGCGTGTTCGGCGGAAGGGCGGCGGATTGCGCGGAGCGGATGGGCGCGCGGGTGCATCGCGTGGAGTCGCCGTGGGGCCGGATCATAGAACCGGCGGACATCGCGACGGCGCTTAAGAAAACCAAGCGGCCAAAGATGGTGTTGATCGTACACGCGGAGACCTCGACCGGCATCTGGCAGCCGGTTGAGGAGATCTCGCGGCTTGCCCACGAGCACGGCGCGATGCTGGTGCTCGACACGGTCACGTCGCTCGGATGCATCCCGGTGGAAATCGACAAATGGCGCGTCGATGTCGCTTATAGCTGTACGCAGAAGGGCATCAGCGCGCCGCCGGGACTCGCGCCGATTACCTTCAGCCAGGCGGCGCGCGACGCCATTCGGGCGCGCAAGCAAAAGTGCCACTCGTGGTACTTCGACATCTCGATGATCGAGCAGTACTGGGGCCGCGAGCGCGTTTATCATCATACGGCGCCGATCACTATGACCTACGCGTTGTACGAGGGGCTGCGGCTTGTGCTGGAAGAGGGATTACCGGCGCGCTTCGAACGGCACCGCCTGAACGGCGCGGCTATCAGCGCGGGATTGGCGGCGCTGGGGCTCGAGCCGGTCGCGCAGGAGGGCCATCGATTACCGCAGCTCGCGGTGGTGAAGACGCCGGCTGGAATCGATGAGGCGGCTGTGCGCCGCGAACTGTTGCTCAAGTACAACCTTGAGATAGCGGGCGGGCTGGGACCGTTCCGCGGGCAGGTCTGGCGCATCGGAACGCTCGGGGAATCATCAAGGCGTCAACATGTGGCGGCCCTGCTCGGCGCGCTCGAGTCGATTATCGCATCGATGGGCGTTGAGGTGCGCCGCGGCGCCGCATTGGCGGCAGCGGATAAAGTGTACGCCTAGTATAAAGCTGAACGCCGCAAGCTGAGTGGTCTCCTCTCCTCATCCTGTCCGAGGAGCGTGAGACTGCGAACTATTTACCTGAGCCGTCCTCGGGTTCCGCGCCGTTGCCTTCCTCTTCGCGCTCGGCGAGGCCGGCAACCGCGCGCACCTTCTCGCCCTCTTCCAGCCGCACCAGTCTAACGCCCTGCGCGTTGCGACCGGTGATGCGCACCGTCTTCACGTCGAGCCGGATGACCTTGCCGCCGTCGGTTATGAGCATCACCTGATCGTCGGAGCCGACCTGGCGGACGTTGATGACCTTGCCGGTTTTGTCCGTCACGTTCATCGTGATGACGCCTTTGCCGCCGCGATGAGTCAGCCGATACTCGCTGGCCGGGGTGCGCTTGCCGAAGCCGAGCTCGGAGACCGTGAGCAGTGTCTCGCCCTCGCGCGAGGTTGCCATCGAGACCACCTCGTCCTGCACCAGCGTGACGGTCTTGCCATCCTTGACGCTGTAGGAATCGAGCTCCATGCCGATCACGCCCTGCGTATCGCGGCCCATCGCGCGCACTTCGTCCTCGGCGAAGCGGATCGCCTGGCCTTCGCGGGTCGAAAGCACGATCTGCTGATGACCGTCGGTGATCCGCACGCCGACCAGCTCGTCGCCCTCTTCGAGGCTGATCGCGATGATGCCGGTGGAGCGGATGTTCGCGAACTGATCGAGTTCGGTTTTCTTCACGCGTCCGCGGCGGGTGGCGAAGAAAACGTACTTGCCGGCGGTGTCCTTCGGTATCGCCATGAATGCCGAGAGCGACTCGCCGTCGGCGAGACTTAGGAGATTTGCGATCGAACGGCCGCGTGCCGCGCGGCCGGCCTCCGGCAGCTCGTAGGCCTTCAGTTGATAGACCTTGCCGGCGCTGGTGAAGAACAGCAGGCGATCGTGCGTCGAGACCGGCACCAGATGCTCGACGAAGTCCTCCTCGCCGGTGCTGGCACCGATCTTGCCGCGTCCGCCGCGCCGTTGCGTGCGATAGAGCGAGAGCGGCGTGCGCTTGATATAGCCGCCATGGCTGACGGTGACGAGCACGTCTTCCTCGACGATCAAATCCTCGACATCGAAATCGCCTTCGGCCTCGATAATCTGCGTGCGGCGGGGATCGGCGAACTCCTCCTTGATTTTCTTCAGGTCATCCGCGATGAGCCCCATCAGAACCTTGCGATCGCTCAGAATTCGCGTGAGCCGCGTGATTGTCTCCTCGGTCTCTTTGTACTCGGCGGCGATCTTGTCGCGCTCGAGCGACGTCAAGCGGCGAAGCGTCAGGTCGAGGATCGCCTGGGCCTGCGCTTGCGTGAGCTTGAACTGCGTCATCAGGCCGCTGCGCGCCGACTCGGCGTCCTTCGACGCACGAATCAACTTGATGACCGGGTCGAGGTTCTTGAGCGCGATCAGGAGACCCTCGAGGATGTGAAGTCGTGCTTCGGCCTGGCGCTTCTCGAACAGCGAGCGGCGGGTGATGACGCGTTCGCGATGGTCGAGGAACGCGACCAGCATCTCGCGAAGATTAAGCTCGCGCGGCCGGCCCTCCTGGATCGCGAGCATGATGAGCCCGTAGCTCTCCTGCATCGGAGTGAGCTTGTAGAGCTGGTTCAGCACGATCCGCGGCTCGGCGTCGCGCTTGAGCTCGATCACGATCCGCATTCCGTCGCGATCCGATTCGTCGCGCAGGTCGCTGATTCCGTCGATGCGGCGATCGTTGACCAGATCGGCGATCCGCTCGATCAAGCGGGTCTTGTTTACCTGGTACGGGATCTCGCGCACGATTATCGAGGCGCGTCCGCTGCGCTTGTCGGTCTCGATCACCGCCAGCGCGCGCATCGTGAGAATTCCGCGCCCGGCGAGATAGGCCTGACGCACCGCATCGCGGCCAAGCAACTGTCCGCCAGTCGGGAAATCGGGGCCCGGGATGATATTGAGAATCTTCTCCAGCGGCAGGTCGGGCTTCTCGATCAACGCGAGCAAAGCGTCGCAGACTTCGCCCAGGTTGTGCGGCGGAATGTTGGTCGCCATCCCGACCGCGATTCCGTCCGAGCCGTTGATGAGCAGGTTGGGAATCTGCGCGGGCAGCACCTCGGGCTCTTCCTGCGAGCCGTCGAAGTTGGGAACGAAGTCGACCGTCTCCTTGTCGATATCGGCGAGCATCAGCTCGGCCAGCCTCGTCAGGCGGCATTCGGTGTAACGATAGGCGGCGGGCGGGTCACCATCGATCGAGCCGAAGTTGCCCTGGCCGTCGATAAGCGGGTAGCGGACCGAGAACGGCTGAGCCATCCGGACCAGCGCGTCGTAGACGGCGGAATCGCCGTGCGGGTGGTAGCGTTTGAGGACCTCGCCGACAACGCCGGCGCATTTCGAGTAGCGGCGATTCGCGAGCAGACCCTCGCGGAACATCGCGTAGAGGATCCGTCGATGCACGGGCTTGAGGCCGTCGCGGAGATCGGGCAGCGCGCGCCCGATATTCACCGACATCGCGTAGTCGAGGTACGACTGCCGCATGTCGTCTTCGATATTCAGCAGCGACGGTTCGTTGCGGATTGGTTCGTTGCCGTTAGTGGTCGCCATTTATTCTGCGCCTGTCGTCATTAGCGCCCGGCTCCGCGCGCCGCGACAAACAAGGAACACACATCGGCCGCGGAAAAACTTATCCGTCAGATATCCAGATTCCGGACGTTCAGCGCGTTCTCTTCGATGAACCGGCGGCGCGGCTCGACCTGATCGCCCATCAGCTTCGCGAACATCTCCTCCGCCTCCTCCTGCGATCCGACCTGCACCTTGAGCAGCGAGCGCGCCTCCGGGTTCATCGTGGTTTCCCACAACTGCTCCGGATTCATCTCGCCCAGCCCTTTGTAACGCTGCACCTCGATGCCCTTCTGGCCGGCTGCCAGCACGGCGTCGGCGACCGCCCTGAGCGTCTCGATGGTGCGCTCTTCTTCGCCCGACCTGAGCACGAACGGCGGCTTGAGTTCGTCCAGCTCGCCGGAGAGGCGGCGAATCTCGCGCAGCTCGCCGCTGTGATAGAGCGCCAAGTCGACGACTGTGGGCGGCGTAGCGCCGTTGCGCTGATGCGTAAAGACCGCACGGAACGAGCCATCCTCGGGCTCGATGCGGAAGACGAGATTCAGTTCCTTGACCTCGGGGTCGCGGGCGATTGCTTCTGCCGCCTTCTTGAGCGCTTTGTCATCGCGGAAGGTGTCAGCAGTGATCTCGCGCTCGGTGACCATCCGGGCGAGCACGCCCACGATCGGACGCTCCTTGCTGCGCTTCTCGAGCGCCTCGTACATCCGATCGCGATATAGGGCTCTGCGCGCAATCGCCTTGAGACGCGCGCCCTTGATCTCGTCCGCGTTCCTGCCGGAACCGACCTTTAGCGTGAGCGCCTCGGCGCCAAGGTCGGTCAGATATTCCTCAAGTGCGCCTTCATCCTTGAGATAGCGCTCGCTCTTGCCTTTCTTGGCGCGGAACAGCGGCGGCTGTGCAACATACAGGTAGCCGCCTTCGACGATCTCGGGAAATTGCCGGAAGAAGAAGGTCAGCAGCAGGGTCCGAATATGTGAGCCGTCGACATCGGCGTCGGTCATGATGATGATCGTATGATAGCGTAGGCGCGAAACGTCCTTGTCGGTCCCCACGCCCATTCCGAGCGCCGTAATCAGTGTGCGCAGCTCGGCAGACGAAAGCACCTTGTCGATCCGCGCGCGCTCGACATTGAGGATTTTGCCGCGCAGCGGCAGGATCGCCTGCACGCGGCGATCACGTCCCTGCTTGGCCGAGCCGCCCGCCGAATCGCCCTCGACGATAAACAGCTCGCTGCGTTCCGGATCGCGCTCCTGACAATCGGCGAGCTTGCCGGGCAACGAGCCGGAATCGAGCGCGCCCTTGCGCCTCACCAGCTCTTTGGCCTTGCGGGCCGCCTCGCGGGCGGTGGCGGCTTCGATCGCGCGCGCGACGATCCGCTTGGCGTCGCCGGGATTTTCCTCGAGATACTCGCCTAACTTTTCGATCACCAGGCCCGCTACCAGACCCTCGATTTCGGAGTTGCCGAGCTTGGTCTTGGTCTGGCCCTCGAACTGGGGCTCGCCCAATTTTACGCTTATGATTCCGAACAGCCCCTCGCGCGTATCCTCGCCCTCGAGGCGCATCTCTTTGTTCTTGAAGAGATTGTTCCGGGTTGCGTAGTTGTTTAGCGTGCGGGTCAGCGCCGAGCGCAACCCCGAGAGATGCGTCCCGCCTTCGATGGTGTGGATGTTGTTGGCGTAAGAGAAGACCGTCTCGTGGACCGCGTCGGTCCATTGCAGAGCGCATTCGATGTCGACGCCCTCGCGCACGCCGCTGAAATAGATCGGATCATGGAGCGCCTCGCTGCTCTGCGTCAGCGAGAGCACGAACTCCTTGATGCCGCCCTTGTAATAGAACTCGTCCTGCTTGCCGGTGCGCTCATCGCGCAGCGTTATTTTGAGACCGGCGTTGAGATAGGCCATCTCGCGCAGGTAGCGCGCGATGAGTTCGTACTTGAAGCGGACTTCAGGAAAGATTTTCTGATCAGGTGAAAAGGTGGTCTTGGTACCGGTCTTCCTGGTCGTGCCGCGCTGCTCGACCTTGGTCTTCGGGATGCCGCGTTCGTAGCGCTGATACCAGACTTTGCCTTCCCGATGGACCTCGACTTCGAATTCTTCGCTGAGCGCGTTGACAACTGATGCTCCGACGCCATGCAATCCGCCTGAGACCTTGTAGGCTTGGCGCTCGAATTTGCCGCCTGCGTGCAGCACTGTATGCACGACCTCGAGCGCCGAGCGCTTCTCCGTCGGATGCATGTCGACCGGGATGCCCCGGCCGTTGTCCTCGATCGAAATCGCGTCATCACCGAGAATCGTGACGCTAATCTCGCTGCAGAAACCAGCCAGCGCTTCATCGACGGAGTTGTCTACGATTTCGGTGACGAGGTGATGAAGCCCGCGCTCGGCCGTGTCCCCGATATACATACCGGGGCGCTTGCGGACCGCTTCGAGCCCTTCGAGAACCTTGATCGACTCGGCGCCGTAGCTCTCAGACCCTTGCTGGTTTGCCATATAAATCAGGCGGAATGCCTACCTCACCGCAACCTCAACACAACTTGTATGGTATCGATTTAAGGAAGCGAAGTAAAGAATAATTGATGTAAAAGAAATAGAAAATGGAACGTCGTTTGATTAAGATCTCGCGTATCGTAAAAATCACACAGATTTGTTATAAAAGCCGACACTCCAGCAGATCGCTTCAACGGCCGTCCTCCGGAGCATTTTCCGGACTGAAATCAAACGCTGATCTATTGTAGCAAACCAAAAGAGGGCTAATCCACAGCCCTAAGATCATCGAGGAACTGCCGAGGACCGACGTATCCGACCTCGCGCTTTCGTATGTGTCCTGCCGGATCGATGAAAAGCGTTGTCGGCACGCCCTGCACGCCAAAATGATGCGCAAGTTCTTTATTTTCGACGTTTTCCGCGGTCAGATCTGCCCGCAACCGAACGAAACCCAAGGCCGCTTTGATGACCGCCGGATCGGCGTACGTGGTGCGCTCCATCTCGCGGCACGGGATGCACCATTCGGCGCTGAAATCGACCAGCACCGGCTTGCCGTCAGCGCGCGCACGCGCCAAAGCACCTTCATTGAAGGGTGCGAACCGCAATGCGATACGCGGTCCATGCGGCACGACCAGATAGACCAGCGCACCGATCGCGGCGATTCCCACCGCGCTCCTGAAAATTAGAAACGGCCGCCAGCTTCGTCCCGCACTGCTGATGAACCCAAGGTAGATTCCCGCGCTCGCCGCATAGAACGGCAGGATGCGGTTGATGATATGGCCCGGCACGACAGGTTCGATGAAGTAGAGCGCAAGCCCGATGAGCACGAAGCCGAACAACTGCTCGGTCCATCGAAGCCATTCGCCCGAGCGCGGCAATCGGCGGATGCTCCCGGCGGCCATCGCAAGTCCGATGTACGGTAGCCCCAGTCCGACCGCGAGCGTAAAGAAAAGCGCGAACCCGAAGAGCGGATTACCGCTCCGCTCGACCATCAGCAGCAGCCCAAGCACGATCGGACCGATACACGGCGCGGCCACCACGCCCATCCCGAGGCCCATCAGAAGCGCGCCCGCAAAGCCCGGCCGCGAAACCGCCGCCCATCGCATCATCCATTGCGGCGCCTGCAATACGAACACGCCGAAGCTCGACAGGGCGAGCAGCACCATCACGGCCGCGATGGCGCTCAATACATAGGCGTTCTGCAGGGCAGCTCCGAAGAGCCCGCCCGAAAGCGCCACCGCGACGCCGACCGACGAGAACATCAGCGCGATTCCCAGCACGTAGACGACGGCCAGCATCGCGACCTTACGATGGGTTCCCGACTGATTGCCGAAGTAGGCAATCGTCACGCCGATAAGCGGATAGACGCAGGGCGTGAGATTGAGCGCCAGGCCGCCCACCAAGACGAGCAGAAAGCCGAGAATATAGCCGTGGCTGCTGAAGAACCTTGCGAAACCGCCTGAGTCCGCAACCGGCTCAGACGGCGCTGTTCCGGCTGCAGGACCGCGGCTCCGGTCGGCCAGAGTGGCGAGATCGATATCCTTACTGATCGATGACGGACGCAGACACTCGGTGTTGTTGCACGCCTGATAATCGACCTTGATGGCGCCGGGTTCGGAGGTTTGTGGCTTGAAGCTGGCGTCCGGGGTTAGCGGGATTTTGACTACTGCGATTCCAGTGAAGACCGAAAATTTCTCGCCCGAAGAGAAGCCGAGGCTTACGATCTCAGGCGTCGGATACACGGGCGCGCCCGCCGTCACGCCGGGCGGCGTGCTCATGCTGACCTGGGTTGGGATGAAATCCTCGGATAGCGGACGATTCGAGTTGATATGCCATCCGTCGAGAATTCCCAGCGTAACCAGCAGGGTGCTCGTGCGTCCGGCTGCAAGGGGTCGATCGAGAGCGACCGCATCGATCGTGACGACTTCCGGCGTCGCGATCACAGCGGGGGAGGACAGCAGACTGAGCGCAATCGCCACCCCGGCGAAAATGAAAAAAATGAGCGCCGCTCGAGCGGCGCCTGGGTTGGAGAGCGATTGCATCCGCACAGAAGCCTTCGGGATCAAAGGTCGCTGGGACATCCGATGATTGAAAACCGAAATGGCACCGAAAAACGTTCCCAAAATATGCGGCGAATCGCCAGCTAGCTGGTCCTCCAAGGCTCGCTAGCGGCCATTCGATGCCGCCGGGGCGGACTCGACCAGCAGCGGGATATGGTCGACGACTTCGAGTCCGTAGCCGGTGAGATTTGCCAAACGCGGCGCAGTATCGGACATCAGGATCATCTTGCGCACGCCGACATCGCGCAGAATCTGCGCGCCGATTCCATACTCGCGAAAGTCGACCGGCGGCTGATTGAGATGTGTGCTTACCGCGCGCTTGCGCTGACCGTTGCCGGTAAGCTCCGCGGCGATCGCGTTGGCTTCGCGCTTAAGGTAAAGAATCACGCCGTTACCCGCTTCGGCCACCCGCTCCATTGCGACCCTCAGCAGGCTCCGCGTATCGCGCGAGGAATATCCGAAGACATCGCCGGGCAGGTACTCGCGATGCGCCCGCACCAGAATTGGACGGCTCGGATCGACCGTCCCCATTACCAGCACCAGATGCTCGGTCAGATCGATGCGGTTGCGGTAGACGACAGCGCGGAACTCGCCATGAGCGGTCGGTAGACGAGCCTCTGCGATCCGCACCACCATCGTTTCGTTTCGTAGCCGATGTTCGATGATATCGGCGACGGTCACGATCTTGAGCTTGTGAGTGCGCGCGAACTGCACCAGGTCGTCGCGCCGGGCCATCGTACCGTCTTCCTTAAGAATCTCGCAGATGACGCCGGCGGGCTTGAGCCCTGCCAGGCGTGCGAGATCGACGGCGCCCTCGGTCTGGCCGGTGCGCACGAGCACGCCACCATCGCGCGCGCGAAGCGGATAGACATGGCCCGGACTGATGAAATCGGAGGCGTTCGCCTCATCGCGGACCGCCTGCAGGATTGTGACGGCGCGCGCATGCGCCGAAACGCCGGAGCCCGGCGCGGCCTTGGCGTTGATCGAAATCGTGAATGCGGTGCCGAGCGGCGCCTGGTTGTTGGCGACCATCGGATTGAGGCCGAGCTGGTCGGCGCGCTCCGAGGACATCGGCAGGCAGATGAGGCCGCGGCCGTGCTTGGCCATGAAATTGACGGCCTCGGCAGTCACCTTTTCGGCCGCCATGCACAGGTCGCCCTCGTTTTCGCGCTCTTCGTCATCCATCAAGATGACCATCTGGCCGCGCCGGATCTCCTCCAGCGCAGCTTCGACGGAAATGAAGGGAGCTTTGGCTTTTGCGCGCGGATTGATTTCGCCGAACATCGATCGAGCCGGGCGACGCTCATTCTATCGGCAGGCGTCCCCAGTAAGAAGATTCTATAACGTCCCGAAATTTTCGCAAAAGCCCCGCTCATACGCAGACACTCGGCGCGATTGCCGCTCTAAGGAGCACTTGATCCGAATGGATCGAGCCCGTAATTGTGATGCGCGGCTGCGATGATTGGAGCCGCACCACAATGATCCGATTCGATACGCTCGATCTCGACCAAATGACCGCCGCGGTGCTCGCCGGCGCGGAACTGCCGCGCCCGGTGGCAGGCGCAATCCTCGATTGTCCCGATGAGCGGCTTCCCGACCTGCTCGCAGCGACCTTGCGCGTTCGCGAGGCGGCGTTCGGCCGGCAGGTGAAAATTTGCATCCTGCGCAACGCGCAGAGCGGCATCTGCCCCGAGGATTGCCATTATTGCTCGCAATCGCGCGTCTCGAAGGCGGACATCCCGGTCTACAAGCTCCAGAGCATCGCGGAACTGGTCGAAGGGGCGCGCGAGGCGGCCGAAACCGGCGCCCAGCGCTACTGCATGGTCTGCAGCATGCGCGGCCCGGCCGCCCGCGATATCGATCATCTGGGCGAGGCGTGCGAAAGAATTCGCAGCGAGTTGCCGGAACTCGAGCTCTGCCTTTCGCTCGGCCTGATGGATCGCGCTCAAGCCGAGACGCTCAAGGAAGCGGGCGCGGGATGGATAAATCATAATCTCAACACGAGCCGCCGCTTTTACCCGCGCATCTGCACCACCCATACCTGGGATGACCGCGTCGCCACCATCGAGAATGTCCGCGCCGCCGGCCTCAGCACCTGCTCGGGCGGGATCATCGGAATGGGCGAGACTGACGACGACTTGATCGATCTGGCGTACGCCACCCGTCGTCTTGGAATTGATTCGGTGCCGATCAATTTTCTCCATCCGATCAAGGGCACGCCGCTCGAATCCGCGCAGAGACTTACGCCCGAGCGCTGTCTCAAGGCCGCCTGTCTTTTCCGCCTCCTGAATCCGAAGAGCGAGGTCCGTGCCGCTGGCGGACGCGAATTGAATCTCGGCGCGCGCCAACCCGCGCTGTTCAACGCCGTCAATTCGATTTTCGTCAACGGTTATCTGACCACGCCCGGTCTGGGCTATGCGGCGACGCGCGAGATGATCGAGCGCGCCGGCTTCGAGGTCGTCGAGGCCCGAAGCTGATTCGGTCCTTCGGTTAGGTTTCCCGATTCGCGCGGATTTGCTCGCGTGATGCACCCCACTCTGCCAAGATGGACTACACTTCTTTCGGCGAGCGATAACCATCGAGCGCGCAGTTGAAACCGAAGCCGCGTCCGGCGAGGCCGCGGCAGCATCGATCCCGACGCGGGCCGGCGGCGCGTTCCGCGCCCTTCAGCATCGCAACTTCCGCCTGTTTTTTAGCGGCCAACTGGTTTCGCTGATCGGCACCTGGATGCAGATCGTCGCCCAGGGATGGCTGGTGCTCAAGCTCACCAATTCGCCCTGGATGCTGGGCGTGGTGTCGTTCGTCGGTTACCTGCCGATTCTGATAGTCGCGCTGTTCGCGGGCGTAATCGTCGATCACGTTGATCGGCGCAGGCTCATCATCTGCACGCAAACCATCATGATGCTGAGCGCGTTCACCCTAGCGGCGCTCACTTACTCGCACATTGTGCGAATCGAGCATGTGATCGCGCTGGCGACGCTCAACGGCTTTGTCAGTTCGTTCGATATGCCGGGCCGCCAGGCGTTCATCGTCGAGATGGTCGGGCGCGAAGATCTGCCTAACGCAATCGCGCTCAACTCGATGGCGTTCAACGGTGCGCGCGCGCTCGGCCCAGCCGTTGCCGGCGTACTGATCGTCGTGAGCGGCATCGCCGGCTGCTTTTTTCTGAACGGTCTCAGTTACATCGCTGTGATCGCTAGCCTGATTGTGATGGACGTGCCGCGGCGCGAGCCGTCGCGGTTCGGCAACGTGATGCTCGCCCGGTTGCGCGAAGGGCTCGGCTACGCATGGCATCATAAGCCCACGTTTTACCTGTTTGTCGTGCTGGCGATCTCGGCGGGTTTCTCGATGCAGTATTCGGTCCTGATCCCCTACTTCGCCGCCCACGTGCTGCATCAAGGCGCGCGGACCTACGGCTTCCTGCTTGCGGCGCAAGGGGCAGGCGCGGTGCTGGGCGCGATAGGCGTCGCCTCGTATTCGCACGATCCGCGGCATCTGCGTCGCCAACTGATCGTGGGTCTGTTCACGATGGCGGCGGCGATCGGCGTCTTCGGCGTCTCGCGGTCGTTCGCGCTCTCGATGGTCGCGCAGATGTTCAGCGGTGCAGGCCAGCTAAGCTATCAGGCCTCGACCAACACGATGCTCCAATTGTTCGTTGCCGACGAGCTCCGCGGCCGCGTGATGAGCATCTACACGGTCTCGTTCATCGGACTCGCGCCGTTCGGCAGCCTGGAGGTGGGCTTCGCCGGGTCGCATCTCGGTCCCGCGATCGCGACGCTGATCTGCGCCGCGATCGGCCTCGGCGGCGGGTTCCTGCTGCTCAGCAAGCATCGGCTGCTCGACATGGGACAGGCGGCCGAACCTGCGTAGACCGCCGGCTTGCGCGCGCGCGGCGCGCTTTCCGATAATCAGATTGGTGACGACTCGGGCAAAGCGGCGCGAGAGTGCGTCGGGCGAGAGCTTACGGCGCGGCGCTTCAATGCGGTTGCTGCCGCCTATCGATGAATGTATCGCGGCGGCGGAGCGCGCGCTCGATGGCCATCAACTGAGCCGCGATTACCTCAAGATGCTGGTGCGCCGCGCGCAGGATGCGATCCGCGCCGAGATCGCGGCGGACGCCGGCGATCTCCCGTGTGATCGCGCCGGGATGTTGGAGCGCGTGACAGCCGCGGTTCGCAACGCGTTCGCGGCCGATGAGCCGGCGCTGGCGCCGGTGGTGAACGCGACCGGTGTCGTGCTGCATACCAATCTCGGCCGCGCGTTGCTGGCCGAGGAGGCGATAGCGGCCGTCGTGCAGGCGGCGCGCGCGCCGGTGAATCTCGAATATGACCTCGTCAGCGGCGCGCGCGGCGATCGCGATGCGCTGATCGAGGGTGAATTGTGCGCGCTCACAGGCGCCGAAGCCGCCACCGTGGTCAACAACAACGCGGCGGCGGTCCTGCTCGCGCTGAGCGCGCTCGCAGCAGGCCGCGAAGTGATCATTTCACGCGGCGAATTGATCGAGATCGGCGGTTCATTCCGAATCCCAGAGGTGATGGCGCAAAGCGGCGCGCGCCTGCGCGAGGTCGGCACCACCAATCGTACGCATCCACGCGACTTCACCGCCGCGATCGGTCCCGAAACCGCACTTTTGATGAAGGTGCATCCGTCGAACTATCGCGTGGTCGGCTTCACCAGCGAGGTCACGCTCGCCGAGCTGGCCGCGATCGGAAGGAAGCACGGCATCGAAGTCGTCGAAGATCTCGGTTCAGGCGCGCTGGTCGATCTGGCTGCGTTCGGATTGCCGCGCGAACCGCTGGTTTCCGAAAGCGTTGCGGCGGGCGCCGGGCTGGTGACCTTTTCGGGCGACAAGCTGCTCGGCGGACCACAGGCAGGAATCATTGTCGGACGCCGCGGGCTGGTCGACCGCCTGAAAGCGCATCCGCTGAAGCGCGCGCTCAGATGCGACAAACTCACGCTCGCGGCGCTCTCAGCGACGCTTCGGATTTACCTGCGCTCGCGATCGGTCGCCGGCGCGATTCCCACGCTGCGGATGCTGACGCGCACGCCGGATGAACTGGAGCGCGTTGCGAGTGAGGCGCGTGCAATAATCGCCGAACGGATCGGCCCCGGCTTCGCGATCGAAATTGTGCCGTCGACTTCGGAGATCGGCTCGGGCTCGCTGCCGACCCATCAGCTTCCCAGCCGCGCGCTCGCGATCACGCATCCATCGCTCTCGCCCGACGCAATCGCGGCGCGCTTCAGGCGCGCGCGTCCGCCGGTGATCGGCAGGATCAGCGGGGGCGTTTTTCAACTCGACATGCGCACGGTGAGCGACGTTTCGATGCTGGCGCTGGAGTTTCCGGATTCTGACGAACAGGAGTGAAACGGCCCGAGGCGGAATTTTCCGCAGGAGGAATGAAGATGCCGGAGAACACTTACAAGATTATCGAGGTGATCGGGGTCTCGGAGGACAGCATTCAGCAGGCGGTCCGGAATGCGCTCAGCAAGGCGCGCGAGACGATCAGGAATATTGACTGGTTCGAGGTCAAAGAGATTCGCGGCGCGGTGCAATCCAACGGCGAGCCGCAATTCCAGGTCGAAGTGCGGATCGGATTCCGGCTCGAAGGCAACCCGGCGCACTGAACGGGGTGGCTGATGAAATTTGCGACCTTTCTCTACCAAACCGATTCTTCGGATATGGTCGCGACGGCGAGGCGCGCGGAAGAGCTGGGCTTCGAGTCGCTCTGGATTCCGGACCATATCGTGCTCCCGGTCGAGTATCGATCGCATTACCCGTACTCGCCGTCGGGCAGGATGCCGGCGCCACCGGACACCCCGTTTCACGATCCGTTGCTGGCGCTGGCGTTCATCGCCGGCGTCACCAGCCGGATTCGGCTGGCGACGGGCGTGCTGGTCTTGCCGATGCGCAATCCGTTCGCGGTCGCGAAGGCAACCGCAAGCCTCGACGTGCTCTCCGGCGGCCGGTTGATTTTCGGCGTCGGCATCGGATGGCTCCAGGAAGAGTTCGCCGCGATTGGGGTGGAGTTCGAGGGCCGCGCGCGGCGGACGCGCGAATACGTTGCGCTTATCAAGGAGCTCTGGACCAACCCGACACCCAGTTACGAGGGCCGAACAGTGAAGACCGGAGGCATCCGCTTCGCACCCAAGCCGATCCAGCAGCCCCATCCTCCGATCGTACTTGGCGGCGACACCGACCCGTCGTTGCGGCGCGCGGCGCAGATCGGCGACGGCTGGTACGGAATCATGACCAGTCTCGAGCAGACCAGGGACACGATCGGGCGGCTGCGGGCGCAGGAGCGCGCGGCGCATCGTTCGCGTCCGCTCGAGATCACCGTCAATCCGAGATTCTCGGCGCCGCTCGATCCGGCGCAGGTCCGCGAGCTCGGCGCGCTGGGTGTCGATCGCATAATCCTGAACGTTTCGCGCAAACCGAGCGACGCCATCGCCGAGCTTGAAAGCCTGCACGCAGGCCTCCTGGCGAAAGTGTGATGCGCGGTGGCGAGAGTGGCCTAAAGTGCGGTGTAAACGCTATCATTTGGCATCTAAAAATCTCATCGACAGGGCTCGAAGATGAAGCGTTGCCCGCAATGCAACAAGAGCTATCCCGATGCTGAGCGGTTTTGCGCCGATGACGGTACCGCGCTGATATCTGCCGGCGGCGCCGCGACCACGCGCGTCGAAGATATTCCGGGCGCTCGGCGCGGAGTAGAGCAGCCGGAGCAACGGATCGAGTGCCCGGTATGCGGCGGAAAGGCTGAACCTGGCGAGATTATCTGCAATTTCTGCGGCGCGCGTCTCGATTCCTCGGCAACGCCGACGCCTGAGCCTTTCCGTCCTTCGCCGTCTACCTCGCAACCTCTGTCGACTCAGCGCCCGATGGGCACTGCACGCGTCGACGAGCATACTTTTCCCGACGAGCGGCCGGTCGGCGAGGAATTAGGAGGCGAGCGGCGGGGATGGCTCGGGATTATCGGCTATGTCGCAGCCGCGTTGGTCGCGTTAATCGGCGGCGCATGGCTGGCGTTACATCTTACGAAGGGTTCCCATGCTCCGGTTGCCCAAGCTTCCCCCGCGACCGCGCCGACACCCGCTGCAATCGCAGCCGCGCCTCAGGTAACACTCGCAAGCACCATTCCGACGCAGGTCAGCGGGCCGGCTGCGGCCGCACCGGAACGGAATCGCGACGCTATCGAAAAGGTCTTCGACACGAATCGCGCTGCTTTGCTCGACGCGTATACTCATGTGCTCGACACCGACAGCACGGCGCATGATGGGATGCTCGTTTATGTGTCGATCGATTCCGGCGGCAAGGTTACCGCGTCATCGATTAAGACCTCGACGACGCCGAATCCGAGCCTCGATGCTGAAGTGTTGAACTCGATCGCGAATTGGGATTTCGGACCCAGCAGCGGCCCGGCGGAAGTCGAACTGCCGATCATCTTCGCGCATGCAGGAGCGGAGGCGGCGGGTACTGAATCCGCATTGAGCACGAAACTCGCGGCTTTGAGCCCGAGCGAACCGCCCGAGTACGCAATGTCGGCGCCGTCGCCGACTGCCGCTCCGACACCGGCGGAAGTTGCCGCTGTGCCGCCGCCACCGCCTCCACCACCTGCACCACCCGTGACGGAAGCGGCGCCGTCCAGGCCGCGGCATCGTCGAACGCGCCTCGCTTCGCGTCCACCGACGCCCACGCTGCTCGAGCGCGTGCAGGATCGTCTGCGTTCCGATCCGCGGACGCGCCGCGCGAAGGCTTATACGAACGGCGGCGTAGTGACGCTCTACGGCACCGTGTTCGATGACCGGGCGCGCCGGCTTGCGGTCAACAACGTGCGAGCACTGAGCGGCGTTACCGACGTCATTGATAATCTCAAGACCAACACTGCTGAATGGCAACAGGAGCAGGATGCGATCACACGACAGCTTCAGAATGCCGGGCTCACCGGGGTTACCGTCAAGGTAATCGGCAAGGATGCGTTCCTCGATGGGCAGGTGAACAACGATCTCGATCGCGAACGTGCGGTCACGATTGCCGAAGGCGCCGCTCCGGTTAAAGTGCGCACTAATCTCATCCGCGTCGCACCGGGAAGCGTGTTCGGTTTTTGAGTAGATTCGACGTGGGTTTTTTCCAGGTTCGCAACTGCTGCTGATTGGACCGCTATTGACAACGTTTTACCGCGGCGTTTATATGATGCTGCATATCGGTTTGTCCTCTCAGGAGGCTCCAGCTTAAATGGCAGATGCGCCCACCTCGTGTAAGCAGGCATTTGACATGATGCCGGCCCGCTTCAACAAGGAAGCCTCCAAAGGACTCAATGCCATCTATCAGTTCGATCTCTCCGGCGACGGCGGCGGCAAGTGGCACGTGATGATCGCGAACGAGCAATGCGAAGTGAAGGAGGGACAGCATCCTTCACCGAACATCACGATCTCGATGGCGGCGTCGGACTATCTCGATCTCGTCAATGGCAAGCTCAACGGGCAGGTCGCCTTCATGACCGGCAAGCTGCGCATCGCGGGCGACATGGGTCTGGCGCTGCGGATGCAGAGTCTGTTCGTATAGCGGGTGATTTGATCTTCTGAAATCCAATCCAAGAGCCGGACGCACAGCCGGCATCCGAGAGCGACGGCGATCGTACTGAGCGGGAGCCAATTCAATTTCAAGACGCCACATGACAACCATCGTGGCGTCATCCACGTGTAGGACAAAGAATCCTCTCAGCATTCGAAGTGCATCGACAGGTCACATCCTTAGTGAATCCACGTTGGTCTAACCCGACATCTTAAATATTCGCAGAGGAGGACAAGGTTACGTTTAACGGAGGAAGGACAAGATGAATCCCCAGGAGCCACCTCAGGACCCCGAGCGCGACGATACCGCATCGGAATCCAGTGATCGGGATCATTCGGTCGCTTCGAAGCTGTCCGAAGAGTTGAGCAACTGGCGGCGGCGGCGGCATACCGGCGGCCGGCATCGGCCCGCCCAGGAGAGCAGCGGCGGAACTTTCCAGTCGCAATCGGCTCGCACGATCAAGGTGCGCGGTCATGAGACGCTGGTGATTCGCAAACCGAAGTCGGCCCCCGCACCACGGCGCACGAATAATCCCGAGCCGACAGATCGGTAAATCTGCGGCGGTGCGCTGCTAGCGCAGCACTTCGGCCGGAGTCTCGCGCGAGGCTTGGCGGGCGGGGTAAACCGTCGCCAAAAGGCACAGCACCAGCGAGGCAACGGCAACCATCGCGAAGTTCAGCGGCTCGGGCGCGACGGGTACGGTCGAAATTCCGTAGACTGCCTTGGGTATGTGAATGAACTGGTAGCGGGCAAGCGCGAAGCATCCAAGCGCGCTCAGCACCAGCCCCGCAGTGGTGCCGACTGCGCCGACGATCAACCCCTTCAGCACGAACACCATTCTGATGGCCGTGCGGCTCGCGCCCATTGTCATCAGCACGGCGATGTCCTTGCGCTTCTCCATCACGACCATGATCAGCGTGGCGATCAGGTTGAACGCCGCCACCCCGATCAGCAGCAGCAACACAGCCGAATAGACCCATTTGAGCAAAGCAAAACCGGCGGAAGCGGCGCGGTTGAAATCAATCCAGTTGCGCACCGCGTAATGCTGGCCAAGTTCCTGCCGGAGTGAATTCGTGATCCGGGTCGTGGCGTCCAGGTTCGCGAGATGAAGTTCGATCCCATCGGCCTGGCCAGGCCGGCCGAAAAAACTCTGCGCCGCCCCCAGTCCCATGAAGACCAGCTCGCGATCGAAGAAATCGACGCCCGATTCGAAAATTGCGCCGACTTTGAATTGCGCGGCCTTGGTCGTCAACTGCGCGCCCGAGACGATCGGCGCCACGACCCGCACCGTGTCGCCGACTTTTACTTTCAATCGGTCGGCGAGGCTCGTGCCCAGGGCGACTGAAGTCTGCGCGTCAAGGCTTGTATTCGCTTCCGCGAGGCTCGCGAGACTGCCCGATCTGATGTAGCCGCCGAGCTTCGATATCATCCCCGGGCTGCCCGCCTCGATACCGCGCACCACTACGCCGCTCACACCGCCCGCCGAGCTGAGCATCGCCTGCCCGACCAGGTAGGGATCGGCGCTGGTAACGCCGCTTATATTGCGCACGCGGTTGATGACCGCGGCATAGTCGGTGAGAGCGCCGCCGTAGCTCTGGATTTCGATCTGCGGCGTTACCGCGAGCACGCGATCGCGGAGACTCGCCTCGAGACCCCCCATCACGGCGAGCGTGATGGTAAGTGCGGCGACGCCGAGCATTACGCCCAGCGCGGTGAACACGGTGGTCACCGAGATGAACGCCTCTTTCCGGCGCGCTCGCAGGTAGCGCAGCGCGATTACCAGTTCGTAATTCAATAAACTATCCGTTCGCGTTTGAGCTCGGCGATCTCATCGCTGCTGAAACCCAGCATTTCGCCGAGGATCTCATCGCTATGCTGCCCGAGTGTCGGCGCCGCGCTTCTCAGCTCGCCGGGCGTGCGGCTCATCCGATGCTGCAGGCCTTCATACGGCGAGGGTCCCATCTCCTTGTGATCAAGCCAATGCCAGAAATCGAACGCGCGCAGGTTTTCGTCGCGATGCAGGTCAAGGCAGCTCTGGACCGGATAGGCGGCGACGCCTGCGGCCTGGAGTTCGGTAGTCAGATCTTCAGCGCTGCGCTCGCGTACCAGAGCGCCGATGAACGAATCCAGCTCGTCGCTTTGCGCGAACCGCTGGTCCATTGTGACGAAGCGCGGATCTTGAGAGGCGCCCAGGACGCCGAGCATCGCGGCCCATTCGCGATCGTCGGCCACAGCGATCGCGATCCAGCGCTCGATGCCATCTTCATCGCGGCATCGATAGGCGCCATTCGGCGCGTAGCGATCGGATCGATTTCCGCGGGCATCGAGCACGCGCCCCGAAGTGAAATAATCGATCAGCGCAGGCGCGAGAAATTGCAGGCCCGCCTCGTACTGCGCGAGATCGATATGCTGCCCGATTCCCGTGCGGCGCTTGTAATCGAGGGCCGCCAGCACGGCGCAGGCCGCGAATCGCGGCGCGACGTAATCGGTATAGGCGCCGTAAGGCGGTGAAATCTCGTCCGGCGAATATCCCGAGATGTGATAGAAGCCCGACAGCGCCGAAAGCAACTGCCCGAAGCCTGCGAAACTGGCGCGCGGGCCGGTCTGACCCTGCAAACATGTCGAGAGCATCACGAGGTCCGGTTTGAGCGCGCTCAGACGCTCGTAATCGAGTTGCCAGTTGCGCATCACCTTCGGCGTAAAACTCTCGACCACGACCTCGGCCCACGGCAGCAGCCTGAGTGCGATTTCGCGGGCGCGCGGCTTGCTGAGATCGAGCGCGAGCGATCGCTTTGAAGTGTTGTAGCTCGCGAAAAACTGGCTCGAGTTGATGCTCGACGGCTGACCATCGCGCCACGGCGGCGAGACTCGCAGCACATCGACGCGCGCCGCAGATTCAATCCGGATCACGTCGGCGCCGTTGTCGGCGAGATACTTGGTGGTAATCGGTCCGACACCGACCCAGGCAAAATCCAGAACGTGAACTCCTTCGAGCGCGTAACGTCTCATCGGAATTCGTCCGGTTAAATCGCGCCGGAGGCGCGCAATTGCGCGATCCGTTCGGCCGAGTAGCCGAGGAGGCTTCCGTAGACCATCGCGTTATGCTCGCCGAGGCGGGGCGCGGGACGCGGCGGCGCAAGCGGCGTGCGGCTGAATTTGGCGAACGCCCCCGGCCGCCGAATCATGCGGCCGAGCGCAGGATGGTCGACATCGACGAAGAACTCGCGCGCCGCAAGCTGCTCATCGGCCGCAGTATCCGCCGCTGACATTACCGGACCAAGGAGCACGCCGCGCCGCGCACCCTCCGAGTACAACTCGTGCTTGGTCATGGTGCTGAAAAAGCGCTCGACCGAGCTTTCCATCTCGGCGTTCTCGCGGAGATCGCGCTCGTTCAGCGCCATGAAGACGGCGGGCGTCCATGCCGACCAGTCCTGATGCTTCATCCAGTCGGCGGCGAATCCCTTTTCGTCCATCCATTCGACGAGCCGGCGCGTCGACCGGGAGCCGACTGCGCCGCCTGTGATCATCATCGCGACGAACCCGTCCTTGCACCGGAAGACGAATTTCCGGCGGAGTTTCGGCGAGCCGAGATAGACGCCCTGGCGGCGTAGAAAATCGCCGTGCATGATCGGCATCGCCTGCTCGTTCATCAAAGTCCAGACGATGCAGGCCTGCATGTTGATCACGATGCGTTGCCCGCGGCCATCGCGCTGTCGCGCGAAATGAGCCAGCAGCGATGCGATGGCGGCCTCCGCGCCCGCGTGCAGTCCCGCTTGCGGTAGACTCATCTGGAGCGGCGGCCGGCCGGGCTCGCCCATCAGGAACATCATGCCGCCCGCGGCCCAACTCACGGCCTCGTATGCTTTGTAATCGCGTCCGGGACCGTCCTCGCCGAACGGCGAGATCGCAGCATAGATCAGCCGTGGATTAGCTCCGGCAAGCGCGTCGAAGCCGAGTCCGATCGAATCCATGTAGCCGGCTGGAAGCGATTCGACGATGAAATCCGCCTTCGCCGCAAGATCGCGAACCACCGCGCGCCCATCGGGCGAATCGAGATTCGCAGTGACTGAAAGTTTTCCGGCTTGATGGGCGAGAAAATAGAGGCTGCGATCCTCGCCGGCTTCGCCGTCGAGGAATGGCGGAATCCGCCGCGTCGGGCATCCGCTGGACGGCTCAATCTTGATCACTTCCGCGCCGAGATCGACGAAGATCTTTCCGCACATCGCACCCCGATCGTCGCTCAGGTCGAGCATCCGTAATCCGTTGAGCAACTGTGGGAGCATCGGCGTATTCGGCGGAATCGACAAGCCGATCAACCGTAGTAAGGCGGCCGCGCATGCGCAACCGGCATCGTAACCTGCGATACCGAGCCGCGCTGTGATAAAAATTGAACATGACGCGTCGCAAGGAAGCGGCCCAGGAAGAGAGCCTGTTTCGGGCGCAGGTGTCAGCGGGCCAACCGCTGGCCGATCGGATGCGTCCGCGAACGCTCGATGAGGTCGTCGGCCAGCAGCACTTGCTGGGTCCGGGGAAGCTTCTGAGCCGGATGGTCGCGGCGCGAACGCTGCACTCGATCATCCTGTGGGGCCCTCCCGGCACCGGCAAAACCACGCTCGCGATTCTGCTCGCGCGTCAGTCGGGCGCAGTATTCAGATCGATCGCCGCGGTCTCGTCGGGCGTCGCCGAGTTGCGCGAGATCGCCGAGTTTGCGCGGCGCGAGGCAACGCTCGGCCGTCGCACCGTGTTGTTCATCGATGAGATTCATCGCTGGAATCGAGCGCAGCAGGATGCCTGCCTGCCGCATGTCGAGAGCGGCCTGCTCACGCTCATCGGAGCGACGACCGAGAACCCGTCGTTCGAGGTGATCGCGCCGCTGCTGTCGCGGATGCAGGTGCTGGTGCTGAAGCCGCTCGCGCCTGAAGAGATCGCCGCGCTCATCGGCCGCGCGCTCAGCGATCGCGAGCGCGGACTCGGCGCGCTCGAACTCCGATGCATCGATGATGCGCTGAGCGAGCTGCTCGCGCTGGCCGCCGGCGATGCGCGCCGGGCGCTGAATACGCTTGAAATCGCCGCCGAGCTGGCGCGCCAGGAGCATAGCGGCGAGATCACGAGCGAACACGTCCGCGAGGCCGGTCAGCAGAAAATGCTGCTCTACGATCGAAGCGGCGAAGAGCACTACAACGTCATTTCGGCCTTCATCAAGAGCATGCGCGGCAGCGATGTCGATGCGGCGCTTTACTGGATGATGCGGATGGTCGAGGCGGGCGAGGAGCCGCTGTTCATCGCGCGCCGGATGGTCATTTTCGCGGCCGAGGACATCGGCAACGCCGATCCACGCGCGCTACAGGTCGCAATCGCCGTAAAAGATGCGCTCGAATTCGTCGGCATGCCGGAGGGCGCCATCCCGCTTGCACAGGGTGTCACTTATCTCGCAGGCGCGCCGAAATCCAACGCGTCTTATCGCGCGATGCTCGCGGCAGGCGAAGATGCCCGAAAACGCGGTGCGTTGCCGGTTCCGATGCATATTCGCAACGCGCCCACTCCACTGATGCGCGGGCTGGGCTATGGCAAGGGCTATCTCTATCCGCACAACTACAAGGGCGCGATCGTCGAGCAGGATTACCTGCCCGAGGAGCTGCGCGGGCGAAGTTATTACGAGCCGTCGGAGCGCGGCTATGAGGCGCGAATCCGCGAATATCTGGCGCGCGTGAAAGCACGCCGCGACGCGCATCGGCGCGATCCGGAAAAAAAGGAATAAAAATCCATGCGGCGGCGCCACCAGCGACGCCGCATCGGATGTTCAATCTGCTGGGATTTCTGGAAGCTTTTGCGCGATGGCGTGTCCCGGGCGCCGTCGCGCTCACAAATCAGCGGGTGCCGAGCACTGCGTCCTTCAACGCCTTCGAAGCCGTGAAGCGCAAACGCGTCCGCGCCGGAATCTTGATCTGTTCGCCGGTGGCGGGGTTGCGTCCCATGCGCGCCTTGCTCTTGCGCTTGCGGAAGACGCCGAGGCCGGCGAGGCGCAACGATCCTTCGCGCTTCAACTCGCGAACCACCAGGCTCGAAAGTTCCTCGAGCGCTGATTTGGCCTGCTTCCGCGTGATTCCCACCTTTTCAGAAAGATAACCTGCGACCTGCGTCTGCGTCATCATCCTCCTCCTTGCCCCTGGGGTCTGAATCAACCCTGAGGCACAGCTTGTACGAGCAGAAAGCATTTTTCAAGCGTGGGACAGGCGTTTTTGGCTCTCGCGATGCGGAAAAGTGAACAGGGCGCGCACTTTCGCGCTCACCCAGCCGCTTCCGGATAATGTACCGCCATCAGAAACAGTCCCGCAGCGGGAGCGGGCGCCGGCGCCGCGGCGCGATCGCGGCTTGCGAGCAGTTGTTCGATCCAGGCTGGCTGCGCGCGACCGCGGCCGACTTCGACCATCGCGGCGACCATCGTCCTCACCATATGGCGCAGAAAGCTTCCCGCCTCAACGCGATAGGTAAATCGATCGTCACTTTGCGTCCATCGACTGACGTAAACGCGCCGCCGCGTGCTGCGCTCCTCGGAACCGACGCTGCGAAAAGCGGCGAAATCATGCTCGCCGACGAAAACCGCAGCCGCCCTGTTCAGCGCTTCGATCTTAAGCGGCTCAGTGACCAGCCAGGAGTACCGATAATCGAACGCCGAGCGAACGGGTCGGTTCACGATGCGATACTCGTAGTCGCGTCGAATCGCGTCGCGGCGCGGATCGAATCCGTCATCGGCCATCGCGGCGTCGAGCACCGCGATGTCCGCAGGCAAAGTGGCGTTAAGCGCGCGTTTCAGCTCGGCCGGATCGAAGGGCCGCGGTATTCGCGCCGCCGCCACCTGTCCGAGCGCGTGGACGCCGGCGTCCGTGCGGCCGGCGCCACGCACGCGCACCGGCTCGGCGAAAATCCGCGCGAATGCCGCCTCGAGCCGTCCCTGGATTGAATCCTGATTGCGCTGAAGCTGCCAGCCGGCGTAGTCCGTGCCGTCGTATTCCAGCGTCAGCCTTACCTGCATCGCTGTTAGAGGTGATTAGGTGCTTCGAGCGAGAGATTCTCAGCCGCCCACACAGCGCAGAGCGCGGCGAGCCGGGCATTGTCGATCACGCACCAGAGCGCTGCGCCGTGCGGATTGCGATAGAGGCTCACTACGACCGCTTCCTGGCCTGCGGAGTCAATCACGCTCGGCGGCATCTCTTCCTCGATCAGCATCACGCCCGGCGCCTCGCGGAGCCGTCCGACCCAGGCGTCGCTCTCGGGCGCAGCCGGAATCGCGATCGAGAGCGCAGTGCCATAGAAGATCGGTACTCGCAGCGCGCGCATCACCAGGTGTGGCGCCACGCCGAGCATCGCATGGACCTGGGAAGTCAGCATGTCGATGATTTCGGTCTCGTCGTCGGCGGGATAGATATTGAACGCGCGCTGCTGCTCGTCGTCGGCGATTTCGAGCCGCGCATTCAGCAGGTCGGCCGATTCTTCCATCAGCTTGTCGATTTCGTCCTTGCCGCCGGTGCTTGCGCCGAGCATCAGGGTCGCCGCGACGAATGAAGGTGTGGCGCCAAGCGCTTTCAGGATCGCCGCAAGCGCGTAGGCCGAAGGATGAGGAACCGTAATGACGTCGCCGCGCCGAATCGCGCTCAGGCGCTCATTGGATGCGAAACCCGGCGCGGCCATTGGAACGCTGGAGGCGCCCCGAACGGCGGCGCTCATATCGATCAGCACGGGACCGGGACGCCCGCGAACGATATCAGCGGCGACCGATGGCGGGGCGGCAAGAAAGGCGATGTCAAAGCCGGCGAGATCGGAAGCGCCTTTAAGTTCGGTAACTGGACGATCTTCTTCGCCGATAGCTACGGTCTCGGCTGCGCCGTGCTCGGAAGCGAAGAGCATGATCTCGGACGCGGGAAAATTGCGCTCGGTGAGCAACTCGGCGACTTGGCCGCCGGCCACGCCCGTCGCGCCGATTACGGCAACCCTGAGGTCGCGGCTCGACGCCGCGTCAATCATGTGTCCGATTCCTGGCTTTCGATGCGTTCGCGCACCAGCCGGCCCATCGCCTTGCATCCGACCAGCTTGGCGCCTGAAGCGCCGGTCTGGATATCCCTGGTGCGATAGCCCTCGCGCAGCACGCCTTCGACCGCATTGACGACCAGCTCGGCCTCGGCGCGCATCCCCAACGAATGCTCCAGCAGCATCGCGGCGGACAGAATCGCGGCAAGCGGATTCGCTTCATCGCGGCCGGCAATATCCGGCGCCGTGCCATGGATGGGTTCGTACATCCCGATTCGGAACCCCGCGCTGTTCAGCTCCTCGCCCAGCGATGCCGACGGCAGCATCCCCATCGAGCCGGCCAGAACGGAAGCCTCGTCCGTCAGGATATCGCCGAACAGATTCTCGGTGACGATCACGTCGAAATCGCGCGGCCGCCGAATAAGATGCATCGCCATCGAATCGACCAACTGATGCTCAAGCGTGACTTCCTTGTAATCGGCGGCGATTTCCGTCGCGATCTCCCGCCAGAGCCGCGAGGTCGCGAGGATGTTCGCCTTGTCGACCGAGGTCAGGCGTTTGCGCCGGTCGCGCGCGAGCTCGAAACCGAAACGGATGATGCGGCGCATCTCCTCTTCGGTGTAAAAGCAGGTATCCACCGCTTCGCGTCCAGCCTGGGTGTCGCGGCGTTCGCTCGGCTTGCCGAAATAGATTCCGCCCGTCAGTTCGCGCAGCACGATGAAATCGACGCCGTTGATGATTTCAGGACGCAGCGGCGATGCCGGAACCAGCTCCTTCAATGTCTTCACCGGCCGGAGATTGGCGAATAGTCCGAGTCCTTTGCGCAGGCCGAGCAGGGCCTGCTCGGGGCGCTTGTCGCCGCGGGTGTTGTCCCATTTCGGACCGCCAACTGCGCCGAGCAGGACAGCATCGCTCGCCTGCGCTCGCGCCAGCACTTCATCGGTGAGCGGCGTGCCGTGGGTATCGATCGCGTGACCGCCGATGAGTGCTTCGTGAAATTCGAGGTCGATGGCGGACCGCCGCGCGACGACCTTCAGCACCTGCAGGGCCTCGCCGACGACCTCGGGCCCGATACCGTCACCCTTCAGTACCAGAATTTTGTACGCCATTTACAAACCGGAGAGATTGATTTCCCAAGCCTGTCAGTCGTGCCTGCGAATCGATATCCTCAGCGCGCCACCATATTCGAGGCGCGTCGGTCTACGCGCACGCGCAGTTCAGCCGCGCAGAGCCTGACTGGGTCGCAAGAGGACGGGAAAGACAAGTCTAGCGCTGGTTTCATAATCAGAGCCTAGCGTTTAGCCCAACCGTGATTTGAGGGCAAGCCCTGAACGATTCAGCTCCGAGTTTACGACCTGGCCAGCTCCGTTGTGCGGCCTTCGCGCAGCTTGAGGCGATTCAGCGCATTGACCAGCGCCAGTGCGCTGGCCATCACAATGTCGCTGTGCGCGCCCTGCCCGGCGACGGTCATTCCGTCGCTGCGCACCAGGCAACTTACCTCGCCCAACGCATCTGTGCCGCCGGTGATCGATTTGACGGAATAACGCTCGAGCACCGGCGCGATGCCGGCGATCTTGAGAATCGCCTTGTACGATGCATCCACCACGCCGTCGCCGGTCGCTCGCGCCGATCGCGGCTCACCCCGCACCCGCATCGTGACTTCGGCCTGGGGCGCCGCTCCGGACGCGGACGTCACGCGCAGATCCGCAAGCTCAAACCACTCTGCGCTGTGCCGCGTCTCCTCCTGCACGAGCGCCAGGATGTCATCGTCGTAAACGATCTTCTTCTTGTCGCACAGAGCCTTGAAATCGGCGAACGCCTTGTTGACGTCGATCGCTCCCGTGTCGATCCCCAGTTCCGCGAGCCGATTGACAAACGCATGGCGACCCGAATGCTTGCCCATCACGAGCTTGTTCGACGGAATCCCGATGTCCTCGGGCTGCATGATCTCGTAGGTGAGCTTGTACTTGAGTACGCCGTCCTGATGGATACCGGCCTCGTGAGCGAAAGCGTTGTCGCCGACGATCGGCTTGTTGGGCGGCACCGGCTGGCCGATGATCTGCGCGAGCAGCCGTGAGGCGGGATAAATCTGACGGGTGTTGACGCGCGACTCGACGCCCATCAGGTCGCGCCGCGTACGCATCGCCATCACGACCTCTTCCAGCGATGTGTTGCCGGCGCGCTCGCCGATTCCATTGATGGTGCATTCAATCTGACGCGCGCCATTCTGCACTGCCGCCAGCGAGTTCGCCACCGCCAGGCCGAGATCGTTGTGACAATGCGCGCTCCAGATGACGCGGTCGGCGTCGGGCACATGCTCGCGCATGTAGGCGAACATCCTGCCGAACTCCTCCGGGATCGCATGGCCGGTAGTGTCGGGCAAATTGATCACCTGCGCGCCTGCGCGGATCACTTCCGCGCAGACCATCGCCAGATAGCTCCATTCGCTGCGCGAGGCGTCCTCAGCCGAGAACTCGATGTAATCGAGATGTTGCTTCGCGCGCGCCACCGCCCAGGTCGCCGCTTCGAGCACATCCTCCCGCGTCATGTTGAGTTTGTGCCGCATATGGATTTCAGAGGTCGCGATGAAGATATGGATTCCGGGCCGTCTGGCTTTTTCGACCGAGCGCAGCGCCTGATCGACGTCTGCTTCGCGCGTGCGAGCTAGGCTCAGCACGATCGGCTCGGTGACCGTTTGCGCGACACGCTGCACCGATTCGAAATCGCCGGGCGACGAGGCGGCGAAACCGGCTTCGATTACATCGACATTGAGGCGCTCGAGTTGGCGCGCGATGGCGAGCTTTTCATCGACGTTCATCGTCGCGCCCGGCGATTGCTCGCCGTCGCGGAGCGTGGTGTCAAAAATCCGTACGTAATCGTGCGTTTGGTCCGCGGGCTTGGGATTTCCCATCACACTTTCTCCCTCGTCCGAACGCCGATAACCGTGGAATTCACAAGCGCGCCAAAAAGAAAACGCCCCGGGCGGCTTGTTCGGCCCACAGCCCGGGGCGTTCGTTTCGCAGTTTCAAGCGGTCAAACCGGCTTGACGACGCCCTCGGCGCAGGCCCCACTAAGGCCCAGAATAAGCAGCGTTGTCAGCAGCATCGACCGCATATTAGGGCCTCATTCTACGGGCCGGCGACGACGATAGTCAAGGCGCTGTCTGCGAGCCTATGGAATCGCCGGAACCCCCCGGCAGCGGCGTTTTGACCGGAGTCGCGACGCTCCCTGGTGTCTTTTTTGGGTGCTAACAATACGATAAAAGGCGCAATTTAGTCATGCTCGACGCACCCGCTTGACCATCGCGGCGTACTTTGGTGCTATGCGCCTGTTGACCGGTCTACATCGCGCTGCTGCCGATCGATGAATCGCTCGGCGAAGGAGCTGCCGCCATGATTCTGCTGTCGCACGCCGGTACGGATGTCTTTTCAGCGACCACACCGTCAAGAGAAGTGATGGTCGCGACGGTCGATGGAATCGTCACGCTCGAACGCGAGGCCGAGGATCCCGCCGCGACGTGGCGGGTCGGCGCGCGAGCGCTGGCCGGGAGCCACATCAGCTCGCTCATCATGCCGGAGCCCGGAATGATTTTCGCCGGTGTGTTTCACGGCACGGTGATGTGCTCTCGCGATGCCGGCCAGACCTGGGAGCGCCGCGACCGCGGCATCGAGCATCACGACGTCTATAGCTTGGCCTATGCTCGAATCGACGGGCGGTTGCGGCTCTTCGCCGGCACCGAACCGGCTCATCTCTACCTGAGCGACGATCTCGGACTCAACTGGCGCGAGCTGCCGCGGCTGCGTTCGGTGCCGAGCGTTCCGACCTGGACTTTTCCGGCGCCTCCACATGTCGCCCACGTCAAGCACATCACGTTCGCACCGGACGATCCCCGGACAATCTACGTGAGCATCGAGCAGGGCGGATTGTTGAAGAGCAGCGACGGCGGCGAGACATGGACGGAATTCGGCGGCTTCGATTCCGAATACGATCAGGACATCCATCGCTTGCATGTCGATCCGCGAGACGGAAAGCGGATGCTGATGGTCGATGGGCTTGGGATGTACGCGACGCGCGATGGCGGCCGAAGCTGGGAGCGCCGCACGCGCCACGACTCGGTCGTCGGCGGCTATCCGGACACGCTGGTCTATCTGCCGAGCAACCCGGACATCATGATCGCCGGCGGCTCGAAGGAAAATCCGGGCTACTGGTTCAAACATCGATTCGCCGGCGCGCGAATCGCGCGCTCGCGCGATGCAGGCCGAAGCTGGGAGCTGCTCCGCAACGGGCTGCCTGATCCGGACCGATGGCAGGCATCGATCGAAGCGATGTGCCTCGAAGAATGGCGCGGCTCGTTCTCGGTCTTCGCTGCAACTACAGCGGGCGAAGTTTTCGAGACCCACGACGGCGGCGACCACTGGCGCGAGATCGCGAAAGTGGCGCCGGTATCGAAAGGCGAACACGCGTTCATCCTGAACCGCGCCGCATAAGCGACGACCGCGTTTCCGGAGGGGAAACCGGTTGAAGCGAGGCATCGCCGCCAGCGCGATTCTCGTCGTGCAGTTGGCGTCTATCGCCCTCGCGTCGTTTGGATGCGGTGACAGCGGGCGCCAGTACCGACACCCTTAACGGTTGATTTCTAACGGCCGCTTAGCGGGCTGGTTTCGCGCGCTTTCTGGGCGTCGCTGTCGCTCGGGCGCAGGACGGGAATCCGCGCGGCCATCCGCTCCCCCGCCAGCATTAGGAACGGTCCCGACAGCACGTAAGCCGTGGCGAGCACGCAGGCGGTTATCTGCGGCACCGCGATCAGGCAAGTCAGCACGACCATCACGCCGGCGGTCACGGCGAGCGGCGCGCGGTGATAAAAATCGATCGACTTGAAGCTCGGGTAGGGCACGCGCGAGATCATCAGGACGCCGAGTGCGACTGTCACAAACGCAACTACCGCGACCAGCATCTGCGGCGCATCGAGATAAAAGTAGTGATAGCCGAAGACCAGGCCCGCGATCATCGCGGCCGCGCCCGGCACTGGCAATCCGACGAACCGGCGCTTGTCCACGCTGCCGGTCTGGACGTTGAAGCGCGCGAGCCGGAACGCGGCGAAAACGACATAGAGTCCGGCGATGATCACGCCGCCCAAGCGCAGCGGCCTGAGCGCCCATGTATAGGCGAGCACCGCCGGCGCGACGCCGAATGCGACCACATCGGAAAGGCTGTCGTACTCGATTCCGAACAGGCTCGACGTGCGTGACAGACGCGCCACGCGGCCGTCGAGTCCATCGCAGATGAACGCGATCGCGATGAGCACCGCGGCGCGGATGAAATGAGCGTTGATGGCTGAGATCAGCGAGTAGAAGCCCGCCAACAGTCCGAGCGAGGTAATTGTAACCGGAACCAGGAAGATGCCGCGCTTGAGTGGGGCGACCACCCGCTCGCGGCGGTCGCGAAGCTCGGATATCAGCCGCAAACGCGCGGCGCGCGCCCGCGGATTGCTCCGGTATCGATTGTTCATCGTATGAGTTCTCCGATCACGCTCTCGCCGCCGCGAACCCGGTCACCGACCACCACCGTCAGGCGATATTCCAACGGGATAAAATGGTCGAGGCGGCTACCGAACATAATAAGACCGACTCGCGCGCCTGGGTAGACGCGGTCGTGCGGCCGCAATCGGCATACAATTCGCCGCGCCAGGTAACCCGCCACCTGCACGAACGCGTGTTGACGGTTGCCCTCGTCCCGAATGACGACCAGATTGCGTTCGTTGTGCTCGCTCGCGATGTCGCTGTAAGCGGCCCGGAATTCGCCCGGCGTATGGACCACGCGCAGGACTTCACCGCCTACCGGCGCACGATTCACATGCACGTCGAGAGGCGACATGAAGACTGAAACGCGCCGGAATTTCGCGTCGGGCAATCCCGGCGCGGAGCCCTCGCCGATGCTGCAGACGCGGCCGTCGGCGGCCGAAAGCACGACGCCCTCGGTCAAGGCGGGCGATCGTTCCGGATCGCGGAAGAACATCGCGATCGCAAACGTGACGAGGAGCAGGATGATCGCAATGCGGTCGAGCCCAAGGGCGATCGCGAATGCCGCGGCGATCAGGGGGATTGCAACGAGATACGCCCCTTCGCTGGCGATTCCGATCCGCCCGGCCATGCGCTTGAGCCATGGCGCGGGCTCGGGCCGGTCGATGTCCGCGAGATCGTCCACGCGTCAGTTGCGCGTGCGATCGACCAGGCGCTCGCTCTGCAGCCACGGCATGAACGCACGCAGGTCGGCGCCGACCTTCTCGAGTGGGTGACGCGCGGCTTCCTCGCGCATCCGCCTGAAATTCTTCAGTCCGCTGCGGTACTCGTCGATCCATTCGTTGGCGAACTTGCCGGACTGGATGTCGGCGAGCAGCCGTTTCATCGTTTCGCGCACCTGCGGACCGATCACCTGCGGGCCGCGGGTCATGTCGCCGTATTCCGCGGTGTTGCTGATCGAGTAGCGCATATTTGCGATCCCGCCTTCGTAGATCAGGTCGACGATCAGCTTCACCTCGTGTACGCACTCGAAGTAGGCCATCTCGGGTGCATAGCCCGCCGCGACTAGCGTCTCGTAGCCGGCGCGGATAAGCTCGGTCAGACCGCCACATAGCACCGCCTGCTCGCCGAAAAGATCGGTCTCGGTCTCTTCGCGAAACGTGGTCCCGATCAACGCCGCGCGGCCGCCGCCAATCGCCGAACCGTACGCGAGCGCGACCTTTTCGGAGTCGCCGGATGGATCCTGCTCGACCGCCTGCAACATCGGCACGCCGCGTCCCTTTACATACTCGGAGCGGACGAGGTGACCGGGGCCCTTCGGCGCGATCATGAAAACGTTCACGTCTTTGGGCGGTTTGATGAACTTGAAATGGATATTGAAGCCATGTCCAAAGGCGAGATATTTGCCGGGCTTGAGCGCGGGCGCAACTTCCTTTTCATAGATTTCGGCGCCCATCTCGTCCGGCACCAGCATCATGATGACGTCAGCCTCGCGCGCCGCCTCGGCCGTCTCCATCACCTTTAGTCCCTGCTTGCGCGCTTTCTCCCACGAGGGACTGTCCTTGCGCAGCCCGACCCGCACGTCCATCCCGCTGTCGCGCAGGTTGAGCGCATGGGCATGTCCCTGGCTGCCGAAACCAAGAATCGCGATGCGCTTGCCCTTGAGCGCGCTGAGGTCGGCGTCGCGGTCGTAAAAAACCTTCATGATTGAACTTTCTCCTGGCTGGATTCGCGGCGTCCGCGATGATCGGAATTGAGCTGGATCGCGCGGGCCATCGCCACCTTGCCCGAGCGTACCACTTCTTTGATGCCGAGCGGGCGCACGAGCGCGATGAACGCTTTGATCTTGTCATCGTCGCCGGTGACTTCAACCGTGACCTGGCGCGGGCCGATGTCGACGACATGGGCGCGAAAGGCGTTGACGATCCCGTCGAGCTCGGAGCGCGTGCGATCGTCCACCGCGATGCGCACCATCACGAGCTCCCGCTCGAGGATATCAACGCCGTTGAAATCGCTGATCTTGATGACGCTGACGAGCTTGTTGAGCTGCTTGTTGATTTGTTCGAGGATCTGCTCGTCGCCCGAAGTCACCAACACGATCCGGGAGACGGTCGGGTCGACCGGATCCTCATTGACCGTCAGCGATTCGATATTGTAGCCGCGGCTTGAAAACAGCCCGGCGACCCGGGCCAAAACCCCGAACTCGTTTTCAACCAGAACCGATATGGTATGCCTTGGCATTCAGAAGATGACAGGCCCGCGTCATGGGAGCACCCTGCTTATTGCGCCTGATGCTGATGGCGCCAGACAATCGCCATCATTCGATCCTTGGATGCGAGCTTTAGCTTTTGGATACGCTTTTTTTCCAGTTCCTCTTCGGTAGTCAAATAGAGCTTGTGGCGAAAGTCTTCGAGTCTGCGTTTGAGCGCCAGATGCTCCTCGTAGAGCCCCCTCAGCTCCTGGTCGTGGTCAGCAAGCTGTCGAACCAGTGCTTCCTCTGTGGCCTCCATATGTCCTCCGTCTCTGTGTCGGGGAGTCCGCCCGCGCGAACTTGAACGTCGCCTCGATCGACCGAACGTAACGCGGTTCCAGCATCGCAAGCAGGTCGGATTCGCCTGCGGCGACACGTGCCGCTCCCAACGCCGCCACGAATCGCCCCGAAACCGCGATAGCGCCGGCATCCAGCACGTCTAGCCGCACCTTGCCTGAATCAAGAACCGATGCCACCTCGTACACCTTCGCCTCTCGGACGAGCAAGACGTCGCCTTCGAGATGGGATCGAAAATGCGCTGGCTCAGTCACCAGATCGTCTATAACTTTCTCTAGCGCATCGGGGCCGACCCGGTAAAGGGCCGTGTAGATTTCCCCCCTTCGGGCATCCACAACCGGACAGACGAAGCTCCCGACAGGTGCTGCGCGAAATGATGCGGCGGCGAGCGCCAGCGCATCAAGACTCGCCACGCCAACCACGGGAACAGATAAAACCTGGGCCAATCCCTTAACGTAACTCAGGCCAACGCGAAGCCCGGTGTAAGATCCGGGTCCGAGGCCGACCGCGAACCCACGTAAATCCGCAAAAGAAAGGCGGGCGGTCTCGAGCAGTTCAGAGACCTGACCAGGAAGCCCGGCGCAGTGGGACGCGCTACTTACCGTGCTTTCGGCGAGCAACCGCCCATCGCTCAAGATAGCGGCTGCCGAGAGCTCAAATCCCGAGTCGATCCCGAGTATCGGTCCCGCGCCCGCTCCGGCCTCAAACAGCCGGTCAGCTGTGAACGATCCGCGCGATGTCATTGAAGATAACGAACGCCATCAACGCCGCCAGCAGCAACAGCCCGACCTGAAGCGCAACCTCGCGATGCCGCAGCTTGAGGGGCTTGCCGCGCACCGCCTCGCAGGCGAAGAACAGCAGATGACCGCCGTCTAGCATCGGCACCGGAAGCAGATTGATGATTCCGAGCTCGAGGCTGAGCATCACGACAAACAACACCAGGTTGGCCAGTCCCTCGTGCGCCTCATGACCGGCCATCTGGGCGATCATGATGGGCCCGCCGAGCGCTTGCCGCACCGGCGTCGAGCCATCCACGATCTGCACGATACCGGTAACAAGCGCCCCGAACATCCCGATAGTATCCGAGCATCCGCGGTAAACCGCCTGTAGCGGTCCAAGCCGTTCGATCGCTTCATCGCCGCGCGGCAACACACCGATAATCCAGACTGTCGCTTCCGTACCGAAGACGGTCTTTTCGGCATGGCGCTGCGGCTTGAGGATAAACGTCCTGCGCTCCGTTTCATGGCCGATCGTTCGAGCGACGGTAACCTTGAGTGGCGAACCGTTGCTGCTTTTCACGGTGTCTGAAAGGTCGGACCAGGTTTGGACAGGCGCGCCGTTGATGGACAACACGCGATCCCCGGTCTTGAATCCGGCCATCGCCGCCGGCATGTCGGGCTGAATTTGCCCGATGATCGGCAGCAGATGGGGTACGCCATACATCGAGATGGCTGTCAGCAGGACTGGCGCAAACAGCACATTGGCGAGCGGACCTGCCATTACGATCGCGAACCGCTTCCAGAGCGGCTGATTCGGAAAGGCGTGCTGGCGAAAGCACTCGAGCAGGCGCTCCGGGTGGCGCTCGCTGAGCGCTTTTATTGCCGGCTCGACTCCGTTCGTACGCGCGATCTCCTCGAGCAGCATCTGCTCTTCGATCTTCAAAGGCCGATGAAATTCGGCCAAGGCAATTCTGGCCGCATCGGCTTCGCCGGGGGCATGCGCATATCGGCCGGCAATTGGGATCAGGATCTCGTTGGCGCGCTCGTTTGCGGTTTTCAGGGTGAAGCCGTCGCCCATCGCTGCCGCGAGCAGGTCAAGCTCGATTTCCCTCAAATAACCCGCGGTGTCCTCGGAGCCGGGCTCTTCGCCGACCTCGTCGCCCAGCATCTTGACGTATCCGCCGAGCGGCGTCGCGCCCACAGAGTACTCGGTCTCGCCGAGCCTGATACCCCAAATTTTAGGCGGGTAGCCGATCGAGAAGCGAATTACGCGCACGCCGAGCTTTTTGGCGACTGCGAAATGGCCGGCTTCATGCACGATAATCAGGATTCCCAGGATGATTACGGCGGATACGATTGAAACCAGCATGCGGCGCCTCGGCCATTCGACTTCGATGAAGACGGTCAGCGGGAATAATAGTAAGTGAATGCCGCAGCGAAGACTAGGCTGCAGCTCCGATCGATGAGCCCACCGTGACCCGGGAAGATCCAGCCAGAGTCCTTGACTCCCGCCGCGCGCTTCAATGTCGATCCGATGAGATCGCCGACTTGCGCCAGGAGACTAATCATGACGGCGAAACTCACGCCTGAGCCAACATCCCAGTGCGGCGCGAGAAACGGACGCAGGACGAGACCGGCAACCACTGCTCCGATTAACCCTCCGATGGCGCCTTCTACGGTTTTGTTGGGACTGACGTTAGGCGCGAGCTTGAGCCGTCCAATCGTGCGCCCGACGAAGTAGGCGGCGCTGTCCGTTGCTATCACCAGCAGCAGCATCAGGATGCTCAGGGCTATCCCGTCCGAGCCGTTTCTGAGCAGGGCGAAATAGGGATAGAGCGCGCCGACATAGACCCCGCCGATCGCGGTCAGCGCTGCGCCATGTGGTCCATGTCCGGGACCGTGCACGAGCATCAGGGCCATCATCAGAACCAGCCCCAGAAAGGTAAACTCCGGCACGATTCTGGACGTGTCCGTGGCAAACCAGACCGCGGCGGCGGGCAGCAGCGCAGCGATAATCAGCAGCGCGATCCGTCCTGCGTCGCGTGCCGCCGTCATCGAAGCAATCTCCGACAACGCCACTACGGCGAGGAGCGCGATGATCGCCGTGAAGAGCGGGGCGGGCGCTAAGATGATGATCGCCAACAGCGCCGGCAGAACCGCCAGCGCCGTCCAGACCCTAGTTCGCAGCACGCAGCCGATGGCCGGCGCCGTTGCCGTTAAGCGCGCCGAAGCGGCGCTCGCGCGCCTGGTATGCGCTGAGGGCCTGCATGAACTCGCGTTCGCGAAAATCCGGCCACAGCGTCTCCGTAAAGTAGAGCTCCGTGTAGGCGAGCTCGTAGAGGAAGAAATTCGAAATCCGCTGCTCGCCCGAGGTCCTAATCAACAGGTCGGGATCGGGCAGTCCGGCGGTGGCCAGATGATTCTTGAGCAGCGCTTCGTCGATCTGATCGGTTGCAAGCTCGCCGTCGGCCGCAGACTGCGCGATTTGACGGATCGCCCTGATGATGTCCTGGCGTCCGCCATATGAGAGTGCAAGCGCAATCGTCATCCGGCTGTTACCGGCTGTCGCCGCGATCGCATCGTCCAGCACGCGACGTACTTCGGCCGGAAGGCGCGAGGTCTGGCCCACCGCGACCAGCCGGATTCCGCGCTTCATGAGGCGTTTGGTCTCGGTCATCAGGTACCGATGCACGAGCTGCATCAGAAAGCGCACCTCGTAGTCGGGGCGATGCCAGTTCTCGTTGGAGAAGACGAACAGGGTGAGATACGGGATGCCGAACTCGAGCGCGGTATCAACCACGGCGCGCACCGAATCCTTGCCGCGGCGATGACCCTCGCTGCGGGCGAGGCCGCGTTGGCGCGCCCAGCGCCCGTTGCCGTCCATCACGATCGCGATATGACGCGGCAATCGCTCTCGATCGCGCGAAAGCTCCGGAAATTCTTCCAATGGCAGCGATGAACTCACGAATGCAGCGAACAAGGCCCCCTTGGATTCGGGCAGGACCGCTCAAACCTCCATGATCTCCGCTTCTTTGGCCGCGAGCACCTTGTCGAGCTTCTCGATATAGTCGGTTGTCAGCGTCTGCACCTTGTGCTCGCTAGCCCTCAGATCGTCCTCGGTGATCTTCTTGTCCTTCTGAAGCTGCTTGAGCATGTCATTAGCGTCGCGGCGATGATTCCGGATCGAAACGCGAAACTCCTCCGCCATCTTGCGCACGTGCTTCACCAGCTCGCGGCGCCGCTCCTCGTTGAGCTCCGGAATCGGGATGCGGATGATCTTGCCGTCGTTCTGCGGGTTCAGCCCGAGGTCGGAGGTCTGAATCGCTTTCTCGATCTCGTGGAGCGCCCCTTTATCGTACGGTGTGATGACAAGCAGACGCGCTTCGGGCGCGGCGAGTCCCGCGATCTGGCGAAGCGGCGTGCGCGCGCCGTAGTAGTTGACGTGCAATCCTTCCAGGAGCGCGGTCGATGCGCGGCCGGTGCGGACACGCGAGAGCTCATGCTTGAACGCGTTCAGCGCTTGTTCCATCTCATCGCGCGCGAGCTCGATGATGTCGTCGTTCTCCGCCATATAGCTAGCCGGCGCTGTCGACCCTGGTTCCGATATTCTCTCCGGTGACAACTCTCCTTATATTACCCGGCTTGCGCAAATTGAAAACGATGATCGGCAGACGATTATCCATGCACATCGAAATCGCGGTCGAGTCCATCACTTTGAGGTTGCGCTGGAGCACATCGAGATAGGTAAGCCGGTCAAAGCGAGTCGCCTCGGGATAACGCAGCGGATCGCGATCGTAGACGCCATCCACATGATGACTCGCCTTCAAGATCACCTCCGCTCCAATTTCCATTGCACGGAGGCTGGCCGCCGTGTCGGTGGTGAAGTACGGGCTGCCGGTGCCGGCGGCGCAAATCACGATCCGGCCCTTCTCAAGATGGCGCACAGCGCGACGGCGGATGTAAGGCTCGCATACCGCGTACATCTCGATCGCGGACATAACCCGTGTGTCAACGTCGATCGCTTCGAGCGCGTTCTGCAGCGCCAGGGCATTGATCACCGTGCCGAGCATGCCCATCTGATCAGCGGTCGAGCGGTCCATCCCGCGCGCCTCATATTCACTGCCGCGCAGGATGTTGCCGGCGCCGATCACCAGCGCGAGCTGGATGCCGAGTTCGGCAACCTCCTTGACCTCGGCCGCGATCGCATTGAGCGCATCGGGATCGATTCCGCTTGAATTCGGCGGAGCCAGCGCTTCGCCCGAGAGCTTCAGCAGGACCCGATGATAGCAGGGCTTGGCTGCGGCAATGGTGTGGGCCTCGCTCATCCGAATCCGCCTCCCGTCAACCGGTTCGTGCCTGCCCCCTCACGATCCGGCGGCGCAGCCGTCAGGCCTTGCCGTCCAGTTGCTCGCCGAGTTGAAAACGTACGAACCTGCGCACCTCTATCTTCTCGCCGAGCTTGCCGGCGTGCTCGCCGATAAGGTCGTTGATCGTGCGGTTTGGGTCGCGCACCCAGGCCTGCTCCATCAGACAGACCTCGCGATAGAACTTCTCGAGCTTGCCCTCGACGATCTTGTTGATCACCGCTTCGGGCTTGCCGGCCGATTGAGAGGCGTAGATCTCGCGCTCCTGTTGAATCACTTCGGATGGGAGGTCCTCGCGCCGAATGCAGCGCGGATTGGCCGCCGCGATCTGCATCGCGAGTTCACGCAGCAAAGTCTGAAATTCCGCCGTTTTGGCAACGAAGTCGGTTTCGCAGTTGAGCTCGAGCAGCACGCCGAGCTTGCCGCCGGCATGGATGTACGAGCCGATCGCGCCTTCCGAGGCGACCCGGCCGGCGCGCTTCGCTGCCGCGGCGATACCCTTCTCACGAAGCCATACGACTGCCTTTTCCAGGTCGCCATTGGCCTCGGCCAGCGCCTTCTTGCAGTCCATTACACCGGCGCCGGTCTTGTCGCGCAGTTCCCTTACCAGGTTAGCGTTGACTTCCATCGGTTCCCTTGATGCCTGAGCAGTTAATTCCTAGATCGACTGTGGCGGTTCCGGTTGCGGCGCAAGTTCTTGGGACGCGGCGCCCTCGCCGCTCTCGCCCTTCTGCCGCTCTTCCATCATTTGTTTGCCCTCGAGCACCGCATCGGCGATGGCCGCGGTGAAGAGCTTGATCGCGCGAATCGCATCGTCGTTGCCCGGAATGCGATAGGCGATCCGGTCGGGATCGCAGTTCGTGTCGACTACCGCCACGACTGGAATTCCGAGCCGGTTGGCCTCGGCCACAGCAATTTCTTCCTTCTTGGTGTCGATCACCCATAACGCATCGGGGAGCTTGCGCATGTTCTTGATGCCGGCCAGCGTCGCCATCAGCTTGGCATGCTCGCGGCTATTGTCGCTCATCTCCTTCTTGGTGAGCGCCTGAATCATCTCCGGATCGGACATGATCTCCTCGAGCTTCTTGAGCCGCTCGATCGAGGCCCGGATGGTCTGGAAATTCGTCAGCATCCCGCCGAGCCATCGGTTGTTCACGTAAAACATCCCGCAGCGCTCGGCCTCTTCACGGACAATGTCCTGGGCCTGCTTCTTGGTGCCGACGAACAGGATGGTGCCGCCTTGCGCGACGAGGTCGCGGACCGCGTCGTAGGCCGTGCGGAACATCCGGACCGTCTGCTGCAGGTCGATAATGTAGATGCCGTTGCGAGCGCCGAAGATGTAAGGCTTCATCTTCGGGTTCCAGCGGCTGGTTTGATGGCCGAAGTGGACTCCGGCCTCGAGAAGCTGCTTCATGCCGATTTCGGTCATGGATTTTTTTTCCGTTTCTCCTTGCCGGTCAGCGCCGGCCTTGCCTATCGGTTCTACCAAGCCCGCCGCCGCGGCAAAAGCGCATCGCGCCTACGCATTCATCGATTCCAGGAACTCGTCGTTGGTCTTGGTTCCCTGCATCTTGTCGAGCAGGAACTCCATCGCCTCGACCGCGTTGAGCTGCGAGAGCAGCTTGCGCAGGATCCAGACCCGATTCAGCGTGCTGCGCGGCAACAGCAGTTCTTCTTTTCGCGTCGAGGAGCGCTGGATATCGATGGTCGGGAAGATGCGCTTCTCGAGCAACCGGCGATCGAGCGAAATCTGCTGATTGCCGGTGCCTTTGAACTCTTCAAAGATTACCTCGTCCATGCGGCTGCCGGTATCGACCAGCGCGGT
>JAJPIG010000006.1 GCA_021324855.1 Pseudomonadota bacterium | reverse complement strand
GGTCGTTCGTGTTGCGCTTTAAATTGGTGTAGAAAATCTCGTGAAACTCGCGCTCCGCCAGCGTCCGTTGATCGCCGAAATGCAGCGCGTAGAGCTGGTACCAGTGAGTTACGATTTCATCCAGATGATCGCTGACCAGCTTGAGAATCGGCCGCAACTCCTCGAGCTCATGATCCCACAATAGATGGAAGTGACGCGGACCGCCGGTCGATGCGAGAGCAGTCGAAGTATAGCGTGATGCAGGGCGAACCGGCCGCTCGTTCGCATCCGCTGTAATGGGGGCATCGGGTTTTCGTTCTTCCACCTTGATCGAGTCCCTTCAAAAACGGTCTTTGCTCCAAGACCCCCATACCGATCTACATTGAGAATCCAATTTGAGTGCAAGTGATACAAAAAGGAAATTTCGGCATATTATGAATCTTAAAGATAAATGTCGCTAACATTTAAAACCTGCCGCCTACTTATAAAACTATCATGCTCCGAGTGCGACGGGCGAGCCGGCTGGCATCGGTAATGCCGGTTGAAGATCCGGCTGGCCCCGAATTTGACAGCTGGAGTTTTTAAGTGTTATCCCGCGTAGCGCGAGTGCAGGAAATTCTCGATGAAAACCATAATGAAAGAGCGGCGATGGGTTGAGAAGTATCCGGAACTGGGAACCGGCCCTGTGGCCGCCGAGCCGTGCATCTCGCCTGAATATTTCGAGCTCGAACGCGAACGAATTTTCCGGCGCACCTGGCTCAACGTCGGAAATGTCTGCGAAATCCCGGAGCGCGGCGACTATTTCGTTCGGGAAATCACCGTCGCGAACGCCTCCATCCTCGTGATGCGCGGACAGGATGGCGTGGTGCGCGGGTTCCATAATGTCTGCTCGCATCGGGGCAACACTCTGGCCTGGGACGAGAAGGGCAAGTGTCGCGGCTATCTCACCTGTAACTTTCATAGCTGGGGTTATGACTCGGCCGGCCAGCTAAAGTGGGTTCCCGATGAGGCGAACTTCTTCGATCTCGACAAGAGCCAACTCGGGCTCACGCCGGTGGCGACCGAGGTCTTCAACGGCTTCGTTTTCGTCAACCTCGATCCGAGCCCGCGCGAAAACTTGACCCAGTATCTCGACGGACTTGACCAGCAACTAAAGGGCGGCGATTTCGACAAGCTGAAACTCGCGCGAATCTACAAGATCGACGAGAAAGCCAACTGGAAGATCGGCCTTGACGCGCAGAACGAGGTCTATCATCTGCCGTTCCAGCATCGCTATATCATGCCCGACCTCTTCCTTGCGAATGACAAAGGGATGGTCCGCGTGCTGGACGTCACGTTTTTCAATCGGCACAGCCTCTACTCATGCGAGATGAATCCCGGGCACAAGCCGACGCCGCTCGAAACCGCGATGATGGAGTTGCAGCGGTCGAATGCTACCCGATGCCGGTTGCCGGTGGCAGGCGGCCAATTTGATTTTTACCTGATCTTTCCGAATTTTGTGCTTATCTTCTTCCGCGGTCCGACCGACGATGTCTGCCTGACCTATAACTTCTGGCCGCTAGCGGTCGATCGCACTATCTGGGAGATTCGGTTTTACACTGCGCCGGCTCGCACCGCCGCCGAGGCTCTGGCCGATGAATTCTCGACCACGCGCAACCGGCTGGTATTCGACGAGGATGCGGTCGCGCACGAGACCGTCCATACGGGACTCAAATCGCGCGCGAAGACCCAGTTGTTTTTTCAGGACGAAGAAATTCAGATCCGCCACTTTCACAAGATCGTGGAGGATCACGTCAGCCTGGCAAGAGGAGCATGATTTTCGATGGCCGTGCAGCACGAAGGAATTGCTGGTTCTCAGCCGAAGCTGCCGAAAGGGTTCGCCGATCTTGAGCCGTTCGTCGGCTGGGCGCTGCCGACGGAAAAAGAGCGCCTGACAGCGCGCGAAACCGGGAACATCGAGGAGCTGCAAGTCTTCTATGACGCCATGATGGCGCGCTTGCCGGCGATTATCGAGCACCTGAAACAATTCCCCGTCGACCGGATGCCCGAGGATACCGAGCGACTCTTCCAGATGGCGTTGTCGCTGATCGAGGTGAGTATCGCGGTCGAGCTTTACCGCCGCCCCGAGGTGATCAACGGTTTCGATCGTGCGCGCTTCTCACTCTGAGACACTGCGCAGAACGGCCGGGAGCACAGGATGATATACGAGCTTCGCACTTATCAACTCGTTGTCGGCGGCGTGCCGCGCTACCTCGATCTCGCGAAGAATCGGCTGCTGCCGATCCTCGCGGAGCATGGTCTCAAGCCGGTCGGCTTCTGGTACACCGAGATCGGTCCGCTCAATGAAGTCGTCCATCTCTGGGCCTACGCCGATCTCAACGAACGCACGCGCGCGTGGAAATCGTGGACCAGCGATCCGCGCCGCGCGGAAATCGGCGCTGAGCTGCGCCAGGTGATCGTCACGCAGACCAACAAGATCCTTACGCCGACTGAATTCTCCGCGATGAAGTAGATAGCCGAAGCTCAAGACGCTGATACAGCAGGAACCAAAAGGTCATCAAAAGCGTACCGATCGCGACCGAGACCGGGTACGCGATCGTCGGCGAGTCCATCACTTGTGGCAGCAGCGCGACCGCGAGCGCCGGCGGCACATGCAAATCGAACACGCGGAGCATTAGTATCCCCCATCCTATGCTCAAGGCGGCGGCGACCGGCCCCGCGCCGAGCATCGCCCAGAAGACCCATCCGCCTGCCGCCGTGAGAAAGCACGCGATCGGCAGCCATAACGGGCGTTTTGCCCACGGACAGATGTGCGGATGACCGAGCATCTCAAAACCGATCACCACTAGCGGGGGAAACAGCACGAAACGCAGCCCCGTGAGCTTCACGACTGTAACCGCGGCTGCAACAAAGACCATCAGCGCGGCGATCCAGTAGCGGCTCGTCGGCGGCTCTTCGAGAGCATCGTCGAGCATCGATAATAGGGACGGCGGGAACGCCGCAACCGGCGCGGAGGCCGCCGCGCTTTTCCACGGCACTGAAAGGATCGCGAGCAGAAACGTGCCGAACATTATTCCGGGCGGATACCACCAGCTCTTGATGCCGAGGACGAGCGGCAGAAGGCCCGCGGAAATCGCCGGCGCGATCGGCGACTCGAGCGCCATCATCACCATGATCGCGCCGCCGACCGTCAGCAGCACCGAGACGTAGCCGTAGGGCAGCAGGCGCGTGAAAAAAATTCCGATGACGCCGGTCAGCACCGGCGTGATCGCGAGCAGAAGCGGCGCGTTGGCCCAGGTGCCGCGCGGGCGCGTGAAGACATCGTGCGAGAGCGCGCCGAGCTCGGGGAACATCACGTAGAACGCGCCGGTGACGGCGGCGACCGTGGCGATGATCGCGATATAGATGAGCGCGATAAGTTCCGCCGCAATCCGCCACCATCCGGCGCGAAGACGCTGCGTCTCTGCCGCGTCCCGGTCCTCGATGCCGGCCACCGGCGCAGCCATCGCTCAGCGCGTCGCGGCCGTCTTGCGCGCAGGCTTCGGCGGCTCGGCGACGAGTCCCTTGCGCGCGAGCTCGCGAATCGCGCTCGGCGTTTTGCGCAGGTCGCCGCATCCCATCCCGGCGAGAACTGCCGGTTCCTTGGTAAACTGGATGCTCTCGTAGGGGACGATCTGAATCCGATTACCCCACGGATCCCGAAACTCCACACCGCTTCCACGTATCGGTAGCGCGCCGGCCGCCTTTAAACGCCGCCGCACCTTTTCTTTGTCATCGACAACCAGCCCGACGTGCCGATCCCGATCGGGACCGCCTGTGCGGCCTTCCGACAACGCGATGAACTGATCGCCCATATCGATAAACGCCATATGCCGGCTTCGGCCGCGCAACCGGAAATCGAAAATCCGATTGTAGAACTCGAGCGCGCTTTCGATGTCGCCGACTTCGAGCGCGATGTGATTCATGCCGATGAGCCGCGCTTTGTTGGAACGTGGGGTCGTTTTCATTTTCGCCTCCGCACGCGCTCCGATCGTAGCATCATGCTTTGGTCGCGTCTCAGATCAGCTCGGTAATGTTTCCCTCGGCGCCGAGCAGCGCGCGGCCGTAAAGCTCGAGATTCGGCATCGGGGTGATCACAGCATGGCGGCCCGCGACGTTGATATCGCGCCAGAAGCGCTGCACCGGACTCGCCTCCGCGAACGAACCCGCGCCCGCGATCGATACCAGCGTGTCGATCGCGTCGCGCAACACTTTGCTTGCGTACCCGCAATCGCCGCGCACCCGCGCCCGCGTAGCGTAGTCCATCCGGCGTCCGGCGAGCGCCGCTTCATGGATATCTGACGCGGCGCGCATCGCATGCAGCCATCCGCTGTCGATCTGAAGAGCCGCCTCGCCGACCTGATGATGGACGACGGCCGAGTCAACCTGGCGCTGGTAGGTCGTGTAGCTGATCCCGCGTCTTGCAGCGCCGGCGATCACCGCATCAAGTACGGCCTGCGCCATCCCCAGGATCGGACCGATAAGGACCAGCGCGAGTACCGGCACGTAAGCGTATTGATCCGACGGCTCGTTCGCGCCGCTTCTATGCGGGTAGTCGCCTGCGATGCTGCGGCTGACAGACAGCACGCGATGGTCGGGCACGAAGACCTCTTTCGCGACCAGCGTGTTCGAGCCCGTTCCGCGCATTCCGGCTACGAACCAGGTGTCTTCGATCTGGAACTCCGAGATCGAGGCGTACGCGACGCCCTGATCGACAATATTGCCGGACTCGTCCGGGAGCGGCGTGCCGACCATCGCCCACGATGCATGCCAGCATCCGGAAGCGAAGCTCCATCGGCCGCTGATTCGGTAGCCGCCCTTCACCCGGGTGGCTTTCGCGGTCGGCGCGAGCACGCCGCATACACGGCCATCGCTCGCGCCCGCGAAAATTTCGTCCTGCGCGCGATCCGGAAGCAGCGTGGCGGTCCACGAACTAACGTTGATGAGCATTTGGACCCACGCCGTCGACGGGCAGCTCTTCGCCAGCTCAGCCGAGGCGCGCAGCGCCGTTCCGATCGGGACGCCGTAACCGCCCCATCGCCGGGGCATCAGCACGCGAAACAGATTGGCGTCGGCCAGCGCTCGAATGTTTTCTTCCGGGATGCGTCGATCCTGGTCGGCTTTCTCGGCGTTGCGCAACAGCATCTCGCGAAGCGTCGCAGCTTGCGCAACAGGGTCGGCATTCTTCATCTCGACTTTATGTTTCTGATTCATGCTTTCTCGCTCGGTTCCTGATTAGCGGACCGCGTCAGCGATTTTCTCTAAACTGTATTACACTCGGCAGGCAAGCGATGAGCGTCTCGTTTCACAAGCATCGGAGGGGCCGGCAAGACGCGCGACGCGTGGGCCTGCTGTGGCGGCGATGGCGCGCGTTCAGAAGCTCGCTCTCCCATGCGATTCCGCTGGGATTGCATCCGCGACGTTCGCTAATCGTGCGCGTTCGCCGCGACATCCGCGCACTGCTCGCGAGCGATCTTGAAAGCGCGTCACGATCGCGGGCCCACGAGCTCGCGCGGAACTATCTCGCCGCGGACGCTCGCAAGCGGATGCTCTTTCTCCGCGTGCTCTCGCGCGAGTTCGGACCGCTCACCGCGGTGAACCATCCGAGCGATCCGCCGCGTCTGATTGTGCTGCGGCGCATCGCTGAACTGCCCGACGGTTTGCGCCTGATGATGCTTCTGCGGGGTGACCTGATCGACGCGGCCCGCGGCGACGCATCGATGAAGGTTGTCGAGCAGGAGCTGCATCGATTGCTCGCGGCCTATTTCAATATCGATCTGCTGGAGCATCGTCGTGTGACCTGGGACAGTCCCGCGCCGGTGCTGGAAAAATTGATCGAGCACGAAGCGGTTCACGAAATCCGCGGCTGGGATGATCTGCGCAATCGCCTCGATATCGATCGACGATGCTATGCGCTGTTTCATCCGCGGATGCCCGACGAGCCGCTGGTGTTTGTAGAAATCGCGCTGTGCAATGGCGTCGCCGGCGATATCCACGAACTGCTCGATGAGTCTGCTCCGGTCGGCGATCCGCGCGCGGCTGACACCGCCGTCTTCTATTCGATCTCGAATTGTCACAAAGGACTGGCCGGCACCAGCCTCGGCCATTTCCTGATCACCCGCGCGATCGATGAACTCAGGGCCGAGCTGCCCGCGCTCAAGGTTTTCGTCACGCTATCGCCGATTCCCGGCTTCGCCAACTGGCTTCGCACTGCGCTGGCGAGGGACGCCTTGCCGATTCTCTCCGCCCAGGAACGGGCGCAGCTCGATGAGCTGCGGAATCCAAAATGGTTTGATGATCATGCGATCGCCGACAAGCTCCGCGGTCCGCTGATGCGTCTCGCCGCGTGTTATCTGCTGCGCGTGCGGCGGCGCGACGGACGGCGGGCTGCCGATGCGGTCGCGCATTTTCATTTGCGCAACGGCGCCCGAATCGAACGGCTCAACTGGCTTGCGGATCGCTCGGAAAAGGGGATGCACCAGTCGTACGGCATAATGGTCAACTATCGCTACGAGCCTTCCGATCTCGCGCGCAACTCCGAGGCCTACAACCGCGACGGCGCGATTGCGGCCTCGTGCGAGATTGAAGCGGAGGCCGACAGTTTGAAAATCGGCGGACCGCCGGATATGAACGTCGTGCGGCCTCAAAGCTAAAGGGTGACGCGCAAGGTGGGTCATGACGAAGCGACGATCGATAACCGGTGTAATTGGGCTCGCCATCTCCGGGCTGGTAATGATGATCGCGATCGCGGGATGCGGTCACAAGCTGGTTACGACCGGCGGGCAGCATTCGGTGCCGCTATATCCGGACGAAGCGACCTATCTGAAGATCTCTCAGCTTCAGCAACAGGGTGGCGTGACCGGGATGCTCGGCGACGTCGGCAGGAATCTGGCCGCAAAGCAGATCGACGATCAGACTCCGGTCAAGGTCATTTCCAGCTCGTCGAACGGATCGGTGGTCGAGATCACAAACGGCCCGATGAAGGGACAGACCGGCTTCGTCGCCAGGCAGAATCTCGACTGAGCGATCGTAATCTAGCGCGCGAGATGCGCCGCCTGGATTACGCCTGCACCCGCTTCCGGCATTGTCCACGTCGCGCCGATGCGGCGTAGCACCACGCGGTTCTTCTGAGCGCCCGCCACCTTGATCAGTCGGCGCATCGGCTCGTCGATCGGCTCCTTCGACAAGCGGAATGTTCCCCAGTGGAGCGGAATCAGATAGCGCGCGTGGGTCGCGGAGAACATCTGCCATACCTGTTCAGGATTCGCATGATTCATGATCCACGGGTCGTACGCCGCGATCGAAAACGCCGCGACGGTGGGCGGATCTTTCGCGAGCGCCGCGAACAAATCGGTGTAGGCGCTGTCGCACGCCAGCAGCATCCGGACGCCGCTGCGATCCAGCACGTAGCTGTTGAATCCGTAGGTGGTTCCGAACGGCGGCCATCGCGTCCCCCAATGCCGCGCGCCCATCGCCGTAATTCTGAGGCCATCGACCATTGTCGACTCGCCCCATTTCAGTTCGCGTACGTCGCCGAATCCGAGCGGCCGGATGAGCGCGCCACACTTTGCGCACGCGACGACGACCGCCGACTTGGGCAGCGCTTCGAGCGACGGCAGATCGAGGTGATCCATATGCGCGTGCGTGATCAGGATCACGTCGACATGGCCGATTTGCGCAGGCGTGAGCGGAGGTGGCGTCAGCCGATGCGGCCCAATCGTCGCAAACGGACCGAGCTTCAGGCCGACTCGCTCGAACAGCGTCGGATCGCTGATTACCCGGACGCCGAAGTAATCCATCAACAAAGTCGCGTGGCCGAGACTCGCGATCGTCAGCCGATCGCCGGGCCATGCGGCAGGGTGGATTGCCGGGCTCATTCGAGCGTCCGATTGGCGCGCCCGGCCCTCGCGGACGCAGGCATCGACGCCGAGTGCGAGAATTGCGGCGACGACCACCAGCGCGCGCGCAAGATCAAGTTTAACGACGCGCATGAAATCGTGGCAGGCCGGTGACTACTGAGCGAAAGAGGCTCGAATCGCGGCGCCGGCCTCCTTGATCGCCTTTCGTCCCGCTTCCAGTCGCGGCGCCATGTTGACGAAAACGTGCGTGACGCCGTCGTAACGGCTGAGCGTGGTTGGAACCCCCGCCTCGCGCAAGCGCGTGGCATAGGCTTCGCCCTGATCGCGCAGCGGATCCATCTCGGCCACGATCACCAGCGCCGGCGGGAGTCCGCGCAGGTCTTTGGCGTTCATCGGAAAAGCGTACTGGTTCGACGCATCGTCGGGGCTGCGAAGGTAATGGTTCATAAACCAGCGCATGTCTTCGACCGCGACGAAGTAACCGGAGAACTCGCGCACCGATGGCCAATCGAGCGAGGCGGAAATCGCCGGATAAATCAAAAGTTGCAGGGCGAGCTTTGGACCGCCGCGCTCGCGCGCCATCAGGGCGACCGCAGCCGAAAGGTTGCCGCCCGCACTGTCGCCGCCGACCGCAACGCGGCCGGCAGGATAATCGAGTGCGGAAGCGTTGGCGCTGACCCAGTTAACCGCCGCGTAGCAATCGTCGAGTCCGGCGGGAAATTTGTGCTCTGGCGCGAGCCTGTAATCGACCGAGACGACAACCGCGCCGCTCTGATTACTGAGGCGGCGGCAGACCTCGTCGTGGCCCTCGATGCTGCCAACGACCCATCCGCCGCCATGCAGGTAAATCAGGGCGCCGCACGGTGAGCCGGCCTTGGGCCGATAGATGCGCGCCGGAATTTCGCCGCCCGGGCCGGGAATGCTGCGGTCCTCGATGCTTCCGACCTGCTCGCGCGGGACGTCGCCCTGGCATGCGGCGGCAAGAATCAGATCGCCACGGCGCGCGTCGACGGGGTTCATCTGATGAATCGGCGGCGCGCCGAGCGCGGCGAGCTCGTCGAGAATCTGCTTGTTGACAGGATCCAGCATCGCACGGACCTCCTCACCGCTCTAATAGGCCACGGCCTGGAGCTCGGCAAGCGAAATTGGCAGACAGAGTGACGATCATCACGGGCTGGAGGTCTGGAGAGTGGCGGAGAAACTCGGCGAGAGCGCTGCGCCGGGCACCCGCGAGATGTAGCCATCGAGCTCGTTGATCAGGAATTCAAGACGACGCAGCGATTGGAGTTCCGCCAATAGCTGCCGACGCTGTTGGAACGTCCATCCGCCGATGATGGCGAAGCTGTCGGCTTCCAGGCGGTGGCTGAAGACTTCCAGCGGTCGCGCAATTTCGTCGCGCGAATAGGCGGCGGCGACCGCGAGCGCGGCGCGGCGGCTGAACGACTGACCGCTCTCGAAAAATTCGAGCCATGCTTCAAGCCGCGCGCGAATTCCCGCCAGGACGGCGCTCCGTGCCGCTTCGGATTCCGCGTCGAGTTGTGGCGTCGGTTCCGTGAGGCGTCCGATGGCGATCGCGCCCAGGCGATGAGCGATCCGGCGCAATGTTCCCGCCGCTTCCACCACCGCATCGTGATTGATGAGACTCTTACGACCCTCAAGCCGAGCATCGTCGGCGACTTCAAGGATCTCGCTCAGCAGATGGGTGATCTCGGTGCTGACCGCGTGGATCGTCGCTTCATCGCGCGCGGTTGAGCTGTCGGGCGTCAGCGCCAGCGTATCGCGCAGTACCTTCGCGAGCCGAGGCAGCAGCGAATCGCCGGCATATTCGGGCCACAGTATGAAAAACACCACGGTCACGATCAGCGTGCCGAGCGCAATTCCCCACAACCGCCAGAGCGGTCCGTAGATGTCGACCGATGGGCTCAGGCCTGCGAACACCAGCAAAAACGTGGTGCCAATCGATTTGCCGGCATACGCGGTGCGCCCGCTCGCAAGCGCGGCGTAGCCGGAGATGAGCAGCACGATGAACACCGCGAGCATGTAAACCGGAAGCGTCTCGAAATTGGGCGACACGATGATGATTATGGCGAGCACGATCACGCCGCCGATCGCTGTGCCAACGATCCGCAGGATCATCTTGCGCAGCGCAGCGCCGTAGGTCGGAAGAGCCGTGATTATGATCGTGGTCAGAATAACCGTGAGCTCCGCGCGCTGACTGATCAAACCGGCAACGTAACCGGCGATGACGCAGAGCGCCACCTTCCACGAATAGCGGATTAGCGCCGGATTGTCCTTCGACGGCCGAACCGGCGCCGCCCGGGCTTCGCTTGCCTGCGATTGAGGCGGTTCATCGAGCGGCCGTTCGAGCAGCCGGCCCATCGCATCCAGGCTTTCGCCGATAGCGCTCAAATTCGAAAGTTCGCTGATGCTCGCCCGATCGATGTAGTGGGGACGCGCAGCCAGGATTCGCGCATCGAGCGCATCCAGCGCGGGGCGCACGCGCGCCGCAGCGGGCGAGGGCGGCTCATCGGGCCCGGTGCGAATTTGAATTTGTCCCTCGCGCGCGAGCTCGTCGAGCGCTTCGGCAATCGCCTGCGCCGCGACCCGCATCTCGGTGCCAATCATGCTGCGTGCGTAACGTGGCGCCGGTTCGCGCACCGCCACAATCAGCCGATCGATCTCGATGTGTATCCGCGCGGAGCGCGTAATCGCGGCCAGCAGAACGGCGCGCCGACGGGCGCTGATCCCCTCGGCCGTCGCTCGATCGAGTAGCGCAAGCTGTCGCGGCATTTCAGACCATGCGGGAGGCTCGGGCGGCCGCCGCGTCGGCTGATCTCCCAGGTAGTACTCGATCGCATCGATCAAACGCGCCCGCTTGCGAGCGTCGGAAGCGGCCAGCGATTCTATCAGCACCTCTTCAGCGGGTGTCGGCCACAGCCAACTGTCAAATGCCGCCAGCATCAAAAGCGCGATCACCGAGCCCCCGAACACCGCGGCGGTTGACCATCCGAAATTATCGGGCGTGAAAGTGGCGCCATAGAAGGTGTCGAGCGTCACCACCTCGATCACCAGTCCGAGCGCGCCGAGTTTCCACCAGGTTGTGATGCGGGTTATCGATGCGGCGAAGATGCCGAGCGCCGGCAGCATCAGCCACGGCGTCTCGACCAGTATTCCCGCAATCGGCACGGAGAGGGCGAGGACGGCGCCCTCCACTACGAGGAAACCAAGCGCCCTGCCGAGTGACATCATCGGCACAGCGCCGAGCAGCAGCCAAATGAGGTAGGGACCGAGCGGCGTGTCGACGTGGCATGCCGCCATTACTCCAGTCGCGACGCTCGCGATGAACGCGAAGCGCACCGCCGTCGCGAACCGGCGCGGCCGCGGCGCCAGTTCCTCTATCGCGAGCCGTACCAGCCAATCAAACCATCGTTCGGCGTGCGGCATGGTTTCAGTGTTGGGAGCCGCGAACCCGTTCCGATCCGCGAAAACCCTGAATGGTAACCACTGCCGTCGCGCCCATTCTGAAAGGATAGGCGGGATCGGGGTCCTCAAGGATGATCCGGACCGGAAATCGCTGCGACAGCCGCACCCAATTCAGCGTCGGTTCGACCTTGGGCAGGCCTTCGATACTGGCGCCGTTGTTTTGATACAGCGCCCATCCGACCCCCTGCACCACGCCGCGGAAGCGATGATTCGGATAACTCAGCAGGTAGACGTCGACCGACATCCCGGGCCGGATGTGAGCGAGGAAGTTCTCGCGAAAATTAGCCATCACGTACCAGGTGCGGTTGTCGACCAGGCTCAGAACTTGCCGGCCCTCGTTCGCATACTGGCCGACGGCGATATTGAGGTTTGTAACGTAGGCATCGAAGGGCGCACGCACGTAACAGTAATCAACATTCAGTTTCGCGTCGTAGACCGCTGCCTCGGCGGCTTTGCGGCGCGCGTTGATATCGCCGTATTGCCCGAGATCGTTCTGCGCCCGGCGCACTTCGCTCCGCGCGTTGTCGATCGCGGCTTCATCGGCCCGTACCCTGCTCCGCGCGTTGAAGACGTCGTTGGCGGTGACGAAATGGCGATTCAGCAGCGGTTCGATTCGATCGAGATACTGTTTGTCGTAGGCGGCCGTGGCCGCAAGCTGTGCGCGGCGCGCCTCGGCGGCACGGATCGCATCCTCGAGCGCTTTGATCTGGAGGTTGGTCAACGCGAGTTCAGCCTCCGCGCGATCAAGAACCGATTTGTACGGGCGCGGGTCGACTACGAACAGCAACTCGCCGGGCCTGACGTGCTGATTATCATGCACCGGTAGGTCGACGATCGGTCCGCTGACATGAGGCGCAATCCCGACTACATTCGCGCGCACGTAGGCGTCATCAGTGCGCGGGTAAAGATAGTAGAGGCGCGTGACATAAATCGCGATCGCGATCGCGGCGATGACGATCAGCGCGCCGACAAGTCCTCCCGCGATGCGGATAATAGGACCAGACGCCTGCTCGGATGGCTCGTCTGGCACGCCGCGTCAGATCCGGTTGAAGAAAATCAGCCAGACGGTACAGCCGAACAGCACCGCGAGGCTCGAATAGATCAGCGGGCGCGGACCCAGATGAGGTTCGAGCCGGCTTACAATCAGGAGTGGACGAACCGCGGCTGTCAGCAGCGCGCCTGCAATCGCGCAAAGGAGCCAGGCGGGAAAGTTGGCGCCCGCGATATTGACCACGGGATCACAGCCGTCGAGTCCGAATACCCCCACAAGGGCGGCGGCCTTTAATTGCGCAAGTCCCCGTATCCTGCCTGTCATCATCGATCGGCGCCTCGATTTTGACGAAGCCTGATCGCCGAATCAATTGAGGGCTGTGCGATTCCGTTACACCACGTGTATCGCGAATGCTGCGCTTCAGCCCTCGCGCCGCTACCATTCGGACTCATATGAACAATCGAAACTCGGGGACGCCGCTAAGACGGAGTGTTGCTCTCGACTCGGCTTGCGAGCCAACCCAGGAGCTCGCGACGGCTGTGATCGACTTTGTGCGTGCGAGCCTGTGCGCTGTGCTACTCGCGCCGCTGCTGTTCGCAGTCGGATGCGCCGACCTGTCCGATCAGCCTGCGATTCATCCGGATCGATGGGCGCCTGCAAGCGCGGAGCAGGAATGGACCGCGGGGCCGGCGATCGCCGCCGCGCACACGCCGGCGCAGAGCGACCTCATCGCACCGCGCGGCGTTTCGCCCAGTCCGCCGACCTACGACCTCGATGCCGCAATAGCGCTCGCGTTGCGCAACAATCCGCGCACACGAAGTGCCTGGAGTTCGGCGGTTGCGGCAGCCGCCGAGTTTGGCGCCGCCCAGGCTCCCTATTATCCCCAGGCAAGCGCCGAAGCCGACAGCGGCTATGCGAGGCTCCCGTTCGAGCTCCCGGGGTCGATCGGCGCGGTTAACCAGTGGCAATCCGAGCCGCTGGTGAACGTGATGTACGTGCTGCTGGATTTCGGCCGCAGGCGTTCGGCGGCGGATGCGGCGCGCGAACGTCTTATCGCTTCGAACTATGCGTTCAATCGTACGATCCAAGAGGTCGTGTTCGAGACGCAAAGCGCATTTTACGGCCTCGATGGCGCGCTGGCGTCGGTCACCGCCGCAGAACGCAATCTTGAGCTGGCTCAAACCGATTTCGATGCCGTCCGCCAGCGTGTCGCTCTCGGGCTCGCTACCGAACCCGAACTGTTGCTCGCGAAGGAGCGCGTTGCGCAATCGGAATTCGACCTGGCTAACGCGCGCCTGCTGGTTCATGATGCGCAGGCTGAGCTCGCGGTCGCACTTGGAGTCCCGGCGAATTTCGACTTGCATCTGGAAACCCTCGAGCGCCTCGCGGTGCCGAAGTCGCTGGGCAGCGCCGTCGATAGATTGATCGACCAGGCGCGCCGACGGCGTCCCGACCTCGCGGCCCGGATGGCCGAATTGCGTGCGAGCGAGGCGCAGGTTGCGGAGGCGCGTGCCCAGTTTTTTCCAACTGTCGGACTGTCCGGCGCCTACGGCGAAGATTTATGGAACTTCACTTTCGTCCAGCCACGCACCATCCAGACCGGTCAGCCTCAATACTCGGCGCTGCTGACCCTACATTGGGATATTTTTACGGGCTTCCGGCATATGAATGATGAACGGCGGGCGGAAGCGGAGCGCGACGCGGCGCGCGCCAATCTCCATACGCTCGAAGTCGACGCAATCGCCGAGGTATGGCGCGCCTATTACGAATTCGAATCGTCGCTCAGCAAATACAATTACGCGCAGAGCCTGATGGCGGCGACGACCGAGGCTTACAATGCGAATCTCGAAACCTACCGGCAGGGGCTCAGCACAATCGTGGAATTGCTTACGGCCGAGCGCGACCTTGCCAACGCGCGTTATACATTGGTGCGCACCAAGGCCGAGCTGTTGACCGCGTCCGCGGCCGTAGCGTTCGCAGCCGGCGTCGTGCAGACACAATAGACGCACGGCGCGGGTCGCTCTTGCGCGCTGGTGCCCGAGCGCATAGTGATCAAATTCCGACCGAGCCTCAGCCGGAGAGGTGGCCGAGTGGTCGAAGGCACCAGATTGCTAATCTGGCGTTCTGGGCAACCGGGACCGAGGGTTCGAATCCCTCCCTCTCCGCCAAAATAAAGCGTTTTTTTGGCTTCACGACCGGTTACAGGAGCCTTTTCGTTGATGGCCGCCTAGATCAATTTAGAAGCTCCGCTTTGACTCGGGGGCCGAATTGAACCTTACGACACAGCGCGGCCGACTAACCGTGGCGCATGCCGCTGGAAAGACATCGATCCGAAGCGGGGGATCGTTTCGATTTCGCGCAGCAGCGACGCTGGCGAGGAGAACGCGCCCAGAACGATGGGTTCGATCCGCGAAATCCCGATGCTTCCGTGGGTATACATCCGTAAGGACTTCCTCGGACCGCTGATTGCGGCCGGGCCGCAGGGGCCGTCGGAGGCGGTGGCAGGAGGAAAAACCGGACCCCTGACCGGACCCCACAAGGGGGTGTTAGGAAAAAGTCGGGAATTTCCTAGAGAATTTTGGTGGAGGCGGGGGGAATTGAACCCCCGTCCGAAGACCTTCCGGCCATGGCCACTACACGCTTAGTCCGCGATTTTTAGCTCGCCCTCCCAACGCCCACGGACGGGCTTTCGAAGGGCAATCCGGTTTGAGTTTCGATCCGGCGCCCAACCGGCGAACGGCGCGGACCTAGCCCATTAAATGACGTCCCGGCCCGCGATCATGGGCGAATCGCGGCGGAACGCCAGCGGCCGTTAGGCCGCCAGAAGGTAACCGTTATTGTCTGCGGATAAATTTCGCAGTTCTGTTTGTTTAACGGGCCAACAGCATCCCGGCGTGCGACCATAACCCTCTTGTCTCCGTCGAACCCGTTTCGCCCCCAGGCCGACTCGCGAGGATCGATGACGGTTATATACCCAATATAGGTACGTCATCCGCCCCAAACAACCGCTCCATCCGATGCGCCCGAAATCGAGGGTATTACCGACGTCTATGACCGGGTAGACTGGCTGATGCCCGGTCCCTTCGAGGAAGCGGGAGTGATCCGATGCCGCCGTCTGCACAGCCGAAAACGCCGCCCGAAAGCATCCTGCCCGAGCCGCGTCGTCCGCCGGTTGAAGCAGCCGTCGGTTTGTTCGTCCTGCTGATGCTGGTGGCGGGATGCGCAGTAGTCCTGCTGCCGTTCGTTTCGGCGCTGATCCTGGCTGCCGTGCTCTGTTTCTCGACTTGGCCGGTGTTTCTCGCGATGACCCGGTTGACCGGCGGGCGCAAGACCATCTCCGCACTCGCGATGGTGATGCTGCTCGCGGCGGTGATTATCGTTCCGTTCGCGATTCTCGGCTCGCATTTGGTCGACAACGTCCGCGCAGTCGTGGCCGCGGCTCATCATGCGCTCGCGGAAGGACCACCGCAGCCGCCCGAATGGCTCGGAAAGATTCCGATGGTTGGTGAACGCATCCGCGAATACTGGATCGCATTCAGCCAGGATGTCACGAGTCAGTCGGCGGCACTCGAGCAGGTGATCGGATGGTTTGCGAAAGTTGCGCTCGATTTCGGTAAGCTGCTCGGCCAGGGCTTGCTGGAGATCGGCGTCAGCCTGGTGATCTGCTTCTTCCTTTATCGCGACGGCGTCGCTGTCGAGCGACGGCTCTATGGCGCGGTCTATCGTATTTGCGGTAGCGAGGCCGAACGTCTGGTCGAAATAGCAGCACTCACCGTGCGCGGCGTCGTCTACGCGATGATTGGCACGTCGATTATTCAGGGCATCCTGTTCGGCGTCGGCTTCCTGACCGCGGGCGTCCCCGGGGCCTTCGTACTCGGTTTCGCGACCTTTATCCTTTCTTTTATACCAGCCGGCACTGCAATCATCTGGATTCCATCTGCAATCTGGCTGATTCAAGAAGGCGCAATGGCTTGGGGCATTTTCATTATCATCTGGGGACTTATGATTGGCGGCCTGCTCGAGCATCTGCTGCGGCCGATCCTGATGGCCGGTTCGGGCTCGACTCCCCTCATCCTGATTCTGCTTGGCGTGCTGGGTGGTACGCTCGCCTTCGGCTTCGTCGGCATCTTCATCGGGCCGACGCTGCTTGCCGTCGGCCACGGATTGCTCCAACTCTGGACCGATGGCGTCGTCGAACCCGCGGAACCCGCGCCCGCATCCGCCGCTGAGCCTGAACTTGAGCTGCGCCGGCGCGCGGTCGATTAGCCGCACGGCGGCGTCGCAGCTAGACTCAATTTACGATGGCCTCCCAGGCGCAAAATCGCGAACGCGACGGCTACGAGCTGATCGTCGACAATCGCAAGGCGCGCCATGACTTCTTCGTCGAGGAGACGCTCGAATGCGGGCTGGCGCTGACCGGCACCGAAGTCAAGTCGCTCCGCGGTCATCGCGCGAACCTGCGCGACAGCTACGCGCGCATCAAGGATGGCGAGGCGTACCTGCACGGCGTTCACATCTCGGCCTATGCGCCGGCCGGCCAGTTCAGTCATGCCGAGACGCGCCCGCGCAAACTGTTGATGCATCGGCGCGAGATCGATCGGCTATGGGGCCGGGTGCGCGAGCGCGGCTACTCGCTGGTCCCGCTCAAACTCTATTTCAAGAACGGGCGCGCCAAGGTCGAACTCGCGCTCGCCAAGGGCAAGCGGATGTACGACAAACGCGAATCGATCGCGCGCAAGACCAGCCGCCGCGAAATCGAACGGATGCTGAAATCGAGAAATCGATAAGTTGGATCAATGACCGGACGCCTGCATCGACGATGCGGCGGCCGTCGCCGGTTGATCCAACAGCGCCTGCAAACGCGCGATTCTGCGGCTGAGCGGCGGATGCGTCGAGAGCAGATTGTCGAGGAAGCCCTCGTCGTCATCGCGCGCGCCTTCGAGCGGATTCACGATGAACAGATGCGCCGTGCCGCGCGACGCATTGCGCAGCGGCGATTCGACGTTCGCGATCGTCTGGAGCGCGCGCAACAGCGCCCGCGGATTGCGCGTGAACTCGACCGAGGCGGCGTCGGCCAGGTACTCGCGCTGCCGCGACACCGCCATCGCGAGCAACTGCGAAAAGATCGGCGCCAGCACCGCGAGCAGCATCACGACGACCAAAATCAGCGCGCCGGCATTGCCGCCGCCGTTGTCGGAGCTGCTCCGCCGACGCTGCGATGGACCGCCGAACCACATCCAGCGATAGACGAAATCGGCGAGCATCGCGATGCCGCCGACGAGCACCGCGATCATCATCATGGTCCGGATGTCGTAGTCGCGGATGTGCGCCATCTCATGGCCGATCACGCCCTGCAATTCCTCGCGGTCCATCGTGTTGACCAGCCCCTGCGTGACGCAGATCACCGAATGCTCGGGATCGCGCCCGGTCGCGAATGCGTTCGGCGCCGGATCGTCCATCAGGTAGGCGCGCGGCGGCGGCATCCGCGCCGCGACCGCCATCTCCTGAATGACATTGAGCACCATCTGATGCTGCGGCGTGTCGGGCGTGAGCGCGCGCGCGTGGACCGACGCGAGCACGAGGCGGGACCCGCCATAGTAGGATGCCAGCGCCTGGATGATGCCGATAATCAGCGCGGCGACGGTAAGCAGCGGCACCCCGCCGATACCGCCCGTATCGGTGAGATAAAGATCGCCGATCAGCAGGTCGAGTCCGAAGCCCAGCGCCGTGAACAACATCAGGAACACGGCGACCAGAAGCGCGGTCTCGCGCCGATTGGTGCGCTCGAGCGCCCGGAAATCAGTCGCGGCCATGGAAATCGATCGGGCTGCGATCGATCAGGCGTGCTTCGCGCCGAGCGATAGATCGACCTTCGGCGCCGCCTGCTCTTCGGGCGCGGTTTTCAGCAGCTCGGCTTCATGGAACCCGAACTGGGTCGCGATCAGGTTGGTCGGAAACACCTCGATGCGCGTGTTGAAGCGCATCACAAGATCGTTGTAGGCCTGGCGCGCAAAGCTGATCTGGTTCTCGGTCGTGGTCAGCTCTTCCTGCAAGCGCAGGACGTTCTGATCGGACTTGAGCTGCGGATAGTTCTCCATCACCGCGAGCAGCCGTCCGAGGCCGCCGGTCAATTGGTTCTCGGCCTGGATTCGCGATGCCTGATCGGGAGCGCTGATCGCGCGGGCGCGCGCCTCGACCACCTGTGTGAGCGTGTCGCGTTCGAACTGCATGTAGCCTTTGACCGCCTCGATCAGGTTCGGAATCAGATCGTGGCGGCGCTTGAGCTGCACGTCGATCTGGCTCCATGCATTCTGCACCTGGTTGCGCAGACTGACGAGCGAGTTGTAGCCGGCGATAGCCGCGATCACGATCACGGCGATGATAACGACGATTGCAAGGCCCATCCTCTACCGCCTTTCGGTTATCGACGCGGCGTCGACAATTGTTTGCAGAATATCATAACGACACCGGCCCGGCGGCGAGGAGGGAGACGCCGCCGAGCCGGTTTGATTTGAAACGTCGCGCGACGAATCGCGCGGGATCGAGTTAGTTCTGATATTCGACCTTGATGCGGACCGGCTTGGATTCGGGCCGCTTGGGAACGCTCACTTCAAGCACGCCATCCTTGTAGCTCGCGCGGATCCCGTCCTGGCCGGCATCCTCGGGCAGCCGAAACGCCCGGCGCAGTTTGCCGTAGTGGCGCTCGTTCAGATGCATCCGCGCTTCCTTCGCCCACTCGGGACGTTTGCGCTCCGCCTCAATCACCAGCGAGTCCTCTTCAGCATGAACTTCGACCGAGTTCGCATCGAGGCCCGGCATCTCGACGTAGAACCGGTAGCCATCCTCGTCCTCGATCACATCGGCAGCCGGAACGATCGTGCTCTTCGCGCCGGTCATTTCGGAGAAAAATCGATCCAGGCCATTAAAACCATTGGCGAACGGATTGGTTTCAAACCACAGTTCCATCGCGTCTCAAACCTCCTCACAGAGTTTGCGTCGCCGCAAATTTTTGTTCGTAATCGCATTCCGAAACGGACCTCCTGCTCCGATGAGCCGCTTCGGAATCTCGCTGGAACTCAACCTAAGTACGAAAGGTGAGTAGTCAAGTGAGTACCGCGATCTGATAGTCTCCTAATTTGGATCTCGTTTGCGATATCCGCTGAGGAAAAAGCTAGGCCGATGAGAAATTCCACAAATGCGGAAGGCTCGGGGCGAGCAGCCTCGGGGAAATAGCGGCTATGCAATATGGTCGTTGGAAAGTGGCGGGCAAAACGATCGGAGGAGGCGGCCAAGGCCAAGTCGAACTCGTTACAGACGCTGGCGGCGAGAAGTCGGGCGAGTTCGCCCTCAAGAAGCTTAAAGACGACAGGCGAATCGGTAGGTTCAAACAAGAGATCGACGCGGTCGGCAAGCTAAACCATCCCAACATCATCCAGATCGTGGATTCCTGTATCAGCCAAAAGCCCCATTACTATGTGATGGAGTATTGCGAAGGCGGCTCGCTCGAAAAGATCGGCGGGCGAGCGTTCAAGGGCGATATTTCTAAGGCGGTCGAAATTCTAGACCCAATCTGCGACGCCCTCGCCGCCGCGCATGAGGCTGGGATCGTGCATCGGGATGTTAAGCCTGCGAATATCCTCGTGCGGGCCGACCGCACCCCAGTAATTGCAGATTTCGGCATTTGCCATGTCGATCAAAACGAGTCCATCACGCTGCACGAGGAAGCAATGGGGCCGATCAACTATATCGCTCCCGAGATGGAGTCGGGGATGCGCGGTTCTTTGGGAGATCCCTCAGAAAGAACGGATGTGTACGCGCTCGGCAAGGTTCTGTATTGGATGCTTTCGGGCGGTTCGATCTTCGCCCGAGAGGCGCATCGGGTCACGCCGCTCTCTCAAGTTTTCGGCGACCAGCGCTGGGAACACGTGCACATGCTGCTGGATAAGGTGGTCGTCGATAAACCGTCCGGCCGCCTCGACCTCAAGAGCTTTCGTCAGGAACTACAAAAAGTACGAGGTCTCGTTATGGAGAATTACGCGCCGCTCAAGCCTTCGATCGGCATCAAGTGCAGGTTCTGCGGTCTCGGGACTTATCAGCGGATCGGTAAACAGGTGACGGACAAAACAGTGACATTGCGGGATAATCGTTCGGGCGGACTGGCGGGGCAGATCGTTACAGCTAACGTTATGCACTGCGACAACTGCGGTCACTTAGAGTTCTTCAACTTTCAGCGAACGAGCTCTTGGTGGACGCAGTGACACTCTACCGCCGCGCCGTTTAAGAGACGGCACGCCGGAACGCATGGACGCCGCACGGCTGACGACGTTCTAAAGAAGCGCGGAGAATTGCTCGACGGTGAGGCCGGCCTGGCGAATAATCGAACGGAGCGTCCCGCGCGGTAAGTCGCCGGAATGATAGGGAACGGTTATCCGGAGTTCGGGACGGTCGCGATGTTTCAACTGGACGTGGCTGCCGGTCGAATGATGAATGAAGAAACCGGCCCTCTCAAGCGCGGCTACGACCTCGCGCGCTTTGAGGACCGGAAGCGCCGGGCTTAAATCGCTACCACAACCTCTTCGCGAATCGGTTGGCCGGCGGGCGCCGTCTCCGGCGCAATCGCCTCGCCGTCTTTGCGGAGTCCCTTCAAGTGACAGCGCAGCGCGTCGCGCGCCATCGCCCGCGCCTCCTCCACCGTCCGCCCGAAGGTAACGATCTCGGGGAACGTCGGAAACACCACCGCGAAGCTGCCATCGGTCTGCGGCTCAAAGTAAACCGTATAGTGGTAGGAACCCTGTCCTGTTGTCATTGGCTCCCGATCATCTCTCTTCGAATTCATCGCATTAAGAAATACTATGGGGGTCCGCGCTGCCGCCACAGGACAGGGGGCCCCTGCCTCCCGGGAAGGCAGCTTTGCCAGATGCGCGAAAAAATTGACTATTGGGCGGGATTTTCGGGCTTTGCGACGCGGGCGATCTCGTCGGCGAACCGGCGCGCCATCCCGCGATCGCCGAGCTCGTCCGCAAGCTTCTCACCCTCGCGCAAGGCCTCGATCGCGCGGTCGATCTCGCCCTTGCCGAGCAGCGTGCCGGCCTTGCGAAAAATCCGCGCGTAGCGCTGCCCTTTTTCCGCCGCGTCCATGATTTCCGCGCCTCCCGGCCATACGGTCGATTCGATCCTAGGCGGCGCGATCACCTTGATCCAGCCGTGCCGCGGTTATCGGTTCTCCGTCGACGCCATCCTGCTCGCCCGCTTTGTAACGGTGCGCGCCGGCGACCGCGTACTCGAGTTGGGCGCGGGATGCGGCGTGATCGCGACGATCCTTGCCGCGCTGTCGAAACCGAAAGAGATCGTTGCGGTCGAGCTTCAGCCAGCGCTCGCGAAACTGATCGCGGAGAATGCGGCGGCGAATCATGCGCACATAACCGCCATATGCGCCGATCTCAGAAACCGCGCGATTCCCGGCGTCGCGGCGCGCTCGTTCGATCTGATAATCGCAAATCCGCCGTATCGCCGGATGCTCTCCGGGCGCGCCAGTCCCGATCCGGAACGGCGCGCGGCACGTTCGGAAACCAGCGGGACGCTCGATGATTTCGTCGCCGCGGCGGCACGCTACGCGCGCGCCGGAGCCCGCGTTGCGATGGTTTTCACGGCCGACCGCTCGATCGATCTGATCGCATCGCTCCGCGCCCATGCGCTCGAACCGAAGCGAATCCGCTTCGTCCATCCGCGCCGCGATCGCCCGGCGTCAACGATCCTGATCGAGGCGCGCAAGGGCGGCGGTGTCGAAGCGACGATCGAGCCGCCGCTCGTGATGTACGATCGTCCGGGCGTCTACAGCGCGGAGGCGAATCGAATCCTCACCGTCGTGTGAGAAATCAACCAGCCACGCGTTGCGATCGCGGGCGCGTACGCGGCATGATCGGCCATCGTCGCGCGTTACGATCCGGAAGCGATGTTGACTATCGGACTCACCGGCGGAATCGGTTCGGGCAAGAGCACGGTCGCAAAAATGCTGGCCGCGTTGGGCGCGGTGGTATGGGATGCCGACGTAATCGGGCATTCGGTTTATGAGCCCGGGATGCCCGCGCGCGAGGAGCTGATCGCGGCCTTCGGGCCGGCGATCGTCGGCGCCGATGACAGGATCGATCGCAAGGCGCTGGGCAGAATCGTCTTCGCCGATCCCGATGCCTTGAAACGCTTGAACGCGATTGTTCATCCGCGGATCTTCGAGCGGATGGCGGCGATGGTGCGGGAAGCGCGCGCGCAGGGCGAGCGGCGCCCGATCGTCATCGAGGCCGCGATCCTGATCGAGGCGGGATGGCAGAAGCTGTTCGATGAAATTTGGCTGGTGACCGCTTCGCGCGAGCATGTCATCGAACGCGTCGAACGCAATCGCAAACTCGCTCGCGATCAAATCGAGGCGCGCATCCGCGCTCAACTTCCGGAGAGCGAACGGCGGAAATGGGCGAAGGTCGTGATCGAGAACGACGGTACGTTCGACGCCTTGGAGAAAACGACCGCGGCGGCGTTCAGCCAGGCGCTCAGCAGATCGGGCGAGGCTAAACCATGAAAATTTTGGTGATGGGCACGGGCGGGATTGGTGCGTTTGTCGGCGCCTACCTCGCGCGCGCCGGCGAGGAGGTGGTGTTCTGCGCGCGCGGCGCGATGCTTCGCGCGCTTCGCGAGCGCGGGCTGACCATCAGCGGCATCCGCCCCGAGTTCACCATCAACCCGGTGACCGCGACCGACGAGCCGCGCGATCACGCGCCGTATGATCTGATCCTGTTCTGCGTAAAGTCTTACGATACTGAAGAGGCGGGCCGTCGCCTGATAGGATGCCTCAGCTCCGATGGCGCGGTAATCACGCTGCAAAACGGCATCGAGAACGAGCATCGACTTGAAAAGATTCTCGGCGCCGGGCGGGTGCTGGCGGGCAACTCGCGGATCGGCGCCGAGGTCAAGGCTCCCGGCGTGGTGCATCACAGCAGCACGGGCTACGTCGATATTGGCGAGCTCGACAGCCGCGATACCGAGCGTTTGCGGCGTTTTGCAGGGGTCTTCGAGCGCGCCGGCATCCTCGGCCGCGTGGTCGATAATTTCCGCGTCGCGCGATGGGAGAAACTGCTCGGCAACTGCTGCTTCAATGTCGTGTCGGCGCTGACGCGGCGTCCGCTCGGTCCGCTGGTCGACGATCCTGATACGGCGCAATTGATGCGCACGTTGATGACCGAAGCGCTGACGGTTGCGCATGCCGAGGGCGCGCCGGTCGACCCGGCGTTCATCGACGCGTCGCTCAAGCATGCGCGCGAACGGCTGCGCAAGAACCGGCCCTCGACGTTCCAGGATCTGGAACGCGGCAGGCGGCTCGAATACGACGCAATCAGCGGTGCGGTGATTCGGGCGGCGCGCCGCCACGGAATATCAGTGCCGGTGACCGAGGCGATGTACGCGTTGCTCAAGCTGGTCGATCCGGCGTTCGATGAGGCCGCGGCCGAGCAGTCGCGGAAGCTCGCGGCGGAAGGCGCGGCGCGATGAAGATCCTCGTGATGGGCGCGGGAACGATCGGCGCCTACTATGGTGCGCGCTTGCAGCAGGCCGGCGAAGAGGTGGTGTTCTGCGGCCGCGGCGAAAATCTCCGCGCGATGCGCGAGCGCGGGATCGAGATTAAGAGCATCAAGGGCGACTTCTCGCTGCCCACCGTCGTCGCGACCGACGATCCCGCGCGCTTCGCGCCCTACGATCTGATCCTGTTCTGCGTGAAGTCGTACCACACCGAGGAAACCGCGCGGCAGATCGCCGGATGTCTCAAGCCGGGCGCGGCGGTTCTGACGATTCAGAACGGCGTCGAAAACGAAGGCCTGTTGCAGTCGATTCTCGGACGCGACGCCGTGATGAGCGGTAATGCGCGAATCTTCGCCGACCTGCCCGAGCCCGCAAGGGTGGTTCACACCGGCACGGGCTTCATCGAGTTCGGCGAGCTGGATGGGCGAATCACGGAACGCGCGCGAAATTACGCGAACGCTTTCGAGCGCGCCGGTATCCTGGGCGAACTCGTCACCAACATCTTCGATCGGCGCTGGGACAAGCTTATCGGGAACAACGTCTACAACGCCGTGACGACCCTGACCGGCCGCAATTACGGCGCGCTGCACGATGATCCGGATATGTTCCGGCTGATGCGCCGCATGTTTGAAGAAGGGCTCCGCGTCGCGCGCGCCGAAGGGGCGAAGATCGCCGATGGCCGAATCGAGCAGGTGATGGACTTCACGGCGAAAAATCTGCGCGACAGCAACAGCTCGACGCTTCAGGATCTGCGGCGCGGCCGGCGGCTCGAGTACGACGCGATCAACGGCGCGGTGGTCCGCGCCGCGCGCCGCCATGGGATTCCAGTGCCGATCACCGAAGCGCTGTATGCCTTGATCAAGCTGCGCGATCCGGCGGCATCGATCGTGCCGTAAAAACGCGGCCGGCGCATCGCGCCGGCCGCGTTCAAACGAAATCGAAACAAATTTAGCGCTTCTGGTACTGGGTTTTGCCGAACAGGATCTCCTGCGCCTTGGGGTCGTAGGCCGGCGGCTGCGCGGCTTGCTCGGCCATCACGGCGCGCCCGCGCACCACGGCCGGCCGCGCCTCGATTGCTTTGAACCAGCGCTTGAAATTCGGGAACTCATCGAGGCTGATGTCGTGCCAGTCGTAACGCACGGTCCACGGGAAGGTCGCGATGTCGGCGATCGAGTAGTCGCCCGCAAGGTACTCGACCTCGCCCAGTCGCTTGTCCATCACGCCGTACAGCCGCCGCATCTCGTTGGTGTAGCGTTCGATTGCGTATTTGATCTGCTCGGGCGCCTGGCGGCGGAAATGGTTGGCCTGCCCGAACATCGGTCCCACGCTCGCCATCTGGAACATCAGCCATTGGATCACGTCGTAGCGCTTGCGGGTCTCGGACGGCATCAGCTTGCCGGTCTTTTCCGCCAGGTACATCAGAATCGCGCCCGACTCGAAAATTGAAATTGGCTTGCCGCCGGGTCCGTCGCTGTCGACGATGGCGGGGATCTTGTTGTTCGGCGAAATCTTCAGGAACTCGGGCTTGAACTGATCGCCGGCGCGGATGTTGATCGGGATCACGTTGTAGGGAAGCCCGATTTCCTCGCACATGATGGTGATCTTGTAGCCGTTGGGAGTCGTCCAGAAATAGAGATCGATCATCAGCTTCTCCTTGCGCGCCGATAGCGGCGGCGTGGGAATAGAGGAGTGGTCAAGGTCAGAATCTGCCGCGCCTCGCGCGAAATCGCAAGCACATCGCGCTGAGCCGGATTACGCCGGGACCGCCTCGGCGTCGCCTTTGCGCACGCCCATCAGGAAGGCCTGGATGAACGCGTCGATGTCGCCGTCGAGCACCGCGCCGGTGTTGCCGATTTCGACGCCGGTGCGATGGTCCTTGACCATCTGGTAGGGCTGTAACACGTAGGAGCGAATCTGGCTGCCCCAGGTAATGTCCTTCTTGTCCTTGCTGAACTGTTCGAACTGCTCGCGCTTCTTGCGCTCTTCCAGCTCGAACAACCGCGCGCGCAGGATCTTCATCGCCATCGAGCGGTTCTTGTACTGCGAGCGCTCGTTCTGGCAGCTCACCACGATGCCGGTCGGGAGGTGCGTCATACGGACCGCAGAGTCGGTCTTGTTGACGTGCTGACCGCCGGCGCCCGACGCGCGAAAGGTATCGACGCGCAGGTCGGCCGGGTTGATCGTGATCTCGACCTTGTCATCGATCGCCGGAAATACGAAGACCGAGGCAAACGAGGTATGCCGCCGCGCATTCGCGTCGAACGGCGAAATCCGCACCAGCCGATGGATGCCGGCCTCGGCCTTCAAGTAGCCGTAGGCGTAATCGCCCTCGACCGTGAAGGTCGCGCTCTTGATGCCGCCGCCTTCGCCGGGCTGCAGATCGGCGAGATCGGTCTGGTAGCCATGGCGCTCCGCCCAGCGGAGGTACATTCTGAGCAGCATCTCGGCCCAGTCCTGCGCTTCGAGGCCGCCGGTGCCCGGATGAATCGAAACGATCGCGCCGAGCCGGTCGTACTCGCCGCTCAGCATCACGGCCAGTTCCTGGCGATCGATCTCCGCGCGCGCAGCATCGAGCGCGCGCTGCGTTTCAGTCGCGGCCTCGGACTCTTCGTTGCCCTCCTCCTCGGCCATCGAAAGAAAGAGGCGAGCCTCCTCGACGAGGTGCTTCAGCCGCTCGTATCCGGCGAGCAGATCTTTGACTCGATCCTGTTCCTTGACCAGCGCCTGGGCCTGATCGGGGCGATCCCAGAAGCCGGGCTTGGTCGATTCCTTTAGTAATTCGTCGTGGCGGGCCCGGAGGCGAGCGACGTCAAAGACGCCTCCCGAGCTTTTCGGTACGCGCTTCGAAATCCGCGAGCTGCTCTCTCATTTCGCTCAACATGTCTCTATTCTGTCAGTTTTTCGCGGCGGCTTTAATGGCCCTGGAGGCCGCAAAAAAAAGAGCGGGAGCTTTGATGATCGAAGCGCCCGCTTAACCGACCAAGAGTCGAAACGCCGCTATTTGAAGAATTCGCGGAGCGCCTTCGCGGTCGGCTCCGGACGCTCTATCGGCGGCGCATGACCGCATTTCTCGATTGTCATCAGGCGCGAGCCCTTGATGCCCTTCTGGTAAGCCTTGCCGTATTCGATCGACACCAGACGATCGGAGTCCCCCCAGATAAGCAGCGTCGGCATCGTGATGCGATAGAGCCGTTCTATCAGCCGGGGATCGTAGAGATACGGGTTCCATCCGACCCGTGCCGTCGCCTCGCGCGCCTTGAGCACGGCCTCGAGCTGTTCGGCCGTCGGATTGTCGGGGATCACCATCCGTGCAAGCTCGGAATTCGGATCGAAGAACACGATCTCGCGCGTTTGCGGTCCCGAAGCGGCAAAGATGTCGGGCATCGGCGGCGCGCCTTTCCAATAGAGGCCGACCGCGCCCATCAGTGCGAGCTTGCGGATTCGCTCCGGATGATGCACCGCGAGTTCCGCCGCGATCCATCCGCCGAGCGAGAGGCCGGCAACCAGAGCAGTCTTCAGGCCGAGCGCATCCATGAGATCGGTGTAGTGAAACACCAGATCGTGAACCGTGTCGATCTTGTCGAGGCCGCCCGATTTCGAGAACCCCGGATGCGCCGGAACATAGACCTTGAAATCGCGGCTCAACATCTCGAAGAACGGCAGCCACGCGACTTCACCGCCCGCGCTATGCAGGTAGAGCAGCGGTTCGCCCGAGCCGTCGCTCAGGAGCTGAATCTGGCTGCCGTGGATATCGATAAGCTCTTCCTTGAATGCCATCCCAAATGCTCCTGGAGACCCGCGTCAGGCCGACTTCGCCATCATCGGATGCAGGTTGTCAAATTCCGCCCGCAGGTAAGGCATCACCTCGGTCGCGAACAGCTTCATGTTTTTGCGGGTGCGATCGGCGGGCATGTCGCCGATTTGCAGCAGCGGCATCAGGATTCCCCAGCCCATCTCTTTCATTGAATTGGCGAGCCGGCGCTTCACCGTCTCAACGCTGCCGACCACGCAGTAGCCGGCTTCGCTCATCTCATCGACGCTGAGCTTGGTCCAGTCGACCTCGTGGTACGACTTCGCCATGAACAGCGCCGCCGAGGGAGAGAGATAGCCCGGCGGGAACAGCATCTCGGGGATGTAGCGCAGCCCGCGATGGAACAGCCATGCGATGTGCTGATTGCCCTCGCGGCGCGCCTGCTCGTCGGTCTCCGCGACGTAGATCGGCATCAAGCGGCCGAGCTGATAAGGCGACAGTTCGTAATTGTGCTGGCGCGCGGTTTCGAAGCAGGCGTCGAACAATCCCTTAACGGTCTTGTCCGGCAGGTAGGTGGAGAGAAATGCATACTTGCGGCTCGGATGCGCGCACCAGACGCCGGTGTCGCGGCTGCCGAAGCTCGGAATCCAGATCGGCGGATGCGGCTTCTGGAGCGGCCGCGGCCATACATTGACGTAGCGCACGCGGTAGTGCTTGCCCTCGAAATCGAACGGCCCGGGTTCGGTCCACGACTTAATGATCAGATCGTGCGCTTCAGCAAAGCGCTCGCGCGAATAGGTCGGATTGACGCCCATCGAGAAATACTCGACGCCGACGCCGCGCACGAACCCCGAGACGATGCGCCCGCCCGACATCACGTCGAGCATTGCGATCTCTTCGGCGACGCGCAGCGGATGATCGCGAAGCGGCAGACCATTGCCCAGCACCAGGATCTTCACGCGCTTGGTGCGCCGGGTGAGCGCCGCCGCCATGATGTTCGGCGCCGGCATCGTGCCGTAGGCATTCTGATGATGCTCATTGACACAGACGCCGTCGAAGCCCAACTCCTCAGCCCATTCCAGTTCATCGAGGTAGCGGTTGTAGATCTCGACGCCCTTGACCGGATCGTAATGCTTGTTCGAGAAGATTACCCACGAAGTCGGGTACTTCTTCATGTCGTCGAAATCCGGCGGCAGATGCGGATAGGGCATCAGATGGAACAGATGACATTGCATTAGCGTCTATTCTCCGTCGAAAAAAATTACCGTTCCCAGCGCTGCATTTACGGCCCGCTCACGAAACTATATCGCATGAGCGTGGGTCCAGCGGCAACTCAAGCGCCGATGCCGCGGACAAACCCGGAGATAACCCGTCCGCCCGACATCGCATCCAGCATCGCGACTTCCTCGGCGATGCGCAGCGGATGATCGCGCAGCGGCAAGCCGTTGCCCAGAATCAGCAGCTTGATACGCCGGGTGCGCCGTGCGACCGCCGCCGCCATGATGTTCGGCGCGGGCATCAGCCCGTAGGCGTTCTGATGATGCTCGTTGACGGAGACGCCGTCGAAACCAAGCTCTTCGGCATACTCCATCTCATCGAGGTAGCGATTGTAGAGCTCGTGGCCGCGCTCCGGATCGTAGTGAGTATTGGACAGCGTGACCCACGTGCTCGGGTAGCGTTCGCGATCGTCAAAGTCGGCCGGCAGATACGGCCACGGCATCAGGTGGAACAGATGGATTTCCATCGGCGGCGGATGAACCGTTCAAGCCGTGCGTCGCATAATCGCAGGTCGAAATCAAGTTTGATGAAGACGTCTAGCTGGGACGGCCGTTGGCGACAACGCGATTGACCGGCGGCGACGTATCGCGACGGCGTGGCGCGATCGGCCAGCAAAAGCCCCAGAGCAGCCAGGCGACGCCTAGAGCAAAACAGATCTCGGCGAACAGGTCGCCGACGATCGTGTAGATCGTTCGTTCCGGGCGGTACCGGACCGTTTCGATCTCCATGGTGCGCGTCGACAGGGGCGTCGATGCGGTGATTTGTCCGGTCGGTGCAATCACCGCACTGATCCCGGTATTCGCAACCCGAATCATCGGAACCTTGGTCTCGACCGATCTCATCGCCGCCATCGCGAGCAACTGATACGGCGCCGAACTTTCGCCGTACCACGCGTCATTGGTGATGTTAACCAGGATCTCGGCGCCGCGTTTGACCGCGCGGCGCGTCAGGTCGGGAAACACGCTCTCGTAGCAGATCAACACCGCCATTCGGGCGCCGTCGACGTTGAAGATCGTCTGCACGCGGCCCGGGAACATATCGCCGAAACCGGCAACGATCCGATGCACGAATTTGCCGAGCAGCGGTCTGAGCGGGATATACTCGCCGAACGGCACAAGCTGCATCTTGTCGTAATAGCTCTCGACCTCGCCTTTTCCCGAAACCAGGTAGGCGCGATTGTAAAATCCCGGCTCGCCGTCCTCGACTCCCAGTGCCGGTGCGCCGAAGAGAATCGGCTTGTCGGTCGCGCGGGCGAGATCGAGCAGGCGCGAGCGATATTTCGCATCGGCCGCGAGTTGCACGGGATAGCGATCCTGGGGTTGGAACAGAAACGCCGCAGCGGCTTCCGGCCAGATGATCACCTGAGCGCCTTCGCGTGCGGCTTTTTCGCTTTGCGCAACGTAGATACCGAACGAGGTCTCGAGAAAATCCGGACTCCATTTGACGGATTGCGGGATGTCGCCTTGCACCATTGCGGCGCGTATTTTTCCTGCTGCAGGCGCATGCTCGAGCTGCCGGATGCGCACCGTTCCAAAGATATCCGCTGCAATCAAAAGCGCAGTGAGGGCGCCGAGCGCAGCAACTTGAAAGCGCCGGCTATGACGACCGAACAGGACCGCATAGAGCACCACATTGAAGAACACGATCAACGCCGAGATGCCGTAGACGCCGGTAATCTCCGCAAACTGGATCAGCTCGAGATTGCTATATTGCGAATAACCGACGTAGCTCCATGGGAACCCGATCGGAAAAAAACTTCGCAGCCATTCAATCCCTGTCCAGATCACGGGCAGCGTAACCACCATCGGAATCCGCGTGCGCGCCGCAGCGAACGCGCTCGCCCACAAGGCGGCGCCCGTGTATATAGCGAGGATTCCCGACAGCAGCAGCATCGGCAGTATCGCGATCACGACCGGAAGGCCGGCGAAGGTATTGAGTGTGATCGTGATCCAGTAGAGCGAGACGATGTAACAGGCGAAACCCGCGATCCACCCGTGGATGAACGTCGCCGGCAGGCTTTCTCCGTCGATCGCATAAAGCAGCGGGATGAAGGCGACCCACGCGAGCAGATTGAGATCGAACTTCGGAAACGCGAGTCCCAGCGCAACCCCGCTCAGGACGCTGAGGCCTATCCGCGCGATCGTTTGCGAACGTACGCTCATGGCGTTTCGAACAGGGCGCTCAGGGGAATCACGCCCGCGCACGGCGGATGCCCATCGAAGCGGGCGAAGACTTCGTCGACATCGCGCCAATTGTCAACCAATGCGACAACCTGGCGCGGCTCGAGCGGCAAATCCCCGGCGAGCCGCCATTCGCGCTCAAAGCTCCAATCGATCGGAGGAGTTCGTTCCATGTCGATGGTCACCACGCGCCATAGCTCCTCGTGAGCAACCACCTTCTGTGCTTCAGCCCACGGCAGATAGATAACCGGGCGCGCGCCCAATCTAAAAGCATACCGTTTGTTCACCGCCATCCCGAATGGCTCGTAACGGCGGCGGTTACGTCGATCCAGCAGGCTGCGTAACTCGCCGAGCGGTGCATCGAAAAGACAGACCACGGGCTGCTTTCCGTGGACCATCCGGGTCGACCCGCGTATCGCGCGCTGCTCGAGAATCGTCAACAGATTGTCGAATGCATTGCCGGCGCGCGACGCGCGAGTGAAATGCGTCAGCATTGGCGCAGAGGGCAGTCTCGGCGCGGTCCGAGGGCTCATCGCGATACCCGGCGGCGGCGCGCGCCGGGCGCGCGCCGCCGCCGGGCGCTATCCTCGAGCAGCGCGCCGAGTGCGCGCTCGCGCGCGAACATCCGCCGCGCGTCGGCGAGCGAGCGCTCGTGATCGTACCCGAGCAAATGGAGAAAGCCGTGGACGAGCAGCGCGCGGAGGCGGCCCGCGGTCTGGAGACCGCCCGCCGCCGCCTGGCGGCGGGCGGTCTCCAGCGAGATGACTACATCGCCGAGCGGGAGCGGCGGCGCGTTCCGCGCCGCCGCTCCCGCTCGGCCCGGGATCCCGTCGAACTGCGGAAACGAGAGTACATCCGTTGCCCGGTCCCGGTTTCGAAAATCGCGATTCAGCACCCGCATCCGCGAATCGTCCACGATCAGAATCGATAACTCGCAGTTATCCACTCCGCTCGCCCGCAGAAGCGCCGCCGCATCCTTCCGCACAGCTTCGACATAGCGGCGCGCCCCCGCGCTCTCGCATAGCACCTCGACCGGCACGCGCCAACCTATGACTGTCCGTTGCCGGCCGGCGAGCGCTCGGGCTCCGATGGATCACCGCTCGCGGCCTCGTACGCCGTGATGATCGCCTGGACCAGACGATGCCGCACAACGTCGCGCTCGTTGAAGTGGACGAACGCGATTCCCGGCGTGCTGCCTAGAACCGTACGCGCCTCCTTAAGACCCGAAAGCTTGCCGCTAGGCAAATCGATCTGCGTGATGTCGCCGGTGATGACCGCCTTGGAGTTGTAGCCGAGCCGCGTCAGGAACATCTTCATCTGCTCGGAGGTCGTGTTCTGCGCTTCGTCCAGGATGATGAACGAATCATTCAGCGTCCGGCCGCGCATAAAGGCGAGCGGCGCAACTTCGATCGTGCCGCGCTCCAGCATCCGGCGCGCGCGGTCGAAATCGACCATGTCATGCAGCGCATCGTAGAGCGGACGCAGGTACGGATTTACCTTCTCCGCCAAGTCACCCGGCAGAAAGCCGAGCTTCTCGCCCGCCTCGACCGCCGGACGGCATAGCACCATCCGCGTCACCTGGTTTTTCATCAGCGCCGCCAGCGCCATCGCCATGGCGAGATAGGTCTTGCCCGTGCCGGCGGGTCCGATGCCGAAGACTACGTCGTATTTACGGATCGCGTCGATGTAGAGCTTCTGGTTGATGCTCTTGGGCGAGATGATCCGCTTGTGAGCGGAGACATAGATGGTGTCGAGGAAAATCTCGCGCAAGTCGGCATTGCGGTCGCCGCGCAGGATTCGAATCGCGTACTCGACGTCGCTCGGGTAAATCGTGTAGCCGCGCTTCAGGATTTCATACAGGTCGCCGAGCAGCTTGGCGCACAACGCCTGCTCGGCATGATTGCCGGTGATCTTAAGGGCCGTCCCGCTGACGCCGATACGGACGCCGAGCGACTGCTCGATGGTCCGCAAATGCTGATCGTGCTGGCCAAGCAGCTCGCTGAAAAGCCGCTGATCGTCGAAATGGAGTTCGAGCGAATCGTCGATGGCTAACTGGGAAATAAGTGCTGCTCTCCGCCCGTGGTTTAGCCCGGGACGCACCCGCGCATTTCGATTATCGTAAACCTTTTCTGCCCCGGAGTTAAAGCCTGCGGTTTACGTCGGCGTCCGAGCCGTGATCGTGCCTTGACTCCCGGCGCTCAAACCAACGACTCAACCGACGGCCTCGCCGACAGCCTTGAGCGCATCGTCGAGTTTCTTCGCGTCGCGGCCACCGGCCTGCGCGAAATCGGCCCGCCCGCCGCCGGAGCCGCCGACAATCGGCGCGATCTTCTTGATCACTTCGCCCGCCTTGATACGGCCGGCGAGGTCGGGCGTGACGGCGACGACCAGCGCGACCTTGCCGTCGAGTTCCGAGCCGATCGCGACCACCGCCGAGCGATATTTGGCGCGCAAGCGATCCGCCATCTCGCGCAAGGCGCCTGCCTCGACGCCCGCGACTCTGCGCGTGACGATTTTGAAGCCGTCGCGATCGCTGACGGTTTCATCCGCGCCGCCCGCTCCACCCGTAACCAGCTTCTGCTCGAGCGCGCGGAATTTCTTTTCCATCTCTTTCTCGCGCGCGAGCAGCCGCTGGATTCGTTCCAGCGCCGCCTCGTCGCGCGCGCCGAGATGCTCGCCGATCTCGGCAAGAATTCGCTCGCGCCGTCGAATCGCTTCGATCGCGCCCTGCCCAGTAGTTGCCTCGATGCGACGGACGCCTGCAGCCACGGCCGACTCGGCTTCGAGCTTGAAGATCCCAACGTCGCCGGTGCGATCGGTATGCGTCCCGCCGCAGAGCTCGATCGAGAAGTCGCCCATCCTGACCACCCGCACGCGGTCGCCATATTTGTCGCCGAAGAACGCCAGCGCGCCGGCCTTGATCGCGTCGTCGTAGGCCATCTCTTCGGTCGTGACCGGAGCGTTCTCGCGGATGCGCGCATTGACCTCCTCCTCGATCGTGAGGAGATCGCTCTCGGCGACGCGGCCCTGGTGTGCGAAATCGAAGCGCAGGCGCGCCGGTTCGACCAGCGAGCCGGCCTGATGCACGCTTTCGCCGAGCACTTCGCGAAGCGCGTAATGCAGCAGATGAGTCGCGGAATGATTCAGCATCGCTGCGGTCCGCCGCTCGCGATCGACCTTCAGGATGACGCGGCGGCCGGACTCGAACTCGGCCGGGTCGCCGCGCAGGAGGCGTCCGACGTGAACGATCGCGCCGTTTTGGCGGCGCGTGTCAGTCACCTCGAAGATCGCGCCGCTTGCGGTTTCGATCACGCCGCGATCGCCGACCTGTCCGCCGCCTTCGGGATAGAAAGGCGTCTCTGCGGCGGCGATTGCGAGACCGTCGCCGTCTACGCGGCTGGCGACGATTTCCGACTCGGCCTCCAATTGATGGTGTCCGATAAATCGCGAGGCAGCTCCGGCGCCGAGGATCAATTCCGGCGCTGCGCCTTCGATCTTGCGGGCGGCGCGGGCACGCTCGCGCTGCTCAGCCATCAGGCGGTTGAACTCGGCGACATCGACCTCGATTCCTTCATCGCGCAGGATGTCCTGCGTGAGATCGAGCGGAAAGCCGTAGGTGTCGTAGAGCTTGAACGCTACATCGCCAGGGAAGCGTTTACTCTTGATAGCTTTTTGGCGTTCGCGCCATTCGGACAGTAGTTCAAGTCCTCGACCCAACGTTTGCTCGAATCGAAGCGCCTCGGCTGAGCATACGGCGGTGATTTGCAGTTTGCTCTCACGCAGCTCGGGATAGGCGTCACCCATCGCCTGCACGACTGCGTTACAGGCGTCGTACAAAAAGACGGAGAGCGCTCCTCCGCCGGCGGCTACTCCAAGCTTGTGCCCGTGCCGGATTGCGCGCCGCATTATGCGCCGCAGCACATACTCACGGTCCGTGTTTCCTGGCTGAAGGCCTTCAGCAATCAGAAACGAAATCGCTCGCGCGTGGTCAGCGATCGCTCTGAACGAGATGTCCCATTCAGGGTTCGCACCATAGACTCGTCGCTCATGGCTAAGCTGCTTGAAGGTTTTCTCAATCGCCGTAATGATTTCTCGAAAAACATCGATGTCGTAATTCCCCAGCAGCCTCCCCGTCTCGATGCTCTGCAATACCGACGCCACCCGCTCCAAGCCCGTCCCCGTATCGACGTGCTTCAGCGGCAGCGGCGTGAGCTTTCCCGCCGCGTCGCGGTCGTACTGGATGAACACCAGGTTCGCGAGCTCGATAAAGCGCGCGCATCCATCAACGTTCACACCGCACGGTTTCCCACGATGGTCGCAGGCCGTCGCCGCCGCTTCACCGCGATCGATATGGATTTCCGAGCACGGACCGCACGGCCCGACATCGCCCATCTCCCAGAAATTGTCCTTCTCACCGAAGCGCAGCACGCGCTCGCGGGGGAGATAGCCAAGATCGAGCCATGCGTGCTCGGCCTCGTCGTCGTCCTGGTAGACCGTCGCCCACAGACGCTCCGCGGGAATCTCCCAGACCTTGGTAATCAGCTCCCAATGAAACTCGATCGCTTCGCGCTTGTAGTAGTCGCCGAACGACCAGTTCCCGAGCATCTCGAAGAACGTATGGTGATAACTATCGCGGCCGACCGTCTCCAGATCATTGTGCTTGCCCGAAATCCGCAGGCATTTCTGACAATCCGCGACGCGCCGATCAGCGGGCGTCCGCACGCCGAGAAAGTAATCCTTGAACGGGACCATCCCGGCGTTGGTGAAGAGCAGCGTCGGGTCGCCCTTGGGAATCAACGAGGCGGAGGGCACGATCTTGTGGCCCCGTTCGCGAAAAAAATCGAGAAATGATTGACGGATCTTGTCGGTAGTCCAGCGCATGTGGCTTCTATCTTAATCCAAACCCGCGCGGCGAAAACACACCGCGCTGGTGTCAACGGGGCGGGCCGTTGTATGCGTCGTGGGCCGGAATTTGAGCATCAGGAGAGATGGGATGAAACGCAGCGACAAACGCATTCTCACCACCCATACCGGGAGCTTGCCCCGTCCCGACGATCTGCTCGCGATGATCGACGCGCGCGAGGACGGCAAGCCCGTCGATCGCGCGCAGTTCGATGCCCGGACCGCGGCGGCGGTCGCCGCGGTGGTCAGGCGCCAGGCTGAAATCGGTATCGACATCATCAATGACGGCGAAATGGGCAAGGTCGGCTACTCGCTCTATCCGAAGACTCGCCTGAGCGGATTCGAAGGTCCGCTCGCGCCCGGCGGCGGTCAGATGGAATCCGATGTAGCCGAGTTCCCCGGTTTCATCCGCGCCTTCCTGACCGCGCAGGGGAGGCCGGTGACCGGGCTCAAGCGCCCGCAATGCAACGGGCCGATCGCTTACCGCAATCGCGATGAACTCGAGCGCGACCTGAAGAATCTCAAGCAGGCCGTCGCGGGCGTCGCGGCGGAGGAGGTCTTCATGACCGCCGCATCGCCGGGCGTGATCGCGTTCTTCATGGGCAATAATTATTACCCGAGCCACGAGGCTTACCTCGCCGCGCTCGCCGAGGCGATGAAGGTTGAGTACGAAGCGATCACGCAGGCCGGATTTATCCTGCAGATCGATTGCCCCGACCTCGCCGCGGGCCATCACGTGCAATTCAGCGATGCGAGGATCGACGCGTTCCGCAAGCGTCCTGAGCTGCATATCGAGGCGATCAATCATGCGCTTGCCAACGTGCCCCCGGAGCGCGCGCGGCTCCATCTATGCTGGGGAAATTACGAGGGGCCGCATCATCGCGACATCCCGCTCGGCAGGATCATCGATGCGGTCTATCGGGCGAGGCCGGCAGGCATTTCGTACGAGGCGTCGAACCCGCGTCACGAGCACGAATGGACGGTCTTCAAGGAGCACAAGCTGCCCGACGGCAAGGTGTTGATTCCGGGCGTAATCGACTCGGTGTCGAACTTCATCGAGCATCCGGAACTGGTCGCCCAACGTATCTGTAATCTGGCGCGCGTAGTCGGACGCGAAAATGTGATCGCGGGAACGGATTGCGGTTTCGGCACGTTCGCCGGCATTAGCGCGGTCGATCCGGACATCGCATGGCGCAAGCTCGGCTCATTGGTGGAGGGCGCAGAAATCGCGAGCGCCGAGCTATGGCGCTAGTGCGTCGCTAGCTCTTTCGCTTCGGTGATGGCGCCGGGGTTTCGTTTTCGGCGCCGTCCGCATCTGCGACCGGCGGCGGGGCCACGACGCCTTTGACCGCAAGCTTCTGGCGGAGCTTCGCTTCGATCTCCTCGGCGATGGCAGGATTCGCGACTAGAAAATCGCGCGCGTTCTCGCGTCCCTGCCCGATGCGCTCGCCGCCGTAGGAGTACCATGCGCCGAGCTTCTCGATTACGTTTTGCTCGCTCGCAAGATCGATCAGCTCGCCCTCCTTCGAGATTCCCGAGCCATACAGGATGTCGAATTCGGCCTCCCTGAACGGCGGCGCCACTTTGTTCTTGACCACCTTGACCTTGGTGCGCGAGCCGATCACGTCGGTGCCGCTTTTGATCGTGCCGATCCGCCGGATGTCGATCCGCACCGACGAGTAGAACTTGAGCGCGTTCCCGCCGGTGGTGGTCTCGGGGTTGCCGAACATCACACCGATCTTCATCCGGATCTGGTTGATGAAGATCACGACCGTACGCGAGCGCGCGATGACCGAAGTGAGCTTGCGCAGCGCCTGCGACATCAGGCGCGCCTGCAAACCCATCTGCGGCTCGCCCATCTCGCCCTCGATTTCAGCGCGCGGCACCAGCGCCGCGACCGAATCGATTACCAGCACGTCGATCGCGCCGGACTGCACCAGCGTCTCGGCGATCTCGAGTGCCTGCTCGCCGTTGTCGGGCTGCGAAATGAGCAGGTCCTCGACTTTGACGCCGAGCTTGCGCGCATAGTTCGCATCGAGCGCGTGCTCCGCGTCGATGAAGGCGCCGATGCCGCCCGTTTTCTGTGCTTCCGCGATGCATTCAAGAGCGAGAGTGGTCTTGCCCGACGATTCGGGGCCGTAGATTTCGACCACGCGGCCGCGCGGCAATCCGCCGACGCCGAGCGCCATGTCAAGCCCGAGCGATCCGGTCGGCACGACCGCGAGATCGGCCTCCACGGCCTGTTCGCCGAGCTTCATGATCGAGCCGCGCCCGAACTGTTTCTCGATTTGACTGAGCGCCAGGTCCAGCGCCCTGCTCTTGATATCCTGGGCCATCGCTCGCTCCGCCGCCGCTATGCTATGCAGCGCATCTTGACATAAACCGGCCGCAATATCGCTAGCCCCCGGGCTCAGCGCGGAAGTGGAAGGTCGCGAGCGCATGATGGTTCGCCCCATCAGGCGTCAACTGGCTGCGGTAGAGCGTCATCGCCGCCGCATGGATCGCGCCGAAATCGCGATCGGCGGTGCGTTCGAAGGCGGGGCGGAGCGCGCGAAAACGATGCGGCGCGCGGACTCGCCCGATCGTCAGATGAGGCGTGTAGGGGCGGGGCTCTGGTTCGTACCCGGCCGCAACCGCCGCCCGCTCGACGTCGGCGGCGAGCGCCATCAACTTGGGACTCTCGAGTCCGACCCAGAGCACGCGCGGACGCTCAAGACCCGGGAATGCGCCGGTCCCCCGCATCCGGATTACGAATGGCGCGGTCCCCGCGGCGATTTGTTCGAGGCGCGCCACGAGCGCGGGAACCAGCGCGGAATCGATCGCGTCGCCAAGGAAGCGCAAGGTCAGATGAAGATTCGCGCCGTGTATCCAGTTGATCGCGTCGTGCGGCGTGCGCAGCTCATTGATCAGCGCATCGACGGCGCGCGCCGCCTCCGCGTTGCCGTCGATCGCGATAAACGCACGAATCCGGGCGGGAAGATTATCGAACGCTGCCATCGCTTTTGTCGGAACTCCGCGCGGCCGAATCAGCCTTCGGATAATCGACCTTAACCAGCTCGATCCGGACAGTGCCGATGAAGGTGGCGGACTCGATTCTGATTGGCAGCCGGCGCGCGTCATCGGAAATCCAAATCGTGGTCGCGGTCGCCTCACCGCGCATTTTGCTGTCGCTCATGTAGACCACGCCGGGCTCGATCCGGAGCGCGTCGGTCGCGCCGAGCGAAGTCTGGAGATGGTCGCGGCCCGCGACCCTGAAGCTCAGGACGTAACGATTGGTCGCGCTGAAAAGGTCGAGGATGAACTCGTCGCCGACGTGGAGCGGCTGCGAGAGCGCAAGCGCCGCGCCCGACATCATGCCCCATGGATTGGTGGCACGGAAACGCTTGAGCTGGATGCCGCGCGGGCCTGCCTTGCGCATCGTAACCGAGCCCTGCGCACGATCGAAAATCACCGTGTAGTCGTCGTGACGATGCTTCTCGCGCTGCAGAATGTCCATCCGGACCGGCTCGAAGGAATCGGCCGCAAAGCGCTCCTGCAAATAATCACGCATCTTGTACATCACGTCGACGGCCTTGTTTGTGCTGAGTGTCGCCTGTCCGATCCATACCGATGCATTGTAGGGCGCACGATGCAGCTCGATTTGCGCCTGCGCCGCGGGTATCCCGAGCCACGATGCGACATACGTCAGGCGTTCGCCGTCGCGAAACGGCATCGGACCAGGCGTGTAGGCGGGAAGCCGGATGCCGGGCGGCAGAGCGAGGATTTTCGGCGCCTGCGGATGGACCGGATCGGTGCCGTTATCGCGCGCCGCTGATGCGGCCGGGAGACGCGCGATCCCGAGCGCCAGGATAAGCGCCAGCACGCGCGCGATCCAATTCGACCCGCCCCGCCATGGTGTGCTTGCAATGGACTGCACTTTAGCCAATCATTTTGGCGAACCGCGGAGGCTGTGGAAATGTTTAACAAGCGCCTGACCCTCGGGCTCGCGGCAGTGATCGCGCTGATGGCCGTTCCATGGCCTGCGCATGCGCAGATCGGCCCGATGGGCGGGTACGGCAACATTTTTCAGCAGGCGATGCAAAGCACGCAGCAGGGGCCGAAGGCCAAGACGCCGGAGGACGCGGTCAGCGACGCCAAGAAAAAAATCGAAGACGTCGATCCGCGCGTCCGCGTCGCTGCGCTCGACGAGCTTCAGTACGCCAACAATGCCGATGCGAACGCGATCCTGATGCGCGAGATCAACGACCCTGACCTGCGGGTCAAGGTCAAGGCCATCGACGTGCTCGGCGCTCATCAGTTCAAGGATGCCGTACCGGTCATGTCGCAGGAACTGTTCCTGCGCGACACGCCGGATATTGTCAAGCTGCACCTGGTGGCGGCGCTCGGCCGCATAGGGGCTCAAAGCGGGATGCTGCCGGTGATGAATTATCTGCAGGACCAGACCGACTCGCGCGCCCGTGGCACGGCGGTATTCGCACTCGGCGAGATCGGCGATCCGGCCGCAATCAACAAGCTCACGCAGATTGTCGGCAACGATCCGAGCCCGATGGTGCGGCGGCTGGCACAGGAGGCGCTCGCCAAGATCGACGGCGAGATTCCGAGCGTTCACAGCGAAGAGCTTGCCGCCGAGCGCAACAAGCAGGAGGAGCCGACCTACGACAAGCTCGCGAAAATCCGCGAGCTCGATCAGAAAATCCAGGAACAGAACTGGTAGCACGCGCCATTCACAAAGCGGCGTATCATGCGCGCAGCAAGCCGCTTGCGTTTCCCGACGGCGTGGGACGACCGGGGAACACGCGATCGATCTCAGCAGCACCAAGCCCGAGATGCCCCGCGAGCACGGTTGAGATCGGCTCGCGAAAATCGGTGGTGACGGCGAGATCGCGCTGCTGATAGAGCTGGGCCGTTGAGAGCCCCGGCCATCGCCCATAAACCTTTCGGCCGCGGATCGGACCGCCCATCACCCACATCACGTTGGCATGGCCATGATCGGTGCCGCCGTCGCCGTTCTGATGCGCCGTGCGGCCAAACTCGGAAATCACCAGCACGACGGTGTCTGACCACGCATCGCCGAGCGCGCTCCTGAAATCTGCAAGACCTTGCGCGAGCGGGCGCAGATGATTCGCGAGCTGGCCGTTTGCGCCGCCCTGGTTCACATGAGTATCCCATCCGCCGAGCGCGAGAAACGCGAGCCGGATCGTCGGGTCGCGACGGATGAGCTTTGCGAGGCGGGTTGCATCGTTGCTGAGGCCGGCCGGCCCCGGCGCGCCGGCGCTCGCCGCCGCCATGTCCTGCTGGAGTTCACTCATCAGCCTGGCGCGCGCCTCGCGACCCTCGCGATAGGCGCGGCTCAGCGCGTCATCGCCGGCATAGAGGCGATCGAAAACCGTTTCGATCACCGGACGGTCCATCGGAATCGGCCGTGCGGCGTTGTTGCCCATCGGCAGATTCGCGACCGCCATCTTGCCTGACAGAATCCGCGGCACAGTCGGACCGACGCTCAGCGCCTCGGTCGGCTGATGCGCCCCCGGCATCACGGCCAGCACGCGATTCATCCAGCCGTCGGGCGTGCGCTTCACGCCCGGCGTGCCGCTCTCCATGTAATCCTGCGCATCGAAATGCGATCGCGTCGGATCGGGCGAGCCGCAGGCGTGAATGAAGGCGAGCGACCCTTCGTTCCACAGCGGCCCGATCGGAGCCAGCGCCGGATGGAGCCCGAAGAAGCCATCGAGGTTGATCACCGCGCCATCGCCGCCGGCACGCGCGATCGCTATGGTCGGACGATAGTCGTAGTAGGCCGACTCGCCGTGCGGCACGACCACGTTCAGTCCATCGACCGCGCCACGCAGGAAAATAACCACCAGGCGGCGGCGGTGGCCGTCACTTGCGATCGCGCGCGCGGCCCATCCTGCCGTGCCGATTGCGATCAGACCGGCGCCGCCGAGGATCGCGGCGCGTCTCAGAAACTCGCGGCGGCTGACGGTCGGAAGTTGGGCGCAACATTTTTCGGCTTCATCGATCATCGAGATCTCATCCCTGCTCAGCGCATCATGAACTCGGGACTGCCAAGGATTAGCGCCGCGCGCAATTGCGGCGGCGCCTGCGTGACCGCCTCGATGGTGCGGACGGAAAATCGCGAGCCGAGCGAGCCGGCGACCGCGGCGCCGTCGAGGGGCGCATCCGGTCTGCGGATCGCTTCCGATGGCGCACTTATCGCCACCTTGCGCACGCTGTCCTCTGCGACGGTCTCCTCGAAATCAGGCGCATCGAGCGGCATGTGCCCCGACCCGAGCGCGACGGCGAAGCTCAGCCGCATCATCATCCCGTCGGGATTGAGCCATGCCTCTTCGGTCTGGCTGTATCCGTTGGGAGTTTCGTGGCCGTAGACCGGCATTCCCATCTGCTGCATCCAGCCCGCCAGCGGACGGAAGTTGATCACGTTGACGCCGCTCACGCGCGCGGCGGAGAGCACATATTCGTACGGCGTCTTGAACTTGCGCCCGCGATAACGCTCATCCCAGAACTCGGGACTGGTGAAGAGCGTCTCGAGCACCGCGCCGATATGACCGTCGGTGTCGAGATAGCGGCGCGCCATGCGATCGACGAGCGCGCCCGGCGGCGCATCGGCAACGAAATATTGCGCGAGCTCGAAGCTCAGATGATGGGCAGTCGATGGATGGCTCGCGAGAAGCTCGAGCGCCTGCTCGCCCTCGCCGATGCCGCCGCCGGCGATGCGCCGGCCGAGGAGCGTCTTGTCGGAAAAATCATGCCGGCGCGGATCGAAGAAGAATCCGTTGCCGTCGGTCACCGCGCCGGCGGCCGTCAGCCGCCGCCACAGCATCGGACGAAACGCTTCGCGCCTGATCAGACCCCATCCGGTCAGGATGTGCGCGAGCGCGATCACGTCGTTTTGCGTATACCCGCCATTGACGCCGAGCGTATGCAGTTCCATCAACTCGCGCGCGTAGTTCTCGTTGATCCCGCCGAAGCGCGGATTGCCGACCGCGCCGCCCGGCGCGCTGTTCTGCCAGTTGTCGAGATAAAAGAGCATCGCGGGATGATGCGCGGTGGCGCTTAACAAGTCGCGGAAGCGGCCCATCGTATGCGGCCTGATCGCCTGGTTCTCGAACGCGCCTACCCAGATGCGATCGAGACCCTTGCCGACGAAGATGTTGAAGTGGTTGAACCAGAAGGCCGTCATCACCTCCTGGAGTTGGCGCGGCCCGTAGAGCGCGCGCAGGATGCGCGCCTTGATTGCTTCCATCGGGACGATTCGCGCCTGCTGCTGATATGCCTTGCGCGCCGCCTGGTCGTCCTTGGGCAGGTTCATGAGCGGCGCCTGGTAGCGCATAAACAGCTCGATCGGCGTCATCCGGAAGGTCTGGAGCGCGTCGAGGCGAGCCGTCAGCTCGCGCGGAATCGGTATCGATTCGGGATTGAGTTGCTCCGCGATGTAGCGCTCGGCGCCGATCTCGCGCACCCGCTCGAGATCGCCGGGACGCGGCCCGAATGCGATTCGATTCAAAGCATGCAACGGGCGATCGGCAGCCGCAATGTTCCCAACGCGAATCATCTGCTCGTCTGAATAGACGAGGGAAGAGACATTTGCGTTTACGCCGCGCCGCGAAGCGGACCGAGAAGCATAAATGTCAGCGCGCGGAGCGGCCCCAGGCTTCGATCAGGCTCTCGAAAGCGCGCCGCAATTCAGGATCTTTGAGCTCCGGCAGCTCGATCGCGCGGCGCGGCGCGCGTGCGACGGGCTTGAGCCGCGGCTGCTCGCGCCGACTGAGATGCCCCTTGACGAAGCGCAGATCGCGCACCACGTCCGCGCCGAGCCGCGCCTGGAGCCGGGCGAGGATTTCGCTCTTCAGCAGGTTCAGCTCCTGAATCCACATCGCGGTCGACACCTTGATGACCGCGGTATGGAATTTGAGGCCGCCGACTTCGGTGCGCCGCGCGATCGTTTCGCCTACCGTCTCGGGCCATATCTGCGCGAGGCGCACGAGTCCGAAATGACCCTCGGCATCGAGCTTTTCGATAATCGGCTGGAGCGTCGCCGCAATCGGTTCCGGGCTCTTGCGCCGCCGTGGTTCCATCGCGATGCGCACCTTATCCGAGACGCGATGCGCGTATCAATTCGCTCTGTTTTTAAATAAGTCCAACTAATGTCATTAGATAGCTGGATTTCTTATTCGCTTATTGAACGAAAATTTGCCAAAGACCTGTCAACAACCTAATATATAGTTTCTCCACAGGGATGTGCACACAATATGTTGCGTTTCGAGCTTGACATTGGAACCCTTTCATGCGATTAAAATCGCCCAATCCAAAGCAAACTAGTGCAAGGATTTAGCGGGGTGTTGGGGGGCGGAGGCGGAGGGGGAAGGCGATGGCTGAATTGGAAAAAAAACCTGTCGAAATAGCTCAGACCGCGGCGCCCATCCACAAGGGTGGCGGCGTCCGCCTTGAGCGTTTCTTTACCCGTCCCGGTGTCGATCCGATGACCGAGGTCGAATGGGAGCGTCGCTCGGCCGTAATCGCCGGTGAGGACGGCCGCGTAGTCTTCGAGCAGACCGACGTCGAGGTTCCGCGCTCCTGGTCCCAGACCGCCACCAACGTGGTGGTCTCCAAGTATTTCCGCGGCCAGATCGGCACCCCGAGGCGCGAGACTTCGGTCCGTCAACTCGTACTGCGCGTCGTCGACACCATCACCGGATGGGGCGAGCGCGGCGGCTATTTTGTCAACGCCGACGAGCGCGATGTGTTCCGCTCCGAACTCGTCCATCTGCTGATCAATCAGAAGGCCGCTTTCAACAGCCCGGTCTATTTCAATGTCGGCATCGAGCCCAAACCGCAATGCTCGGCCTGCTTCATCCTGAAGGTCGAGGACAACATGGACTCGATCCTTAACTGGTACCGCAACGAAGGAATGATCTTCAAAGGCGGTTCCGGCTCGGGCGTCAATCTTTCGGCCGTACGCTCACGCCGCGAAAAGCTTTCGGCGGGCGGCACCGCATCCGGTCCGCTTTCGTTCATGAAGGCCGCCGATGCGTCCGCGGGCGTGATCAAGTCAGGGGGCAAGACGCGGCGCGCAGCCAAGATGGTAGTGCTGAACGCCGACCATCCGGACATCAAGGAGTTCGTGCGCTGCAAGGAAAGCGAGGAGAAGAAGGCGTGGGCCCTGATCGAAGCCGGTTACGACGCCTCGCTCGACGGCGACGCCTACGGCTCAGTCTTCTTCCAGAACGCCAATAACTCGGTCCGCGCCTCCGATGAGTTCATGCAGGCGGTGATCAACGACGCAATGTGGCGAACCCGATGGGTTTGCAGCGGCGAGGTGGCCGACGAATTTCCGGCGCGCGAGCTGCTCAGGATGATCGCCGAGGCGACGCATGCCTGCGGCGATCCCGGGATGCAGTTCGATACCACCATCAACACCTGGCACACCTGCCCGGCGAGCGGGCGCATCAACGCGTCGAATCCATGCAGCGAGTACATGCATCTCGACAACTCGGCCTGCAATCTCGCCTCACTCAACCTGCTCAAGTTCATCGACGAGCGCGGCGAGTTCGACGTGCGCGCGTTCCGCCATGCGGTGGACGTGATGATCACGGCGCAGGAAATCGTGGTCGATTACTCTTCCTATCCGACCGAGGAGATCACTAGGAACGCGCACGACTTCCGCGAGCTCGGGTTGGGCTACGCAAATCTCGGCGCGCTGCTGATGGCGCTCGGGATGCCTTATGACTCGGACCAGGGACGCGGCTACGCCGCCGCAATTACTGCCCTGATGACGGGCGAGGCCTACCTGCAATCGGCGCGGATCGCAGCCGCGATGGGCCCATTCGCAGGCTTTCCGCCGAATCGTGAGCCGATGCTCAAGGTAATCGAGCGTCATCGCTCGCACGCCTACAAACTCGACTCGGCGCTGGTGCCGCTCGATCTGTTGCGCGCCGCGCGCGAGTCCTGGGATGAAGCGCTGCGGCTCGGTCAGAGCGCCGGCTACCGGAACTCGCAGGCGACGGTGATCGCGCCGACCGGCACGATCGCCTTCATGATGGACTGCGACACCACCGGCATCGAGCCCGATATCGCATTGATCAAGTACAAGAAGCTGGTCGGCGGCGGGATGCTCAAGATCGTCAACAACACGGTCCCACGCGCGCTCAAACGCATCGGCTACGATTCAAAGGAGATCCAGGAGATCGTTGAATATCTCGATGAGCACGAGACCATCGAAGGCGCGCCGCATCTGAGCGACGCCCATCTCGCGATCTTCGATTGCGCGTTCAAGCCGCGCTCGGGCTCGCGCACGATTCACTACCTCGGCCATCTCAAGATGATGGGCGCGGTGCAGCCGTTCATCTCGGGCGCGATTTCGAAAACCATCAACATGCCGAATGAGGCGACGCCCGATGAGATCGCGGAAGCGTACGTGACGGCGTGGCGGCTCGGCTTGAAGGCGGTTGCGATTTATCGCGATGGATCGAAGCGCACGCAGCCGCTCAATACCGCGAAGGCCGCAGCTCCGGCAGCGGCAGTGGCCGCGCAGGCGCTGGTTCCCGGCGATGAATTCAGGCCGTTGCGCCGCAAGCTGCCCGACGAGCGGCGCTCGATCACGCACAAATTCGATATCGCCGGCCACGAGGGCTACATCACGGTCGGAATGTACGAGGACGGGACGCCGGGCGAAATTTTCGTCTCGATGTCGAAGCAGGGCTCGACCATCTCCGGCCTGATGGACTCGTTCGCGACTGCGATTTCGTATGCGCTGCAATATGGCGTGCCGCTGCGGTTTTTAGTCGACAAGTTCGCGCACATGCGCTTCGAGCCGTCGGGCTTCACCAAGAACCCGCAGATTCCGTACGCGAAATCGATCGTCGATTACCTGTTCCGCTGGATGGCCTCCAAGTTCCTCGACGAGGAGGCACGGCGCGAGGTCGGGATCATCGGCGCGCAGCCCGAGAGCAACGGCAACGGCGGCACGCTCGCGCCGGCGGCGGCATCGAAACCCGTCGCGACGCTGATCGAGGGCAAGGACACGAGCCTGCGGCAGACCTTCATCAACCAGGCGGATGCGCCGCCGTGCCCCGACTGCGGATGCATCATGGTGCGCAACGGCGCCTGCTATAAATGCATGAATTGCGGCACGACGAGCGGATGCTCGTGATGGAGGTGGGGCGATGCGCACGGTGGATTGTCCGAAATGTCAGTCGCCATCGGTCGGGAACCTGTTGCGCGTGATTCCGCGCCTGACGGCGGTGTGGCGGCTCTATCGATGTTTCTGTCCAAATCACGGTTTGTTTACGTTTCGCGAAGTGGTGCCGAAAAACTAGCGGCACCGGAAAATTGAACTGAACGGGCAAACTGCCCGTTGGAGTTGGGGGGTGGCGGCGGCTTGGCGGTGGGCGCCCCGGAGGAATACGAAGGCGGCGGTGGTCGTAAGAGTTTCACGCGGGAGATGGGCGGCGGTCGGCGGCTGAACGCGTGCGCGGCGGTGAAAAATTCCTCCGGGGCTTTTTTTGACGGCTGGCGGGCGCGAGCAGCCCGCTCATCGATGTGGTGGTGGGGCGGCGGAGGATGAGGCGGCGGGGGGCCGGGAGCAATCCCGGCCCCTCATTTTACGGGGCGCGCTTGCTATCCCGAGTGCGGCTATCCATCCGCTCCGAGTAAATTATCGACCCTTTTTGTTTCGCCATCCTGAACGAAGTGAAGGACCTCGCATGGTCCGCCGCGCGTCCCGTGACCTGAAGGCTAGACCGTTTCGACCGCCGCTCGCAGGCGTTCGTCGGCGGTTACCAGCTCGAGACCCTCGATTCTTTCCCGGGCCAGAACGAAAGTCGCCAGATGAAGGGAATCGAGGGTTCGCAGCGGTTTTCCCGGGGCAACCTGGCGAGCCCTTTCGCACACCGCAGGCGTCAATTCCCACACTTCGCATCGCGCCCACACCGCGGCGATCTCGCGCTCGGCATCGGCGATTTTTATTTCACTGACCCGGCCGACCTGGCGCAAACGATGGAGTGCGCGCGCGGCTTCAACCATCGACAGGCGCGAGGTAATCAGCGCCGGGGCCGCGGTGATCCGCGCTTCGAGGTCCGGGTCGGCGCCGTTCTCCAGAACCGCGCGCAGAACCGCCGAAGTATCCAGGTAAAGGCAGGGCGGCGCGGCTGCGTTCATCGATCGCTGCGAATCTCGTCCAGAAGAGCGGAAGCGGAACCGGCGGCCAAGCCGAGTCCGGCGGCCTTCCATTTCCATCGCCGCTTGGGGATGGCCGCCCGGGTCACCTCTCCGCGCTCGGCCAGCGAGTCGAGCAGTTCATCGAGCGAATCGGCAGCAGCAGACCGCCTGCGCGTCGGACGCAGTTCCGCCACCACCTCATCGCGATCGGTAACCAGGACGGTTTCACCGCGGCGCACGAGCCGCAGGTATTCCGAAAGCCGCGATTTGAGTTGCTTGACGCCGACGGACTTCATTTTTTCAATGGTAGCTACCGGTGGTCACCAAATCAACGTCGGGATGCCGAAGCATTTTGAATACGGGCGTCAATCGACATTCCCTGGCGATGCCGGAGGCGGCGCGGGACGACAGCGCCCGCGAGCGCCGGTTGGGAAAGCGCACAATCGGGGTATAATCCCCTTTAGTGGTGACGGGGAGGAGTTGGGGCGATGCGGGAAACCATTCGATGTCCGGAGGCGGGATGCGATCGCGAGGTCGCAGCCCAATTGGTGGCGCAGGTCGACAGCGCCGCGGTGCTGATGCGGGCCTATCGCGCGCGCTGTCCGATTCACGGCGAGTTCCGGCAGCCGGAGCTGATCGATCGCGCGATTACGATCCGCTTCCCGGCCTGCCGCGAAGCTTGATCAGCGTCCGATAAGATCGTCGACCAGCGCGTGGAACTCGTCCCACGGCGCGTTGACGAAGCTGTAGTTGCGCACGATGAACGAGGCGCCGGCGTAGAATTTCTCGTACTGCTGATGGCGCCCGGCGAACTCCGAGCCGACCAGGTCCCAGGCCAGCTTGAACAGCCGCATCCGCCGCTCGGCGTCCATCTGCGGCGTGCTCCAGTAGGTCTCGAACAGCTCGCGCATCGCAGGCTCTTCGATCACCGAGTCGTCGGCCGGCATCTGCAACACGCCGCCGCCGCACAGCTCGCGCAGGCAATCGACAATCGCCGAATGTCCTTCGGTGCACCAGTTGAGCGCCGCATACATGTAGCGGCGATTGAACGTCATGTAGCCCGGCGGCCACGACTCGGCCGCATGGAGCTGTCCCGCGATCATCCCTTCGAGGGCAGCCTCGAGCGCGGCGAGCCGGCCGAGCGTCTCGCGCACGGCAGGCACCTGGTCCGATCCCGATGATTGCGCGATGCGGCTCGCGACGCCGACGATCAGGCGCATCTTGGAGGCGAAGCGCACGTTCGACTGATGGTTGCCGAAGGCGTGCGCGGGGGTTTCGGTGTAGATGCGCCGCGAGAGGATCGCATCGTCGTGAACGAAGACTCGCTCCCACGGCACCTTGACGTCCTCGCACAGCACCATGCTGTCGGTCTCGTCAAAGCGCGCGGTGAGCGGCGCGTCGAAATCGTTGCGCGCGTAGGGCTCAAGCGGTTTGCGCGACCACAGGACCAGCCCGGGCGCGTTGCATGGAATCGCGCAGGTGATCGCTTCGCGGCGGAATTCCGCGGCGAGCGGCAGCACGTTGCCGATCCAGATTTCGTTGGCGAGGATTGCGCCCGTCGCGAGCATCTTCATGCCCGAGATCACCACGCCGTCGTCATCCTCACGCACTACGCGGAGCGTTGGCACCGGGATGTTCTCCTTCTGGTAGAACTCGGGATTGCGCGCCGCCGCGGGCGGCGAGACCGCGTACGCGGCGTAAACGTCTTGGTCGCGCATGTGATGGTAGTAAGCGACGATGTTCTCGGCGTACTTGCCGAACACGGCGGGATTCATCGCCATCCCGGTAACGAAGCTCGCCACGTGATCGGGCGAGCGCCCGAGCATCCCGTAGGTCAGGTCGGCGATCTTGCGATGCGTTCCGGTGCGCAGTTCGAGATCGCCGCGCGAGCGCGCGCGGAGAAAATAGCCGCTGTAGCGATGACCGTCCTCCTCGAAAGTCATGGTGTCGCGATTTTCCGGCGCCGCTTTCAGATCGTAGATCGATGCGACCGTGCGCGCCGCATTGCGGAACGCCGGATGGTTGGTGACGTCGGCGACCTGCTCGCTGCCGATGAAGACGCGCCGGCCGTCGCGCAGGCTTTCGAGATGCTCCGCCCCGCTTTTCAGCATGATTGTCCTTTCGCCCGCCGGCTCATTCCGACACCGACTCCATCACGCGACCGCTCGCGGCGTCAGCGATGTCGAGTTGCACGGTTTCCGAGACGTTGTGCGCGCGTTTTACATTCTCGAGCCCCGACTTGACGTGATCGAGGAATCGCGCGCGGACAAACGCCGGCATCGAATCCATCGGAAAGTTGTCCATCAGCACGGTGGCGCGCGTCGGCGCTGACCATTTGAGCGCCTGGACCTTGACGCCTGCGATCGGCAATTGCCGCATCATCTGGTCGACTGCACCCTGGAAATCGGCTGGCGTCGGCGCCTCGGCGTTCGATGCCGCCACGGCCGGCGCGGGATTCGCGGCCGACGGCGCGCCGCCGCTGTGAATCGCCGCGGTGACCGCAACCGAATCCATCACCTTGCCGCTCGCCGCGTCGATCAGATCGACTATCACCGGGCCGCCCACGCGATATTGCTGCATGTTGGCAAGGACCACTGAGCGCAGGTTGGCGAGGAACTTCATCTTCGCAAACGGCGGCATCGAGTCCATCGGGAAGTCCTGGAACATCACGCGCGCATGCGAGTCGGTCGGCCACTGGACCGACGTCACCTTGTTACCCGCGATCGGCAGCGCGTGGATCATCTGCTCGACCGACCCCTGGAAAGTCGTCGCAGCCACAGGCTCAATATTCGGAGCGGAAGCGCTTCCGGCGCCCTCGATCGACGCCATCATCTGCTTGATCTCGCCGCGCGTCTTCTCATCAGGCGCAAGCTCCAGCGCCCGCTCGAAGCTCGCGCGCGCCTGCGCCATCTGGTTCTCCTGGCCATACGCGACACCGAGATTGTAGTACGCCTGGAAAAACTTCGGGTTGGTGAGCAGCGCCTGCTTGTATTGCAAGACGGCCTGATCGGGATTTCCGCTCGAGAGGTACATCGTGCCGAGGTCGGTCAGCACCTCGGGATCGCCGGGCCTCTCCTTCAGGTAATGCTCGTACGCCGCGATGGCTTCATCGTAGTGGCGGAGATCGTAATTGATATTGCCGACGCCGCGCAGCGCGGCCGGATCATCAGGCGAAAGCTTAAGCACATGATCGTAAGCGGCGAGCGAGCGGCTGCGGTAGGCAGGATCGAACAGGGCGGCGCGGCTGGTGACATCGCCAAGCTGGTCCCATAATGGGAGATCATTCGGCTTGGCCTCGGCGCGACGCTCGAGATCGTTGATGAAATCGATGGCCTTCTGGGGAATCTTGATCGGCGGATGATTCGGCGGCATCCCGGAGTTGTCGGGAGCATCGGCGTCGGCAAACCGGGCGACAGCGCGCTCGTGCGCAGGAAGATTGCGCAGGATAAGAGCGGCGGCAGCGAGCCCGGTAACGGCAAGTCCGGCGATCACCGCGATGAAGACGGTCGGAACCGGCGCGCGCGCCTGGGCCGCAGGCGCCACTCGCTCGCCGCATTCGACGCAGAATTTCGCCTCGGGCACAAGCTCAGCGCCGCACTGTGGACAAAAACGCATGTCAAAAGTCCTATCCCACGCTGATTGCGGCGGCAACTTGCGCGAAGGGCCTCGGGTCCGGCTTGCCGGGAAGTTCAGCGCATGATGTAAATCGCATCGAAATCCGCACAAGGAGCGATTCCAATGCTGCTGTTCAACTCTTTCGGACCCAACCCGCGCGCCACGCGGATGTTCCTGCTCGAGAAGGGGCTCACGATTCCGCAGCGCGAGATGGATATCCAGCATGCCGAGAACCGGCAGGGCGACTATCTGATGGCGAACCCGGCCGGGCAGTTACCGGCCCTTCAGCTCGACGACGGCCGCGTGATCGCGGAGACCGTCGCAATCTGGGAGTATCTGGAAGAGAAGCATCCGAAGCCGGCGTTAATCGGAACCTCGCCGGAGGAACGCGCAGAGACCCGGATGTGGCAGCGGCGCGTCGAGCTGAACATTACAGAGAACCTCTACGCCGGTTTTCGTTTTGGCGAAGGCGTCGAGATGTTCAAGTCGCGGATCATGGTGCGGCCCGAGGCGTCGCCGGGGTTGAAAGCCATCGCGCAAGACCGGATGGCGTGGCTCGACAAGCTGATCGCCGGACGCGACTTCATCGTGCCGAACCGCTTCACCATCGCCGACATCATCCTGTACTGCGCCACCGATTTCGGCGCGACCGTCGGCCAGACGATACCCGCATCGTGCGGGAATCTGAGCGCGTGGTTCAAGCGGATCGATTCGCGGCCGAGCGCGAAAGCGAGTCTCCATCCGGCGTGGGAGACGATTAAGGTCAAGGGCTAACGGGCTCCCAAACCGATGCGCCGATGAATCCGGAGCTGATCGATCTCACCGCGCGGCTGACGACGCTGTTCCGGGAGTGCATCGGTGATCCGCATGCCCGGATCAGCGGCATCGAGCCGCTGCCGGGGCATGCGGGGGTGAGCTATCGTTTCACGTACGAGGGGGGCGGCGCGGGCGATGCCCGCGCCGCCCCCCTCGTACTACGGCTCGCCCCTGCGGGCGCGCCGGCCACCGGTCCCAACGACGTGGCGCGCCAGGGGCGGATCATGGCGATGCTCGGCGGCGCCGCCGGAACGGGGACGTCACCGAGCGGCGTCCCGGTTCCGCCGATCCTGTGGTACGACGATGATCCCCGATGGTTTGGACGGCCGTTCTTCGTAGCGGAGTTCATCGCCGGCGATAAGCCGGCGCTCGGCGAACGCCGGTTCTCCGCCGACGAGATGCGCCGATGCAGCGCGGCGGCGGCGAGCGCCGCCGCCGCGCTGCATCGGCTCGACTGGCGCGCATGGCGCCACGTCTTTGGCGAGCCGGTCGAGCTCGCCGGCGAGCTCGACCGGCTCGCCCGCCTCCTCGACCGGCCAACCCTCGAGCAGCGATTGATTGCGCGCGCCCCGCAGCTCCGCGCTCGACTGATCGCCACAATGCCACAGCGGATCCGCCTCGGATGTGTTCATGGCGATTTCCAATGGTCCAACTGTCTCTTCCGTGATCATCGCCTGGTCGCGCTGATCGACTGGGAACTCGCGCAGACTGGCGCGGTCCTCATCGACATCGGATGGCTCTGCATGTTTTCCGATCGCGAGAGTTGGGCGACGGACGATTTGCTGCCGGCCGCGTGCCCGCTTCCCGATGAAATCGTTGATGAATACGAGCGGGCACTCGGCGATCAGATCGAGCGCGGCGACGTCGGTTGGTTCCGCGCGTTCGCGGGCTATCGCTTCGGCGTCATCACCGCGTTCAACTTGATGCTGCATCGGCGCGGCAAGCGCCCCGATCCGATGTGGGAGACGATCGCGCTTTCCGGGCCGCGCCTGTTTGAGCGCGGACTGGAGCTTTTAGGCTAAACTGGTCCCTGCTGCCAGCGACCTATGCTCGCCTTTGACCGCCGCATAGCATACGGACGTTTTCCGATGCCTGCCGTGTGGGAGGGAGGAACGGCCGGCCGGGGGAGGTGGACGGATGGATGAACACGGATCGAACGGGTCCAACGACGCGCCCGAGACGCTTGAATACCACGTCACAAGCGAATTTCAGGGCAAACCGCGGCGCAAACGTGTCCTGGTGAAGGACGTGACCTCACGCGTCGAAGCGCTCGAAAATCGCCTGGTCGAGATCAGCGACGAGCTTTTGAAGCTCGACAAGCGGATTCAGGTCATCGCGGATTCAGTGGCCCAGGAACGAGCCTGGACCTCCAATTGACGGAGCGCGGCGCGCCCGCTAGATGTTGGCGCGCTCGGCCGCATTCCCGCCGCTAAGCACCGTCGCGTTTCCCCGTTCGCCGAAGCGCAGCAGGAATTTCTCCTGCTTGTCGCCGAGATGCTTGCGCGTCGCCGGCGTCGGCTCCGGATCCTGGAGGAATGGCTGCTCGGGCGTACATGGATGCTGGTAAACCGAGAGCTCGAGCGTGATGCCATTGGGGTCCTCGAAATAGATCGAGCGGCAGAACGTGTGATCGATTTCCGACTTGATCGGGACGCCCTTGGCGATCAGATGGCGCTTGGCGGCCTCCAGTTCCGCGCCCGATTCGACGGCGAACGCGATATGGTTGCCCGCGCCGATCTTGGCGAAGGTCGGAACCAGCTCGTCCTTGGGGCACCAGAAAAACGCCAGCCGATCGCCGTTGCCGATATCGAAGAAATAATGCTTCGCGCCTCCGAGGTCGCCCGGCACCGCGCCCGGAAACGGATCGGGATCGGGAAGCTGCAGGGTAACGACCACCGGAAAATTCATCACGTCGGTGTAAAAGCGCACGGTCTCGTCCATGTCACGGGACAGGAAGGCCATGTGATGCACGCCCTTGGTTTTGATCGCCATGGAGTTACAAGCCTCCTTGTGTTCGTATAGCGAACAATCGTCCGTATTCTGAACCGAAACTAAGCCGCGCAGCGGGCGACTGTCAACGCTATGGAAATGCCGTCGGCAGGTTCACGCCCGCAACCGGTGCGTTCGCGATCCGCGCTGCCGCGGAGTCCCGCGGCGCATACAGGCAGACCGCGTCATCGCGATAGATCAGCTTCCAGCCCGGCTGCGAGTTCATTAATGTCGTCGTCGGCGACGACCGCCGCAGCATCACGAAATCGTGCCGGTATTCACCAAGCAGCTTCGCCCCGCCCGGCTGGTCGAAATAGAACGCCGCGTAACGCCCGATCGGGATCGGCGGCGCGCACCGCTCGCGCGCGGCGCCGACGGCGCGGCCGCGACGCGGGCCGAAATCTTCGAAGCGATGTTCGCGCCCACACCCCCTCCTCCCCCGTTTTCGGATCAGCGGCTCGCGAGAATCTCCGCCAAATGACGCGTTTCGATCCCGCTGCCTTCGCGATGCAGTCCGCCGCCGATCTGCATCAGGCATCCGCAGTCGTTCGAGACCAGCGTCTCGGCGCCGCTCTGATGAATTCGCGCCAGCTTGTCGGAAAGCATCGCGGTCGAGATGTGTGGAAACTTGACCGAGAAGAGACCGCCGAATCCGCAGCATTCGGCCGCATCGCGCAGCTCGAAAATCCGAATCCCGTTGACCGCGCTCAGCAGGATGCGCGGCTCATCGATCACGCCGAGCTCGCGCAGCAGATGACATGACGCGTGATACGCCACTCCGCGCTCGTAATGCGCGCCGACGTACTTGACCCCAAGCACCTTGACCAGGAATTGCGAAAATTCGTGGACCCACGGACGAATCGCCTCGGCGCGTGCCGCGAGCTTCGGATGGCCGGCGAGCAGATGCGGATAGAAATTTCGGATCATGCTGGTGCAGGAGCCCGAGGGGATTACGATCGGCACACCCGGCTCGCACGATTTCAGGAAGCGACGCGCGAGCGCGAGCGCCTCATCGCGAAGTCCCTCGTTGAACGGCGCCTGTCCGCAACAGAAGGCGCGACGAACCGGACGCACCCTGACGCGCAATCCTTCGAGCACCGCGGCGGCGGCGTGCGGGACCGCCGGAAAAAACTGCTCCGCAAGGCAGGTGCTGAACAGCCGAACTTCAGTCATCCGCAGGCCACAGCACGAGCGCGTGAAGTTGTTTGGGACCATGCACGCCAACGACAATCAGCTTTTCGATGTCGGCGGTGCGACTCGGACCGGTGATGAAGGCGACGCGATGGTTCGCGATGGTCTCCGCGCCAAGCGCGACGATCGCCTCGGCGGCATCGGCTCTGATCCGGTCGGCACGCACGATCGCAAGCAGGGCCTGCGGTATCAGCGTGAGCGCGCTCGGACGCGCAGGCGTGGCCGTGACCACCAGCGTGCCGGTCGAGGCGATCGCGCATTGCGCCTCGACGATCGCGAGGTCGGCGCGTGCAATGCGTTCGATCAGCGCGCGGCGCGCGGCCTCGTCGGCCGTGACGCCGCATCGAATCACGTCGCGTCCGCTCTGTTCGAGCGCGCCTGCAACCGGCTCCGAATCGAACGAACCGTCGCCACCAATGGCCACGGTGAGCGCGCCGACGCGATCGCTGATTTCAATGATTTGCGCGGAAAGGCCCTCCGGCGTGGCCGACCCGGTGAAATGACCGCCCACCGCTTCCAGCTCGCGCGCGAACGACGAAACCAGCGCGGCGCGGTTCGCGGCGGGCGCGACCACAGGCGCGGACGGCATAACCCGCGCGCCCGGATGCGCATTCGGCTCGCGATGCGCTCCGCCTTCGAGCGCCGTTTTGACCGAGGCCAGGACCCTGACGAACGCGCCCATCAGACTCCGCCCGATTTCGGTTTGCGTCGCGGAGCGGATTTCGGGGCCGGAAAGTCGCGCGTGCGGGTCCAGGCGCTGAACGGCGGCGGCATCCACCGGACGTAGCCATCGCGCACTACCGGACGAATCATCCAGGCGGCGATGCGCGAAAGCGTCCTCACCGTCCGCGGCCGCTTCGCTAACCGCGCGAAGCGCGCCACCGCGCGGCGCGCCCGCGACGCGCCGCGGGGCCACTTGAGGTGGTTGCGGTTTTCCTTTGCGCGCATGTGCAGCAGCATTTTCGGGATATCGATCTTGACCGGACAGATCTCGCGGCACGCGCCGCACAGGGTCGAGGCAAACGGCAGAAAGCCCGCGCCGCTCCCGAACAGATTCGGGCTAAGGATCGATCCGATCGGCCCCTGGTACGGATAACCGTACGCATGGCCTCCGATTCGCCGGTAGACCGGACAGGCGTTGAGGCACGCGCCGCAGCGGAGACAGTAGAGCGCCTCACGCATCACTGGATCGGCGAGCATCGCGCTCCGCCCGTTGTCGAGGATGACCACGTGAATCTCGCGCGGCCCGTCAAGCTCGGAGTGGCCACGCGGGCATGTGATGAAGTTCGTGTAAGTGGTGATTTTCTGACCGGTGCCAGCACGCGCAAGAATTTCGAGAAAATGACTCAGGTCGGCGAGCCGCGGAATCACCTTCTCGATTCCCATCACGGCGATGAAGGTGTCGGGCAACGTGCTCGAGAAGCGCCCGTTCCCTTCGTTCTCGACCAGCACCAGCGTCCCGGTCTCGGCGATCGCGAAATTGACGCCGGTAATCCCGAGATCGGCAGTCATGAAGATCGAGCGCAGATTATCGCGCGCGACCGCGGTGAGACGCTCGGGCTCGTTGGTGTAGGTCATCCCGAAGCGCTCATGGAACAGCGTGCCGACATCTTCTTTCGACAGATGAATCGCGGGTGTCAGGATGTGGGAAGGCCGCTCGTGGCGAAGCTGCACGATGTATTCGCCGAGATCAGTCTCGAACACTTCGACGCCGGCGCGCTCGAGCGCCGGGTTGAGCTCGATCTCCTCGGTGGTCATCGACTTGCCTTTGACCGCGCGCTTGAGGCCGTTGCGCTTCGCTATCCCCACGATGTAGTTGCGCGCCGCGGCGGCATCGGCGGCGAAGAAAACTTGGCAGCCGTTGGTTTCCAACCGTTGCTTTAGCTGCAGCAGCAGTTCGTCGAGCCGCCCGATGGCTTCCGCCTTGATGCGCCGCGCGGCTTCGCGTTCCTCGTCGTAGCGCGGGAATTCGGCGCGCGTGCGTGCGGCGGCATCCAGATGATGGCCGCTGGCATTAGCGAGCTTGCGGCGCAGCTCGGTGTCGCCGATCGCCTTTTCGCTCGCGGCAAAGAAATCGAAATTGTTATGCGTCGAAGCCATCGGGGGTCGGAACCATCTCAGTTGATGCTCGCTCAGTTGATGCGCGCGACCTGCGCCATCAGGCGCATTACGGATTCGCGGGCCCGCTCGGCGCCGCGATGCTCCGGCGCCTGGCTTAAGAACCCCTGGTAATCGTCCAGCGCCGCCTTGAAGCATTCCAGGCGTTCGTACAGCATCGCACGCTCCAAAAGCTCCTCGGCGGCACGCGCGTCGAGCATCAGGATTCGATCCAGCGCGGCGAGCGTGCGGCTCGAATCGCCGGCGGTCATGTAGATGTTCTTAAGGTTGCGCAGCATCCGCACGAGGATATGACGGCTGCCAACCGCGCGCAGCATCGCGGGATCGAGCGGCACGGGCCGTCCGTAGATCTGGGCCAGGCGCTCGTTCAAATCTTCGAGATTGAGAATCGTCCCACCGTTGAAGGGATCGATGATCAGCTCGCCGCGCTCATCGACCGCCTTGACCAGGAAATGCGCCGGAAATGAAACGCCGTAGAGATTGAGTCCGAGGCGGCGGCCGATCTCGAGATAGATCACCGAGAGTGTGATCGGGATGCCAAGGCGGCGCTCGATCACTTCATTGAGGAACGAGTTGCGCGGATCGCTGTACTCTTCGCGATTCCCGGCGAAGCCCTGCGCGTTGAACAGAAAGTCCGAGAGCAACTGGATGCGCTCGACGGTGTCCGCGCCGTCGCGCACGGTCGGCTCGGCCCGGCTCGCGAGCGCGTTCAAGCGCTCGAGGTAGTGATCGACGTCGAGGCCGGGGTACTCCTCCTTTGCGATCACCAGCGCGCCGCGGGTGAGTGGGATTGGCTCGCGCGCCGCCAGTTTGGCGAATTCACTTCGCGCCGCGTTCATCCGATCGACCTCATCATCGATGAGTCTTGACGGATGACGTCCGACACGCAAGCACCGTGCATCGCATCGAGCGCGGCGCGAATTTCGGCGCCGATTGACGGAGCGGTTTCGCGCAGGGCTGCACGCTCCAAAATGTCACCGGCGCGGCGTCCGCCGATCCGGCCGAGCGCCCATGCCGAATGCGAGCGCACCAGCGGCTCAGGATCGGACGAGAGCGCGAGCGCGAGCGAATCGATCGCGGCGGGGTTGCGGCTGTTGCCGAGCGCGACCGCGACGTTCCGCAGCAGTCCACGCCGCTTGGTCCGTCGAATTGCGCTCTTGCCGTAGCGGCGGCGGAAGCCGTCGTCATCAAGGGCCATCAATTCGGGCAGCGATGGCGCAAGCTCGGGCTCAGCGGTCTGCGAACTTTCGTTCCAGGGACAGACTTCCTGGCAGATGTCGCAGCCGAAGATCCAGTTGCCGAGGCCGGCGCGCAGATCGATCGGAATCGGCCCGCGATGCTCGATGGTCAGGTACGAGATGCAGCGGCGCGGTTCGATCACGTAGCCTTCGGCGAGCGCATTGGTTGGGCAGAGGTCGAGGCATCGGCGGCATCGCCCGCAATGGTTGCGGGGGCGCCGCGGCTCGGCGTCAAATTCGAGGTCGGTGAAAATCTCGCTCAGGAAAAAATAGGAACCGTGATGAACGTTGAGCAGGTTGGTGTTGCGCCCGAACCATCCGAGTCCTGCTTCTGAAGCCCACTCGCGCTCGAGCACCGGCCCGGTATCGATGTAGATGCGCATGATCGCTTGGGGCCGCTCTGCGATGAGCGCATCGGCGACCGCGCGAGTGCGCGCCAGTACGGTGTCGTGATAATCGGGTCCGAGCGCGTACGAAGCGATCCGGCCGCGCAGCTCTTCAGGCCATCGAAAGCTCGGCCGAGCGGGGGCGGCATACGGATACGCAAGGCTGATAACCGAGCGGAGCCGCGGGTCGAGAGTCCTCGGATCGAGGCGGCGTTCGGGATCGCGCGCGAGATATCCCATCTCGCCGGCGCGGCCCTCGTCGAGCCAGGCCCGAAAAAACGGCCCGCGATCATCGAGCCGATGCAGCGCCGCGAATCCGACCATCAGAAAACCCTGCGCACGCGCAGCGGACACGATTTGATCGGAAAGGCGATCCACGGTGACCGCGATGATAGCATCGCGACGTAGCGATTGCCTCGCGCCATGCGGCTTGATTTCCCGATCTTGCGCTGGCTATCCTGATCATGCGGCTGACCGAGCGGTTCAGCCGTTTTCGGAGGCTTCCGATGGCAGAGCAGACTGTCAATTCGCAACCGACGCACGAATCCACATCACCGGGCATCGAGCTCACGCCCCGGGCGCTGGAGCGCGTCCGCGCGATGGCCGCGAAAGAGGGTCTCGGACCCGATCAGGGTCTCCGCGTGGGCGTGGTCGGCGGCGGATGCTCCGGCTTTCAGTACACGCTTAACTTCGACAGCCAAAAAGAGGGCGATAGCGTTACCACCCTCGACGGCATCCGGGTGTTAGTCGATGAACTCTCGCTCCCGTACATCGCGGGCACCACGCTCGATTATGTCGAGGGGCTGCACAACGCGGGCTTCCGCTTCGATAATCCGCGGGCGAGCCGGGTCTGCGGATGCGGCTCGTCGTTCAGCGCCTGAATCGCTGACTCAATCACAACACCTTCGCCGGTCGCGCCGGTGGAACCAACCGTGAAGTATCTCGAGGGGACCGGCACGATCGTAACCGGCGCGAGCCGCGGCATCGGCCGCGCGATCGCGCTCGAGATCGCCCGCCGCGGTGGCCACGTCGCTTTCAATTATCTCCATAGCGATGAGGCAGCTAATCAGTTGAAGAACGACCTCGAAGCCTTGGGCGTGAATGCGCTCGCGTTCAAGGCCGATGCGGGCGATCTCAAGGTCGTGCGCGAGATGGTCAACGAGGTCAAGCGCAGCTTCGGCAGGATCGACGCCCTCGTGAACAACGCCGGCATCACGCGCGACAAGCTGGTGATGATGATGTCCGAAGAGGACTGGTCGGAGGTCATCCGCATCAACCTGACCGGCGCGTTCAATTTCTCGCGCGCCGCCGTCTTCAACATGATGAAGGCCAAGCGCGGCGCGATTCTCAACATCAGTTCGATCAGCGGCCTGGTCGGGATGGCCGGGCAGGTCAACTATTCGGCGTCAAAGGCGGGTCTCATCGGGATGACCAAGGCGCTGGCGAAGGAGGTCGGCCGCCACGGGGTGCGCGTGAACGCGCTCGCGCTGGGCTTCATCGAGACCGACATGACGGCCGCCCTGCCGGAGGAAAATCGCGCGGCCGCGCTCAACATGATTCCGCTCGGCCGTTTCGGCCGTATCGAGGACGTCGCGCCGATGGCGGCCTTCATGCTCTCGGACGCCGCCGCATATATCACCGGCGCGGTGATCCAGATCGACGGCGGACTCGCGATGTAGTTCAGCTCTTGACATTCGTCCACAATTGTCCCCGCCTCGCGCGTGGATCGCGAAGCGTCGCCTTGAATGCACCACCACCGGCTATGATAATCGATCGGGCTGCCGGGTAATCGCGATGGCATCGGAACACGAGTCGATTTTTCACGAGGCCGAAGCGCCGCAGGCCTCCCGCGAACTCCAAGAGCTGCGCACCGCGGCTGACTACGTGCCGCCATTCGAGGTGGTGCGCCGCCGCGTGATCGACGATTACTACGAGGGCCGCATGACCATCGACGCAACGGTCGTGATTCGCACCGGCGGCGCCGAGGAGACCGGTGCGGCCCGCGGCGTCGGCGTCGTGCATGCACTCGATCTCGCGCTGCGCAAGGCCCTGCTCAAGTACTTTCCCTATCTCGAAAGCGTGCGCGTGACCGAGACCTATACGCATGCGGCCGGCGAATCGACCGAGGCCGAGGTCGTTTCGATCAAGAAGTTTTCCGACGGCCAGCTCTCATGGACCACGCTTGCCACCTCGACCAACTCGGTCGAAGCCGGATGGCGCTCGCTGATCGACGGCTACGAATGGCGGATCGCGAACGAAAATCTCAGGCACAAGCGGGAAGTCGGCAACCCGCGCCTGTCGCGGCGCTGATCGCGCGGATCGTCTCATGTCTTCTTCGGCGGCTGAAACATCCGGTCGCGCGGCGCCGGGACGGCTGGCCGTGCTCTATGATGGCGCGTGCGAGGTCTGCCGCTCGATGCTCGAGGCGGTGCGCCATTTCGATAATTCCAGCCGGATCGATGCGCTCGATCTACATGATCCTGCAGTGCGAGCCCGCTTTCCGGGGCTCGAGCGCGAGCATCTGATGGAAGCGCTGCACGCGGTCGATGATCGCGGGCGGATTTTCCGTGGCGCACGCGCCGTCAACGAAATTCTGCGTCATCAGGGCGGGGTAGTCGGGTTGCTCGCCTATCTGTGGTACGTCCCCGGCTATGCGTGGCTTGCCGATCGGCAATACAAGCGGATCGCGGCCTCGCGCTACCGCTTTCAGCCCAAACGCGCTGCGGAGCCGTCACGGGTGGATTGAACGCCCTGCGCTCATCGCTCATCCTGAATGAGCGCGTGCCGATGAAGCCGTTCAGCATTTTCAACACGCTCAGCCGCAAGGTCGAGCGCTTCGAGCCGCTTAAGCCGCCGACGGTGACGCTTTACTCCTGCGGTCCGACCGTCTACCTGCCGCAGCATCTCGGCAACATGCGCGCTTATCTGTTCGTCGACACGCTCAAGCGCGCGCTTCGCTTCCACGGCTACGATGTCCGCCACGTGATGAACATCACGGACGTCGGCCATATGACGTCCGACGAGGACGCCGGCGAGGACAAGGTCGAGAAGACCGCGCGCGCCGAGGGCAAGTCGCCGCGGGAAGTCGCCGATTTCTACATCGCGCAGTTCAAGCGCGATTGCGCCGCGCTCAATATCGAGCTGCCGCCCGACGCGGATAGCACTGACCATGTGAGTCCGCCGCAGAGCGTGCTATGCCGCGCGACGGAAAACATCGGTGCGATGATCGCGCTGATCGAACGAATCATCGCGCACGGTTATGCCTATGTCGCCGCGAGCGGCGTCTACTTCGACGTCGAGAAATGGCGCGGCGCAGCGCGCGTTGGACGGCTCTCGCGTCAGAGCCTCGATGAGCAGCACGCCGGCCAGCGCCTGGAGCATTCGCCGGACAAGAAGAGCCCGCACGATTTCGCGCTGTGGGTGCTGAATCAGCCGGGCCATCTGATGCAATGGGACAGTCCGTGGGGACGCGGCTATCCCGGCTGGCATATCGAGTGCTCCGCGATGTCGATGAAGTACCTGGGTGAGACGCTCGACATCCATACCGGCGGCCTCGACCATATTCCGATTCATCACGAGAACGAGATCGCGCAGTCCGAGAGTGCGACCGGCCATCCGTTCGCGCGCTACTTTGTTCACAACGCGTTTCTGGTCGGGATGGAAGGCGCGAAGATCAGCAAGAGCGCCGGCAAGTTCCCGCTGGTCGCCGACCTGGTTGCCCAAGGTGTTGATCCGCTTGCGTTTCGGCTCTTCTGCTTCGGCGCGAAGTATAGATCGGAGCTGGTGTTCAGCCTGGATGCGCTCCGCGCGGCGCAGACGAATCTCAATTATTTTTCCGAGTTCGCGAGCAACGTACCCGATGAGGCGGTCGCCGGTCCTGATTCGGAGTGGACAGCGGGATACCTGGAAAGGTTTTCCGCAGAGCTCGCAGACGATCTCAACACTCCGCGCGCGCTGGCGGTCGCTTTGGAATTGGTGCACGAAGCATATACGAGAAACGACAAGAGCATCTGGAGTGCACTTCACAAGTTGGACTCCGTGCTCGGATTAAAGCTGGACGAAAGGCGCCTTGCGGCACACGCACAATTCCCTGCGGAGATTTTAGAGCTTCAAAAAAAACGCGATCAGGCAAGGGCGGAGCGCGATTTCAACCGCGCTGACGCATTGCGCAAAGAGCTTTTCAGCAGAGGATACGAGGTCAAAGATATTCCGGGCGGATCGACGATCGCGCCTCGCAGGAATCCGTGAGATGCTGGACCTCGCTTGATACAAGGTAGCGAGCTTTTCTAAAATTCCAATAAGGATCCCGCAAAGCGACCATGCCTATTCATCTCAAGAGTTTCGACTCCCGCCTCGGCACGCACGAGACGCCAGAAGTGCGCCATCTTAGTCCCGAGAACGCACCCTATTATCTGCCGGTCGGCGATGAGGTCGAGATTTTCACCGCCGCTTATCGCGCCCGCCTGCCGGTGCTGCTCAAGGGGCCGACCGGATGCGGGAAGACGCGTTTCGTCGAGCACATGGCGCACAAGCTCGCCGAGGAGAGTGACGGCCCCACCGAGCTGATCACCGTGGCGTGCCATGAAGACCTGACCGGCAGCGATCTGGTCGGACGCTTCCTGATCCAGGCCGATGAAACCGTCTGGGTCGACGGGCCGCTTACGCAGGCCGTGCGCCGCGGCGCGATTTGCTATCTCGACGAGGTGGTCGAGGCGCGGAAAGATACCACGGTCCTGATTCATCCGCTCTCGGACCATCGGCGCATCCTGCCGATCGAAAAGCGCGGCGAGACCCTGCAGGCCCATCCCGGCTTCCTGCTCTGCATCTCGTACAACCCCGGCTACCAAAGCATCCAGAAGAACCTGAAGCATTCCACGCGCCAGCGCTTCGTGACGTTCGAATTCAACTATCCGCCGGCCGACAAGGAGACCGAGATCATCGCGCACGAGTCGGGTGTCGATGCCGACACGGCGGGACAGCTCGCGCTGCTCGGCGAGAAGGTGCGCAACCTGAAAGCCTCGGGTCTCGAAGAGGGCGTCTCGACCCGGCTTCTGATTTACGCCGGCGAGCTGATTCGCCACGGGATCTCACCGCAGCGCGCGGCGACGGTCGCCGTCACCTGGTCGCTCACCGACGAGGCCGAGAGCAAGCGCGCGATCGACGAGGTCGTCAAGGCGATTTTCCCCGCCTGACGCATTCAGAATAACATCGCCGGCCATGATCGATCTCAGAAGTGATACAGTCACGCTGCCGACGCCCGCGATGCGCGAGGCGATCGCGCGTGCCGAGCTGGGCGACGACGTTTTCGGCGAGGACCCGACCGTCAATCGGCTCGAAGCGATGGCCGCCGAGACTGTCGGCAAGGAAGCGGCGATGCTGGTCGCGAGCGGCACGATGGGGAACCTGATCGCACTGCTCGCGCATTGCCCGCGCGGCGCCAAGGCGATCGTCGGCGCGCTCTCACATAGTTATCTCTACGAAGGCGGCGGCGCTTCCGCGCTGGGCGGAGTGGTGCTGACGCCGGTTCCCAATACGCCGGAGGGCGAGCTGGATCTCGATGCGCTCCGGGCCGAACTGGAGCTTCCCGACGATCCGCATTTTGCAGAGCCCGCCGTCGTGGCGGTCGAGAATACGCACAATCGATGCGGCGGCGAGGCAGTGCCGGTAGCGCATATGGCGGACGTTGCGGAGCTGGCCCATCGCCGAGGGCTGCCGGTGTTTCTCGATGGGGCGCGGATCTTCGATGCGGCGCTGGCGCTCGAAACCACGCCGCGGGCGATCGCGGAGCATGCCGATACGGTTTCGTTCTGTCTCTCGAAGGGACTTGCGGCGCCGGTCGGATCGCTCCTCTGCGGCAGCCGCGCGTTCATCGAGCGCGCACGCCGGATTCGGAAAACGCTCGGCGGCGGGATGCGCCAGGCGGGGATCATCGCGGCGGCGGGGATTGTCGCGATGCAAACCATGGTCGAGCGGCTCGCCGACGATCATCGCAACGCCGAGACCCTCGCCCGCGGGCTGGCGGGAATCGCAGGCCTGCGCGTGCAGCGCGCGCGCCGGCGCACGAACATGGTGTTCTTCGAGGTCATCGGCAGCGCCGCGCAGGCGTCGCGGTTCGAAGCGGCGCTCAAGGCGCGCGGCGTACTGATCTCGCCGCGCTACTTGACCGTCTTCCGCGCCGTCACTCATTACGGAATCGATTCCGCCGATATCGGCCGGGCGATCGATGCGGCGCGGGCGGCAGCCGCTGAAACGCTGGCGGCTTGAGCCTGCGATGGATTCGCTTGACGCGCTCTTTTCGCTCCGCGGTCATCGGGGGCTCGTAACCGGCGCATCGTCGGGGCTGGGCGTCGAATGCGCCCACGCGCTTGCGATCGGCGGCGCCGATGTGGCCCTGGTTGCGCGGCGCGCCGACCGAATCGAAAAGCTGGCCGCCGAGCTCAAGAAAAAATACGGCGTTCACACCTATGCGACTGCCTGCGATGTCACCGACGATGCCGCGATCGATCGCGCACTTGCGTCGATCCGCGCAGAACTGGGCGAAATCGATATTCTCGTCAACAATGCCGGCATCTCGCCGACCGGCCCGGCCGAGAAATTTCCGCGCAAGGACTGGGACGCGACGATCGCGACCAATCTGACCGCGCCGATGGTGCTGTCGCAGAAGGTCGCGGCGCGGCTGATCGAACTTGGGCGCCCGGGCAGGATTATCAACATCACGTCGGTGCTCGCCGCTCATGGCAGCGCGGTCTACCGCCTGTCGTCGTACACCGCGACGAAGGGCGCGCTCGCGAATCTCACCCGCCAGCTCGCGATCGAGTGGGCGCGTTATGGAATTCTCGTCAATGCAATCGCGCCCGGATGGATTCCGACCGAAGCCACGGCCGGCGGAATCGCCAAGCCGAAATGGCGCGAGCGGATGGAGACCTTCACGCCGATGGCGCGGCTGGGCAAGCCCGAAGAAATTCGCGGCGCAGTGATTTTCCTTGCCGCTCCGGCGGCGAGCTACGTGACCGGCTCGACGATCGCGGTTGACGGCGGTTATCAGGCCTGGTAGCGAAAGCGCCCGTCGATCAGTTCCTAAATCTTTCATATCGCGGTTGAACGGCCCGCACCGGTTCGCTAAGGCTCACGGACTGTTCGATGAGTAACGCAACGCACGAATTGACGGCGCAGCTTCTGCGGCGCAAGCCCGCCGCGATGCTGATGAGCGAGTCGGCGACCGCGGGCGGGTTGAAACGGGCGCTCAGAGCGCTGGACCTCACGCTGCTCGGAATCGGAGCGATCGTCGGCGCCGGAATTTTCGTGCTGACCGGAGTCGCCGCCGAGAAGTATGCCGGCCCCGCCGTGGTGCTTTCGTTCTGTGTCTCCGGGTTCGCCTGTGCGATGGCAGCGCTCTGCTACGCGGAGTTCGCCGCGATGATACCGGTTGCGGGCAGCGCCTATTCGTACGCCTACGCCACGATGGGCGAACTGATCGGCTGGATCATCGGATGGGACCTGGTGCTCGAGTACGCGGTTGGAGCGGCGGCCGTTGCCGTCGGATGGTCCGGCTATCTGCGCGTGATTCTCGAAGGCGTGGGGATTCACCTGCCGGTCGCGCTGACGCACGCCCCCGGGTCAATGCCGGGCGCGATCATCGATCTGCCGGCGCTGCTAATTGTCCTGCTGATCTCGGGCATCCTCTACATCGGAATTTCGGAGAGTGCGCGGTTCAATTCGCTGATCGTCGCGGTCAAGCTGATTGTGATTGGCGTCGTGATCGTAGTCGGTGCGTTCTATGTGCGGCCCGCCAACTGGAATCCGTTCGCGCCCTTTGGATGGAACGGGGTGATGAAGGGCGCGGCGGTAATCTTCTTCGCGTACATCGGGTTCGATGCGGTCTCGACGGCCGCCGAGGAGGTCGTCGAGCCGAATCGCGACCTGCCGATCGGAATCCTGGTATCGCTGTTTGTCTGCACGGCGCTCTATGTGCTGGTGGCGGCAGTGGTCACTGGGATGGTGCCGGCGCGGATGCTCGACATCAACGCGCCGCTCGCGTCGGCATTCGTGATCCGCGGGCTTCGCGCAGTCTCAGGAATCATCTCCATTGGCGCGGTTGCAGGGCTGACCTCGGTGTTGCTGGTGCTGCTGCTCGGACAATCGCGCATTTTCTACGCGATTTCGCGCGACGGCCTGCTTCCGCCGGCATTCAGCCGCGTCCATCCGCGCTTCCAGACGCCGTATATCCCGACGATCCTGACCGGGATTGCGGTGGGTGTCGCAGCGGCGCTGCTGCCAATCCAGGAAATCGCGGAACTGACCAACATCGGCACTTTGTTCGCTTTTGTGCTGGTCTGCCTTGGCGTCTGGATCCTGCGGTACGCCGAGCCGGGTCTTGTACGGCCATTTCGCACGCCGTTGGTGCCGCTGGTGCCGATCCTCGGCGCGCTCTTTTGCGGCTACCTGATGTCGAGTTTGCCGACCGTCACCTGGATTCGATTCTTCATTTGGATGGGAATCGGGTTCGTGATCTACTTCGGCTACGGGCGCTATCACAGCCGGGTCGCCGCAGAGGCGCGCAAGACCCAGGCCGACACGCCCGCCGCGCGGCAGGCCTGATGGCGCCGCAGTGAATCCGCACTTCGTTGCCTTGACTTGGGAGGCCCGGCAAGCCTATCCAGAATTTGATTAGATGCATTAATAGCCGAACTCTAAAATCGACAAAAGGAAGCCAAAGCGATGGCACTACTGGACGGAAAAGTTGCGATTATCACCGGCGCGGGACGCGGTATCGGCCGCGAAGAGGCGCTCCTGATGGCTAGGCAGGGCGCGAAGGTCGTGGTCAACGATCTCGGCGGCCATTTCGACGGCACCGGACAGTCGCGCTCCCCGGCCGAGGAAGTGGTCAAGGAGATTCGCAACGCCGGCGGCGAGGCGGTCGCGAATTACGAGAGCGTGGCTGATTTCAAAGCCGCCAAACGCATCATGGAGTGCGCGCTCGACAACTTCGGCAAGCTCAATATCGTGGTCAACAACGCGGGCATCCTGCGCGACCGCATGATCTTCAACATGAGCGAGGAAGATTTCGATGCGGTTATCGCCGTCCATCTGAAGGGTTCGTTCAACATGGCGCGCCACGCCTCGGCGTACTGGCGCGAGCAGCACAAGAACGGCAATTTGCTGAACGGCCGCATCATCAACACCAGTTCCGATTCCGGTCTGTTGGGCAACGCCGGCCAGGTGAACTATGGCGCGGCAAAGGCGGCGCTCGCGGCGATGGCGATCATCCTCGACCGCGAGCTCTATCGCTATGGCGTGACGTGTAACGCGGTCGCGCCGCTCGCGCGCACCCGGATGACCGTGGAGGCGACGCCTGCGATCGGAGCCGCGATGGGCGAAGTGAAGCCGAACCAGCTTGATCCGCACAGTCCGGCGCATGTCGCGCCGGTGGTCTGCTGGCTCGCGAGCGACGACGCCAAGGACGTCCACGGCGAGGTGTTCCGCGCGGGAATCGGCACGGTGTGGCTGATGAAGGGATGGCATTCGGTCGCGAAGGTGCAACAGCGCGGCGCAATATGGGATCCGGTGGCGCTGGGCGCGCGGCTCAAGGAAGAACTCGCCAAGGGCCTGACCAAGAAAGAGAGCATGGCCGAAGTAATGGCCGAGGGAGCCACGGAATCCCGTTAGGCTTGTGGCCGCCCCGAACGATGCCGGCGGTGCGGAACGTGCCGCACCGCCTTTCCGCTCCGTCCTCCTGATCTGCGCCGCCAATACGGCCCGCAGCGTGATGGCCGAGCATTTGCTGATTCGCGAATTGCGCGCTCGCGGCGCCGATGATCGGATTGTGGTGCGCTCGGCGGGCATCGCTGCCTACGCGCGCGATGGCGCGCTGGTCTCACTGGATACGCGCATGGTGCTGCGCAGCGAAGGTATCGCGGTGCACGACGAACTCACCTCGACCGATCTGAAGCGCCATCCGGAACTTCTCGAAAATGCCGACCTGGTATTGGCGATGACCGCTGCGCAGGCGGGCGATTTGCGCGCGCGCTTTACGGAAGTCCGGATTCCCAGACTCGAGACCTTCAAGAGCTTCGCCGGCGAGAGCGGCGACATCGCCGACCCTGTCGAGCAAGGTCATGAAGCGTTTACGAGCTGCTGCGAAGAGATCAAGCGGCTGGTGCCGATGGTCGTCAATCGTATATTGAATGGCGATCAATGACGGGGAACGAGTTCGTTAATCCGACCGACGACGAGATTCGCGCCATCTTGTCGCATCCCACGACCGTCGCCGTAGTCGGATGTTCGGACAACCCGGGGCGCGACGGTCTGATGATCGCGAAACTGCTGCGCGACAAGGGTTTCCGCGTGATACCGGTAAACCCGATCCTCAAGCCCGACGCGCTTATCGAGGTGCTCGGCGAGCGCGCTTATCCGGATTTGCTTTCGATTCCGGACCCGGTCGAGGTCGTCGATGTCTTCCGCCAGCCGGTGCACTTGCCGGCGATCGTCGATGCGGCGATTCGCAAACGCGCGCGCATCCTCTGGTGCCAGCTCGGTGTCATCAACCTCGATGCGGCGCGGACCGCGCAAGCGGCGGGCATCAAGGTCGTGATGGATCGCTGTCCCGCGATCGAGTACCGGCGCCTGTTCCAATGACGAGGTGCGCGTGAAGGTCGGCAAGTGGGACATCCTAAAGAACGAGAGTCTCGTCACTACGCCGATTTTCGAGCTTCGGCGCCGTCGTTCACGCCACGCGAGCCGCGGCATCCGCGAATTTTACGTGCTCGACGCGCCGACCTGGGTAAACATCATCCCACTGACCGCCGATGGCCGGATCGTTTTCGTCCGGCAATGGCGGCATGGCATCAGCGATCGGACGCTGGAGATCCCGGGCGGGATGGTCGAGCCGGGAGAAAATCCCAAGGCCGCGGCGCGCCGCGAGATGCGCGAGGAGAGCGGTTACGACTCGAAGCGAATCCTCGCGCTTGGCCGCGTGCATCCGAATCCAGCCATCCAGCCAAACTGGTGCTACACCTTCCTCGCGCTCAATGCGCAACTCGCAGGCAAGCCCGAGCCGGAGCCGGACGAAGAGACCGAAGTCGTGATGATTCCCGAGAAGGAGGTCGGCGACTTAATCGCGTCGGGCAAGATTACTCACGCACTGGTAATCGCAGGCTTTGCCTTTTATGAGCTCTACAAACGCAAGAATCTTCACCTGCGCTTAGCCGCTAATCGCTAGCAGGTCCGCCGTAACTTCGGCAGCATAATCGATATACCGGCCAGACCGCGGCGGCCAGCACGATCGCGGTCAGGAATTCGGCATGGCCGGGCGCCTTGCTCAGAACCATCCCGAAGGTCGCGATCCAGAGCAGGATCGGAGCAGTCACCGCCGCGGCGAGCCCAACCCGTCCGCCGCCGATCACGAACAGCCCATCGCGTTTCGGATGGAGAGCGCGGAGCCTAACCAGCGCGCCCATCTCGAGCATCAGCGCACCCATGTAGAAGAAGACGTCGAGCACGACCAGCGTCACGAAACCGAGCGGAACCAGAATGGTGAAGACGACGCAGCAGACGACGATCGATCGGGCGGGCGTGGCGCGTCCCCACCATATTTCGGCCAGCGGCCGAGGCAGGTAGTTGTCGCAGGCCAGCACGAACGGCATCCGCGAGACCCACAGCATCGCTGCCTCGAATATCGCGAACGATCCCAACGCGCCGCCGATTCCGATCGCGCCGCCGAGCCACGGTCCGCCGATCGCCGTGCCAACACGCGCGAATGAGCCGGTCTCCCATCCCGCGCCGCTACGCGCTCCGTCAAGCGCGACGAGCAACGGCAGGAGATAGCCAGCGACTACGATCGGCAGCGCGATCGCGATCGCGCGCGGGTAGTTGCGTTGCGGATTTTCAATCTCGCCGGCGACTACGCTCAGGTTTTCCCATCCGCAGAAATTCCAGATAACTACGCTCAACCCGCCGCCGAGCGCGCCAAGGAAGCCGGGGCTAATCGTCGGTGCGGCGGGAGGACGCCAATGAAGCAGGCGCGGCGTGCCGATCAGGACCATCGCGACGAACGGCAGCAGGATTCCGATCGTCAGCGCGATCGAGGCGCGGCCGACCGGCCGCACGCCCATCAGGTTAAGCGCGCCAGAGATCCACACCAGCGCGATTCCGAACGCGGCTTGCTCAACGGTTCCCAGCGGAATCAGAAACGAAAGATAGGCTGCGAACAGCACCGGATAAATTGCCATATCGACGGCGGTGTAAAGGATGGTCAGGTAAGCCTCAGCGAATCCGGCAAACGGACCGAACGCTTCCTTGACCCAGACGTAGAAACCGCCCTGAGCTGGAATGAGTGCGGTCAACTCGGCGGCCATCAGCGCAGTCGGCAGGCTCAACATCATTGGCACGATCAGGCATAGGATGATTGCAAGGCGCGGACCCGCGATCCGGACCGCATCCTCGAAGCCGTAGGCGCCGCCGCTGACCGTGAGATACATGACGCAGACCAGCGCGCCGAGTCGCAGTCGTTGCCGCGCGGAACCGGCAAATGGCGACCCGGGTCGATCCGGAATCGGACCGAAGATCAAAGAGGACGCCTCCCTAAATCGTGTCGTTAGCTGCTCCATATCCTGCGCGGCTGTAACCGAGCACGTTTGTCGCATGCATGCAAAAGGAACGCCGCCGCGAACGGGGTTGCGCCGGGGGCTTTGCAAGCGCAAAACTAGTTGTCGGAGGAAGTCCAAGTTCTCCGGCCATCAACGCAAAGATTGAAGCCGGGGAACCGCTGTGTTAGTCGTGATCTTTGATCGGTTTCGTGGAATTCCGCGCTTGATGAGAAATTTGTCGCCATCGCTCCTCGCCGCGCTGGTCTCGGCTCTACTCGCGGTCTGGGGGTGCAGCGCTACGCACTTGGGAACCGACAAGTCGATCGGGACGGGCCAAGTCAGCGATGCCGCGGACCATCCGTTCGGCGGCGCCGAGCCGGTCGACATCCCCGCCCAGGCCCGTGCGATGGGCGCGTTCCTGAAGGCCGAGGTCGCGACCGATCAAGGCGACCGTACGGAAGCGCTCGACGATTACCAGCAGGCCGTCAAGTATGATCCGAATAATGGCTTGCTCAGGATTCGGCTGGCTACACTCTATGTCCGCAATGGCGAACTCAAGCGCGCGCTCGACGAAGTGAACCACGCGATCGCGATCGAACCCAACTCCGTACAAGCCCATCTGCTCGCCGCCGGCATCCAGTCGGCGCTCGGCAACGATCAGGTGGCGGAGCAGGAGTATCAAACCGTCCTCAAGCTCAAGCCCGACAACCAAGAGGCCTACCTTTATCTTGGGACGCTCTACGCGAAACGTGGCGACTACGACCAGGCCGAGCAAACCTTTCACAAGCTGATCTCGCTCGACCCTGATTCCTTCCTCGGTTACTACTATGCCGGCCGTGTGATGGTCGCAGCCAAGAACTACGACAAGGCCGAGCAGTATTATGACGACGCTCTCCGGCTGAATCCGCAGTCCGAGCTGGTCCTGCTCGATCTCGCGTTGCTGCGCGAAATCCAAAGCAAGCCCAAGGAAGCGATCCAGTATTACCAGCGCGTGCTGCAGCTCAATCCGAATAATGAGCTGGTGCGCAAACGCTTGGCTGAACTCTACGTCGGGCAGAAGAAGTACGATGCGGCGATGGGCCAGCTCAAGCGCCTCGAAGAAATTGAAACGAACCCCGCCGATACGCGCACCAAGATCGGTCTGCTTTATTTCGAGCGCGGCGACTACGCTGAGGCGACCACCGAGTTCAACCTGGTGCTTGGCTCCGAGCCGAAGAACTGGGCGGTGCACTATTATCTCGGCGCGGCGTACAGTGAGCTGCACGAAAACGACAAGGCCGCCTCCGAGTTCGAGCAGATTCCCGAAACCAGCTCGCATTATGTCGATGCGCGTCTGCAGCTCGCTTATCTCTACGACAAGCAGAAGAATTACGACCACGCCATAGAGGCACTGAAGCAGGCACTGGCGCAGAAGCCGCAAGACACCGAGATCATGGGTTTCCTGGTCGGCGTTTACCAGGAAAAGAAGGATTATCCCGCGGCGATCGCTCTGGCGCAGAAGATGGTCGCGCTCGATCCCAAGAACGACAAGTTTCACTTCACGCTCGGCGCGCTCTATGACGAAAACAAGCAGAAAGCGCTGAGCGTCGCGGAGATGGAGCGCGCGATCCAGCTCAACCCGGGCAATGCCGCCGCGCTTAATTATCTAGGCTACACCTATGCTGAAGACGGCCGAAACCTGAACGAAGCCGAGCAGCTCGTCAAGCGCGCGCTCGATATCGAGCCCGAGGACGGTTTTTATATCGACAGCCTCGGATGGGTCTATTACCAGAAGGGTCAGTACGCCAAAGCCATCGTCCAGTTGCAACGCGCGGTCAACCTCACCGGCGACGATCCGACGATCGCCGAGCACCTGGGCGACGCCTATCTCAAGCTTGGCAGAGATGGTGACGCGCGCCAGGAATATCAGCTCGCTCTGAAGAAGGCCTCCGAGAACGAGCAGGTCGAGCGGCTGAAAGGCAAGCTGCAAGGCCTGCAGAATGTCGGGGAAGCGCGCCAGGGCCGCTGATTTCAAACGCCGGGACATGCCGCGGTCGGAGTGATGCGCCGGCTGGCGCAGTGGTTGATTCTTTGTACGCTGGCGGCCTGTTCAGCCGTTCGTCCGCCCTCACCGCCCGTCCCCATCGCTCCCGCCCTAAGCCCGCAGCAGTTTCAGCAGCTTATGAGCGCGATTGCCGTGCGTGATCAAGGACTGACGTCACTCAGTACTGCGGCCGTGATGGAATATCACGCCGGTAATCGGCATTTGAAGGCGCGCGAGCAAATACTAGTGATGAGACCCGAGCGGCTGCGCGTTGAGGCAAGCTCGCCGTTCGGCGTCGCGCTGATCGTCGCAGTCGACGGCTCCCGTCTTCAGATTTACGATCCCGGCAAGAACGTCCTGATGCACGGCGCGGCTACCGCCGACGGGCTCGAGCGCTTCGCGCAAATCCCGATGGAGCCCAAAGCGGCGGTCGATCTCCTGATGGCAATCGCGCCGGATTCCGAGGATCTTGCGTCGCGCGGTGAAGCCACGATCGATCAGGGCGGCGCAATCGTGATTAACTACCCGGCGGCCGATGGCGGCCATCGCGAGGCCCGCTTTGCCGGCGACAACCTGGTCGGCATGCGCGAAAGCGACGGCGCAGGTCAGATTCGATACGAAGTGCGATACGCTGACTACCACGACATCGGCGCGTTGATGTTCCCCTATTCGATCGATGCCGACTTTCCAGCCGCCGGCTCTTCGTTGAAGCTGACGTTCAAACGGCCGATCGTGAACGCGCCGCTCGCGCCCGCGATGTTCACGCTGACCCCCGGACCGACAACCAAGGAGATCGATCTTGACCATCCCCCACCGACGCCCGCGACGCCTCGCAGTTGAGGGAAGGCTGCAAGCCTGGGTTTTCATCGCGGCATCCGCCGCACTCGCGCTCAGCGCCGGATGTCATGTAGATCGACCGCGCGGCGACCATGCTCACGATCAAATCCTCTACTCTGCGACCATCAGCGATCCCAAAACCTTCAATCCGGTCCTCGTCACCGACGCGGCTTCGGGAACGGTGCTGGATAATCTCTTCGAAGGCTTGATCAAGTACGACGCGATCACCACGTTGCCCGAACCCGACCTCGCCGAGAGCTGGGACATCGCCGACGGAGGGCGGACGATTACGTTTCATCTGCGGCGGGACGTCAAATGGAGCGATGGTCAGCCGTTCACCGCGCGCGACGTGGTTTTCACGATGCACGTGGTTTACGATCCACACGTAGCCAACAGTATCGCGCCGTCGATCACCGTCGATGGCAAGCCGATTCGAGTCGAAGCGGCTGACGATCACACGGTGCGGATGATCCTGCCGCGGCCGTTCGCGCCGCTGCTCTATGCTATGGGCTTCGCGATCCTGCCCGCGCATGTTCTGGAACCTGCTTACGATGCGGGCCGCTTCAATCAGCTTTGGGGCATCGACACGCCGCCCGCGAAGCTTGTCGGAACGGGCCAGTTCGGCATGATCCGCTACGTGCCGAGCCAGCTCGTCGACTATCGGCGCAATCCCGATTACTGGATGAAGGATACCAACGGCGGACCGCTTCCGCGTCTCAAGGGACAGACGCAGCTCATTGTTCAGGATCAGAATGCGCAGTACCTGCGTTTCCTCTCCGGGCAGATCGATGTCTACGGGCCGCGGCCCGAGGAAGTCGCGACGCTTGAGAAACACGCCGCGGAGCTGCACATCACGGTCGATAAGATCGGCATCGACACCGGCTCGTTGTTTTTTTCCTTCAATCGCAATCCGCGCCATTACGTGCACAACGGCATGACGGATCCGCGGCTCACGTGGTTCACTGACATCAATTTTCTGCGCGCCATGGCGCACGCGGTCGACAAGCAGGCGATGATCAATCTCTGCTTCCAGGGGCTGGCAACGCCCGCCGTCGCTGACATCTCGCCCGCCAACAAGGTCTTTCACAATCCGAATCTCAAGGATTACGCCTACGATCTCGCGCTGGCGGCGAAAATCCTCGATGCCGCCGGCTATCGCCTGATCAAGCCCGGCGTGCGCGGCGATCCGCATGGCCGTCCGATCGTTTTCAACCTGACGACCAACACCGGCGTGAAGATTCGCGACCAGATGTGCGTCATATTCCAGCAGGACCTCGCGAAGCTGGGCATCCGCGTCAATTATCGGCCGCTGGAGTTCACGACTTTGGTCGAAAGGCTCGACACGAGTTTCGATTGGGACTGCGTACTGATTGGCTTCACCGGCACGATCGAGCCGAACAATGCCTCGAACTTCCTGCGCTCATCCGGGAATCTGCACATCTGGAATCCCGCTCAGCCCGAACCGGCGACGCCCTGGGAGGCGAAAATCGATCAGTTGCTCGATCAAGGCACGATGGTGATGGATCCGAAGCAGCGCGCGCCCTACTACTGGCAGATTCAGCAGATTCTTCACGACCAGTTGCCGATCATCGAAACCGTCCGCGAGCAGCGCTTCGAGGCGTGGAAGAATTCGCTCGAGAACTACCACCCGACCGTATGGGGACTTTACAAGCCCGAGCTGATCGAGTTCCGCCCGGAGTGATCGCAGCCTGCCGCGATGACCCGCTTTTTACTCAAACGCATCCTCAACATGATCCCGCTGATCGTGGGGATCACGTTCATCTCGTTTCTCGTGATGTCGCTGGTGCCGGGTGACTTCCTCTCCAATCTGCGCATGAATCCTTCGATCCCGCCCGCGGTGATCCGGCAAATGGAGGCGCAGTTCGGACTCGATCAGCCGCTGATGCTTCGTTACGCGAAGTGGCTCTGGGCGGTGCTCCATCTAAACCTCGGCATCTCGCTTGCCTATCGCGTGAGCGTGTTGAGCCTGATCGGATCGCGGGCGCTGAACACCGTCATACTGTCGCTTTCGAGCATGATTTTCGCGTGGGCGCTCGCGATTCCGATCGGAGTCATCGTCGCCACCCGGCAGAACTCGATCTGGGATCGCGTGCTCTCGTTTCTCGCCTTCTTCGGGATGTCGGTGCCGAACTTCTTTTTTGCCTTCCTGCTGATGTATTTCGCGCTGCGCACCGGATGGTTCCCGGTGGGCGGCACCTTCTCGGTCGATTACGCGAGTCTCGACACGATGTCCAGGATCGCCGACCGCATCAACCATCTAATCCTTCCCGTCATTGTGCTCGGCACCGCCGGAATGGCCTCGCTGATGCGGCTGATGCGCTCGCAGATCCTCGAGATCAAGAATTCGGAATTCGTGCGCACCGCGCGCGCCAAGGGACTGAGCGAGCGCGTCGTGATCTACAAGCATGTGCTGCGCAACGCGCTGAACCCGTTCGTCACGATGGCTGGCTACGCGCTCGCCGACCTGCTCGGCGGCGCGGCGCTGGTCGAAGCGGTGATGAATCTGCAGGGTCTCGGTCTGCTGCTGCTCGATGCGGTGCGCTCGCTCGATGTCTACCTCGTGATGGGCTCGGTGCTGATGGGCACCGTCCTGCTGCTGCTCGGCAACCTGCTCGCCGACATCGCACTGGTGGCGGTCGATCCGCGCGTCGATTTCTCTTCGATGGGGTCGCGATGAGCGCGCCGGTCGTAACGGTCGGTACAGCCCAGTTCGCGGCTCACGCCGCCGCGGCGTCAAATGGTTATCGCGCGGCGCTGGCGCGTGAATGGCGGCGCGCGTCGTGGCCGGTGCGATTCTCGACTATCTGCCTGGTGCTCTTCTACCTGATGGCGGCGGCATCGCCCGTGATCGCGCCCTACGATCCGACGCTTCAGCATCGCGAGCTTCCCGACTGCCCGCCGATGTCGCTCCATCTCAGTGCGCCATCCGACTGGCACGATGGGTTCTTCTACAGCCATCCGCTGACGCTGACGGACCCGATCGCGCGCACCTACACTGAATCGCGTGCGCGGCGAACCTACATTCATCTCTTCAGTCGCGGTCATCTCTTCACCACCGCGAGCAGCGACGCGCCGTACTTCATGATGGGCAGCGACGGACTCGGGCGCGATCTTTTTTCGCGCATCGTTTACGGCGCGCGCGTCAGCATGACGGTCGGGCTGGTCGGCGTGCTGATCAGCTTCTCCCTCGGCATCACAATCGGCGCCTTCTCGGGCTATGTCGGCGGCCTCCCCGACAACCTGATCATGCGCTGGTCGGAAATCGAAATGTCGCTGCCGTCGTTCTATTTCCTGCTTGCGCTCGCCGCGGTCATTCCCGCCGGATTGAGCGCGGTCGAGACCTTCGTGATGATCGTCGCTATCATGAGCTTCATCAGTTGGGCGGGTTTCGCCCGCGTGATCCGTGGGATGGCGGCGTCGGTCCGTTCGCGGCCGTATGTCGAGGCGGCGGCAGCGCTTGGCGGTTCGCGGATGCGGGTGCTCGTCCGGCACGTCATCCCGTCGGTGCTGGGCTATGCCGTGGTCGCCGCCACACTCTCGGTCCCGGGCTTTATCCTCGGCGAGAGCGCGCTCTCGCTGCTCGGCCTTGGCATCCAGGAGCCGGCATCTAGCTGGGGCAACCTGCTCGCGCAGGCGCAGGATGTTCAAGTGCTCGCGCATTATCCCTGGATCCTGATCCCCGGCGTGTTCATTTTTCTGGCCGTAATGTCTTTCAACTTCCTTGGCGATCATCTGCGCGACCGGCTCGATCCGGGAAACGCCGGCTGATCGACGCAACATCGGAGGCGCAATCATGTCGGAAACCTTCGTCCTGATTCATGGGGCGTGGCATGGCGGATGGTGCTGGCGGGCGGTAATGAGCGAGCTCGAACGCAACGGAGAACGATGTTTCGCACCCGATCTGCCTGGCCATTGCGGCAATCCGATGGATCACGCGCAGGTGACGCTTTCCACCTACGTCGATTACGTCGCGCGCTTTATCGAGGAGCGCGGCCTCACCGATGTCGTGCTGGCGGGCCACAGCCTTGGCGGCCTCACCATCTCCGGCGTCGCCGAGAAAATTCCGCAGCGCCTCAAACGTGTGGTGTTCGTCTCCGCGATGGTAATCCTTGACGGCGCGTCGCCCGCCAAGGAACTGGAGCGCATCGCGCCCGGGCGCCCCGGCTCGCGCGGCATCAAGACCGGCCCGTACTCGGTGATGGTGCGGCCGGAGGATTTTCCGAAATATTACATCCAGGATGCGTCCGCCGATCTGGCGAGCTTCGTGCTCGCCGCGCTGGTGCCGCAACCGACCCGCGTGATCACCGAGCCGAGTCCGTTCACCGGCTTCCCGAAGCTCGGGCTTCCGACCGGTTACATCATCTGCGAGGACGACCTCGCGATGGGCCATCCGAGCGTGTGGCATCCGGAGTTCTCGGGGCGGCTTGATCGCCCCGTGACGCGCTCGATCAAATCCGGACACGAGCTGATGTTCACGCATCCGATCGAAACTGCGCGCGCCCTCTCGGAAATCGCGCGAGCGTGAACCCGTCTGGAGACGCCCGCCGCTGCGATGCTACGCTTTTCGGAACGTGACTCCCCTGCTCGAAGTAAAGGACCTCCGGACCTCGTTTTTCACCGAGGCCGGAGAGGTGCGCGCAGTTGACGGCGTGAGCTTCGCGGTCGAACCGGGAAAACTGATGGGTCTGGTAGGCGAATCGGGCTCGGGTAAGACCGTCAGTGTGCTCTCGATCATGCGGCTGCTGCCCGAGCGCGCGCGCATCGTCGGCGGCTCGATCCATTTCGAGGGCCAGGACCTGCTGGCGCTCGATGAACCCCGGATGCGCTCGATTCGCGGCGCGAAGATCGCAATGGTCTTCCAGGAACCGATGACCTCGCTCAACCCGGTCTTCACGATCGGCAGTCAGATCGGCGAGGCTATCCGGCTCCATCAACGGACCGATCGCGTTGAAACGCGCCGGCGCACGATCGATGCGCTCAAGATGGTCGGCATCGCGGACCCCGAGCGGCGCATCGGCGATTATCCGCATCAGTTGTCCGGCGGGATGCGCCAGCGGGTGATGATCGCGATGGCGCTCGCGTGCCGGCCACGCCTGCTGATCGCCGACGAGCCGACCACCGCGCTCGACGTCACGATCCAGGCGCAGATCCTCGACCTGATCCGCGATCTCCAGCGCCAGCTCGGTCTCGCCGTCATCCTGGTAACGCACGATCTCGGAATCGTCGCTGAATACTCAGACGATGTTACGATTCTCTACGCAGCGCGGGTGATGGAGCAGACTGCAACGCCGACGCTGTTCCACGAGCCGCTCAATCCGTACACGCTCGGCCTGCTCGCCTCGATTCCTGGTATCGACGGCGCGCATCAACGCCGCCTTCAGGCGATCCCGGGGACCATCCCGTCGCCGCTTAATCCGCCGAGCGGGTGCCGCTTTCATCCGCGATGCCCCCGTGCGATCGACGATTGCGCGCGCATCGTTCCCGCCCTTGAAGCCAAGCGCCCCGGCCATTACGTGGCGTGCATTCGTGTCTAGCCTGCCAACACCCGGAATTGGCGGAGCGCCGAGGCCGGCTTCCGATGCGGCGCTGGTGCGCACGATCGGACTGGTAAAGGAATTTCCGGCCGGCTCGACGGGCGCGATTTTCGGCAGGCGGCTGACGCTCAAAGCAGTAGCCGGCGTCGATCTCGAAATCGCGCCGGGCGAGACGCTGGGGCTGGTGGGCGAGTCGGGATCGGGAAAATCGACGCTCGGACGCTTGATTCTAAAACTGCTCGAGCCGACCGCCGGGCGCGTGATTTTCGCCGGCCGCGATCTCTCGGCGCTGACGCGCAGGGAGCTGCGGGGGTTGCGCCGGGAGATGCAAATCGTCTTTCAGGATCCTTATTCGTCGCTGAACCCGCGGATGCGCGTGCGGGCGATCGTCGGCGAGGGCATCGAGATCCACAAACTCGCGCGCGGCAAGGAAAAGCAGGCGCGGATCGTCGAGCTGCTTGAGATGGTCGGCCTAGGCGCCGAAGCTCTCGATCGTTACCCGCACGAGTTCTCGGGTGGCCAGCGCCAGCGAATCGGGATCGCGCGGGCGCTCGCAGTGAACCCGCGCTTTTTGGTGCTCGACGAACCGGTCTCGGCGCTGGATGTTTCGATTCAGGCGCAGATCATCAATCTGTTACAAGACCTTCAGGAGCGCCTTAATCTCACCTACCTATTCATCGCGCATGATCTGCGGGTGGTTGAGCATATCAGCCGGCGCGTCGCGATCATGTACCTCGGTAAGATCGTCGAGCTCGCGAGCCGCGATGAGATTTACGTCCACGCGCGCCATCCGTACACACGCGCACTGCTCTCCGCCATTCCCACGATCGACGCCGCGGGCCGTCCCGAGCGCATCAAGCTGCCCGGCGAGGTCCCGAGCCCGCTCAATCCCCCGTCCGGCTGCAGCTTCCATCCACGATGTCCTTATGCGAAAGATGTCTGTCGAACAGTGGTGCCGCGGCTTGAGACGGGAAGAGGCGGGCATGCGGTCGCCTGTCACGTCTTTCCCGCACCTTGATGGAACCGGACGCGCGGGTTGGCGGCAGGTTTAGAGGCCATGAGCAATCTGAGTGCGTTCGAGCGTGGATTCGCGGAAAGCGCCGACTCTGGCGCGATGCCGACGCTCGCGTGGATCGAAGAGCGCACGCGCGTCGCGGTTGGGGCGCATGCGAACATCTCGGGCAAGCTGGTGTTTCATGAGCCGGTGCGCATCGAAGGACGCTTCCGCGGCGAGGTCAGCTCGGTCGAAATGGTTGTGATAACCGAGGCCGGATCGATCGAGGGGCGGGTCCGCGCGCCGCGCCTCGTTGTGCTGGGCGAGATGCGCGGCGAAGTGGCGGGGGCAAAGCGCGTGATATTCGGGCCGCGCTCGCGCGCAAGCGGCCGAATCGAGAGCGAGCGCCTGGCAGTATTCGAAGGGGCGCGGCTCGAAGCGGATTTGCGGATTTCGGGAGCGCGCGAAGCCGTCGCGCTGGCCGACTAGCTCGTCGTATTGAGACGCGCCGAGCGACCTGACAGCTTGCGGAGATAATAGAGCCGGGCGCGGCGCACCTTGCCGTGGTTCAGCACCTGGATCTTCTCCAGGCGCGGCGAATGAAGCGGGAAAATCCGTTCCACGCCAATCCCGTATGAAACCTTCCGGACCGTAAAGGCGGCGCGGCTGCCGCCGCGGTTGATGCGAATCACGACGCCTTCGAACGGCTGGATTCGCTCCTTCTCGCCTTCGACCACTTTGACCTGGAGCCGCACCGTATCACCGACCCGGATTTCCGGCAGGTCGCTGCGGAGGCTCCGCCCCTCGAGCTTCTGGATAACACTATTCATGGGTTTCAGGACCTAAAGTCGAGCTACCCAAAGTAGCCTGAATACGCCTCGCAGGCAACCGCCGAGCGAAACCGAAGTGCGAACATTGCTAAAGAGGACTCTTAATTTATGATCTATAGATTTCAGGATATTCAATTGACGTTGAGCACTTTTAAGGCTAAAAGAAATGCGCCGTGAGGGGGTAAGTTAACTCGGAGGAAGGCGATGAAAGGTAATTTCTGTTTTGGTTACACGGCGGCTGTATTGGTCATTGTCTGTTTGGCGTTAGCTCCTCAAGCGAGGGCAGGAGGCTCCGGCCCCCCGATTCCGATGACTTTCAGCGCGATCGGATCGGCACCGCCGTCTTCTTCGTGCAACAACGGCACCAATGGCTGCAACGGCAGCAACTGCAACTGCCTCACAATAGATGGCAAAGGAAAAGGGACGCTGATCGGTAAATCGACTTTCACGTCCCAAACAATTGTCGAGCTTCAAATCGTGGGAGCAAGCCTATGTGAACCGGCGGCTGGCACAATGACAATCACAACGGCGAACATCAAGAATACCTTAGCGATCGCATACGATGGCTGGGACTGCCTTACCGATGCAGACCTGATCGGTTTTAACGGTCCTTATACCGTAGATGGCGCTCACTCCACGGGAAAGTTTCTGAACGCCGTCGGCGGCGGCACGATGTCGGTAAATGAGGATTCTGGTGGAAACTTCTACGGGACCTTGAGCGGCAACATCGTTTTAAGCAAGTAGTGAACGCGCCGCGAGGCGATGCCTCGCGGCGCTTCATTCAAATCCCTTCAGTGCCAACACTTCGCGCGCCGGCGGCCGATCGCCGTTGCAACTGATCATCCGCGGCGCATCGAGAAAGCGAAGAGCGAAGCCGAGCTCCGTGTACAGCTCGACAATCCACGGCGTCGCCTGGTTCGACAGGACCACGGGTCCGCGATGGCGCCCAAGCCATCGCGCAAGCCGCACCTGATCGTCCCATCCGAAGTCCTCTTTCGCGTAGCGCGTGAACTCGACATCGTAGGGCGGGTCGGCATAGACGAAATCGTCGGCCCGCAGCGCCACGATATATAACCATAATCGCGGGCGCCCCGCTGATGCCGGCCGCGATGGCCTTGACCGGCGCGCTTCGGAAGCGATCAATAGTCATCGCTTGAAGGAGAGGGAGCATCGCGAGGCGGCATCGGCATCGTCAATCGAGCCGACGCCGTTGCATTCCTCCGAGCCGCCGCACGAGATCCATCGCCAGAACCTCGAACTGGCGCGCCGGACCCATCGGATACATATCCTGACCACGCTTCTGATCCTCACCTATACGACGATTACTGCCGTCCAGGCGTTCCTGCTCTGGGCGACCTATCGCGAAAGCCAGCGCGTCTTTATCGCGAGCGAACGTCCTTACGTAAGCCTCGGGAATCGCGACGGCAAGGTCGCTGCGTTCCGGCAGCGGCCCGACGGCGGCGCGGCCGTCGAGGTCTATTTCTTCAATGCAGGCCGCACGCCGGCGCTGAACCTGGTCATCAATCTGTGGTCATCGCTGCCCGGCGCGAAACACGCGCCCGAGCGGCACATCGAGCGCTTCGCTGACCCGAACGGCGGGGTATTGGACGAGGTGCCCGGCCCGGTGATTCCGGGCGGGGGAACGCACACTGATTACCTGCCAGTCAACTGGACTCCTTCGCCGGACGAACTCAAGGCCATCCGCAACGGCAAGAGTTTTGCGATCGGCGGAACGTTCGAGTATTGCGATCAGTTTGGGAACTATCGATGCCAAGGTTTTTGGGCGCGCTATCGCCCGCCGCCCATCGATAATTTTGTCCAGTTCGCAGCGCCAGCGTGCTGGTTGCCACCGCCGACCCCGCCATACTCGATTATCGGCGGAAAACGTATCCGGATGGTAACGCTGCCGCCCTGCGAAAAGCCGCGGCGCGGCCAGATTTTGCCATGATCGAGACCGCTAGCGCCGCACGCTCAGAGCCTTGCTGCCGCTATTGAGCCACGCGGTCATCCAGCGATTGACGTCCGTGATCCTTCGACGGTACTCGGCGGTCTTCTCCAATCCCGGCATATCGGGCATGTAGACCCCCAAAAAAAGATTGGCCGAGATTAGCAGTCCGCCCGGTCTAACGAGCCGCTCGAACTGATCGAGATCGTTGATCGCTTCTGCGGGATCGCCGTCGAAGTAGATCAGGTCGTACGGTCCGGAGAGCTTCGCGAGCACCGCCGCAGCCCGTCCGACATGGATCGTAATCCGGCCTGCAAGACCTTCGCCCGCAAAGTTGCCTTCCGCGATGGCGGCATGGGACGGATCGCCCTCGATGGTCTCGACGCGCGCCTCTTGACCCGCACCATACGCGAGCCACAAGGCGCTGTAGCCGAGGCCGCATCCGACTTCGAGAATCCGCTTCGCGCCGGCCGCCGCGGCGAGTGTACCCATCAGCGGGCCGTCGCTGGATGGATAGACCGTGCAATCGCCGCCATGCTGCTCGCGGTGGCGATGCGACGCTTCCCAGACCGCGCGGAAACGATCCGAGGCTCGGGTCGCCTTATCGACCCAGTTGATTGCTTCCTGCAGATTGGTGGGCTCGCCCCATGAAGTTGCCATCATTCCTCCTCAGTGCATCCCGAGACGCGCGCGATCGTGCGGTGCGGTGAAATCGATCGCCGGCCCCTTGGCGACAATCCGGCTGGGATTAACCGTCACCTGGCTCCAGTAGTAGTGCTGCTTGATCTGTTTGATATCGCAGGTCTCGGCGACACCCGGCACCTGGTAGAGGTCGCGCGTGTAGGGCCAAAGGTTGGGATAATCGACAATCCTCCGCAGATTGCATTTGAAATGACCGTGATAGACCGGATCGAAGCGCACGAGCGTAGTGAACAAACGCCAATCGGCTTCCGTCAATCGATTACCGACGAGATAACGCTGGCGCGAGAGCCGCGAATCGAGATCGTCGAGCGTGGCGAACAGCGCATCGAAGGCCTCTTCGTAAGCTTCCTGGCTGGTCGCGAAGCCGCATCGATAGACGCCGTTGTTGACGTTCGGATAGATCACCGCATTGATGCGATCGATCTCATCGCGCAGCTCGCGCGGATAAAAATCGAGCGATGCATCGCCCCATCGATCGAAGGCGCTATTGAGCATCCGGATGATCTCGGATGACTCATTATTCACAATCGTGCCGGTCTGCTTGTCCCACAGCACCGGCACAGTCACGCGCCCGGTGTAGTCGGGCTTGGCCTTCAGATAGATCTCGTAAAGATGGCGCGCGGCGTTGACCGTATCAGGTGTGGCGCCGAAGTTCGCACCTCCGCCGTTGTCGAACGCCCATCCACGATTGCCCATCGCGGGACCGACGTACGAAATTGAGATGACCTCCTCGAGGCGCTTGAGCTTGCGGAAAATCACCGTGCGATGCGCCCATGGGCAGGAGAGCGCTACGTACAGATGGTAGCGGCCGGGCTCGGCCTTGAATCCACCGACGCCGCTCGGCCCCGGTGAACCGTCGGGCGTCACCCAGTTGCGAAACGCGGATTCACTACGCACGAAGCGGCCGCCGCTCGATTTCGTGTCATACCAGTCGTCGCGCCATTCGCCATTGACCAATAGTCCCATAATCGCTCCAGCCGACCCTATGGTTTCGTTCAACCGCTAGCACACTTCGCGGCGCGCCACCTAAGCGATCGATCCCGCGCTGGCATCCGCGCGCCGCCGGTCCTAGACTTCTAGCTTCTGCGATGGAACCTCGGGCGGTCAACGTGATCGGCGCTGGACTCGCCGGCAGCGAGGCGGCGTTCCAGCTCGCGCGCCGCGGCGTACGCGTGCGGCTCTACGAGATGCGTCCGATACGGATGACCGAGGCGCACGCAACCGATCTTTTCGGCGAGCTGGTCTGCTCGAATTCACTGCGCAGCGCGTCGCTCGAAACGGCGGTCGGAATCCTGAAAGAGGAGATGCGCCGCCTCGGCTCCATCGTGATCGCGTCCGCCGAGCGCGCCCGCGTTCCTGCCGGCGCCGCGCTCGCCGTCGATCGCGGGGAGTTTGCGCGCGCCCTAACCGAGACGCTCAGCGCCGATCCGATGGTCGAAATCGTACGCCGCGAGGTCACCGAGATTCCGGCGGGCATCACGATTGTAGCTACGGGCCCGCTCACCAGCCCGGCGCTCTCCGCGGCACTCGACCGTATCGTCGGCTCGCGCAATCTCTATTTCTACGATGCCATCGCGCCGATCGTGACTGCCGATTCGATCGACATGAGTGTCGCGTTCCGGGCCTCGCGATGGAACAAGGGCGGCGAGGATTACATCAATTGTCCGCTCGACGAGCGGCAGTATCGCGCCTTTGTCGACGCGCTCATTGCGGCGGAAAAGGTCGCGGCCCATCCGTTCGAGCGCATGATCTACTTCGAAGGTTGCCTGCCGATCGAAGAGCTTGCGCGACGCGGCCCGATGACGCTGGCGTTCGGTCCGATGCGGCCGGTGGGGCTTACCGATCCGCGCACCGGACGCACTCCTTTCGCGGTCGTGCAGTTGCGGCAGGACGATCGCCTGAAACGCCTTTACAACATTGTCGGCTTCCAGACCAAAATGACCTATCCCGAGCAGCGCCGCGTATTGCGCCTGATTCCCGGCCTTGAGCGCGCCGAGTTCGTCCGCCTCGGCTCGTTGCATCGCAACACCTTCATCGACTCGCCGCGCCTGATGCGCCCGACGCTCCAGCTTCGCGCGCGCGACGATCTTTTTCTGGCCGGCCAAATGATCGGCGTTGAAGGCTACATGGAGTCAGCAGCGGCCGGGCTGCTCGCCGGAATTAACGCCGCACGGATGTGCATCGGTCTCCAGGGCATCGTGCCGCCGCCGGAGACTGCGATCGGGTCGCTGATTGCCTATATAACCGACTCAAAGCGTGAAAATTTTCAGCCTATGAATGCGAACTTCGGCCTGATGCCCGAGATCAGGAGTCGTGCCCGCGGACGCGCCAAAAAAACCGAGTTCGCCGAGCGCGCCCTAGCCGCGATGGGCCGCTGGATTGCCGACAACGAGCTCGGATTCGACGAGGCCGCTCAAAAAATCGCGGCATCAGGACGTGCTTAGATGTCGTCTCAGAAAGATCAGCGGCTCGCCGCGTTCGATGTGGGTTCGAACACAGTCCTGATGCTGGTGGTCGAGCGCCGTGCGGATGGATCACTTGTGCCGATCGTGGATCTGTCGCGTATCACGCGGCTTGGCCGCGGCGTCGACAGCACGGGACATCTCGATCCCGAATCGGCGCGCGACACCCTGAATGCGATAGTCGAGTTCTCGCGACGCGCGCGCGAACTCGGAGCCACCCGGATAATCGGGGCCGCGACCGCCGCGGTTCGCGATGCAGCCGATGGCGAGGCGTTCCTCGCACGGGTTCGCAGCGACGCCGGAGTTGCGCTCGACGTCATCAGCGGTCAGACGGAGGCCGAACTTTCGCATCTCGCCGTCATTCGCGGACTGCGAATCAATCCCGCGGCGCGTCTGCTGATCATCGACATCGGCGGCGGGTCCACCGAGTTCATCCGCGCCGAGCCGGGCCGCCCGCTGGAGACCGTAAGCCTTCAGATTGGATCGGTGCGGATGACCGAGCGGCACATTCGTCACGATCCGCCGGCGCCCGCCGAAGTGATGGCATTGCGCACGACGATTGACAGCGCGATCGATTCGCTGGGCTGGAACTACCGTCCCAACGTTTTGGTTGGAATTGCCGGCACGGTCACAACCGTATGCGCGGTGGCGCTGAAGCTCTCGACCTACGCTCCGGACCTCGTTCACGGTTATCGCCTCTCGCGCGATGAGGTCGGACGCACGCTGGAGCTGTTCGGCAAGCTCGCGCATTCGGAACGCAGCAGACTTCCCGGTCTCGTCTCGGGCCGCGTCGACGTAATCTTCGCCGGCACGACCATCCTGGAACGCGTGATGGCGCGTTTCGATGCTGAAGCCGTGACGGTCAGTGATCAGGGTGTACGTTGGGGCCTGGTCTGGCGTGAGTTCGATCGCCATTTCGCCTGAGATTCGCGGCTTCATAGATCGCTTGCGTTCGTGATACACCCGCTGTACGGAAGGGACCATTGGGAGGGGCCGCCATGACTAAGGCGGATCTGATTGAGGCAGTGGCGCGGACGACGCGCCAACCTAAGGCGAAAGTCGCCATCACGATCGATTCGGCTTTCGATCTGATCGCGCGGGCGATTCGCAAGGACAAACGATTCTGGGTTCCCGGGTTCGGTACCTTTTCCGTGCGCCGCCATCGGGCGCGGCCCGGCTTCAATCCCCGCACCCGGACCCCGATGACTATCCCGGCCATCCGCACCATCGGCTTTCGGCCGGCGCCCGAATTGAAGAAAGGAATTTAGTCCGATGCCTGAAGCAGTTGATTTGAGCCGCAATTGGGATGAGGCCGCTGCGGGATGGACGAAATGGTGGCAGACGTTCGAGCGCGCCGCACAGGTTGTGAGTGACCGTCTGATCGAGCTGGCCGGCGTTCAGCCCGGATCGCGCGTGCTCGATATCGCGACCGGAATCGGCGAGCCCGCCGTGACCGCCGCGCGCAAGGTCGGTCCCAGCGGCAAGGTGCTCGCGGTCGATCGTTCGTCCGGGATGATCGAGGCGGCGCGTAAGCGAGCAGTGCAGCTCGGGCTTAAGAACATCGAGTTCCGTCATCTGGATGCCGAAACCATCGACATCCCTGAGCGCGACTTTAACGCCATCGTGTGCCGATGGGGCCTTATGTTCATCCCTGACTTGACCGGAGCTCTGCGCCGAATGCGCGGACTTCTGGTCGACGGTGGGCGGCTCGCAGCCGCCGTCTGGAGCACGCCCGACAAGGTCCCTATGATAAGCCTTGCCAGCGAGAGCGCGCGCAAGATCGCTAATTTGCCTCCGCCGCCGCCCGGCAGTCCCGATCCGTGCCGGCTGAGCGATCGCATGGCGTTGGAGCGCTCGTTCAAGGACGCAGGCTTCAGCGACATCGTGATCGAACCAATGAACATCACGTATGAGTTCAAGTCGCCCGAGGATTTCGCGCAGTTCCGCTATGACGTCGCCACGCCCTACCGCATGATGATGGACCAGCTCGACGCGGCGACGCGCAAGCGCGTGGTCGATGCGGTCATCGGCGAGGCGCGCGCCTTTACCGAGGGCGGCGTCCTGCGTCTGCGCAACGAAACCATCTGTATAGCCGGCCGCAAGTAGTCCGCGGATTGACGAGCGACGGCGACGAACATGCGCGGGAGTGCAACGCGCGCACGACAAGTTACAGGAGCAGCCGATGAGGGCAGCGATGTTCCGCGGACCCAACCAGCCGCTGTCGATCGAGGAAGTCGAGATCGATGCGCCGCAGGACCGCGAAGTGCTGGTGAAGACCGCTGCGTGCGGTGTCTGTCATAGCGATCTGCATTTTGTCGACGGGCTCTACCCGCATCCGACGCCCGCCGTGCTCGGTCATGAAGCCGCCGGCGTCGTCGAGCAGGTCGGGCCCGGCGTTACATATCTCAAGCCGGGCGATCACGTGATCGCCTGCCTGTCGGTCTTCTGCGGTTACTGCGAGCAGTGCCTTACCGGCCATCCAAATCGATGCTACAACCGCAGCGCCACGCAGCGTCCGCCTGCCGCAAAACCGAGGCTTTTAGCCGGCGGCAAGCCGGTCTTCCAGTTCCTCGAAATCTCCGGCTATGCCGAGAAAATCCTGGTGCATGAAAACGCGCTGGTGAAGATTCCGGAGGCGATGCCGCTCGATCGCGCCGCGCTCATCGGCTGCGGCGTGACCACGGGGCTCGGCGCAGTGCTGAACACCGCGAAGATCGAGGCCGGCTCGACGGTGGCGGTGTTCGGCGCGGGCGGCGTCGGCCTCGCTGCGATCCAGGGAGCGCGGCTGGCGGGCGCGCGCGTCATCATCGCCGTCGATATGCACGAATCCAAGCTCGCCCTGGCGAAGCGGCTCGGCGCGACGCATGCGGTCGACGCTTCCCAGGGTGACCCGGTCGGCGCGATCCGAGGGATCGTGCGCGGCGGCGTGCAGTACTCGTTCGAGGCAATCGGGCTCAAGGCGGTAGCTGAACAGGCCTTCGAGGCGCTCGCACCCGGCGGCGTCGCAACCATCGTCGGGATGATCCCGATCGGTCAGAAGGTCGAGGTCGACGGCTTTTCGCTCTTCTGGGGCGAGCGCCGGTTGCAGGGCTGCAACATGGGATCGAATCGCTTCCGGGTCGATATGCCCCGCTACATCGATCTCTACATGCAGGGACGGCTCAACCTCGATGACATGATCACTAAGCGCGGCGCGCTCGAGGATGTGAACGAGGCGTTCCGCGCGATGAAGGCGGGCGAGGTGGCGCGCACCGTCCTGACTTTCTGAATCAACGCGGACGGTCAGATCAGGCGCAGTTCCTTCATCACGGAGCGCAGCTTCTCGGTCGCGCCGCCGGTCAGTTGCAACAGCGGCATCCGCATCTCCGGGCTGCACTTGCCCATCAGCGCAAGCGCCATCTTGACCGGAATCGGATTGGTCTCGATGAACAGCGCGCGCATCAGCGGCAGGAGCCGGAAATGAATGTCGCGGGCGCGCGCGAAATCGCCGGCCAGCGCCGCCGCCACCAGTTCGTGCGTCTCGCGCGGCATCACGTTGCTGATCACCGAGATCACGCCTTTGCCGCCGAGCGCCATGTCCGGCAGCGTGAACGAATCGTCCCCGGCTAGGATCGTTAGCCGATCGCCGCACAGCCGGCGAATGTCCGAGATCTGATCGATCGACCCGCTCGCCTCCTTAATGCAGACGATGTTCTTCACGTCGCACATCCGGGCGAAAGTTTCGGGCAGAATGTTGGAGCCGGTGCGGCTCGGGATGTTGTAGACGATGATCGGAAGATCGACCGTCGTCGCGATGGTTTTGAAGTGCTTGTAGATTCCTTCCTGGGTGGGCTTGTTGTAGTAGGGCGAGATCATGAGCGCGCCATCGGCGCCGACCTCGCGCGCGAAGCTCGTCAGCCTGAGCGCCTCGGCCGTCGAATTGGAGCCGGTGCCGGCGAGGATCGGGATGCGCTTGCGGGCGGCATCGACGGTGAGCTTAATTACCCGCTCGTGTTCGGCGTGGCTCATCGTGGCGGATTCGCCGGTCGAGCCGCAGGCGACGATGCCGTCTATGCCGCTCTGGATCTGCCATTCGATCAGCTCGCGCAGGGCCGCTTCGTCGATTGCGCCATCACGAAACGGGGTCACGATTGCCGATAACGCACCACTGAACATCACCGTTACCTCCGCTTAGCCCGCAGACGCCACCAGCTCGCCGGCATCCACTTCGATTTCGCCTCGAAACACTTCAACCGCCTCGCCCGTCATGAACACGTGATTGTTGTGCTCGCCCCCTTCGCGCCACTCGATCGCGAGATTGCCCCCGCGAAGCTCCACTGTAGCACGCCGGGCCGCCCGGCCGGTCAGCGCCGCCGCGACGACGGCCGCACAGGCGCCCGTCCCACAGGCGAGCGTCTCGCCCGAACCGCGCTCGAAAACTCTCATCCGGAGGCGATCGCGGGTCAGCGGCAGGACGAACTCGGTGTTAACGCGGCGCGGAAAGAACGGATGTTTCTCGAATTTGCCGCCGAGCTCGGCGAAGTCGTGGTCGCTCAGCTTAAATACCGCGTCATCGGCGACGAAAATCACACAATGCGGATTACCCATCGAGACCGCAGTGATTTTTTCGGTTCGATCGGCCGCCTGCAGCGGATAGTCGATGATTGGTCCATCGGCAGCCGCCGGAATCTCGCGGCCCTCGAGGATCGGCTCACCCATGTCGACGGTTGCCTCAAGGACGCGACCCGAGGGATCGAGCTTGAGCGCAACGTGCTTCACCCCTGCGTCGGTCTCGATCGCGAGTGGATTTTTCGCGACGAGCCGCCGCTCCCAGGCAAGGCGCGCGAGACATCGGATGCCGTTGCCGCACATCTCGCCGCGGCTGCCGTCGGCATTGTACATCTCCATCGCGATGTCGGCACGCCGCGACGGTGTCAGCATGATCAGCCCGTCGCCGCCGACTCCGAAGCGGCGGTCAGAGACCCGACGGGCGAGCGCCGCGGGATCGGCGGGACGCATGCGGTCGGCGACGACATAGATGTAGTCGTTGCCGCAGCCGTGCATCTTTACGAATTCAAGCGTTGCCATCGGCCGGTACATCGACGAGCGGCTCGCCACGGACCAGATCCTCGAAGGTCTCTCGATGTCGAATAAGGTGGACCTGGCGGCCGTCGACCAGCAGCTCGGCGGCCCGCGGCCGGCTGTTGTAGTTCGAGGCCATCACGAAACCATACGCCCCCGCGCTCATTACGGCCAGCAGGTCCCCCGGATGCGGCTCCGGGATCTCGCGCGCTTGCGCAAAGAAATCGCCGCTTTCGCAGACCGGGCCGACGATATCGGCGGTCACCGATGGACGCGATGCACGCGCATCCACGGGCCGAATTTCGTGGTAAGCCTCGTAGAGCACCGGGCGGAGCAAATCGTTCATCGCGCCGTCGATCACGACAAAGCGCTTGACGTCGGTGTCCTTGATGTAGAGGACGCGCGTCACCAGGATGCCTGCGTTGCCGACCATCATCCGGCCGGGCTCGATGATCAACTTGAGCCCCAGTCCGCCGAGCCGTTTCAGCAGCGCCGCCGCGTACTCGGAGGGCGGTGGCGATTCCTCCTGGTACGGAATGCCGAGGCCGCCTCCCATATCGAGGTAACGCAGCGCTAGGCCGTCCGCGCGCAGCCCTTCGACGATTCCGGCGATCTTGCCGGTCGCTTCAGTAAAGGGTTCGAGCTCCGTTATCTGTGACCCGATGTGCGTGCTGAGACCGATGACCTCAAGGCTGCTCAGCGTCCGCGCATCCGCGTAGTAATCGAAGATCTCTGACAGGGGCACGCCGAACTTGCTCGTGCGATGGCCGGTGGAGATGTGCGGATGCGTGTGCGGATCGAGATCAGGGTTGACCCGCAGGCTGACCGGCGCGCGGAGCTTCAGGCGCGCCGCGATCTCTGCGATGCGGTGCAGCTCGGGGCGCGATTCGACGTTAATCATCAGGATGCCGGTCTTGAGCGCCGCCGTGATTTCATCGTCGGTCTTGCCCACGCCCGAAAAAACGATCGTCTTCGGATCGGCGCCGGCCTTAAGACACCGCATCAGCTCGCCGCCGGACACGATATCGAATCCGGAGCCCATCTTCGCAAACAGTTGCAGGATGCTCAGGTTCGAGAGCGCCTTCATCGCATAGCAGATGAGCAGGTCGGCGCCGCCGAACGCCTCGCGCATCACGCGGAAATGACGGCGCAGGGTACGCGCGCTGTAAATGTAAACCGGGGTGCCGAAACGGGCGGCGATTTCGCTCACCGGTACGTCTTCGGCATGGAGAACGCGATTGCGATATTCGAAGTAGTTCATCGAGTTAGGAAATCAGGCCTGCCGCATGACGGCAGCCTGATTGACAGTGATTCATATCACAGCCGTTAATGCGGGCAAAAATCGCTATGGAACGGGCGGCAACGGCGGTGGCGGTGCAGCGTGAAGATGAGCGATTGGCGCAGACGGCGCGGGATTCGCCGATTCCGCCGCACTGGCGGGCGCGGGCGGAATTACCGGCTGCGGGCGGATGTATTGCAGCGACGCTTCATTCGAGGGCAGGCTCTTGTAGCCGTCGCTGGTGTGCGACACCACCTCATACCGGTAATAATGATTCGGTACGGCAGTGTTATCGGTGTAGGTGAAGCGGCTGGCGACTTGGAACCGCCCCTGATCGGTGATCGGCACCTCCACGATTGGTTGATACTGATCCGGCCCTTCGGCGCGCATGATCGTAAATCCTCCGAGATCGTGCATCGATTGGCCGTTCGCGTATTGCTCCGGGCGGCTCCAGCTCAACTGGATTCCGCGCCGTTCGGGAATCGCCTCGAGGTCGAGGATTTGCTGCGGCCGCGCCGCTTCGGGTGGAATCGGCTCGCTTTTTACACCGCATCCCGGAGCGATCGCGGCAAGCAAAAATAACGCAACGAGAAAAAATGTCGAATTAATTCGGGCTTTCATTTGCGTTCGAGTTCTTCGATTCGCCGCCGCACTGTACGCGGCGCCGGTCCGCCAATCACGGTGCGCGCGGCAAGCGAATGGTCCACTGAGAGGATCTTTATTGCATCACGGCCGAAGCGCGGCGAGTAACGCCTTAACTCTTCGGCTCCAAGTTGCTCAAGCGATCGGCCGCTTGCCGCGACCTCGCGCACCATCCGCCCGATGATCCCGTGCGCTTCGCGAAATGGCACGCCGCGGCGCACGAGATATTCGGCGAGGTCGGTGGCGAGCGTGAAACCGCCCGCGGCTGCGCGCATCGCGTCCGTACGGAACTGGATTCGCGGCCATAGCCTGGCCATCAGGTCGAGCGCGGGCCTGATTGTATCGAGCGCATCGAAGACGCGTTCCTTGTCCTCCTGCAAGTCGGAATTGTACGCGAGCGGCAGCCCCTTCATCACCACCAGCATCGCGAGCAGGTCGCCGGCGACGCGGCCACTACGCCCGCGAATCAGCTCGAGCAGGTCGGGATTCTTTTTCTGCGGCATCATCGAGCTGCCAGTGGCAAACGCATCGGGCAATTCGATGAACCCGAATTCAGCCGACGACCACAGGATGATCTCCTCGGCCATCCGCGACAGATGCATCGCCGCGATCGCGGATGCCGAAAGGAAATCCAGCACGAAATCGCGATCCGAGACCGCATCGATGCTGTTTTCGCTGATGCGTCGAAAGCCAAGCGCGCGGGCGACGGCGCGCCGGTCAATCGGGAGCGTGGTGGCCGCCAGCGCGCCGGCTCCGAGCGGCATCACGTCGGTGCGCTCCAGCGCCTGTTCAAATCTTTCGCGATCCCGCTCGAACATCTCAACATAGGCGAGCAGATGATGGGCCAGCGAAACCGGCTGCGCCCGCTGCAGATGGGTATAACCGGGCATCACGGTGTTCAGATGCCGCCGCGCGAGCGCCGTGAGCGCGCCGCGCAGGCGGCCCAGCACCGCAATGACTTCGCGGAGTTCGTCGCGCAAAAAAAGCCGCAGATCGAGCGCGACCTGGTCGTTGCGCGATCGCGCAGTGTGCAGCTTGCGGCCGGCGTCGCCAATCCTGGCGATCAAGCGCCGCTCGATCGCGAGATGAATGTCCTCATCCGCAACATCGAAATGAAAGCGGCCATCGGCGATCTCGCGCTCGATCGCGCCGAGTCCCGCTACGATCCTGCGTTCCTCGCCCCGCGTCAGCAGGCCCACCCTGGCCAGCATCCGCGCGTGCGCGATCGAGCCGCGAATGTCGTGCCGATAGAGCCGCCGATCGAACGGCAGCGAGGCGGTAAAGTTCTCGACCTCGGGCAGCCGCCCGCCCGCAAAACGGGAACGGATCAAATTGCGCGTGGCGGCGCTTTTGCGCGCGTCCGGCCCGCCCCGAGTCGTCTGAGGATTATCCACGAGGAAAGCGCTTGAACTTGACCGAAACCATTCCGTAGAGCAAGTGGAGGCTCATCGCGGCGGCGTGTAGCAGGGACAGCCGCGCGCCGCGCACGTCATCGAGCCGTTCGGATGCGTAACGTGCACGTCCATCCTGTGACCGCATTTGGGACACTCCGCGGCCTTCGTGCGAGGCACGAGCTTCGGTGAGGGCCGCCGCGCCTTGAACGGGATGACCTTGCCCAAGATGCGTCAGTTCCCTTCCGCCACCGGCGCGCAGCCCCTTAATCACGCCGACGCGCACGCAAACGCAGTGCGGCAAGTCGGATGAATCCCTCGGCATCACCCTGGCGGTAACCTCCCGCCTCCTCGAAACTCGCGATTTGCGGATCGTATAGCGAAGCCGGCGACCTGCGCCCCGCGATCCAGACGCCGCCCTTGTAGAGCTTCAGCCGCGCCGTGCCGACGACGTTCATCTGTGCCGCATCGATCAGCGCCTGCAGCGCTTCGCGTTCGGGAGCGAACCAGTAGCCGTAGTAGACCATCTCGGCATAGCGTGTTACGAGCGAGTCGCGCAAATGCATCGTTTCTCGATCGAGCGCGAGCTGTTCGACCGCGCGATGAGCATGCATAAGGATCGTGATGCCGGGGCTCTCGTAAACGCCGCGCGACTTCATTCCTACATAGCGGTTCTCGACCAGGTCCACCCGCCCTACGCCGTGCCGTCCGCCGATTTCGTTGGCGCGCGCGATTAGCCGCGCCGGCGACAGTCGCTCACCGTTAATTGCAACCGGGTTGCCAGCCTCGAACGCCACCTCGACGTACTCAGGACGATCGGGCGCCTCTTCGGGCGCCACGGTCATCCGGAACATGTCGTTGTATGGTTCGCGCCAGGGGTCTTCGAGAATGCCGCCCTCGTAACTCACGTGCACGAGGTTGCGATCCATCGAATAGGGCTTCTCGGCAGTGACCGGCACCGGGATTCGCTTCTCGGCGGCGTAAGCGATCATGTCGGCGCGGCCCTTGAACGGCCACTCCGGATGACGCCAGGGCGCAATGACTTTGAGCTGGGGGGCGAGACGCGCATAGGCGAGCTCGAGCCGCACCTGGTCATTGCCCTTGCCTGTAGCGCCATGCGCGACCGCGTCGGCGCCCTCGGCGAGCGCAGCGGCGACTTGGCCTTTGGCGATCACCGGGCGCGCGATCGAAGTGCCAAGCAGATAGTAGCCCTCATAGATCGCATTGGCGCGCATCATCGGAAAAACGAAATCGCGCGCGAACTCCTCGCGCAGGTCCGCGATGACGAGCTTGCTCGCGCCGGTCGCAAGCGCCTTCGCTTCGAGGCCCTCGGTCTCCTCGGCCTGACCGACATCGGCGCAGAACGCGACCACCTCGCATCGGTAGTAGTCGCGGAGCCATCGCAAAATGACCGACGTATCGAGCCCGCCCGAGTAGGCGAGCACCAGTTTTTCGATTTTCTCTTCAGCCACTTCAGCGACTCGCGGATTTGGTGGAATTTGCCGGCACCGCAGGCCTGCCGAGAATCTCCGGTCGCAGCAGCCAAACCATCACGGCTTTCTGCGCATGGAGCCGATTCTCGGCCTGCTCGAGTACCACCGATTGCGGGCCATCGAGCAGTTCGTCGGTGATCTCCTCGCCGCGATGCGCCGGCAGGCAATGCATCACGATCGCGTCGCGCGCGGCATGACGGACCAGCGCACGGTTTACCTGGAAACCCCGAAAGTCGCGGCGGCGGCGCTCCGCCTCGGCCTCCTGGCCCATCGAGGTCCATGTATCGGTGTAGATCACATCAGCGTCACGCACCGCCTCGACCGGATCGTCGGTCAGCAGGCCGAGCTTTTCGCGCCGCAGCCGCGCGACGAAGCTTTTTTCGGGCTGGTAGCCGGCCGGACATGCCAACCGCAGGTCGAGGCCGGTGAGCGCCGCGGCCTCGATCCAGCTATTCGCGAGATTGAAGCCGTCGCCGACGAAAGCGACCTTGAGCTTGCGGATTTCGCCGAAGTGCTCAATCAACGTCATCAGGTCGGCAACGAGCTGGCACGGGTGAAGCGCATCGGTGAGCCCGTTGATAACCGGCACGGAGGCCTCGCGGGCGAGCTCGACGCAGGTGGAGTGGGCAAAAGTGCGCACCATGATCAGGTCGACCCAGCGCGACAGGTTGCGCGCGACATCCTTCACCGACTCGCGCTCGCCGATCCCAATATCGCCCGGCGCCAGGTAAATGGCGTGTCCGCCAAGTTGCGCCATCCCGGTCTCAAACGTGAGGCGAGTGCGCAACGACGGCTTTTGAAAGATCATCGCGAGCGTGCGTCCGCGCAAATAAGGATGCTCGAGTCCGCTCTTTAACTCGGACTTGAGCCGGAGCCCGAGGCCCAGCAGGCCTTGCAACTCGGCCGCGCTGAGCGAGCTCAGGTCGAGAAAGTCGCGCTTGCCGGGGGTGCGGCGCGAGCCGTTGTGCGAGTGCGATCGCATTGCTCGTTGTCGCTCAGGCGGCCTTTCCACGGCGGGCCGCAGCGGCGCTTTCCAGAGCGCGCGCAATAATCTTGAGGCCGTCATCGGCTTGCGCGCGCGTCAGCGTAAGCGGCGGCAGCAATCGCAGCACGTTGCCCGCCGCGGCATTCACCAGCAAACGCTCCTTGACGCACGCATCGACAACCGGCTGCGCCTCGTGCTTCAGAACCACGCCGATGATCATCCCCTGACCGCGCACTTCTGCAACATTGTCGAGCCGCGATGCGATCTCGCGCAGCCGCTCGATCAGGTAACCGCCCACTGCGCCGGCGTTCTCGATCGCGCCATCGTGCTCGAGAGCATCGATCACGGCGAGCGCCGCCGCGCACGCAACCGGATTTCCGCCGAACGTCGAGCCGTGGCTGCCGGGGGTTAGGCTTGCGGCGATCTCCGGCCGCGCCACCATCGCGCCGATGGGCAAGCCGCCGCCGAGCGCTTTGGCGAGCGTCATGATATGCGGGCGGACGTTGCCGTGCTGCCACGCGAACATACGGCCCGTGCGGCCCATCCCGACCTGGACCTCATCGAGGATCAGCAGGAGCTTCGCGCGATCACAAAGCTCGCGGGCGCGCGCGAGGTAGTCGGGCTTCGGCATCACCACCCCGCCCTCGCCCTGGATCGGCTCGAGCATGATCGCAACCGTGTTTTTGCCTACCGCATTCTCGAGCGCCGCGACGTCATCGTAAGGCACCAGGCGAAAGCCGGGCACCATCGGTTGAAATCCCTGCTGATACTTTTCCTGGCCGGTCGCGCTCAGCGTGCCGAGCGTGCGGCCATGAAACGAGTTGATGGTCGAGATGATTTCGTAGCGTCCGCCGCCCTCACCCGAGCCCCATCGCCGTGCGAGCTTGATCGCCGCCTCGTTCGCTTCCGCACCGGAGTTGCAGAAGAAGACGCGCCCGCCGCCGAAAACCGCGGTCAGACGCGCCGCCAACCGCGCCATCGGCTCAGTATGGAAGACGTTCGAGACGTGCGTCAGCATTCCGGCCTGCTCGCGGATTGCGGCCACAATACGCGGGTGGGCGTGACCGAGGCTGGTGACAGCAAGCCCGCAGAAGAAATCGAGGTAGCGGTTTCCTTCAGGATCGTAGAGATACGGGCCCTCCCCGCGCGCGAACGCAAGCGGCATACAGCCGTAAGTGTTGGCAAGGTTTTGATGGGCGAGTTCGACGATTTCGGCGCTTTTCATGGTGGTACCGCCTGGTTTTTTGTCAGCCCGTCTGGCGGCGGGCCGGTCGATGGATCTCGGTGACACGCGGCGCGCTCTGCACAACCTCCGTGCCGACGCCTGAGCGCGTGAAGATTTCTAGCAGGATGGCGTGGCGCACGCGCCCGTCGATCACGTGCGTCTTGGCGACTCCGGCGCGGAGTGCATCGATGCAACACTCGACTTTCGGGATCATCCCCTCATTGATATGGCCGCGCGCGATCATGCGGCGGGCCTGCGCGACATCGAGCGTCGAGATGCGCCGCCCATCCTTTTCTCTGACGCCCTCTACATCGGTCATCAGGATGAGTTTCTGCGCGCCGAGTGCGGCCGCGATTTTGCCTGCGGCGATGTCGGCGTTGATGTTGTATGTATGGCCGTCGCGGCCGTATCCGGTCGGCGCGACCACCGGGATGAAGCCGGCCTCCTCGAGCGTACGGATGACCTTAGGATTGACCTCCACGATGTCGCCGACGAGCCCGATGTCGAGCGCCTTGCGCCGCCCGTTCTCATCCTTCACGACCATCCGCATCTTGCGCGACATGATCAGGTTGCCGTCCTTGCCGGACAGCCCGACGGCGACGCCGCCCTGGCGCGAGATGAGCGCGACGATCTCCTTGTTGAGCCGCTGCAACACCATCTCGGCCGCTTCCATCGTTTCAGGATCGGTCACCCGCATCCCGCGGACGAAATGCGACTTGAGTCCCAACCGGCCGATGAGTTCCGTGATCTGCGGGCCGCCGCCGTGGACGACGACCGGGTTGATGCCTACGAGTTTCAGCAGCACGATATCGCGCGCGAAGCTTTCGCGCAGTTCCGGCGATTGCATCGCGTGGCCGCCGTACTTGATGACGATCGTCTGGCCGCGGAAGCGCTGGATGAATGGCAGCGCCTCGATCAGCACCTCCGCCCGTTGCATCGGCTCGCTCATTTCGACTCCAATTCCTGAATCGGAAAAGACTAGCACAAAATTGTTACGGGGTTGCTAACAGGTGCCGAGCGGGCGCTCCGGCTCACAAGGGCGAATCTGGCCCGAGCTACAAAATATACCGCGACAGGTCCTCGTCCTTGAGAATCGGATCTAGCCGCTGATGGACGTACGCGGCGTCGATCCTAATCGACTGCTTGGACATCTCGGGCGCGCTGAATGACAGATCCTCGAGCAGCCGCTCCATCACGGTATGCAGCCGGCGTGCGCCGATATTCTCGGTACGGGAGTTGATCTGTGCGGCCATCTCGGCCAGTGCCGCGACCGCATCGTCGGTGAACGTAAGCTCTACCCCTTCCGTTGCGAGCAGCGCGCTGTATTGACGCGTCAGCGCGTTCTCCGGTTCAGTCAGAATCCGCACGAAGTCATTGCCGGAAAGCGCCTTCAGCTCGACGCGAATCGGGAAGCGGCCCTGGAACTCGGGAATCAGATCCGAGGGTTTGGTGGTATGAAACGCACCTGACGCAACGAACAGAATATGGTCGGTGCGGACCGCGCCGTACTTGGTGTTGACGCTGGAGCCTTCGACGATTGGAAGGAGGTCGCGCTGCACGCCCTGCCGCGAAACGTCGGGACCGTGGGCGGCGTCGTGACCCGCGATCTTGTCGATCTCGTCGATAAAAACGATTCCCGACTGCTCCACGCGATGGATCGCCTCGTGCGTGACGGCCTCCATGTCGACCAGCCGTCCGGCCTCTTCCTGGGTCAAAAGCTCGAGCGCCTCGGGAATCTTGACGCGCCGCGTGCGGGTCTTCTTTGGCATGATCTGGCTGAACAGGTCCTTCATGTTCAGCCCCATCTCTTCCATTCCTTGCGGCGTAAAGACCTCGACCATCGGCATCGCCTGCGCGCTCACCTCGATCTCGACCTCGCGATCGTCGAGATGGCCGTCGCGCAGCAGCCGGCGGAGCTTTTCGCGGGTCTCCCGATGGGAACTGTCGTCCTCGTCAGCCTGGAGCTGGCCCTCGGGCGTGACGACCGCGCGCCGGCGTTCCTTGCTTTGGCGCGGAAACAGGATATCGAGCAGGCGCTCCTCGGCCGCGTCGCGGGCGCGTACGGCGACGCGCTCGCGCTCCTCCTCGCGGACCATCTTGATGGCGATTTCGGCAAGGTCACGGATAATCGACTCGACATCGCGTCCGACGTAGCCGACTTCGGTGTAGCGTGACGCTTCGACCTTCACGAACGGAGCCTGGGCGAGCTTCGCAAGCCGGCGCGCGATTTCCGTCTTGCCGACGCCCGTCGGGCCGATCATCAGGATGTTCTTGGGGGCAATCTCGTCACGCAACTCGGGCGCGACGTTCTGCCGGCGCCATCGATTGCGCAATGCGATCGCAACGGCGCGCTTGGCCTCGTGCTGGCCGACGATATAGCGGTCGAGCTCGGAAACGACCTCGCGAGGCGTCATCACGTGCGGTACGGACATGAACAATCCTGGCCTAAACGGCGCTCGCCGCGGCAGCGCGTCCTCTAGGCGAGTTCCTCTATTATAAGCTGATCGTTGGTATAAACGCAGATCTCTGCCGCAATCTTCATCGCGCTTTCGGCAATCTCGCGGGCCTTCATGTCCGGGTTGTGCCGCACCATCGCCCGCGCTGCGGCAAGCGCGAAATTACCTCCTGAACCGATCGCTATCAGACCGTCGTCCGGTTCGAGCACGTCGCCGGCACCCGAAAGCAGAAGCGCATCCGCGCGGTCCGCGACCACCAGCATCGCCTCGAGCCGCCGCAAAATCCGATCGGTCCGCCAGTCCTTGGCGAGCTCGACCGCCGCCCGGCGCAGGTTGCCGCCGAACTCCTGCAGCTTGGCTTCGAACTTGTCGAACAGCGTCATCGCGTCGGCGGTCGACCCGGCGAATCCCGCCAGCACGCGATTATCATGGAGGCGGCGCACTTTGCGGGCACTGCGCTTCATGATCGTCGAGCCGATGCTCACCTGCCCGTCCCCCGCCATCACGACGCGCCCGCCGTGGCGCACGCATAGGATCGTGGTGCCATGGAACTGAGTGGCGGAATCAGGCGTGAGGATGGGCACGTCGGTAGACCTCTTTCAGATGCTTCACGCTCACGTGAGTGTAGCGCTGCGTGGTGGCGAGACTTGAATGCCCCAGCATCTCCTGGATCGATCGCAGGTCGGCGCCATGGTTGAGCAGATGAGTCGCAAAGCAGTGGCGCAGACCGTGCGGACTGAGCGCACCCGCAATTCCCGCGTCAGCAAGCCGGTGTTTTACGATCTTCTGCACAGCTCTCACGGATAGGCGCCCGCCGCGCAGGTTGGTGATCGCCGGGCCGTCGGGCGACCACGCTACGGGCATCACGCGCCGCCAATCGAGGAGCGCAGCCAGCGCCGGTTCGCCGATCGGGACGATGCGGCCCTTTGCCCCTTTGCCTGATTCGACCGTGAGCATCCCCAGCTCTTCGTCGATATTTCGCCAGTTGATCGCCACCAATTCGCTGACCCGGACGCCGGTGGAATACAGCACTTCAAGTATTGCCCGATCGCGCAGCGCCACCGGCCCAGGCTTCTCGTCCGATCGCCTCTCAGCCTCGATCAGCCGCTCGACGTCTTCCTCGCCCAGCACGGCCGGCAATCGCCGCTCGGTCCGAAGCGATCGGATCGCGCTCGCCGGGCTCGCGATACCGCTGGTCGCTTCGCGATAGCGAAAGAACGCCTTGATCGCGAACAGCCGCCGCTGCACGGTAGCGCGCGCCGCCCGCTTCAGCATCTCAGCCAGATAGCCTCGCACATGATCGTCGGTAACCGCATCGGGATTGACTTTTTCGGCGCCCGCGAGCGCCCATCCACGTTCGAGGAGGAAGCGGCGAAAATCCATCAGGTCACGCCGGTAACTGGCAACCGTGTTCCGCGACGCTCGCGCCGCGCGTCCGAGCGCGGACGCAAATGCCTCCACCTCCGCAATCATCTCGCACCCCACCTGCCTGACCGCTATGCTACCAAGTGGTTTTTGAGCGCAAAAGGTCGGCCCTTATCGTGAATTGCTGGAAGTGCGGCGAGGCCGTCGATACCCGCGAGCGCGTCGGCTTTCGCGACCATTGCCCGCGATGCGACCGGGCGCTGCACGTCTGCCTCAACTGCGAGTTTTACGATCCCGCGTACAACAACCAGTGCCGCGAGACGATGGCTGAACGGATCGTCGACAAGGACCGCGCCAACTTCTGCGATTTCTTCGCACCATCGGGCAAACCGCGGGCCGCCGCCCCGGGCGCATCACCGAAGGATCAACTGGAGGCGCTTTTCAAAAAGAAATCGTGATACCTCCCGCAGGCAGAGTCACCTCCGGTAACAAACCATTGGCGGCCATTGTCATGGCGGCCGGTTTCGGCACGCGGATGCGCTCGGCGCGTCCGAAAGTGCTTCATCCCATCGGCGGCCGCCCGATGATCGTGCGTGTGCTTGCAACGATCTCCCAGCTCTCGCCCGACCACTCGATCGTCGTGCTCGGCCATCACGCTGCCGAAGTCGAGTCGGAGATCGTCGCGCACTTCGGCCGGAATAAGGTCAGTTTTGCAGTCCAAGGCGTCCCGCAGGGGACCGGTGATGCCGCGCGGGTCGGGATGGGGATGCTCCCGGACGGCTTCAGCGGCGACGTGATGATGGTTTATGGCGACATGCCGCGCATTTCGCCGCAGACGCTCGAACGCTTCATCGCAAGTCATCGGGAGAGCGGCGCGCCGCTCTCGCTCGTAAGCGCGCGGCCGGAATCGCCGGGAAGCTATGGCCGCATCGTGCGCAATTCTTCGGGCGCCGTCGCTGCGATCGTCGAGGCGTCTGACGCCACGCCCGCAGAGCTTGCGATCGACGAGATCAACACGGGCGTCTACCTCGTTGATTCCGACTTGTTGCGCAGGGCGCTCGGCGAGCTTCGTCCCGCCAATGCGCAGGGCGAGTACTATCTGACTGACATCGTCGCCGCCGCGTGTCGGCGAGGTTTCAAAGTTCACGCCTGGACCGCGGAGCATCCGGAGGAGTTCGCCGGGGTGAATTCGCGCGAGGAGTTGTCACAGATGGAATCCGATATTCGCCGCGAAACAAATCGCCGTCTGATGGCGTCGGGAGTCACGCTCGTCGATCCCGCAACAGCCTATATCAGCGAGGAGGCCGAGATCGGGGCCGACACGGTGATCGGGCCCAACGTGCAGATTCTCGGCCGCTGCCGAATCGGCGCGGGCGTGGTGATCGAGGGCACTGCATGGCTGCGCGAGGTTTCGATCGGCGCGCGAAGCTTTTTGAAGTTGGGAGTGCGCGCCGAGGACTGCCGCATCGGCGAGGATTGCGAAATAGGACCGTTCGCGAACCTGCGCGCCGGCACGGACCTCGAGGGTCACAATCGTATCGGCAACTTCGTCGAAACCAAGCAGGCGCGGATCGGACGCGGCTCCAAAGCGAGCCACCTGAGCTACCTCGGCGACACCACGATCGGCCGAGAGACGAACGTCGGATGCGGGGTTATCACGGTCAACTACGACGGCTACGACAAGCATCCGACAGAGATCGGCGACCGTTGCATGATCGGATGCGACACGCAGTTGGTCGCGCCGGTGAAGGTCGGGAGCGATGTTTACGTCGCCTCGGGCACTACCGTTCTGCGCGACGTTCCGGACGGCGCGCTCTGCGTCTCGCGCCATCCGCAGGCCGTGAAGACCGGATGGACTGAAGGCTGGCGCAAACGCCATCAGAAGCCCGCGAGCGACGGCAAAGCGACGGCGCGGGACGGGAAGTAAGCGATGTGCGGGATTATCGGATATGTCGGGCCGCGCGAGGCTTATCCGCTTCTGATCGGCGGGCTCGAGCGGCTCGAGTATCGCGGCTACGATTCGGCCGGAATCGCAACGCTCGCCGCCAACGGCCGGCTCGAAATCCGACGCGCGGTCGGCAAGCTCGAAAATCTGCGCCGCGCCATCGATAAGAATCCCTGCGCGGGCAGGATCGGCATCGGCCATACCCGATGGGCGACGCATGGGCGGCCGTCGGAAACCAACGCCCATCCGCATCAGGCCGGCCCGGTCGCGGTGATTCACAACGGAATCATCGAGAACTACGTCGAGTTGCGCGCGGCACTCGTCGCGCGCGGTCATAAGCTCGTTTCCGAAACCGATACCGAACTCGTTTCGCATCTGATTGAAGAGCGCTTGAAGGCGGAGGACGGACTCACCGAAGCGGTCCGCGCCGCGATCTCCGAACTGCGCGGCTCCTTCTCTCTGGTCGTGCTCTCCGAGACCGAGCCGGACACGCTGGTCGCGGCCAAGACGGCGACGCCGCTGGTGCTCGGACTTGGCGAGGGCGAGAACTTCGTTGCCTCCGATATCCCGGCGTTGCTCGAACATACGCGGCGCGTGATTGTGCTTGAGGACGGCGAGATGGCCGTAGTGCGGAGCAGCGGCATCGAACTGTCGAACTTCGCCGGCGAACCGATTACGCGTCCGCCGCGGCAGATCGAATGGGATGCGGTGGCCGCCACCAAGGCAGGCTTCCAGCATTACCTGCGCAAGGAGATCGCCGAACAGCCGCAGGCTTGGATCAACACGCTCGGCGGGCGCGTCAGCGCAGGCGCAGGGCTCGTGCGGCTCGACGAAGATCCGTTCGGCCCCGAGGGTCCCGAATCAATCGCGCGGATCGTGATGGTCTCTGCGGGCGCGTCGTGGATCTCGTCGCTGGTCGGCAAGTTCATGATCGAGGAGCTGTGCGGAATCCCGGCGGAGGTCGATTATTCGGCCGAGTTCCGTTACCGCAATCCGGCGATCGACGCGCGCACGCTGCTGATCGCCGTCTCGCAGTCGGGCGAGACCGCCGACACGCTCGCCGCGATGGAGGAAGGGCGGCGGCGGGGGGCGCGGATGCTCGCGCTGACCAACACCGTCGATTCCTCGATCGCGCGCAAGGCCGACGCGCGGCTCTACACGCGCTGCGGCCCCGAGATCAGCGTGACGACGACCAAGTGCTTCATCACACAGCTCGAATCGTATTACCTGTTCGCGCTCCATACGGCCGCCCGGATGGGACGGCTCAGCGAAGCGGAGATTGAGGAACGGCTGCGGCCGATGTTCACGATGCCGGCGCTGATCGAAAAAATCCTCGCCGGCGAAAAACAGATTCAGAAGATCGCGCGCAAGTATGCCCGCGCCCGCGACTTCCTCTATTTGGGACGCGGCATCAACTACCCTATCGCGCTCGAAGGCGCGCTCAAGCTCAAGGAGATTTCGTACATCCACGCCGAGGGCTACCCGGCGGGTGAGATGAAACACGGGCCGATCGCGCTGATCGATGAGGACATGCCGGTGGTTGTGATCATCCCGAACGACAGCGTGTTCGTGAAGACCATGTCCAACCTGAAGGAGGTCGAGTCGCGCAACGGCCGAATCATCGCGCTCACCGACCATCGCACGCCCGAGCTCGAGGAGGTCGCGATGGAGATTATCGACGTGCCGACGAGCGACCGGATGCTGATGCCGGTGCTGAATACGATCCCGCTGCAATTGCTCGCGTACCATATTGCAGTCTACCGCGGCACGGACGTCGATCAGCCGCGAAACCTGGCGAAGTCTGTGACCGTGGAGTGAACCGGCCGAACTTCGCGATGTCATGCCGATGCTCTGCGACAGTCATTGCCATCTTGCCGATGAACGGGTGCGCAGCGATCTGGCCGGCGTGCTCGAACGGGCCGCAGCGGCGGAGGTCGGACCAATCATCGCGGTCGGCGCAATTGGAACGATCGAGACCGATCGGGCGACGGTCGCAATCGCCGAGCATCATGATGGCGTCTTCGCCGCGATCGGGGTCCATCCGCACGACGCGGCCGCGTGCGACAAATCGCGGCTTAACGAGCTGCGCGCTCTCGCGCGTTCCCGGAAGGTCGCTGCGATCGGCGAGAGCGGCCTCGACTTTCACTACATGCGCTCGCCGATCGAAGCGCAGGAGATCGCGTTCCGGCGTCATCTGGAGCTTGCCGCCGCGCTCGACCTGCCGATCGTGATTCATTGCCGCGACGCCGAAGCGCGCCTCGTCGAAATCGTCCGCGAGATCGAGATGCCGCCCGCCGGCGGCGTGATTCATTGCTTCACCGGCGACGCGGAAGCTGCGCGCTCCTTTCTGACGCTCGGCTTTCACATCTCGTTCTCCGGTATCGTGACGTTCAGGAACGCCGCCACGCTCCGCGCCGTCGTACCGATGGTTCCCGATGATCGCCTGATGGTCGAGACCGATGCGCCTTATCTCGCGCCGGAGCCGTATCGCGGAAAGCGCAACGAACCGGCGTACTTGCGGCGCACACTGGAAGCCGTCGCGGCGTTACGCGGCAATGAACCGGCGGCGCTGTCGGAGATCGTCACCAATAACGCCATCCGTCTGTTTCGGCTTACGACCCGCTGACCTGTCGATATCCCTCGTCCGGCATTTCACATCCGGCCGGGGCGCGGGGTTATAACGGTCGAGATGACAACCATCGGCAACCTGAAAATTCCGCCGACCTTCGAGGAGGCGGTGAGCATCCACGAGCGCGCCCTGATGCGTTACCTGATACGCACGACGGGCGATCGCGAGGACGCCCTCGATCTCTTCCAGGAAACGTGGCTTCGAGCCTACCGCGCCTATCCTTCCCTCAAGCCCGGCGCGATCGTGGGCGCGTGGTTGTTCAGAATCGCGACCAACTTGTGTCGCAATCGGGTGCGCGATCGGACGCGGCGGGCGCGCGTGATGCATCCCGACGGCGGTGATTTCGTCGACCGCGCAGCGATCGCGGCGGAGCACGACCGCGCAATCGCGCTCAGTGACGCGATCAAAACGCTGCCGCTGAATCAGCGCCGTTCGCTCGTGATGCGCAAAATCGAAGGGCTCAGCTACCAGGAAATCGGCGCATCGCTCAACTGCTCACCCGAGAGCGCGCGCGCCAATGTTTACCAGGCACTGAAGAAACTAAAGGCGGACGCAAGATGAAGACGGAGAAGTACTTGATGGCTCAACCCGGCACCGACGCGGAAGAGCGTGAAATCGATCAGTTGCTCGAGGCGGCGCATCGTCAAATGGCGCCGCGGCTGACGAGAATCCGGCGGCCGTGGGTGCGGGTCGGCACGGCGGCCTCGCCGCTCGGCAACCTGATGGTCGCGATGAGCGATGCGGGTATCGTGATGATCTATTTCCTCGATACGCCGGGTGCGAGCGTCGATAATGCACTCGCGACTTTGCGCCGTCGTAAGTTCGATCTAATCGAAGATCAGGACGTGGCGGCAAGGGTCAGCGGCGAGATTCGGCGCTTCGTCGAGGGCGATTTGAATGCACTGGTCACGCCGATCGATCTGAGCCTGGTGGTAAGCCCGTTCCAGCGCCGCGTGATCGAACGCTTGCGCAAGGTACCGGCGGGCGCCGTAATGTCATATCAGGCGCTGGCGGCCGCGGTCGGCGCGCCGCGTGGCTCGCGCGCGGTCGGCAACACGATGGCGTCGAATCCGATTCCGGTCTACGTGCCGTGTCATCGCGTGATTCGTTCGGACGGATCGGTCGGGAACTACGGCGGCGGCGTGAATTCGAAACTGGCATTGCTGCGGGCGGAGGGGTTTCGGATCGGCGCGGACCGCCGGGTGACCGCCGATGCGGTGCTCGGCCATCAACGCACGCACATCTTTTGCCGGCCGTCATGCAGCTCGGCGCGACGGGCTAATCCGTCGCGGATGGTGATCTTCGCCGATCCTCAAGGCGCGCGGCGCGCCGGTCTGCGCGCTTGCCGGCAGTGTCGGCCCGGTTAGGGCGGGAATAAAAAATCAGCGGAGTAAAGCGATGAAGCCTGGGGAGCACGCCGAGACGGCGTGCTCCCGACGTCGATAAGCGACCGCGAGCTACTCGGTCTCGTTCTGCTGCTTGAGTTGCTCGATTTCGCGCTGCTGCTGCTGAATCTGCTGCTGCTGTTGCTGGATCTGACTCTGGGTCTGCTGCTGCTGGACTTCCTGGTTCTGCATCTCGTTGCCGATTAGGAAGCCACTGCCGGCGCCGAGCGCGCCGCCTATCGCCGCGCCGGCTCCAGGCGCGCCCACTGCCGCGCCGATGATGGCGCCGGTAGCAGCGCCGAGACCGCCGCCTACAAAGGTGCCCTTCTCACGGGTACTCAGGGGTTGCCCCGAGCATCCGGCCACGATCAGAAGCGCTGCGATTGCGAGAGCAGTGCAGGCAATTCTGGTTTTGTTCACGGTAGCGATATTTCCCATCTCAAAAGCCCCTTCCTGGCTGCCGTTTCGCCAATCAGCCTACCAGTGATCGATGAACGAGCGTAGATCAGTCGTTGCGCGCCGCGACCACGACCAAACCGCAAACCACGGCACGCCGGAAAATCCTGCCGCTAACCGCACCATAAGTGCAAGCCCCCAAGGATCAGTCAGAGACGAACGGGGGAGCCTGCTATCGATGATGCTGTTGCGAAGTTCTGGAAAGGGCAGCGCTGACTTACTCTGTCTCTTGCTGCTGTTGAAGCTGTTCGATCTGCTGACGCTGTTGCTCAAGCTGCTGTTGTTGCCGCTCGACCGCCTGCTGAGTCTGCTGCTGCTGGGCTTCGTTGTTCTGCATCGCGTTGCCTACCACGTATCCTGTGCCGGCTCCCAGCGCTCCGCCAATCGCAGCTCCGGCGGCCGGATGACCCACGGCCGCGCCGATGATCGCACCACCACCCGCACCGATTAGACCGCCGCCGAGAGTGCCTTTTTCGCGAGTGCTGAGCGGCTGGCCTGAGCAGGCCGCGAGCGTCATCAGGGCTGCGAGCCACAGGCCGATAATAGTGGCGAATCTGATACTACGCATAACAATCCCCTTGGTTCGATGTTACTGAGTTTCCTGTTGACTCTTGAGCTGCTGTATTTGCTGCCGCTGCTGTTCTATCTGTTGCTGCTGTTGCTGAATCTGCGACTGGGTCTGCTGACTCTGAACCTCCTGGTTCTGCAATGCATTACCCACTACCGCGCCCCCCACGGCGCCGATACCACCTCCGATCGCCGCTCCGATTCCCGGCGCGCCGACCGCAGCACCGATAATTGCGCCGGTCGCCGCCCCTACGCCGCCGCCGACGAGCGTGCCTTTTTCACGCGTGCTAAGCGGCTGTCCGGAGCATCCAACACCACTCACGACAGCGACCATCGCGAGCACGCCAACCAAGATCGTCCTCCCCTTCATTTCACCACACCTCCTTGGACGCGAGCACGGTCTGTGCCGTTTACAAATCCGCCAGAACTCCCGGAATCTTCTTTATCTACCGTACGACTGGCGGTTAATTTGACGATCAAATAACCCGATTTCGTGCGTCTTTGACGCCAACCATGCACCACAACCACTAACTGGTCAGATCAGTATGATACCAATGAAGCCAGGCTGGTTCACCAGCCGATCGCGCGGGCCGGAAAGATACCGGTCAGATGGCCACGCGGATCGGCGCCGCCAACCAGCACGCCGCGCTCGCGATCGATCGCGGCAGCCACCAAGTAGCCTTCGCTGTAGGCAGGGCCAACCTCGACGCGATGACCGCGCGAGGCGAGTTCGGCGCGCACCTGTGAATCGATGCGCTCCTCAATTTTCAACACGCCGGGAGCGGCGTCGTGCGGGGCGAAGGTCGACGGAAAATGGCGCGACGAGAACTTGGGCGCTTCGATCGCCTCCTGAATCTCCATCCCGAAGTCTGCCAGGTTGAGAAAGAACTGCAGCGTCCATTGATCCTGTTGATCACCGCCCATCGTGCCGAACGCGATGAACGGCGCGCCGTCGCGCGCCGCGATCGAGGGCGTGAGCGTTGTGCGCGGCCGCTTGCGCGGCATCAAGGCGTTCGGATGCCGCTCGTCGAGATAGAAGGTCTGCATCCGCGAGCCGAGCGGAAAGCCGAGCGTGTCAACCACAGGCGAGCTTTGGAGCCATCCGCCACTCGCGGTGATCGCGATCAGATTGCCGTCGCGATCGGCGGCATCGACGTGCACCGTTCCCGCTCCCCACGGACGCATCCCGGGCGGTAATGAGCCGAGCGGCCGCATCGCAATCGGATCGCCGGGGCGCAACTCGAGCGAGGCACGCCGCGGATCGACGAGGCCGCGCCGCATCGCGGCATATGCCGGGGCGAGCAATTCCTTCATCGGCACCTTCGTGAATTCGGGATCGCCGTAATAGGCCTCGCGATCCGCAAATGCCAGCTTCGAGGTCTCCGTAACAAGATGAATATACTCTGCGGAGTTGTGGGCCATCGCTCGCAGATCAACGCCTTCGAGCAGGCGCAGATGCTGCAGAAAAGCGGGCCCCTGGCACCACGGTCCGCATTTGTAGACGGTATAGCCGCGATATCTGACGCTCACCGGTTCCTCGAAACGGGTGGCGAATTCAGCTAGATCATCGGCGCGCAGCAAACCATCGTGACGCTCGGACCATGCGCCGATCTCACGCGCGATGTCGCCGCGATAAAAGCGATCGCGCGCGGCGGCGAGCGCCGCTTCGCGCCCGCGCCCGCTCGCGCTGCTCTCGGCATCAAACAAACGCCGGAAAAAGTTCGCCATCGCGGGATTTTTGATCAGCGTGCCGGCCGCGCCAATCTTCCGATCGGGCAGCCATAGCGCCGCACTGGTGGGCCATTCGCTGAGAAATCGCTCGGCGTTCATACAAAGCGGCCCGATATGAGAGTTGACGGCCGGTCCGCCTTTCACCTGCGCCGCATCGTAGCCGATGAGTCCCGGATGCAGCGGGAAGCCCGCCTCGCATAACTCCAGCGCCGGCTCAGCCACCTCGGCAAGGCGCATCGTGCCGAAATGCGAAAGCACTGAGACGAGAGCATCGAACGCGGCGGGAACGCCTGCTGCCAGCAGACCCTGATCGGGGATCGCGTCGAGGCCGCGCTCGCGGTACGCTGCGATCGTGGCGCGCGCGGGCGCCTGCATATTGCCGTTGACGGCCACTACCCTTCCGGCCTTCTCGGCGTAGACGAGCATCGGCGTCTCGCCGCCGATCGTAAACATGTGCGGATTGACGATACCTTCGACGAAGGTCGCAGCGACCGCCGCATCGATCGCGTTGCCGCCGCGATTGAAGATGCGCATGCCGGCAGCGGCCGAAAGGTCATGCTCGGTCGCGATCATCGCCCGATGGCCGGTTATCTGGGGAATGAGGGTTTTTATCACGTCGTTTCTCCGGAAAATCGCATCCTAGCCTAATCATCCGATGTCGCAAATGAGCCCCTGGCGTTGACCGTCTGCGACTGGGAACTGCCGCCCTGATGTCAGGCACGGCGATGAACTTTGGCGATTTTGTGAGCATCGAAATTCGCATACGAGAAAGATCTGTTTGTTGGCTGAGAAAAAAATCGTCAGTGGACAGATGAACATCCGTGCACGAACAACCGTCTAAATTTCAGGACCGAAAATTGCTATAATCCTCTACCGGGTGGGGTCGGAACCAGAGATATACCTGGTTGAGGGGGCGCAGAAATGATTTCAGATGCAAACTTAGAGTCGGTAGTTGGGCGACAATGCAGGCTTTTGAAGCCGGTACGTGACCATCAGGGCCGCACGCGCTTCGCGGAACATCCGCGAATCGTGCGCGAGCTGATCAATCTCGGCCGCCGGATGTACTTGGTTGAGTTCGAGGATCGCGCCACGACCTTTTTGTTCCCGAACGAAATCGCGATCGAATAACGTCCTCGATCGCGTGCAGATGCACGCGATTTGGGCATCGCCGCCGCTCTCCAGCTACAGCTCTATGAGAGCTGCAGGAAGGTCTGCGCGCGGTACAAACCGATAATCGTCTTGGCGTCGACGATCCGGCCGTCGTGGATCATTTCTAGCGTTTCACCGAACGGAAGTCGTACAACGCTAATCACCTCATCGGGATCGTGGCGCTGTGCGCTGATGCTCAGTCCGCGCGCGAGGAAGATCTCGATACGCTCGTCGCAGAAGCTTGGAATGGTGACAATCGCGCCCATCCGCCGCCATTCGGATGCATCCAAGCCCGCCTCTTCGCGAAGCTCGCGCTCCGCGCACGCGCGAGCATCCTCGTCCGCGTGCCTGGTCCCGGCCGGAATCTCCCACAGGTAATCGCCGATCGCATGACGCCATTGCCGGAGCATCGCGACCCGGCCGTTTTCGTCGATAGCGACGATCGCGGCTGCACCGGGATGCCGTATTACGGCCATCTCCAGCGTCAGGCCGTTGGGCAACGAAGCGCTTTCGACCCCAAGATCGACCACGCCCAGTTTCAGGACGGGGCGGCGATTTCGATTCATGTCCGCGAGATTAGATCGCGGGCGCTCCCGATGTAAGCGCTTTTCAGCTCGCGTCACAAAGAACGGGCTGGCTCGCATGGCGTAACCATCACCGGATGATAAACGGTCACCGGCGGCGGGATACAAAACGCGACGAGCGCTGCTCCGATCAGCAGACCCATAAGAAATGTAATCGTCAGCAACCCGGGTCGCATTCCAGGGCGTTGAGGCCAGGCAGGCAGGCGGAGCCGGAGCCGATCGAGTTGGAGCATCGGCGAGCATCCTCTGAATCAAGAACCAGTTGCGCTGCGCGACCTCATAGGGCGGAGAGATTTGAAGTTTGGAGATACTAAGGCTGCAGATTCCGAATAGCCTGCGGACACCCAACAGCGCACGCTCCAGCCGATGCGGCGAAAACCCCAAGCATCCGTGTGTGGAAGCTTCGAAACAAGCGTGGCAAGATACGCAACTTTTACATAGTTCTAATCAGGCTTCGCGCCGCCTCGCAGGTTTTCTTTGATTCGTCACGCGCAATTCTTTAAAACCGCAACTTGCATGCCATACGCGACGTGAACGGCAAAGTTAGTTGAACTCTCTAAAGCAATGACTATTTCCAGCCACAGCAAGTAGTAATTGACTCGCGTTAAGGGAGCGCGCGTTTAGCGCGAAAGGAAAACCGGGCACAACGAATTGCGCAGCACGTATTCGGTGGTCGAGCCGAGCACCATCTCGATGATCCGTCGATGCCCGTAGGCGCCGATGAAGAGGAGGTCGGCCTCGATGCGTTTCAGGAAAGCGATGATTTCCTCGTGCGCATGACCGGCTAGCAACTCAAAGCTGGTTTTGGCGCCGTAGCCGTCGAGATAGGCCCGCGCTTCGCCGAGGACGCGCTCGCCCAGCTTTGGGTCGCGGGCGACGGTCGCAACCGCGAGCGGCGCGCCGATCTCGACGCTGAACTCCGCCGCCGCCCGCATCGCGCGCGCCGCCCGCTCGCTGCCGTCGTAGGCAAGCGCCAGTTGCCGAATCTCGCGCGCTTCCCGAGGCGAGATGATCACCGGACGCGGAGACTTGCGCGCGACGCTCTCGGCCGTCGACCCTAGTAATCCGGTCGAAAACCGTTCATTCACGCCGTGATGTCCGATCATCACGAGGTCGGCGATCTTGGCTCGTTCGCATATTTGGTTCGCGACGATCCCGATGTCCAGGATGGTCTCGGCGGTGAGATTTTCGCGCTCGGCCGCGGCGCGGAACTCATCGAGCACGGCCCGGCCCCGCTCGGTAAGCACCTCGCGCATTTTAGAGGAAAAGTCGAGGTATGGTTCAAGTCCGAGGGAACCTGAGATATCATGAAAAAACGACCCTTCGATCGAGACGATATCGACCACATGCAAACCGTGCAGCGTCGCCTTGAACCGCCGCGCCAGATTGAAGGCGAGGGCCTGCGCGTTGCGCGAATGCGCGGAGGTGTCGATTCCGACCAGTATCGTCCTGATCACCGGTTTGAATCCCGTCCCCAAAATCGCGATATCATGGGCGGAACCGAAATGACAGAGGGCATCCAGGGGTGAGCGAGCAGGGAACACGCGGTCTCCATCGGCTGGTTGACGAACTGATCGAGGCGGCCAACCGATGTGGCCTCGAAGTGCGGCGCGAGAAGATTCTGCGCGAGGTCGGCTACCGCGCCCGCGGCGGCGCCTGCCGGCTGCACGAAAAGGACCTGCTGATCATAGACCGTGACCAGCCGCCGGCCGATCAACTCGAAATCCTCGCCGAAGCGCTGCGCGATCGCGAGCTCGAGTCGCTCTATCTGTCGCCGGCCGCGCGCCGCCTCCTGCAGGCCGGACCGGAGCAGAGCTAGACCCGATTTATGACGCGCCTCGAGCACAGCGTGGGGCCGGGACGCACCAGCGCCGAGGGTCGGACTGGCAACGCTACCGAACAGCGGCTGCAGACGTTCCACGATCGTCTGAAGCAGCGGGGGCTCAAATCCACCGGCCAGCGCGACGACATCGTACGGGTTTTTTTCGAACTCGGCAGGCATATCAGCGCCGAGGAGCTTTACGCCGAGGTGCGAAAGATCAACCCCCACGTCGGCTATGCGACTATCTACCGCACGCTTCGCCTGCTGACCGAATGCGACATGGCCTCCGAGCGCCATTTCGCCGAAGACCAGGCGCGCTACGAGGCCGCCGGCAAGCACCATCACGATCACTTCATCTGCGAATCCTGCGGCAAGATCATCGAGTTCGAGAACGAGGGCCTGGAGCGAATCCAGCAGGCGGTGGCGCGTGAGCTCGGCGCCGAACTGACGCGTCATCGGCTCGAACTTTATGGCCGATGCAGCGATTGCCGCCGCAGTCCGCGTCAGTGACCAATCGAACGCGGGGAATCAGGAGGACTTAGCTTGGCAAGCGCGCCGAGGATGCTTCAGGGTTATCGAGTGCTAGATTTCAGCCATTTCGTCGCGGGACCGACCTGTGCGCGAATCCTGGCTGAGATGGGCGCCGAGGTAATCAAGGTCGAACGCAGCGCCGAAGGCGAGCATACGCGGAATTTCGGCGTCATCGCGGACGGCATGAGCACCTACTATTTTCAGCACAATCACAGCAAGCTCGGCATCGCGGTCGATTTGCGCAACGAACGCGGGCGCGAGCTGATCTATCGGATGATCCCGAAGATCGACGCCGTGGTGGAGAACTTCGCGCCGGGCGTGATCGCGGGGATGGGCTTCGGCTACGAGATGCTGAGGAAGCTCAACCCGCAACTGATCATGTGCTCGATTTCCGCCGCCGGTCAGACCGGACCGCTAAGCCGCATCCCGGGCTACGACTATGTCGGCCAGGCATACGCGGGTGTTACAGAGCTCATCGGCGAGCCCGATCTGCCGCCGGTCGTTCCCGCCATGGCCATCGGCGACATCTCGACGGGAGTTGCCGCCGCGATGGCGATCGGGTTCGCATTCCTCAATCGCGAGCGCACCGGCGAAGGTCAGTACATCGACGCGTCGATTCTCGACACCTATTTCCACATGCACGAAATCAGCGTACCAGTGCTGGCGCTGCGGCCCGGCCGCTACAAGCCCAAGCGCACCGGCTCGCTTCATCCCAACATGAGCCCGTGCGGAGTCTTCAAGGCCGGCGATGGCTACATTTTCCTGATCGTGCAACAGCACGAGATGCCGCGTTTGTGGCGCGCGATGGGCGATCCGGCCGCGAAGGATGATCCGCGCTTCGCGACGAATCGCGATCGGATGAGGAACAATGCGGCAATTCGGGCGATCATTCAGGAATGGCTCGACCGATTTACCGATCGCGCCGCGGCGCTCGCCGCACTCGAAGCCGAGCGCGTGCCGTGCGCGCCGGTGCTGAAGCTCGAGGAAGCCATGGCGCATCCGCATCTGCGCGAGCGCCAGACCGTGCGCCGCACCCGCGACCGGGCGATCGGCGAGTTCGATCTGCCCGGGATGCCGGTGAAGTTCTCCGGATGGGAGCAGCGCAGCGATTTGCGCGCGCCGCGCGTCGGCGAGGACAACGAGCGCGTGATGCGCGAAGTGCTCGGCCTTTCGGACGCCGAAATCGCGCAACTCTACGCCGACCGGATTCTGCTCCGCCCGATGCCTGCCGAATCAGCGGCGCACTGAGATCAACGACGCTACTGGAGGCCGCGGGCGAGGGCGGCTTCGAGCGCGCCGATGTTCATCTCGTGCCCCTGCGCCATCACGATCAGAAACGCGCGTAAGCTCTCGTCTGTGATCGACGGCGTCTGCTCGCTGATCTTCCGAATCACCCAGCGCTGACCGCGATTCAGAAGCTCGAGCTTGCCGCGCAAATCGGGCAGCGCGCGTACCTTGTCGACGAAATCGCCGGTGCGATTTGAGGGGTTACCGCCAAGCCGGCGGACGTGCGCCGCCAGCTCCCCGGCATAGTAGCCTTCATCGTGGCCAACCTTTTTGAGCAGCTCGCGGAGCTCAGCCGAACTTGCGAGCGCGGTCAGCTCGTGCAGCACGCGCCCGCCGGCCCGCTCTGCCTCGCCCATCAAATTAAGAAAATTTTCGAGTTCCGAATCCATAGTCGCTCCCTTTTTTTGTGCAGGCTCACAGGGTTGGCACGAGCGGACAATAGACTTGGCCGATCGTTTCGCGGATCATCGCGGCCCGCGCAATTCGGATCGCGGGCGCGAGCATGCGCATCATCGACGGACTCAGGAGCGTAGAAGTGGTCTGTCTGCCGCCGGTAAGACGATCCAGCAGGCTTGGAAGTTCGGGCAACTCGACGAACTCGATCGGCTGCTGGGGGCCGAGCTTCGCCAGGCGCCGCGCCTCTGCGAGCGCCACATCGAAACCGCCTAGCGCATCGATGAGCTTGTTCTTGAGCGCCTGATCGCCGGTCCAGACGCGTCCTTGCGCGACCCCGTCAACCTGCTCGACTGTCATGTGGCGCTGGGCGGCCACGATTTTGAGGAACTGCTTGTAAGTGTTGCCGAGAATCTGATCCTGAAAGATTTTGGCCTGCGCCGGCGTGAAATTGGTGAACGCGTCGAACATCGTGACATTTGCGCCGCGCGAGACGTCTCCGGTGTTGATGCCGAGCTTGGTCGCTGCGCCCGAGATATTGAACTTGCCGCCCAGGACGCCGATCGATCCCGTGATGGTTCCCGGCTCCGCGATCACCCGATTGGCGGGCGTCGCCACCCAGTAGCCGCCTGACGCGCCGTAACCCGACATACTCACCACCACCGGCTTCTTTTTCGCGGTAAGCTCGACCGCGCGGCGAATCAGCTCGGAGCCGACTACCGAGCCGCCCGGCGAGTTGATTCGGAAAATCACCGCGCGCACGCTGTCGTCCTCGCGCGCATCGCGAAACGCCTTGATCATCTCGTCCGACCCCATCGCCTCGCCGCCCGGGGACAGCAGCGGATCGAAACCGCCCTCGCCGCGTTCAATGGCGCCGTCGCCGTAGATCACCGCGATGCGGGCTTGATTATGCCGGAGCGGCGGAATCAGGTACTCGCGCGTGTAATCGGTATACTTGAGGATCGGATGGTCCTTGCCGCCGCGATGCTCAATGCGATCGCGGAACTGATCGTGATATTCGAGGTGGTCGACGAGCTTGTCCTGAAGCCCTTCCTCGGCGGTGAGCGGCGCCTGGTCGACGATGGTCTTCACGACCTCGGGTTTCAGCCGCCGTTGTTGCGCGGTCTGCTCCACGATCTGATCGAACATGTCGCCGACCAGCGCCTCGTCCTCTTCGCGCTGTGCCGGCGTGAAATCCTTCTCGGTAAAGACATTGGCGGCGGTCTTGTACTTGCCGATGGCGTACATCTGCGGGTCGACGCCAATCCAATCGAGAGTGCCGCGCGCGAATAACTCGCGGATACTCACGCCGATCAGGTTGAGCTCGCCCTGGGGCATCATCGAGAGCTCGCCGGCTGCGCTTGCTACAAGGTACGGCGTATTGCCGGGTCCGGACTCGCCCGCCGATTCAAGGTAAGCGGCGGTCCATTTGCCATGCGCGGCGAAGTCTCGGATCATCGCGCAGATCTCCTGCGCCTGCGCGAGCTCCATCTGCGGATCGAACACTTCGACGGCGAGCCCGCTGATGCGCGGGTCTTTGGCGCCGCGGGTCAACGCCTTGCGCACGAGATTAAGCGGCGTGTCCTGTTCGCTCACAAAGCCGGCGAGACCCGTTTCGCGCTCGACCACCTGGCCGTCGAGCTTGACGACCAGCACCGAGTTGGGCTTCACGCGATGATTGACAAAATCGACTATGATCGCGATCACGAAAAGCACGATCGCAAGAACGATCAGCCTCAGAATCCAGCGAAAGAAGCGTTTGATCATCGAAGCTCTCCCTTGGTCCTCGTCGTCGCGCCCACAATCCCCCTGAACCGTACTTCGGCTCGCGTTAACCATAGCAATTCCACGGCGGCCGATCCGCGCGATTTGGCGGCCGCCAAAGATTGGATCGACGGACGCCCGTTGAACTAGTCTCGTCCGATGCTCGCGGCCGATCATCTCAGTTACACGCTCGGCTTGATTTGCGGACTGGCGCTGCTCGCGCTTTTCGCGGTCGCGATGGCGCTGGCGATCGCCCCGATGGTCCGTGAACGCGACCGGCGCTTCGTGTGGGCCCTGGCGATCGCGGCGGCGATCACGATCGTCAAGCTTGTCTCGCTGCGGCGCCTTTCGGGCGTTACCGTCGATATTATGCAGTTCGTGACTTGGGGCCGTGCGATGGCGCAGTTCGGGCCGGCATATGTCTATGCGCCCCAATTCGTCTGCCGCTACACGCCGGCCTATCTGTACGCGCTGTGGCCGGCGGCGGCGTTCGCGCCGGACCGGCCCGAATACCTGCGGATTTTCATCGAGAGCCCCGCGGTCATAGCGGATTTTCTGCTCGCGATCACGGTCTATGCTGCTGCTCGGCTCGCAAGCGGTAATCGTTTCGCGCTGCCGGCCAGTCTGATGGTGGCTTTGAATCCCACCCTCGCCTACACGAGCACGTTCTGGGGCCAGAACGATTCGGCGATTGCGTTTCCGGTGATGCTGAGCCTCGTGATGGCGCTTCAGTCGCGGTACGCGCTGGCGTGGGCGATCGCGATCGTTGCGGCGCTGATCAAGGCGCAGGGCCTCATGCTGCTGCCGATTCTCGCGTGGTGGACGCTAATCGATGCGCGATTTCGGGAATGGCTCAAAAGCGCTCTGGGAGCGGTCATCGCAGCGATCGTCGTGATCGCGCCGTTTCAGGTCGGACATCCGTGGCGATTCATCTACGACGTTTTCAGCAGCTCGCTCGGCTTTTTTCCGTGGGCGTCGGTCAACGCGTTCAACCTGATGCTCGCGCTGGGCGGGCTTATCAGGATGGACAGCGACCGGCTGTTTGGACCGGTATCGTATTTTCTGCTTGGCAACGTTCTGTTTGGCGCGACATACGTGCTCGCCGGATGGATCACGCTTTGGAAACGCGACGCCTGGGGTCTCGTCTTCGCAGTCTTTATGGTCTACTTCGGAATGTTCGTTTTCGCGCCGCGGATGCACGAGCGTTATCTTTACTATGCGGTGGCGCTGCTGGCGCCTGTGATGTTCCGGTCGCGAACGCTGCCGGCGCTTTACGTCTTGCTGAGCATAACCCTGATGCTGAACATGGCCTACGTGTTCCTCGATCTCACTTATGTGCGCGGGCTGGTCGAAGGCCACCTGATTTTGGGAGATCGCGCGAAGTTGGCGATCTCGCTCGTCAATCTGACGGCTTTTGCAATGGCCGCGAGTTACGGCATCGACGCCGCAGCAACCGCTGCGAGCACGCCGGCGCCGATAAATGCGCTTCTGATGACCGGAGAACCTCGCTCGTGAACGAACGTCAACATCATCCGATGATTTGGCCAATCGTGGCGCGATGGTTGCCCGCCGCGCCTTGCGCCGTGCTCGATGCTGGATGCGGCCAGGGTCAGCTCGCCTCACGAATGGCCGCGCTGGGCTACCGAGTGACCGGGATCGACTTTCCGACTCGAGATTTCGATCAGTCGGTAATCAGGTCCAAAACCAATCCAGGATGGGATCTCATTGCCGGCTCGTTGGAATTATTGCCGCTCAACGATCGCGTGCGCTTCGATGCCGTCATCTCGATCGAAGTTATCGAGCATCTCTACCGTCCGCGGACGGCGCTGCGAAATCTCAGCGCGGTGATGGCTCCCGGTGCGACGCTGATTCTAAGCACACCCTACCATGGCTGGCTTAAGAACGTGGCCATCAGCCTAGCTGGTGATTGGGATTTTCATCACGATGCGCTCGTCGAGGGCGGCCATATCAAATTCTGGTCGCGCCGCACGCTCACTATTGCGCTCCGCGAAGCGGGCTTCGAACCGATCGAATGGCGCGGAAGGGGCCGCGTCCCGTGGCTCTGGAAGTCGATTATGGTGAAGGCGCGGAAGATTTGATCGGTTGTAAATCGGGCAGCGGATGGCGTTCAATCCGGGCGTCGTCGAGATAACGATGACCGTCGAAACTGGTGAACAGCAGCCGCGTCTCGATGCTGAACGGCGGCAAATCGCGACGCTCGACTATTGTCATCGGCTTCGCCAACGTGTGATGATGGCTGCCGCGCACCAGCGCCTCGCTCATCACGCGTCCTGCCCAGCCCGACGAGTTAACCGTGTGCGGCGGGCGCAAGCCGAGAACGTGTGCGATGGTCGGTGCGACATCGGTGTTGCCGGTCGGATAGGGATCGACGAAATGGCGGCGGAAATCAGGGCCCACCGCCGCGCAAAAGTTATGAATCTCACGCCGGCCAATCGCGCCGTGTGCGCCCATGCCGGTGGTGAACTTATCCGATGCGTCGGCGTCTATCGTTCCAATAATCGGGCGCACCAGGGCATCGGAATGATTCTTCGCCGGCATGCGACCTTTCGGACCGATCAAAAACGCGGGCTGGTCCGGTCCGGTCAGCGATGAGTTGCTCTCGTCGGAGTTCTCGCGCATCGAAATGATCAGGTCGGGCGCTCTGCGCGAACCGTTTAACCCGACCACGCGATCGTCGAAAGTTCCTGCAATCCAACCTTCCACGCCGTGCGCCGCGAAGCGGGGTTCCTCGTCGCGGGAAAAGATAGGTCCGGACCAGGGCTGTGCGGAAACAAAATTGACAATCTTCTGCAAGCGCTCCTTGCGCGCGGCAAGCGACGGAAAGGCCGTTTTCGAAAGATAGATCAACTCGCTTCCCTGATCGCCGACCGCAACCACATCGGTGCTCTCGCGCGATTTCTTGAGGCCTGCGGCAACCAGCAGATCGGACACCCAGAGCGCATCCCGCAGCGTGACGAACCCGTGATCGGACACCACCATCAGGTCGGTCCGATCGGCAATATGCCTTGTGTTGATCGCGATGCGCAGGCGACCGAGGTTCTGATCGTCGCGGCTCAGCGCTTCAAGCGCTTCCTCGGTGCCGAGACCATCGCGATGCTGCGTGCAGTCGGGATTGCGCTCCCATAGCACCAGCAACGCCGGATGACCGCGATTGCTTGCGGCAATCGCGGACGGAAGCTGGTCGATCAGCGCGTCGGTGTACCAGGCATCGCGCGCGCCATAGAAAAGTCCGGGTGCGGTTTTCGGCGGCGGGGGACCGAACGTTTTGAGCTGCGCAGGCCCAAGCGCCAGATCGTCGACGATCAGGTTGCAGTTCGAATTCCTGCCGCCGGCGGCCGTGAAATCATTGCTGTCGAACATGAACGTCGGACCGGACTTCCCTGAGACCGCAACGTAACCGTGCGCAAGCCTTACCCGCTGGCCGATGCCCATTGCCTCGACCAGCGTGCCATCGAGAATAGCCGGCTGGTTGAGGCTGATCATAACGGGGGTATTCTCCAGATTGATTCCCTTCACCATCGCTTTCGCCGGCGCTTTGGGGCCCAGTGCGGCGATCGCCGAAGGCACGTAAAATCCGTCACCGAAAATGCCGGAACCACCCGGCGTATATCCGGTCGCGATCGCAGCCGCGTTCGCCATCGTCACCGTCGGGAAGATCGCGTGATGGTCGGGAAAGCTGACGCCTTCGTGTTCAAGCGCGTAAAGATTCGGCGTGTCGTGCTGGTTGACCAGATCGTAACGCAGCCCGTCCCAGACCATCAGGACGAAGATGCGTCCCCTGGCGTGCGCGGTCAGCGCCGCAGACGCCGATGAAGTAGAGGCGGCAACAATCACCAGCAGGATCAGTGGTATGAAGCGGTTAAGTTTCATGTAGCGTTGTAACTTCTCCCGGCGATCGCGCACACAGGATTACTCATCATGTCTCACCGTTACCCAATTAGGCGCCGCGGCGGACACAGGCTGTCACATCCGGCATTCGATTTCAGCTTGGAAAGATTGAGCAACTGTTACGCGCCGTTGAAATGTCTGTGGCAAGGTCGGCTCGAAGCCTCCACGGGCGAGCGATATTAGAACATCCCTGTGCGCGCCGGGCTAGCGGCAGTCCCGGATGCGCGCGATGACCTGATTTGCTAGCGTCATGACGATTCGGAGGTGACGCTTGCGAATCGCGCTGATTGGACAGGCCGCGTTTGCCGAAAAAGCCCTGGAGATGCTCCATAGCCGCGGCGAGCAGGTCGTCCATGTCTTCGCGCCGCCCGACGCGCCTTCGGGCCGTCCCGACCCGCTGACGGTCAAGGCCCGCGAGCTTGGACTCCCGGTGAGCCAGCCGCGGTCGTTCAAGGGCGATGAGGCGTATCGGCATTTCGTCGGACTCGATGCCGACCTGGCGGTGCTCGCCTTCGTGACGATCATCGTGCCCGAACGGCTGCTCTACGCGCCGCGTTTTAAGTCGATCTGCTTTCATCCCTCGCTTCTGCCGAAGCGGCGCGGAGCAAGCGCGATCAACTGGGCGATTATTAACGGGGATGCCGAGACCGGCGTCACTTGGTTCTGGCCCGATCGCGGCATCGACACCGGCCCCATCCTGATTCAACGCGCGGTGCCAATCGGCCCCGACGATTCCACTGGCTCGCTCTACTTCAACCGCATTTTTCCGCTCGGCATCGAGACGCTCTCCGAAGCGATCGACCTTATCAAGAGCGGACGTGCGCCCGCGATCGCGCAGGACGAAAGCCTTGCGAGCTACGAGCCGCCATGCCGCGCCGAACATGCGAAAATCGATTTCTCCCGCTCCGCCCGCGAAGTTTATAATTTGGTGCGCGGATGTGATCCGCAACCCGGCGCGCATGCCGCGCTCGGCGCGCGGCGGATCGCGCTCTATGATGCGCGCCTCGCTGAACCGGTTCCGGGGGCAGAGGCGGGAATGATCGTCGCGATCGACGGGAACGGGATGAAAATCGCTCTCAACGGCGCAACGATGCTCGTAAAGCGCGCGCGGTTCGTCGACACAACGCGCAAGGCTCCCCCCGCCGAACTCGCAGCCGAAGGCTTAAGCCCCGGTATGCGACTGAGCTGACGCTCGACACCCCGTTTCTGTCGTGCCGACTTTGGAGTAGATTCGGTTTCACCTGCTACCGGGTTGACCAGCTTCCGCTGCCGAACGATTGGGACGTGGGGAGGGGATAATATGAAACTCTGCGTCGGCACCACGAAGGGCGTTGTGATTCTCGATCCCGCGCGCGCCGGTGCGCCACTGATGGCGCTGGCGGAGCCGTCGGCGATCTGGTGCATGGCGCAGGATACGGGCGATCCCAACGTCATCTACGCCGGCGCGAACGGCTTCATGGCGTCGGGGCGCGGACGCGGCGCGCTTGCGCGTTCGCGCGACGGCGGCCGCAACTGGACTGACATCACGCCCAACCTCGGCACAGACGAAGATGTATGGGCCTTGGGCGCGCCGCCAATTCCCGGCGAGATTTTCGTCGGCACATCGCACGCGCGACTCTTTCGCAGCAGCGATCAGGGACGAAAATTTCGCGAGTGCACGGCATTCAACAAGGTTCCCGGACGCGATCGATGGTCGTTTCCGCCGCCGCCGCACATTCCGCATATCCGATCGATTTCGTTCGATCCCAACCGCAGCTCCACGATGTACATCGGCGTTGAGGAGGGTGGCGTTTACCGTTCGCGCGATCTCGGTGAGAGCTTCGAACCGCTCAACCGCGGCATCTACACCGACATTCATACGGTCGTCGTCGATCCGGCCGATTCGCGCCGCCTCTATGCGACGACGGGTGATGGCTTTTATCTCTCGCAGGATGCGGGCGGATCGTGGCGGCATATCACTGCCGGGCTGAATCGCACTTATACCGTGCCGCTGCTCGTCGAAGGCGACGGCCACCGCGCGATCTATACCGCTGCCGCCGCAGGACCGCCGCCAAGTTGGTCGCGGCCGTCGGGCGCTGACGCGCGATTTTTTCGCAGCGACGATTATGGACGAAGCTTCCGGATGATCGAAGCCGAGGGCGGCGGGATGCGCTCGATGGTGATGCGGCTGCGCGAAGATCCCCTGAGCCCTGGCGATTTCTTCGGCGTGTTGAATGGCGGCGGGGTGATTCGTTCGGACGGCGCGGGCGAACACGTCTCGGCGATCGCCGACAAACTGCCGCCCGCTTACGATCTCGCGATTATCGACTGACTCCCCAAGCCGCCCGATAGCTACTTCTGAACGCGGCCAGCGAGATGCTCGGGCTTGATAGTCAGCACCGGACACGGCGCCCCGCGCATCACCCCCTCGGTCACGCTGCCCATGAAGAAATGCGGCAGGCCGGTGCGCCCATGCGTCGCCATCACGATCAAGTCCGCCTTGATTTCCTTGGCGACCTCAATGACGGCGTGCGCGGTCTCCGAGGGAAATGCGCCGCGGACAATACGCTCGTGCTTGATGCCCTTGAGATACTTGTCCGCGAGCTCCTCGAGCATCGCGTTCGCCTTCTGCTCTTCGACACTGTCAACGTGCTCAGTGATGGACGCCTCGCCGAGCGCGGGCAGGATCGGCACGACGTGAAGCAGGTAAATGGTCGCGCCGCTCGCCTCAGCCATCTCCTTGGCCAGCGTCATCGCCGCCACCGAATGCTCGTCGAATTGCAACGGACTCAAAATGACTCGAAATGGATACGGCATGTTTACCCTGCACCCTCCTTGGGGTCCCTCATTCAAGCGATATTCGCACGCGCTTGGCAAGCGCTCGCGCCGCGAAATCTGCGTGGAGGCGCGATTGCCGAATCACGCGGCGATAGATTTCTCGGCGCCCGAGTTCATGAAACGCGGAATCACTTCCGTCGCCATCAGGCGCATCGACTTGAACCAAGGCTCCGGATTATCCGCGTAATCGAAACCGAGCAAGAGCAGCGTGCCGAAGCCGCCGACCTGCTGATACATCCGCTCGAGCTTTTGGCTGACCGTGGCGACTGATCCGACCAGCCATCCATGATCAAACAGGTACTCGGGGGTGATCCGATCGTTCGGCACGCTTTCATCATCCTTGAGATATTGGATGATCCCGACGTCGCCCATCAGCGGTAGCAGGTACTGGCGCATCATCCGGCCGATCGGGCCGCGCACGCAGGCTTCGTAGGCCTCCTCGTCGGTATCGGCGACCAGCGTCTCGCGGACCATCCGCCAGTCGCGCCGCGCGGGCGTGCGTCCGGTCCGCGCCGCACCTTCCATCACCGCCTCCCAATGCGTCGCCGCATAGCGCGCGCTCAGGTTGAGACTCATCGGGATGAAGCCGCGCTCGCCCGCGAGCTTGAGCGTCTCAGAGCCGGGGCTGATGCCCGCGATGCCGATGGGAGGATGCGGTTTCTGAAACGGCTTCACGTGATGCCGGAAGTTGCGCATCATCGGATTGGGCACGTTCACGCTCCAGTATTTGCCCTGGTATTCGAGTCCGCCGTTGGACTCCCAAATTTTCAAAATGATGTCGAGCGACTCGCGCGTCATGTCGCGATTTTGTCCGGCCCATCCATCGACGCAGAATAGTTTCCAATCGCTCGGCAGGCCGCCCGCGCCAACGCCGAACATGTAACGGCCCTGGGCCAGATGGTCCATAAAAGCGGCGCGACAGGCGAGCTCAGCCGGATGATGATAGGGCAGCAGATGAGCACCGGGGGCGAGCTTGATGCGCTTGGTCTGCATCAGCGCCTGTGCAATCAGCACGTCGGGGGCAGGGTTGGGTTCCCATGGCGCGGTGAAATGCTCGCCGATCCACGCCTCGGCATAGCCAAGCTCATCGGCCATCCGCAGCATCGCGAGGTCCCATTCCTGGCCGGTCCTGAAATCACGTTCCGGCGGATGTGAGGGCATCAGGAAGAGTCCGAGCTCCATGCGAGCCTCCTGCGAACATCGATCGCACGTCGCGCTCCTTCGTATCACGTTTGTGCCGAAGCATGAAATCGACGAGGCCGAAAATCGACCTTATGGTCGGATTGACATTGGCGCCCCGCTGATCTTATCTAGGCGTGTCCTGAAACTCTCGGCTCGTTTGAGCCTCTCGAAAAGGAGACCCCGTGATGGACGGGCTAGTCGAACGGCTGACACGAAGCGTGGCACAGCGGACCTCGCGGCGGAGCTTCCTAGTCCGGCTTGGACAGATCGCGATGGGCGGCGCGGTGCTCCCGTTGTTGCCGATCGATAGGGTCACCTCGAAGGCCGGCGCCCAGACGATGCAGGAGGGCCATTCATCGGGCGGCGCAAGCGGCGATGACACGACCTGCGATTACTGGCGTTACTGCGCGTTCGACGGCTTCCTGTGCACCTGCTGCGGCGGCTCGATTACTGAGTGCCCCGCGGGCACGGTCGCTTCCCCGACGGCTTGGGTCGGCACCTGCAAACATCCGGGCGAGGCCAAAGAATACATCGTGGCGTATCGCGATTGCTGCGGAAAGGCGCAGTGCAATCGATGCATGTGCGACAACAATCAGGGCGAGATGCCCATCTATCGCACGCAGCTCAACAACGATACGGTTTGGTGCTTTGGCTCGAAAGAGATGGCTTACCACTGCACCACCGCCGTCATCCTGGGAGAAAAAGCCTAACCTCACGCATCACGCGGCGATTGGGCGCGACGCCGATGCGGAGTGCGGATAAGGATCGGCTCCACGACGGCGGTGCTCGTCTCATCCTCGCTGCGCTGGCACTGCTCGCAATCCCAGCGCTTGCGGGCGAGCCTCCGCCGCCGTCGCATCAGAAGTATCCGGCTCCTATCCAGCTCTATGTGATGAACTGCTGGGGATGCCATAAGCCGGGCGGCGAGGGCATCCCGGGCACCGTTCCGCGCCTGAGAGACACGGTGGGCGATTTCCTGCATGTGCCGGGCGGCCGTGAGTACCTGATCGAAGTGCCCGGCGTGGCGGGTTCGGCGCTCAGTAACGCCGAGGTCGCGGAAGTACTCAACTGGATGCTGATGACGTTCAGCAAGAACCAGATACCGCCGGGATTTCAGCCTTACACTGAGGCCGAGGTGGCAAAGTATCGCCCACGCGAGCTGAACAACGTGCAGACAGTGCGGGCTGAACTAGTATCGAAGCTCGCCGCACAGGGAATCAAGCTTCCCCCGCAGTGACTATTTGAGGTCGCCGGCTTTTTTGAGCGCTTCGAAAAGCGCGGCCCGCTCGTTGTGGACTTCGGTCTCGGTCATCGGCTTTGCGCGATAGCCATGCACCTCATCGGTGGTGAGCGGCTTGAAATCGGCGGGCAGCAGCCGCTGATTAAACTTGGTCAGGATGTAATTGATTACCGCCGCGATGTCATCGTCGCTCAGTTGCGACAGGGGCGGCATGTTGCCGTCGATGCTTTCGCCGTTAGTCACAATTACGCCGGTGAGCCCAAATGACGGGACATGCGCCAGATAAGCGCGCCCCTGCTTGAGCTTGACGTAGTTTCCGACCGTCTCGGCGAGCGGCGGATATATCCCCTGCACTCCCTTCGCGTCCGGCTGATGGCATACGATGCAATTCGACGCAAACACTTCCGAACCGCCGGCCGCACGGACGTTTGCACTACACGCGAACATCGCGATGGCGGTGAACAATGACCTACTCCACTTACCGGTAATCCAGTTCAATCCGGCTTCTCCCAAGGATAAGCGCGGCGCACGCCGGACCGCCGAAAACCGCGCGATGTCCGGAAGCGCTGCCGGTCGTTCATTTAGTCGGTTTCTCGGCGGCTGCGGCAGCGGTCCCGCCATTGGCTCCCGTCCGGCCGAGCTTTAGGTATTCCTGGATCGACGCGACGCCCATCTGCTTCGCCTGCATCAGGCTTTCCAGATGCTCGCGCGTGTTGATCAGTCCTTTGGCGCGAATCACGCCGGCACCGTCGATCAGAAGACCGTACGGCAGTTTGCCGATGCGATAAGTCATCCCGAGCTCTGCCGAGAGCACGTAAGGGAAGTCATCGAGCTTGTAGGATTTGACGAACCGGCGCTGCTCCTCGAGGTCGCCGTCGCTTGCCAGCACCGTCTCGAGCCAGTCCGACTCACTGCGCGCAACCGAGCGGATGATTGGCAGGAGTTTCTTGCACACCGGGCAGGTCGGCGCGACGAACATCACGAGCAGCGAGCGGCCACCGTCGCGCGGACCGCCGACGCGCACCGTACCGCGGCCAAGCAGATCGGGAAGATCGAAAACCGGCGCGGGCTCGCCCTCCTTGGGGCCGCGATCGAGCGTTAGCGCGCCCATCGGCGTGATGCGCTCGTGGAGCACGCCGATCTGACGAAGCAGCGCGAGCACCGTCACCGCCAGCGCCACGACCAGCACCCACAGCACGATCTGCGAGATCAGCAGCGCTTCAAGCATAGCGGGCTCCGATCTCACGCAGCCGCGGGAGGTTTGCGAAGACGTAATTGATGCTCGCGTAGATCAGGAGAATAGTGATCACGCCGCAGACGATCGTGAAGTTATCGAGCATCGTGAGCGTGCGGCCGTTTGGCCTCAGCAGTAGGATCGCGGCAAGGGCGGCGAGGGCGGCGTTGCGTAAGACCAGCCACCAGCTCAGGGTTTGCCGGAGCGCCGGCCCGAAGCATCCGCAGTCAACGTCATAGCGTCCGCGCATCAGGTTGATCGCAATACCAAGCGTAAAGATGACGAGTAGGAAGAGGATTATCGCCGCGCCCGCCGCCCGCGCCGCCGGCCACACCAGCGCGAGCGCACCGCCCAGTTCCACGATTGGGATCAGGCGCGCGAACAGCTTGGCGAGAAATCGCGGCAGGATGCGATAGTTGATCACGGCGCTCTCGAACAGTTCAAGATCCCTGAGCTTCATGATCGCTGAGGCCGCGAAGATAAGGCTCGCGGCAATGGCGGCGATCCATGAAACTGCCGGATCGATCATGCTTCACTTTGCCATCGCGCGACGCTCGAAGCGCGAGCGGCTAGTGGCTGGCCGCAGCGGCCTGCTGCCCCTTCTCCGAGACCCCGTAGATGATCCAGGGCGAGCCGAGATTGTTCATTATGCCACGATAGGTACGGGTAGTCGCGTCGAAAACCTGGAGCGTGCCGCTATCGTGCGAGGCCGCGAACAAAAGCGGTTTGTCGTCCTGGGTCACGTAGATTGAGTCGGCCACCTGCGGCAGCACGATTCGGGCAACTCGCGATTTCTTACTCAGGTCGTAGGCCCAAATCTCGGTGCCGGCCTGCTCGTGCGACCAGTCCTTGCCCTGATGCATCAGCACGTAGAGCAGCCCCTGTCCGGGATTGACACCTTCGAGCTCCCATCCACCGGGCAGCCAAGCATCCTTCTTGTCTTCATCGCTCAGCATCGACCACGGATCGCCAGGCTTGGCGGTCTCGCCGCTCAGATCGACCGGATAGACCATCCCGTAGTACGAAACGAAGTAGACGGTCGCGCCGATCATCACGGGCTGATCGAAGACCGGGTCCTTGTCGACGTTGAAGAACGGCTTGGCGCGATTTTTCGCCGTTGCCTTGCCGTCATCACCGAACGTAACGGTCAGCAGCGAGCCATCCGCGCACATCGCTGTGAACTTGCGATTGCCCGACAGCAGCACCTGAGTGCATCCGGGCGTGTCGATCTCGCCCAGCACCTTCTTCGCGCTTAAATCGACCACCGACGTCGATGTGGCCGGAGTCAGATTCGACACCAGCATGAAGCGGCCGTCAGAGGTCACGCCCACCGAATACTGCTTCGGATTTGACAATAGCCTCTTTGGCGGCAGGATCACCTCGCCGGTTGGTTTGAGCGTGGTGGTGTCGAAAGCCGAGACTACATCCGTACGCTCGCCCCGCGTACCCCGGCTGTAGTAGGTGTCGGCCATGTAGACGGACTTATAGTCTGGCGCAAAGGCCAGCACGCTAACGTATCCGCCGCTCAGCATCCCTTCGAAGCCGAGCGTATCGCCATTGATGATTGAAACGCGAGCCTCCATGAAATTGGTGAGCGGATCGAGCAGATAAACCCAATGTGGGCCTGGTACCGGGAGCACTCGCACAGTGCTCTTTTCAGGAGGTATCTGCGCGAGCGCTGCGGAGCCGATGAACATGGCTGTAGCAACGATTGTCACTACCCCAGCGAAACTGATTCCCGGTCTTTGGTCCGCAATCGAGCTTTGTTTGGGTCTATTCATGGCTCCCCTGCTCTAGTTGACAATTAGCTAAAGCCCGGCTCCGCAACGGCCTTACTTCTCGGATTGCAGTACCGAGAAGTTGTACTGGAACTGAGCCAGGAAGATGCTCTTGCCCTTGAATCCACCGCCGGCATACGAGGAAAGCACATCGTTGGAGAGAATCCCGATGTATTCCAACAACACCGAGTATTTGCTCGACCAAGGTGGAGTAAGAAAGAGGTTGGGAAAGAGCAGGAACGTATTGCCATCCGGGTTATAGATGCCGACCAGGTCGGGGACGATATCGCCCCAGTACCACGAATCGGTCAGGTTAAGAAGCACGTTCTCCTCGTTATGTCGCTGCTGCTCTGGGGTGAATACGTACGAGATGGTCTTCGACGGCGACAGGATGGTGTAGTTCTGCCATTCTAGGTTCATCGTCGCCGCGCCCGTGCGTGAGAGCCACATTGCCGTGTAGGAATCCACGTCCAGCGCAACGAGCGTGTTGATCGTGCTCGAATACTTGATGGCGCTGGGATTGAGCGGGTTGCGATCCTGGAATGGCGTACGATCCTGCCACATCCCCTCGGTCCTTAGAACGAACGGTATGTTGCCAAGCGTCGGTCCGGGCAGATAAATCGGCCGGTTCAGGGTCGCTCCTACGTCGTTGAGCTGCGGATAGCGAACCTGGAAGGTCTGGAAATTAGGATTGCCGGGGACCGGGCTGCCGCGTAGGAACCAGTACGGTACGTACTGATGGCCGTGGAAGAAAATCCCTGTCATCTCAGTGTTGTAGACCACCGTATGGAGTCGGAAGCCCTCTTCCCATCCACCCAAGTTGTTGTCGGGCAGCGCATAGTTATCGAGGCTCGCGAACGTGGTCGGACCGGGGTTGGTTAGCTGCGGCCAATCCGGGGCGCAGCCTCGCGCGCTGATCGGACAGACTGCAGGTCCGAGCCCGGGACCCACGGTCGGACCGAAATAGGTCGAAAAGCGGCCGCCGGTCGGCGGCGCGATCAGGCTGACATCGCCACCGCGATTCCGCTGACCGGCGAAAAGGTCGACCTGCCCGAAATCGAGCGGCGAGTTGGTGTAGATGGGCTGCCAAGACGGGATAATAATCCCTTCGAAGAAGTTGCTGCCGAACGGTCCCCACGACGGTAACTGCACGATCGGATGGATCATCCACATCGGCAAACGGGATTGTTCGAGGTTGGCGAAGCCGAAGTTCCATTCAAAGTCTTGCGAATTAATGACATCGCCGACGCGAAAGGCGATCGACTCGCCCCACGTCACTATTTGGCGACCCAGGAACAGCGACAGCGGACCCCACTTGTGCTTCCACCACGCATCCCGCACCGTGTACTGGTTGTATAGATCACCGAATCCGGCATGAGCCTCGTAGTCATATGGCGGCTCGTACACTCCCCACCAGCGGATGAAGAACTGGTTGTCGGAGTCAAGCTTCTCGTTGAAGTCGACCTGCATCCAGTTGCGCTCGACGGCCAGCGAGTTCTTGCTGCTGCTGACGGGAATCCCGATCGAATGATCAAGGTTCTGCAGGCCCTGTAGATTGGCCGAGTTGGCCCACATGCCGGTCGTATTGTTGAGAAAGCCGGTTACCGAAAGACCACTCAGCCAGCCCGGCACCTGCTCGGGGGGAATCAGCGGCGTCTGGCCGCCGAAAAACATGTAGTTATAGGTATCGCTAAAGAACGAGCCCTGGTTCTGCTGCGCTGAGGCCGCCCCGGCCAGCGTCATAACCAGTAGCGCGGTCAGCAGGATTGCCTTTAAGGACCTGCATCTCGCCTCCCCCTGCTTCATAGCTCTCTCCTCCCTGTACCGATTGACATCGGTCAGCTTATCGCCCGGCCGCCGCATCGACCGATCGCGTATACCCGCGTTGCGTCTAGGTTGCCGCCTCTCTCAATGGTTCCTCGTGCCGTGGCGTGGGCTGTCGGCCGCCGAAGATGAACCTCGGCTGCACCCAGGCGATGAATGCCGGAAGGATTAGCACGCCCACGATCATGTTGGTGAACATCAGGATTATCAGCAGCACGCTCATCTCGTTATGAAACAGAAGCGGCGAAAAGACCCATGGAATCATGCCGCCGACGATGGTCGCGAAGGTCATGAAGACCGCCGCCCCCGTCCCGTATAGGGCCGTCGTTACAGCGCGATCCAACGGCTCGCCCGCGCGGCATTCGTCGAGGATACGTGAGACGGTGTAGATGCCGTAGTCGACGCCGAGTCCGATGCCCAGTGAGATGACCGGGATGGTGTCGATCGTGATGCCGATGTTCACCAAACGCATATAGATAAACGCGCCGAAGTTGGCCGCCACGCATGAAATCACGAACAACAGACCCGCTACGAGCGATCGGTAAGTCACGCAGCAGAACAGCAGCACGACACCAAGCACGAAGGTGATGTTGATGAAGTCGAGCTGGTAGAGCACGTCATTGGCGGCGGCGTAGAGCCCGGCGATCCCGCCCAGAAACTTGAAATCGACCTGTTTCATTCCCGGATCCCATCCCTGACGGCGATCCCGGAACTCATTCAACCGATCCGTAAGCTTATTCAGCGTCGCGTAGGTATGATCCGTAACGTAGATGCGCACGATGCTGTCATCGTACTGGTCATTGACCCAGAGCTCTGACTCGCCGGGCGCCGTGTTCTGAGAGAACAAATAAAAGAGACTGCCGGCGTCGAGGATGCCGCCCGGGATGGACGCATATTCGGGCTCTGAGTAATGAAACATTCGGTTAAACGGCAGCATCAGGTTGTCAGCGACTGAGACCACCTGGGTTACGTTGCGATCGAGCATCAGAAACTGGCTGAGATCGCGCTGCATCCGCAGGATGTCAGGGTCGAGTACCGAGGGATATTGACCCTGGATGAGCTTGGGCTCCTTCGCTGAGGTGATCGCCCAGCCTTCGTCGAGGGGAAATACCTCGCCGACGTGGCGCATGTCCTGATTGACCTTGGCGCTTTGCCGGTAAAGCGGCGTGCCCGGCGTCGTATAGCCGACCTTCGCCCGCAATCCGGAACCGATTCCCCACAGGATGAAGATAAACACCAGGCCGATTGCGATTGGACGCGCAGCACCTGGGGTAGTCGGAAACGCCACCAGCTTGTCGATCACCCGCTTGAGCCAAAGGATGATCGGGTTGCGGCTTTCGCCATGCCGCTTGATTTGCGGCGTCGGCAGATAGCTCATCAGGATGGGCTGGAAGATGAACACCATCGTGAGACTGCCGGCAAGCCACACCGAGCCCGCTAGCGCGATGTGTTGAAGTACGGGAATGCCGCCGAACGAAATGAAGATGATACCTGCGATGTCGGCCAGAATGGAAAGCAACCCGGGTGGTAGCATGTCGCTGGTAGTCGCCGCGATCGCCTCGAATTTGCGATGCCCCACGCGATCCAGTTCGTTGTAGTAGCGGCCCTGCCATTGGATTCCGTGGCTCATGTCGCGCGCGGTCAGAATGAACGGGATGACCAGCATCACCGGGTCGAACGTGTAATCCATGATCCCGACGAAACCCAGGCCCCACAGCGCCGAAAGCGAACCCGTGATGATCGGCGTCCACCAGGTGCTGCGCTCGCGCAGCGATATCCAAAGAATGAAAATCATCACCGTGACGGAGATGATGAAAATCGTCACGATAGTAGGGAAATAGTAATAGCCGTAACCGCGGATGATAGGCTCGCCGACCACATACACGTTCGTGTCGGCATCGCTGTATTGCCTGACCAAGTCCTGCGCGCGATTAAAGAGTTTCCGATAATCGAGTTCGCCTTCGTAGAAGGACGCCGTCACCAGCGCGCTGCGCGTATCCGGACTCACCAGGTTGCGCAGGTCGCGACGATGCACGAACACTTCGCGTTTCAGATCGTCGATTCCCGCCTGGGTCTTGGGGACGCTCGGATACATGTAGGGCTGGGACTTGAGGAAGCCGGGCAGCGCGACCGCATAGGTAACGCGATATGAAGCGAGCGAGCGAATCGACTGATGGTTCACCGCCGGCATCTTATCCAGCACAAACGTCAGATCCTGGATCTTCTTGAGTGTCGGATAGGTGAAGATATCGCCGTGCCTGGCCTCGATCATGAAGGTCAGGGTCTGGGCGCCGCCGTAGCGCTCGTACTTGTGGTAGAGGAGGACGTTCGGGTGAGTGCGCGGAAAAAAATCAACAAACCGCGTGGCTATAGTGATATGCGCTGCCGCGTACGCCATGTAGGCCGAAATCGCAAGCAGGACGATGCCGATTGGCGCGCGATACCTGAGAATCTTTTCGCCGATCACTTGCTCTCCACCGCGTGCCAAGTCTTGCCGCCGTCCTCCGAGCGCAACAAGGTCCCGTCGGTTCCGACCGTGACGCCGACTTCGCCCGCAAACGCGACCTCTGTCAGACTTGAAAACGTGGGCCTCGAAACGACCGGCGTGACTGCTCCTGTCGTCGACATCCGAATCAATACACCTTCATCGCCGGCGACCCACAGCGTGTCGCCTGAGGGTCCGGGCACCAGCGACGCATAGAGCGCAAGGTCCGTCGATGATGTAACCGGTTTCCAGCTCGCACCGCCGTCGGCGGTCCCAACGATCACGCCGCCCTGACCCGCGGCCCATCCGTGCTGTGCATCCTTGAAGATGACCGTCATATACGCCGGCAGTCGAAACTTCGAGCGATCGCCGCCTGCCTGAAGCTGCCACGTTTTGCCGCCATCGGCGGTGTGCGCGATGGTCGCGAATTCACCAACCGCCCATCCGTTGCGCGGGTCAGTAAACGCCACATCAAAAAACGTGATGCCGTTCTTGAAGGTCTGACTATGCCAGTTCTGGCCGCCGTCTTCGGTCCACATCAGGAGACCGTTCGATCCCGCCGCCGCCGCGTGTTGCGCGTCAACCGGTACGACCCTGAAGATCAGTTCCTGCGTGCCGGTCTTCTGCTCGGCCCAAGTCTCACCGCCATCGTCGGTCTTGAGGATGATTCCATGCTCACCGCCGATGTAGCCGGTTTTTCCATCGCCCGCGAAGCGAATCGAAAACAGATCGTACCAGGAGAGATCGCCGCGTTTGGCCAGCCGCTGTCGGCTCCAGTTTTTGCCGCTGTCACTCGACGTCAGAAGCACACCCTCCGCGCCGACCGACAGCCATTTGCCCGAAGGGAGAACGGTCACGCTGTAGAGACTGTCCCAGGGGCGCACAAAACCCCATCCGGCTTCATCGCGATCCTCTCCGGTTGTTGCCGCGTGCCCGATCGAAAGGATCGCTGCGCCGGCGATGACGATCGCAAACGCGAGCATCGCAGCGGCGACTGATCGTGACGACAGGCGCGTTGCCGCGTCGCCGGACCATAACCGGGCAGGAAATCTCAGAATCTTTCGACGCACCGACACTCCATCCAAAGACATCCCGTTACTGCATGATCTTCGAAAGCCCTTCGGGAAGAGCCCAACGGGTCGCGTCTGTGTAGCCTTGCGCCTGGCAATCGTTGTTGATGCAGCCGTGAAGACCGATGAATACGGTCACGTGCTTGTCCTGGAAATTGACGCAGTAGGCCGTGTTCTGCCCCGAGATGCTGATGACCTGGTCGCCCGGCTTCCCGCCCGGCATGGGATAGGGTCGCAGCAGGGTCGCATTCCATTTGTAGAGATTGCCCGCTGCGTCATAGAGATCGAACTGGTCGGGGAAGAAGTTCTCCTTATCGACGTACAGCAGCCGGTTGCCGTAGCAGTACCCGGGCGAATTCTGCGGCAATCGCTTTAGCGACAATACATAAACGTCGCGCAGTTCCCAGGCTCCGGAACCGGGATTCGGGAACGGCACGATGCCCTTCGAACCCATGTAGTAGTAGCGGGAATCGACGTTCGATGCGGTCCCGCAGGTGTCGAAGCTGTGCGTGTCGCCATGCACCAGCGTGATGAGCTTCTTCTCGCCCACGTACTTGATATCGAAGAGTTGGGGGAGCCCGGGAGGTCCTTCGAAGTTGTCGTCGAAGGTCAGGTCGGTGCCGAACAGCGGCGCGCATCGCGCCGATTGCGACAGGCGCAAGCTGCGGCGCAGCGTCGGCACGAATTCATACAATTCAGGCTCGGCGCGCGGATCCTGCAGCAGCAGATTCAGCGTGGTGGTGTACTTACCCGCTTCCGGGGCGACTTGCTCAGCATAGGCGACATAATAGTACGGACCCGCATTCGGATCGTTCTCCGGAAATCCCGGATCGGTCAGATGCGAGAGCTGCGAAAAGGCGATGATTTCGTCGGCCGTCCGCGTCATATTGCCGAACTGATCGAGCACGTAGGAACAGTTGGGCGCCTCTTCGACGCGCGGATGAAATCGATACCACAGGTCCCAGAAAATCCGCTGGCCGATTTGGGACGGGTCGCCCTTCAGCGGATCGGGAAACGGCAGTCCAGTCTTGTACGGCTCAGCCACAAATCCGCCGCCGACAGCCACAATCTTGGTCACATTCTGGTTCGCTTCGGTCGCCGACTTGAAGAACGAGGGCAATGGAATCGGCACCGTCGGCCCGATATCGATCTCTATATTGTCCGGGAACTTCCAGAAGTGATCGCCCTTGAAGACGGCCTTCATCCCCTCGCTCATGAACTGCTGATACTGCTCCCAGTTCTTCTGGGTAATTTTGGTGCCGGGCGGAATCGTTGCAGCCTCCTCGCCTGCCGCACTGGCGAGTCCGCCGCTTAACGCCACTGCTCCAACCAGCAACAGCGCTCCGATCATCCGTCTCAATGGAATGCGCATGGGAAGTTCCTCCGCGAGCATTCGATAACCCTCATGCGAAAAAAAATTACGATGCCTTAACCCGGCGAGCGCTAGCATCAGGCCCGCACGGTTGTCAAATTTCCGCACTGCCCCCGGGTGTCAGCCCGTTTTTTGAATCAACAACCCGTAACCGCCACGAAACGTGCGACATATCTACCGAACGGTCGGAAAAAAATCCAGTGCGGCGAAACTCCTCAACGCTGCCGCTTCGATAGCGGATTGATTCCCGCCTGGATTTGTATGCATCGGATGACTTTGCTATGCGGATGACTGTATCGGCTCCCGATAAGCTTGGCATGCCGAACGCGGCAATTTTCGCACGCCGTCGATAAAGTTTGAGGAGACCAACGATGCAGACGCCCCCGCCCAAGGTGACGATCGAGGCCGAGCCCTTCATCCCGTATGTCGAGGAATCGGCCTACCCCGAAAATCTGAAGCCGGTGCTCGAGCCGTACAAGCGCCGGATGGGCTTCATACCGAACGCGCTCAAGCTCTACATGCATCGCCCCGAGATCGCCGAAACCCTGTGGACGCTCAACAGCCGCATCATGCGCGACCCCTCATCGACGATCGATCAGCAACTCAAGCGCAAGCTCGCTGCGGTCGCCTGCGCGATCAACGGATGCGCCTATTGCACCGCGCATTCGTGCGCGATGCTCAAGCGGCCGCGAGGCATGGAAGGCGAAGAGGGATGGGGGCTGAGCGAAGAGGAACTGCAGTCCCTGATTGCTGGGACTTACGTGCCGAAGAACGAGTTCGAGCGCATCTGCTTCGATTATGTGCGCGCCGCCTCCGCCGATCCGACGAGCGTGCCGGAGGAAATTCTGGAACGCCTTAAGCGCCATCTGACGCCGCCGCAAGTGATCGAACTCGCGTGCGTGGTCGGCTTCTGGAAGTTTTACAACACCGTGCACGACAGCCTGCATATCCCGATCGAGTCGTTCCTGCTGCGCGACACCGGCTACGTCGATCTCGCCCCGGTCCACGCCAGCAAGTAGTCGCCCATCCGGGTCTCGATGACCCGCGAGGCTGGTCACGATGCCGGCGCTCGGCGTGCTAGAGGGTACTGTATCGGAAGCGGCGTTCGATCATTTTCACGCAAAAAATCTATGAGGGGCGCTCAATGGGTAATGAGGGAGATAAGGATCGCCCAGGCGGCGAGAATCAAGAAGAAGCCATCAAAGTAGCAACAGGCCAACAGTCCGACACCTTCGTTTCCAAAAGTGAATCGAATCGCCCACCACCACACAATCATCCCCGCCGCAAGCAGCACTATCAGTGCTGGTATCTTCTCAGTCAGTACTTGATTGTAGCGGTGGCCGTAGTGGGTACCATCGTCGCTATCTGTTCGCTCAAGAGCCTGAATCGCAGCGTGAAGGCCGCTAATCGACAAGCTGCGGCTGCTGCCTATCAAGCCCAAATTACGCAGCAGGAATACGAAGCTTCGGAACGCCCTTGGGTTGGGCTCACCGGCACAGAGGTGCTGGCCGCTCCAACCGATACGTCGTTGAAAGTTCGGATTAGCTACGCCAACGCGGGGCATTCGCCAGCGAACCAAGTCTGGTTTAGGGGGTTGGCAATCACCCCATTTGACTCCTCGAGCCGACAAAGAGTTGAACAATGGTGTAGGGAAAAGCCTACCGACGCGGGAGTTGGAGCTTTGTTGCTACCGGGACAGTCTCACCAGGCGGACCTCTACACAGAGCCCCTCAAAGCAGGAACCGTTGAATACATTCGCGAACAACTCGGGCTTAAGCTCAAACCGACAACACCGGTCGATCTGCATCCAGAAGGCATCATCATGTTGGGATGCATTGACTACATGTGGCGAGATTCTTGTTATCGGACTCGGTTTTGCCAACAGTACAATGCCGTTCCAAGCAGAGAGAGACCGTTCGGGTTCTTTGGCTACTGCAATTTCGACAACGACACAACACAAAACCCACACTGCAGGCGTCACAGGTAACGCAACGCAACGACGCCGCGCTGAGACACCCGACTTGACGAGTCGTCGCCATCCGACGGCGACGAAGAATCCGACGAATTTTGCCGACCTTCACGTTGCCTTTTATTTCGACGCAACCCTTCGGTGAGTATCAGGTTCCCGATAATCCCCCTTGCGTTGTAGCGAATAAAAAGCGAAACTGCTCCGTATGCTCGACCCGGCGGAGCTTTTCGAGGAGCCTGAAGCTGCTGAAGAACAGCGGCGCGGCGTCACCTTCGTCGAGATGCCGGTGAAATCGATTCTCAATCGATGCGCCAGCCCGGCGATGCCGTTCCGCTGGACGATCAATCCGTACCGCGGATGCGAATTCGGATGCGTCTACTGCTACGCGCGCTACACCCATGATTTTCTCGAACTGCGCGACCCGGACGACTTCGAGCGGCGCATCTTCGTCAAGCGCAAGGCGGCCGAGGTCCTGGCGCGCACGCTCGCGCGCACGCCGATCGGCTCGGATGCGGTCGCGATCGGCACCGCGACCGATCCCTATCAACCCGCCGAGCGGACCTTCCAGATGACGCGGTCGATGCTCCAAGTGTTTGCCGGCGTCGGCGGGCTTGAGCTTTCGATCACCACCAAGTCGGCGTTGATCGTGCGCGACCTCGATCTTCTGCAACGCATCAACCGTCGCTCGCGGCTTTCGATCAATTTCTCGCTCATCACGCTCGATCGGCGGCTCCAGCGGCTCCTCGAGCCGCGCGCGCCGCGGCCGGGATTGCGTCTCCGCGCCCTGATGCATCTTCGCCAGGCGGGCATCCGATGCAACGTGCTGGTGATGCCGGTGATTCCGGGCATCACCGATGCGGAGTCATCGCTCGAGGCGGTGGTGCGGGCAGCGCGGCTGGCCGGCGCCAACGGCGTGTGGTGGCGCAGTTTGTTTCTGAAGCCCGCCGCAGCGCGCAAGTTTATCCCGTTCGTCGCGGCGCATTTCCCGCATCTGCGCGCCCGCATCGAATCATTCTACGGGCGCTCGGCTTACGCGCCGAAGAGCTACGATGAACGCATCGGGCCGATCTTCGATCGTATCCGGCAAAAACACGGCTTTCCGATCGATCGCGAGCGCGATCGCCGCGATGCGACTCCACCGGCATCGCGTGGGCTCGCGAGCCAACTCCACCTTGTCAGTTAGTCAATTTTTGGCATGCGGTGATCCTGAGCGAAGGGATCTCGCGCGGCGCAAACACCGGCGTGTCTTTTGTCACAGCACGATACTTAAGAACCACTAATATTGTCGCCTGTTTTATTTTACATATTACTAATAGATCTCAATATTATTAGAATAAAAACTTCCACTCACACGTTCCTGCAAAAAGCTTTTAAACAAAAATATGTTGTTATAGATTGATCTAAAGATTAAATAGCGCTATAGGTAATGACGTAAAGGAGATTGTCTTGACTTGAATTGTATTAACCTAACAGGAGGGATGATCCTATGATTCGGCGCATAGATGTCGTAATGCAAGGCAAGAGTAGTGATTACTTAACGTATTCTCTCAAATGGAAATGGGTATTCGCAGTCTGTCTGTTTGTTGCCGGTTCAATAACCTTTAGCAACGCGTTCGCGCAGGACTTGCCCGATACGTGGCAGGAGCTTGCACCCTCTCCGATCGCCTTTAATGGGAGCGCCTCTGCCGTGGTGAACGGTATCCTTTACGTTGCCGGGGGAGGGGTAGCGAACAATTGCACGCCGATCAGCACGGTAAGAGCCTACAATCCCGCTACCGACTCCTGGACAGATGTAGCGCCGATGCCCACTGCACGCTGGAACGGTGCCGGCGCCGAATTGAACGGGCTCTTTTATGTAATCGGCGGCCAAACTGGATGCGGAGGCGCTGTAACTACGGTCGAGGCTTACGACCCCAGCACCAACACTTGGACGGAAAAAGCGCCGCTACCGTCGCTGGTTGATAGCGAAGGAGCGGCGACATTGGATGGAGTGCTCTATGTTGTTGGGGGAGAGAATGGCTCGCCCGGCGTATATTTGAATTCGATTGAAGCCTACGACCCAACCACCAACACCTGGTCCGCCAAGACCTCCATGCCAACGGGGCGGAGTAATTTGGTCGTCGTCGCGGCCCACGGTAAGCTTTTTGCCATCGGAGGAGGAAATGCCTCCGGAGCCCTCTCCGTGAACGAAGTCTATGATCCTGAGGAAGACAGCTGGTCAACCGGCGCTTCAATGCCCACAGCTCGTATTCAGGCCGGCGGCGTCAAACTTGACGGCAATATCTACGTCTTAGGGGGAAACGTCAGTGGCAATGCGACCTCGGTGAACGAGATGTACGAACCTGAAGAAGATGAGTGGAGCACCGACACATCGATGCCGACGAGTCGCTTTTCGTTCGCGGTGGGCGCCGCTCACGGCCTTCTCTTCGCAGTCGGCGGAACGAACAACTCGACCCCTTACCTGGACGTTAACGAAGCATTCAAGCCGCATTGATGCCCGCAGCGACCGGCAACTCTGATCCGGTAGTCCGCGCCGCGAAGTGGAAAATCGCGGCTGATAACGACCCGCTCCGACTCTCCCACAATCTGGGGGAGAGTCGGACAATTTTCCGTCATCTCGACCGGAGCCGAAGGAACGCTTGGAGCCAGGCACAGTGGAGAAATCGCCGCGCGGCGATGGATCAAAACCCAAGATCAGGGAAACCGCGTCGCGCCTATCCCGCGATTACGCTCGGGATAACGACGAGGCGGCCAGAGCGGACATCCCGGTTGGCGGCGCGCTCCGCGCAGCGGCTATTAGCGATTTGGAACCCTTGTCAGCGGATGGTGCGAGGGGCGGGACTTGAACCCGCACGGTATTTCTACCACGAGCCCCTCAAACTCGCGTGTCTGCCATTCCACCACCCTCGCATCGCGAAACAGACTTAATGTCCCGGCGCGTGATTCGGCGCCGAAGCCGGATTCTTGACCGGCGGAACCGGCTTGACCGGCGCGGGCGCTGAGGGAAACGCCCGGCCGTTGAAGATGCTGCCGGTCGCGCGCCGGGTCGAGTTATAGGCCAGGAACAGGGAAGTCGAAAAGAACACCGCCGCCAGCGCATAGGTGGTCTTGGTCAGCATGTTGCCCGCGCCGCTGGCGCCGAACACGGTCTGGCTGGAGCCGCCGAAGACCGCGCCAATATCGGCGCCTTTGCCCTGCTGCAACAGCACGACCACCACCAGTGCGATGCAGACCAGCACGTGAAGCACGATTATCGCGGTGACCATCTCTTTCCTTCGATCCTGGCTGCGCTTCGATCGCTAGGCGATGCCCGTCCTTGCGATCCGCGCGAACGACTCAGCCTTCAAGCTTGCTCCGCCGACCAGAACCCCGTCAATATCCGGATGCCCGACGAGCGAGTCAACATTGTCCGCAGTGACGCTGCCGCCATAAAGGATTCGCACTTGGTCAGCGACAGCGCCGGAACGATCGCGAAGCGCTTCGCGAATCGCGCCATGGACGATGCCCGCCTCGCCCGGCGTGGCGTTGCGGCCGGTGCCGATCGCCCAGACCGGCTCGTACGCGATCGCAACCCGCGCAAGCTCGCCCTCGGGCACCTGGTCCAATCCGCGCTGGAGCTGACGCAGCACCACGGTCGACGTTTCGCCGCGGTCGTGCTCGCTGCCGGTCTCGCCGACGCAGAGAATCGGCGTCATCCCGTGGCGCAGCGCGGTCAGAACCTTCCGATTGATGAACTCGTCGCGCTCGCCGAAGATGTGCCGCCGCTCGGAGTGACCGAGGATCACGTAAACCACGCCGAACTCTTTGAGCATCGGCGCGGAGACCTCGCCGGTAAAGGCCCCGCGATCCTCGAAGTGCATGTTCTGCGCGCCGAGCCCGATCGAGGAGCCGTAGAGTTCGCGCGCGACCGCAGGGATGTTAACCGCGGGCGGCGCCACCATCACGTCCCGATCGCGTCCCAGCCGGGCGGCGTCGCGGTCGAGATCCTTGCGCAGCGCGCCCGCGAGCGCCTGCGACTCGGCGGCCGTCAGGTTCATCTTCCAGTTCCCGGCGATCAGCAATCGGCGCATCGATGAATCCGTCAATGGTTCTGAGCCCGAATCAGCGCTCGAGCGCTTTGACGCCGGGCAACACCAGCCCTTCGAGATATTCGAGCGTTGCGCCGCCGCCGGTCGAGATATGAGTAAAGCGACCTGCCCACGGCGCGTGAGCGATCGCCGCGGCCGTGTCGCCGCCGCCGATGAGGCTTTTGAGGCCCTCGTGATTGGCGATTGCCTCGCCGACCTGCAAAGTGCCCCGCGCGAACTGCGGCAACTCGAAATAGCCGAGCGGTCCGTTCCAGATGACAGTGCGCGCGCCCGCCAGCCGGTTGCGGAACTCTTCGACCGTGCGCGGTCCGATGTCCAGCGCCATCAGCTCGGTCGGAATCTGCACCACCGTCTCGGCCTTCGCGCCCGCTTCGGGAGCCGCCGCGACCACGTGATCGATGGGCAGGACGAAATCGACCTGGCGATTCGCCGCCTCGCTCATGAGCTGTAAGGCGAGTTCGCGCTTGTCGTCCTCGACGCGCGAGCGTCCGACCGCGATGCCGCGCGCTTTCAGAAACGTATAGGCCATCGCGCCGCCGATCAGGATCGTGTTGACCTTGGTCAGGAGGTTACGAATCACGCCGATCTTGTCGGAAACCTTGGCGCCGCCGAGAATCGCGATCAGCGGCCGTTCGGGATTTTCGGTGAAGGCCCGCAAGGCCTCGAGCTCGCGCATCATCAGAAAGCCCGCCGCCCGTTCCGGCAGAAACGCGACCACGCCGGCGGTCGAAGCGTGCGCGCGATGCGCGGTCCCGAACGCGTCGTTCACATACGCACTTTTGCCGCGCGCGAGCTCGTGCGCGAAATCCTCAGCGTTGGCTTCTTCCTCCGGGTGGAAGCGCAGATTTTCGAGCAGCAGCGCCTCGCCCATCGGCAGCGTCTCGGCCATCCTGCAGGTCACTTCGCCGATGCAATCGGGAGCGAGCGCAACTTTGCGGCCGAGCACTTTGGTCAGATAGGCGGCGACCGGCTTAAGGCTCAGCTCGGGTGTCCGTTCCTTGGGGCGGCCGAGATGCGAGCACAGGATCGCCGCGCCGCCGTGGCCCGTGATCCAGCGGATGGTTTCGAGGCTGGCGTCGATCCGGGTCGGATCGGTGATTTCGCCCTGAAGGATCGGGACATTGAAGTCGCATCGCACCAGCACGCGCTTGCCTGCGACCGGAAGTTGCGAGACCGGAATGATCATGGCTGTGAAACGCTATGCAGCATCGGATTCGCTTAGATTCGCGATGCGACGAACGCGGTCACGTCGGCCAGCCGGCATGAGTAACCCCATTCGTTGTCGTACCACGAGAAAACCTTGACCAGCGTGCCGTCGATCACCTTGGTCAGCGGCGCATCGAAAATCGACGAATGCGGATTTTCGTTGAAGTCGACCGACACCAGCGGCAAGGCGCTGTAGGCGAGGATGCCTTTCAGCGGCCCCTCGGCCGCCGCCTTCATCGCGTCGTTCACGCCCTTCACGTCGGTGCTGCGCGACAGCGTCGCGGTCAGATCGACGACCGAGACGTTGGCGGTCGGCACGCGAATCGCGATGCCGTCGAGCTTGCCCTTCAGCGCCGGCAGCACGAGTCCGATCGCGCGGGCCGCGCCGGTCGACGTCGGTACCATCGAGACGGCCGACGCGCGCGCGCGGCGAAGATCGCGATGGGGTCCGTCGACCAAGTTCTGATCGCCGGTGTAGGAATGCACGGTTGTCATCAGGCCGTGCACGATGCCGAAGCTCTCGTGCAACACCTTCGCGATCGGGGCGAGGCAGTTGGTGGTGCACGAAGCGTTCGAGATCACCTGATGCCGGGCGGGATCGTACGCCTCCTGGTTGACGCCCATGCACAGCGTGACGTCGGCGTTTTCGCCCGGAGCGCTGATTATGACTTTGCGCGCGCCGGCCGCGAGATGAGCCGCGGCCTTGTCGCGCGCGGTGAACAGTCCGGTCGACTCGACCACGATCTGCACGCCCATCTTCGACCATGGCAGTTTAGCCGGATCGCGTTCCGCGAGCACCGTGAACGCGCGGCCATCGACCATGATCTGATTGCCCTCGGCTTGGATTTGTTGTTTGAGCGTGCCATGGACAGAGTCATACTTCAGCAGATGGGCGAGCGTAGCGGCGTCCGTGATGTCATTGACAGCAACAACTTCGAGCTCTTTGTTATTCAGCGCAGCGCGCAGAAACATCCGGCCAATCCGGCCGAACCCGTTTATAGCGATCCTGGCCGCCATTGGTCCGTTCCTCCCTGTAAGCTGGAAAACTTCGGTAAAGCTTCACGCAAAATTCGAGCCGTCAAGCGGATGCTTTCAAAGCTAGCACAATACAACACGGATGTTAGGCTTCGACGCCTTCTCGCGCGAGACCCTGAGTCGACGCAGTTGCAACGATGGGTCAAACAGAGACAGAAGACGCGATTTCGCGATCTCAGCCCGCGCGGGCGGCCTCTTCCTTGAGCAGCCGGTCCATCAGCCGGCGCATCCTGATCACGCCTTCATCGGTGGGTATCGGGCGCATCTGCCCCGCGGGATCGCGATCGAGCGCCTGTTGTTGCAGCTCCATCGCCCAGATGTCCTCGGCATTGACGTTCCTGATCATCTCAAGGCCGTGGGGGATCAGATCGGCGGGCCATTCGTGCGCCACCAGCTTGAAAAAATGCGTCGAGCGCTCGGTCTCGGGCGTGATGCATTGATAGTTGGTGAAGCTGAACTTGCCGCGGCCTTGCGGCAGCGGGCTGTCGATCCCGCCGGTGCCGGCCTCGGCAAAGCCGATCGGATTGATCAGGAACGACGGCGGCACGAAGGTCGAGAGAATCCAGCCGTCGGCGCGGTCGCCTAGGTTGCCGAGGCGGCGCCAGGTCGGCGGGGTGGGAACATCGGTCCAAGTCCAGTTGGCGATCACGCTGTCGCCGCGCTGGCCGACATCGAGCCTGCCGTTCTCCATCAGGGTGTTGCCGATGCTCGATGAATTCTTGCGCGCGGAGTTGTGCAGGAAAGCGACGTGGAGCAGATCGCAGAGATTGTCGCTGATGAACATGTAATTCGCGTTGGCATGCAGATAGACGCGGCTGCCGTTTTTGCCCGCCGGGGTCCATCAGCTTGCAATCGAGAATTTTCGCGGGATCGGCGAGTTGCGGGTCGCCCATCCAGATCCAGATCGCGCCGTAGCGCTCGACCGTCGGGAAGCGGCGCACGGCAAGGCCGGGCTGCGGCGTGTCGCGCCCCGGCACGCGCACGCAGGCGCCCGCGCTGTCGAAGGCGACGCCGTGATAGCAGCAGACCAGCATCTCGCCATCGACCCATCCCTTGGAGAGCGGCATCCAGCGATGAGAGCATCGATCTTCGAGTGCGGCGACGGCGCCGCTTTTGGTTCGGAACAGTGCTACGGGTTCGTTCAGGATGGTGCGGCCGAGGGGTTCCTCGCGGACTTCATCGCTGAACGCCGCCACGTACCAGTAGTTGCGCAGAAACATGATTTAGTCTCCCGACTCGAAACCGAGTTGTCGCGCAGGCCACCCCGGCCGAATTATCCAGACTTATAGACGAGCCTTCGCGTCGGCGGCAAATCCCGACGAACCACGCCTGTTTCAGATCGCGGGCGAATCCGTATAATTTATCACCTTGGAGCTAAGCGGGGTTTATGTTTCACGAGCTTGGCGGCGGGGTGGGGGTGGCGGACCTGATCTTCGGCACCGGTCCGTTCGTTCAAGGCATCCTGGCGCTGCTGTTCTTCTTCTCGGTCGTAAGCTGGGGCATCATTCTCTACAAGTTCAGCCAGATCTCCGCCGCACGCCGCGAATCCGAACGCTTCATCTCGATCTTCTGGGAATCGAAGAACCTCGCTGCGATTCATACCGCGAGCGTCGGGCTTAAGAAGAGCCCGGTCGCGCAGGTGTTTCGCGCCGGCTACCAGGAACTGCTCCAGCTCACGCGCGCCAAGCGCCAGGCGGTCGGCGCCGAAAGCGGCTTTTCGACCGATCTCGGCGGGGTCGAGAACGTCAGCCGCGCGATGAAGCGTCAGCAGAACGTGGAGCTGACGAAGCTCGAAGCCGGGTTGCCGTTCCTTGCGACGACTGCATCGACCTGCCCGTTCATCGGATTGCTCGGCACCGTCTGGGGTATCATGACGGCCTTCATGGGCCTCTCGGCGGCGCATACGTCGAGCATCCAGGCGGTGGCGCCCGGAATCGCCGAGGCATTGATCACAACGCTCGGCGGGCTCATCGCAGCGATCCCGGCGCAGGCGTTTTACAACCATCTCAATGCCAAGGTTCGCGAGCTCGATGTTGAAATGGGCAACTTCGTCGCTGAATTTCTCAACATCGCGGAGCGTCACTTCCTCTCGTAAGTAAATGGCGTTCGAACCCGGACAGCGCGGTCAGCTCGTATCGCAGATCAACGTCACGCCGCTGGTCGACGTGATGCTGGTGCTGCTGCTGATCTTCATGGTCACCGCGCCGATCATCCAGCAGGGTGTTCAAGTCGCGCTGCCTAGGGTCAAAGCCGAAGGGCTGCCGGGCAAGGAAGAGCAATTCGTCGTCTCGGTGACTCACGACAAGGGCGTCTTTTTGAACGATACGCGGATGACGCGCGATGAGCTGACGACGAAGCTCCGCGCGATCGCGAAGGAGCGCCCCGACCGCGAGGTCTTCATCCGCGCCGATCAGAGCGTCGCATACGGTGAGGTGGTGTCGACGATGGCGGCGATCAAGGCGGCCGGGATCGACAAGGTGGGATTGGTGACCGAGATGCCGTCGGCGGAAGACGGGGGCTCCGCCGCGGCCGAGCGCGCCAGTGGCACGTCCGGACCTTAGTGGCGGCCGGCAGCGGCTGGGCTATTTCGCAGCGATCTTCGCCTCGGCGATAATTCACGCCGGGCTGATTCTGTTGTTCCTATTCGTGTTGCCCGATTTCCTGCGGCTGAAGCATGCCCCGCCGCCGGTTTACACCGTCCAGGTGCTCGATAACCTGCCGGCGGGCGATCTCGGGACGCATCCGTTGCCTCCGCTATCGCACCGCAGGCTCGCGATGCGCGAGGAGACCAGGAAAGAACCGCCGCGGACAGAATCGAAAATAATCCCGCCGAAGGAGCCCGATACCAACGCGATCGCTCTCAAAGAACGGCGCAAACCAACCCCGACACCCACTCCGCCACCGCCCGAGCCGACCTCGACACCTCGCCCACGGCATACCGCAACGCCGCATCCGCGGCATACGCCGCGCCCCGCGTCCAAGCCGACGCCCACCCCGCGGCCGCGGCATCGAGCGCGTCCGACGCCTGCCCCGACGCCCATGGTTCGGCGTCATCCGCACACAGCACCATCGCCCAGGGTGATGGTCGCGGAGGCCGAGCCAACCCCCGATTTGCGTGCGGCGCTTGAAAAGGTGCATGAGGAACTCGAAAAGAGCAGCAAGAAAATCCCGCCGGCGCGTTCTAATTCCGAAAGCAACGCTGGTCCGGTGGTTGCTAGCCGCTCAATCGCCGGCACGGGCTATGGCGTCGGCCCGGGAACTGGCAGCAATGGGATTCAACAGGACCCGGAATTTCTGCTCTACTACGAGACCATCAGGAAACGGATCAAGGACGCATGGAGCTTCCCCGGCGCGAACAACGATCTCAGCACCGAAGTGCTCTTTGCGATCGGTCCCAATGGTGAGTTGAACGGAGTCAAGGTACTCGAAAGCTCACGCGACGCCGCCTTCGACGACTCGGTGGTACGCGCGATCCGGCGGGCAGCCCCGTTCCCGCCACCTCCCGAGAAGTATCGCTCGCAATTCGAGCAGGGGGTGGAGGCGGAGTTCAAACCCGGCGAGCTGCAGTCGTAGCTTCCCGGAACGCGAAGTGGATGAGGTGTGCGGCGGCGGCTCGATTTCCAGCACAGGTGCTCAGCAGACATGAAACGGCTTATCCCTCTTCTGGTTCTGATCCTAATCGCATACGTATGCGCGCCAGCGTCGGCCCAGCCGCTCCGGATGACGATCGAGGGTCCGAGCCAGGTCGCGAACATCGCTATTTCGCAGCTCAAGAACCTAGGCGGCGACGATGAAGGCCGCATCTCGGGCCGCTTCGTCAGCACGCTCATGCGCAATCTCAAGCTTTCGGGCGATTTCAAAATTCTCGATCCCGACTCTTACATCGAGAAGCCGCAAAGTTCCGGTTACGATGTCGGCCAGATCAATTTCGCCGACTGGAGCTCGATCAACGCGCTGTTCCTGGTGAAGGGCTCCGTTAAGGCCCAGGGTTCGCAGGTAGAGCTGACGGCGATGCTGTTCGATGTCAGCACGCAGCAGCGCATGATGGGCAAGCGGTTCGTCGGCGCGCCGAGCGATGTCCGCGAGATGGCGCGGCGCTTTGCCGACGCCGTGATGAAGGCGGTGACCGGAACACGCGGCCCGTTCGACACCAAGCTTGCCTTCGTCTCGACCGGCAACAGCCGCTACAAGGAAGTTTACGTCTCCTACCTCGACGGCGACGGTCTGTTCCAAATCACCAACAATCCGACCATCAACCTGTTCCCGCATTTCGACAAAACCGTCCGTCATCTGATTTATCTGTCGTACAAAAGCGATGAACCGGCGCTCTACCTGGTCGATCTCGAGGCCAAGCGCGAGGTGAAGATCCAGAGCAACCTGGGCCGGATGGTGGGCGGCGCGCTTACGCCGTCGGGCGATCGGATCGTGGCGGCGATCGAGTCGGGCGGCTACACCAACCTCTATCTGCTCGACAGCGCGGGTAATCGCATCCGGGCGCTCACGCACGACAACGCGATCAACGTCAATCCATCGATCTCATCCGACGGATCGCAACTCGCGTTCTGCTCGGATCGTTCGGGGCGTCCGCAGATCTACGTGATGCCGCTCGACGGCGGCGCGGCTCGCCGGGTCACTTACGAGGGCAGCTACAATTCCGCGCCGTCGTTCTCGCCGGATGCGAGCAAGATTGCCTACGAAAGTCGCGAAGGCGGCCGCTTCGACATCTATGTCATTCCAACCGCGGGCGGCAAGGCGCTGCGGCTCACAACCGACGGCAGCAATACGTCGCCCTCGTGGTCACCCGACGGGCGGTATATAGCGTTCAGCTCTACGCGCAGTGGCCGCGCGCGCATCTATATTATGCAGGCCAACAACCCTACAATTGTTTCGGCGCTTACGGAGGATGACGGCAATGACACATCACCGGCATGGTCGTGGTGGCTTGGGGAATAATTTGGCGCGTCTGCGCCGCGCGGCGATGCTGCTCTCGATAACGGTCGCATTCGCGATCGCTGGATGCTCTTCCAACAAACCGCAGCCCGGCGCCGGCGCTCAGGGCGCGAACGGCAGCCAGCTCGGCGAAGGAAACCTCGGCGGCGGCAACTCGCTTGAAAAATGGAAGCAGGGTGGCGATCTCGGCGCGGGACAGACCGGGCCGCTCTCCGACATCCACTTCGGCTACAACGACTACACGATCACGACCCAGGACGGCGAAGTCTTGAAGAGCAACGCCAAATGGCTGCAGGACCATGCGAATGCCCGCGTCCAGATCGAGGGCCATTGCGATGAGCGCGGTTCCGAGGAATACAACATCGCGCTCGGCGCGCGGCGCGCGCAGGCGGCGAAGGACTATCTTCAGACGCTCGGGATCGCGCCCGATCGTATGTCAACCATCAGCTACGGCAAGGAGCTGCCCCTTTGCACCGACCACAACGAGGAGTGCTGGGCTCAGAATCGACGCGACCACTTCGTGATCCAGGGCTCGCAGGGCTGATGAACGCTCTCGAGGTCAGGCTCATAGCGCGGACGATCGCGCTCGTCGCTGCGCTCGCGCTCGCCGCCGGATGCGGCCCGACGCAGAGCGATCTCCAGCAGCTCAGCAACAACCAGTTTGCTACGCGCGGTCTGATCGCCAGCAATCAGCAGGAGATCGATGCGCTCAAGCAGCAGGTGAGCCAGCTTCAGGATGAGGTCGATGAGCTGCGCCATGGAGGTGGCGGCGGCGGGAGTGGCCGCGGAAACAAGGCGCTCGCGGCGCGCGTCAGCAAGCTCGAAAGCGAGGTGAGCGCGCTCCAGGCCGGTGCTACCGGGATGCCGCCAAGTGCGCCGGGTGCGCCGGCGATGCCGGGCGCAGCAGCGAGTCCCGGCGCCAGCCCGGAGAGCGGCGGTGCGGCGGCGGGCACGCCACCGGCCGTACCCGGCGAGACGCCGCCGCCTGAATTTGCAACCGGTACGCCGCCCGGCACGGAAACGGGCGGTGAAGAGGCGGGCGCGCCCGAAACGCCGCCGTCCGCCGAGGCGGCGGATTGGCGCGCCTCGATCGATCACGAGATCGCATCCGCACAGACCAGCGGCGATCCCGGCGCGGCGCTTTACTTGAAGGGTCTCCAGCAGATGAAGGCCGGCCAGTATCAGGAGGCCGCCGCGCGCTTCGCCACCATGATGCGCCGCTTCCCGAAGTCCCCGCTCTCAGAACCGGCCGAATATTTCTCAGCCAACGCGCTTTACGAAATGAACAAGTACGATCAGGCGATTCTGCAGTTCAACGATCTCGCGATGCGGTTCCCGAAGGGCCGCTTCAGCTGCCCCGCGCTGCTGCGCGAAGGCCAGGCCTTCATGCAGATCAACGACCGCATTGACGCGCGGCTGACGCTCCAGAAGCTCGTCAACGATCATAGCGAATGTCCCGAGTCCTCGGTCGCAACCGCGATGATGAGGAATCTCGCCAGCGACTAGCCCGCCGGCATGGAGATAATTCGCGAGCTCGATAAGTTTGCGCCGCCGCCTTATCCGGTGGTGGCGCTCGGCAATTTCGACGGCGTGCACCTTGGCCATCGCGCGATCCTGGGCGAAGCAATCAAGCGCGCACGCGCCGCCGGCGGCGCCGCATTCGCTCTGACCTTCGATCCGCTGCCGGCCCGCCGCCTGTTCCCCGATCGCGCGCCCGCCGCGCTGGTAACCTTCGATGACAAACTCGAATTGCTGCGCGACACGGGTCTCGACGGCGTAATCGTGATCGATTTCACGCTCGAGTTGAGCCGCGTGACCGCCCGCGATTTCGTCAAGGACTTTCTCGTGCACAGAATCGGCGCGCGCGCCGTGGTCGTCGGTCACAGTGTCAGTTTCGGGCATAAGCGCGCCGGCAACGCGGATGCGATGGTGGCGATGGGCCGCGAGTTCGGATTCGAAACTTTCGTCGTCGGCCCGATCAGGGCCGATGGCCTCGAAGTCAGCTCGACCAAAATCCGCGAGCTGATTACCGCGGGCGATCTCAGGACCGCGGCGCGCTTGCTGGGCCGCGATCATTTCCTTACTGGAACCGTAGTGCGCGGCCGCGAACGCGGCCGCAAGCTCGGCTTTCCGACCGCCAACCTCGCGAGCGAAACCGAATGCATCCCGCCCGACGGCGTCTATGCGACCCGCGTTGTGCTTTCTGACGGCGTGCGACGGGCATCAGTCTCGAACATCGGGATGAACCCGACCTTCAACGAGTCCGCGCGATCGATCGAGGCGCACATTTTCGATTTCGACCGCGATCTCTACGGCGAGCGCCTCCGTCTCGAACTGGTCGAGCGGCTGCGCGGCGAGATCAAGTTCGAATCCGGTGAGGCGCTGGCGAAACAGATCGCCGCCGACCTGAAACGCGCCCGCGAAATCCTGGCTTAGCTCTATGGCTTCACGAACTTCAGCATGAAGCGGTCCTGCTGGCCGCGATGCTTGAAGATGGGCCAGGTGCGATCGTCCCTTGGATTGCGCAGCGCACTCGACGCCGCATCGAGCTTGAATCCCGCCGCTTCGACCTGCTTGATGACGAAGTTCTCATCGATACGATGGAGTGTGCCCGCGTCGCGCGCGCCCGAACCCGCTTGCGCGCTGTTGTCGATGACCCCGTAGACACCGCCTTTCTTCAGGTCGGTAAAAATCGTCTTGTTCATCCGGTCCATGTTAAGTCCGGCGTGGACCAGGTCGTGGTAGTTCATGTTGATGATCGCGGCATCGATCGAATCGGGCCCGACCGGCAACAGGTTCGGAACGTCGGCCGGTTTTTCGATCGCGACGACGTTAGAAAGGTTCTTTACGCGCGCATGCCACGCCGCCAGCATTTTGGCGAATCGCGCCAGGTTGGGATTCTGCGAATAGACCTTTCCTTCCGGCCCGACGACCAGAGACAGCAGCTCGGTCGTGTAGCCGCCCCCGGCCGACAGGTCGACCACCTTCATCCCGGGCTTTATGCCGAAGAAGGCAAGCATCTGGGCTGGCTTGCGGCCCGCGTCGAGCGCCTTGTCCGCAGCCGGCCGCGCAGGCGAGTTCACGGCCGCTATGATGTAGGACGGAATCGACGCTTCGGGAATCGGCGCCGCTTCCTTCATCTCCGCTCCGCCGTCTTGAGCGCGCGTCGGCGTGAGCGTAGCCGCAAGCATCGCAGCAACGATCGCGATCGTAACCGGAATCGCCAGCCGTGGTTTTTTCATTGAAAGTCTCCTCCGGGATGGGTCGGCTCGGGCTGTCGCCTGATTGCCGAAACGAAGATGCTACAATTCCGAGATTCCTACCATGCCACCCGATGCGCCGAATGTCATCGCACGTCTTTGACCCGCGGATCGTCGGACGCGATGCACTGGCCCATCGACAGCGCCCGGACCATGAACTTGCGCTCGCGCGGATCGTGATAGCGCGTCACAAAGGCGTCGCGGCCGGGCGACGGTCCGCCCAGCTCTCCGAGCGCATGGCGGCACAGCATCTCGGTCGAGAACGTCTCGACCGGGTACCATCCGTTGAGCGGCGCGGTCGCGTCCGGAACCATCACGGCGTGCTTGTCGCGATGCGCGTGCCGCGGCGGCAGATGTCCGGGCGGGACCATCAGCATCCAGCCAAGCGTGCCGATCGCAATCGCGTCCCGATATTTCATTTCGATCCACAATGCCAGATTTGGTACGTCCGGTGCGATCCCTGCGATCGGGTCCGCGCCGGGCGATGCTTTTCAATCCGGGAGGCCACGGACTAGACTTACTCGGTATTCGTGCTGAATGTTTCTCGGGCGATGCCCGGGTCGGGAGGTTTACGATGGCCAGCGCAGCGCCCCATAATCCGCCGTTTCGCGCCGAGCAGGTCGGCAGCTTTTTGCGCCCGCCGGAATTGCTGGCGGCGCGCGAGGATCTCAAGGCCGGTAAAATCAAAGCCGCGGACCTGCATGAAATTGAGGACCGCGCGATTCGCGACATCGTCGCGTTTCAGGAGCGGCTCGGCCTGCAATCGATCACCGACGGCGAATTTCGCCGCGAAACCTTCTTCAGCGCGTTCTACATCCAGGGCTTGGGCGGCCTGCAGTATGATTTCGAAACGCCGAGCGACTGGTTCTTCGTCGATCGCAAGGGCCATCGGATTCCGATGCTCAACATCAAGGTCAGCGATCGGCTGCAATGGCGAAGTCCGGTCCACGTCGGCGATTTCAAATTCCTGAGCTCGCTCACCGACCGGATGGTGAAGATCACGCTGCCGTCGCCGACGCATATTCATTGCCGCGCCGGCCGCGCAAACATCAGCACGCAGGTTTATCCCGATCTGGATCGCTTCTGGGATGATATTATCGATGCGTTCCAGAAGGAGCTTAAGGCGCTCGGCGAAGCCGGATGCCGTTACGTGCAGATCGATGAGACGACGCTGCCCTGCCTGACCGACCCGCATGCGCGCGCCCTGATGGCACAGCGGCGCGAGGACTGGCGCAAGCTGTTGCTGGAAACCTATCCGGCGGTCATGAATCGATGCTTTGCGGGACGGCCCGCCGCGATGCATCTCGCGATGCATCTCTGCCGCGGCAACAACCAGGGTCATTGGTCGTCGGAGGGCGGCTACGACATCGTCGCCGACACGCTCTTCAATCGCATCGATGTCGACTCGTACTTCCTCGAATACGACACGCCGCGCGCCGGTAACTTCGAGCCGCTGCGCCTGGTACCGAAGAACAAGACCGTCGTACTGGGTTTGGTTTCGACCAAGTTTCCCGAGCTCGAGACCAAGGATGAAATCAGGCGGCGCATCGATGAGGCCGCGAGGTATTGTCCGCTCGATCAACTCGCGCTGAGCCCGCAATGCGGCTTTGCAAGCGCTTACGCCGGCAATCCGATTCCGGGTGAAATCCAGGAGGCCAAACTCCGCCTCGTGATCGACGTCGCGCGCGAGGTCTGGGGTTCCTGATCGCTTGTCGATTGTTGACAGCGCGAGTGCGAGGCTCGGCGATCATCCGATCCTCAGGGCCTGTCGCCGCGAGCCGGCGCCGTATACTCCCGTCTGGCTCATGCGGCAGGCGGGGCGCTACATGCCGGAGTATCGCGCGATACGCGAGCGCCATGGCTTCCTCGCGCTGTGCACCAATCCCGAGCTCGCCGCCGAGGTAACCGTCACCGCCGTAAAACGGCTCGGCGTCGACGCCGCAATAATCTTCGCCGACATCCTGCTGCCGCTGATTCCGATGAACGTCGGCCTGAGCTACGAGGCTGGCGATGGTCCCGCAATCGCGCGGCCGATCCGCACCGGCGCCGACCTCGATAGTCTTGCGCCGGTCGACGCCGCCGCGTCGCTCGGCTTCGTCAGCGACTCGATTCGGCTCGTCCGCCGCGAGCTGCCCGCCTGCCCGATCATCGGGTTCGCCGGCGCTCCGTTCACGCTCGCGTCGTATCTGATCGAGGGCGGCGCATCGCGCGATTTCCGATACACAAAGTCGCTGATGTATCGCGAGCCCGCGGCCTGGGATCGCTTGATGACGGCGCTGGCGCGCATTACCGCCGACTACCTTGCGATGCAGGCCGCGGCGGGCGCCGATCTAATTCAACTCTTCGATAGCTGGGTGGGCGCGCTCGCGCCGGCCGATTATCGCCGCTTCGTGATGCCGCATACGCGCGCCGCCCTCGCGTCCATCAAGGGCCGCGTCCCGGCGATTCATTTCGGCACCGGCACGGCGGGGTTGATCGAAGCGATGCGCGAGGCGGGCGGCGACATCATCGGGCTCGATTGGCGCGTTGACCTGCGCGACGCCTGGGATCGGCTCGGACCCGAGGTCGGCATCCAGGGCAATCTCGATCCAATGGTCTTGCTCGCGGATCGTGACGAACTCCGGCGCCAGGTCCGCGCGATTCTCGATCGCGCCGGCGGCCGTCCCGGCCACATCTTCAATCTCGGCCACGGCATCCTGCCGCAAACTCCCGTCGACAACGTGATCGCGATGGTCGAGATGGTTCACGAAATGAGCCGGCGGTAAGGAGCAATGCCGCGATCGTTCGACGCCGTGATGCTGATCGGGTTCGGGGGTCCGACCCGGCCTGCGGAAATTCGTCCGTTTCTCGAAAAGGTCCTGCGCGGCCGCGCCGCAGATCCCGGCCGCCTCGAGGAGGTCGCCGCGCATTACGAACGAATCGGCGGACGCTCGCCCTACAACGAACTGACGCTCCGCCAGGCCGCCGCGCTCGAGCGCGAGCTTGCTCGCATCGGGATCGCGCGACCCGTCGCGGTCGGATTGCGCAACTCGCCGCCGCTAATCGTCGATACGTTAGCCGCGCTCAGCGCGCGCGGCGCCCGACGCGTGCTCGGCTTCATCATGTCGCCTTTCCAATGCGAGGCGAGCTGGGATCGCTACCAGCTCAACGTCGCGGAGGCGCGCGCGCAACTTGGTGCATCTGCTCCCGAGGTCGAGTACGTCGCGCCCTGGTCCGATGATCCGCAATTCGTCGAGGCCGCCGCGGCGCGAATCGATGAAGCGGCGCGGTCGCTCACGACCGAGGCGCGCCGCGCCGCGCAATTGATCTTCACCGCGCACAGCATCCCAGTCGCGATGGCCTCGGCGAGCCCGTACGTCGAGCAGTTCACCAACGCTGCGCGGCGCATCGCGGAGGCGCTCGGGATCGAAAACTGGACGCTTGCGTTTCAGAGCCGGAGCGGGGCGCCTCGCGATCCATGGCTCGAACCCGACATCCGCGACGCGCTCCGCGCGAGCCGCGCGCGCGACGCGATCGTGATGCCGCTGGGATTTCTCTGCGATCACGTCGAGGTGCTCTACGATCTCGACATCGAGGCGGCTGCGGTGGCGCGTTCCGCCGACATCCGAATGCTCCGCGCGGCGACCGTCGGCGACCATCCGGCGTTCATCAGGATGATGGCCGCCCGCATCCAGCGCCATCTTGAGGGTGCGATCGGCGGCTGATATCTCAAGCCTCGATGCGGCAGCGTGTGGCAGTGGTCGGGGGTGGAATCAGCGGCCTGGCCGCCGCGTTCCGGCTGCGCGAGCTGGCGGCGGTACGCCAATTGCCGCTCGAAGTAATCGTTTTAGAGGCGGGTTCGCGCGTCGGCGGCGCGCTCCATTCCATCCTGCGCGACGGCTTTGTGATCGAAGCCGGCGCTGATTCGCTTATTTCCGACAAGACCGACGCGCTCGATCTGGCGGGCCGCCTTGGCCTCGAACCCGAAATCGTCGGAACGCTCGAAGCTCATCGGCGCGCCTTCGTCGTCCATCGCGGCAAGCTGGTCGAAATTCCGCGCGGCTTCAGCCTGCTCGCGCCTGCGGCGATCATTCCAATTCTCGACAGCGAGCTGTTCTCGCTTCGCGGCAAACTGCGGATGCTCGCCGAGCCGATGGTCCGCGCGCGCCGCGATGAGAACGACGAGAGCCTCGCCGCGTTCATCCGCCGCCGCTTCGGCGCGGAGACGCTCGATCGGCTGGTGCAGCCGCTGGCCGGCGGAATCTACGTCGGCGATCCCGAGACGCTCAGCATACAGGCCTGCTTCGCGCGATTTCAAAAAATGGAACGCGAGCATGGCAGCCTGATCCGTGCGCTGCGCATGATTCGGAAAAAGCCCGCCGGAGGATCGGGCGGCGTGCGCTGGAACCTGTTCCTGAGCTTTCGCGATGGAATGGCGACGCTGGTCCATGCGCTCGAACGGAGCCTCGGCGAGTCGATCAGCTTCGGCGCAGAGGTCGCCGGCATCACGCGTCGCGATGCGGGTTGGATCGTGACGACGCGCAACGGGCGGGCGTTCGAGACCGATGCGGTCATCTGCGCCGCGCCCGCTTTCGCTGCAGCGAAAATCCTGCGTGAAACCGCGCCGGCGCTGTCGCGGGCGCTCGCCGAAATCGAGTATGCCTCGAGCGCGACGGTCAACCTCGCCTACGATGCCGCGGCGGCCGGAGAGATTCCAGACGGCTTCGGCGTGCTGATTCCCGCGATCGAGCGCCGCCGGTTGATCGCGATCAGCTTTTCGAGTCTCAAGTTTTTGAACCGCGCCCCCTCGGGCAAAATTCTGATGCGCGCATTTCTCGGCGGCGCGCTCAATCCGGAAATCATGCGCCTTGAAGCCTCCGCGATGATCGACGTGGTGCGCGAAGAGCTTCGCGACCTGCTCGGCATCCGCGCCGCGCCGCTTTTCACGCACGTCTGGCGATGGCTCGACTCGATGCCGCAGTACAAGGTTGGCCACCTCGAGCGCGTGGCCGCGATCGAACGTTGGGCGCAGGAGCTGCCGGGCTTCGCACTCGCAGGGGCTGCTTATCGCGGCGTTGGCATCCCGGATTGCGTCCGCAGCGGAAATCTCGCTGCCGAGGCGATCTTCTCAGGGCTCGCGTCAGAGGGTTAGCATTGATCGCTGCCCCGGCGGGTTTCGGAGGCCGGGGCATTGCCGATGAATCCGTCGCGCACGAGCGCAAATGACGACGCGGCTGCCGGATGGCCGCGCGTCATCGCCCACGCGGACATGGACGCGTTCTACGCGTCGGTCGAAGTGCTGGATAATCCGGAACTGGCCGGCAAGCCGGTGATCGTCGGCGGCAACAGCATGCGCGGCGTCGTGACTTCCGCCTCTTACGAGGCGCGGCGGTTCGGCGTTCATTCCGCGATGCCGACGGCGCAGGCGAAGAAGCTCTGCCCGGATGCAATTTTCGTCGGCGGCCGGATGAGCCGCTACGCCGAGATGTCGCGCGCGGTCCGCGCGGTCTTCGAGCAGTTCAGCCCGGTGATCGAACCGCTCTCGCTCGATGAAGCGTTTCTCGATTTGACCGGTACGCAGCGTCTGCTCGGGCCGCCGATCGAAGTGGCGCGCGCGCTCAAACGCCGGGTGCGCGAAGCGACCGGCCTTACGGTTTCGGTCGGCGTCGCGCCGATCAAGATGGCGGCCAAGATCCTGACCGACATGTCGAAGCCAGACGGCCTGCTCGTGCTTGGCCCCGAGCATGTGCTCGACTTCCTGCACCCGCTGCCGGTCGAACGGTTGTGGGGCGTCGGACGCGTGACGCTGGCGCGGCTCAACGAGGCCGGCATCAGGACGATCGGCGACCTCGCGCGCTTCGATCCGGCGCGGCTTCGAAGCCGCTTCGGCAGCTTCGGCGCGCATCTCCACGAACTCGCCAACGGACGCGACCCGCGCCCGGTGATCGGCGATTGGGAACGGAAATCGTATGGCGAGGAATCGACTTTCGAGCACGATCAGGCGCTCGACTCGCTCGAGCTGCGCCGCGTGCTGATCGCCCACGGCGAGGCGCTGGCGCGCCGGCTTCGCGCCGACGGCGTGCGGGCGCGGACCATCACGCTCAAGCTCAAGCTCGCGCGTCCGCTCGGCGGCGGACGCTATCCGCTTCTGACGCGGAGCATGTCGACCGATTCGGCGACCGACGATGGCGCTGCGATCACCAGGATCGCGATTCAACTAATCGAACGGGTGAAGACGCCGGACAAGGTGCGGCTGGCGGGTGTGCAGGTCCATAACCTGGAACGCGCCGATACGCGGCAAATCAGACTCTTCGATCCCGCGGCGCTTCGCGAGGCCGGACGCAGGAGCCGCCTCAATCGCGCGCTCGACGAGGTCACCCGTCGTTTCGGCGAGGATGCAATCACGCGCGGACTGGCGCATGCGGAGCGCGCCGCTCCGACACGTCGTATCAAGTGACCGGCGACGGTCAGTGGTAAAAGCTCATCAAGAAGCTCTTAAGCGTCGGCTTGAATGCCAGGACCACGCCGCCTATCGAGAGTCCCGCGCCGATCGCGGTGACCAACGCCTCCTGCGCAATCGCACCGACGAACATCACGGTCGCCGCTACACCCAGGATTCCCGCCCGGACCACGGGCTCGAACTGCTTCGACATACCGGTCCCTCCTCCCCCTCGCTGACCGGCGCGTCTCCCATCGCTGGAGCGCGTTCGGCGAGCTATAGGGAAGCAAGAGCTAGGCCCGTCAATGCCGTTCAAGTCACGATGTTTTGGCATCTTTTGGAACGGATAATCCCGTTTCTGATGCGGTTTTGCATCGCGCCCGTTGCCGGTGGACATCGGTCTGGGTGGGAACGACCTCTTCCCAACCCTCTCCCAGTGTTTGTGCGGAAGAGGGAAAAACAGCCAAAAAACTTCGGATTGAACGAAGATAGACAATCAAATCACGTCGTTGCAGATCTGCACGAAGCCGCATCGCAGGCACCAGTACTTACAATGCCCCAGCGGAGCATCGCCGCTCCACAGCGTTGCACGCAACTGCAAAACTGCGAGCCGTCAAAAGCGATCTGCTTTGATTTGTCAGATTTCGTCTAGCCGCTCTCGGCCATCATGTCGTCCTCTTTCGCACGCAACCGCGCCATACGAGAACCGGTCGTAAATCCTTTCATAAATCTGACACTCTATTTTGGGGACGGTAACCCTCCCTAACGCCACGGTTTGGCGCATCGCGCCGCAATCCAGTACGATGACTGATCGCACGATTTCCGGGAGGATTGTTCGCTAGCGATGGCAGCCGAGACGCTTTTCGACAAAATCTGGAAGGAACACGTCGTCTACCAGCAGCCCGACGGACCGGCGTTGCTCTATATCGATCTTCATCTGGTTCACGAGGTCACCTCGCCGCAGGCGTTTGAGGCGCTGCGCAATGCCGGGCGCAAGGTGCGCTCGCCCGACCGCACCTTTTCGACGCTCGACCACGACGTGCCAACCATCAACCAGCTCGGCCCGATCGCCGACCCCGACGCGCGCCTGCAGGTCGAGGAGATGCGCAAGAACTGCCGCGATTTCGGGCTTCGCCTGTTCGACCTCGGCTCGCATGAGCAGGGAATCGTGCACGTGATCGGTCCCCAGCTCGGAATCACGCAGCCCGGGCTGACGATCGTATGCGGCGATAGTCACACCGCGACACACGGCGCGCTCGGCGCGCTCGCCTTCGGAATCGGCACCAGCGAAGTCGAGCATGTGCTTGGCACGCAATGCCTGTGGCAGAACAAACCGAAGTCGTTCGAGGTCCGTATCGACGGGCGGCTCAGCCCGGGCGTCTCGTCCAAGGATTTAATCCTCGGAATCATCGGCCGCATCGGCATCGGCGGCGGCACCGGCACGGTGATCGAGTATCGCGGCTCGGCCATCGAAGCGCTCTCTATCGAGGAACGTCTCACACTCTGCAACATGTCGATTGAGGGCGGCGCGCGGGCCGGAATGGTCGCGGCCGACCAGAAGACCGTCGATTACCTCCGTGGGCGCCGCTACGTACCGACCGGCAAGGATTTCGATCGCGCGGCCGAGCGATGGCTCCGTTATCGCACTGACGATGGCGCGCGCTTCGATCGCAGCGTGGTCTTCGACGGCGCCTCGTTCGCCCCGCAGGTGACCTGGGGAACGAACCCCGGAATGGTGACCGACGTCACGGGGCGGGTACCCGATCCCGCGAGCTTCGCCGACCCGGTGCAGCGTGAATCGGCCGAGCGCGCTTTGAGATATATGGCGTTGAAGCCGGGCACGCCGATGGTCGAGATTCCGATCGATCGGGTGTTCATCGGCTCATGCACCAATTCCCGGCTCACCGATCTGAAGCTTGCCGCCGAGACTGTCCGCGGGCGCAAGGTCGCGAAAAGCGTCAACGCGATGGTCGTGCCGGGATCGTGGCAGGTCAAGGACGAGGCCGAAAAGCTTGGGATCGACAAGATCTTCAAGGAGGCAGGGTTCGAGTGGCGCGAGCCGGGATGCTCGATGTGTCTCGCTATGAACGGCGACATGCTGCAACCGGGCGAGCGATGCGCCAGCACGTCGAACCGCAACTTCGAAGGACGCCAAGGCGCTGGCGGCCGGACCCATCTGGTGAGCCCCGCGATGGCGGCGGCAGCGGCCGTCGCGGGCCACTTCGTCGACATCCGCGACTGGGCGCGCAACTGAGGAGAACTCGATGCAACCGTTCGTGAAAGTCACCGGCGTTGTCGCCCCGCTCGATCGCGTAAACGTCGATACCGATCAGATCATCCCCAAACAGTTCCTGAAGGCGGTAGTACGGACCGGGCTCGGCAAGGGGCTCTTTTTCGATTGGCGCAAGGACCCGGATTTTGTGCTGAACCGGCCGCGCTATCGCGAGGCCAAAATCCTGGTCGCGCGCGCGAACTTCGGATGCGGTAGTTCGCGCGAGCATGCGCCGTGGGCGCTCGCCGATTTCGGTTTTCGCGCCGTGATCGCGCCGTCGTTCGCCGACATCTTCCGCAACAACTCGCTGAAGAACGGCTTCCTGCCGGTGATCCTGAAGGAGGAAGAGGTCGAGGCGATTTTCCAGGCGATCGAGCACCATGAGGAAGCCTACGAGTTGACAATCGATCTGACGACGCAGACGGTATCGGACAGCGCCGGATGGTCGGCACGCTTCGAGATCGGCGAGTTCCAGAAAAAGTGCCTGCTCGAAGGGCTCGACGATGTCGCGCTAACGCTGATGCACGAAAAAGAGATCGCCGCCTACGAAGCGGCCCATCCGGTGCCATATCGTTTCTAGCCGATAAACCAAAGCGGGAGCGTGGCATCACGCTCCCGCTCGATTTTCTGAATCGCCGCCGCTTCAGGCGGGCAATCGAATGCTTGTCAGAGAATCTGGAATTTAGGCGCGTGCCTGATATGCACTTTCACGCCGTCGATCTCGGCTGGAATCATTGCGCGGATCGCCGGCGTATCTTTCGCCAGATAGACGTTGAGCGCTGCGTGATCCGCGTCGTCGCCGGCGCCGATTCCGACTGCCGTCACTTCGTCGATCTTGAGCAATCGCGTTGCGTGGCGTTCCTTGACCTTGCGTACGACTTCGATCGATTGGCGCTTGGCGGCACTCACCTGCGGCATCTGGCTGTCCAGAGCGGAGCTGAAAGCGCTCGGAGTACATGACTGGCCTACGAGTGTGACGCCGAACTTATTCAAAATCGTTCCGATCGGATTCACAGCGACGATGGTGCTGGAAATCTCGGGGCCGTATAGAGTGCCCGCCGCTGAAGTGCCGGCGAAGATCATGCCGATCGCCTGTGGACAAGAGAAATCTGCGGTGACCACCAAAGCTCCCGAGTCGCCCGTCTGTGCGAATGCACAGGCCTGACCTGACGGGTTATCGAAGGCCGCTCCGATCACGAGAATCTGGTGATCGAAAAGGGCAGTACCTGCGCTTACCACGTTGCACACTTTGCCCGGGTAAACCACCTTGCCCATCGCGTCAAATGCGTCTATCTGGCCCGACGTGAGACAGCTCCCCCGTCCCATCTTTACGACGAACATGGCATCGGTGAGACTGGTAAATGGAAAAGGTGTCGTACTGATTTGACCGATGTTCAGGATCCTACCCGATGGATCGATACCGGGCACCTGCGGACCGCCGGGCGTCTGCTCCTGATTGATGACCGTAGCAACAGCCGCATCAAGCGTGTTCGGACCGCCGCTGAAATTGATCTTTGACCAGTTCGTCAGCTTCGCGATTTGATCGGTGGGGTCCTGCCAGCATCCGAGATCCACGAGGCCGGGCTGGACGATTGCCTCGTTGGCCGCGGCTGACTTGGTAGTGCTGCTGTTGCGTGCGAGGATATGGCTTGAGCCCAGGACCATCGGAACTGCTTTGTTATTGATAACCAGCGCGCCGAGTGTGCCGGTGCAGCAGGTGATCGTATTGGTCTTTTTTACATATCCGACGCTGTTAAAGTTACTGCCCGAGACTCCCAGTAGGGAAGGCGGCGGTTCAGCGCCGGTCCTACAGTCCGTCGGCGTGTTCGGCGGATTGGGCGGACTGGGCAGGGTATCGATGGAGCACAGGCCCGGCGTTGGCGTTGCCGTCGGGCTTGCGGTCTGCGCGTGGGCGGTGAGCGTTCCCAGCATCAAGAATAGCGCCGCCAGGATGATCATTATGAATGTTGAGCGATCTTCCACGGATTCCTCCCCTCCTCCAATTCCGCCTAGCTCGATGTCCAAAGCGGGAATCTGGCCGATCAATCTGGACAGGCGGGATGAGAACCCAAGCTTTGAACCGCCCCGCGCATCCCCCGCACCATAGCCAATTTAGTCCTCATTAAGCCTCAACTCAACGGCCCTGCCTTTAGCGATTTTTTTTCAGCGTTCACTCATCTCCAGCAAGCCAACCGCCGTGCAGTTGACCCTCGTCCTCCGCCCTTCAAAAAAACGGCGGTCTTGGTTAGGCACGGGCTATGCCAACCTGATTTCGGCCATAATGGAAGCCTATTATGTGACTCGATCAGTCGATCAGCCGGCGCGGGTGCAACGGCGTTGCATCGCCGCAACGTGTCGTCGGCGCGCTCCACGGATCGTTCTTTGAACGCGGCCTATCGATGGTATCATTTGCGGACAGCCGTTCCGCTCACGTGACCGCGCATAGCTTCATCGCAAAAACCATCCCGCCACGAACCCGGCTCGACCTCTTCCTGGCCACCGAGATGGCGCCGGAGTACTCGCGCTCGCGAATCGCGCGGATGATTCGCGCGGGCGCCGTGACCATCAACGGCGCATCGGCCGACGATCCAGCGCATCTGCTGCGCCCCGGCGATCGGATCGAGGTGGCGGAGCCGGCAAAAGTCGAGGCGAAAATATCTGCCGATTACTCCGCGCTCGCACTTCCCGAAATTCCGATACTGCATGCCGACGAAGAGGTGATAGTGATCGACAAGCCGGTCGGGATGGTGGTCCATGCCGCGCCCGGGAATCACGCACCGACCCTGGTCGACGCGCTGCTCGCGCAATTCCCAGATTTGGCCGCGATGGCTGAGCCGGACGGCGTGATGCGACCCGGGATCGTCCATCGGCTCGACAAGGAAACCTCGGGCGTGATGGTCGTGGCGCGCACTCCTTACGCGCGGATGTCGCTCGCGCAGCAGTTCAAGGATCGCACGGTGCGCAAGATCTATCTGGCGGCAGTGCGCGGGATCGTCGCGCGCGATGATCTCGTCGTCTCGCGGGCGCTCGGACGGCATCCCACTGAGCGCAAGCGGATGTCGACGCGCTCGCGCACGCCGCGCGAAGCCGTCACGCGCATCACCGTTCTCAGGCGCTTCGAAGCCCCAGCGAAAGATGACTTTTCATCGACGCTGGTCCGCGCGATTCCGGCCACCGGCCGGACCCATCAGATTCGCGTGCATCTCGCATCGATCGGTCATCCCTGCCTTGGCGATCGGCTCTACGGCCGCGCGACAGATGGCGATGCCGGCCCGTTTCATCGCCAGGCGCTGCATGCGCTGGCGCTTGAATTCACGCATCCACGAACCGGCGTGCGGATGCGCCTGATCGCGCCACTGCCGGGCGATTTTTCCGCGTATTTGGCGGAGCGCGGGATGATGGTTAACGAAGATGTGATGCTAGAATGGATTCGGAGCGCCTGACGTACCGAAGCTCCGAGGTTGACTTTTTAGTACAGCTTGGCTAGCATCAGCCAGTAGCTTCAGCATTTGACTGCTAGACGCCAGTCCGGGTTTAAATACGCCCGTCTCGCAAGCGACGTAAATTCCGAAACCAGGCGTCGTTTGATCCATCGGATTCCCAGCGCTTGAGCATAGGCAACCAGAGACGGGTTGCATTCGATTTAAGGCCGAGCCTGTGACGGCACGGGCGACGGCGACGAATCTCGGAATCAAGCCGCCGGACAGGCTGCGAAAATTTGGGGGAATGTGGCTGGATTGCCCGCAAGTTATAGCGCGCGCAATCGACTGAAGAATCAAAGTTCCAGGATAACGGGGTAAAATCAACATGGCCAGAGGCAGAGCTGCACGACACGAGTCGCATGGTACGGCGGAAGAGATGGGTGGCGGGGCGCCGGTAGTACCGGGCCGGCCCGAGAACGGCAGCCGCGCCGACATGGGCCGGATCGGGAACGGCGATCGGGCCGCAGCGCATGACTTTGCGGGACAGCCGCCCGCCGATATCCAGGCGGTGATCAGCGAAGGCGGCGTACTTAATCTAAAGCTGCTGAAACGCGCCAAGATTGGTGAACTCGCGCACATCGCCCGCGAGTACAACATCGAAGGCGCGACCAACATGCGCAAGCAGGAGATGATCTTCTCGATCCTGCAGGCGCAGGCCGCCAAGAACGGCTCGATTCTCGGCGAGGGTGTGCTCGACATTCTGCCCGACGGCTTCGGATTCCTGCGCGCTCCTGATTACAACTACCTGCCCGGTCCCGACGATATCTACATCTCGCCGAGCCAGATTCGGAAATTCAATCTGCGCACCGGCGACATCGTGTCCGGCCTGATACGTCCGCCCAAGGAAGGCGAGCGTTATTTCGCGCTGCTCAAAGTCGAATCGATCAACTACGAAGAGCCCGAAAAGGCTCGCGACAAGATCCTGTTCGACAACCTGACCCCGCTCTATCCCGAGGAGCGCATCAAGCTCGAATACGATCACGAGGACTACACCACGCGCATCATCGATCTGGTCGCGCCAATCGGCAAAGGCCAGCGCGGCTTGATCGTCGCGGCTCCGTTTACGGGCAAGACCATGATGCTTCAGGCGATTGCCAAGGCGATCGCGCACAACCATCCGGAGATCATCCTGATCGTCCTGCTGGTCGACGAGCGCCCGGAAGAAGTCACCGACATGCTGCGCTCGGTGCAGGGCGAAGTCGTAAGCTCGACCTTCGATGAGCCTGCGACGCGCCATGTGCAGGTCGCCGAGATGGTGATCGAGAAGGCGCGCCGCCTGGTCGAGCACGGACGCGACGTCGTCATCCTGCTCGATTCGATCACGCGCCTGGCGCGCGCCTACAACACGGTCGTGCCGCCCTCGGGCAAGATCCTGTCGGGCGGCGTCGATTCCAACGCGCTCCACAAGCCCAAGAAGTTTTTCGGCGCGGCCCGTAATACCGAAGACGGGGGCAGCCTGACGATCATCGCGACCGCGCTGGTCGATACCGGCAGCCGCATGGACGAGGTAATCTTTGAAGAGTTCAAAGGCACCGGCAATCAGCAGATTTCGCTCGATCGCCGGTTGCTCGAGAAGCG